>CAWIZB010000023.1:0-123287 GCA_963840505.1 uncultured Actinomycetota bacterium
GCATCGTGGCAATCTGGCCCATCTGGGTCTGCATGCCCGTCGCCGTCACGACCATCGAGCCGGTCCCTCGGGTAACTGACGTGTTCTGGAACAGCATGTTCGTACGGTCGCCCAGCGCGACGTCGGCAGAGGCAAGTGCCGCCGAATCCTTCCCGATCGGCGCGCTTTCGCCGGTCAATGCCGCCTCCTGTGTCTCCAGGGTCGCGGACCGTACGATGCGGCCGTCGGCGGGCATGATGTCCCCGGCTTCCAGGTACACGATGTCGCCCGGAACCACTTCTGACGCCGGAACCAAGCGCACGTCGCCGTCGCGTACGACCCTGGCCTGCGGAACCTGCATCTTCGACAGGGCATCGACGCTTGCCCTCGCCTTAAGCTCCTGTCGCGTGCCGAGGGCCACATTGAGAAGGATCAGCAGCCCAACAACGATCCCGGTGGACACCTGACCAATAAGAATGCTCACCAAAGTCACGGCCACCAACATGATGTTCATCGGGTCGCGTAGCTGAAGCAGCGCCACCGCCCATATCGAGGGCGGCTTCTCGCTGACTATTTCGTTCGCCCCGAATGTCGACAGCCGGCTCGCGGCCTCAGCCTCGGTTAACCCGGAGTCAACGTCGGAGCCGACCGCTTCGACAACGGCAACTGCATCACGCGCATAGGGTGGCCCGGTCCCGTCGGCCGCTCCTGCGGTCGCCGCCTGGTCAGCAACCATCGCTTCTGCCCCTTCCGCGAGCGGTAACGTCGCTGCAGGACCCGGCGGGCCGGTCTGGACGCTCGTTTACACAATAGGGCCGCGACGACTCCTACTTCGTCCTGCATAGTCAACCGATCTCGAACGTGCGTCGCGTCCGCCTAGTCGACGGCACGCTGCTTGCCAATGAAGCCGCCTTGATGGTTGTGCGGGCTCACTGGCGTGATCCTTGGGCTGAGCTGAGCGGCTGGGCTGAGGGCCCGGTCTGGCTCAGTGATTAGGTAGTGAAGGCTGCCTTTCGTTGCGGTGGCGCCCTCCAAGGTCGTGAAGCCGGATGTGGGGCTCACCTGCAGGCGCCTTCTCTGGGATGTCGCCCGCCTTCGCAATCGAGGCACCGTACCGAGCAGCGAGCGGCGACGCCGAGATGCCATGCAATATCACTGAGAGCAGGATTGTCCACGTGACGGTCTGTAGGAGTGTCCCACTAAAGCCGCCCGGCTCGATCTCCTCCAGGGCAAGGAGCGTGAAGACCACCGAGGCGAGCCCGCGCGGGCCGAACCAGCCCATGAATGCCAGGGTGGTCGCACGCAGATGCGTTCCTATCAGCGCGATCGCTACCGGCACCATCCTGATTATGGTGAGGCTGAGTATTGCGTAGAGGATCGGTTGAACTGAGAAGTCCTGGGTGAGCAGCGCTCCTACGAAGAGAGCACCGAAGATCGACCACACCAGAAATGAGGCCGACAATCCGATCCTCTCAGCGAACTGGACGGGTTCTGCCAGGCGCTGTCTTGTGGCGGCCCCGAACAAGATGCCACCGGCGAATGCTGCTATGAACCCGTTCCCGCCGATCGTGACCGAGCCCTGGTAAGCAAGCAGCGCGAGGGCGAGGATGGCGATCTGGTCGAATACCTCGGATGTCCATCTGCGTTCGTTGGCGAACGCCAACAGCTTCCCGCCGAGGTATCCGACAACGACCGCGGCGACGATCGCAAGCCCGATTTGCTTTAATGCTTCGAGCCCCCATGCCGTATCGGCCAGATCCTCCTCGGCTACGACGATGGCGATGAAGAGAGTGACGAGTGGCGTCGCAAGCCCATCGTTGAGACCGCTCTCGACGTTGAGCGCTCGTCTAATCCGCACCGGAACGGCCTTGTTGGTGACGACCGACAGACCGAGTGCGACGTCGGTGGGCGCCAGGATGGTGGCGATCAATGCTGCCGCCGCCCAACCGATCTCTGGAAACATGAGGTAGGCCAACAGCGCGCCAACAATCACAGTGAGCGGCAGCCCAATGAACAGCAGTCGGCGGGGCAAACCTGCATCGCCCTCGACGTCCCGAAGCCGGACCGTCGACGCATCGGAGAACAACAGCAGGGCCAGGGTCAGCTCGGTGATGATGAGGACAGACTCGCTGGTCAGCGAGAGCGGAAGAACATCCAGGACCCCGGGACCAAGGATCGCGCCCGCGGCGGCGAACACCATCGGACCGGTGATCCACCACCGGTCCAGCTTTGACGCCACAAGGGTGTAGGCCACCACGACGACCGCGAGAGTGGTGAGACCACCCATCAGATCCCCCTTGCCGTGCCCACTGGAAAACAAGCTCGCCCAGATCCTGACACGCACGCCAGCGCGGGTGCCATGCGCCCCGTCTGGCTACTTGTGTGGGTGGGTCTGTCTTCCGATCGCCTCTGGTCACGACCGGCGATGGTTGTGAGCGTAGCCAAGATGGGGCCTCGGGGCGAAGCGCTTGCTGTTCATGCGCAGGGTTCGACCCGACCGCGTGCTCGACCCGGATGGTGATGCGGCCGGTCGGCCTGCGGTCCGCCTGACGTCAGAGCCGGTCGTCGAGTGCTCTGAGTGCTTCGGTGAAGGGGCGTTCGAGCCAGGCGGCGTGGTCGGGTTCGCCGTGGTGGTGGGTGGTGAGGGCGTCGTCGCGTCGGGCTGCGGTGTGGCGTACGTAGTCGCGGGCGCCGGTGACGAGGGTACGCATGTAGTGGAGTCCGTCGGGGTCGGCCATGGTCCAGGGTCCGCCGCAGCCGACGTAGACGGGTGACGTGTGGGCGAAGACGGGCCGGGCCCAGTCGTCGAGGTGGTGTTGGGTGCCGAAGGCGCGGGCGGCGATCCAGGTGCTGCTGTCTATGCGGACGTCGTGGCTGAGGGTGAGAGCGTGCTTGTCATCGCTGTCGGGTTCGGCGACTGCGACCACTTCGCCGTTGGCGACGAGCTGCAGGGTGCGGAGCGGGAAGATGCTCGTGACCGCGGCGTCGATGGTGACGGTGCCGGGGCCGGACAGCTCGATGGTGTCGCCGGGTTCACGTCCGTCGACGGTCAGGCTGAGCAGCGGTCCACCGGACAGGAAGCTGCGGCCGGAGCGGACCGCGCGGCACCAGCCGTCGTAGGTGAGCTCCTCGTCGTCGGCCAGCTTCGCGTAGGTGCGGTAGAGGCCGACCGGCACGCCGTTGGACATCTTGTCTGTGCCGCCGACCAGTGGGAGCCGGTAGCCGGTGTTGAGGTAGCGGTAGTACTCCAGCAGGGCGTCGTCGCTTTGGGCGAGCATCTCCACGGCGTCGGCGCGTCCGGTGGCGACGAGGACAGCGGGTTCGCCGTTGGGGTTGGGGAAGTGCGCGACGACGACGGTGCCGCCCTGCGCGTGGGTGCGGTCGGCCCAGTCGCTGAGGTTGGTGTCCATCGCACCGCCGAGCTCGGCCTCGTCCGGTCCGTCGCTGCACCACGGCATCACCGGCTCCGTCAGCCCCCACAGGACGAGGTGCCCGAGCGCGTGCTGGCGGTTCTCCTGTCCGACGTAGGTGAAGTAGCCGCCGCCGTCGATGACACTGCCGCGGCTCCCGCCTGTGCGGGGACGACCGGGCCAGTCCTCGGTGTTGGTGAACAGCGCACCCCACTGCGACTGCAACAGGTTGACGACCCGCAGGTCCTCCCCGAGCTGTTCCAGTTGCGCACCGGAGGTGGAGAGGAAGTGGACGTGGGAGTCGCCGGACCACCAGCCGCGGGCAGCCATGTCGGTGGTGCGGTGGAGGCGGAGGGTGAGGTCGCGTTGGCCGGGTTCGATTCGCACGGTCTCGCGCAGTGGTGCGTACTCGAACCCACGCGCCACGTCGACCACCACGTCTCCGCGTGGTAGCCAGCCCTGGCAGGTGCCGTCGATGTAGGCGTAGGTCTGTTGGCCGAGGCGGACGTCGCCGCCGACGTCGTAGTGCCAGCTGCCGAGGTTCTGGTTGACGTGGTGGTGGTGGCCGTGGGGTTGGTACGGGATGCCTTCGGGGGAGCGGAAATGCACCCGGCACGGCACCGGCTGGCCGGTGTTGTCGTCGAGCACTTTGACGTGGACCCAGTTACGTCCCGGATCGACCAGCTCCACCCGCACCCGATCGGTCGCCGCCTGACCGTCGCGCTCGACGTCGGCCCAGGAGATCTGGCCGAGTTCGGCGTCTCGCTGTCGTACCGTCACGGTGGCAGACGGGATCGCGGCGATATGGGTGTAGGCGGGGCTGGCCGGTGGTGGTGCGTTGCCGGCGCCGTAGCCGGGGCGGTCGTCGTCGACTGGTAGGGGTTGGGGGTAGGTGGCCACGCCGCGGTCGACGACGACGTCGAGCACGTCGTCGCGGCCAGCCAGGTCGGGGTCGGTGACCACCAGCCGCACCGGCCGCGACGGGGTGCGCACGAACGGATGCTCCTCGGCCTGCCCCAGCGTGATGCCGGCGACCAGGAACGGCAGGTCCCGGGGGATCAGCTCGATGCGTTCGACCACGACGTCGGGCTGCGGATTCTCCCAACACCACAGATAGAAGCTCCTGGCCCAGCCGTGCCCGTGCTCGGCGAGCCGGAAGCCGGCACCGTCCCAGTGGCCCTCGAACCGGGCGGCCTTGCTGTCGTGGCTGTCCGCCACGGCGAGGAACGGGCTGCTGCCCCAGGCCGTCGGCACGACCTGGATCTCGAACCGTTCACGGATCGGCACGGTGACCGCCTCCCCGCCGGCCAGGTGGAACACGTAGTCGGCGACGGGCGTTCCGACGCCGTGCCCTGCCGGTCCACCGGGCTTCAGCAACCGGTGCGCGATGATCACCCGCCTCGCCGTCCGGCCGACCTCGATCGAGACCGGCGCTGTCGGTACGACGAAGCACCGCTCCTTCGACGGAGTGTCGGAGCCGACCAGGAACGGCAGGCCGCGAAGCTCCACCCGGCCCAGCGGCAGGTCGCCTGCCGCGTCCTCGAGGGCGTCGACGCCCGCGTTGCACACCGATTCGATTGTCAGGGGTTCATAACCGGCCATCGCGCGATCGTAACGCCGGACTTCGACATGCCAACAGACGTTTTCGCCGATGCGGGCGGTCGCATTCGTGCGCGCGCGTTGTCAGGCCAGCCACCGTCGCACCCGACGGACGATTTGCGGTCGAGCCGTACCTAAAAACCGAGATTCAGGTATAGCCCGCGACCAAGGGCAGCCGTACCTAAAACCGAGATTCAGGTATAGCCCGCGACCCTGCCTCAGCGCATCGACGCTGGAGTCGGTGAGCAGCCGAGCTGGAAGGACTTCGCCGTCCAGTACGAGCGATCTTGTGAATAGCCATCAGCACGCGCCTTACCGTGATCAACCTTCGCTGCGGCGAAGGGCGAGGTAGGCCAGCGGGACTCGCACGATACCCCAGACCAGCGCCAGCACGCTGCTGACCACGATCAGGTAGCCAAGGTCCGGCACGATCAACAAGGTCGGCGCCAAGGGATACGCCAGGGCCGGGAAAATGATCAACAGCGCGAGACCCCAGCCAAGGTAGACCACCGATGGCAGGACTACCCGCAGGCCGAGCGCCCACGGCCCACCCGGTTGGCGAAGCGGCCGGGTACGTGAGCGCCGCAGCGTCAATAGCGACCAGACCATGGCTAACAGCATCAGGGCGGTCACTGCGGCGATGACGAGTGTGGCCGATGCCAGCAGCGGATGGTGCGGCATTTGCACGTCGGGGGGCGCCTCACCCCTGAGCAGGCTGAGTACGCCGGCACTCAACCCTTGCAGGCGTCCCCCGTTGAAGTTGAGCGAATCGAGGTTGGTCAGAATGACGATGCCCCAGCCGCCCTCCTTGTAAAGCACCATGTCGGCATAGAAGTTGGCGTTGGTGCCCTTGTGACGCACCACCGGTACCCCGGCCAGGGTTCTGGATTCCCAGCCCATCCCGTAGAAGATGTCTCGGTCGCCTTCGCGGACCGCGGGCTGGTGCATCGCCGCGATCCCCTCCGGGGAAAGGACGGACGCGGCATCGTAGGTTCCGCCGTTGAGTTGGCTGATGAGGAAGTGGGTGACGTCTTCGGCGCTGGAGATCAGGTAGCTGCTCGGCATCGCGGCCCGCGAATAGGGCGCGTCGAACGGCCTGGGGAATCCGAACCAGGATCGGTGCCCGGTGGCCATACCAGATTGGCGTGCGTCGACCTGATCGGTGAACGAGTGGCTCATCCCCAACGGAGCGAAGATCCGTTCACGGATGCTTGTCTCATAGGTCTGTCCGCTGACTCTCTCGACGATGAGCCCGAGCGTGTCGTAGTTGGCGTCGGTGTACTCGAACACCTGACCGGCGCCGTGGCCGAGTTCGGCGTCGCTTAGCGCCCCAACCCGCTCACTGAGGGCGCCGTCGCTCATGTCGTTGCTGAGCATTGGCTCGTACGCGGTGCTCTTCCGGCAGACCGCTCGTGTGGTTGAGCAGGTGGCGGACCATGATCGTGGCTCGATGCCGACTCATCTCCCACGCTGAAGGAGGGAAGGTAGGTCATCACGGGCGCGTCGAGATTCACCTTTCCGTCCTCGACCAGCTGCATGATCGCCAGGGCCGTGAAGGACTTGGACGCGGAGGCGAGGATGAACGGCGTCTGCGGCGTCACGACGCGTCCGGAAGGATCAGCCACCCCGAAGCCCTGAAGGTGCACTATCTCGTCGTTGTGCACGATGCCGAGAGCAAGGCCGGGGATATGTAGGTCGCGCATCTCCTGGGCGATGTAGGCGTCGATTGCGACGAAGTCGGGACTGGCGGCAGGTGACGGATCGGCGTAGCTCGGCACAGTCGGGACCATGCACAGGGCCGCCGCCAGGAGCAACAGCGCGGGCACCTGCCGCCGCGGTTTCCATCGACGAAGCGCCGGCGAGGGCCGGAGTGTCGCTTGAGGCATAACTAGACCTGCGTGGAAGCGGCGGTTGCTGCGGTTGGCGTAACGGGTTCAAGCATAGGCGGGGTCGCATCGTGGCGGGACCTGTCGTCGCCTCGCGGCATCATGCGGCTGACCAGCACGGCTCCGAGAGCGGCACCGGCGGTGATCAGGATGCCGGAGTCTCCGAGAAGGTAGCTGTTGACTAGCACGGGGTAGGAGGTAGCGGTGAAGGACACCATCAAAACCCAAGCGCTGTTGTGCGCCGCGTGTGCGATGGAGGCGGGCCACAGGCTGCCCGATGCGATTCTCAAGTAGCCGTAGAAGAAGCTTGCTGCGACGACGGCGGCGTAGAACAAGGGCACGGAGATGACCTTGTTCCCGACCGGAATCAGGGAGGTCAGAAAGATCAGCGGCATATGCCAGGTCGCCCACACCAGACCGGACACGAGCAGGGCGCGCTTGCGTCCCAGCGGCAACAGCTTGGGCAGCAGGTAGCCGCGGATCCCGATCTCTTCGGCGAGGGAGAAGGTGGTCGCCAGAATGAGCACCTGAATGACCAGTTTCACCGCGGAGTTGATAATCCCGCCCGCCGGTGCGGTCACCGATGCCAGCGGGGTCGCCCAGACGGCGGCCGTCGCGGCCACGGTGATCGCCAATGTCCCGAAGAAGGCAATCGGCCACATCCTCAACCCAAGTCGGCCTAGACCCAGGGACTGCCAGCCCTTCCGGGAATACCCCTCCCGGGTGACCACCAGCAGCATGATCAATGTGGCCAAGACCGGCGTGATCGACCAGACCGCGCCCCAAGCGAGCTCGTTCGAGGCCAGTCCGAAAGCGTTGATCGCGAGGGCAGCCGCCACGGCCAAGATCAACACCAGCCCGCTGAAGATGGCTGCTTTGCTGGTGTCGGTGAGCGTCTTGAACATTGTGGGGACCTCCCGTGTATGAGCCTTTGAGGCACAGACTGGCGTCCCACCGCGCCCCATCGCATCTGTGAGGTCCCTCGTGCTGTCCCCCAGGCGGCGTAGCCGGCCCGGTCAACGGCCGTGGTAATCGGTGCCGTTGATAACTTGAAGGGGTGTTGCACGGCCGGGAGGCGGACTGTGCCGCCCTGCGAAATCTTCTGGACGGAGCACGGCGTTCGCACAGCGCCGCACTGGTCATCCGCGGGGAGCCGGGTGTCGGGAAAACGGCGCTTTTGGAGTACGCCGCCGAACACGCGGCCGGTCTACGCGTGCTTCGCGGGACCGGTATCGAATCGGAGGTGACTCTGCCCTTCGCCGCGCTGCATCAGCTGCTCTATCCCGTCATTGACCAGCTTCCCGCGCTTCCGGCGCCGCAGTCCGCGGCGCTGGGCGCCGCATTCGGTCTCACCCCCGGTCGCAGCGACGATCCTTTTCTGGTCGCGGTCGCCGTGCTCACCCTGCTTTCTGAGGTGTCAGCCGGTGAAGGCCTCCTCTGCCTTGTCGACGATGCGCAGTGGCTTGACGGACCATCAGCCGACGCGCTGATTTTTGTGGCGCGCCGGCTAGACGCCGAGGGCGTTGTGCTGTTGTTCGGAGCGCGGGACGATGATCAGCGCAACTTCACCGCCGCTGGGCTCCCTGAGTTGCGTCTGGCTGGCCTTGAGCCCGTGGCGGCCGCGGCACTTCTTTCCGAAACTGCTCCCGGACTGGCCGAGCGGGTCCGCGACCAGCTTGTGACCAGGACGACGGGGAACCCACTCGCGTTACTGGAGCTCCCCGCGATGCTGACCGCCGCACAGCGTGCGGGGATTGCCGCGCTTCCCGAGCCGTTGCCACTCGGCCGCAGCGTCGAGCGCATCTTCGCGGAGCGTGTCTCGCAGCTGTCGCCGGCCGCCCAGCATCTGTTGCTCGTAGGAGCCGCCGAGGAAACCGGAGATCTCGCGACCGTCTTGCGGGGCGCGGCTGCGGCGGGCAGCGGTCTGGAGGCGCTGGAGGAGGCAGAACGAGCTGGTTTGATCTCGGTTTCTAACAGCAGGTTGCAGTTCCGGCATCCGCTGGTGCGCTCTGCGGTGTACCAACACGCAACCTTTGCAAGCCGGCAAGGTGTCCACCGCGACCTCGCGAAGATCCTCGGAGGCACCGAAGACGTCGACCGTCGGGCCTGGCACCTGGCCGCAGCCGCTGTGGAGCCCAACGAGAGCGTGGCCGCAGAGCTGGAGAATTCCGCGGACCGCGCCCGCCTCCGCAGCGGTGCCGGCGCGGCCGCCGACGCGTTGGAACGGTCCGCGCAGCTAACCTCAGATCGAGGTGAGCGCGGCCGGCGCCTCATCGCCGCAGCGCAGGACGCCTGGCTCGCCGGCCAGCGGGACCGCGCCGCCACCCTGCTCGCCACGGCGGAGCAACTGGTCGAGGACCCGGCGCAACGAGCGAGGGTCATGCAGCTCGCCGGGCTCTTCGAACTGCGGCGCGGCATGCCGGACAAGGCGTACCGCCTTCTTGTCGACAGCGCTGCGGCGTTTCAGGAGTCCGATCCTCATACCGCCTTGGAGACGCTGGTTCTTGCCGGCGAGGCGGCTGCGTTCATCGGCACCCCGGCGCTGGCGGCGGAAGTTGGAGCACTCGCGGCCGCGATTCCTGCCGGGCCGCCACCTGAGAACAGGCTGATGGTGGCACTGCTTGGCGGCCTGGCGCGGGCGCTCGGAGGCGACCCGGCCGGCGGAACGGCCATGTGGCGCGAGGTGGTGGCGGGCGCGCAGCGCATCAACGAGCCGGCGCAGCTGCTGTGGGCGGGTCGCGCCGCGTTGTATCTGGGCGAGCTTGACGCGGCGCGCACCCTCTACGAGCGCGGCGCCGACCAGGCCCGGCTCAGCGGAGCTGTCGGCATGCTCGCCCCCGTGCTGGATCGCCTCGCGTGGACCGAGGCCATCGCTGGCCGACCGACAGTAGCGGAGGCGTATGCCGAGGAGGGAATGAGGCTGGCCGGCGAAGTGGGCTTGGACGCCGGCGCTGCGCTAGGCAGCCTGGCTTTGGTCAGCGCGATGCGTGGAGATGAGGATGGCTGCCGAGCAGTGGCAGAGCAGGCCTACGCACTGGCCGAGACCCGCCGGATGCGGATCGTCAGCGCGGCCGCCGACTGGGCACTGGGCCTGTTGGAATTAGGCCTAGGCCGCCCCACCGAGGCCCTCCAGCACCTCCTCACGCTCACCGGGGCCGGTGGCCATCCAGGAATCCTGCTCTGGGCCACACCCGACCTTGTCGAGGCTGCCGTACGCGCCGGCCAACCGGAAAGGTGCAGCGCGGTGATGCAGCGGTTCGGGGCGTGGGCAACCGGCAGCGGACTGCCGGTTCCAGCGGCCGCATTGGCAAGATGCGAAGGCCTCCTCGCCGACACCGATGCCGCGGTAGACCAATTCGACGCAGCGCTGCGGCACGATCACTCCGCGCAGCGACCTTTCGAGCGCGCCCGCAATGAGCTGGCTCTCGGCGAGGCCCTGCGCCGGCAACGCCGGCGCGTCGAGGCCCGCACCCACCTCCGCAACGCGCTCGAGGTCTTCGAGAAGCTCGGCACTGCGCCTTGGGCCGAACGTGCCCGTGCAGAACTCCGGGCCAGCGGCGAAACCGCCCGCAAACGCGATCCAAGCACCTTCGACCAGCTGACGCCCCAGGAGATGCGGATCGCGCTGTTCGCCAGCGGAGGCGACAGCAACCCCGACATCGCCGCGAAACTGTTCCTAAGCCGGCGCACCGTGGAGTACCACCTCCACAAGGTGTTCACCAAGCTCGGTGTGACGTCAAGAGCGGAGCTGACGACGGTCGACCTGCACGTTCAATGAACTCCATGGAACATTCCGTCCCTGTCAGTTCGCCGGTAAGTGTGGGCACCGACGAAGTCTCGCTGAGCCTGGATCAGGGCCGCGGGAAGTCGCTCTGCCCTCCGCTGGTGCTACCGAGTGTGGTGGACATGATGCTCATTGCCTCTCGGCTCGTTTGGAGATGGCGAATGGTGACTAGAACGTGACGAGAACCTTCGAGGACCGTGAGGCGTCGCCGGCAACTCCGAGGGCCTCGAGTGCCTGTGTTGCGGGGAACTCGTGGGTGATGACTGGGTCAACGTAGAGGCTGCGGTTGGCGAGCGCGTCGATCACGGCCTCGATTTCTTCGTTGAATCGGAAGGATCCGACAAGTTCAAGTTCACGCGTGATAGCGAGCGAAACCAATACCGGCTGTTCGCCGGTGGGCAACAGGCCGACCATGACGACGCGCCCGCCACGGGTGGCGCCGCGGACTGCGCTGGCCAGTCCCCGGTGGTTGCCGCTGGACTCGATCACGATGTCTGCTTGCACTGCGGCAATGCCGTCGACGTCGTCGGCCGGCAAAGTCCGCGCCGCACCCAGCTGGGCGGCGATGCGGCGAGGCAGCTCGTGGACGTCCACGGCGACGATCTCGGTTGCCCCGGCGGTCTTCAAGACAGCCACCGCAAGAGCGCCGATCGGGCCGGCGCCGATGACGAGTGCGGTCCTGCCGACGACATCTCCGGCCCGGGAGACCGCATGCCAGGCGACCGAGGCCGGCTCAATAAGGGCAGCGGTGCGTAGATCGAGCGAGTCCGGCAGCCGCCGGAGCATCCGGGCGGGCAACGACGAATACTGCACGAAGGCGCCGTCGGTGTGCGGGAACCGGGCCGCGCTTCCGAGATAGCTGCCCGCTGGGGACAAGTTGGGCCGGTCCAGCGGATAGCGCGACACGCCATCGCCGGCTGGGCTGGCTGGGTGGACGGCAACCCTGGTACCGGCTGAGAAGCCGCTGCCATCGGCGGCCGCGCGTGCCACGACGCCGACGACCTCGTGGCCGAGCAGCATCGGCGCGCGCAGGACCGACTCCCCCGCGGCTCCGTGGGTCCAATAGTGCAGGTCGGATCCGCAGATGCCGCCGTAACGAACCTGGACGATAGCCTCGTCCGCTGTAGGTGGCCGAAGCGGCACCGATTCCACTCTGACATCGTGAGCCGCGTGCACGACAATGCCCAGTGAGGTGGAGGGTATGTCCGGTGTCGGCGCGCCGGTCACCTCACACCACTTCGCTAGTGAGCGACCCGATGCCGTCGATCGTGATCTTCACGATGTCGGTCGGCTTCACCGGGACAGCGGTGTCGGGTGCGCCGGTCATGATCACGTCTCCAGAACCGAGCGGCGCCCAGCCTGCGACGTAAACGATCAACCGAGCTCGGTCGTGGGCGATGACATCACCGGTTGGCACCGGCGGTCCGCCGGTCCAGTTCCCGATCAGCGCCCAGCCGTCGTCGGTCCAGGTGCCGTAGCACGGGCCGCCATTGGTGGCCAGCCGCGCGATCCGCATCTCACACAACCGCCGTCATGCCGCCGTCGACGTACAGAATCTGCCCGTTGACGAAGTCCGACGCCGGTGACGCGAGGAAGATCAACGCCCCCACAAGATCCTCCACTTCGCCCCAGCGGCCAGCCGGCGTCCTCGTCTTCACCCACTCGGTGAACACTTCGTCCTCGACCAGGGCCTGGGTGAGCTCGGTAGCGAAGTAGCCCGGTGCGATGGCGTTGGTTTGGATTCCGGCTGGTGCCAGGTCGGCGCACAGCCCTTTGGTGAACATGACGATGCCACCCTTGGTGGCGCTGTACGGCGTAATGCTTGGCCGGGCGAGCAGGCTCTGGACCGATCCGATATTGATGATCTTGCCGCTGCCGCGGGCGACCATGCCCCGGCCTACCCGTTGGGAGAGTAGGAAGGCGGCCGTCATGTTGGTGGCGAGGAGGTCGTCCCAGTCCGCAAGTCCGAACTCGAGGAACGGAGCCCTCCGCTGGATCCCGGCGTTGTTGACAAGAATGTCCGGAGTCCCCCAGACCCGCTCGACATCGGATATACCCCGGTCCACCTCACTCTGGTCGGTGAGGTCGAAGGTGCTGACCAGTGTCTCGCCACCGGTGGACGTCGCCAGCGTCGCGGCGGCCGTAGTTGCCCGGTCCGGGTCTCGTCCGTGGACCACAACGCGGGCACCCGCCTCGAGCAGGCCCTTCGCGAGCGCCAGTCCGATTCCCCGACTCGAGCCGCTGATGAAGGCGACCCGACCGGAGAGGTCGAACAGCTTCACGCGGACACCGCTTCTTGGCCTCGCTCATGGGGAGCGGCGGGGATCCGGTCGGCAAGCGGGACGGTCACAATGCCGATCAGAGAGGCCACGGCGACGGCTATCGGGCCGATCGAGCGGCACACCAAGATGGTGCCGGTGGCGTGCGCGGCGTACTCAGCGTCATCTGCTTCGCGAACCGGTGGTGTAAAGGTCTCGCTCATGGAGGCCCATCTCCCTTGAGACGCCTCTGCGCTGGGGCACTCCACCGAGCGCTTTCCGGCCCAACGAGAGGATGAGCGTCACGCTAACAGCATAGAGAACGGACGACAACCCTGTGAACAGCCTGCTGTCTATTGCATCATTGGGTTCGACAGCTGTCTGACCGCGTCTTTGAGCTCACCGGCGATCGCCTCCACGAAGTTGTCGTCAACTTGATCAGCGATCAGCGTGGCCCCGATTGCGAGTGGCTGCTCCCCACTTGCCCACGGTGGGATGACGGTAGCCACGCAATAGACGCCGGAGTGGACGCCGTTGTCGTCGGTGGCGTACCCGCGTTCGCGGGCAGTCCGGACTCTGGTCAACAGCTCACTGAGGTTCTGCACGCTGCGGTCGGTGAGACGGGGGAAGTGCTGAGGTCCGGTGAATCTTCCGGCAATCTCCGAATCGGTAAGCGTGGTCAACAAAGCGTTGCCGACCGCCGTCGGAGCCGCTGGGAAGCGACTGCCGATTCCGGCGGCCATCCGCATTGGGGCGCGCCCTTCGTGACGGGCCAAGTAGAACACGTCGGTGCCGTCCAAGACCGCGATCTGGACGAGTTCGTGGCGCAGCAGCGGCGCCGCGGCACAGAAGGAGTAAAAGTCTCGAACCGGGTTGAACCGGCTGATGTAGGAGCCGCCGAGCTCCACCGTCCGCCGGCCCAAGAGATAGCCAGTCGAGGTGCGGACGATCATGTTGCCCTCTTCGAGAGCCTGGCAGAGGTTGAACGTCGAGGATTTCGCAGCGCCGATACCTCGGGCGATCTCCCCAAGGGGAATAGGCTGCCCGTCGGCCTCTTGCAAGAGGGTCAGGATGCGGAGGGCACGGGTGACTGCCGGGGCGGCGGTCCGCTCGGAGGCGGGGCGAGAATCAATAGAAGTCAATCGTGTCTACTTCGTTGATCAATGGCTCGCCGTCTAGGAGCCGCGTGGCGTTAGCGGCGAACAGTTCGGCGATGAGCCTATCTTCGGCCACGTTCAAGGCCGCCGTGTGCGGGCTGACCAGCACATTAGGCTCCGACCACAGTGGGCTCTCAACAGGCAGCGGCTCAACGGCGAACACATCGAGAGCGGCGAAGCCGATCCGACCATCACGCAGTGCGTCAATGAGCGCGTCCTCGTCGATGACGGTGCCGCGGCCCACGTTGACCACGATCGTTCCAGGTCGAACCTTCGCTAGAACGTCGACCCCGATGAGCTTCTCGGTGGCT
The DNA here is from genome assembly GCA_963840505.1 of uncultured Actinomycetota bacterium. GTDB lineage: Bacteria > Actinomycetota > Actinomycetes > Propionibacteriales > Propionibacteriaceae > Microlunatus. The sequence continues at coordinate 14,385 of CAWIZB010000023.1, forward strand.
GCGGTGCCGGGCAAGGTCAAAACGATGGCGTCGACGTCAGCAACAGTGTCGGCGATCTCCTCCACATGGATGATCCGGTCGACGTGGTCCACCGGGCGTGCATGCCGGCTGGTGCCGATCACCGACGCCCCGAGGGCCGACAGCATCCGCGCCACCTGTGCACCGATGCCACCGAGACCAACAACCAGCACCGTCATCTCCGACACTTGTTGCATCTCCCACCGGCCCGTCCAGCGCCGCTCATTTTGCTGGTGGAGCAAGCGCCCGAGAGTCTTAGCGCCCGCCAAGACTCCGAAGACAGCGAACTCTGCCAAGGGCCCGCCGTGCACACCCGCGGAAGTGGTGAACTTGATCCGGTTCAGCTGGTCAGAATCTAAATTGGCGGCTTTCACGTGGCTGCCGCCGCCGGCCGCCATCGCATGCACCCAGCGCAAACGCGGGTTGGCCCGTGCCGTGCGGTTGAGCGCCGCCGGATCGACGTCCGGAATTCCGTAAAGCGCTTCAGCGCTGTCGAGCATCGACTCGAACGCTTGCTGTTGTGCAGCGCTGCGTTGGAACTGTGGGTCCCCATTGAAATCGGCGGGATGCCGCATGGGCGGATATAGCGACTGATCACGGATGAGCGAGACGCGAGGCTCCAGCCGCTCGATCAAAGCGCAGTTCTCTTCGCTCAGCGGCGTCGCAACCACAACGCGCAGCTTCTGGTCTCGAGTCGCCACCATTGGACCTCACCAAAATCGACCGACGCTATCCCTGCTCGCTAGGGTAGCTGGGGTTCTCGTAGTTGAACAGTGTTCCTAGGAGTGACCATCTGGTTATCATGTGGCTATGGCATCGGCGCCAGGCTCGGCCAAGCGACCACGCGTCGGAGTAATCGGACTCGGCGTCATGGGACGACCGATGGCAGCCAACCTGCTATCGAAGGGCGCCACGGCCGTCGCCATCACAGGAAGAGATAAGGCCAGGTATAGCGGCCTGCTGGGTGCTGGCGCCGTCTGGCACGACACTCCACGTTCGCTCGCCTCGAGCGTTGACGCCATCTTGTTGATGCTGCCGGACCTCCCCGAGGTTGAAGCAGTACTGAGCGGTCCCGACGGCGTCCTCGCCGGCAGCTTTGATCACATGCTGCTGATCATCTCCTCGACGTCCTCACCAACCGGTGTTCGGGAACTCGCCCACCGTCTGCAGAGAGCCAGTCACAGCGTCGTTGCCGTTGTCGATGCCCCCGTGTCCGGTGGCAGTGACGGAGCTGTCGCTGGAACCTTATCGATCATGGTTGGCGGCGCCGACGACGATGTGGCGCAGGCCATTCCGATCCTGTCTGCCTGCGGCAACCCGGTCCACCTTGGTCCACTGGGCTCAGGCCAGGTTGCAAAGGCGTGCAATCAAATGATCGTGGCCGCAACCATCTTGGCCTTAGGTGAGGCGGCCGTACTGGCTCACCGCAGCGGCCTCGACCTCGACCAACTGTTCACACTGCTGGCCGGCGGTTACGCGGGTAGCCGGCTGCTCGATACCCGCCGCGAGCGACTGGTGACCGAGGACTACTCACCTTCGGGAATCGCACGCTACATGGTCAAGGACCTCGACTTCGCAACCGCAGCCATCGAAGCCACCGATACCCACCCCGCTCTGCTGCCCGCCGTCCGCGCAGCCTTCGCCGAACTCACGCGTCTCGGGCTGGGCGAATACGACATTGCGGTCACCCGGCGGTACACCGAGCTACGCCGCCCGCCAAGCGAGTACATCGCAGAGGCGGCGGAAGATCGTCATCAGCCAACAACTGAACCGAATTCCTCTTGAAGGAAGTCGACCATGATCATGGACCCAGTCGGCGGCCAATCGTCTAGGAGATCCTGCGGCGGTAAATGACCATGGCGAAGATGTACGCGACGATGAGGATGCCGACACACCAGGCAAGGGCGATCCAGATGTCGGTGCCTACCGGCTGCTGTGTGAACAGGTCGCGGATCGCGTTGACGATGGACGTCACCGGCTGGTACTCGGCGAAGGCGCGCACCGGACCGGGCATGGTGTCGGTGGGCACGAATGCCGAGCTGATGAACGGCAGGAAGATGAGCGGGTAGGAGAACGCGATTGCGCCGTCCGCGGACTTCGCGGAGAGACCGGGGATTACGGCGAGCCACGTCAACGCCAGGGTGAACAAGATCAGGATGCCGGCGACCGCGAGCCACGCCAGCACTCCCGCCCCCGAGCGGAAGCCCATGAGGAGGGCGACGAGCACGACGACGAGGAGCGAGATCAAATTGGCGACCAGCGAGGTCCCCACGTGCGCCCACAGCACAGACGACCGTGCGATCGGCATGGACTGGAATCGCTCGAAGATGCCGCTCTTCGTATCCAGGAAGAGCCGGAATGCGGTGTAGGAGACGCCCGAAGCAATCGTGATGAGCAGAATGCCGGGCAGCAGGTAGCTCACATACGAATCCGACCCTGAGTTGATCGCGCCGCCGAACACGAAGACGAACAGCAGCATGAAGGCGATCGGCATGATCGTGGTCGTGATGATGGTGTCCGGGCTGCGCGTGATGTGGCGCAGGGATCGTCCCTGCAGGACGGCGGTGTCGCCGAAGAAATGGTTGCTCATCGTTGTTCCTTACTGCGTTGTTCCTTACTGGGCCGTGCCGACGCTGCGGTCATGGCCAGCGCGTCGCCGTCCTTGTCGTCGTCACCGACGATGGCGAAGAAGACGTCCTCGAGGGTCGGCTGCTTCTCGACGTATTCGACCTTGGCGGGCGGGAGCAGCTGCTTGAGCTCGGTGAGGGTGCCGTTCACGATGATCCGACCCTCGTGGAGGATCGCGACCCGATCGGCGAGTTGTTCGGCCTCGTCCAGATACTGCGTCGTGAGGAGCACCGTCGTGCCGTGCTCGGCGAGTTCCTTGACGGCCTGCCACACCTCGATGCGCGCCTGGGGGTCGAGCCCGGTCGTCGGCTCGTCGAGGAAGACGACCTGCGGATTCCCGATGAGGCTCATCGCGATGTCGAGGCGGCGACGCATGCCAGCCGAATACGTCGACACCTTCCGCGCGGCCGCGTCGGTTAGCGCGAAACGCTCGAGCAGGTCATCCGCGATCGTGCCCGGGTCCTTGAGGTGCCGCAACCGAGCGACGAGCACCAGGTTCTCCCGCCCGCTGAGGATTTCGTCGACGGCCGCGAACTGTCCGGTGAGGCTGATGGACTCCCGAACGTCCGCAGCCTGCGCGGCGACATCGAAGCCGTTGACGCTGGCAGTCCCCGCGTCGGCCTTGAGCAGCGTGGACAAGATCTTCACCACCGTGGTCTTGCCCGCCCCGTTCGAGCCGAGCAGGGCGAAGATGCTACCCCGTGTCACGTCGAAGTCCACGCCGCGCAGCACCTCCAGCTTCTTGTACGACTTCTCCAGACCCTGCACGTGGATCGCCGGTGTCTGTGCGGCGGTCATGAGTCCACTCCCTTTCCGTTCGCGTCGCCGGCCAGGCTGTCGATCGTCTTCGTCAGGCGCTCGCGCTCCTTGTCGATCCACTGCTTGCCGGAGTAGGCCTGGGCGAAGGTCTCGGCGAACTCGACCGGGTCCTCACCGACGATCGTGCGCACCGGCGTTCCGTCGGCGGCGGCGCGCTCCCAGAGGTCGGCGAAGTCGCCCATCATCTGGACGATGATGTCGCCCGCGGTGAAGCCCGCGTAGTACATGAAGTACCGCTGGAACGCCTTCGCGGCGGTGCCGTACGGTTCGGGGAGGGCCTCGATGCGGGCCTTGTACTGCCTGTACTGCTTCTTCTGCTCGAGCGATCCCGTGATGGTCTCGATCCAGTTGGCGGCCATGATCACTTCTCTCCTTCACGGAGCTGTTCCAGTCGTTCAGCGAGGAAGCTCCAGGTCCTCCAGAACTCGTTGAGATATTCCCGTCCCTGAGCGTTGAGGGAATACACCTTGCGCGGCGGCCCCTTCTCCGACGGGATCTTCTCCACGTCGACCAGGCCGCGCTGCTCGATCCTGACGAGCAGGGCATAGACGGTGCCTTCGGCGATGTCGGAGAATCCTTGCTCCCGCAACCGTGCGGTGATCTCGTAGCCATACGCGGGACGCACCAACAGGATCGCGAGGACGATGCCCTCCAGCGTGCCCTTGAGCATCTCCGTCATCTGCTGCTTGCCCACGGAACACCTCCTCCAACTACTCAGCGTTACTGACTACTGGTACATAGTAACACTGAATAGCAACGGCGCAAGCTCTGCGTCTTGGCGGCGGGAGCGTGTCAGCTCTTGCCACCGGAAGGCCCGAACGGCTGGAACCGCTGGGCCATACAGAGACGGTGCTTGTAGCCGGTGGAGGCGCCGCGGCCGAGCATGGTGTCGAGGAGCTCAGCTGCTGGAGCCGGTCGAACAGGGTCCTTTCGGCCAGCCTCGCGGTCACCCTTGACGAGCACAGTTCGCGGGCCGGATCAGGCCCGGCCCAGGAGCCGGCGACCGAACTGCTTGGTAGAGTCCGGAGTTGAACGCTTGGTGCAGCCAGGTGAAGGCTGGGGACACCAGTTGGTGTGGCGACACTCAAGGACGCGCGGTGGCGAACAAGCGGCCTGCCAGGAAGCCGGCAGCCGACGAGCACGTCCCCATCCCAGCGCCCCTGCGCCCTCGTCCTGCCCTGGACTACAAGCTCGACAAGAAGCCGGAACACCGATTCCTCTCGACGCTCCGCAGTCTCACACCCGGCCTGAACTACCTCGCCAAGAGGTACTCGTGGCGGTGGCTCCGCGTGGACGGCATCGCGGGGGTGGCCGTGGCGGCATACCTCATCCCGCAGGTGATGGCGTATTCGGCGATCGTCAACGTGCCTCCGGTGGCGAGCCTATGGACGGCGCTTGCGGCGATCGTCGTCTATGTCGTGCTAGGCAGCTCGCGCATCCTGTCCTCCGGCCCCGAATCCACGATCGCCCTGATGACCGGCGTGGCGATTGCCCCGCTGGCCGCGCAGAACCCAGACCGCGCCGTCGCTTTGAGCGCCACCCTCGCGCTCATCGTTGCGGGGTGGTCGCTGCTGGCTCGGCTGCTGCGCGCCGGTATCATCGCCGAACTCTTGTCCACCCCGCTGCTCGTCGGCTACCTGGCCGGCGGCGCCGTACTGATGGTCGTCGGCCAGCTCGGCAAGCTGACCGGGACCTCCTACGAGGGCGGCACGATCGTCGAGGAGGTGCGCGGTTTCCTCGGCGTGGCGACCAACACCGATTGGCTGACGCTCGCGGTCGCCGCGAGCACGCTGGCGGTCATCCTGCTGCTGCGCTGGCTGCGCGCGTCGCTGCCTGGACCGCTCATCGCGGTGGTGCTGGCCACCGTGGCATCGGTCGTGTTCAACCTCGAGTCATACGGGGTGGCAGTGGTGGGCGAGGTCCCTTCGGGGCTGCCCGTGCCGCACCTGCCCGAGGTGACGTTCGAAGACGTCAAGATGCTCGTGCTCGCCGGGCTGGGTATCACGATCGTCGGCTACAGCGACATCATGCTCATCGCCCGGGGATTCCCGCTGGCCCCCGCCGAGGGGGAGACCGCGGCCGACCTCCGACCGGACCCGCAGGCCGAACTCGTCGCGATGACGGGTGTGCACGCAATGGTCGGCGTCTTCAGCGGCTATCCGGTTTCCGCGTCCGGGTCGCGTACGGCCCTGGCGATCGCCGGTGGCGCGCGCAGCCAGGTCTACTCGCTCGTCGCGGCGCTGTGCATCGTCGCCGTCTTGTTCTTTGCCGGTCCACTGATGGCACCGCTGCCCTGGGCGGCCTTGGGCGCGGTGGTCCTCTATGCGGCGGGCAAGCTCGTGTCCATCCCGGAGTTCCGGCGGCTGTGGCGGTTTCGCCGCCGCGAGTTCATGCTGGCCGTCACCGCGCTGGTCGGGACGGTCGTCATCGGCATCCTGCAGGGCGTCGTCTTGGCCATCGCGCTCAGCCTGGTGGAGATGCTGTATCGCCTGGCGCGCCCGCACGAGGGGGTCCTGGGGCGGGTGCCGGGCGTCGACGGCATGCACGACGTGGCCGACTACCCCGACGCGCGGACAATCCCCGGCTGCATGTTCTATCGCTATGACGCTCCGTTGTTCTTCGCCAACATCGGCGACCTGCGCGAGCGGGTAGACAAGCTCATAGCCATAGAGAACGAGGCCTACCCGGACTCCCCGGTGCGGTGGTTCGTGCTCAACGTCGAGGCCAACGTCGAAATCGACATCACCGCGGCCGATGGCCTGCGAGAGCTGGCCCGGGAGCTCGCCGATGGCGGCATCCACCTAGGCCTGGCTCGCGTGAAGAATGACGTGTACGAGCCGCTGGAACGAGCCGGAGTCATCGACGTCATCGGCAAAGAGATGCTCTTCGCCACGCTGCCGGTCGCCGAGGAAAGCTACCTGCGCTGGGCCCTGGCTCACGAGCCGTCGCAGCCCATCGAAACGCCCGAGCAAGCGATCGAGAACGAACCCGGGGACAGCTCGCTGCCCTGGCATCGGCCCGACGCGGACGACGAGCCGGCGGAAGGGCGCGACCCAGACCGCGACCACTGACCACCGTCCTCTTTGCCGCGTCACCATCGTCCATCGGCAGGATCAGCCTTCGCTCCGCGGCTGCGTGCGATCACGCGAGACCGGCACCCGGACTCGGTCAGTTCGTGACTTGCTAATGGCGTGCTGATAGATCCATGCAGCGCGCATACTCGGGTGCCCCATCCGATGCATGTCGGTGCCACTCGCGGATGCGGTCGGCCCACCAGAGATCCCAAGCGCCTTTGCTCCGCAGGACTCTTAACCGGCTGAGGCGGCTCACGGCGAGGGCCGTTCGTAGGTGTCGGACCGGCGGGCGACGTGCATGCCCGCCGCTCGTACAGCCGCACGGCGCCGGTCGTGTTCTCGCCGTCGACTCCGAGGCCGACGCGCCGCCCGCGCGCACCAGCTCGCGGAACGAGTGGAGCAGGAGCGCCAGGCCGAGCCCGCGCCGCCGCCATGGCCTACGGACAGCGAGCGTGTCAACCCAGCCCACCTCCGGGCGCCCCTCGCGCTCGGGACGACAGATCGAGATGCCCGCGATCTCGCCAGCGCCCTCGGCGACGAACCAGCACGTCGGGTCGAAGTGGTCCTCCATGTGCCAGTGCCGCCACTCGTCGAACGGCGTCTCGGTGAAGTCCCAGTGGTCGGCGAAAGCCTCCGCGTCCACCTCATAGATCCGCCGCTCCTCGCCCGCGCGCAGCGTGCGCACCGAGACTCCCTCCGGCCAATGCGGCACCGGAGGCTCGGCGTCGAGGTCGCGCTCCATCTCGAACGCGTATCGAACGGGCGTGTAGCCGCGTCGCTCCAGCTCGGCACGCACCTCGCCGACGTGCTCGGGGAACTCGAGCCGGAACCGCGCCGGGCCCGCGCGCTCCTCCATCCAGTCCACGAGCTGCGGCAGCACAGCGCCGCTCCGCTCCTCGGGCGGCGCGCGCAGGTCGCCCCAGACCTTCTCCCTCGCCTCGCCGCCGCGGTAGACGTCCGCATACGCCACCACCTCGCCCGCGCGCTCGACGAGCACCGCGTCCTCGGCGATTGGGAAGTTTGGGTGCGTGAACCAGCCGCGGAGGGCTTCCTCGTCGATCCAGCCGGCCCCGTCGGCTTCAGCCACGCGCTTAAGCAGCGCGGTGACGGCGGAGATGTCGTCGAGGGTGGGCGGGCGGAGGGTCAGCTCAGGCGGCACGGAGCTCATTCACGTATGGCGAGGCTTCAGTCGAAGCTATTTGACGAGCCGGATGAGCTCGTCACGCTTCCTCTCGTGACTGTGCAGGTCGTGCTTCTCGGCGAGGCGCACGTTGCCCGCCTCGTCCACCAACCGGGATGGAGCTGGGCAGAGCACGTGAAACCGGTGGCCGGGACCCCCAGCTGCCAGCACCATCACCAGGGCGTTGTCCTCGAAGGCGCAGTGGAGATCGAAACCGACGCCGGCGCACGGCGGATTCTTCGCGCCGGCGAGGCGTTCGAGGTCCCGCCTGGGCACAACGCGCGGGTGATCGGCGACGACCCATTTGTGACGATCGAGTTCGCCGGCGTGCACGGCTGGGCCAAGCCGGCCGAGGCGGGCGAGCGCTTCGTTGCGACACTGCTCGTCACCGACATCGTCGACTCCACGAAGGTGGCCGTTCGGCTGGGAGATGCCGCTTGGAAAGAGTTGCTGGCCAGACACAACGAGGCAGTGCGGATCCAGCTGGACCGGTTTCGCGGCTTGGAGGTCCTCACGACCGGCGACGGCATCCTTGCCTTCTTCGACGGCGTGGCACGAGCCGTGAGGTGCGCGGCAGCGATCCGCGATGGCGCGTGGCAGGACGGCCTCCAGATCCGTGCGGGCGTCCATTCAGGCGAAGTCGAGCGCGACGCCGGAAACCTCCGCGGCGTCGCGGTACACGCTGTCACTCGTATCGCAGCGTTGGCCAACCCCGGCGAAGTGCTCGTTTCAGCGCCGACGGCGAGCTTGCTCGAAGGCGCAGGCCTCCGGTTAGAAGACGCTGGCGAGCACGAGCTCAAGGGACTGGCCGGCGCCCGCCGCATCTACCGGCTCGCGGGGCTGACCACCGACTAGGTCCTTCAGCTGCGTCGAATGAAGGCGTACGTGGTTCGACGGCTACCGGCGCAGTTTCGATGCCTTTGGGAAGCAGCGCTGCCGATCGCCGAGTCGGACGCCGGCCCTCAGTCGATCGCGGGATAGATCAACACCGTTGCCCATGCCTCACAAGCACGGCCTATGCCCGCGTCGCCAAGACCGTCGCTGGACCGCGCCTTGACCGACACCTGCTTGACGTCGACATCTAGGGCCTCAGCAAGGTTGCGACGCATCCCATCCAGGTGCGGTCGCAACTTTGTGGTGCCCAGCACCACGAACGAATCGACATTGGCAATCTCGTAGCCCTCCGCTCTCACCAGCCGCACCATGTGCCTGACGAAGTCCAGGCTCCGCGCGTCCTGGGCCTCTGGGTCATCCTCCGGGAAGTGCGTGCCAAGGTCACCGTCGGCGATCGCGCCCGCCAGTGCGTCAACCAGCGCGTGACTCAGCACGTCTCCATCCGAGTGCGTGTCAAAGCCCACAGTCGACGGGACATGCACGCCGCCGAGCACTAGGGCGTGACCCTCGACCAGCCTGTGCACGTCGTGCCCGGATCCGACTCGGAACGGCATCCGCATCACTCAACCGTAGACAGAGGCCGCGGACGTAGCAGCGCCGGTAGCTGTCTTCGTAGCGCTCCACCCCACCAACCAGCTCCGCGCCGCGGGCTTGCAACCGGCAATGGCCACAGTTGGGCCACAAGCTCGAATAGTGCGGCCCGCAGCAGTCGACGGGTCGTCCCTCATTGGACTAATCGCGCTCGTTACCATCCGCCGTGAGCGCCAGGTCGTCTCGTCTGCTCAGCCACACAACCAGCCGCCGCGGCAATTCAGGACGGTACAGGAGCGCGACACCGCCCAGCAGCGCCGCGACTCCGAGCAGCACCAACGCGCCCCCCACGAAAGTCCATCCGGCCAACAACGCCCCAACGCTGCCCACCAGGGCCGCGACACCAAACAGCAGGAACGGGACCCCCACCAATGTCCATCCGGCCAGCAAGGCCGCGACACCACCCAGCAAGAGCGCGACCCCAAACAGCAGGAATGCGACACCCATCAGCGTCCATCCGGCCAGCAAGGCCGCAATACCGCTCAGGGGAGCCGCGACCGCGCCAAGCAGAAACGGAACCCCAGTCAGTACCCATCTGTCCAGCAGGAACGCGACCCCGAGCAGCAGGGCCGTGACCGGGCCCAGCAGCAGCGCGACCCCCACCAGGGTCCATCCGTCCAGCAAGGCCGCGGCACCGCCCAGCAGGGCGGCGACCCCGAAGAGCAGAAATGGGACCCCCACCAGTTGCCATCTGTCCAGCAGGAAGGCGACCCCGAGCAGCAGCGCTGCGATGCCGAGCAGCAGGAACGCGACCCTAACCACCAAACCTGCGACCATGCCCAGCGTCCATGCATCCGGCGGGTTGGCGATCCCGAGCAGCAAGAACGCCGAACCGACAAGCAAACAGGATGTCCCCATCGCGACATGGTCGAAGTCCGCGCGACTTCGGAGGGTCGGCCAGGTGAGCATCACCCCGGCCTCCCAGAGGTACGCCAGGGACAAGATCATCAAGGCAAGGGGCCACCCAGTCACCGATCCCCACACCGTGACCGCCAGATAGCCGGTCAGCGCGAGCAAAGCCAGGGCCCGCGCCCGGGTTGTGCCATAACGCTCCCGTCGCAGAAGACCAGTACTCGGCACAGCGACCAACAGCGCCGCAACGAAGACAGCCGGCGGAAGCCAGGCCCACGTCTGCGCCACAACGAAACTGCTGAGCAGATTGACTCCCACGGCAATCACTACGACCCCGATGAACCACTTGATCAAACGATCTGAGTCGCGGGCGGGCACACCCGCAGAAATCTGCTCAGTCACACCCCAAAGTCTGGAGCAAACCCGACACATCGAGAGGCATCTACCGCCCGACCTGCCGACAATCGACGGGAGGCTTGCAGGATCGTCGACGTCAGATCCTCCGATCGCCTCGTCGGGCTGGTCGTCGATGATCTGGCGACACACGTACGCGTAGTCGTAGGTGAGCGGGCTCGGGTCGCACGAACCGCTTCGGAAGTTTCCAGCCCGGGTAGGGCTCGCCCCCCCTACGCTGGGCCGTCCCACCGCTCGATAATCGCCTCATGAGCTCGCAACCGCCGGCGGCCGCCGAGTCCATCCGGGACGTGCCCACCGGAAGTCGCCCAGCGGGCAGCCGAGTTCGCCACAAGCGGCACCGTCGCGCTGCACCGCGCGATCCGACCCGCCTGACGCGTCGGCTGTTCCTGGTCGCCGGCTCCGCGGGGTCCGGCAAGTCCACGTTGGCCAAGGCCCTGGCGCACGAGCTCGACGCGGGCTGGTTGCAGCTGGACTCGATCTGGCTGGCGATGAAGGTCGCCGCCGGTGAGGGCACGCCGACGCAGGACGTCCTCGACATCGACCGCCGGATGCGCCGGGAGGACGAGGCAGACGATGACGTGCTGGCCGCACATGTCGCTGCGTCGGGCGAGGTGTGTCGCGCGTTGCCGACGGTGCTAGGGCTCGAGCTCCAGGCTCACGAGCGGCTGGTGGTGGACGGGGCGTGGCTGCTGCCGTCGTTCGTGACGGAGCTCGAGCCGCCCGACACGGAGGTGCGTGCGGTGTATGTCGTCCAGCGCACCGAGGCTGACGTCGAGGCGGCGCTCATCCCGCGTCGGGGAGGGCTCCCGCTCGAGGACCGCCATCGGCTGATGAACCGGCGGATCTTTCAGTATGGTGCCTGGCTGGCCGACGAAGCGCGCGCGTACGACCTGCCGGTCGTCGAGGCGCTGCCGTTCGAGTCCCTGATGGATCGCGCCCGGGCTGCGCTGCTCTCGCGCTGAAAAGTCCGACATCCAGGCGGTCATGCGCCGATACAGCTCGCGCACTCTGCGGACAAGCTCCTTCGAGGTCGGCTCCATCTCCCGCAGGGAGTCTCCCGCGGAGTTGATGGATGCCGATTCAGGAGTTGACCCGTGCCTGCCGCGCTCAGTCGGTCAGAGCGGCCGCCCGTTCCGCGATCATGATCGTGGGCAGGTGGGTGTTCGCCGACGGGATGTCAGGCATCACGGACGCGTCGACGACTCGCAGGCTGGTTATGCCGTGGACTCGGCAGGCGGCATCGACGACCGCTCCAGCAGAGGGGTCCATCCCCATCGCGCAGGTGCCGACCGGGTGATGGCCTAAGGTGTCGTCACAGCCATCCTTTGCGCTTGAAGACGATGAAGAGAACCAAGGCGAAGATGATGATCATCAGCGCTGAGCCTATGACACCCGCTGTTGTCCCAAAGCCGGGGTACGGCACGTTCTGACCGAAATAGCCCGTCACCGCGGTAGGCACGGCAACGATCGCGACCCAGGCGGTGATCCGGCGCATGTCATGGTTTTGTTGGACACCGGTCGCTGCTGATTTCTCGGCGGCTATGGTCAAATGCGTCGAGGTGCGCGTCTGGTAGAACTCAATGACGCCGTGAAGGAACTCGCGCTGCCCGTCAGCCATGGTCTTGATGACCTCGAACTGATCTGCGATGTCGGCGAAGAGTGGAGGCGCAGCATCAGGTAGGAAGCGGACAAGTCGTGCCATCCGCCCGTAGGTTGCGCTGCTGTGCGTGGCCATTGTGCGAACCGCGAGGAGCACATGCCATGCCTGGAACAGCTCCTCCAGGAACGCTTCTGGATCCTCCAAGTCCTCACCGAGCATGACCTGCTGCTCTAGCAGCCCCGATTCTTTCGCGAGGTCGGCGATCAACTCTGACTCGCGTCGGATCATGGCCGAGACGATCCCATGCGACAACTCGAACGGGGAGGCCATGCGCAGTTGTTTGCCTTCCAGCCGGCGGACCATGGTGTTGGTGTCCAGGAATGCAACTTCTGGAGCCACCGCCGGATTGAGCGGCCCATGGACTGTGACCAGGTAGTTCTGGCCGACGAACTGGTCAAGCTCCACATAATGCACATGGCCGCGTTTGCCGAGCTTCGGCGAGTGAAGAACAGAGAACACGTAGTCGGGGTAGATGTGAACCTTGGATACGTGATTCCGCTCGGTGCAGTCCCGCACTGCGATGGGGTGGAAGCCGAACACCCCAGACAGCACATTCACCGCCTGCTGGTCACAGACCGGAATGTCCACCCAGACAACCGCGTCCCGACGTTCGAGCAACCGCGGAAGCTCCTCAATCTCATGTCGCTCGACACCCGCGTCGCAGACAAGCAGGACATCCATACACTCACCACCTTCCGCGTCACGAGGCAGCGCATCCGCGCCCGCGGACACCGCGGATGACGTCCTAGCCCAAGGCAGTCATCACAAATCCATTCAACCGCGCCCAAAGCGCCGCAGACCCGGCATTGACAACATCTTGACGGCCAGGTGCGCACGAGCACTCCGCAGCTCAATGGCGACGGCCAGCCAAGCCAACCGTGCGGGTCCTCCGGAAGCGAGGATGGAAATGCGGAGAGGTTCGGCAAGGGCGGTCGCTGGTGGCGCTCTTCACCCGCTGCTCGTGCGCGCATCGGTCCACCGGATCGATGCGCTCCACCTCCTCCTCCCCCCAGCTCTTGCGTCAGCCCTGACGAGGACCTCAATCATCAGGATGAGCGGTCCGGCTCAGGCGAAGTCGAACACGAGCGGGAAGGCGAGGACGACTGTCCAGGCCCAGACGGCGTACACGACGAGGTAACGGGTCTGCCAGCGTTCCAGGCGGGCGAAGGGCATGCGGCCACGCAGGAAGCCGAGGAACAGCCATGCCGACCACGCAAGGTTGGTGAGCAGAATGACGTTCTCGCCCAATGCCGCGGTCTTGTTGGGGGTGAACCCCCATTCGGTGATCCGGCCGGTGATCGCCAGTAGCACCATCACGTCGATGATCAATGCGCTGACGAGGAGCGCGAACTGCACCTTGTCAAAGAGGCCGGGCCGGGCAACAGGGTCACGGGCGGAGATGGCGTACAGCAGCAGGCCGAGCACGATGACGAGCAGCAGGTCGAAGATGATGAGCACATCACGCTCGACGTCGATGCCCTTGGTTGGTCCAGACGACGGCGACCAGGAAAGCCAGCAGGGTGGCCGCGAAAAGCGGAGTGAAGACGCGGGTCAGCACCGGCGCCATGTTCTCGATGACACTCTGCTTGGCCTCAACGAGCCATGCCGACACGACAACCGCGGCCATGGCGCCGCACGGCAGCAGCCACGATTGGATGAATTCCTCGGCGTCCAGGCCGATGGCATCGAAGGTGCCCATCGTGAAGCCGATGAGCACGCCGCCACCCAGTCCGATGAGGATGAAGTAGATCAGCCACTCCCCGGTGAACCGGATGAAATCCATTCGCCGCCGGTCTGAACGCCAGTCGCCGCCCATATAGGCGACGCCGACAACCAGCCAGAGCGCGAGCGGCAGGTGGATCGCCGTGAGCACGATGCTCTGCGAGTCAGCGGCCAGCGGATACGCGTTCGCGGCGACTGCGCCGAGAATGAACAGCAACGCGAGCACCCCGATGACGCGCAGACCGACCCGACGTTGCCAAGCGAAGTACGCGGCCAGTGCCGGCAGCGCGAAAAGACTCAGGTTTCGCACGTAGAAGAGGACGGCATCGTCGTCCCCGGTAATGTCCAGTCCGAACAAGCTCGGCACCTTGATCGCGAGCGCGGCGGCGGCCGCACAGAGCACCATGACATGCAGCTCGCGACGGGAACGGGCGGCGGTTGGCACGTCCGGCTCCCCGGGCAGCACGAGCTGCTTCCACAGCCGCTCGGAATGCTCGCGAGCGAACTCCCGGGACAGCTCATCGAGGCTGCCCATGCGTTTGACAGCGATGAGGAACGCCTCGTCGGCTTGCAGGCCCGCCTCGGTCAGCTCGGTGATCCGGCTGCGAAGATGATCTTCCAGCTCCTCGGCATCGGTGTGGTGCAGCTCTCGGCGGCGGTGCACGTAGGCCCGCCACGCGGCGATCTGGCTCTCAAGATCGTTGTCGCTGTCGACGGTCATCGTCCCGCCCCCCATGCCGGTGCCGTGATCGGCCTGATGGACTGTGTCGTGCTCCAGACGCCCCGCAGGGCGTCGACGACCGCGGCCCATTGGCGGCGCTGCTCGGCGAGCTCGGCCCGGCCCTGGGCGGTGATGCGGTAGTACTTGCGCCGGCGTGCCCCGGGCGGGGCTTCCCAGGCCGACTCGACGTGGCCAAGCCGCTCCAAGCGGTGCAGCAGCGGGTAGAGCAGGCCGTCGGTCCACTCCAGCTGCCCACCCGACAGTTCGTTGACCTGCTTGAGGATTGCGTAGCCGTAGCTCTCACCTTCGTCGAGGATTCCCAGCACGAGCGGCGTCGCCGAGGCCGCGACAAGGTCTTTGGTGATATGCATTGTGACCGCCTAACCCTAGGACTGCAATGCATAGTAGTTCTAGGTATAGCGATCGTGCAATCGAGGCTCGCCATCAGCGCCGGTGGGAATCTGGCTGCAGCGTTGCTGGTGCGTGCCCGCGACGAGGGTCTGCCGATGCCCGCTGCGTTGGTCCTACCCACTCCAATGGTCGACCTCACCGAGTCGGGCGATACGTTCCAGACGCTCAACGGGGTGGCCGGTGGGCTGCGCAGCCAGATGGCGGTCAATCTGCTGTACGCCAACGGCCACGACCTCACCGATCCCTACCTGTCGCCGCTGTTCGCCGACCTGTCGGGCATGCCGCCCACCTTCTTGCAGTCCGGCACCCGAGACCTGTTCTTGTCCAACACAGTCCGACTGCACCGCAAGCTGCTGGCCGCCGGTGTCGACACCGAGCTGCACATCTTCGAAGCTATGCCGCACGCGGGCTTCGGCGGCTCCACACCGGAGGACATTGAGCTCGACGCGGCCATCCACGCATTTCTAGACAAGCACCGTCGCGCCTCCTAGCTCCGAACCGGCGTCGAGCGTGTGACTCCCAGCTACGCCGCGATCAAGGCGTCCGAACACGTACCTGGCCTATCCAACGTCGGATCCGGATTCTGCGATGAGGGTGTTGAACAGCTCCGGCCCAGCGTCTGCGGCCAAGGGCTTGACCTGTTCCACCCCGGTTACCGGCAGACCGGCCGGGTCGAGGAGCCCAACCTGCGCGAGCACCGATGCCTGATCCCAGTAGAGCTCGATCGCGGCGATGTTCGCGCTCATTTGCGGCTCCTCCTCTCAGTATTCAGAGCAGCATGGCACTTGATCGTGGAGCCCGCGTCGCGATCCTTCACCTCGGCGGTCAAGTCCGGGCGGCTGACAGCACGGGCCGACCTCCAGAGCGAAACTTCCAACGAGGTAGGTCGCAGTGCTAGAGCCGCGACCTACCTCGTAGGCTCCGCTCAGAGACCGCCCCGACCCAAGCGGATCGGCTGGCGGTTGAGGGCCGAGAGGAGTAGCAGATGCCATCAGATCGCGAGGAGCGGATTGCCGAATTCGCCAAGCCATTCCGGGTAGCGCCAGGGTCAAAGGTGTCGCTGGAGAAGGATTTCGACCCAACATTCAAGACCGGCGTCAGCTCCAAGAAGGAGGGCCGGAAGTTGCTGGCGCGTGGCATTGAATTGCTGGCCGAGTATCAGTCAAGGCTTTACGCCCAGGACACCCATGGCGTACTCATCGTGCTCCAAGCGCTCGACGCCGCCGGAAAGGACGGAACGATTCGACATGTGATGAGTGGCGTCAACCCGCAGGGCGTGTCGGTGCACAGCTTCAAGGTTCCCTCGAGTGAGGAACTTGATCATGACTACTTCTGGCGGTACGCACAACGCCTGCCCGGCCGCGGCGAGATGGGGATCTTCAATCGGTCCTACTACGAGGAGGTACTCGTCGTTCGCGTACATCCGGAACTGCTGGACCGTCAGAGGCTTCCGAAGGACAGCCGCGAGCCAGGACTGTGGAAGCGTCGCTTCCGGGAGATCAATGACTGGGAGCGCACGCTCACTGACAACGGGATCAAGGTCGTGAAGTTGCTCTTGAACCTCTCGAAGGAGGAGCAGCGCACTCGCTTCCTGCGTCGCATCGATCTGCCCGACCACAATTGGAAGTTTTCGTCAGCCGATGTCCGCGAGCGTGAGTACTGGGACGAATACCAGAAGGCATTCTCGGAGATGCTGACCAATACGAGTACCGACTGGGCACCGTGGCATGTCATTCCAGCCGACCGTAAGTGGTATGCCCGGCTCGCCGCCGGTGCAGTGATCGTCAACGCCTTGATCGACATTGACCCGCGCTATCCAACCGTCGACAGCGCGGCCCACGAGAAGCTCCAGGAAATCAAGAAGTCTCTTGAGGCCCAAGCACCGCCGGGCGCACCGGCGGATCCGTTCGCGGCAAGCCAGGCGGGGGGAACCGAGATCGCGGCAGCCGCGGGCGCACCCATCGAATAACCAGCGGAGGAGAAGTTCAACAGATGACTACCGACCCAGCGCCGATGGCACCCTATGTCTCCACCGGGAACCTCCCGCCGGCTGAGCATGTGCGTCTCTTGGTGAACGAGGCCTACGAGCGCTTCCGGGCTAACGGCGAGGGCGACTTGTCACATGTCTATCCCTCGCTCACGACTGTTGACCCTGACAAGTTCGGAATCTGTGTGGCTAATACCCGAGGTCTAACTGCCAAGGCAGGAGATGCAGACGTCGAGTTCTCGATCATGAGTGTGGCAAAGCCGTTCGTGTTTGCCCTGATGTGTGGCGTACACACTCCCAACACCGTTGCTCAGTTTGTCGGTCTCAACGCGACGGGCAAGAAATTCAACTCCGTGGCAGCCATCGAAGACCACCTCGACGGCAGGACGAACCCGATGGTCAATCCCGGGGCAATCGCCACGACGAGCATGGCTCCCGGCGACAACGTGGAAGAAAAGTGGCGTTTCATCCATGAGGGTCTGTCTCGTTTTGCCGGCCGTGAACTACAGATCGACGAGGAGATTTTCGCCTCGGCCTCGGCGACGAACTCGATCAATCGCGCCATCGGTGACCTTTTGCGCGGCTACGGCAGGCTTGCCACCGATTCGATCGAGACGGTCGACCTCTACACGAGACAAAGTTGCCTGAGGGTTACCGCTAGCGACCTTGCTGTGATGGCGGCGACCGTGGCGTCCGGCGGTATCAATCCGTCAACCGGAGAGCAGGTCGTCGATCAGGTGAGCTGCCGGTGCGCCCTAGTGGTGATGGCAACAGCTGGGCTGTATGAAACCTCTGGCGACTGGCTGTACACCATCGGGCTGCCGGGGAAGAGTGGCATCGGTGGCGGCATAGTCACGGTGTCACCTGGCAAGGGCGGGTTGGGCACCTTCGCGCCGCGGCTCGATGCAGCCGGCAACAGTGTCAAAGGCCAGCTGGCCGCCGCATTCCTTTCGCGCGAGCTCGGCCTGGACCTCTTTGTGTCCGCGCCCTAGAAGAGGCCGCAGCTGGCTGCCTGCCGGATCAATCTGATGCAGGATCCTGACTGGCCCCGGCCCCAATCGCGTAAGGTCGGGCGAGCGGTCTCAAGGTCTGTGCAAGAAGCATTGATCGTTCTGGTTGCCACTAAATTGGCTGACGTTTCGGGGGGACGAGCTATGACGAGTGACGCGTTGCTGCGCCGCGTACGCGCGCTGACGCTCCCGTCGGTGCTGTTCACCAGTGGGCTGGTGGGCCACGCGGCCGCCGGTGGTGTCACTCCCGACGCCTCGGTGCTGATTCTGTTGTTCCTGCTCACCGTGCTCGCGGTGGGACCGTTCGTCGGGGCGCCAACCAGCCCGCTCCGGTCCGTGGCGTTGCTGGCCGGCGGGCAGGGACTGTTGCATGCGGCGTTGCAGCTGCTCAGCGGGACCGTCACGGCCACGACAACTGTCGGTAGCGCGGCCACCAGCCTGTCGACTGAGTCCTCGTCGGCCAGCTCGCACGTCATGATGCACCACGGCGCTGCGGCATCGCATGGCTCTGTGGTGTCGCCGATGACTGACGGGCACGTGGTCATGCTGCTCGCGCACCTGGCCGCAGTGATCGTGGTCGGCCTGTGGCTGGCGGCTGGGGAGCGGGCTTTCTGGACCTTGCTGGCGCTCACGGCGCGACCGGTCATCGGGGCGTGGCGGACGATCACCGCCGCAGCCCGCCGCCGCGTTGGGGCGGTAGTAGTCCCCGATCCACAGCTTCCGCCTGGCTGGGGTCTTCCCGCTGCGATCAGTAGCTCAGTGTGGGTCACGGGTGTCGTCCCACGCCGCGGCCCGCCCGGGCACTGCTTCGCCTGAACCTCACGCGTACGCCGCCGTCTCGACGGTCTGACGGCGGACATACATGGGCTCTGCGAGCAACCCACCAGTGAACCGTCGCCGAATCATTACCAGACATGTCGCGGCACTTGTGCGGCCCTACCCGTCGCTGCTGCCACCTTTTCAAGAATCGAGACCTCATCATGTACCAGAACAGCTCTCTACGGAGTCGCATTCTTACCCGCGTTGGCGTCGGCATCGGCGCCACCGTTGCGGCAATCGTTGCCCTGCCGGGCGTCGCCCAGGCACACATAACTGTCCAGCCTGGAAGCGCCGAAGGCGGCGGCTTCTCGGTCGTCGCATTCCGGGTCCCGAACGAGCGCGACGACGCCAGCACAACGCAGCTGAGGGTCACCCTCCCCAAGGACCAGCCGATCGGATCAGTTCAGACGACACCGATAGCCGGGTGGAAGATCACCACCGCGACCCGTCAACTCGACAAACCCATCGAAATGTTTGGTGAGCAGCTGGACACCGTCGTCGCCGAGGTCACCTGGACCGCCACTGGCGGCGGCATCCGTCCGGGCCAGTTCCAAGACTTCGAGCTAAGCCTCGGCCAGCTGCCTGAGTCCGGCGAGCTCGTGTTCAACGCCCTCCAGACTTACTCCAGCGGCGAGAAGGTGGACTGGAATCAGGTCTCGACCGACCCATCTGTTGAGCCGGAGCACCCGGCCCCGATTCTCACCATTACGCCAACCGCAGCGGAGGATGGCTCCGGGGCGACTGGGACGGGCAGCCAGACAGGCCAGGACGAGCAGACCACATCTGCCGCCCAGAGCGACAACACATGGGATATGACTCTGCCGCTCGTCCTTTCAGGTGTCGCAGTTTTGCTTTCGCTGATTGCCGCTGTGTTCGCGTGGGGTCGGGGCCGGCGACCCGCCCAGGCAGTGGAGCCGGCGGATTCGCCCACGCGTGAGGACGTCAACGTCTGACCCGGTCAGGGGTGCCGGGAACGCCTTACTGTTTCCGGCATCCCCGCCCCGGGCCAGGAGCACCCTGATGGCATCGCTGAGCACCGCAGCGCGCCGCCTCGCCATTTCCGCGACGCTCGCGGTCTTGGTCGCGCTCTTGTTCGCCACACCGGCCGCGGCACACGCCGAGCTGGTGAACATCACGCCCGCGAACGGCGCGCAACTGGCCACGCCGCCGACCGAGGTCCAGATGACGTTCACCGAGTCGGTCAACTTAGTCAACAACGGCATCCACCTGGTCGACCAGCTCGGCGCCACCGTGCCCACTCCCGACCCGACAGTGGACGGCGCCACGGTCACTTGGCCGATGCCGGCCGACCTGCCGGATGGGCCCTACCTCGTGACCTGGCGGGTGGTGTCCAGCGACGGACACCCGATCAGCGGAGCGTCCTCCTTCGGGGTCGGCACCGCGGCCGCCGTACCGGGCTCGGCCACCACAATCGGGACTGTCGACACCGCTGACACCGCCGCGGCGACCGGAGCGACGGCGCCATGGCCCGTGGTCACCGCTCGTCTGGCCGGCTATGTCGCGTTCGCACTGTTCGCAGGCGTGGCCGTATTCGTGCTGTTCTGCGCGCCGGGGACCAGCAAAGACCCCACCCTGCAGCGCCTGGTCCGCGGCGGGCTCCTCGGTGGCGCGAGCGCGGCGGTCGCCGCCATCCTCGTCCAGGGCCCGTATATGGCCGGGGTCTCGATGAGCCGCGTCTTGGACATCGGGCTGCTACGAGAGACCCTGTCGACCCCGTTCGGTGCCGCGATGATGTGGCGGCTCGGACTCTACGGCGTACTCGGCGTGCTCGCCTGGCGGCTGCCCGCAATCGTCGCCTGGCCGCGCAAATGGCTCGTGCCGGCCGGTGTTGTCGCCACCGCGGTGACCATTGCCGCGGCCGGGCACGCTGCCGATTCCGGACCGTTCGACCTCGGCGTCGACGCGCTCCACGCGCTCACCGCCGGACTTTGGGTCGGCGGCTTGATCACCCTCGTCGCCCTCCGCCGATCCATCGAACCGCGCGCGCTGCACCGGTTCTCCACCCTCGCGATGGCCTCAGTCCTCACCCTCGTCGTCACCGGCACCCTGAACTCGCTGCGCCACCTGACCGCCGTCGAACAGCTGTGGCAGACCCGGTACGGACTCACCCTGGTGATCAAGCTCACTCTGGTGGCCGGCGCCCTCACCGCCGCCGCAGTGTCACGACGGCGCCTGCAGCAGCACCGCGTGCCGCTACGATCCGTCCGGCTCGAAGCCGCCCTGACTGTGGCGGTCCTCGTTGTCACCGCCCTGCTCAGCATGACCGCACCCCCACCCCAGACAGCCGGGCCGAC
Source organism: uncultured Actinomycetota bacterium (assembly GCA_963840505.1). GTDB lineage: Bacteria > Actinomycetota > Actinomycetes > Propionibacteriales > Propionibacteriaceae > Microlunatus. Next base: position 35,503 of record CAWIZB010000023.1, read on the forward strand.
CATCCAGACCGGTCACGGCGCCGGACCTGCTGTTACCGACGACGCGGTCCAGATGTCCCTCGGCGACCAAGGTGAGGCGGCACTCGCAGTATCGCCCGCCACCACCACCGGCAGTCATCTGCACCTAGCCCTCACCGACAGCGACGACCAGCCGCTAACCGCCACCCGAGTCACCCTGAAAGTCGCCAACCCTAGCCGCGACATTGCCCCGATACCCGTACCGATGAGCACCCAAGACGGCGTCTGGGTGGCTAACTACCGCTTCCCCTTCCCTGGCGCCTGGAAAACCATCCTCACCGTCGACGGCATCGGCTCATCAGCCGTCGTCACCTCCGGCGACATCACGATCGGCAACTGACTCCGGCATGAGCACCGTCGCAACCGCGATCTCGCGTTCAGGCCCGGCTCGACGACGCGAGCCGGGCCGGCGGGCACGCTGAGTTCAGCCAACCCCTGCGCTGGCTCAGTGGCTGAGACGGCTGCCTGGGACATAGTCGGGGCCAAAGTGTTCGGTTACGAACGCAGCAATCTCCTCGGGGGTCTGTCCGGATGCCAGCGCGCGTTGGGCTTTCATCGCTAGCTCGTTCGGCGCGTCTAACTCCAGGGCGATGCCGTCGGGATCCCGGAAGTTCAGGTGATGTCCCATCTCCATGTCCCGGATTGGTGTGTAGGTGACGCCATGCTCGTCGAATCGGCGCTCCCATGCCTCGAGCTCCTCCCGCGAGGAAGCTACTAGTCCGAGGTGATCCAGGCCTGTGCTGAGCTCGGTGAAAGATCCGCCATGCGCTCCCTCATGCCTCAGCAGCGTCAACCTGAACCCGGTGCCGGGGTGCATGCAATGAATTGGAGCGCGAAACCCACGCATGATCGCTCTACTCTTTCCATGATCATCGGCAGCCCAAGATGATCACCGGCACTACCTCGATCAACTTGTCCGGCTCGATGGCCAAGTTGATCAGCGCAACTAGCACATCCGAGCAAGGATCGACGAGAGCTTTCGCGCGCGTACGCGTAAGGAGGTTCTTGGTGGCACTACAGCAGTGGGACACCCGGCCACCGGACCAACCCGACTAGGGAGGTGCCGGCGCGAATAGCGCGCCACACAACGCACTCTCGGGTGGCCGCAGGAACATCAGGGCGCCGCCCCCACTCAGCAGTTACGGTATTTTCCATGGGCGACAATCAGATGCTGGTCCTGAACCGTGCCGACCTCGAAAGCCTGGGCCTGACCTGGGCAGAGATCATCGATGTGCTCGACGACGCCTTCAGCCAGAAGGCGCGCGGACTGGTGCAGAACCCGCCCAAGCCGAAGGTCACCTCCCGCGAAGACGCGTTCATCCACGCGATGCCGGCCTACCTCGGTGGCTCGGACCGGATCGGCATCAAGTGGGTGGCCGGCTACGAGCAGAACCACGCCAAGGGTCTGCCCTACATCTACGGCGCGGTCATCATGAACGACGCCGAGACTGGGCGGCCGATCGCGCTGCTCGACGGCGGCTGGATAACCGAGATGCGCACCCCTGGCGCCTCCGGCGTGACCATGCGACACGTGCCGGGAGATCCGAAGCACCTGGCCCTCGTGGGCTGCGGTGTACAGGGTCGCCGCCATCTGGAGGTCGCACTGGACGTGCACCCCGGATTGACCCACGTGACGGCGTACGACCATGTCGACGGCGTCGCCCAGCAGCTGCTCGACAACGCCGGCGACCGGGCGACCAACGTCGCGGACACACCCATCGACGCGGTGGCGGGCGCCGATCTGGTGATCACGACCATCACCGTCCCGCTCGACCCGAAGCTGGACTGCGCCAACACCGACCCCAACGCACTGCTGCTACCCGTGGACTACGACGACGCGATGGCGCCGGCCGCGTTCGAGGACGCCGTCGTCTACTGCGTGGACGATCTCGGCCAGTACGGCTCGGTGGCCGGCAGCCTCTACTTCTTCGGACTCCCCAAGCCCCTCACGCATCTGGCCGCCGTCGTCGCCGGGGAGTACGACGTGCCCGCCACGGGCAGGCGGATGTTCCTCAACATGGGCATCGCCATGGACGACATCGCCCTCAGCTCACTGGTGCTCGACCGCGCTGCCGCGGCCGGCGTGGGTCGCTACATCGAGTTCCCGTGAGTTCCGCGCTGTCGCCGCGCGCCCCCCGCATGAATTAGGTGCTCGGGTCGCGCGGCTGATACCGCCTCTTGGAGTGTCAACCTAAACCAGGCAGCATCCGACGCACATACGCCAACGATCGTCGTCTCCGAAGGGCACGCATATATAGAGGGCGATTGCCAGGCGCCAACCGGAAGCGCCACCCGGATCCCTTACTGCGTCACATACGACATCGCCGATGGCCGAATCACAGCCATGCGCTGCTACGGTCGGATTGCGGACCATGTGTCGATCGGCGAGGCCAGCGTCCGCCACCCGCATCAAGATCATCAAGACACCGGACGGCCCGCAGATCTATCTGTGTCCCTATTTATCATCGGGCTTGCGATCGAAGACCATAAGCGTGCCGGTGGCAACCCCATAGATCATTCCCGCAACACCCATGAGCGCGGCCACCGTGGTGATCAGATCGGGGATTGCTCTCGTCATGCTGGCCAAGAGCGCAGCGCCCAGGAGCCCGATGCCACCGAGAAACGCTATCCAGGTTCGTCGGTTCCCTCGTCGTATCCCGTCTCCGGCTGACCGCCGCACCTGCCAACGATAGCAATCCAAACTTGGGACCGACACGTGCTGAAGAGTAGCCATGACCAGAACCCGACGCACGCCCAGTACGCGGGTAGGTGCACAGGCACGCACGCGCACCTGTCAGCGGCCCACGAGGTCAGCCTTCTTCCGTGGCTCGCGTGTGCCGCGCGTATTGGGGTCGGATGATGCCCAAGAAAATTCTGGGGAGGCGGCCCGCGCCACTCCTCGGATGCGCTTAAGGAAACCCCCGAAAAATTCTGGGCTCCGGGACCGCGCTCGGCGGTTTCGCAACACCTAACATGAGCCGTACCCGAAAGCTCATGAGGAGGAACGATGGCGCGTTTGTTAGGCGTACACGAGGTCGAGTTACGGCCTGGAGCAGACTCTGCCGAGTTTGAGCGGCTGGCCACCGAAGTTGCCTCACTCCCGATGTTCGACGGCTGGAGCTTACGGTTGCTGAAGGGTGAGCGTGGAGTGCGTACTGGCAAATACCTCCTGGTTTTCGACATCGTCAGTCCGGAGGCGCGTGACCGGTACTACCCCACGGAGGGCCAGGCTTCGGACGAAAGTGGTCGCTTCGACGAGCAGAACCCAGACTCGGCCAATGCGTGGCAGCGCCTGCACGCCTTAACGACCGACAGCGACGTAGCGACCGACTACGTGGTGATCGCCGAGTAGCTGGCGGACCGATCCGGCCCTGAGGACATAAGCCTGTCCGGCGTGGTCAACAACCCAAGGAAGAAAAATTCTGGGCGCGCGGTCCGCGCAACAGTGTCTTGTCTCAGAAGCCCGAGCATCAGTTGACTCTGGCTCAATGGAGGCGGGACTATCCAATTCAGTCTGAATCTCAGGGGGATGGTTTGACTCGTTCAGTAGAGGATGCGCTCCGCGACCATTTGCGCGCGGTCAACAGCGGAGACGTCCAGGCAATCCTCGAGGATTATGCAGACGACTCGGTGATACTCACGGCCCAGGGCGCGCTCGCGGGCAAGCGGGGCGTCGAAGCCTTCTTCACACAGGCGTTCTCGCTACTTCCCGAGGCCAAAGTATCGGCAAAGTCCACTGTGATGGCCGGCGACGCCCTGCTTGTGTGGTGGACGGCTGAGTCCCCAGCTGGCCGCGTTGATGACGGCGTCGACACCTTCGTGGTCGAGGACGGGTTGATCAAGCTGCAGTCGAGCTCGTTCACTCCCCAGCTCAACGAGTGACGCGACGGGATTTGGGTTCTTCTCCGCTTACCCCGGGCGCGCCGCGTGTGCCCCTGCTGTTCCCGTCAGACTGAACGCTGGACCGCTCGCACACGGACCGCGTGTCAGAAGCTCTCTTCTCGGTCCGTCTTCTCGGTCCGCGTGCCCAGAATTTCTTTCCCGAGGCGTAGCCGCTTCAGCCACCAAGAACCTCCTTACGCGTACGCGTGCGCGAAAGCTCTCGCAGATGCGGCCGTAGCCCACGTCCATCACCACGACGAAGTCCACCACCTCGGTATCGAAGCGCTGGCTGGCATCGAGGTCAGTGACGGTGAAAGCCACATGCGAGACGCCGGCGAACGTGACCATGACAGCCACTACCTGGCGGGCTGCACGTAGCAGGGCGTCAACGCTGCGCGGTCGCCCCCGTTGTACGCCTTGACCAGCCCGGCGACCCTAGCGGGTATGTCAGCGGCGTTCATCTGACCTGCTCGGGTAGCGGTAGTAGAAGGAGCGCCACGGCCCAAGGCGCCCTGGTCCGGCGTACTGCCCGGTCGGCCAAGTGAGCCGCCCGCCGATCGTGCGTAGGATCTTGGCCAATGTCCGCATCGGGACCTCCTTCAGACGACTTGCCTCCCTTGCACGGTCGCACCCGGCCGCATTCCTTCGCGTGGGGGAAATCCCCCGACGTGGTGAGTGAGATCGTGGGTCGCGACCACGAACTCGTGCGAGTGCGTGCGCTGCTCGAGGCGACGCGCGAGGGGGCGACAACCACGCTGCTGGTGGAGGGTGAGCCCGGCATCGGGAAGACAACCCTTCTGGAGGCCGTTCAGCGAATGGCCACTGGCTTCCGGTGTCTGTGGGTGCGGGGGGTCGAGTCCGAATTGGTCCTGGCTCACGCAGGGCTGCTGCAGGCGCTCGGCTCGATTCGGGATCGGCTGGCCGAGATACCCGCCGCGCAGGCCAACGCACTGTCCTTGGCGCTCGGGTGGGGACCAGCCGCGGCTCCTGCCGAGCGCTTTCTTGTTGCCGCGGCGGTGCTGTCCCTGCTCGCCGCGGAGTCAGAACGGGCACCGGTCCTTGTACTAGTCGACGACCTGCAGTGGGTCGACCGGGAGTCGGCAGCTGCACTCGGGTTCGCGGCTCGTCGCCTCCGCGAGGACCCAGTGTGCTTTGTGTGGGCGGTACGAAGCGGCTCGATCTCACCGGAGTTCGTGCAGGGAATGCCCGTCCTGACACTCGCTGGCCTGTCCCACGCCGACGCCCTTGCTCTCATGCCGGATCGCGTTGCGGATGGAGTCGCCGAGCGCTTGGTCGACGACACGGGCGGCAACCCGCTCGGGATGCTGGAGATCGCCCGCCGCCTCACCGATGCCCAGCGAGTGGGTGCTGCGCCCCTGCCCAACGTGCTGCCCGTGGGCGACCGTCTTCGGGTTGTGTACGAGCAGCAGCTCACCGGCTTGTCCACACCGGCCTGGCGCGCCGTACTGCTGTCCGCGCTCAACCGCTCGGAGACCTCCGCAACGGTGGCAGCCGCGCTGGTCCGGGACGGGGTGGACGTTGCTGCCGCGCTGGACGAGGCGCAGGACCACGACGTCTTGGTACGCCACGGCGCGGAGATCAGTTTCCGACATCCGCTGCTGCGCACAGCGGTGCTGGCCATGGCGACTTCGGCGCAACAACGGTCAGCCCATCGGGCGCTGGCGGAAGTTCTCGCCAGCAATCCACTCTCGCTCGCGGGGACCTGGCACCGAGCCGAAGCTGCCGCCGGCCCGGACAAGCAGCTCGCGCAGGACCTGGTGCTCGCAGCAGGGCAGAGCCGCACCCGGCAGGGGTACGCCGCGGCATCTGCCGCCATGGAGCGGGCTGCGCTGCTCGTGGGCGACGCCGCACTGACCGCTGACTGGATAGCGACGGCTGCCGCGGACGCCTTTTTGGCCGGAGACGCCGACCGGACCAGGTCGCTCGTGGCTCGCGTGCTGGATGGGTCGAATCCGCCTCGAGCGCAGGGCAGAGCCCTGTTCACCCTCGGGATGCTCGAAGAGTACGCCGGTTCGGTGCCATACGCCGTCGAGCTTCTCGCCTCCGCTACTGAGCGGCTCGACGGTGAGCAGCGCACGCGCGCACTCGCCGAGCTTGCGCTGGCCCGTTTCCGGCTCAATGACGTGGCAGGTATCGGCGAGTGTGCAGCCAGGATCGCCGACGCTGCCGACCACAACGACCCTGAGCAGCGGATGCTCTCGGACTTCACGCGGGGCGTCGCCGCCACCCTCTTTGGCGACTTGGCCACCGGTCAGGTGCTGCTCAAAGACGTCACCGAACGAATTTCCCGTCCCCCGCTTCGCGACGACCCGCGCTCGCTCCTCTTCCTCGGTCTGGCCAGCGGCTTCCTGGGTGACCCACGGATCGCCATGACAGTGGGCTCATATCAGCTGAGCCAGGTCAGGAACCGCGGTGCGCTCGGCGTCCTGGTGCCGGCGCTGGCACTGTTCGCAGCCGGGCGAGCGTGGCTCGGCGACCACGCCGGAGCCTTCGCCGATGCCGGAGAGGCATCCGAGCTCGGGGACCAGCTCGGCTACGCGGCCGACACCGCCGTTGCAGTAGAGATGTTGGCCTGGCAGTCGGCGGCCCGCGGTCTTCACGAGGACGCTGACACTGCGCTCAAGCGTGCCAAGTCGCTCACCGACCGGGCCGGGACCACCGGCTTCGCGGCGCACCAGGCCGTGACGACTGCATTTTGCGCCTTGTGTCGCGCCGACCCGTCGGCGGCCGTGTCGCTGCTGGAGGCTCGCATCGCCGCCGACGGCGGCGTCGGGTCCATGGGCGAGCCGCTCGGCGTCGCTCCCTACCTCGTCGAGGCCTACGTCGCAGTCGGACGAAGAGACGAGGCCCTCGCAGTGGCCGAGCGGTTCGCGGCCGTCACGCAAGCGGAGGCACCGCCGTGGCTACGGGCGCTGGTGGCACGGTGTCAGGGGCTCACCGCCGAGCACGAAGAGGCCGCCGTACAGGCGTACGAGGCCGCCCTCACCGCCCATGCCGACGCGCCCGATGTGTTCGAGGCCGCCCGCACCCATCTCCTGTACGGCGCCCGCCTCCGCCGCAGCGGTCAACGCGTCAAGGCTCGGGAACAGCTGCGCACCGCTCATGACGCCTTCGCGGGGATGGACCTCACGGCCTGGATGCTTCGTGCCGCCGACGAACTTGCCGCGACAGGGGCCAAGCCGCGCACCCGCCAACCTCAGCCGACCGAGCCGCTCACCTCACAGGAGACACGGATAGCCCTGCACGCGGCGAAGGGCATGTCCAACAAGGAGATCGCCGCGGCCCTGTTCCTCAGCCCGAAGACGGTCGAGCATCATCTCAGCAGCGTCTACCGGAAGCGCGGTTTCCGCTCCCGCGCGGAGCTCGCCGGCTCATTCCGTCCGCGCGAGGACGGCTGACCGGCGGGGGCTATCCGAGCTACCACCGATGGCTGCTGGGGAATCCCGACTCCAGCGGGCCGCAGTACGACCAATCTGAACGGCATGGTCTAGCACCGGCGACGCGCTATTACCATCACGCTCGTGGCCGCCCAACTGACCGTCAAAGTCTCCGGCATCGTCCAGGCATCGCCGCAGCGCGTGTTCGACGCGATGACCGATCCTGAGCAGGTTGCCGAGTGGTGGGGGCCGGAGGGGTTCATCTGCCCCGCGGTAAGCCTGGACCCGAGAGTGGGTGGCGCCTACCGGATCGCGATGCAGCCGCCCGAGGGCGAGCTTTTCCACTTGGCTGGTGAGTACCTCGAGGTGGACCCTCCATCCCGCCTGGCCTACACGTTTCGATGGGAGCCGCCCGACCCCGACGACCGCGAGACGGTTGCGCGCCTGGTGCTGCACGAGCGCGACGGCGCGACCGAGGTCGAGCTCACCCAGGGCATGTTCGCGACCGAGGCGCGACGCGAGCTGCACAGGGCCGGTTGGACCGACACGCTCGCTCGCCTAGCCAGCCATCTCGCGCCGGCCTGATCGATTCGCTAACGCCGCGCGTTCTGGTCCAGCGGCTTTTCGATGCCACCCTCGGCGGCAGCGACCTCGGCCTTGGCATCGTTGACTGCCGCTTCGGCCAACTCGGCGACCCGATCAGCGGCTGCCACTGCGTCCAAGCTCGGCCGACCGCCCGAGGTCAGCTCGCGGCTGCCCTCCACGTCTTCGATCTCCGGCGGCGGGCTATCGGCCCTGCCCTTCTCGGTCGCGGGCGCGCCCATCCGGGAGTGGTCGCCGAAGGCCTCAGTGATGGTGCGGATCGCCTGGGTGACCTCGCCAGGGATGACCCAGAAGGTGTTACCGCTTTTTGCCAGATGAGGCAGCGTCTCCAGGTACTTGTAGGCCAGCACCTTGGGATCTGCGTTGTTGCGGTGGACGGCCTGGAAAACCAGGTCGACGGCCTTGGCCTCACCGTCGGCTCGAAGAATCGCGGCTTGCTGGTCGCCCTGCGCCACCAGGATCTCTTGCTGGCGAGTCCCTTCGGCGGTAAGGATCTTGGACTGCCGTTCCCCTTCTGCGTGCAGAATGGCTGCGCGCTTGTCGCGCTCGGCCCGCATCTGCTTCTCCATGGCCTCCTTGATGGTGAGCGGCGGGTCGATTGCCTTGATCTCGACCCGGTTCACTCGGATTCCCCACTTGCCGGTCGCTTCGTCCAACACAATGCGCAGCCGAGTGTTGATTTCCTCACGCGAGGTCAGCGTCTGCTCCAGATCCATGCTGCCGATGACGTTGCGCAAGGTGGTGACTGTGAGCTGGTCGATGGCCTGTAGATAGTCCGCGATCTCGTACGCGGCGGCACGAGGATCAGTGATCTGGTAGTACAACACCGTGTCGATGTTGACCACCAGATTGTCCTCGGTGATCACTGGCTTCGGCTGCGATGAGAACACCTGCTCCCGCACGTCGAGCTTGGTGTTGATCCGATCCGCCAACGGGATGATGAAATTGAGGCCCGGCTGCAGCGTCGTCCGGTAGCGGCCGAACCGCTCGACGTTATAGCGGCGCGCCTGTGGGACGATGCGCACGGCCGACACCACCACGAACACCATCAGGGCCGCCACGATGATGATCGGCACTAGCAGGTTCAGGTCCATATTTCCTCCACCGTCGTCTCAGCAGTGCGTGCTCACGGCAGAAGCTCCCGCGGATACACGATCGCCGTAGCGCCCTCGATCTCCATGACATCCACCAGCGTCCCCGCCGGGATCACGTGGTCCTCATCCAGCGCACGCGCCGACCACACCTCACCGGCGAGCTTGACGAGTCCCTGCGTGCCGGTAACCTCCTCGAGGACCACCGCCTTCTTCCCGACCAGCGCGTAGCTGCCCTCGCGCACCAGTGGAGGATGGGTCATCTGCCGTCTCGCGATCGGCCGCACGATCAGTAATCCCACCGCACCCGTGACCGCGAAGGCGAGGAGTTGCATCAGCAGGGAGCCGCCCACACCGGCCACGATCGCAGCGACGAGCGCCGCGGCAGCGAGCAACCCGAAGGCCAGGGTGAGCGTGAAGTACTCTGCGACGCCCAAGGCCACAGCCGCTATCAACCATGCGATCCACGGCATGAAAGGCGGCCTCCCGTCCAATGCGGTTACCTCGAAGGTACCTGCCGAAATGCCCGCACCACACGACCGGTGCCCGCAAAACCGCGAGTCCCTCGGGGTTGGCAATCGACCAGCGGCTTGACACGGGCCTGGCCGGTGCCCCGGGCGGGCGCACCGGGTGCGAGGCTGGTCGGATCACCGGCCTTAACAGATCGTAGGACAGGAGTCATCGTGGTCGAGCCCTACCAAGATCCGTCGAACAGCGTGGAGAACCGGGTGGAGGACCTGCTCGCCCGGCTCACCGTCGAGGACAAGGCAGGACTGATGTTTCACGACATCATCACAATGGGCCCGGACGGGCAGCTCATCAGCTCCGATAACCCCTTCGGCCGGCCCGCCACCGAGGCGGCCATCCGGGAAATGCGGCTCAACCACTTCAACCTCGCGGGACAGGTTGACAACGTGCGCGTGCTGGTGGCCTGGCACAACCACGTACAGGAGCTGGCGCAGGCTACCGGGCCCGGCATTCCGGTGACCTTGTCGACCGATCCCCGGCACGCATTCAGTAACAACCCGGGCACCGAGGCTCTGGCAGGCGCGTTCTCACAATGGCCCCAGTCGCTCGGTTTTGCGGCGCTAGGTGACGCTGACCTCGTGCAGCGATACGCCGACATCGCTCGCCAGGAGTACGTCGCCGCTGGTATCCGGGTGGCACTGCACCCGCAGATCGACCTTGCCACCGAACCACGTTGGGCGCGCATCGGGATGACCTTCGGCGAAGACGCCGACCTGACCTCCCGTCTGGTGACCGCCTACATCCGCGGCTACCAGGGCGCCGAGCTCGGCCCAGCCTCGGTGGCCACCATGACCAAGCACTTCCCCGGCGGTGGTCCACAAAAGGACGGTGAAGACCCGCACTTTGCGTACGGGCGCGAGCAGGTCTACCCCGGCGGTCAGATCGAGTACCACCTCAAGCCGTTCCGGGCCGCAATCGCGGCTGGAACGTCACAGATGATGCCCTACTACGGGATGCCGGTCAGCACCGATTGGGAGGAGGTCGGCTTCGCCTTCAGCGAAGGAGTGATCACGGGGTTGCTGCGCAAAGAGCTGGGCTTCGACGGCATCGTGTGCACCGACTGGGGATTGATCAGCGATAGCGTCATCATGGGCCAACCGATGCCGGCGCGGGCCTGGGGGGTGGAGCACCTCAGCGAGCTCGATCGGGCCCAGAAGGTGATCGACGCTGGATGTGACCAGTTCGGTGGCGAGTCCCGGCCAGAGCTGGTGGTCGAACTGGTCCGCTCCGGGCGTGTCAGCCAGGCCCGCATCGACCAGTCGGTGCGTCGGCTGCTGCGGGAGAAGTTTGTGCTCGGGTTGTTCGACCAGCCCTTCCTCGACGTCGACCGGGCGGTGGCCACCATCGGTCGCGCAGACTTCGTGGCTGCGGGCGAGGCCGCACAGCGGGCCGCGATCGTGCGGCTCACGGCCGCGGACTCGGGACCAGCAGCGCTGCCAGTTGGCACCGACCAAGCGGTCTACGTCGAGAACATCGGCCCGATCGCCGCGGCTCGGCTGGGCCGGGTGGTCGAGGAGCCGGCTGACGCCGATCTGGCGGTGCTGCGGCTCAATGCGCCCTTCGAACCTCGTCCGGGTGGGTTCGAGTCGTTCTTCCATGCCGGCTCGCTGGAGTTCCCGGCGGCGGAGCGCGACCGGATCGTCGCTATCTGCGAGCAACTGCCGACGATCATCGTGCTCTTCCTGGACCGCCCGGCGATCGTGCCGGAGATCGCCCACGCCGCGGCCGCCCTGCTAGTCGAGTTCGGGGCCCGAGACGATGCGGTCGTCGACGTCTTACTCGGCGAAGCGCAGGCACGGGGGCGGCTGCCGTTCGACCTTCCGTCGTCCACGAAGGCCGTTACGGAGGGTCGCAGCGATGTTCCGTACGACACGGCCGACCCGCTGTTCCGATTCGGCGACGGCATCGGTGACTGAACATCGACCCCTTCTAGGAGAATTCGCAAGCATCTTCAGGTTGGAAAGTGAGCGCACCGGCCCCAGTAATTATGTTCTTGCCCGTTTGAAGGAAGCCGAAACTAACTCTGGCAGAGCCGTGGCAACACCGCCCGCGCAGGCGTGCCGCTCATTCACGCCACGGCCAAAGCGGCGCATCAATTGCGTATTTCCAGGCATGTGGCCTTTTATGCTGGCGGAGTGACCGCCGCTGTCAGCCGGCCAGACGGCTCACCGCCCGCACGCGGTCGCCCGGAGCAGAACAGCACGACGCTGGGCCTCCCCCAGGCCACATCACTCGTTTTAGGCACCATCATCGGCGTCGGCGTTTTCAACCTGCCCGCATCCTTGGCGTCCTTCGGCCCGATCAGCCTGATCGCGCTGGGACTGACCACTGTCGGGGCGGTGGCCCTGGCGCTGATGTTCGCCTCACTCGCACGCCGGATGCCGGCCGACGGCGGCCCGTACGCCTACGCCCGGGCGGGCTTCGGCAATCTGGCCGGGTTCATGAACGCCTGGCTCTACTGGCTAACAACCTGGGGTGGGAACGCCGCGATCGCAACCGGCTGGGTGCTTTACGTCGAACGCTTCGTCAACACCGGCCATGTGAGGACCGTTACCATCTTGCTGACGCTGGCCGGGATCTGGCTCGCCGTGGCGATCAACCTGGCCGGAATCAAGAGGATGGGCCAGATCCAGCTGTGGACATCGCTGCTCAAATTCGTGCCACTGCTGCTGATGTCCACGGTCGGTCTGGCGTTCATCGATCCGGCCAACTTCGCCACCTGGAACGTCAGCGGCAAGAGCACCGTAGCCGCGATCGGCGGGGCGATGGCACTGTGCCTGTTCTCCTATATCGGGGTGGAGGCGGCTTCCGTCGCGGCAGGTCAAGTGCGCGAACCGAAGCGCAACATTCCTCGGGCCACGATCCTCGGCACCCTGGCAGCTGCACTGGTCTACCTCCTCTCCCTGGTGACCGTGTTGGGTACGGTGCCCAACGCCGAGCTTGCCTCCTCGACCGCACCGTTCGCCACAGCCGCGACGGACATGACTGGTGCCTCGTGGGTTGGTGCGCTCGTAGCGATCGTCGTGGTGATATCTGGGTTCGGAGCCCTCAACGGGTGGACGATGCTATCGGCCGAGATGCCCCGGGCGGCCGCGCGCGATGGACTGTTTCCGTCGGCATTCGAACGTATGTCGCGGCGCGGCGTGCCGGCAGTCGGGATCATTATCTCGGGTGTCCTGGCGACCATTCTGGTGCTGCTTTCGCATATCGGCGCAACCGGCGTCGCCGTCTTCAACACGTTGATCTTGATGATCGGGATCGCGGCGGCGATCCCCTATGGCTTCTCCGCGCTCGCGCAGATCAAGTGGCGGATTGCCGACCGCCGGATCATCGCGCGGAGCAGGCTCGCCCGCGACCTGATCACGGCGGCGGTGTCGCTGATCTTCTCGATGCTGTTCGTGTTCTACTCGACCAACACCGAAGCCACCGGGTTCGCGGTCTACGAACCGTTCGTCTACCTCGTAGGCGCGTTGCTTCTTGGCGTTCCGGTCTATCTTGTCAACCGATCCCGGATGACGGCTCCTCCACCACCTCCGCCAGCGGACAGCCTTCTCTAGCCGCCCTAGTGGTAGGGACTACCGCCGTGAGGGGTACTGCGAGGGACTCCCACGGGTGGGGTCGGCCGACTAGCGTCTCCGGTATGGACAACCGGAACGAGGTGCGCGAGTTTCTCGCCTCGCGCCGCCGAAAGTCACCCTAGCGAGCTGGACCGCAACCAGTGAGAATGCGCCAGTGGCCCCGGGACGGCTGACCGGCTGACCCTTCCTTCGACGACGACAGGAGCACGAACCATGAACAAACGCACCCTCGGCACCAGCGGCCTGGAGGTCTCCGCCATCGGGCTGGGCTGCATGAGCATGACCGGCGGCTATAGCGACAAGCCGGACCGCCAGGAGATGATCTCGCTGATCCGCACCGCTGTGGACCGCGGCGTAACCTTCTTCGACACCGCCGAGATCTACGGTCCGTACGCCAACGAGGAGCTCGTCGGCGAGGCGCTCGCCCCGTACCACGACCAGGTGGTGATCGCGACCAAGTTCGGATGGGACATCGATCCCGTCGAACGCAAGCCGAGAGGCCGGGTCACCAGCCGGCCCGAGGTGATCGAGCAGGTCGTCGACGGCTCGCTGCAGCGGCTCGGCGTGGACACCATCGATCTCTACTACCAGCACCGCGTCGACCCGGACGTGCCCATCGAGGACGTCGCCGGCGCGGTCAAGGAACTCATCGAGGCCGGGAAGGTCAAGCACTTCGGCATGTCCGAGGCAGCCGCACCAACGATCCGTCGGGCGCATGCGGTCCAGCCCGTGACGGCGGTGCAGAGCGAATACTCGTTGTGGTGGCGGCGGCCCGAGGAGGAAGTGCTGGCCGCCTGTGAGGAGCTCGGGATCGGCTTCGTACCGTTTAGCCCGCTGGGCAAGGGCTTCCTCACCGGGACCATCACCGCGTCGACCAATTTCGATGCCAGCAACGACATCCGCAGCACCATCCCCCGCTTCACACCGGAGGCGCTCCAGCACAACCAGGCCATGGTCGACCTGCTCGCGAGCATCGCACAACGCAAGGGCGCCACCCCAGGCCAGATCGCCCTGGCCTGGCTGCTTGTCCAGAAGCCCTGGATCGTCCCGATCCCCGGTACGCGCAAGCTGCACCGGCTGGAGGAGAACATGGGCGCCGCCGACGTCGAGCTGTCGGCCGACGAACTCAGCGAGATCGAGGACGCTGCGTCCAAGATCCAGGTGCAGGGAGGCCGCTACAACGAGGCCGCGGAACGGATGACCAACCTGTAGCCCGCTGGGACTCAGGTCCGGGTCGGCTCCGGGGGGTGCGGCAGCGGTCGCACGACCCAGTCGTGGATCACAGACGTGCGCACCACGAGATCCTGCAGCGAGCGGTTATGGCCACTGACCAGGACCCAGAGCAGCCCGATCGGAAAGATGACGTAGAGGACCGCACGGACGAGGGAGATGAGTGGATGTAGCCGTCGGCCCTTCCGGTTGACGACACGCAACCCCATGACGTGGTTGCCATAGGTGCGGCCGCTACCCATCCAGCTCACCCCGACATAGACGATGAGCAGGAAGCAAGCCGGCGGCGTACACCAGCCCAGGCGACGGCGTCGGGACGGTGAAGTTGCGCGGGTTGAGCAGGAATAGGAAGGCAAAGACGGCGAGGTAGCACACACCCAACGCGATGAGGACGATGCCGAGGTCGATGGCTGCTGCGGCGATCCGCGTCACGAGGCCCGCGCGGTGGCCCTGGAACGGCCTGGCCTCACGGGGTATCGGGTCGACATGGGCACTCATCGCGGCAGTTCCTTGGGCGGCTCCTGCTGCGGGAGTGGCAACGGCTGCGTCTCGGCTGCGTCGGTTGGTGCGGGAAGCTCGGCTCGCGTTTGCGACTCAGGCTCACCCGGCGCGTCCGTACGCCGCGCGCGGCGTCGTCGGAGGATGCGGTCGACAACGCGGGCGATCACCACGTCGGCGTCGATGCTCTGCATCCGTGCGTCACGGACCACGTCGGAGGCCATCGACCCGGTTGACTCGCGGATGATCTCCGGCAGGTCGATGCCGTTCACGACCTCTTCGGCCAGGGCGACGAGGTCGAGGCGCTGCACGATCGCATCGATGTCCACCCGGCTGACGATGGCATCGATATCGATCCTTTCCACGATGGCGTCCACGTCGATGCGCCTGGCGATCGCGTCGATGTCGACCTGCGACACGATGGCGTCCACGTCAACCTGGCGCGCTATCGCGTTGATGTCCACCTGGCGCACGATCCCGTCGATATCCACCTTGCTGACAATCGCGTCGATGTCCACCTGACGGACGATCCCGTCGATATCCACCTTGCTCACGATCTCGTCGAGGTCCAGGCGGTCGATGATTGCGGGGATGTCGACAGTCGAGACCAGTATCTCGATGTCGACGCGCTCCTGCACAAGCGCTGTGAGGTCCAGGTTGTCGAGTACCTCGTTCACCACCGGCGGGACGACAGCCGCGATGATTCGGCTGAGGTCATCATTCGCGGATGTCCGCGCCAGGTGGCCCTTGTCGGCGAAGGCTTCGACGACACGAGCCGGATGCAGGCGCTCGTTCAACAGGGGAGGGTGCATGACCAGCCGCCCCACGGGCGCGGCCGCCCGCCCGACGAGACGCGTCACCGACACTGCCGCATTCGTCGCCGCAGCTGCCACACCCACTGCCGCGTCGACGGCTGTGGGCACCGTACGCTCCGACGAGGTTTCGCGATCCGGCTCCGCCATGCACCAATGATCCCCCCAGTAAGTGCAGTTGGCCTCACCTGTTTGGAGTGAGATGCCAGACGCACGGCGATCAACTGCGTCGTAGCGCGATCAGCTGACGTCGCGGTCCGGGGTCTCGACGAGTGGGTGCGCGCCGGAGCGGCCGAGTATGACGGCGACCGGAGGGAACACCATGACCGAGAGCACGCCCGCGCCGACGAGTGCGGCGGCGTTCGCGGGCAGCATCGTTCCCGACTCGAGACCAATTGCGGCCAGCGCGACGAGCAGTGGCAGGGCGGTCGCTGTCAGCAACATCAACTGGACCCGACCCCGCATAGGCAGGTCATGCCGATAGAGCAGCAGAGCGGGGAGGCCACGGACGGCGAGGAACAGGACGAAGAAAACGATCAAGCGCGCCGGTGACTCGATGATCGACTTCAGGTCGAGGCTCATGCCCGACGTCACGAAGAAGACCGGGATGAAGAAGCCGTAGCCGACCGCGTCGAGCTTGCGCTCCAGCGCATCCACGTCGCCCGGCGCCCAGCGGCGCAGCACCACACCGGCGAGGAAAGCCCCGAGCACCACATCGAGTCCGAAATCCGCGGCGATCACGAGGAGAGCGAAGAGCAGGACCATGGTCCAGCGAAGGCTGGTCTGCGACGTCTCGTGCTCGGTCTCGGTGAGAATTCCCTGGATCTTCTCATGGCGGGCCAGCCGCGGGACGAACGTGAACAGCAGCGCGACCCCCGCGATGATGATCAGGGAGAGCAAGCCGAAGAAGGCGCCGTTGGCGCTGAGGAAGACCGCAACGGCCACGATGGGGAGGAACTCCCCTACCGCTCCGGCAGCCATGATGAACGCACCAAACCGACCCTCGAGCATCCGGTTGTCTCGCAGGATGGGCAGCAAGGTGCCAAGCGCGGTTGTCGTCAGGCCGATCGCGATCGGCACGAACGCGCTGACGAGGCCAACCGCCGCTAAGGCACCGGTCACGGCAAGCGCGACCACCACAGTCACGAGCCACGACGTCAATGCGAGCCGCCCGGCGCGCTCACGGAACAGCCCGAGCTCGAGTTCGTAGCCCGCCAGGAGGAAGAGGAACGCGAGGCCCACGTTGGATATCAGCACGAGGCCCTCCGGCCCGGCCCACCCCAAGACATGCGGCCCTACCAGGATCCCGCCCAGAATGAGGATCACCACTTGAGGCACGTGCAGCCGCGAGAAGAGTCCGACCAGGATGGGGGTCAGCGCGGCGATCAGGCAGACGATGAAGAGGTCGACGAGGCTCTGCTGAAGACTCATAGGACCTTCCTCGACCGACCCCCGATGGCGCACTAGCCGTTGCAGCAGCCCTTATCTTGAACTCACGATAACGGCCGGAATCGGCAACGCCCAGTAGCGAATCGCGGCGCCGCGACAGATGACCGGCATACCACCCGGCCTGTCCGTCAGCGCACGGCCCGGAGCTCGGCGTCAATCGCGGCAGCACAGTCTCTGAGCTTGGGGAGGAAGGACCTCTGTAGCGTCGTGAGCGGCACCCTGGTTGCATGGGCACTGGTGTTCACGGCCGCCACGACCCGGCCCCCCGCATCGTGTAGTGGAACCGCTATAGATCGCACGCCGTCTTCGAGTTCCTGGTCAACCAAGCACCATCCGCGAGTGCGGGTCCGCTCCACTTCTGCACGCAGCCGGTCGCGATCGACAATGGTGCGCTCGGTCAACGGGACAAGCGTCGCCGTGTCGAGGTAGGCATCCAGCCGGTCGTCCCGAAGCGCGGCAAGTAGCACACGACCCATGGACGTCGCGTGGGCAGGCAGCCGGGTGCCCACTGACAACGAAATGGTCATGATGCGTTTGGTGGCAGCGCGCGCCACGTAGACGATGTCGAAGCCATCCAGCACCGACGCCGAGCAGGACTCGTGCACCTCGTTGGCGAGTTCGGTGAGATGGCTTTGGGCTACATCAGCGAGGGACAGCGACGAAAGGTACGCGTAACCGAGGGTCAACACACGCGGAGTCAGGTAGAACTGCCGCTCATCGCTGCCGACGTACCCCAGCGTCTGCAAAGTGATGAGCGAACGTCGTACGGCGGCTCGCGAGAGCCCGGCCTGACGTGCCACCTCCGACAACGTGAGTCGTGGCCGTTCGCCCGAGAAACTGCGGATCACCGCAAGGCCGCGTGCCAGGGAGTGAACGAAGCCGGCTGGATGCTGAACGGATTCGATCACGGGATCAGCGCTCCTAAACATTGACAGTGCTCCGCGTCAGGGGGACGCTTTGATCGTATGCGCACGATTGTTCGCTATGCGAACATCTTTGTCGCGTACAGCCACATCACCTGAGGAGGACGGTAAGTCATGAGTTGGAATGCCATGACCTACGACGGCAAAGACACGGTTCTTCGCGTCGTACGAGATCAGGCCGAAGGCTTCTTCGCGTTAGCGGAGGTACCGGAGACGTGGACGGCCAAGACGGCGTGCCCGGAGTGGGATGTGCGCGACATTGTCGGGCACATCGTCGACACCACGGAGACGTACTTTCCGGCGTTCGATGCCGCCCGTAGCGACACCGACGTCGCGCCCGCTTATGGGTTGCCCGGCATGGCAAAACGTGCCGAGGAGCAGGGCAAGTCGTTCCGGGACCTGCCACAGAAAGAGATGGTCGACAGACTCCGCACCGACTTCGACAAGATGATGGGCATTTTCGAGTCCCTTACGCCGGAGGACTGGACAGGACTGATGGTGCCGCACTTCTATATGGGCCCGGTGCCGGCGTTCTTCTACCCGGCGTTCCAGCTGATGGACTACGGGATCCACTCCTGGGACATTCGGGAAGGCGCCGGACGTGAACACGGTCTGCACAGCGATGTGGCGGATTTGCTCACCCCGTTCATGTTCGGGATTTGGGCAGGGACAATGCGGGAGGCACCGAACATCGAGCCGTTCACGATCGGCGTACGCATCACAACCGGACCCAACGCCGGTGACAACCGGGTCAGCGTGTCGGGAGACGGCATGGCGTACGAACAGGGCGAGGTAGGCGACCTCCCAGCCGTGATCGAGTTTGATCCCGGCAGCTTCGTCCTCACCGCGTTCGGGCGGTTCAACGGTGGAACGGTCCGTGGCGACAAGGATCTGGCTGACCGATTCCTCGGCATGTTCTTCCGCATTTAGTCGCAGACGCTTCGTGCTGGACGCCGCGGTCGCCCTGGGTGTTGCTGAAGCCGTGGTAGAGAACCTGGACTCGAAAGGCGAGGCGGCATAGATGGCCACCGTTGTGGCGGACGCCGACGAGGCCGTCTCTGGGATCGAAAACGGCTCGACCGTGCTGATCGGCGGCTTTGGCACGGCCGGACAGCCGGTCGAGCTGATCGAGGCGCTGATCCGCAGCGGCGTCACGGATCTCACCGTGGTCAACAACAATGCCGGCAACGGCCGGGTCGGATTGGCCGCCCTGCTCGCCAACGGCCAGGTCAGCAAGATCATCTGCTCGTTTCCACGGCAGGCCGATTCCTACGTCTTCGATGAGCTCTATCGCGCCGGGAAAGTGGAGCTGGAGGTGGTGCCTCAGGGCAACCTGGCCGAACGGATGCGGGCTGCCGGCGCCGGTATCGGGGCGTTCTTCTGTCCCACCGGTGTAGGGACACCGCTCACCGAGGGCAAGGAACGGCGCACCATCGATGGCCGGGATTACGTCTTGGAGTATCCGCTCAGCGGTGATGTGGCATTGATCAAGGCGTTCCGCGCCGACACTCTTGGCAATCTTGTCTATCGAAAGACAGCGCGCAACTTCGGCCCGGTTATGGCCACAGCCGCGAAGACCACGGTCGCGCAAGTGGCCGAGATCGTGCAGCCGGGCGGGATCGACCCAGAGGTCGTGGTCACTCCCGGAATCTTCGTGGACCGTATCGTCCAGATCGCCGGAGTGAGTCCGTTGGCCGAGGCAGGGGCGGCCGGGTGAGTACGCAGTCGGCTTTCGACACCACAGGCCCGCTCAGCCGAGATGATCTTGCTCGCCTGGTCGCAACCGACATCCCGCCGGGCTCGTACGTGAACCTCGGCATCGGCCAGCCCACCCGGGTCGCGGACTTTCTCCCCCCGGAGAGCGGAGTGATCTTGCACACCGAGAACGGCATGCTCGGAATGGGTCCGCAGGCATACGGGGATGGCATCGACCCGGACTTGATCAACGCCGGCAAACTCCCCGTTACCGAGACTCCGGGCGCCGCCTACTTCGACCACGCCGCTTCCTTCGGCATGATGCGGGGCGGACATCTGGATGTCTGCGTGCTCGGCGCCTTCCAGGTGTCATTTCAGGGCGATCTAGCGAACTGGCACACCGGCGCTCCGGATGCGATCCCTGCGGTGGGCGGCGCGATGGACCTGGCCATCGGCGCGAAGGATGTCTTCGTGCTGATGACCCTCTTCAGCAAGGAGGGCTCGCCCAAGCTGGTCCCCAAGTGCACCTATCCGCTGACGGGCCTCGCCTGCGTCAGCCGGATCTACACCGATTACGCCGTATTCGTGCTGACCGATCACGGCGTCGTGGCGCGCGAAACCTACGGGATCGGGCGTGATGATCTTGCTGAACGGCTCGGGGTCACTTTTCAGGATGGCTGAGGTGGCATGATCGCCGGTGCAGTCTTGCAGGGACGAGCCAGGGACTGGTTTCTGGAAACGTCAGTCGCCCTCCCGACTGTCGCCTATCGTCGGCTGCGAGGTGTACAACGCCGGCAAATTTAGGAGTTCTCGATGAATCGCCTGACGTGCTCGCCAGCTGATCCGACACAAGTTCAACGTATTGCGCGGGAGACTCCAGGTGAGCACTGAGACGACTACCCGCACCGGCGGGGTTCTGGCAGCGACCTGCCTGTCCACTCTTGTTGTCAATGCCAACACCTCGGCTGTCAGCATCTTGCTCCCAGCCATTAGCGAAGACACCGGAATGTCTGTCGATACCCTGCAGTGGGCGGTGACCGGCTATTCGCTTGTCGGAGCTGCGGTGATCGTGACCTCTGGGGCCCTGGGCGACGTGTTCGGTCGGAAGCGAATCTTCCAGCTCGGCCTGGCGCTGTTCGTCGTGTCCTGCGTCTTGATCGCGCTCGCCAACACCGGTGGAATGGTGATCGCTGGGCGCATGATCCAAGGTGCAGCAGGTGCGACGATCCTGGCCTGCGGACTCAGCCTGCTTTCGGTGGCCAACACTGGCGAGGCGCAACTCCGGGCGGTGTCGCTGTGGGGTGCGGCGGCAGCCGTCGGCGCAGCGGCAGGACCCTTGGTCGGCGGTGTCTTGGTGGACGTCACAGGATGGCAAGGCCTGTTCTGGATTGACGCAGTTGTCGCTCTGCTCTGTATGGTGCTGACCTTTTTCACCGTGACTGAATCGCGCGATCCGGACCGTCCCCGATCGATCGACTACGCCGGCACCGTACTGGTGGCGCTTACGCTTGCGCCCTTCATACTGGCCGTGAGCAAGGGCAGCGACTGGGGATGGGTGTCGTTAGCAACCATCGCCTGCTTCGGTCTGTCCGTCGCGGCGGGATTCGCCTTTGTTGCCGTAGAACGGCGGGTTCCCGTCCCGTTACTGGACCTGGCCCTATTGCGCAATCGGGTCC
Source organism: uncultured Actinomycetota bacterium (assembly GCA_963840505.1). GTDB lineage: Bacteria > Actinomycetota > Actinomycetes > Propionibacteriales > Propionibacteriaceae > Microlunatus. Next base: position 56,884 of record CAWIZB010000023.1, read on the forward strand.
TGGTCGGCGCTACGGTCGCCATCCTCATCGGCGCCGGCACCATCAACGGACTGATGTATCTGCTCAGCCTCTACTTCCAGGATCCGAACTCTCTGGGTTTCACACCGCTTCAGGCCGGGTTGGCCACTCTGCCCGCGACCGTTGGGCTGGTCGTGGTTGCGCCGCTCGTCCCTCGCCTTGCGGCCCGGTTCGGTGGCCGGCAGGTCATCGGCGTGGGATTCGCGATCACTGCCGCCGGCTTCGCTGCGATCGGTTTCGTCGAGCCCTCTTGGCGCTATCTGGCCTTTCTGCTGCCCTTGATTGCAGTCGCTGTGGGGATGGGGCTGTCGAACGGGCCTGCGTCCTCCGCAGCGACAGCTGCCGTTTCCGCAGACGATGTCGGAGCGGCGTCCGGCGTTTCGAACATGGCCCGCTATGTCGGCGCGGCGGTGGCAACGGCCCTGGCGGCGACGATCTACGCCTCGGTGACGGCAAACCGGACCGCGGCTGGCGAGCCAGCGTCCGACGCTCTCTCAGCCGGCCTGGCGCTGGCATCGTGGGTGATGGCGGCCTTTAGCTTCGCCGGTGTGTTCATGGCGCTCATCATGAAACGCCACCGTGCTGCCAAGGGAACCGTGCATGACTCAGCCGCAGCCGCGGCAGCCATTACGCACACGCTCCCAACATCGGCGACACTCATCGTGGTACGGGCGCCAGAGAAGTGACGGTCCGCTGCCGATCGGCTCACTGACTCAGCTAGCCGCCCTTTGCGGTTGCATACCGCTGCATGAAGAGCGCCTCGGCAAGGGCCATCGACTGTATCTCGCTAGGAGCCACACTCTCGTTCGGGGCATGGATAAGCGCTGCCGGTTCCTCAACCCCCATCATGATCAGCTCGGCATCCGGGTAGGTCTCGGCGAACACATTGCACAGCGGAATCGAGCCGCCTTGGCCCAAGCTGGTCATCGGCGTGCCGAAGGCGTCCATCATGGCTCCGGAGATCGCATCGAATGCAGGCCCGTCGACCGAAGCTTTGAAGGGTGACCCCTCTGCCTCCAGATCAACAGTGATCTGGACTCCCCAGGGAGCGACCGCTTGGAGATGATCGACCAGGGCCTGGTGTGCCTGATCCGGAGCCGTGCCGGGTGGAATGCGTAGATTCAGCCGGGCGGCGGCACGCGGCACGATGGCTGCCGTTGATCCGAGCACCGGCGGGCAGTCGATGCCGAGGATGGTGAGGGCGGGACGCGCCCACAGCATGTCGCTGACGCTGCCCCCTGTCAGAAGTGATACGCCGTCGAGCACGCCAGCGTCGCTGCGGAACTGCTCAGGCGGATAGAGCTCACCCGTCCAGGTCTGGGTGTTGTCCAGCCCAGTGATCGTGGTATTGCCCTGGTCGTCCCGCAGCGTTGCCAGCATTGCGACGAGTGCTGCGAGCGCATCCGGTGCTGGGCCACCGAACATCCCGGAGTGCACTTCGGACTTGAGTGCCTGAACCGTCACAACGACGTTGATCATGCCGCGCAGACTCACTGTGGCCGCTGGGCGGCCGACGGCTGCATTGCCGGTGTCGCAGACCAGGATGGCATCGGCACGCAGCAGGTCTGCGTTCTTAGGCACGAAGTCCTCCAGCCCACCGGTGCCCTGCTCCTCTGACCCCTCGACGACCAGCTTCAAGTTGACCGGTATGTCATCACCCAGAGCGCGCAGAGCAGTGAGGTGCGCCACGATGTTGCCTTTGCAGTCGGCCGAACCGCGGCCGTACCAGCGGCCGTCGACCTCGGTGAGCTGGAATGGCGGGGTTCGCCACGCTGACTCGTCGAGGGGCGGCTGGACATCGTAGTGCGCGTACAGCAGGACGGTAGGTGCGGTGGTGTCGGAGCAAGGCCGGGATCCGACCACCGCTTGGCTCCCGTCGGCGGTCTCGGCAAGCCGTACATCGGCGAAGCCGAGCTCGGAGAACTTTCCGAGAACCCATTGGGCGGCAGCGGCGCACTCCTCAGGAGGGAATTGCCGGGCATCGGCCACCGAGCGGATGGCAACGAACTCCCCGAGCTCGTCGCGGGCCTGCGGCATCAAGCTGGCAATGCGCTCTCGGAGATCCATGTCGCGCTACCCGCCTGCAACCCCGGCCGTCTTGAGCTGCTCGACCATCTGCTGGAATTGAGGCAGCTCATCAGGGCAATAAATCTGGATCACCAACAGCTCGCCCTTAAAGATCTTGCTATCTGCGATGACCGGTCGAATGCCGGGTCCGCCCGCGCCGTTTGTGAGCTGGCTGAACACGAGCGCCTGACGCAACGCGCTGGCCGGATCCTTGCAAATCGCCCCCCCGTCGTCGCCAAGTACACCTGCTATCTGCTCCTGCGACGGGACGGCGCGCACACCGGCCTGCTGGAGCGCGGCGATCAGCTGGTTCGCTTTGTCCTGAGCCTCTTGGTTCGCCTCTGCTCGGCGATAGAAAACAAGACAAATGATCAAAAGCAGCACCAGCGCAACCGTGATCACGATGTATGTGACCCTGCGGTGCTTTTGGGTCGATGTCTCCTCCACCGTGCTCATGACGGGCTCACCTCCGCCTGCTCAGGCTGCTTCCACGACGGTTTGCGGAACCTGTAGAACAGGAACGGCACAAGCAGTCCAAGCCCAAGGGCACCGGCCGCCACAATGGCGAAGTACGCTCCGCCGCTACCGGACTCGATCTGCGAGGGCGGGATGAAGCCGATGAGCAGGGCCGCCAACGATGCAGCGAATCCGACACCGCAAAGGGCCCCTAAGATCGGCGCCCGGTATCCGCGCGGATGATCAGGCTCCTTACGACGCAGCCGTACGGCTGCCACGAACATCAGCAGATACATGATCAGATAGACCTGGGTGGTGATCACCGAGAAGATCCAGTACGCGCTCGAGACGGTCGGGACCAGAGCGTATCCCAATCCGATCAGGGTCGTGATCACACCTTGGGTGACCAGGATGTTCTGCTGGACGCCGTTCTTGTTCATCTTCTGCAGGAACGGCGGCAGGTATCCCTCCTGCCGCGAGATGAGCAGCAAGCCTTTTGACGGACCGGCCAGCCAGGTCAACATGCCGCCCAGCGAGGCGGTCACTATCATCAGGCCGAAGATCGGGGTCAGCCACTGAATACCGAAGTTCGCGAAGATCGCCTCGAAGGCCTGCATGATCCCGGCGGTGAGCGAGAGCTGCTCGGCCGGCACCACCCAGCTGATCGCCAGCGCCGGCAGAATGAAGATCAACATCACCAGTCCCGAAGCGAAGAAGATCGCCTTTGGGAACTCCTTACCTGGTTCGCGCAGCGATGAGACATGCACCGCGTTCATCTCCATGCCCGAGTAGGACAAGAAGTTATTGACGATGAGCACCAAGCTCGCCAGCCCGGCCCATGCCGGCAGCAGGTTACTTGCGGTCATCGGCGCGGCCGAGGGGTTGCCCTGCCCGAGGAAGACAGCCCCAAGCAGGACCAGCACCACACCAGGGATAAGGGTCCCAATGATCAAACCACCGCTGGCCAAGCCGGCGACGCCCTTGGTCCCCCGCGAGGAGACCCAAACCCCAGTCCAGTACACGACCACGATCACGATCGCAGTCCACACACCACTGGAGGCAAGTTCAGGATTGATCACATACGCCAGGGTGCTCGCCACGAACCCAAGCAGCGTCGGGTAATAAAAGATGGTCATCGCGAACTGGCACCAGACAGCCAAGAACCCCATCGGCTTGGAAATCCCGCGAGCCACCCAGTTGTACACCCCGCCCTCATAGCCCGAAGCCAACTCTGCGGACACCAAGGATGTAGGCAGCAGGAAAATGATGGCCGGGACGACATACAAGAAGATGCAGGCCAGACCGTAAACGGCCATCGTTGGCGCCGGCCGCAGGCTCGCCACCGACGACGTCGTCATCAACGCCAGGGCTATCCAGGAGATATAGTTCACCAGTTTGCTGCGGGCAACCTCCTTCTCAGCAGCCAAATCTGCCCTATCTGCAGCCCCGTCTGCAGGTACGTCCATAGCGCTCATGACGACCACCTCCACCTAGACACGTATGTGACCAATCTCACCGCGCAAGCCTTGGGAAGATCATCTTCCGCAACCAGTTGCCACGTTTCAGAAGGCATCACCTGAGTGACCTCTCTCTCAACCAAAAGAGCCAAACCCCGGGACACCACCAGGCTGATCCGATTTGAATACGGCTACCTCACCCTCTATGGGTGAAATTTGGCCCGGTGTGATGTCACCAGAAATCTATTGGCCTTTTCGCCTGAACTACTCCACGACGCGCAGTCCATGGTCGGTGTTGTTCAGACGCTGGCCGCCGTCTGCGGTGACTGTGACGATGTCCTCGATCCGGACTCCGAACCTGCCGGCGAGATAGATTCCCGGCTCTACCGAGAAGCACATACCTGGCACCAGCGGCTGCTCTTCACCCTCGACCATGTACGGCGGCTCGTGAGTGGTTACTCCGATTCCGTGACCGGTGCGATGAATGAATTGCTCGCCATAGCCTGCATCCGTAATGACACGCCTAGCCGCTCGGTCGATCTCCTGACAGCTCACACCGGGACGTACCGCGTCGACACCAGCCTGCTGGGCAAGACGCACGACCTCGTGCACCTCGCGAATCTCCGAAGTCGGCTCCCCGACGCAGACCGTACGGGTGGTGTCCGATCCGTAGCCGTACCGCAGGCCTCCGAAGTCCAAGACAACCGCATCACCAGGCTCGATCAGCCGATCGCCGGCCTCGTGGTGTGGGTTGGCCCCATTGGGACCGGATCCGACGACTGTGAAGTCGACCTGCTCGTGTCCGAACTCTCGCAACAGATCAGCAAGATCAGCAGCGACTTCGGTCTCAAGCCGGCCGGCGAAGCGCCTCTGCACGATCTCGCCGTAGGTCGAGTCGGCCGCTGCCCCGGCAGCTGCCAGCCGCATCAGTTCGTTGTCGTCCTTGACCGCACGCATCATCGGAAGAGTCTCGGTAACCGATCGATAGCTCGACCCCGGTAGCACTCGTTGCAGGCCGAGCAGATGCATCGCCCAGGCGGAGTCGGAGATGCCGAACTCGCCATCTGGCCGCAGCAATGGTCCAGCGACCTCATAAGGGTCGGTGCCGTCTGCCCAATCCACGAGTGAGAGGCTGCCCGCGCCCTCAGCAGCCTCGGCGTCCGGCCGTTCCAGGACAGGAATAAGCAGAGTCGGCTCTTCGTCCGGGGAGAGCACAAGCATCGTCAACCGCTCAGTGATCGCTGTCGGACGGTACCCGGTGAGCCAGACCAAATCTGGACCGGGGGTCACAATGACCCCGGCGAGGCCCTTCTCCGCAGCGGAACTCGCGACCCGACTCATCCTCGCAGCGAAGTCATCGTTGGTGAACGCTGCTGGGGTCGGAGGATTAGTTGTTGTCATAGCAACCTCCTTGTGACGCCACGTTAGACAGCACAGCAATTTCCACATCACCCGTTGCGGGTGAAACTCCTTGCGAGCATCGTTGGGCGCCGTTGGGGTCGGCCCGATATCCCCCACAAAGGGTGATGCCCGGTCACCGGGGTGGTGCTTCACTCAGCCCATGTGCAGATGGATGGCCTATTCAGGAACCCCGATTCTCGCCGACGAGCTGCTGTTCCGTCCGGCCCATTCGATCATCGACCAAAGCCTGCACTCCCGGATGGGCGCAACCACGACCAACGGCGACGGCTTCGGGATCGGCTGGTACGGCGAGGGCGCCGAGCCGGCCCTGTTTAAAGGCATAGAACCGGCATGGAACGACAGGAACCTGCGCGAGCTGGCGGGTCAGGTCCGGACACCGCTGCTGTTCGCCCACATCAGGGCGTCGACCGGGACGCCGGTGCAGCGCTCCAACTGCCACCCCTTCCGCCATGACCGCTGGTTGTGGATGCACAACGGCGCAATCCGCGAATTCCATAACACCAAACGAGACCTGATGATGGCGGTCGATCCGTCACTGTTCTTAGACATCGAAGGATCGACGGATTCCGAGACGCTGTTCTTCTTGGCATTGACCTTCGGCCTGACGGAAGATCCGTTCGGTGCGGTCGCGCGCGCCATCGGTTTCGTGGAGAAGGTTGGCCGCGAGCACGGCGTCGAATATCCCTTCCAGGGAACCGTCGCCACCAGTAACGGCGAGTCCACGTGGGCCTTCCGTTACTCGAGCGAAGGAAAGAGCCGGTCGCTGTACTTCTCCACCAACGTTGCAACGTTGCGTCAACTGCACCCCGAGGTGGAGATCCTGCAGAGCGTCGGTGAGGAGAGCCGGTTGGTGGTCTCGGAACCGCTCGGCGACCTCCCTGGTGCCTGGAACGAAGTGCCCGAGTCGGCGGCCGGCGTGGTCCATCCCGGTACCGATGAAATGCGCTCCTTCCAGCCCATCGCCCCATAAGACGACGGCGCCAACCTCAGTGCCTCGAGCTGGCAGGGCCTCATTTCAACTGCCACGGAGAACCCATGACGACCGAGCAGCGAGCTGACGACCGGACGTCGAGGAGCCCCGATTTGACGAGCTGACACGGCGGCGCCGTCGACAGTTGTTGACGATCGCCGGCCTCCGCTCGCTCGCATCGGTCGCCGTGCTGGTGACGGCCTACTTTCTGCTTCCGTTCACTCGATTGTTGAACGGCAGGTTGATCGTCGAATTCGTGGTCGGAGTTCTGCTTGTGATCGTTGTACTGACCGTACAGACATGGATGACGCTGCGTTCTCGTTATCCACTACTGCGCTCAGCTGAAGCGATGGCTACGGCCATTCCGTTATTTCTTGTGGTGTTTTCCACTACGCATTACTTGATCAACGGGCTCGACCCGGGTAGCTACTCCGAGCCGATGACCCGGTTTGATGCGCTCTACTTCACCATGACAACGTTCGCGACCGTTGGCTTCGGCGACATCACACCGGTATCCGTGCCAGCGAGATTTGTGACTCTCATTCAGATGATCGGTGGCTTGATACTCGTCGGGGTCGTCGCTCGAGTGCTGATCAGCGCTGCAAGGGTCCGGGAGGACCGCAGGTCCAGTAGCCAGACGCCAGTACCGTAGCTGTATGCGGGCGCGTCTGGTGTGGACCGCCGTTGTCGTGCTGGTGGCGTCCCTGGCGGCTGGCTGCGCTGGCCAACCAAGAGCCTCCGCTCCACAGTCTTTGCCGACGAACTACAGCTGTCCGTCATCAGGTCCTGCTCTCCCCGAAGGCTGCTGGAAAACAGTCTTGCCGCCGGGAAGCGGGGGCTTTCCACCTGGCTCTGAGAACACCCCCTTGTGGGAACCGGGGCGGTTTCCTCTCACGCTGACTCCGCACATTGCGTACCACGACGCACTGTGGATGACAGCCCAGACCCGCGCCTACTCCTCCCCCGACGGTCTGGCCTGGACGGAACACCTCAAGACCGATTGGGGTGAACGAATCTATGAGTCGATCGTCTACTTCGAGGGGCGACTGTGGATGTACGGCGGCCTCGATTACCAGGCTCGAACGTTCCTGAATGACATCTGGTCCTCTTCTGATGGCGTCACATGGTCGAAGACCGGCACCGCGAAATGGTCCCCTCGCGGTAGCCACACCGTTGTCGCCTACCGCGATCGGCTATGGCTGTTCGGAGGAGCGAACCACATTGCCGACGACCGCTCGACCGACGGCTTCCTGAATGACGTCTGGGTTTCTGACGACGGCACCACCTGGACGCCCGTGACCGATGCCGCTCCCTGGTCGCCTCGCGACAAAGCCGGCGTCGTCGTCTTCAATGATGAGCTGTACCTTCTCGGTGGTCAGGGCACGGCCGATGTGTGGCGCAGCTCGAACGGCCGCGACTGGACGCCTCTGGTTGCTGAGGCCGACTGGAGCCCGCGCCATGACTTTGCACGGGTCGCCTACGACGGCCGGCTCTGGGTGTTCGGCGGCTGGACGGATCGGCCCACCAATGCCCTCAATGACGTGTGGTACTCCGGCGATGGGATGAGCTGGACCCGCCAAACTGATCATGCCCCGTGGGCACCAAGATCACCGATCAGCGTGGTCTTCCAAGGCAAGATCTGGATCTACAGCGGCAAGCACACCGGCGCCGATGACAACTGGGGCGGCGACTTGTGGCAGATGACAATCGGCGCAGTCACCACGAACTAGCAACATACTGTCCTGGTGCCAATTCGATTCCCGATCAAGACACCCAAGGTTGACCATTCGGCCCATGCAGCTTGACGATGCTGAGGCGTTGCTCGCCGTATATGGCGATGTCGAGACGATGCAGCATCTGAACTCAGAGTTGCCGGCTACTGTCGCCGAGGCGCGCGAATGGGTGCAGACCAAGATCGACCTCTTTGATCGAGATGATCAGTTGAGCCTGTGGACCGTGATCCACACCGAGTCGGGACAGATCGTTGGCGATGTCGGCCTCCAGCATGAGGACTACGGTTCCGGTCCGGTAGTCGGCCTCGGCGGACGCGGCAACCGACAGTTCTGGCGTCAAGGGCTCGGGTTCGAGGCTGCCAGCGCGACCATTGCGGCCGGATTCGAGCAACTTGACCTGCCGGCAATCGGTGCCGAGACCCGGCCCGAAAATCTCCCAGCACAAGCACTACTGACCAAACTGGGCATGCAGCGGACCGGAACGAACACCCAAGGCTGGCCGGTCTACTTGATCACTCGCGAAGACTGGCTGGCACTTTCACGAACCCTCACTCGAGCCGAGTGAACCTAGTGCCCTAGAAGGGAACTAGACGACCAGAGTCCTCGTCTCCCAGGCCCCGTCGCCGAGCAGCGTGAGCTCGTTGCTGTGAAGGTTCTCGAGCGAACTGCGATGCCCGACGCTGACAATCGTGCATTCGGGCAGCTGCTCACGCACCAGCTGGTAGATGGCGTGCTCCATGCCCTCGTCGAGCGCGGAGGTGGTCTCGTCGAGAAAAATCAGCGACGGCCGGGAGAGCAGGATGCGGCCGAACGCGAGTCGTTGCTGCTCTCCAGGTGACAGCGTCTTGGTCCAGTCGCTCTCAACATCCAGGCGATCGCCCAGGTGCCCGAGCTGCACCGACCGCAGTGCTTCGCGCGCGTCGTCGTCGCTGAGGTCCTCGGCGGGAGCTGGGTAAGCGAGTGCGGTTCGCAACGTGCCGAGTGGCAGGTACGGCTGCTGCGCACAGAACATGATGTGGCCTGGCTCGGGCTTCTCAATCGATCCTTCGACATACGGCCACAGCCCCGCCAGGCTGCGCAAGAGGGTGGTCTTGCCGCTGCCGGATTGACCCTTCACGAGCAGAGACTCTCCGCCTGCCACGTCAAGATCCAGATCCGCCAATAGCGCCCGGCCATCCGGGAGGCGTACATCAAGATCGCTTACGCCCAGCCCAGCTGCTCGCTCCTCAACCGTTGGCTTTGGCAAGGCGCGGGCTTCTTCGTTGGCGTCCAGCAGCCCCGTGAGCCGGTTGAGCGACGCCCGGTAACTGGCGAAGTCATCGTAGGCGAGCCGGAAGAACGACAGGGCTCCTTCAACTTGGGAGAATGCGCTGGCGGTCTGGGTGACGTCGCCGAGGGTGATCTGCTGGCTGAAGTACCGCTGGGCCTGGATGACGTACGGGAAAACCACCGCGATCTGGCTGATCACCAGGTTGAATCCCTGGAACTTCATGCTCCGGAACACGATCTGCCAGGTGTTGGCGATGATCGCCGCGAAGCGTGCCAACAGCCCGCCGTTTTCCACCTGCTCGCCCCGGTAGAACGCAATGCTCTCGGAGTTGTCGCGGACCCGCACCAGCGCGTAGCGGTAGGAGGCCGTAAGAAGCTCGTTCAAAAAATTCAGACGGATCAGCGGCCGACCGATCCGGAAGGCGAAAACCGTCGCGATGATGACGTAGACGTAGGCGAGGAAGACCATCCCCCGGGGGATCTGAAACCCGAAGACCGCGAGCGGACCCGACAGCTGCCAAAGAATGATGGTGAAGGAGACCAGCGAAACAGCAGATGACACCGCTCCCAAAGCCAACGATTGCGAGTCCCCAACGTAAGAGGTGATGTCTTGCTGGATGCGTTGATCGGGGTTGTCGACCGGCGCACTGACGAACCTGCCACGGTGATACGCGGAATCGTTCAGCCAGTCACCGAGCATCCGCTGGTTGAGCCACAGCCGCCAATGAATGATCTGTGCTTGGCCGATGTAGAACGTCACAAGCACGAGCACGACGTTGATTGTCGCCAAGATTCCGAAGATCAGGATGGACCTCCAGAATGCCGCTGCGTTGAGCTCCTGCAATGCGGTGAACAGGTCGTTGCCCTGGAAGGACAGGATGACATCGAGCCGGACGGACACCACGGTCAGTAGCAGCAGTAACGCGACGGTCAAGATCGGGCGCCAGCTGAGCCAGGTGCGCTGACGCGGGATGAAGTACATACCCGACAGTCGCCAGAACTGTCGACCCCAGCGCATACGCCGGATCAGAAACCAGCCCACCAGCACGAAGCCGACAATTGTAAAAAGGAAAACCCTTGCAATCCACAGCAGGCTCGTCAACCACTCGGTTGACCAGTTGATCGACTCCATCAATCCTCCAAACTTTGGCCCCAACCGAAGTCGGCGCTTACGTTACGCCCGTAAGCACTCTTAGGGGATATTCGGTGATGACCTCGAGAGCGTTCGCCGATCACGCAGGCGCCTGCCTGCTATCCGATGCCTACGCTTCGCGCAGTCGGCGACGTTCGCTGCGCCGCTCCACAAGGGAGTAGAGCACTGGCACCAGAAGCAGAGTGAGCACCGTCGAAGAGACCAGGCCGCCGATCACCACAATCGCCAGCGGTCCGGAGATGAAGGCGCCGCCGCCGGTCAGTCCGAGACCCATAGGAATCAGTGCGAAGATCGTCGCGCAGGCCGTCATGATGATCGGCCGCAAACGTAGCCGAGCACCGTCGATGATCGCGGGTTGCAGATTTTCGCCACGCCGGCGGTACTGGTTGATCAGATCGATCAACACGATCGCATTGGTCACCACGATTCCGATCAACATCAGCAGACCGACCATGGCCGGCACTCCGAGTGGCGTGTCGGTGATCAGCAGTCCGGCAACTGCCCCAGTAGCAGCGAACGGGATGGAGACCATCAAGATCAGCGGCTGCACCAGGCTGCGGAAGGTCCCGACCATGATCATGAAGACCAGTGCAATCGCCACCAGCATTGCCAGACCCAGTTGGCTGAACGCTTCCCGCTGATTATCGGCGGCGCCGCCCAAGGTGGAAGTCACACCTGGCGGCAGATCGGTGATCGCGTCCAGCTTGCCTTGAATGGTCGCAGTGAGCGCGCCCAGGTCGGCGGCCTCCGGCGTCGCGGTGATCGTGACCGACGGGGTGCCCTCGATCTGCGTGACCGTGGTGGGAGCCAGCACCTCCTGGACCTTGGCGACATCCTTGACCTTGACAGGCTTGGCGCGTACGTCGGCCAGCGCCTCCTGCTCGTCCTGCAGCTTCTCCTGCTTCTCCCGCTGTTCCTCGGCTTCCCTGGCCTGTTCGTCGACCGTGTCCAGCTGGTCATTGAGCTGGGTGATGCTCTCATCGAGCTGCTCAATGCTCGCCTGGATCTGCTCGATGCCCTGCTCCGCTTGGGCCACCGCAGCGGTCTGCTGTGCGACTTGCTGTTGCCACTGTTGCTGGGCGAGCGTGTCAGCGGTCACCGGAACCGGTGGAGCCGTCGGGTTCGGCTGAGGCGGGTTGGCCTTGAGCCTCGCCAGCTCTCTCCGGCTGTCGGCCAGCTGGCGCCTTGTGCTGCTCAGCTCGTCGACCGTGTCGGAGCGATTGTTCTCAAGTTCCGTACGCTGCTCGCGCAGCGCAGCCTTCTGATCGGCGGTAGCCTCCTCGGCCTGGCGCTGCTGCTCGTCGGCCAGAGCCTGCTGCTTGTCGGCCAGCTCGTCAGCAGCCTTATCCTGCGCCTTCTGTTGCTGCAGCTGGCTGACCGGGAGCTCGAGGTTGCCGATATCGGAAGGACTCGGCTCGTCCGCCTCCTGACTGCGGACGAAGATGTCGCGCTGCTCACCCGAGAGAGTGACGGAGCCTACTTGGGTACCGCGCAGGGCGCCGGAAACTGCCTGGCCCACCTCGCCCTGAGTGAAGCCGAGCGAGGCGGCCTTCTTCTTGTCCACACTCACCCGAAGCACCTTGCGCTGCTCTTCCAGATTGCTTTGGATGTCGGTCAGGCCGGGAATGGTCTCCAGCTCTTGCTCGATTCGGGTGGCCCCGGTCTGCAGGTCTTTGGTGTTCTCGCTCGAGACAGTAACCGTCAGGTCGTTGCTGGTCCCCTCGTTGTTGGTCATTGTCACGGTGATATCGCCGGCGGATTCGCCGAGCTCCGCCATCTGCGATTGGAGCTGTGGGCGTAGCGCGTCAGCCCTGGCGCCCTCGACGAGCAGGACCGTGAACTCAGCGGTGTTGGTGTTCCGGGGCGCGCCGGGGACCAGGCTGCCGCCGATCGTTGTGAGATAGTTCTTCACCTGCGGGTCGGCGCGCAGCAGATTTTCCACCTGCTCGGCTGCCACGCTCGTGGCCGACAAGCTGGTGCCAGGCGGCATCTCCTGTTGGATGGCGAGCGTGGTCTGGTCGGTAACCGAGCCCAGGAAATCGGTCTTCAGCAAGGTGGCGGAACCCAGCGTTGCGAGGAAGACCACCAGGGCCAGGCCAAGGGTGATGAACGGATGCCCGAGGCCGAACCGCAGTATCGGCAGATAACCGCCCTGGAGCCGAGTCACCTTTGTCTCCTCGGCAGTGTGGCTCTCTGCCTCTGCCGCCGTATCGGTCTCGTCTCCGGCGGATTGCGCGGTTTGCTGCTGCTTGCGGCTTATTCCACCCCGCAGGAGCCAGTACGCCAGCACCGGCACGATGGTCATCGACACCAGTAACGACGCACCCAGCGCCAATGCGACCGTGATCGCAAACGGGCGGAAAAGCTCCCCGACCACCCCGGACACGATGGCCACCGGAGCGAACACTATGACCGTGGTCAGGGTCGACGCGGTGACGGCACCGGCCACCTCCTTGACAGAGGCAAGAATGTCGCGCGCCGTCAGGGTCCGATGCCCGGCGGCACGACGCTTGATGTTCTCCACTACGACGATCGAATCGTCGACAACCCGGCCGACTGCCACCGTGAGCGCAGCCAATGTGAAGATGTTGAGCGAATACTCGCCGAGCTGAAGACCGATCATGGCGATCAGCACCGACAGCGGAATCGAGATCGCAGTGATCAAGGTCGCGCGAACCGAGAACAGGAAGGCCAAGATCACCAGAACCGCGAAAGCCAGGCCGAGCAGACCCTCCACCGTGAGGTCGTGAATCGACTGCTCGATAAGCGGCGCTTGGTCGAAGATCGTCGTGATCTTGGCGTTGTTGCCAAGTTGCTGCTCAATGCTGGGGATCATGGCGGTGACGGTGTGTGAAATCTCAACCGCGTCGGCGTCAGTGTCCTTGAGAATGGCAAGGCTGAGTGCAGGGCGGCCGTCGGCCCGAGCGATGGAGGTCGACTCGATCGAGTCCACTTTGACGTCGGCGACCGCGGACAGCGGGACAGGACCGTCCGGGGTCGGCACCTGCAGAGCTTGGAACTGCTTGACGGTGTTAGGGGAAGTGCCGACCTCGACAGCTAGCTCAAGGTCCTCGTCGAAGCTGCTGCCGGCGGGCGTGACGGTCGTCTGTCCCTGTACTACCTGAGTGACTGCCTGCGCGGTGACGTCGTGCTTGCGCAGGTCCTTCGGCCGCAGCGTCACCAGAAGTTGAGTCGTGTTCTCCCCGGTCAGGGTGACACTGCGTACGCCGTCGATTCCTGACAACTCCGGGATCGCCACGTTCTCGACCTGACGACCGGCTTCGTCCAGGGATGCGTCCGAGGCGACGGCCAGCAGTAATACCGGGATGTCGTCGGTGCTGCCGGTAATGACCTCCGTCTCGACCTGTTCCGACAGGGTGGGGGCGACCCCGTCGACGGCGTTCCGGACGTCAGCTACCACCTTGTCAGGGTCGAGGCCGTACTCCCATTCGACAGTGATCGTGGCAACCCCATTGGTCGAGGTCGACTGGACCTTCGTGACGCCTGAGACGCCGCTCAGCGCACGTTCCAGTGGTGTTGACACATCGTCGGCGACGATTTGCGGTGAAACGCCCGGGTAGCTCGCGGTGACGATCGCGGTCGGCACCTGAATCGACGGCAGCAGCTCCTGCTTGAGGTTGAGAGTCGCCAGCACGCCGAAGACGACGATGGCCACCGTGGCGAGGCCGACGATCATGCGATTGGCCAGGCTGAGCCGCGTCAGGGAGGTCAAGGCGGGCTCCCTTCCACGTCCTGTTCGGCCTCAAGCGCCATCCGCGACTGACAATGGCATCGATGGATCCTTCGTGTTGAGCTTACAGTTAGCGCGACTTCAATAATCAAGCCGTTACGATCTATCTCGATAGAACGTGGATGACCCAAACGACAGGCGACAAATGACCGGGACCGCTCCCGACGACACCGCAGCTGGCAGCGAACAGGACGAGTTGATCCTCTGTCTGGAGCGAATTCAGGACAGTTTCGAACGTCGGGCCCTGTCCTCAATGGCGGAGCCGTTGATCTCGACGCCGCTCACGATGCAGCAGCTCAAGGTGCTCACCATGATCGCGATCGATCCTGACCGGGCAACCGGTCATGAGCTGGCCGCGCTGCTGCAGGTATCCGTCGCCACCATGTCCGGACTCGTCGATCGACTCGTTGAACACGGAATGGTGAGCCGAGAAGAGGATCCCAGCGACCGGCGAGTTCGTCGGCTCAGCGTTACTCCCGAAGGCAGTTCGACAATCCGCAGTCTGCTGAGCTCTGCCGGCACCATGCCGACTCCGATCCTCCGCCGATTGGCCATCGAGGACCTCCGCGCGCTCGTCCAGGGCGTTCTCGCCTTCGACCGTGCCGTCCATGAGCTAGCCGAACCCGACGCCGCCGCAACCTGATCATGGCGGCTGGGGTGTGAACATCCCACGCTACATGGGATGTTGACGCTGTACGTGGCGTGCATGCTCCGTACAGCGTGAAGAACCTTGGTACGGCTGGTGCCGGCGGACGCGGAGCTTCCTAGGTTTCTTGATTTCGTGCAGTTACCTCGGCACGTAAGCGAAGATATCCGGATGGGGCCCGGTCCGCCCCTCCTCGCCTCGGTCAAGCGCACTGATTGCGGCCATGTCTTCGGGCTCCAGCTCGAAGTCGAAGATCTGGAAGTTCTCCTTCATCCGCGCGGGAGCCGTCGACTTGGGGAAGATAATGTCGCCGCGTTGAATATGCCAGCGCAGCGTCACCTGCGCAGGCATTCTGCCGAGCCGGCTGGCGATCGCACCAACCGTCGGATCCTTGAGAACTCGCCCCTTGGCGATCGGTGACCAGGCTTCTGTGATGATGCCCAGCTCGGCGTTGGTGGCACGCACTTCCTCGTTGCACAGGTACGGATGTACCTCGATCTGGTTGACGGCCGGAACCACCTCACTCTCCTGCACGAGACGCCGCAGATGAGGCACCTGGAAGTTGGACACACCAATTGAGCGGGCGCGGCCTTGGCGATAGAACTCCTCGAGCGTGAGCCAGGTCGAGACGAAGTCACCGTCGTACAAGGTTGGCAATGGCCAGTGGATCAAGAAGAGGTCAACGTAGTCGGAGCCGAGCGCCTCGAGGGTGCCATCGAAGGCTCTGCGTGCATCGTCGGGCCTGTGGAATCCGTTGTTGAGCTTGCTGGTGATGTAGACCTCGCTGCGATCTAACCCGGAAGCCCGGACCGCTTCACCCACGCCGTTCTCATTGCCGTACATCTCTGCGGTATCGATGTGTCGATAGCCAACCTTCAGGGCCTCGCTGACAGCCTCAGCGGTCTCGGCCGGGTCGATCTTGAAAACTCCGAAGCCCAGCTGCGGGATGGTCTGATTGTTGTTGAGGGCGAGATCGGGAACTGTCACGTCCAGTGTCAGCTCTCCGGGGCCTGCTTCAGGGGAACCGCGTCACCGGCTTCAACATCTGTGTCTCCATAGGCAGCGGTGAGCTCATCGACGCTGTCTGTCCCAACGGTCTCAGGATGGTCGTCGGGCGCTGAGCTTGTCGAAGCGCGCCCTTCGACAGGCTCAGGGCTCAGATCAGCGCCTGCGGCATCTGCGGCGGCCGTTTCGCTCGATTCGATCTGCTTGGCCTCGTCTTCGGGCTCCTCTTGGGCCTGCTTCAGGGCCTCCTCGGTGGCGCTCAGCCGAGCCATCAACGTGCGTGCGACGATCTGCTGTCTTGTCGTGGTCCGTTGCGAGCGGCCCCGGAAGATGAAGCTCACGGCCCAGTGCAGCATCGTGGTGAGCCGGTTCTTGAAGCCGACGAGGTACATGACGTGTACGCCGAGCCACATCAACCAGGCAAAGAAGCCGGCGAGCCGGATCTTGCCGACGCTGGCCACGGCGTGGAACCGGGTGATGGTCGCCATGCTGCCCTTATCGAAGTACTTGAAGGGTTCTCCGGGCGGCTCTCCACGCAGCCGGCGAATGATCTGGCGGCCCGCATATTTGCCGCCCTGCATAGCAACCTGCGCAACCCCCGGCAGGTTGTTCAGCGCAATCATGTCGCCAACCACGAAGACCTCCGGGTATCCGGGCAGGGTGAGATCCTCGTTTACCTTCACCCGACCAGCGCGATCGACTTCGCCGCCACTCTGCTCTGCGAGCTGCTTGCCGAGCGGTGATGCACTCACGCCGGCGGCCCACACCTTGCACCGGCTACGGATCCGCCGCTCATTGCCGTCTGCGTCGACGATGTCCACGCCGGTGTTGTCAAGACCGACCACCTTGGCGTTGAGTTCAACATCCACGCCGATTTGCTCGAGCTGTTCGCGGGCAGCGGTGGAGAGCTTGTCGCCAAATGCGCCGAGCACGGCCGGGGCTGCGTCCAGCAGGATGATCTTCGCCTTTGTCGTGTCGATGCGACGGAAATCCCGGCGCAGCGTACGGTGTGCCAGTTCGCTGATCTGACCGGCCATCTCGACTCCAGTCGGACCGGCACCGACAACAACGAAAGTCAGCCACTCTTCCCGCTCCGCCGGATCGGTGCACAGCTCAGCGATCTCGAAGGACCCGAAGATTCGACCGCGCAGCTCCAACGCGTCGTCGATGCTCTTCATCCCTGGGGCGAACTCCGAGAAATGATCATTACCGAAATACGACTGACCGGCACCCGCGGCAACGATCAGGCTGTCGTACCGCGTCACGGTGGTTCCCAGCGGGCTGAGCGACGTGACTGTCTTGGTTTCAAGATCAATATCGGTAACCCGGCCGAGCAACACCGTCGCATTCTTCTGCTTCTTCAGCACCTCACGAGTCGCCGGAGCGACCTCGCCCTCGGACAGCACGCCAGTCGCGACCTGGTAGAGCAGCGGCTGGAACAGGTGGTGTGAGGTTCCGCTGATCATGATGACGTCCACGGGCGCCTTGGCCAAAGCCTCGGTAGCCCAAAGGCCCCCGAAGCCCGAACCGATGATCACGACCCGGTGCCTACCGGATCCGCGATCAGTGGGTGACGGGGTCACAGGACTTGGTGAACTGTCTACCGTCATCATTCACTCCTCGCTGTCGCCGCCGCGGCCTGTCCTTTGGCCGCTGTCCACCAGACTGCGGGAGACCGGGCCCACCCGGTTTCATCATCCCGCCTCTGCTCAGCAATATTCCCAGTGACAGCTCGAATTAAGCCACCTTTCAGTGATCCGTCGTCATGTCGGCTCGGCGTCGTGTATCGGCGCCTTGGCGGCCGATGCCGTGGCTCGCTGTGCTCGGGACTCCGCGGCTGCCCGCTCAGCCTCCGGTACGACTGTCGTCGATAGCACCATCATGGAGTGCGCCTCGACGCGATGCGTGGATCGCGCTCGCCACGGCCGGGCGTTTGGCGGGTCGACCTGACCGGTTGCGGTGTCAAGTCGCACGACCCAGTCCTGGCCATACGCCGCCGGCGGCATGGTGAACCTGATCTGTTCCGTGTGAGCATTGAAGAGCAGCAGGAAGTGGTCGTCGGTGATCCGCCGGCCCACCGCGTCGAGTTCGGGGATCGCATCGCCGTTGAGGAAGACCATCAGGCTGCGGGCGAATCCTGAATTCCAGTCAGCCTCGTCCATTTCGGATGCGTCTGGCTTGAACCACAGAATGTCACCGAGCTCGCTCAGGCCACCGTGTTTGGCAGCACCAGCAAAGAACCGGCGCCGCCGCAGTATCGGATGTGCCTTGCGCAGCCCGATCGCCGCCGAGGTAAAGGCCAGCAAGTCCTTCTGATCGGCATCAAGATCCCAGTGCATCCAGGAGATTTCGTTGTCCTGGGCGTACACGTTGTTATTACCCCGTTGGGTACGACCGAGCTCGTCTCCGTGAGCCAGCATCGGAACACCCTGACTCACCATCATGGTCGTGATGAAGTTCCGCTGCTGGCGGAGTCGCAGGGCGTTGACTCCCGGATCGTCGGTTTCACCCTCAACTCCGCAGTTCCACGATCGGTTGTGGCTTTCGCCATCGTGGCCGTTCTCACCGTTCGCCTCATTGTGTTTCTCGTTGTAGGACACCAGATCGCGCAAGGTAAAACCGTCATGGGCAACCACGAAGTTGATCGAGGCCGTGGGACGCCGGTCCGAGTGCTCGTAGAGGTCGCTGGATCCGGTGATCCGCGAGGCGAACTCAGCCAGCGACGCCGGCTCACCTCGCCAGAAGTCACGCACGGTGTCGCGGTACTTGCCGTTCCACTCCGTCCATAACGGGGGGAAGTTGCCGACCTGATAACCCCCGTCGCCGAGATCCCATGGCTCGGCAATCAGTTTGACCTGGGAGATCACCGGATCCTGCTGGATGATGTCGAAGAACGCCGAAAGCTTGTCTACCTCGTGGAACTGCCGGGCAAGGGTCGCCGCAAGATCAAATCGGAACCCGTCGACGTGCATCTCCAGGACCCAGTATCGCAACGAGTCCATGATCAGCTGCAGCACGTGTGGGTTGCGCATCAGCAGGCTGTTTCCCGTGCCGGTGGTGTCGTAGTAGTGCTGCTTGGCGTTGTCGACCAGCCGGTAGTAGGCACGGTTGTCGATGCCCCGGAAAGCGATTGTCGGCCCCAGCTCGTTGCCTTCCGCAGTGTGGTTATAGACCACGTCCAAGATCACTTCGATGTCGGCCTCATGCAATGACTTGACCATCGCCTTGAACTCAGTGGTCTGCTGACCCAGGTCGAGGCCGCTGGTATAGCCGTTGTGCGGGGCCAGGAAGCCAATGGTGTTGTAGCCCCAGTAGTTGGACAGTCCGCGATCGACCAGATGAGAGTCGTTGACGAACTGATGCACGGGCAACAGCTCAACCGCCGTAACCCCAAGGGAAGTCAGGTGCTCGACGATCACCGGGTGACCGATGGCCGCATAGCTTCCTCGTATGTCGTCGGGGATGCCCGGATGAGTCATGGTGAGACCCTTCACGTGCATCTCGTAAATGATGCTCTCGTGGTACTGGTGTTGTGGTGGTCGATCATGGCCCCAATCGAAAAATGGGGTGGTGACCACCGACAGCATGGTGTGGCCGCGGGAGTCCAGGTCGTTGAATTCCGTCGGGTCGGCGAAGCGGTAGGAGAACAACGATTCGTCGCCGTCGACCTGACCGCTGATGGCCTTGGCGTACGGATCCAGCAGGAGCTTGGACGGGTTGCACCGACGACCCTTGGCGGGGTCGTACGGACCGTAGACCCGATAGCCGTACAGCTGGCCCGGCTGGACCCGTGGAATGTACGCGTGCCACACATTGCCGTCGATCTCGATGAGCTCGACGCGCGTCTCCGCGCCGTCGACGTCGTCGATCAAGCAGAGCTCGACCTTGGACGCTACTACGGAGAAGAGTGCGAAGTTCACGCCCGTGCCATCGAACGTCGCACCCAGCGGATATGGCCGGCCCGGCCACATGTCCACGCTTTGCCCCTGCACCCTGCCCATTGATTCCAGCACGACGCTCTCTTCCGCCCCGGGCACACCCCGAGCCCCTACGCAACAACGCTACGAGCATCATGTTTACCCACGGCAGCCAGGCCCCTGCGCAGCACAATTCCGGAGCTGCTCGCGCATCGCGCCTTGAATCCGCCGGTTGTCGCTCGCAGAGGAAGAACGCCTCCGCTCGCTCCTCCGCCGTACGGCGGCGCGCGATTCCCGACGCTCGCAGCAGAATGAGATCCGTGCGACGCGAGCCTTCAGTGCTCCATCTCGACCTCGATGCCTTCTTCGCGTCGGTCGAGCAGCGCGACAAGCCATCGCTCCGCGGGAAACCCGTCGTTGTGGGCGGTCTCGGTCAGCGCGGAGTAGTCGCCACCGCCTCGTACGAGGCACGCGTCTTCGGCGTCAGCTCGGCCATGCCGATGCATGAAGCGCGACGACGCTGTCCGCATGCGGCATTCCTTGCCGGCCGGTTCGGTGCCTACCGGGCGGCAAGTCATCAGGTCATGGACGTATTGCACCGGCTGTCACCGCTCGTCGAGCCGCTCTCCCTGGACGAGGCTTTCGTCGATCTCCGAGTAGCGACTACCGAGGTGGACTTCAGCCGAACTGGCTTGAAGCTGCTGATCGGGCAACTCAAAGACGAGGTTAGTGCGGCTACGGACGGCCTGACAGCCTCAGTGGGGATCGCAACGTCGAAGTTCGTCGCCAAGGTGGCCAGCGAGCTGGCCAAGCCGGACGGCAGCTCCATCGTGGAAGCAGGTGAGGAGCTTGAGCTACTGCGATCCATGAAGGTTGCTGTCATCCCGGGCGTCGGCCCGGTCACCCAGGACAAGCTGCACCGCATCGGCATCCACACGGTGTCCGATCTGCGGACGTGTCCGCTCGATGAGCTAGCTCAGGTGATCGGCAAGACCCATGCGCACGCCCTCCTTGAGCTGGCCTATGCCCGCGACGATCGGCCCGTTGAGCCCGATCGTGAGACGAAGTCGATCTCGGTCGAGGACACCTTCGAAACCGATCTCGTTTCCCGAGATGAGCTCGCGACGATCTTGGTCCGTGATGCCCACCTGGTGGCCGGGCGACTGAAAGCGGCACAGCTGTTTGCACACACGGTGTCGATCAAGGTCCGGCTGCATGACTTTTCAACCTTGACAAGATCACGCACGCTCCGCAGTGCGACCGACCGCGCAGATGTCATCGGCTCGGTCGCCACTTCGCTCCTTACTGGTGTCGACGCCACCGGAGGGGTCCGGCTGCTCGGCGTGGGAGTTGCTGGCTTGACCGATGTGCTGCAGGAGGATCTCTTTGCAACTGAAACAGCGCCGGCGCACCGGCCCGAAGATGTGATCGACGACCAGCCAACGGCTGAAGAGAAGCCCAGGCGACAGGATTGGCTACCTGGGATGGATGTCGAGCATGATCAGCACGGTCGTGGTTGGGTCTGGGGGTCGGGGCTCGGTCGGGTGACTGTCCGCTTCGAGACGCGGGAGACACCGCCTGGTCCCGTCCGGACTTTCGCCTACGACGATCCTGCTCTGCATCGGGCGGACCCGACGTGAAAAGCGCGGGGGTTCAAGGGGGTCGCCCCCCTTGCTGAAACTGCCCTGACCCGGTGGATGCGCCTCCTGCGCCCGTGAGCCCTTCGACAAGCTCAGGACGGCGCCTGTCGAAGGGCCTTCGACAAGCTCAGGCCACATCTCAGGCCGATGGATCAACTCCTGACGCGGCCTCAATAAGCCCGAGAAACAGCCCATAGTCGTCGCCACTCTCGGGATGCCACTGCACACCAAGCCAGAATGGCCGTTCTGGATCCTCGATGGCCTCGATGGTGCCGTCGGCCGCGCGAGCCGTTGCCTCGAAGCCGGGATGGGTGAGCACCGACTGGTAGTGGTGGCAGCTGACCTGCACACGATCACCCACGAACGTTCGCACTCGCGAGCCTTCGCGAGTGGCGATCGAGGTCCAGCCAAAGGAGTTTCCACCCGGCGCGTGCTCCTCGTGGCCCACAACATCAGGTAAGTGCTGCTCCAGCGTGCCGCCGGCTCGAACGGCCATCACTTGCATCCCCCGACAGATGCCGAGCGTCGGAAGACCGATCCGATCAGCGGCGTCCAGCAGCCCAAACTCCCAGGTGTCCCGATCGCGACGCACCTTGGTCATGGGATGGGGCATCTGGCCGTAGCGCTCCGGATCCACGTCAGCGCCGCCCGTGATGATCAACCCATTGAGCCGGGCGACCACCTGAGCCATGCCATCGGCCTGCGGCGGCAGCAGCACGACCACACCGCCTGCAGCCTCAACTGATCTCGTATAGACCGACGGCAACAGGTCTGCTGACATGTTCCACACCGACCAGGCAGCCTGCTCGCGATAGGTCGTTAGGCCAATGACGGGTCGGCCCTGTGTCGCCGCCGCCGCCGTCATGGCTCACATTCTCACATTCTTTCGAAGCTGCGCCTCAGCTCCCAGTCGGTAACTGCCGCGTCGAATGCCTCCAACTCGACCTCAGCCATGGTGCTGTAGTGGTCGACCACGTCATCTCCAAAAACCGCGCGTGCGATCTGTGAGGAGGCAAAGGCCTGCCGGGCTTCGCGCAGCGTACGGGGAATGCAGGGGAAGTCAGACGGGTGGATGTTGCCGGTCAGCTCCGAACCGAGTTCCAGATCATGATCGAGCCCGTACAGCCCGCCGGCGATCATCGCCGCTAGGGCGAGATAGGGATTGACGTCCCCGCCTGGCACCCGATTCACCAACCGCGCCGTTGGACCCTGGCCCGCAAGCCGGACTGCACAGCGGTCGTCCAGCCCCCATGCGATCGTCGTCGGTGCGGGCGATCCGGCGGCGAAACGCTTGTAAGAGTTGATGTTCGGCGCATAGAGCAAGGTGAAGTCGTACAAGGTCGCCAGCAGCCCCGCGACGAAGGAGTCAAATACCTTGGTGCGTCCCTGGTTCTTCGAGAAGGCCGCGTCCTCGTCAGCGCCGCGTAATGAGAGCTGAATGTGACAGGAGTTGCCCTCCCCTTCGTCGTACCTGGCCATGAAGGTGATTGCCTTGCCGTGCTCGGCGGCGATCTCCTTGGCCATGGTTTTGAAGACCGCGTGATTGTCGGCGGTCGTCAAGGCGTCGGCATGGCGGAAGCCGATCTGGTGCTGTCCCAGGTTGCGGTGCGCCCTTGACCGATTCGACATCCATTCCCGCGTCATAGGTGATGTTGCGGATCTCGCGCAGCAGCGGCTCGAGCCGACTGCCGCCCAGGATCGAGTAGTCGATGCTGTACTGGTTGACTGGAGCAAGATCACGATAGTGAGCGTTCCAGGCCTCCTCGTAGCTGGTCTGGAACGCCAGGAACTGCAATTGGGTACTAGCCAGAACGACGTAGTCCCGATCGGCCGCCGCCTCCAACTGCCGCTTCAAGATCGTCCTTGGTGACTGGACAACCGGCGTCTGGTCCGGCCAGACCGCATCGCACTGCACCATCACTGTGCCGGGTTGGTGGCGTAGTAGACGGATCGTCTGCGGGTCGAGGACGAGCGTCATCTCGCCGTGGTTGCCCGATGAGAACAGTGCGTAGCGGTCGGCAATGTTCATGTCGACGTCCACAGCGAACAGGTGGGCGGAGCTCTCGTCACCATGATCCAGAACGTGTTCGGCGAAGTACGCCGCATGCAGTCGCCTGCCCTGCAACCGCCCTTGCATGTCAGTGAAGGTGACGACCACCGTGTCGATATCGCCCTCGTTGATCCGCCGTCGAAGATCATGCACGCTGAGATGACGGGCGTTGCGTAGTTCAGTCATGTCGTCTCCCACTCCTTGCCGCGGGCACGATCGCCACACCTTGAAGTGTCGCTCTTGACGCTAGACCAACAAGTCGGTGACTCTCAGGTGGCCCGGTGTCTACGCTGTGCCCATGGCCATGTGGGTGGGTGCGCTGCAGTTCGATCTGCTGCTCGGCGATGTGCATTCGCTCAAGGAGAAGCGCTCGCTGGTACGGCCGCTGATCGCCGAAGTGCGCAAGCGCTTTGAGCTCAGTGTGGCCGAAGTTGATCATCTTGAGCTGCACCGACGGGCAGGTGTCGGGGTAGCCGCGGTGAGCCCCGACCGGGCGCATCTCGTCGAGGTGCTCGATGCCGTCGAGCACCTGGTGGCCTTTCGTCCCGAGGTCGAGCTGCTGTCCGTACGCCGCACGCTCCGATCCGTGGAGGATTGAGAGTTCACAGCGAGCTCCGTCGATCGCGCTGCCCGGCCGCGTACGGGTCACCAAGATCGACATCGATGACCTGCCGGCTGGGCGCGAGTAGCGCGGGTTCGTGAAAGCACACAAGCCGCTCGTCGGCTCGCGGTCCTGAGATCGTGTTGCCATCGGCGATCACATCGCCGGATTGGAACAGATAGACCGCGGTGGAGAAAAGCGTGGCGGCGATCTCACCGGGCTCTCGATCCCGGAAATGGCACTGCACGTCGGGGAGCCCGAACACATGCAGGCCGAGGGTGTCCATGACCATGACCCCCGGGTCGTTCGCGATGCTGAAATAGCGCACGTTGATCAAGCCATCAAGATCACCGGCAGCGAAAAGCTCAGGGTTGCCTACTCGCTGACTCTGCGGCCAGCTGAGCACCGTTGGGCGGGTGACTCGTGCCAACTCGGCAACCACATCACTCATCGCGCTCCAGCGCTCCAGCGGTGTCCGGCCATCACCGAACATCTCGGTCACCAGGAGGCTGCAACGGCTGGACGACACGGCCGCCTCCGCACCCTGCCAGCCCCAGGTCTGGCTGACATCCGGCAACACCTTGCCGCCTTCCCCCAGCGGGCTGGCCGTCATGATCACGGTCAACAGCGGCGAGGGCGGGTCGCCATGAGGAACGACGATCGACTCCAGTTGAAGCTCGGTCGCCGGCCAGTGTGGCCGCAACGCCTGAAGTAGCCGAGAATCGCCCAAGTCCGGCGCCTCCGCATACCACAGCTCGACGACCAGTGGGGCCGTCTGGCCTAGCGTGCCGTTGCTCACAGCACCACTCCTACCCTTCGTTGATCATGATCAGTCAACCCCGGCGTTGGCATCGGGCACACCAGAACAGATTGCGGCCGGCGAGCACTTCGGTGCGCACCTTGGACCCGCAGACCAAGCACGCCATGCCGGCGCGCCGGTAGACATAGACCTCACCGCCATGATCATCCTGACGTGGCGGCCGGCCCATTGCCTCGGGCGTGTGCTCCGGGCGTACGGTGTCGATCCGGTTGTCCACGACGCCTTGAGGCATCAGCCCGACCAGATCCGTCCAGATCCCCGACCAGCTCCGCCGACGCAACTTGTTGCCTGGGCGATGCGGATCGATCCGGTTACGGAACAGGACCTCTGCCCGGTACACGTTTCCGACGCCTGACAGGACGGTTTGGTCCATCAGAAGTGCGGCAATCGGCCGCGTCGCACGGTGGATCCGGCGCCATGCAAGGTCAGGATCGGCGTCCGAACGCAGCGGGTCGGGACCGAGCGCAGCTACCTGCGAGGCAATCTCGGACCGCGTCCTCAGCATGCAGAGCTGGGGCCCGCGTAGGTCGGCTGCCGCCTGCTCGGTTGCGATCCGTGCCCGGACTTCACCGCGGGGCGGGCCCGGCGGACCTAGCTCGAAGCTGCCGATCAGGCCCAGATGAACATGCAGAAACCGATCACCGTCGAACTCGCAAAATAGATGCTTGCCGTGCGATGTCGCCTCGATCATCCGTGTCTCATCAAGCAGTGCCGCCGACTCCGCAAACCGGCCCTGCGGACTGGTGACTGACACCACTCGTCCGCCGAAGGCCTCTGTGAGGTCAAGGGCGAGCCGGTGCAGCGTATGGCCTTCCGGCAAGGTCTCCCTCCTAAGCGCGAGAGCAGCGACGGTGCTCGCGTAACACTTCCATTGCGATCATGCACGCAACCTGCGAATCTGTTTTAGCGTGTGAGCCATGACAGGTGCGTTGCCACCTGGGGGTCGCCCCTCAGGAACGCACGGCGGAGGAACACACTACTCGGGGACCACGCACGACTCTCGCGACCAATGGCCGCGTGATTTTGGGCGGGATGGTGTCTCGGGGCTGGTCACTCTCGACCGTGCCATGCGAGGGCGGGATGTATCCCGCCCGGACCTTGACGACGAACGCGTCGCGGCGGAGGTCATCGACGAGCTACTCGCGCGAGTCGATGGACGCCGCCCGAATGGATCGCGCAGCCAGTAGATCTTCGTATGCGTCCTGAGGCCGTCGAGGCGCGTGCCCTTCGACAGGCTCAGGGCACATTCAGGCGTTCGCCGACCGAGCGTGTCTTCTCGTAGTCGGCGAGAAGCGCGATGCGCCGGGCATGGCGTGGGTCCCCACTGAACGGCGTCGCGAGGAAAAGGCGAGCCATCTCCAGGGCCTCTTCTTGGGTATGCATCCGGGCCCCGATGCCGATCACATTGGCGTCATTGTGCTGCCGGCCGAGCTTGGCGGTGTCCAAGTTGTACGCGAGCGCGGCCCGGGTGCCGACAACCTTGTTTGCCGCGATCTGCTCGCCGTTGCCCGACCCGCCGATCACAATGCACAAGGAGCCGGAGTCGGCCACCACAGCCTCGGCAGCAGGGATGCAGAAGACTGGATAGTCATCCTCGGCGTCGTAGCTGTGCGGCCCGTGGTCAACCACCTCGTGCCCGTCCTCGGTGAGAGCCCCGACCAGATAGTTCTTCAGCTCGAATCCGGCGTGGTCGCTGCCGATGTGTACGCGCATGGGAGCACTATGGCAGATCCGACCGGGACAGACGAGCGATCGCCGCTTGCAGCTTGGGTCGCTGAAGCGCTCAACTCGGCCGCGTGATGTGAAGCGTCCTCGGCTGACGTGCCGCCTCTCCAAGTTGCTGGATGCCGGCCGCGAGACCGCCGACGATGTCGCCGCCGGCGAAGGAGGTCTGCATGGCCGCGGCCGCCAGGCGACATTCAAGATCGCTGAGCACTCGGCGGGCTGCCACGCCTGTGACGATCTCCAGCTTGTGGAACTCCGGATCGCACATCACCAGGACTGAGTGATCAGGATCGCCGAGTGACTTGTGCAGCCGTTCGGCGTACCCGCGTGAGTCCTCTTCCGCGACACCGACAAAGACCGAGAATCTCAGGCTGGAGACGGTCTCGGCGTTCCGGACAGCGCGCTTGATCCACTCGCGTTGGCTCGGGGTGAACGAGTCACCAGCGGGCACCCGCGCCACCCACATGCTCGCCAGTATCGTCGCCCTCGGCAGCGGCCTCACCAGCGGAAGCCTGCCGGGCCTCACTAGTGGAGGCCTGGTCGCTTGCTTCGATCCCCGGGTTCGCGGTCGCCGCCTCCAGTTCAGCTGACTCGTGGTCACCCACCCAGAACGGATCGTTGGCGTGGATGTCGTCGCCACGTGCAGCGTGAATGGATGTCGCGATCTTGTTGATGGCGATCACGATGAAGAAGAACAAGAGCGGAAAGCCGACAAGGAGCAGGAGAACCTGCAAAGGCGTGGGATTAGTGACCTGTGGCCACCCCGAGAGCGTTTCCAGAGGCACTAGCATGCTCAGGAGTTCGTTCACGGCCCTACGTTATCGCCCTGACGCGGTTCCGCGGAGGCTGTGAAGCGCCCAAGAGGAGGATTGTTGTCAGGTACCGGCGCGCCACAGGCCAGGCCGGAGGATTCGACGCCGGGCGTCGGGGCCGGGTCGCTGGCGTCCCGGGTAGCCCTGGACGCTGATCAGATTGCCCGCGCCTGCGCCCGGATGGCCCACCAGATCCTCGAAGCGAATCGCGGTGCCGAGGGCCTGGTGCTGATGGGGATTCCTACCCGCGGTGTCGTACTGGCTCACCGGCTCGCGACAGTGATGGATGAAGTGGAAGGCGTCAGAGTTCCGGTGGGCGCGTTGGACGTGACCATGTATCGGGACGATCTGCGGCGCCAACCGACCCGGGCCGTAGGGCATACCCATCTACCGGTCGAGGTGGACGACAGCACGGTGGTGCTGGTCGACGACGTGCTCTACTCCGGGCGTACGGTGCGGGCCGCGCTGGATGCCCTCGGTGATCTTGGCGGCCGCGTGCCGTTCGGCTGGCGGTGCTGGTGGACCGCGGTCACCGGGAATTGCCCATCCGAGCCGATCATGTCGGCTCCTACATTCCCACCCGGACGGGCGAGCACGTCAGCGTAAGACTGGCCGAGATCGACGGCGTGAACCAGGTCAGCATCGAACAGGGTAGCGATCCCGGTCGCAGGGAGGCCTGATGCGACATCTGCTCTCCGCAGCTGATCTTGATCGGCCTCAGACCACCGAAATCTTGGACCTCGCGGAAGAGATGTCGCTGGTGCAGGGGCGGCCGGTCAAGAAGCTGCCAGCGCTCCGGGGCCGTACCGTGGTCAACCTGTTCTTCGAAGACTCCACGCGAACTCGATCCTCCTTCGAAATTGCAGGTAAGTGGCTGTCGGCGGATGTGATCAACATCAGCGCCAAGGGCTCGTCGGTGTCGAAAGGTGAATCACTGCGTGACACGGTGCTGACGGTCGCGGCTATGGGCGTCGACGCCCTGGTGATCAGGCATCATGCATCTGGCGCACCGTGGCAGGCGTCTCGCTGGATCGACGCCCATGTGCTCAATGCCGGTGACGGAACCCACGAACATCCCACGCAGGCATTGCTGGATGCCTTCACGATCCGGCGGCATCTTCGGAGTACGGCCCCTGATCTGACGAGCTTCGATGGCAAGACCGTGGCGATCGTCGGAGACATCACGCACTCGCGAGTCGCACGGAGCAACGTCTTGCTGCTCACGACGCTCGGGGCACAGGTGATCCTGGTCGCACCACCAACGCTGCTGCCGGCAGGGCTCGACAGCTGGCCGGTATTGGTGTGTACCGACCTCGATGAGGTGCTGCCCCAGGCCGACATCGTGATGATGCTCCGGGTTCAGCGCGAACGCATGTCAGGCGGGTACTTCCCGACTCCTCGCGAATACACGATCGGTTATGGGCTGACCCGTCCCAGGCTCGAGGCGATGAAGCCAGGTGCAGCGATCTGCCATCCGGGGCCGATGAACCGTGGCCTGGAGATCTCCGCGGACGCCGCCGACGCGGCTAACTCTTTGATCTTGGACCAAGTGGCGGCGGGCGTGTCGGTGCGGATGAGCGTGCTGTATGAGCTGCTGGGAGGGGCAGAGTGACCGACCTGCTGATCCGCGGTGCCGACCTCGTGGGCCGCGGGCGCTCAGACCTGCTGATACGGAACGGCCTGTTCGTGGACCCTGCCGACGCGGGAGCCGACCTGAACGAGCTCGATGCAGACGGGCTGGTCGCGTTGCCCGGCCTGGTCGACCTGCACACCCATTTACGCGAACCTGGACGAGAAGACGCGGAGACGGTGCTGTCCGGCACGCTGGCCGCGGCGCGCGGCGGGTTCACCGCGGTGCTGGCGATGGCCAACACCACTCCGGTGACCGATACCGCCGAGGCTGCCGCGCACGTTGCTGCGCTGGGTGCCCGGGACGGTCACGTGCAAGTGGTGCCGGTGGGGGCTGTCAGCAAGGCGCTGGATGGAATCGAGCTGGCCGAGCTCGGGCTGATGGCCCGGTCCAGCGCCGGCGTGCGAGTGTTCTCCGATGATGGCCACTGCGTGTGGGACTCCCGGCTGATGCGACGAGCACTGGAGTACGTCCGTGCCTTTGACGGGGTTATCGCTCAGCATGCTCAGGATCCGCAGCTCGCCGGAGACTCGGCCTGCTGTCACGAAGGTGAGATCTCCGGAAAGCTCGGACTTCCGGGATGGCCCGCGGCGGCCGAGGCAAGCGTGGTTGCTCGAGACGTGCAGATCGCGGAGCTCACCCGATCTCGGCTGCACATTTGCCACGTGTCCTGCGCCGAGACCGTCGACGTGATCAGGTGGGCCAAGCAGCGCGACATCAATGTCACAGCGGAGGTCGCACCTCATCACCTCATGCTGACGACGAATGAGGTGCTCGGCTATGACCCGACCTACAAGGTGAACCCGCCGCTGCGGCCCGCCGAGCACGTCGAGGCCTTACGCGAGGCGCTGGCTGATGGGACCATCGATGCGGTGGCGACCGACCATGCGCCGCACGCGCGACACGACAAGGAGCACGCGTTTGCCGAGGCAGCGTTCGGGATGCTCGGTCTGGAGACTGCCCTCGCTGCGGTCGTGGAGACCATGA
Organism: uncultured Actinomycetota bacterium; assembly: GCA_963840505.1. GTDB lineage: Bacteria > Actinomycetota > Actinomycetes > Propionibacteriales > Propionibacteriaceae > Microlunatus. The sequence continues at coordinate 87,013 of CAWIZB010000023.1, forward strand.
TCAACCCTGGCTTGCTGAGCTGGCCTGAGCTGGCGAAACGGATGTCGATCATGCCGGCACACATTGCGCGACTTGCTGATCAAGGTCGTCCGTTGGCTGTGGGTGAGCCGGCCAATGTCATCCTGGTCGATCCCGCCGCACGACGGGTCGTCGACCGCAACGACTCAGCCTCGCTCTCCCGCAATAATCCCTGGCACGGCCGCGAGTTGCCCGATCCGGTGGTCGCCACCATTTGGGCGGGCCGGATCACGTTCCAGAAGCTACGCTGACGCTCGGTCTTGCGGGCGAGCGGAGCGAGCAATTGGACTCGGGCGCCGGGCGATGGCAACGCCCACCAGCGACAGCGCGCCGCCGACAATCGCTAGGGTCGGCGGCACCTCGCTGAGGAAGAGCCAGCCGAGCAGGATGGTGATCGGTGGTACGACGAATGTCGTGACACCCAGCTTCCCGGCCGAGCTGTGGCTGAGCGCGTACGCCCAGGTCGAGAAGGCCAGGGCAGTCGGCACCAGCCCGAGGTAGATGACTCCGACGATCTGCTGGGCGGGTGCGGCAGTAATGTCACGGACCAGCTCAGCGGCAAACGGCAGGCAGGCGACTGTTCCGATGAGGCAGGCCAGCCAAGTGACCTGCAGGGCAGGGATGCGACGCAGCACGACCTTCTGCGCCACCATAGCGATCGAGTAGACGGTGGCGCTCAGCAGCACCAGGAGAACACCAGCGAGGTCGGCCTCGCCGGTGCTCGTGGCGAAGCCGATGATCAGGGTGCCCGCGAACGCGACCAGGCCGCCGATGACCAGCATCCGTGGAAACCCTTCGCCGAGGAGGATGCCGGCGAGTACCCCGATGAGGATCGGTGCGAACTGGATGAGCATGGAAGCGGTTCCGGCGTCGACATGCTGCTCGCCGGCATTGAGGGCGACGCTGTAGACCGCGAACCAGGCAACTCCGACCAGCGCCGTGAGCGCCCACTCTCGGTGGCTCATGCGGACGAGCTTGCGACCGATCATCATGGCGGTGAGGGCAAGGCTGCCTACCAGCAGCCGGCCCAGGCTGAGAGCGCCAGGGCTGATGTCGTGAGCTGCATACCTGATCACGACAAAGGCTGAAGCCCAAGCGACAACGGTGACCGTCACCGCGAGCAATGACCGCCAGTCGGACCCGTCTCCGGTGATCTTGGTCTGCTGGATCTCCCTCGCCGTGCTGGTCACCGGTCCAGCATGGCCGGATGTACTGTTAAGCACAAGCAATATCCAGTTCGAAGTATTGTGTAGGTTTCGTGAAATGTTGCATTTTGAGCGCCTTCAGGCTCTGCATGCGGTGTCGACCTTTGGGTCGGTAACCGGCGCCGCTGCGGCGCTCCAGCTGACGCCGTCGGCCGTCTCTCAGCAGCTGGCCAAGCTCCAGCGCGATGTGGGCCAGCGACTCGTCGAGCCGTACGGCCGCGGCGTACGACTCACGTCGGCAGGCACTCTGCTGGCGAGGCGAGCGCACGCGATTCTGTCCGAGGTCGAGAGCGCTGAGAGCGAGCTCGAGCGACAGCGCAATCACGTCGTCGGTGATCTGGAGATTGCCGGTTTCGCCACTGCAGCGCGAGCCATCCTTCCCCGAACAGTGGCCCGGCTTCGGAAGGAACATGAGCAATTGCGGCTTCGGGTGTCCGAGCGGCAGCCGGACGAGGCGATCCGGCTAGTCGTGGCGGGACATCTCGACATTGCTTTGGTCAATGACTGGATGAATGCGCCACTGGTACTCCCGGACGGCGTTGAGCGCTTGCTGATCATGAACGACCCTGTTGATCTCGCAGTGCCTGCTGACCATCCGCTCGCTGAGCGGGCAAGCGTCGAGCTCACCGAACTCTGTACCGAGCCCTGGATCACGTGGCCGTACGGGGCAAGCTGTCACGAGTGGCTGACCCAGACGCTGCGGCAACACGGGCTCACCCCAGAAGTGACCCATACCGCCGAAGAGCATCAAACCCAGCTCGCGATGGTCGCTGCCGGGCTAGGGATCGCCGTCATGCCGAGGCTGGGACGGGGCTCCATTGAGGGCGTTTCGATCGTGTCGCTGAAGCCGGCATTTTCCCGCCAGATCTACGCCATCTGGCGAACCCTGGCGTCTGAACGGCCCGCGATCGCTGTCACCGTATCGGCGATTCGTGATGTAGCTGCCGGATGGGAAGTCACACCTTAGGCTGAGTCACATGCCGGAGTGGTTACCAGACAATCTCGCCGAACTGGTGCTGTTCAGGCCGATTCGCATCGTGCTCTTGATCATTGCGGCGTTTGTGCTGCGATACGTCCTTCATCGCATGATCAACCGCTCGGTTCGGCATGCCGTCGACCGGCCACTGACTTCGCGCTATCAGGTGACCCAGAAATTGATCGAGGCCACCACGGTGTCTGCCGCGCGTCGCAAGCAACGCCTCGAAGCGCTCGCCTCCTTGGCCTGCAGCACCGTAACCTTCGTGATCTTTCTGGTCGCGATTCTGATGATCTTGGCCGAGCTGGGCTTCAACATCACCACCATCGTCGCCGGCACCTCGGTCGTCGCTGTGACGCTGGCGTTCGGGCTGCAGAGCATTGTGAAAGATCTTGTATCGGGAGTGTTCATGCTGGTCGAGGACCAGTTCGGGGTAGGTGACTACGTCGATATGGAGAAAGCGTCAGGGGTGGTCGAGGGCATTGGCTTGCGTGTCACCGAGTTGCGCGGCGACGACGGCACCGTCTGGTACGTCCGTAACGGAGAGGTTCTCCGGCTCGGCAACTTCAGCCAGGGTGGCCCCGGTCACCCACCGGCCGAGGCCGAGCCTGCCGAGTCTGCGTAGTTGTTGGAGCTGCCAAAATCTCAGCTTGCGTGCGTAGCCTCGAGCGTGATGGTCGTGCCGGTGATTGCCTTGGAAACCGGGCAGTTCTTCCTCGCGTCCTCAGCAGCCGCCTCGAACTGCTCTGCGGTGATGCCCGGCACCACTCCCGTCACGGTCAGCTTGATGCCGGTGATGCCTTCGCCAGGCTGGAAGGTGACGTCGGCTCGGGTGTCAAGCGAAGTTGGGGGGTTGCCGCCCTGGGCAAGCACGTTCGACAAAGCCATGTTGAAGCACGAGGAATGCGCAGCGGCGATCAGTTCTTCCGGGCTGGTATGGCCGTTCGGTTGCTCGGCGCGTGTCGCCCAGGTGACCTCGAAGTGGCCGAGGCCGGACGAGACGAGCTCGACCTCGCCCTGTCCCTCGAAGAGAGATCCTTCCCAGTGTGCTTCCGCGGTGCGAACTGTAGCCATGAATGACTCCTCCCGATCGGTCCAAAACGCGTACGGCGTCTCATCCTGCCAGTCGATCGATCGCGTGATGGAGAATGGTCCAGATGTCCGAGCAAGCACCCCTACAGACCTTCTACGACGCGGTCGGCGGCCACGAGACCTTCGTGGCACTCGTTAAGCGGTTCTACGAGGGGGTCGCCTCTGACCCACCGCTCCGCGCCTTGTATCCAGAGCCCGATCTTGCTTCGGCCGAACAGCGACTTCGGATGTTCCTGGAGCAGTACTGGGGAGGTCCGACCACCTATAGCGAGCAACGCGGGCATCCACGGCTCCGGATGCGCCACGCGCCCTTTGCGGTGACACCAGCGATGCGGGACCGCTGGTTGCTGCACATGCGGGCTGCGATCGACTCAATCGAGCTCACAGCGCAACAGGAGCATGAGTTGTGGACCTACATGGAGCGCGCCGCGTACTCGATGGTGAACACCTTCGATGAACACCCAGGCACGATGCCAGGACTCAAGCTCTAGTCGCGAGTGCTTGTTCAGACGGCCCACTTCTGCAGCGCCAACCGCTGATCGTCTGTCAATGGCGAGACGCCCACCACGACGGTCCGCGCCGTCGCAAAGACGGTTCTCGACGCTGGATCGCGAATCTCAACAGCCAAGGTGAACGAACGGCTGCCGAGCGCCACGACAGCAGTGCCTACCTCGTATGGCTCGCTGCGAAAGTCGATTGGCTTCAGGTACTCCAAGTCCTGCCGCACGACCATCCAGACATCCTCCGGCTGCCAGCCCAGGGTGCTGACTACCAGGCTGATCCGGGCCTCCTGGAGGTAGTCGTAGTACTTCACATTGTTGACGTGGCCGTAGGAGTCGAGGTCGGACCAGCGCACGCTCAGCGGATAGCGATGATCATTTCCCAGCACGCCGACCTTGGGCAGCGGACGCAAAGGCTCGGCAGTCGCCAGGGCTCGGCCAAGCAGTTCCCGCTCATCAGCGGTAAGGCGCCGCAACGCATTGCCTGCCAGGTCAAACGGCACAACACCGGTCCGAGCCCGAGCAGCCAGGTTGTCGCCGTCGTAAAGCTGGTAGCCAATGGAGAACCGGCTGCCACCGATGGCGTCTACCCAGAGTTCGATGATCAGCGGTCGTTCGCTGAAGATGATGGGTCTGAGGTATTCCACCTGGTGGCTCACCACGAGGGTGCCGGAATCGAGCAGCTGATGCAGCACCGGCGGCCCGGAGAGCAGGAAGGCCACCCGAGCCTCCTGGAGATAGTCCAGGTAGGCCGCATTGTTGACATGGCCCTGGGCGTCCATGTCGCCCCAACGCATCGGACAGCTGTGGGTGTACCCGCTCACGGTCGTCGATCCTCCCAAAAAAGACGAAATGCTGCCCGACCCACCATCACGTAGGGTCTCATCCATGAGAGTTGCCATCGTCACCGGTGCAGCGCGCGGCATTGGTGCTGCCATCGCTCATCGGCTCGCCGCCGATGGCATAGCCGTTGGCGTTGTTGATCTTGATGAGCAGGGCAGTGCCCGCACCGCAAAGGAGATCATCGAGGATGGCGGCCGTGCGATCCCCGTTGGCGCGGATGTCGCGGACGAGAAAGCCGCCGGTAATGCCGTGCAGCAGACTGTTGCTGAGCTTGGACCGGTGACGGTTTTGATCAACAGCGCCGGCATCATCCGGGATAACTTGATCTTCAAAATGAGTACCAGTGACTGGGATTCAGTCATGGATGTTCATCTGCGCGGTGCCTTCTTGATGACCCGTGCTGCCCAGACACACATGACGCAGGCTAAGTGGGGTCGCATCGTCAACATTTCCTCAACCTCCGCATTGGGCAACCGGGGGCAGGCCAACTATGCCGCAGCCAAGGCCGGCTTGATCGGCTTCACCAAGACCCTGGCGCTGGAGCTAGGCAAATTTGGCGTGACAGCCAACGCGATCGCGCCAGGCTTTGTCGAGACTGAGATGACGCAGGCAACTGCAACCCGCCAGGGCATCGACTATGACGCCTGGAAAATTGCAGTCGCACGGGACATCCCCGTAGGGCGCATCGGGCAGCCAGAAGACATCGCCGCCGTCGCAAGCTTCTTGTGCCGGGAGGAAGCCGGCTATGTCTCCGGCCAGGTCATCTTTGTCAACGGGGGCGCGAAGGTCTAGCGCACCGACCGGGTTCATCAGGCCGCCGACGACAGCGGCGAGCGGTAGCCGCCGATTGCGTGAGGCGTGGATGGGCCTGGCGGGAGCCCGAGCGTGCGAGGGCGGATGGTTGCCTCACGCGATCGGCGGGACCGCTCGCCGCCAGCTAATCGGAGTCGTACATGCTGTTCAGCACGTCGGCGTACTTCTCCTCCACGGCCCGGCGGCGGACCTTCAGGCTCGGTGTGACCTCGCCCTCCTCAACGCTCAGCTCGGAAGGCAAGATCTCGAACCTCTTGATCGTCTCCCAGCGCTCGAGAGACTGGTTGGCCTCCGTGACCTGACTGTCAATCAGGTCATGAACCTCACGTGAGCCGGCCAGTTCCTCGAACGAGGAATAGCTCAGCCCTTGATCTTTGGCCCAGCCTTCGATCGCCTCAGGATCGAGCGTGATCAGCGCTGTGGCGTACTTGCGGCCATCGCCATGCACCAGGACCTGGCTGACGTAGGGACTGGCGACCTTCAGCACACCCTCAACCTTCTGCGGCGCGACGTACTTGCCGCCAGAGGTCTTGATCAGGTCCTTCTTCCGGTCAGTGATCCGCAGATAGCCCTGCTCATCGATCTCGCCGATATCCCCCGTCGCGAACCAGCCGTCGGTGAGCGCCTCGGCAGTGGCGTCCGGCAGGTTGTGGTAGCCGCTCATCACGCCCGGGCCATTGATCAAGATCTCGCCGTCGTCGGCGATCTTCACCTGCGAGCCCGGGACCGGCGGACCCACGGTCCCGAAGCGGGTGGCACGCGGGTTGTTCACGCAGGTCGCAGCACTGGTCTCGGTGAGGCCGTAGCCTTCCAGGATCAATAGCCCAGCCGCGTGGAACCACTCCTGCACCTCACGATTCAGCGCTGCGGAGCCGGACACGAAGAACCTGATCTTGCCACCCATCCGGGCTTTGATCTTGCTGAAGACCAGCCGATCCGCCAGCGCGTACTGTAGAGCGAGCAGTCCCGAGGGCTGCTGCCCCGCCAGCTGCAGCGGAGACACCTTGCGGCCGACACCAAACGCCCAGTCGAAGATCTTGGCCTTCACCCCGTGCGAGGCAGTCGTCATGACCCTGGCCCGCACCTTCTCGAAGATCCGCGGCGCGCCACACATGAACGTCGGCTGGACCACCGCCAGGTTCTCCACGATCTTGTCGATCCGTCCATCGACCGCCGTCGTGAAGCCGATATAGAGCTGGATGGCGATCAGGGCCTTGCCGAAGACATGGCTGAGCGGCAACCACAGGTACTGAAGGTCATCCGGATAGATGATGTCGTACGCCTCGATCGCTGCGCCCTCGTAGGTCCAGTTGTCCTGCACCAGCCGTACGCCTTTAGGCTTCCCCGTAGTGCCGGAGGTGTAGATCAGCGTCGCCAGGTCCTCCGGCTTGATGGCTGCGATCACGTCATCCACCGCTGTCGGATTGGCAGCAAGGTAGTCACGGCCAAGCTTCTCCAGGTCGGCCCAGCCAATGACCTTGGCATGGTCAACCTTGCCGTCCAGCTGCACAATCGTGATCAACTGCGGCAACTCGTCGAGATGATCAAGAACCTTGCTGACCTGAAGGTCGTCTTCGGCGAAGATCGACCTTGGTTTGTGAGTCGGCAAGGATGTAGCCCACATCCTCATGCTGTGTCGACGGGTAGATCGTCGTGGTCGCGCCCGCTGCGCTCATGATCGCAAGGTCAGCGAGGATCCACTCGATTCGAGTGTTGGACGCGATTGCCACGCGGTCCTCGGGTTCAACCCCGAGCGCAAGCAGGCCAGCCGCAAGCTGGAAGGCCTTGTCCTTGGTCTGCGTCCAGCTCAGCGAAACCCAACGGTCGCCTTCGAGGTAGCGGAATGCCTCCTTGGTGGGATGCCTCGGCCTGGTTCACCAGCATCGCGCCCACCGAAGCCGGCCGGCCAGCAATGTTGTCCTGCTGCCCGAAGGGCATCATCGTCGAGCTCGCCTTCGGTCATCGGGGAATCGCCGGCACCGACCGTCGCAGGTGACGTGCAGCCTCTGTCACTCGTGCCGGTGCGCGCCGCGGACGCGACGTTCTCGCTGTCCTCTCAGCGCTCGGCGTCCAGCTCAGGTGAGCCGCTCCAGCACGATCGCCATCCCCTGCCCGCCGCCGACGCACATCGTCTCCAGGCCGAACTGCACGTCTCGCACGCGCATCGCGTTCAGCAGTGTGGTCATGATCCGCGCGCCAGTGCAGCCGAACGGATGGCCGAGCGCGATCGCTCCGCCATGCACGTTGAGCCGTTCCATATCCAGCCCGAGATCCCGGGCCGAGGCGATCACCTGGACCGCGAACGCCTCATTGATCTCCACCAGATCCATGTCATCCATCGCCATCCCCGCGCTGGCCAAGGCCCGCTGGCTGGCCTCGACCGGTCCCAGCCCCATGATCTCCGGACTGAGAGCGCTGACACCTGTCGCGACGATGCGGGCCAGCGGGGTCAGGCCGAGCTCGGCAGCACGCCGATCGCTCATGATCACCACTGCAGCCGCCCCATCGTTCAACGGGCAGCAGTTGCCGGCAGTGACAGTGCCGTCTGGGCGGAAGACCGGTTTCAGCGCCGGAGACCGCCTCGAGTGTCGTACCTGGTCGAGGGCCGTCGTCCGTAGTCACCACGGTGCCGTCAGGAAGCGTGACCGGCGCGATCTCGGCGTCGAAGATCTGGTTCGCGATTGCTTTCTCGGCGAGGTTTTGTGAGCGTACGCCGAACTCGTCCTGCTCGGCGCGGGAGATGCCGCGGAGCGGTTGCGACATTCTCCGCCGTCTGGCCCATCGCAATGTAGATGTCGGGCAGCAATTCATCCTGGCGCGGATCGTGCCACCTCTGGTTGTTCGCCGCAGTAGCCAGGCTGCGCTGCTCCGCGGCGGCAAAGATCGGATTGTGGGTGTCGACCGGGTCGACGCCCGCGGAACCGAAGCCGCGATAACGCGAGACGCACTCCACCCCAGCTGAAACGAAGGCATGACCCTCGCCCGCCCTGATGGCGTGAAAGGCCATCCGGGCGGTCTGCACACTGGAGGCGCAGAAGCGATTGATCGTGGCGGCTGGGACGCCGTCCAGTCCGAGCTGCACAGCGATCCGGCGCGCCACATTCCCGCCCTGCTCGTCGCGTGGCTCCGCGCAGCCGACATAGATGTCATCCAGCGTGCGCGGGTCCAATGCCGGGACTTTGGCCAGGGCGGCCCTGATCACGCCGGCGGCAAGATCATCAGGACGAATGTTCCTAAGCGATCCCTTGGCGGCTCGCCCGATCGGCGTACGCGCCGCAGATACGATCACCGCTTGTCGGCCTTCAAGATCGACGCGTGGCATGATCACAACCCCAGGTCTCGGCCGATGAGCTCTTTCATGATCTCGTTCGAGCCGGCCCAGATCTTGGAGGGCCGCGCATCGGCCCAGGCGCGGGCGACGCGGTATTCGTTCATGTAGCCGTAGCCACCCCAGAGCTGGACGCAGGCGTCAAGAATGTCGTTCTGCACCTGCGCTGACCACCACTTCGCCTTGGCGGCATCAACAGCGGTTAGCGTGCCATGTACCGCCTCCATGACGCACTGGTCGACGAAGGCCTGACTGACCTCGGCCAGCGTCTGCAGCTCGGCGAGGGTGAACTTGTTGGCCTGGAAGGAGCCGATCGCAGTACCGAAGGCTTTGCGTTCCTTCGCGTAGACCAGGGTTTCGTCGAGGATCTGCCGGGCGTGAGAGATGTTGTTCACCGCCGAGCCAATCCGCTCAGCAACCAGCCGCTCCATCATGTAGCCGAAGCCCTGGTCGATCTCGCCGATGACATTCGCCGCTGGAACTCTGACATCGTCGAAGAACAGCTCAGAGATGTCTGATTCCGGCAGACCAACCTTGTCCAGCTTCCGCCCACGTTCGAAGCCAGGCATGCCGGCCTCGACTGCGAACAAGGTGATGCCCTTGGCACCCTTTTCCGGACTGGTTCGCGCCGCGACCAGCACGAAGTCGGCGCTGGCGCCATTGGTGATGAAGGTCTTCGAGCCGTTCAAGATCCAGTCCTGGCCGTCGGGTACGGCTTTGGTCTTCAGCGCAGCAAGATCAGAACCGCCAGAAGCCTCGGTCATAGCGAGCGCGGTGATCAACTCGCCGCTGCAGAACCCTGGCAGCCAGCGCTGCTTCTGTTCCTCGGTGCACAGATCGACTAGATATGGCGCGATGCAGTTGGTGTGGATGACCGACACACGACGGGTAGGCAAACGCCAGCCGGGATAGTTCTTCAGCCAAGATCAGTGAGAACCGCAGGTCGTTGACGCCCGCGCCGCCGTATTCCTCGGGCACGTTGAGCCCGAGCATGCCCTGCCTGCCGAGCTCAAGCCACACCTCACGGCCGAGCTCGTGGTTGGCGATGTGCTTCTCCTGACGGGGCCGCAGCGTCCGATCGACGAACGTCCGACAGCTCTCCCGGAATGAGTCGTGGTCCTCGTCGAAGATGGTTCGCCTCATGGCGCCTCCACTGAACGCTGAAGTTACTCACCGGTAAGTTTAATGCGTGCTGAGCTTGTCGAAGCGCGCGGGGATGCGGCCCTTCGACAGGCTCAGGGCACAGCCTTCGTAGGGCTCACGGCACATTCGTTGGGCCCTTCTCTGAAGGGCACTACGATCAAACGCGATCATGCTGTCAAAGACCGTCGCGCTCTCCCCCGAGGTCACCGAGCTTGCGTTAGAGCTGCGGCGGCGGGGTGTCGCTGACGTTCTCGACGCAACCGACCTCACCCGCGCGCTCTACTCTTCCGACGCCTCGCTCTATCGCGTTCTGCCGCAGGCTGTCGCCCAGCCACGTACGGTCGAGGAAACGGCAGCTGTCCTGGACGCCGCACGGACCGTCGGCATGCCCGTGACTACCCGCGGCGCCGGCACATCCTGCGCGGGCAACGCCGTCGGCCCTGGATTGATCTTGGACACGTCGCGGCACCTGAACAGGATTCTTGAGATCGACCCGGAGGCGCGTACCGCGCGAGTCGAGCCAGGCGTGGTGCAGTCGGCGTTACAGGCCGCAGCGGTCCCGCACGGCTTGCGTTTCGGGCCGGATCCATCGACCCACAACCGCTGCACTATCGGCGGGATGATCGGGAACAACGCATGCGGTCCGCGGGCTCTCGGGTACGGCAGGACATCCGACAATGTGATCGGGCTCGAGATGATCACCGGCTCCGGTGAACATATCAGGCTTGACGGGACGGCAAACCGTGATCACCACGGAAGCCTCACTGCGCTGAAGTCGGTGGTGCAGGCGAATCTCGGTATCATCCGCACCGAGTTCGGGCGCTTCGGGCGACAGGTGTCGGGCTACAGCCTGGAGCATCTGTTGCCGGAGAACCACTTCGACGTGACCCGATTCCTGGCTGGCAGCGAAGGCACTCTGGCGGTGATCATCGGCGCGACGGTGCGGCTGGTGGCCGATGCGCCGCACAAGATCATGATCGCGCTCGGCTATCCGACGATGGCCGATGCCGCGGATGCAGCGCCGCTGATCATTGATCACCGCCCTACTGCGTGCGAGGGCTTGGACCGGCGGATCGTCGATGTGGTCCGTCGTACCCGGGGCGAGGCGGCCGTGCCGCCGCTGCCTCGTGGCGACGGTTGGATGTTCGTCGAGCTCGTCGGCGAGGACCTGGCCGAGCTCAAGGTACGTGCGGATGCCCTGCTTGCTGCCGCCGGCGCCTCGGATGGCTTCGTGGTGACCGATCCTGCGCACGCCATGGCGCTCTGGAAGATCCGGGAAGACGGTGCCGGATTGGCGAGCATCAGTTTGGCCCGACCGGCCTATCCCGGCTGGGAAGACGCAGCGGTGCCGGCGCGGCACCTCGGTTCCTACCTGCGGGACTTCGACCGGCTACTTGATGATCACGGATTGGATGGGCTGCCGTATGGGCACTTCGGGGACGGATGCGTCCACGTACGCATCGACTTTCCGCTGACCGAGGAGGCCGGGGTCGGAGGGTACCGGGCATTCGTCGAGGAGGCGGCGCGGCTGGTTGCACGCTACGGTGGCTCGCTGTCGGGCGAGCACGGCGACGGCCGGGCCCGGTCGGAGCTACTGCCAACGATCTACTCAGCCGCTGCACTTGAGGCCTTCGGTCAGGTGAAGGCTGCCTTCGACCCGGAGAACCTGCTGAACCCCGGCGTATTGGTAGATCCGCGCCCGGTGGACGGTGACCTGCGTGCCGTGGGTCTGGTGGGTCAGATCGATCACTTCGCGGAAGCCGTGCACCGCTGCTCGGGCGTGGGCAAGTGCCTCGCCAACACCACGGCTGGGTTGGGTGTGATGTGCCCGTCGTACCAGGCGACCCTCGAGGAGAAGGACTCAACTCGCGGGCGCGCGCGGGTGCTGCAGGAAATGATCAACGGTGAGGTGGTCCATGGCTGGAGGTCGCCTGCAGTGCACCAAGCGTTGGATCTCTGCCTGTCCTGTAAGGGATGTGCGCGAGACTGCCCGACTGGCGTCGACATGGCCGCGTACAAGTCGCAGGTGCTCCATCACACCTATCGACGCAAGATCAGGCCGCGCAGTCACTATGCGCTCGGCTGGCTGCCCCGCTGGGGTCGGTTGATCACCCGGATACGTCTTCTGTCGGGCCTGATCAATGTGAGCACCGCAACCCCCGGAGTCCGAACGCTCCTCCGCTGGGCCGCGGGTATCGACCAGCGACGCTCGCTGCCCAGGTTCGCCTCGGTCGCGGCGCGCAAGAGAGTTGCGGTTGCTGAGTCGTCGGGTGATCCGGCCGTCGTCTGGGTCGACTCCTTCTCCGACTGCTTCACCGGGGACGCCGTCGCCGCGGCCGTCTCAGTGCTGGCCGCGGCCGGTTACGCGCCGCAGCTCGTGGAACGACCAGCCTGTTGTGGCCTGACCTGGATCAGCACCGGTCAGCTCGACGGCGCCCGCCGCCAGCTGCGCACGGCCTTGGACATCCTGCATCCCTACGTCGCCGCGGGAACGCCGGTCATCGGCCTGGAACCCTCCTGTCTCGCTGTTTGGCGCAGTGACGCGGCCGAACTCATGCCCGAAGATCCCCGGGTCGCTGACGTCGCGGCTGGAATGTTCACGCTTGGCCGAGCTGCTGGGGCGTACGCCGAACTGGTCGCCGCCGGACCTCAGCGGCGTCGAGCTGGTCGTTCAGCCCCATTGCCACCACGCCTCAGTGCTCGGCTGGCAGGCCGATGCCACATTGCTTGCCGCCACCGGGGCCACCGTAACCACGGTCGGCGGCTGCTGCGGTCTGGCCGGCAACTTCGGGGTGGAGAAAGGCCACTACGAGGTGTCCGTCAAGGTGGCCGAGCATGACCTGTTGCCAGCCGTCGCCGACCACCCCGATGCTCTCGTGCTGGCCGACGGCTTCTCCTGCCGTACCCAGCTCGCCCAGCTTGCCGACCGCAAGGCCATCACTCTCGCCGAGCTACTCGCGCACCCCGACGTGTCAGCCTTTCGGGAGTCGGCGATCTAACGGGTGAGGCGGCGGTGGGTTACCCGGTGTGGGCGGGCCGCTTCCGCGCCGAGCCGGGCGATCTTGTTGCCCTCGTAGTCGGCGAAGTTGCCCTCATACCAGAACCACTTGGCCTCGTCTTCGTCGTCGCCCTCCCAGGCCAGGATGTGGGTCGCGATCCGATCAAGGAACCAGCGGTCGTGCGAGATCACCACGGCACATCCCGGAAAGTCGAGCAGCGCATCCTCCATCGACTGGAGGGTTTCCACGTCAAGATCATTGGTCGGTTCGTCGAGCAGCAGCAGATTGCCGCCCATCTTCAGCGTCAGCGCGAGGTTCAGGCGGTTGCGTTCACCCCCAGAGAGAACTCCGGCAGGCTTTTGCTGGTCCGGGCCCTTGAAACCGAAGGACGCGACGTAGGCGCGGGAGGGCATCTCGAAATTGGCCACCTTGATGTGATCGAGCCCGTCCGACACCAGTTCCCACACGTTCTTCCTCGGGTCCAGCCCAGAGCGGCCCTGATCGACGTAGGAGATGCGCACCGTATCGCCGAGTATCAAGTCTCCCGAGTCCGGCTGCTCTTCGCCAACGATCATTCGGAAGAGCGTGGACTTGCCGACACCGTTCGGCCCGACCACCCCGACGATTCCCGCACGCGGCAAGGAGAAACTCAGGCCGTTGAAGAGCAGCCTGTCCCCGAAGCCCTTGACCAGCATCCTTGCCTGGAGCACACTGCTGCCCAGCCGTGGGCCGGGCGGGATGTTGATCTCTTCGAAGTCGAGCTTGCGGGTGCGCTCGGCCTCGGTCGCCAGCTCCTCGTAGCGAGCCAGCCGAGCCCTGTTCTTGGCCTGCCGCGCCTTCGGGTTGGACCGTGCCCACTCCAGCTCGCGCTCCAAGATCTTTGCGCGCTTGGCATCCCGGCGACCCTCGATCTGGAGCCGAGCCTTCTTGGTGTCCAGGTAAGTGGAGTAGTTGCCCTCGTACGGATGGGTCCGGCCGCGATCCAGCTCGAGGATCCATTGCGCGACGTTGTCCAGGAAGTACCGGTCGTGCGTCACGGCCAGGACCGCCCCCGGGTACGCCTTCAGGTGAGTTTCCAGCCACTGCACCGACTCTGCATCCAGATGGTTCGTCGGCTCATCGAGCAGCAGCAGGTCGGGCTGCTGCAGTAACAGCTTGCAGAGCGCAACACGCCGTCGTTCACCGCCAGAGAGCAGGTCCACCAGGGCGTCGGGCGGCGGGCAGCGCAGCGCATCCATGGCCTGCTCCAGCTGAGAGTCAATATCCCAGGCGTTTCGGTGGTCCAGCTCGGTTTGGACCTCCCCCATTTCCGCCATCAGCGCCTCAAAGTCGGCGTCCGGCTCACCCATGGCGATGCCCAGCTCATCCATCCGCGCCTGGAGCGCCTTGATGTCGGCGACCCCCTCCTCGACGTTCTCCAGCACGGTCTTCCCCTCCGTCAATGGAGGTTCCTGGAGCAGAATTCCTACCGTCGCATCCTTAGCGAGCATGGCATCGCCGTTGTTGGGTTTCTCGATGCCTGCCATCAGCTTGAGCAGGGTCGACTTGCCGACCCCATTGGGCCCGACGACGCCGATCTTGGCGCCGGGATAGAAGGACAGCGTGATGTTGTCCAGCACGACCTTGTCGCCGAGTGCCTTGCGGACGTTGTGCATGGAGTAAATGAACTCAGGCATAGGAATTGGGAAGCCTTCACTTGTACGCCAGAACTTGCAGGACGCCAGTCGCGCAACCTGCGGCGGTCAAGTATGCCAGGCACGGGAAGCGGTGACGCACCACCGGCGGCCACCGCGGGGGCGCGGGGCAAGCCTGACATGGTGCGTCACCTGTAGGCGCGGATCCGCCTCGCGGATCGGACCCGGCCTACCGCCTGAGTCCCCTCAGTCCGCCCTGACACCGGTCCCGTGAACCGGTGCGGACTGCCTCAGGCGGCCTGCGCGGCTTGGGCGGCGCGCTCCTCCGCGCTCGGCCCTGCCGTCTCGACCTCGTCGTCCGGGGCTCCCCCATCTGCCTCTCGAGAGTCGGTGGAACTGAGTCGCGGTCGGCGCCGGAACGCTGACGTACCCCGGTTCAGGTCATGACCGACCATGTCAGCCTCGAGCACCAGGCGCTCGTGGGTTTGGCCGTCCTTCTCCCAGACATTGGTCCGCAGCTTGCCGACAACCACCACGGGATCGCCCTTGCGCACGCTCGCGGCCACGTGCTCGGCCAGCAGCCGGAAACAGCTCACCTCGATCCAGGTGGTGTTGCCGTCCCCCCATCCGCCCTTGGTCTTGACCCGCGGTGTGCAGGCCAGCCTGAACGCCGACACGGTTCCGTTGCCTCTGATCTCCACCTCGGATCCGGCGTAGCCCGTGATATGTACGAGTGCCTCCATCGGCCCGTCCTTTCGCTCCCCTGACAAATGCGTCTTCGCCATCAGGATGTGGACGCAGCCTCGGATCGTGCGGCCGACTCGGAATCTGTGGATGACGCTTCGAGATGCTTTCGGCCTGTGGAAAACGACCCAGGAGGCCGCCTAGCTCCGCGCGCGCTCCAGCGCGAGCCGCGCGCTCTCGTACCGCGCCTGTTCGGCCTTGACCGGCTCGATCACGAGTTCACCGGTTACCCGCGCGATGGCGGCACGTAGTGACTGCCGCGCTCGCGCGCTACGCCGCCGGGCGCCTACCTCGACACCAATCCTGGCCAGGCCGGCTAACAACAAGCCCGCCAGTACGCCACCGACGGCCAACACCGTCGGCGCCGGCAGTCCCCACCACTGCACCTCGGGAAGCGGAGGGAGCTGCAGGTAGGCCAGCAGGAAAGACAATCCGAGCCAGCCAAGACCGACGACCACCGTCGCCACCAGCAGCCACTGCAATACCCGAATCACCTGCCACCACCGCCGGTGCCTAGCAAGATCAAGATCGGTGGTCGCGATGGCACGATCAACGCGGTCCGGCAACGCATCCTCGGCTGAGCGCGCCGCGCGCTTGATCTGGTCGGCCCAGCCGCGCGGGAGACCTTGAGCAGCCTGGTCGGAAAGAGTTCGCAACGCGGTGTCCACCCGCGCCTTCTGGACACCGGACGTTGCAGGCAACGACGTTCGCCCGACTCGCGAGGGATCGATCTCCTTGCGGCGTTGACCTACGCCGAGCCGATCCAGATGCAGCCGGCGTAACGGGTCAGGCTTGAACTTGGACACCCAAGCCAAGACGGGCCAGCCGGTCGCCAGGCCACCCCGCATCCGCCAGGCGTTGCCAACGGCCTCCGTCACCACGGGGACACCCGCCGCCAGGGCGACCTGCGTTGTCAGCTGGTTGACGCTCGATGGGGCGAGCGGGGTCAATTTGGTGGTGCCGGATGCATCGCTGAGCTTGGCTGCGGCGACCGAGACGTCTGCCGCCAACCGGCGCGCGGCTGCCTGCTTCTCGGCGACCTGGTTGGCCAGCGTCTCTCGGAGCCCTTCGATACCCTCTCCCGTCACGGCTGAGACCGGCATGACCGGCACCTTGGCCAGACCCTCTGAGGCCAGCAACCGTCGCAGATCCTTCAAGCACTGCTCGAGCTGGCTCGCAGAGAGCTTGTCAACCTGGTTCAAGATGATCAACATCACGTCTGAGTGCTGGGCCAGCGGCTTCAGGTAACGATCATGGATGGCTGCGTCGGCATACTTCTGCGGGTCGACCACCCAGACCAGCATGTCGACCAGCTGCACCAGCCGATCAACCTCCATACGATGGTCCACTTCGGTGGAGTCATGATCAGGAAGGTCCAGCAGTACCAGACCGTCGAGTGCCGCAGCCATGGTCGGATCGGTCTCCAGCGCATGCCGTCGCGGGATCTGGAGCCAATCCAGTAGGTCCTCGGCCGATTCATCTCCCCAACTGGAGGCCATGGCGTGTGCCGTCGTCGGGCGGCGTACGCCGACGGTCGCCAGAGTGGTTCCAGACAACGCGTTGAAGATGCTCGACTTGCCTGATCCGGTGGCTCCAGCAAGTGCCACCACCGTGGCGCTTCCGGAGATGGCAAGCCGCCGGTCGGCTTGATCAACTACGCGCCGGGCCTCATCCAAGGCGACCGAATCGACTCGGCCCTCGCACAGCTCGACGGCCTCGGTCAGCGCCCGAAGATGATCAACAAGAGATACGCCGGCGTCCTTGCGGCTGAGTAGCCCTAGACCTCGGGCGGCCACTATCGGACCTCCTCTCCCGGCTGGTCGACGAGCTCCGCCTCGACGATGTCGCTGTCATCGGAAGCTTGCCCGGGAGGGATCTGGCTCACAGTCGGCGCATCGATCGCCAAGCGCCGCTCAGCGGGCGGCAGCGCCGCCTCGTCCTCCACGCTGGTGGGCAAACCACCCGCGCGGGCCGACTCCACCGCTCGAGCCGCCTGACGCAACCGGGCGGATTGATCGGGCTCCACGCCTAGTCCGTTCAAGATCATGTGGTAGCGCAGCAGCTCGTCCGCCAGCAATGTTTGAACCCGAGCATCAAGATCATCTTTGGCCGTCTGGGCGAGTCGCCGAATCGCCTGATCCCCAAAGACGGCCTCCAGGACTCGCTGGGCGAGCACCGCTGTACCTCCGGCCACCCCGATCTCAGCCCCGACCAGACCACCGGTGTGGGCGAAAACGACGATCATCAACGCCACACCGATCCCGTTCACACCGAGTGCGTAGAACCGCGCCTTGGAGCGCTTGCCCATGCCCTCGTCGGCGACCAGATCAAGGACGGCGCCCTGCCAGTCGCGAATGGCACGCCCGGCCTTTCGGTCGAAGTCAGCCGATGACCGCGACAGGTCGACCTCGGCACTCTCGATCAGGGCGCGGCCAGCTGCGTTGGCCTGCCACGACGCCTCCGCGCGCTCTGCGGCGGCCGCTGCCTCCTCCCGCAGCAAAGACTCCAGGCCGGACTCGACCGCGATCTTCAGATTCCCAGCACCGGGCGGCTCACCCTTCAGGGTCGTCATCAACCGGTCCCGCAGCCAGCTCACCTTCTGCTCGAGCGCCCGGAAGAACTCCCCCGTGCCGACGAACTCATGCCAGCGCGCGAGGACCTCACCGCGCAGCAGCGTGCCATCGGCGGTCTGCACTTGCACCGTACGGACTGCTTCGGCGTAGGACCGGTCGACCTCGGCCCGCAACTGCTCGATTACCTCGAGCTGCTCCTCGACAGACCGGGCCAGTTCTGGAGCTTTCGCTGCCAACGCAGCGATCGCACCATCAAGGGTTTGGTGTACGACCTTGGCGCGGCTCGCCTGATCCACCGCCAGCGCCGCCAGCCAGCCCCGGATCGGCTGTATCGCACTCGCGGGCAGCAGTCCCTCCGCGTCCACGGTCGTCTCCGGTACGGCGAAAAGCGGCGAGTCACCCAGCCCTCGCTCGCTCATCAGCTGGCCGAGGTGCGGCGGCACCTCCGTCATGGCGCGCGGTGGCACCCGATCCAAAACGACGGCGACTGCGGCACTTCGGTCTGCTGCAGCGCGCAGGAAGCCCCAGGGCACGGCGTCGGCGTAACGAGCTGCGGAGGTGACGAAGAGCCAGAGGTCCGCCGCTGCCAGCAGCTGCGAGGCGAGCTGCCGGTTCTGCACCACCACAGAGTCGATGTCAGGTGCGTCCAGAATTGCCAGCCCAGGCGGTATGGACTCGTCGACCACGAGGTGCAGGGATCGTGACTCCTGAGATGCGCCGGTTGACCGGGCGAGTCCGGGAAGGATCCGATCATCGGTGAACCAGGCAGCGTCGCTGCTGTGATGGACCAGCACCGGGGCTCGGGTGGTCGGACGGATCACGCCGGGAGCGCTCACCTCTCGGCCGACGAGGGAGTTCACCAGCGTCGACTTGCCCGCTCCGGTGGAGCCTCCCACCACCGCGAGGAGCGGCGCATCGATAGTCGCCAATCGAGGCATCACATAGTCGTCAAGCTGCCGATTGATCTCTTCGGCGACCTTGCGCTGCTCTTCGGCTCCAGGCAGTGGTAGCGGAAGGCGCAGCTGCGCCACCGCCGCCCGCAGCTCAGTGAGTGCAGATTCCAGCGGGGTCAGCTGTCTGCCGGCCATCCGCGGCTCCCTACTCTCCGGGCGGTTTCCAGGTGGGGTCGACCTCAGAGTATTGGGTAGCACTCTGCCCGAGGGGAACCGAAGCCGCATGCGGCGCGCCCTGAGGCAGGCCCGCCGGCGCCGGGAACGCGCTTGGGGCCGGGTAATTGCCGCCCAGGCCTGCCGGGCCCGGATAGCTTGGCGGAGGGTACGCGGCAAGGGCATCCGTACGCCGCCGCCGCAGCGACGGATAGGCTGCTCGGCCCTCCGGCTGGATTATGGCCTTGCTGCGGATCGAGGAGATCTTGGCCAGCAGTTGCTTCTCCCGAACGCGACCGGTTTCGTCGATGATGCCGCGGGTGAGGGAATCTCGCAGGTAGGCCAGCTCAGTGATCGCCCGCTGCATCCGGATCGTCGCAAGAAATGTTTCGGGACCGGCGAACACAGCGTGCCAAAGCGCCCGAAGCCGGGTGCGCAGCCTGGACATTGCCGGGGGATCAGTCTCTGGCAGCCAACCCAGGCGGACGTAGTCAACAAGGCGTTCCCGGATCAGCCGGCCCTCCCGGAACAGCTGGCGGACTACAAAGATGATCATGCCAATCACCAGCGGCAGCGCCACGCCAAGATAGATGAAGAGCAGGCTGCTGCCCTGAAGCAGGCTTGCGGTCGTGTTGAACGCCATGTGCAGAAACACTGCTACGCCGTAGCCAGCGAGCGGCGCGACCACCCGGACGATCTTGCTCTTGGAGCGCAGTGCGATCGCCAGGCCGACGCCAATCATTGCGGTGAAAAGTGGATGGCCGAAGCAGGTGATGACGCCACGCATCAGGAAGAGATTCTGCAGGGCCTCCAGCGGAGGCACCTCGCCGAAGGTGCGCGCGGCGTACCGGTAGACGCGGCCGTAATACAAGATGTTCTCGGTGAAGGCGAAGGCCGCGCCGGCGAGACCGGCCAGCACGATTCCGCTGAGCCGGCTCACCCACTGGTAGCGCATCAAGATCGCTAGCCAGAAGAGCACGGTGGCCTTGGATGCCTCTTCAACGAACGGAGCGACATAGATCGCGGCCCGAGCCGCGGTCGCGGGATCCCCGTTGCCAATGATGCTGAGGTGCCCGGCCGCCCAGGTGTTGACCTGCGCGGAGATGAAGGTCGCGACACACGCGCCCCAACCGAACGTCATCAACCACACCCAGAACCGTTGTGGTCGGAATCGGTCTGCCCACAAGAAGAGCAAGGACAGCGGGATCGCTGTGATAGCGGCGTACTTCACCGCGATCGGGATCGCCTCGGTGCCCAGCCCCGGTAACGTGCCGCCGGGGACCTCGCGATCAGGGACGACCTCAAGGTAGAGCAGCACCAGCATGGTGGCGTACACCAAGATCATCACAACCGTGAGCCAGAAGAACTTGTTCTTCAGCAGTCTCTTCGGCAGTGGCTCGCTGAGGTCAGGGTCGCGGGGGATCCCATTCCGCCGCAGGGCACGTGTCAGCCCATCGCGCGAACTGCCACGCAGCGCCAGAGCCTTGACCGACATGGCACCAAGGATAGGTGGGAAGGTGCTTACGCCGACTTGTCAGAATCCAGCAGTGCTATAGCGCCGCTGGATTCTGACAAGTCGGCGTAAGGGATTCAGTTACTTGGCGAACCAGGAAATGAAGGGTTCGACCTGGAGCAGGAACTCACTCGGCCGCTGTTCGTGGCCTCCATGGTTGCTGTTCAGGGAGGCGAAGGTTGCCTGCGGGATGCGCCGGCTCAGCTCCTCCATGCGGTCCTGCCGAAGGTCGCTGTGCGCGGCGCCCAGGACCAGGGTCCGCGCTTGAATCTGGGCGGCGCGCTCCCACCAACCGGGCGGCGGGGCGTTGCGCCACCGATTCACCGCGATCAAAGCCCGCCAGTCGTAGTCGACGCCCGGATCGGGTCGCCGTGGGATCGGTCTCGGCGGTGTGGCCGGATCTGGTGGCGGCATCTCCTCGAGGACGAGGAGCCGTATCAGATCAGGTCGGGAAGCTGCCAGAGCGTACGCCGTAACGGCGCCCATCGAGTGCCCAATGACGATCGCCGCGAGAATGCCGACCTGCTCCATGAACCGCGCAACGTCATCCCGCATCGACTCGAAGGAGTAGTCCCGCATCCACTCGCTGCCGCCATGCCCCCGTGCGTCCGGCGCAATCACCCGGAAGTGCTCACCGAGTTCGGGTGCGACGTGCCGCCAGCTCTGGCTTGATGAGGTCAGACCGTGCAGCAGCAGCACCACGGCAGCGTCCGGCCGGCCCCACTCCCGGTAGTTCAGCGTTGGTCCGCCGGGCAGGCTCACGGTCGCCATGCCCGAAGGTTATCGGTATCTCTCGCCGCTTTGCCGCAGCTTTGGGGCCGTAGCTTTGGGTCAGGCGTCGAGATGGACCAGACGCGGCCACTGCTCGGCCCAGCCACCATGCGGTGCCGAGCAGACCCAGATGGGCCGACCGCGCTCTTCGTTGTCAGCATCCGCATCGTTGTTGATCATCGCCGCGACGCGGCAATCGGTGAAGTTGGCAGCCGGGTCGGCAAGGCCGACGACGATCACTGGGCGTGCGCCCTCGGGTGGCGGCCCCCAATCGGCAAAGGCGTTATGACCGCTGAACACCGGCCGTCCGAGACCGTACCAGTCGAGTGCGCCAGCCTCGCCGTAGTTCCGGGTGAACACGACTGCGGTGGCCCGCTGATCCACCGGCAGCCGGTCCACGGTGGCCCGTACGGTGTCGGCGTACTCCGGCCAGCCGATTGTTTCGAGCTGGTCGGAGTCGAGGGCGGTATAGAAGGAGGCCGCGTACGTGCGGACCGGCAGCACCGGCACGAAGGCCGGCCAGGCTACCGCGGCCGACAGAGCCAGGACGACACCAGCCGCGACGAGTCGGCGAGCAGACCAGCGTGCGGCGAGCGCCGTGCAGCCGGCCGCCACAAGTGGAACGATGGCTCCCGCCAGGTAGTAGCCCTTTCCTCCGGCGACCAGAAAGACGACCGTTGCCACCAGAAAGGCCAGGCCGATTGGCCGCAGCTTCGCCCAGGCAGGCTCGCGAAACAGTTGGATCAGCCCGTAAATCCAAACGACGGCAATCAACGGGGAGAACATGGCCAAGGCCAGCCCCAGCAGACCTAACCGGCCGGCCACGCCGCCGAACTCCTCGGCAATGTCGGCACCGAGTGCAAACATCGGCCAACCGTTCCTCAACTGCCACACGAGGTTTGGAAGCCACAACAGCGTCGCTATCAGGCCGCCGAGCCAGGGGTACGCCGTTCGCAGCTGACTGCGGCAACCCGGCACGAGCAGCACGCCCAGGAGCACGGCGAACAGCAGAACAACCACTGCAGTCTTGTTGTTCAGGCCCAGCCCAGCCAGGACACCTGCAAGGAGCCAGAGCCGCGGCCGATCATCGCGCAGGGCGTATCCGACAACCAGGAGCACGGCGGTCCAGGCCAGTGTGTCGAAGGTCGCGGTACTGAGGCGATGACCCAGTGTCACCGTGATCACTGACGCAGCCACGGTGCTGGCGGTCAGCAGCTGAGCGGCTCGGCCGCCATCCAGCAAGCGTGCGAACGCGGCCGCGCAGACCACGAGCAAAGCCATCGCGAGAATGCTTGGCAGGCGGAGGGCAAGCAGATTGTGTGGTGCCAGCTCCGTAGCGAGCCGGGCTAGCAGTGGCGCAAATATGGGCTGGTCGGGATAGCCCCACGCCAGATGCTGGCCGGCTGAAACGAAGTAGAGTTCGTCGCGGTGCGGTCCGTAACGATTGACCATGATCAACTGGAGGACGGCGAGTGCGGCCACAACCGCCCCGATCTCCCAAACTGCAAACCTCGGTCGCTGCACCCGACCATCATCCGGGTTTAGCTGCGCGCGTCTATGAGCACCTCGGCGATTGTGCGATGAGCGGGCAGGATGTGCGGCTCGTGGAACCTGACAAGATCCCAGACAGCGTTCTGGAGCACTCGTCCGAGGGTCCAGCCCGCCGCGCGTGCTCGGTCGAGTCCGAGGATGTCGGTCATGAGGTCGAATCGGCGCAGCAAGGACTGTGACACGTCGCCGGTCTGGACGAGATCGTCCCAGCGGTTCCACAAGGCCGGCAACAACTCGAACCCTGAATCGCCGCTGAGCGGTTTCGGATCGATCGCCTTCCACTGCTGCGCGCCGTCCAATGTAGAAAGCGTGTTGAAGTAGTGCAGATCCCAATGCAACAACCGATTGTCGATCCGATCTGTGATCAACTCTTGGAACCGGGCTGCACAGTTGATCAAGAGCCGACGCTCGTCCGGGTCCCCCACTAGCCGAATCGCCTCCGGGGCACCAGCCAGAGTGACCGCTGCGACATCACTCAAGCGGCGCAGACCTGCTGGCGCGGGCACCGAGTTGAGCTGCACCAGCAACTCCGCAATGATCTGGGCGGCAGCAAGATCGTCTTCCATCGTGGTCAGGTCTCGCGAGGCATCGAGCCGCTCGAGCAGCATCGCCCCCGAACCGGGATCATGCTCCAACAGTCGCACCGCTCCACGTCCCGCCCACGACCTCAGCGCCGCCGGCTCGCCGCTGGTCTCGTCATCAACCGGCTGCAGCTTGAGCACGGCTTTCGAACCATCGCGGCGGGCGACCGGAATGATCAGCGCGACAGCACCAGAGGCAACCTGCCCGTCCATCGCCAACTGCCATCGATCCATGAAACAGCGGCCAGAGCCGGCAATCCAGCGATCCAGAGCCGACCAGCCTCGCCTGAGTATTTTTCGTGCAACTCAGCCAGCTCGGCCGGCACGATGATCTCAGCCTCGCCCAACACCACTCTGAGTGTGCTGGAGGTCGTTGGCGGTTCGAAGCACCGGTGGCCTATCAAGGACTTGCTCAAGGTCGCGAGCGCTCGTTCGAACCCGGAAGGTCGTGCTCTGCCCTGCAGGCAATGTGACCAGAGCATCATCGACCGTGGCATCTTCGGCCGCTCGATCGGCTAGCAACGTGACGTCGCAGGCAAGCGAACGAGCGGTGACCTCAACGACATATCCGTCTTCGGTCTCCATGACCGCAACGTCGACTCGGATTTGCATCCAGATGCCAGCTCGATGTCCTCGACGAAGGTGTGCACCCGGGTAAGGGTGTCGAGACGAGCCACCACGATCTCGGCGGTCAGATCCTCGGGTGTGGAGAGCCCGACGGGGAGGACGATTGTGCATTGGTTCTTGGTTCGACGCTGACCTCGACCACCACCTTGGCGAGCGTGCAGACCGTCGAGCCTTGACGGCTCAGCTGGAGTTCACCCCGCCAGGCCGTCGTCGGTGTCATTGATGATCACTGCCGACAGGACGCCGTCTCGGTAGCGAACACCACATTGCGCGGCGCGAACGCGCGACGCAACGCGTACCACAGCGGCTTGGGACGCTCCTCGAAGTCGATCGCCGCCCAGAGGTGACCGGCCAGCAGTCGTTCAGCTGCCAGACGATCGCGCCCGCTGTCCGCGGCCACCATCGCCGGTAGTGGTCGATCGCGTACGTCACAGCACGCGCCTGATTGAGCTGGGTGGCCCAATGCCAATCCGTGAAGTTGGCCGGCACCCCGAGGTGCGGAGCGAGACCACGATCGAGCTTGCCGTTACCGTCATCGGCCTTCTGGTGGAGCAGGAAATTCACGTCGTTCTTGGGATCGCTCGCCGCATCCAGCGGACCGCCGTCGACAGCGTGCACCGAGTCGATCAAGGTGCGCCAGGCAGGCGGGGCCTGGAATCCGAACTCGGAGCAAAACCTCGGAATCTCACTGCGGTATTCGGTGTAGTCAACGTGGTTCCAGACCTCCCACTGGTGGTGGGTGCCGTGATCTGGATCGTTGGGATGGACGGCATCCCCGTTCAGGCGCGGTGAGTACGGGCTGTTGTCGCAGTACGGGCGGGTCGGATCGAGTTCGGCAACGATCTTGGGAAAGAGCTCGAAGGCGTACCTGGCTCCCCAGGTCCGGCCGTCCAGCGCGGCCCGCCAGTTCCAATCGGCCTCACCCCAGAGGTTCTCATTACCGCCGTTGAACAGCACCAGGGATGGATGGGGCATCAGCCGGACGACATTCTCACGGGTCTCGGCTTCGATCTCCTCCCACAGCGGGGACTCTTCCGGATAGGCCGCGCAGGCCAGTAGGAAGTCCTGCCAGACCAGCAGGCCTCGCTCATCGCAGGCTCGATAGAACTCGTCGCTCTCGAAGATGCCACCACCCCAGACGCGAAGCAGGTTGACGTTGGCGGCCAGGGCCTGGTCGAGCCGACGTTCGAGTCGCTCAGCTGTGATCCGGGTCAGGAAGTGATCATCCAGGGATCCAGTTCATGCCTTTGACGAACACCGGTTGGCCGTTGATCGAAATCGTGAATGCGGTTCCGACGTCGTCGCGCGAGGTGTTCAGTTCTACGGTGCGGAAACCAATCCTCCGCTGCCATCTATCGAGTTCTTGATCGTCTCTCGAGAGTGTGAGTGTGAGATCAGCCAGCGGCTGCTCGCCGTAACCAGCCGGCCACCAAACTGGCGCATCAGGGACATGAACCACGAGCGTCACACTGGTGGCGCCGGCGTCCACTGCGCTCTCGGTGCGATGGCCCAGAATTTCGGCGGTGAGCCGGAGCGGTGTGTCGAAATCGAGGCGCTCCAGGTCGATCCGGAGCTCAACTCGACCAGTGCCAGTGGTGTCGAGAGTCACCAGCGGCCTCACCTGGGCCAGTCGGGCTACACTCCAACGCTCCAGTCGCACCGGCTTCCAGAGACCAGCGGTGCGTAGGTCCGGTCCCCAGTCCCAGCCGAAGCTGCAGGCCATCTTGCGAATGAAGTTGTACGGCGCCGGGTAAGGGCGTGGCAGGTCCCCCAGCCGTTGTTGTTCAGCCTCGGCATGGGCCGTCGCCGAATGAAGATCAACTTCGAGTTCGACAGGCCGCCCGGTCAAGTACGGCGAGATGTCGAAGCGGTACGAGCGGTGCATGTTGAACGTGCGTCCCAGCTCGATCTTGCCCATCCCCTCCCTGCTGTGCCCTGAGCCCTTCGACGAGCTCAGGACGGCGCTTGTCGAAGGGCGCGCTTCGAGAGCTCAGCGTGCATCGCACCCAGCCGTACGGTCGCGACGGTGTCGATGCCGTCGAAGACAAGATCGACCCGTTCGCCCGGACTGGCCGACCGGCAGGTCAAGGGCATCGGAGTCCAGCACTGTCGCGTAGCGCCAGTCGATCTCGTGCATCCAGCTGAAGCGCAGCCTCATTCCCGTCCAGGTACGGATCGGGGATGACGCCAGCCGCCATCAAATCGGTGTGTACGCAGCCTGGCACTTCGGCCTGATAGGTCCCCGGCACTCGTCCTGACGGGTCGCCACTAATAGCCCGGACGGTCCAGCCCGTGCGCAATTCTGTGCGCAGCATCTCCGTCCCGAGTCGAGCTCAGGCCAGCTCGCCCGCCTTCTGTAGCTCTTCCTGCAGATCGTGGAGTTCGATCTCCTCGTGCAGCTTCGGCACATCGGCGAGCAGCCGTTTGGTGTATTCGTGCTGCGGGTTGAAGATCACCTCATCGGTCGTGCCCTGCTCCACCATCACGCCGTGCTCCATAACCAGCACCCGGTCCGCGAGATAGCAGGCCTGCCCAATGTCGTGAGTGATGAACAGCACAGTGATTCCGAGTTCCTCGCGGAGATCCTTGAGGACATTGAGGACGTTCACTCGGAGCGACGCGTCAAGCATGGCCGTGGCCTCGTCGGCGATGAGCAGTTTCGGTCGCATCATGAGCGCCCGAGCGATCATGACCCGCTGCCGCTGACCGCCGGAAAGCTGGTGGGGATAGCGGTCCAGCACGCTGAGATCCATGCCAACGTAACCCAATGACTCTTCGAGGCGCTCCTGGCCCACCTTCTTGCCGACCATGATCATGGAGCGGTCCAGGAGCTTGCCTACGGTGAAGAACTGATTGAACGCCGAGAACGGGTCCTGAAAGACCGCCTGCACGTCCCGCCAGTACTCGGTTCGGGCGCGGCCCTTGAGATTCGTGACGTCCTTACCGTCAAAGATCAACTTGCCGGAGGTGATCGGCATCAGACCAAGAACCATCCTGGCGATTGTCGACTTACCTGAGCCGCTCTCGCCCACGATGCGTGGTGACCTCTCCTTGTTCGAGGCTGAACGAGACGTCCCTGACCGCCCGCACTTCGTGCTTGCCGTGGCCGAAGGTTTTGGTGATGTGGTCGGCTTGATAGATCTCAGTCATCAGTGAATCACCGCCGGTGCATCGAAGAGGGAGCGGTCGAAGGTGCTCATTCCCTCGATTCTGGTATTGGCGTACGCCGGTTCCGGCGCCAGCACCGAACTCATGAGTGCCTGCGTATATGGGTGCTCGGGCCTTTCCACCATGATCTCGGTTGGCCCCAGCTCAACGATCCTGCCTTCATACATCACCGCAATCCTGTTCGCCGCAGTGCGCAGTACCGGAAGGTCGTGGGTCACGAAGATCACTCCGCTCATGATCCTCTTCTCCAGCATCTCCAATAGCATCTCGATCAAGATCTTCTGCGACGTCACATCGAGTGCTGAGGTCGGCTCATCGGCCACCAGCAGCCGCGGATTGAGCAAGGTGCTGATGATCGTGACTGTGCGCTGCTTCATGCCACCGGAGAGCTGATGCGGGTACGCGTCGAGGACCCGGGCCGGAAGACCCAACGTCGTGAGGCGCTCCCTAGCGCGGTCGAGCGCCTCGTCCTTGGAAATCTTCGAATCGTGTGACCGCATCACGTCGTAGACCAGGTGGCGGATCCGCTTGGTGGGGCTGACCGAGTTCATCGCGCCCTGCGGCAGCATGGACACGACGGCCCCACGCCAGGTACGCGGAATCTTGGCGTGACCACCGAGCTCTTGGACCTGGCCGTCGATCTCCAGCGTGCCGTGCTCCACATGCAGCGGCGGCCGAGCGATGAGTGAGATAATCGAGCCGAGTGTGGTCTTGCCGCTGCCCGACTCGCCAGCCAGCCCGAGAACCTCGCCCTCCTCGATCTTGATCGACACATCGTTGACGGCCACCACGTCCTTGCCTTCGGTGTAATAGACCCCACGGATGTTCTCCGCATTGACCAGAGTGCCCATTAGCGACTCCTGTCCTGCCGATACCGGCGTCTCGAGGAAGCCCCCGCTTCCAACCGGACCGGCGTCATCGCCCTCGATCGGCGTCTCGAGTTCCGTGCCCTCCTTGGCGGCCTTCTTCCGCGCGGCCCGACCGCGACGTAGCCGCGGGTTGAACACCTCATTGAGGCTGGACTGCAAAAGCAGCAATGAGAAAACGATCAAGGTCAGCATGAGCGTCGGTGGGATGAACGCCCACCAGGCTCCGGTCCGCACCGACCCCCACTGAATGGCCCAGTAGAGCATTGTGCCCAGGCTGGTAGTACCCGAGGCGCCCAGGCCGAGCATGCTCAGCGTGGACTCGAACAAGATGGCACTTGGAGATCTGCAGGATGCCGGCCATAACGACATACGAGAGCAGGTAAGGCAGGACGTCGCGGCGCAGGATTGACCAGAACCCGGCTCCGGAGAGCTTGGCCACGTCGATGTGTTCGCGGGTTCGGATACTGCTGGACTGCGCGCGCACCGCACGGGCTACCCAGAACCAGCCGGTAAACCCGATCACCAGCGCCAGTGTGTAGAGGTTGCGTTGCGGCAGCGACACCGAAACCAAGATCACGATCACAATCACCGGGATGGCCAGGCCGACGTTCACAATGGCGCTCAGCACATCGTCTACCCAGCCGCCGCGGTAGCCGGCGACGAGACCGACCAGCAGGCCGATTGCGGTTCCGATGAGACCCGCGATTATGCCGACGATCAACGAGGTCCGGGTGCCGTAAACAAGATTGGCAGATGACGCTCTGGCCCTCGTTATCGGCGCCCAGGATGAGCGCACCGCAGCACTGCGGCTCCTCGTACAGCCCGCCGACGGTGGCGTCCGGGTTGGTGGACACGATCAGTGGTCCGACGAGCGCTACCAGGAACACAAAGGCAACCAGCGCGGCGGCCACCCAGAACCTAAGACTCAGTCCACGTAAACTCATTAGCGCTCTCCAGTCTCTGCGGCCCGAATTCGAGGATCGATGACTCCCGTGAGTACGTCAGCGGCGAGGTTGGCAATGAGTACGGCGATGCGTGATCAACAGAGTGATCGCCGAAATCACCGGGTAGTCGTTCGTGCCGATGGCGCTGAACAGCAAGGTGCCGAGGCCGGGGTAGGAAAACACCAGCTCGGTGATCAGGCCGCCCGTGATGATGGCGGCAATGGACAGCGCCAGGCCCGTGAACTGCGGCAGCATGGCATTGCGGAAGATGTAGCGGACCGTGTGGCCCTCTTTCACGCCGAGGCCACGGTTGTAGTTCACGTAATCCGAGCCGAGCTCGTAGATGGCCATGGACCGCATGCCGACCGCCTGGCCTCCGATGAAGACGAGGACGAGCGACCAGAACGGTAACCAGAAGTAGGTAATGGCGTCACCGAAGAACGCCAAAGAGAACTCTGGCGTCAAACCGAAGGAGTACGCTCCGCCGATCGGCAGGATGCCCAGCTGCACGCCGACCATGAACAGCAGGATGATGGCCAGCGCGAACGGCGGAACGCTGGAGAGGAACAGCGACCCGATGAAGGCGCCGCGGTCCAGCCAGCCGCCCTTGAACGCAGCCAGTGCGCCGAGCAGGTTACCGACAATCCAACCAATGAGGATGGCGGGAAGCTGGATCGCAAGACTCCAGGGCAGCGCCTGCGAGATCAAGGAGCCGACCGAGGCCGGATAGCTGCCGAAAGAGGTGCCGAGATCGCCTTGCAGAAGGTTGCCGATATAGATGAAGAACTGCTGCCACAACGGCTTGTCCAGGCCGAACTCCTGCATGTAGTGCTGGTGGATCTGCTGCAGCTGTTCACCGCCGGCGCCCCCACCCCGGGCAAGCCCGCCGACGATCGCGTCGACCGGGTTGCCGGGGATGAGGCGAGGCAGGAGGAAGTTCAGCAGCAGGGCCACGATAGAAGACCACGAGGGTCCAGGCCACCTTGCGTCCGAGATATTTCGCTAGCGCCATGGTTGCCGTCTTCGCTCCTTCGCGTTAGGTGAGGCTCAGGTATCAGGTTCCAACCTTCTTGATCTTGAACAGCCACTGGATGCCGGCACCCTGCCACATGGGCGGAGCGTACGGGTTCTCTTCGGTCGGGAAGTTCTCCCAGTTGCTCGCGTTGAACTCGTAGAAGTCGAGCGGACGGTACATCAGTGGCACCACAGGAATGTTTTCGCGATAGATCTTGTCGAGGGCCGAAGTACGCCGTCTTGGCCTCGGCATCGGACTTCGCCCCGGCGGCAGCGTCGACGTGAGCGGCGACATCGGCGTTCTTGAACCGGTTGTAGTTCCAGAACGCGGTCTTGCCTGCGGCCGGCACCCCCCGGTCGTCCAGTGCGTCGCGGAAGCGGATCCACGGGCTGGCCGGGTTGACGCCGGTGTAGGAGTACATCGCGGAGTCGAAGTCGCCGTTCTGGAGCTTGGCGAACATTGTCGGGAACTGCGGGAACTCGGTGCTGATGCCGATACCGATCTCCTTGGCCGACTTGGCGACGATCTCACAGGCGGTGTTCCAGTCGGTCCACCCGGTCGGGGTGATCAACTTCCAGCCGCCTAGCTTGGTGCCATCCGGCAGCTCGTAGATGCCGTCTGAGCCCTTCTTGGCCTTCAGCTCGCCCTCCAAGATCTCGACCGACTTGGCCGGGTCGAACTTCCAGCCCTCCGCTTGCACCGCCGCGGCGTCGTAGAACTTGGACTCGTAGCCGGTCGGAACAATGAGGCTTGCGTTGGCCGGATCGGAGTAGTCCGACATGGCGGTAGTGGCGATGTTCGGGTAGTCGATGCCGTATGCGATGGCGCAGCCGGACCTTCGGGTTCTCCAGGCCCTGGCTTGTTCAGGTTGAAGATCAGCAGTGGGGTTGGCCCGGCACGTAGTACGGCTTCTTCTTCATCCAGGTGCTGACCGGCTTGCCGGCCTCCCACATCTTCCAGATCTGGGCGGTGAACTGCTGGCTGGCATCGATCTCGCCGCTCTCCAGCTTGAGGTCGCCGTCGTTGTTGCTCTTGAAGATCGGGTGGTTGATGGTGGTCATCGGCGGCGTCCCGAATGCAGTCTTGCCCCAGTAGTTGTCGTTCCGCTTGAGGTTGACCTGGGTCTGGTCGACCTTGTCCAGCAAGAACGGGCCGGAACCGATCGGCTTCAGGTTCGTCTCGGCCGGAATCTTGTCCGGGGAGACACTGCTCGCACACCGCCTTAGGCACGATCGAGAGGTGTAGCGCGATGAAGTTCTTCACGATGATCGGGTTGTAAGGCTTGGACTTCAGCTTGAACTCGACGGTCCGTGGATCTGTGGCCGTGACCGAGTCGACGTATTGCCAGAGCGTGGAGAAGGTCACCGACGCGGTCTTGCCGAGCTCGAAGGTGAAGACGACATCGTCGGCAGTCAGGTCGGATCCGTCGGACCACTTTGTGCCATCCTGCAGCGGCAGCACGAAGGTCTGGTCGTCGGGCTGCTGAGCTTCCTTGGCAAGACCGGGGGCGAGCGAGCCGTCGAGGAGGTTGAAGCGCATCAAGCTCTCGTAGATCAACTGGCTTGGTCGCAGTTGGTCGGCCAGCTGGGCTGCGCTGCCGCCATGGGGTTGAAGCTCGTCGGCGGACCCCATTGGAAGCCGGCCACGAACAACGTCTCTCCGGCCGCACCGGCACGTCCCTTCGATCCCTCCTGGCCGGCACTGCTACCCGTCTGCGCCGTGCCGCAGGCCGATGCGCCAAGGCCGAGGGCAGCACCGCCGAGCGCGAGACCGGTCAAGGTGAGGAAGTTTCGACGGCTGGGAGTCCAGGTGGTCCTCCAGTCGGCTCCGCTGCCGGCCGTCTGCGTTGACGGCTCCATCTGATCTTGATTGTCGTTCATTCTTTCCTTCCTTGAAGTTATTCGTGCCAGGGATACCGGGGCAAGCCAACCAATATCGGCGGCCGGGCGACGGAACTAAGGCACGTGTTGCGTGATGAGCGGCCAGTGGCCCCGCGGGCCTGCGAGCGCTCGGTGGTGGAACATCTCGGAGCGGGAGCGCGATAAGGAGGCCCGTCCGCAGACGGATCTACTCGCGCTAAGGCTGAAGCGGACTGGAGCGGCACAATGAAGACAGTTGGCGCCTGATCGGCGATCTGCCTCACTGCCTCGCCTCGCTCTCAGCAAGTACTCAGGACAAACCCACCACGTATGGGGTCAGAATCAACGCGAGCCCCTTGCCGTATCCAGATTGTTGTGGTTGATCGTCGCACTCGGAACGCGCCCAGTAAAGAGTCCTCGGGGTCGGGCGGATATTGCGATCGACGACGCAACTCGTTGCAAGAAAAGGGATTCTCAGCTCCGAGTGATGGGGCTGCGATTTGCATGCTGTCCAGCTCCGGTAGTCCCGCGGGCGAAGGGCTCGAGGATCAAGAACGGTGCGTTGCGGCGCCATACAGCCACCCTTTGTTCAGACACCCGGCGCTTATCCCGCGGCTGCCCGTCTCGCGGTATTTCGGAGCGTATTTGCGTCAGCAGTCAACTGTCAACAACCTGCATATAACTGTTGACAGCGTGTTGGGTCACGCGCGCGGACGCAGCCGACGGTGGTGACCTACAGATGACAGTCAACTACCACCGACAGCTCTGACGGCAAGGACCACACATGACCTCCACACCGGGTCTAGTCGGGCTCACCAAGATCAATCTCCGCGAGCAGGCGCTGGCTTCGCTACGCACGGCGATTACCAGCGGACAGTTGCCGCCCAGACGCCAATGGTGGAGACCGAGCTTTCAGAACGGCTCCAGATCAGCCGCGGCACGCTCCGCGAAGCTATGCGGCAGCTCCAGCAAGAAGGGCTGGTCATCTCTGGCCCGCGGGGACGCTTATACGTCCGCCACCTGGGGCCGAAAGAGATCGGTGACATCTTCGCCGTGCGGGCGGCACTGAGGCATGGCCGCACGATCGCTAACCCAGCGGACCGACCGAGCGGAAGCGGTCGCCGAATTGCGCAGTCTCCTCAATACGATGAGCGAGGCTCGAGCCGACGTGGATCTGGAAGGGAGGATCGAGGCCGACCTCAACTTCCACCGCGGGCTATGCCGACTCAGCGGCAACGACACGTTGCTGCATACCTGGGAGTCTCTGGAAGGTTCCATCCGGATGTCGATCATGTTCGCAGGCAGGGAGCGGGCTATCCGGAACATGAACGTCGCTCGGCACAAGGTGATCGTCGACGCCATCGCATCCGGTGACGCGGAGGCGACTACTGCCGCTGTCCACGACCATATGGGAGCCGCTGCGAATAACCTCACGGCTAGCGCTGAGCCTGAGGCGATGGGTCCGGACGTCCCGCGACTACGATCGAACCGTGACGACTACGTCACCAAAGTCCGAACCCGAAGTCCTCACTGTCGGCCTCGGCGAAGTAGGCCGACTATCGCGGCGGCGCAAATTGATCATGACCGCGGTGGTGCTGGTGCTGGTGGGTGGTCTCCTGATCTGGCGATTCTGGCCCACGCCGGCACCGCTGTTCACCCTTCCCGATCTGCAAGGCGTGTATTACGGGATGGTCCGTTCCGACGGGACTAATGACGCCTCAGTAATCGACCGACGTTGGAGCAGCGAACAGGATGGATACATCGTCCCTGCCGCCTGTGAGCCCTTGTTCGAGGCGACGGTGTTGAACCGCGTCCCACCAGGGGCACTTGATGGCGTCAGCACATTCTGGCAGCTCGATCGCTCGGCGGTCTCACTCTTCACTTACCGGTACTCAGATGTCTCGAGCGCGGCTCGGGAATATCAACGACTCGCTGACGTAGTTGATAATTGCGGGACGTTCCGGTTGCGGTACACGCGCGGCCGGCCAGCAGAGGAATGCTCACGGTCATGCCCCTTATCCTCGACGCCAGCGCGCCACAGCAGATCGGCTACGTCCTGACGACCAATGACGGCACCAAGCTGGCCTTTCACGTGCTCGAATTCGATAACACGATCAGCTGGCAATTTCGCTATGACCCGGTCCCCGACGCAGATTTGGCTCTGACGACTCAGCGTGTCATGGACTCGCTCACGGACCAGTTGCGAGCCGTGCAGGACTTGAATCGTTAGCTCCACCGGGCAGCCGACTGGTTCAACTCTCCGTCCCTGTGCACGACGTCGCCGAGGATTTTCCAGTTACCGTCATCGTTGGCGAGCAGGCTCTTCCACATCGGTCCGCGTGCCACCCAGTTCATCGGGAAGGTTTAGATAGTCATGAACTCAAGTCGGGAGAGAGTCTCGAAATGACCAGTCGAGTCACGCGGGAGCAGAGGGCTCTGCTGACCACAGGCGCCGACTACTGGAGCACCCATGAAGTCCCAGCCCTTGGCTACCGCAGCATCCGCGTGTCGGACGGCCCGCACGGCCTGCGCGTTCAGGACGACGACAATCCCGATCACCTCGGGTTGGGTCGCAGCCTTCCGGCCACGTGCTTTCCGCCGGCGGTGACCCTCGCCTCGTCCTGGGACCGGCGACTCATTCGGACCGTTGGCACGGCGTTGGGCCGCGAGGCCCGCGCTCAGGGCGTCGATGTCGTGCTAGGCCCGGCATCGAGATCAAGCGCAGTCCGTTGTGCGGTCGAAACTTCGAGTACTACAGCGAGGACCCGCTGCTGACGGGCCGGTTGGCCGGTGCGATGATCGCGGGCCTGCAATCCGCAAGGGGTCGCGGCGTGCGTGAAGCACTTCGGCGCCAACAACCAGGAGACCGACCGGCTGCGCGTGAGCGCCGACGTCGACGAACGGCCCCTGCGGGAGATCTATCTGCGCGCCTTCGAGCTCGCGATCCGGGAGGCCACCCCGGACGGTCATCAGCGCTTACAACCGCATCAACGGTGTGTTTGCCAGCGAGGGAAGCGCTGCTCACTGATGTGCTGCGGGACGAGTGGGGGTACGACGGTGTCGTGATCTCGGACTGGGGCGCCGTGCACGATCCCGTCGCGGCGGTCGCAGCGGGACTCGACCTTCGCATGCCCGGGCAACCCAGCGATCCGCGGGTAGGCGAAGCGTTCGCGAACGGTTCGCTCGACGATGCGGCGATCGACGTCGTCATCGATCGATTGCGGGTGCTGGCCAATCGCACGGCGGAATCGACAAAGACGAAACCGGTAGTCGACTACGACGCCCATCACCAGCTAACGCGCCAAGCCGCCGCGGAGTCCGCGGTGCCTCTGCACGACGCCGGGGCGCTGCTCCCGATCGATCCAGGACGAGTCAGCTCAGTCGCAGTGATCGGCGAGTTGGCTCGCGCTCCGCGGTATCAGGGTGCCGGGAGTTCGGCAGTGAAACGCGACCCGCGTCGTCAGCGCCCTGGACGCCTTGCAGACGCGCATCGGCGAGTCGACGTCGGTGTCGTTCACGCCGGGCTATGTCCTCTACCCAAACGACGACGCGACTGGAATGGTTGACGAAGCGGTGTTCTCGCGCAGTCGAGCGAGCTGGTGGTGCTCTTCCTCGGTCTTCCGCCCTCGTACGAGGCGGAAGGACGCGACCGGACCACCATCGAGCTGCCGGCCGAACAGGTCACGCTGGTCAGAGCGGTCGCCGCCGTCAACGCGCGCGTCGTCGTCGCGCTGAGCAATGGTTCCGTCGTACGACGGCCGGCTGGCGCGACGTCGTCGGAAGCATCGTCGAGTTCTGGCTGACCGGTCAGGCCATCGGCGACAGTATTGCCGACGTGTTGCTTGGCGACGTGAATCCGTCCGGCAAGCTAGCCGAGACCGTGCCCGTGCGGTTCGAAGACACCTCGTCTTATCTCGACTTCCCAGGCGAACAGGGTCACGTGCGATACAGCGAGGGCGTGCACGTCGGTTACCGCTGGTTCGACGCCCGCCGGTTGGAGGTGGACTACCCGTTCGGCCACGGTCTGTCATACACCACGTTTGACTACGCCGACCTCCAGATAACCGTCGGTGATCTCGACAACCCGATCGCCCTGGTCGTATCGATCACTCTGACCAACACCGGGGGCCGTAGCGGCGCGGAAGTGGTCCAGGTCTACGTGGGTGACCGCAGCGGTGTCCTACAGATGCCCGAGCGCGAACTACGAGCCTTCTCGAAAGTGCACCTGACAACCGGTGCATCAGAACGGGTTCAGCTGCCGATTGCTCGAGCTGATCTTGAGCACTTCCATCCGCGATGCCCGCTGGGTCTTCGCCGGCGGACCGATGGAGGTGTCGGTCGGATCGTCATCCCGCGACATCCGACTGCAGGCGACGGTCGAGGTCCCCGGGCATCCGGTGGAG
>CAWIZB010000024.1:0-36629 GCA_963840505.1 uncultured Actinomycetota bacterium
GCCACGATCAAGCCAAGAAAGCCAATGCCGCCGGCCACCAGGTGTCCGACGCCGCTGGCGGTAATCACTGCCGGAGGGCCCGGCGGCGTGCCGATCGGAAATCCGTCAGCAGGGTCGGCGCGGAGCAGGCCGGCTGCAGCAATGCCGAGCCCGTAGATCACCAGACCCGCGATCATGGCGTACGAGCGTCGTCCGGTGCGCTGTTGGACGGACCTACTCCGAGCGCGCCGATGACGGCGAGAAGGCCGCTGACAACCATCATCATCGAGTGGATCCAGCCGCCCGGGCCGTTGGCCAGCAGGCTAAGCGAGTGAATGCGGATGTCGAAGCCGTCACGCAACACTGCCTCGAGAGTGCCAACACCGACGTAGAGGGGTCCGGCGATCGCGCCGGCGATCAGTGCCAGCCGCAACTGCGCGCGAGGTGGTCACCTGTTGCTGTTGGAGATTCTGAGGCAACATGATTTGGAGTCCTTTCGATCCCGGATGGGGTTCTACGGAACTAGACCGTCCAGTACTGTCAGAATCATCGCCTGTTCCCTAGGATCTTTTGGTGACTTCACAAATGTCGGGTCGAAGTTCCCGCAAGCGCAGTGCGATCCTCGATGCAGCCACGGAACTGTTCCTGACGCGCGAGTACGCCGGCACCTCGATGGAAGACATCGCCTCGGCGGCTGCGGTATCAAAACAGACCGTCTACAAGCACTTCAGTGACAAGGAAACACTCTTTCGAGAGGTCGCGCTGGGCAGCGTAGAACGCGCCGCGGGCGCTTTTCGAGCAGAGGTGGCAGCGACCGCGGAGGCCAACGATGTACCGGCGGCGCTCCAGGAGCTGGCGCGGAGCTACATCGATGTGGTGATGAATCCTGTGCTGCTACGTCGCCGCCAGCTGGTTCTGCGCGAGGCGGGACGGTTTCCAGACCTTGCGCGCAAATATCACGAGACCGGGCCCCGCCGCACGATCGATGCTTTGAGCACCGCCTTTGCCCGGCTGGCCGAGCGCGGGGAACTCACAATTGATGATCCACTGGCCGCGGGGACCCAATTCGCGTTCCTGGTCATTGGTGAGCCGCTGGATACCGCGATGTTCCGTGGTGTCGGCCGCCGCCGCACGCGTCGCGAGCTTCATGCGCTGGCTGACGCTGGCGCAGAGGTCTTTCTTGCCGCCTACGGGCGCCCGCGTACGAGGGCAGAACCCAGCTAGCTCAGAACGGGCAGGCAGTGGTGTCGGCTGGCCTGCTCCGGCGGAGGCGCCGGCTGATCAACAGGCACCCGCCGATTCATGGCCCCGCCAGAAATCAGGTGGCGGACCCCATTCGGCGTTGCATTAATCGCTGTCAACCGCGCTGCTGCAGAGTTCGGAAAGGATGAGAACTCGGCTGCGGGGTTCCCGGGAACTCGAAGGACTAGCCTGGTGTGCGCGTTGCTCAGACAGCATCGAGCAAACACATCCGACAGATTGAGAGATCTTGACTGCTACCAAGCGTGCACTGGAACTGACACGCGCGGCCGCGACCGCGGCCGTCGACAAGCTTGGCACCGATCTGGTCGCCTACGACGTCTCCGAGCAGCTGGCCATTACCGATGTGTTCCTCGTGATCACCGCATCCAACGAGCGCCAGGTCGGCGCAGTCGTCGAGGGGATCGAGGAATTGCTCCGGAGTCATCATGCGAAGCCGGTACGCCGTGAGGGGTATCGGGAACAGCGTTGGGTGCTGCTGGACTACCTCGACCTCGTGGTACACGTGCAACACACCGACGAGCGGCGGTTCTACGCGCTGGAGCGGTTGTGGCGGGACTGCCCTGAGATCGAGCTCGGCGTGGACGAACGGCGATGACGGCGGCGCGGATCATCATCTGGCGCCACGGTCGCACTGAATGGAACGTGGTCGACCGCTTCCAGGGGCAGGCCGACATTCCTCTCGATGAGGTCGGGCACGGCCAGGCGATTCGTGCCGCGGAGGTGCTTGCTGCCTATCGACCTACTCGCTTGTATTCCAGCGACTTGTCCCGGTGCTATCAGACTGCGGCGGCGCTCGCCGAGCGCACCGGACTGGAGATCATCACCGACAAGCGGCTGCGCGAGATTCACGTCGGCTCGTGGGAGGGCTTGCTCGGCGAGGAGATAAGGGCGGCTGATCCCGAGTTGGCGCGCCGCCTCTGGGCGGGCGAAGACGTACGCCGCTCGCCGACCGGCGAGAGCCCGAGCGAGGTCGCTGAGCGGATGACGGAGGTGCTGACCGAGATCGCCGAGGCCGCTGAAGATCATGCCACCGTCGTCGTTGTTACCCATGGGCTCGCCGGTCGGGTCGGTGCGTGCCGGTTCGTCGACCTGCCGTTTGAACGCTGGCGATTGCTCGGCGGGCTTTCGAACTGCGCCTGGGTGAGCATCGACCGGCACCGCTCAGGGGCGTACTGGCGGATCGAGGGCTACAACGTGACCGCTGACGCGGATCTCGACATCGGCTGAAGCGGCGGCTCAAGCCGATGGCCGGTGACTCGCTGGCCGACGGTGTCAATGGCATGCTGGTCGGGTGGCGACGGCACCGGTGGACACCGCAGTCGAGGCGCCGCCGAAGTTCTCCTGGGCTCTCCTGCCGGCCTTCGGCGTGTCGCTCGCGGGCTTTCTGCTCTTCGGGCTGCAACACGAGCCGTCGGGCTATGCAGTGCTGACGGTCAGTGTGGTCTTGGGATTCATCGTCGATCGTGATCTTGGCAAGAGCTTGCTGCTCATCGGTTTCAGCTTGGGCATCATCGGGATGATTTCGCTGGAGGCTGATATCAGCTACGGCAACATCATGCTGATGGGAAGCGTGCTGCTGCTCGCTGTCGTCGTCCCGTACGTGGTCGACCGCTTCGTCTTCAAGCGCCACGTCGTGCGCTTCCCGATCAACACCGGCCGGAAGTGGACGACCGCCGAGAAGTGGTACCTGGCAATTGTGGTGGGGCTTGCCTGGGTGATCATGCCGTTCTACTTCATCCGCTCCGGCACCTACCTCAACTGGCCAGCGGTGAGCGAGCCGACTGAGATCATCAGGCTCTTCATCTGCGTGAACGCTGTCGGCCTGTGGGATGAACTGTTCTTCATCTGCACGGCGTTCGCGCTGCTACGGCGACACTTCCGACTGTGGCAAGCGAACATCTTGCAAGCGATCATCTTCGTGTCCTTCCTGTGGGAGCTGGGCTATCAGAGCTGGGGACCGTTCCTGACAACGCCATTTGCCCTGATCCAGGGCTACATCTTCAACCGCACCCGATCGCTGGTCTACGTGGTCAGCGTGCACTTGATCTTCGACTGTGTGCTCTGGGCCATACTTCTCCATGCTCACAACCCCGGCTGGCTGCCGATCTTCCTCTACTGATCGCGAGCGATAGGCGAGACGTCACCGCTTCGGAGTCGTTGTAATGCTCAGCCTGAGCCCGCTGTTTCTCAGGCGACGACGACAGTCTGAGGATGCTGCGCGGCCGCGTCAGAGTGCAGGTCGGCGTAGGTCATTCGATTGGCCGGGCCTAGCGCTTCGACTGTAAGATCGGTCAGGTTGTGGACGGCTGGCTCGTCCACGCTCAAGGGGCTTTGGCGCAGTTGGTAGCGCGCTTCCATGGCATGGAAGAGGTCAGGGGTTCGAGTCCCCTAAGCTCCACCACTAATTTCCCTGGTCAGGTGCGAAGCGCATCCGTGTCATTTCAGCGCTCTGTTTGGTTCTCACTGGACGCGGGGGGCAGATCGGGGGGCTCGCTGGCCTCGTGGTGCGCCTTGAAGAGGTCATCCATCGCCTTCGCGCCGCGTCTTAGCACCGGGCGCAATTCCTTGCGATACACCTTTTCCGTCGTGCGGGTGTTCGCGTGGCCGACGAGATGTGCGATGTCCTCGATCGGGATCCCTGCGCTCGATAGCAGCGAGACGAAACTGTGCCGCAGCTCTCGCGGTGTCCATTCCTCAGCCTTGAGTCCAGCGTGTTCGGCCACCTTGCGAAACGCGCGCCGAACGTTGGCAGCGTCGAGAGGGGTACCAAGTTGCGTCGTGAAGACCAGATCGTTATCCGGCCATCGTGCCGCGTTGCGCATACGACTCCGGGTCTGCCAGCGTTTGTGTGCTCGAAGCGCGGCTACACAATCGTCCGGGAGCTCGAGAGTGCGTCGCGACAGTCGCGTTTTGGTGTCGCCGCCCTCTCGCACCGATCGCCACAACTGCACGCTCGGCGGCTCGCCGTCGAGGTCCACATGACTCCAGGTCAGTGCCCGCAACTCCTCGGTCCGTGCGCTCGGTGTAGGTCTGACCACCGAGCACGTGCCCGTCGTCTCGGTCGCGAAGCAGCTGCTGGAGCTTCGCCTTGGCCTCCGTCTTGGTGCCGGCGCTGCTCTTGACCTTGCGGCGCTTCCCATCAGGGGAGTAGCCGACATAGACAGTGGCGAACCATCGCTGCCGAGACTCCTCCCAGTGCAGGCCTCCCTCGCCTGCGTTACGCCGCATCGCCACCGCTAACCGCCTGAGCCTCGCTCGTCAAGATCGTTGGATCGCGAGCTCGCTGGGTGTCCGCCCCGCGCCCAAGTGGTCTCCAGGCGCCGGACCAGGAGGAACTGCGCGGCGACCAGATCCCGGCGGCTCCGCCAGGGCATGCGACGTGGCCGCAGGGCGTTCGAGCGCTGGCTGTCGTTGTCGGCGCGATAGTGCGGAGTGCGGCGCTGAGCCGCGGGGCGGCCGACGGTGGCGCGGCAGGGCGTTGGCTGGGGCGGCGCCGTGCAGCGCACAGCGAAATTCATCGCCGAGCTGTCGACAGTCGCAGCAGGTCCGCCTCCGCTCAACTGCTGATGGCTGGGCGCTGCGGACCGCCCTCGCCGAATCGGGAAGATGGGGCCATGCGACGCTCGACCACTGGCTGCCGGCTGGGCCGGCTCGGTGGACTGGATCAGCATCGAAGATACTCGATTCGGTGCTGCCGGTCTGCGGAGAGAATCGAGGAGGGCGGCTGAAGCACGGGCTGCCCCAGCGAGCGGCCCGGGAACACGTGCCCGGTGCGGTGATTACGCAGCGGAGGTGGGGAGTGTCCGACGAACGGTGTAAGTGGCCCAACACGCTGAGCTCGGCTTGGCGGGGAAGGATGCGCAGCTGTCGCTTGCGTCTTCCAGGTCACCATGGCATGGAAGAGGTCAGGGGTTCGAGTCCCCTAAGCTCCACCCACATCACGCCTAGTGCGGCAGGGATTACCGGCGAGTAGTTCAGGAGCTGGTCGGCGATAGCTGACCTGTTGTGAGCCAAACTGCTAGCCTAATCAGCCGGTTCCGATCGAAGATCGCGTCCATTGCGCGTGCGCCTTTTGTGAGCACGGGCCGCAGTTCCTTGCGGTACACCTTCTCCGTCACATTCGTGCTGGCGTGCCCCACCAGGTGGGAGATGTCCTCGATAGCGACGCCAGAGCTGGAGAGCAGTGAGACGAAGCTGTGCCGCAGCTCGCGCGGCGTCCACTCGGCGGCGTCGAGGCCGGCTCGGGAGGCAACGGCGCGGAAGGCGCGGCGCACGTTCGCGGCATCCAGGGGTGGGCCGGAGCTGGTGCAGAAGACCAAACCGAGTTGGGCCCAATCGGGACCGGCTTTGACTCTGGCTCGAGGCTATCCGCGGAGGCCGGCTGGCCGAAACACTGGTGACGTGACTCCACCATCGATGAGGTTCCGGCTGAACGCCAGCCGGAGGAGCTCGGTGGCCAGGGATCTTGGTCTGGCAGGCCCGCGCCAAGGGTTGGCGTTCACCGGTCCGGCGGGCTGTCCCAGCCAGCAGCCGGTGATGGCAAGACCGTCTTGGCCGGCGGAGCGGCGAGCATCTGGCCTGCTGGCGATCACGATCCGGCCGGTCCGGCACCGGAGGCGACACGGCGCCGAAGGCGTCGAGGACATGCGCGGTGCCGACCAGGTCGACGGTGATGATCGCCTCCGGGGAGGCCTGGGCCGGGGACAGACCGGCGGTGTGGATCACGTGCACCACCAAGCCGAGCTCCTCGGCGGTGGCGGCGAGGGCGTCGATGGTGGCCCGGTCGGCGACGTCGACGTGTGCGGTCTCAACCGTGAAGCCGGCAGTCTGCAGCGCGTGCGCGGCAGTGGTGGCAGCATCCGGGTTGCGGTCGGCCAGCAAGATGGTGCGACCGACACCGACACGGCGCGCGATGGCCTGGCCCATCGAGCCGGCGCCGATCACAACGACGACCTCGACAGCAGAAGCGGGGGTCATAAGGGTTTCCTTCGCTGGACTGAGCCGCTGCAGCCGCCTGATTCGTTGGTGCTGCTCATCACCACCCTGCCCGAGATTGGCATACCGGTGGGAGTCCCTGCCACACCCCCGAACAGCACGGCCCCCAGGACCCAGCACCACCGCGGCCGAGCCTGCGATGCTGGACGGCATGACGGAACGGGAACCTAGCTGGGCCGGTACTTGCGCGCCCGCCGAGGCCAGGTACCCCCCGGCGACGTCGGCTTGCCGACCTACCCCCGGCCAACGCCGCACGCCAGGGCTGCGCCGAGGGGAGTTCGGCGACGCTGGCCGGAATCAGCAACGACTACTACATCCGGCTCGAACGCGGCAAGGAGACCCGACCCAGCCCCCAAGTGATCGACGCCCTCGCCCGTGCCCTCCAGCTCGACGACGAGGAACGCGACCACCTCCGATCACTGACCGCCCAAGCCGCCCGGCGTGCAACTGAACCGCCGCCCTGCCAGTCGCTCCGTGCCGCCCGGCGTGGCGATCCTGCTGGAGAACCTGCGGCCCTGCCCTGCTCACGTCGTCGCCCGCAACGGTGACCTGCTCGCCTGGAATCCCGGCGGACTGCGGCTGCTCGCCGGGATCGAGGATTGGCCCGCCAAGCAGCGGAACGTGTGGCGCTACACCTTCTCCATGTCCGGAGTCGATCCGAGACCGGATCCAGGCCGTCGCCGGGAGGAGCTACGACCGCCTCGCGGAACCAGCGGCAGTACGGCCCGGCCAGCCTATTCCGCGCTTGTTGAAAGCGTTGACCAAGACGGTGATCGAGACCGCCTTGGAGGAGGAGCTGGCTGAGCATCTGGGCTATGACAAGCACGATCCGGCCGGTCGGAACCGGAACCCTGTGGTTAATCACTGGTCGAAATGGAGAGCTTTTTCAGGGTCCGCTTGCGCTTCTGATCGCGCTATGACGAGGCCGTACCAAGCGGCCTAGACACGTACCGGTCTCACTCTCAGCGGCATGTGAGTGTGTTTCGAACGACGATGACGACATGCCGGGGTGGATTTCGCTCCTACTGGGACGAGGAAGAACTCAACCTTCGTCGGGGAGGTCGGCGACGACGGGTGGATGACTCGTCACGTGGAAGTTGGCGGGGGCAGGCCTTCGCTTGCTGGCTGGTTTGTTGTTGCGTGGGTGTCCGATGGTGAAGCAGCGCGCCTCCACATCAGGACGAAGAGTAGAACGATCATGATGCCGACGGTGTTGAGGATCGTGATCGACACCGTGACCAGCGGGTCGGCTGCAAAGGGAAAAATCATCATCAGGAGCATCGGAGCGATGTTGCGTACCGCCGTGGTCACCTCGGTCGCATGCCTGATTCCCACGTCTTTGACTCGAAGACTGGAAACGAGAAGGTAGCCACACCCGAGGCCGATGACTGGGCCGGCAAGGGCCGCGATGTAGCTCTCGGTGCCCCAGGTCTGCACGAACTGATTCCAATACGCAACCAGCGTGAAGTTGAGATTAAAGAGCAGACACAGAATTGCAACTCGGACAACCCACCGTGCCAATGGCGGCGTCAGGTCGGGCCACCAGACCCTGAAGCCGCACCCGAGAACCAGCGGCAGGAGCAAAAAGAGCAGCAGCGGCCAAGCAACATCCCAGGCAGAGGTCTTGAGTTGGGCGTCAACCGCATCGATGGCGAGGGGCAACCCTAGCGGGAGGGCGATAATGGTCGCGGCAG
This sequence comes from uncultured Actinomycetota bacterium, assembly GCA_963840505.1. Taxonomy (GTDB): domain Bacteria; phylum Actinomycetota; class Actinomycetes; order Propionibacteriales; family Propionibacteriaceae; genus Microlunatus. The sequence continues at coordinate 7,932 of CAWIZB010000024.1, forward strand.
TCAAGATCACTAACAGCGTGGTGGCTATGCTGACATCCGCCTTGGCTAACCGGGCGAGGAGGGGAGCGAAAGGCATACCTGCACTCAGGGCTGCGACACAGAACCCGACCTTGATCTCTCCAGGAATGGACGAGGCTATCGTCAGCAAATAGCCGATGAACAGGAGCGGGATGATGACGAAATTGATCACCAACGCCCACACGGCAATCTTCCAATGGGCAGCGGCATCTGCCAGCAGCTTGCCAACCGGAAGCCTGAGGCCCAACCCGAACGAGTTCAAGATCACGAAGAGCACCCCAAACCCGTTGATCAGAACACTCTGAGCGGACTGAGTCATATCGCTCCCTTCTCACGAGCAGAGGATCCACCAGGTAACGCTCCATTTGCCCGTCAGCCGTGACCGCTACGGGGCTGGACACCATCATGGACCTCGAACCCTCCGTCGTTCGACCAGGTCGATCCGTGCCTCTGCCTTCACGGTCACACCCTGCCCCACGGCCGCACACACATCGGCAGAAGTGGGCGCGTGCGCTCCGCTAGAGTCGCCCGGCAGGTTGGTGAACGGCAGAGTGAGGTTGCGCCCGAGGTAACGCCATCCGCGATAGCTATGCGCCGTAGTAGTGCTTCAGTTGAGATCAATGGCGCAGGATGCGCTTTACGCTGCTCGGATGTCAAGGACGTCATGGCGAGCCAGTGAAGCCGGCGACCTTTCAGCAGATGATCACCAAGGATCTGATCGGCAAGACCACGCGGTGAAGGGCTGCCTGACCTGTTTCCCCCAGCAGGTCACCTACGAGCTGCCGCCTTCACCAGCCCCGCCTCCCCGAAGAATTCCGCCGATTACCTGTGGCGCATGATCGCGGCGAAGCTCGCACCCGCGGACGCCCCGATGATCCCGCCAACGATCAGTGAGGTAAGCACAATGTTCTCTATGGATCCCCTGTTCGAGCGGGCGCCGGAATTCACGGATATGCCTTCGCCGTGCAACAACTCATCCGCACACTAGGCGAACTGCCGGCGGCGCCATAACCTTCATCCAACGTCTCGGACGATATGCGAGTCACTACTGAGATCGACAGAGTTCGTCGAGGAGGACAGTGTGAGCACCGTCGGGGAGTCCTTCCTAGTCGGGCTCATCGGGGAGGGCGTCATCCCGTCGCTGACGCCGGCACTGCATGAGCGCGAAGCCGACCATCACGGCCTCCGCTACCTCTATCGACCGATTGATCTGACGGTGATCGACCGGCCGGCGACCGATGTCGGCGTCCTGCTCCACCAAGCGTGCGATCTCGGCTTTAACGCCTGCAACGTCACCCATCCGTGCAAGCAGGAGGTCCTCGCCCACCTCGACGACATCTCGGCCGGCGCGGCCGCGATCGGTGCCGTCAACACGGTGCTGATGACCGACGGCCAGCTGATCGGTGCCAACACAGATGTCACTGGTTTCGCGACCGGACTGCGCACCGGACTGCCCGAGGCGGATATCAGCTTCGTCGTCCTACTGGGCGCGGGCGGCGCCGGCGCGGCAGTCGGTCACGCGCTCCTCGCGGCCGGTGTCAAGCGGCTGGTGATCGTCGATCTCGACCGCTCACGCGCGATTGATCGCGCCGCTTCGCTGCTCGCTCGCTATCCCGATGCCGCTGTGATGGCCGATAGTCCGGACGCCCTGGTTCGGCTGCTGCCGCAGGCGACTGGACTAGTCAACGCGACCTTCGTCGGGATGCACAGCCACCCCGGACTCCCCGTGCAGGCCGAGCTCCTGCGGCCCGATCTGTGGGTGGCCGACATCGTCTATCGGCCCCTGGTCACCGAACTGGTTGCCGCGGCGACCGCTCTCGGTGCTCCGGTCCTCGACGGCGGGCACATGGCGACCGGGCAGGCCGTCGACACCTTCCGGCTGATCACCGGGCTCGAGCCCGATGCGGCCCGGATGCGGGCCCACTTTCTGGAGCTGATCGAGGAAGGCCGTTAGGCATGGCGCAGCGGATCAAGAAGACGACCGCGACCGTCTGCCTGTCAGGCACCCTGGTCGAGAAGATGCACGCCTGTGCGGCCGCCGGATTCGACGGCATCGAGCTGTTCGAACCCGACCTGGTGGTGGCCCCCCAATCGCCGGGGGAGATCCGCGGCCTCGCCGAGCGGCTCGGCCTTGAGCTCGTGCTCTACCAGCCCTTCCGCGACTTCGAAGGCGTCGATGATCAACAGCTGATCGACAACCTCCGGAGGGCCGAAGCCAAGTTCACGCTCATGCAAAGGCTCGGCATCGACACCATCCTGATCTGCAGCAACGTCGGCACAGCGACGCTCGACGATGATCAACTCCTGGCCGGCCAGCTCCGCCGGCTCGGTGATCTTGCTCAAGGTTACGGCGTGCGGATCGCGTACGAGGCCTTGGCCTGGGGCCGCTTCGTGAACGACTACCGCCACGCCTGGCGGATCATCGACCTTGTTGATCATGATCAGGTCGGGATCTGTCTGGACAGTTTCCACATCCTGTCCCGCGGCCACGACCCGGCGGCCATCGAACAGATACCGGGCGAGAAGATCTTCTTCCTGCAGCTTGCCGACGCGCCGCTGCTCACCATGGACGTGCTGTCGTGGAGCCGGCATCACCGGCTCTTCCCGGGCGAGGGGGACTTCGACTTGCCCAAGTTCCTCGCCCATGTGATGCGCACCGGGTACGCCGGCCCACTGTCGCTCGAGGTGTTCAACGACATCTTCCGGCAGACCGACGTCACCAGGACGGCGGCGCACGCCTTCCGCTCGTTGTCGTTCCTGGAGGACCAGGCGGCTCAACTGCTGGGCGGCGGCGCGGACGCAGGGCTGACCAGCCTGGTGCCGGTCGACGAGCCGGCCGGCTTCGACTTCGTCGAGGTCAAGGCCGAGAACACCGACCCGGTCGAGATCGTGCTGTCCCAGCTCGGCTTCACGTTCGGCGGGCACCACCGCACCAAGCCCGTCCGCCTCTGGCAGGCCGGTGACGCGCGCATCGTGCTCAATGAGCAGCAGGCCCGGGACTGGGAACCGACCATCGCTGCCGTCGGATTCGAGGTCTCCGATCCGGCGCAGTCGGCCCGGCGGGCCGCCCAGCTCGCCGCGCCATCGGTCTTCCGGCGGACCAGTGCCCAGGAGCACGAGCTGCGCGCCGTGGCGGCCCCCGACGGCACCGAGATCTTCTGGGCCGAGGCCGGACTCGACACCCCGATCTGGGCGGCTGAGTTCGACGAGGGCAGGCCGCCGGTCGGAGACGGCTTGATCAGCCACATCGATCACACCAATCTGATGCATGCGTGGCACCGGTTCGACGAGGCGGTGCTGTTCTACGGCAGCGTGCTCGCCCTGCAGTCGCACTCGACGGTCGAGGTCGCGGGTCCGGTCGGGCTGGTACGCAGCCAGGTGATGCGGACGCGCGGTGCCGAGGTCCGGTTGGTGCTCAACGTGGCCCCGCTGATGGAGGCCGACGACCGCGGCCCACGTCAGGCGCAGCACGTCGCATTCGCGTGTTCCGACGCCTTCGTTGTGGCTCGGGCCGCCCGCGGGCGCGGCCTGGACTTCCTGCCGGTGCCCGACAACTACTATGCCGACCTGCAGGCCCGCTTCGGCCTGGACGACGACCGGCTCAGCGAGCTGTCCGAGCTGGACCTGCTCTACGACCGGGACGGCGCCGGTGAGTTCGTGCACTTCTACACCCGAACCTTCGGCAACGTCTTCTTCGAGGTCGTCGAACGACGCCGTGCGTACGACGGCTACGGCGCCCCCAACGCCCCGGTCCGTCTGGCCTCCCAGTACTCGAGCCCGAAGATGATCATGAGATGAACACGTTGATGAACGACGACGAAGCGTTCCGCGAATACCAGCTGTCGATCGGTTCCGACTCGGCGCAGCGCAGCCAGCGCGAGATGAGCGCCGAGATGGCAGCGGTGAGCGAACGGTACGAATCCGGCCGGGCCGAGCACGGCGAGGAGACCCAGCCGAGACTCAACTACCCGCCGTACCGCAGCAGCGTGCTGCGCCATCCCACCATGGAGCCCTACCAGGCCGACCCGGAGACCATCGAGCTGTACGCGCCAGTCTTCGGGCATCGCGACGTGGATCCGGTCGAGGCCGACCTGACGATCCAGGGCACTGGAGAACCGATCGGCGAGCGGATCGTGGTGACCGGCCGGATAGTCGACGGCGAGGGCCGGCCGGTCCGTCACCAACTCGTGGAGATCTGGCAGGCCAACGCGGCCGGACGCTACCTGCACAAGCGCGATCAGCATGCGGCGCCACTGGATCCCAATTTCACCGGAGTGGGCCGCTGCCTGACCGACAGCGACGGCCACTATCGCTTCACCACGATCAAGCCGGCACCTTACCCGTGGAAGAACCACCGCAACGCCTGGCGTCCAGCGCACATTCACTTTTCCTTGTTCGGCACGGACTTCCCGGCACGGATGATCACTCAGATGTACTTCCCGGGTGACCCGTTGTTCGCGCTGGACCCGATCTATCAGGCGATCACCGATCAGCGGGCCCGGGATCGGCTCGTCGCCAGCTACGACCACGATGTCGCTCAGCATGAGTGGAACACCGGCTATCGCTGGGACATCGTGCTCACGGGCAGCCAGCGCACCTGGACCGAGCCCGAAGGAGAGGAACACTGATGGACGGCACCTCGTTGGTCCCCACGCCCGGCCACACCGTCGGCCCCTTCTTCGGCTTCGCGCTGCCGTATCCCGAAGGCGACACGCTCGTGGCACCGCACCATCCGGCGGCCGTCCGGCTGCACGGCGTGGTGAGTGACGGCAACGGCGACCCGATACCGGACGCCCTGATCGAGATCTGGCAGGCCGACGAAGCCGGACGGGTGCCGCAGCGCTTCGGCTCCTTGCGCCGCAACGCCCGCCAGGACAGTTCGGGCGCGTACTTCCTCGACACCTCCACCTTCACCGGCTTCGGCCGGGCCGCGGTGGACAATGCCGGCGAGTACGCCTTCCAGACCGTGCTGCCCGGGCCGACGGAGCCGGGTCAGGCCGCATTCTTCTGCCTGACCATCTTCGCCCGCGGCCTGATGAACCGGCTGTTCACCCGGGCGTACGTGCCGGCCGACGAGGCGGTGCTGCGCACAGACCGCCTCCTGGCCAGCGTGCCGGACGAACGCCGGTCGACGTTGCTGGCGAGCGTCGACGGCGAGCGCAGCCTGCGGTTCGACATCCGCCTGCAGGGCGCGGGCGAGACCGTGTTCATCAGCTATCCCGGCTTCGACTCGCCCCAGTCGGAATTCGGCTGATGAGCGTCCCCAGCCTGTTCTGGCCCGGCGACCACCGGGCCGGCGACGTCTTCAGCCCCGAGGCGTACGCCCGCGCCCTGGTGGCGGTCGAGGTCGCCTGGCTCCGCGTCCTCGCCGCGTCGGGATCGGCGCCCGCGAGCGCGGCGGACACCTTGGCTGAAGTGTCGCTGGAGTTCGAGGACCTGGTCCGGGTCGCGACCGATGCCGAGGACGGCGGCAACCCGGTCATTCCGCTGCTGGCGGTGCTGCGCTCCCGCCTGCCCGACGAAGGCGTGAAGTGGCTGCACAAGGGGCTGACGAGTCAGGACGTGGTGGACACCGCGCTGATGCTGTGCGCGCGGTCGGCACTCGACCAAATCGCTGATGATCTTGGTCGCTGCGTCGGCGCGCTCGCGAAACTCGCCGGGCAGCACCGGCAGACGATCATGGTCGGCCGGACACTGACTCAGCACGCCGTACCGATCACCTTCGGGCTCAAGGCGGCCGGGTGGCTGGCCGGTGTGCTGGACGCACTGGACGGGATTGTCCTTGCCCGCAACGGATTGCGGGTGCAGTGTGGCGGAGCCGCCGGAACGCTCGCGGCAATCGCCGAACTCGCCGATGATCATGGAATCGACTGGTCGGCCGGTCTGGGCGCGGAGCTGTCCCTGGCCGCCTCACCGCCATGGCACACCCGCCGTACGCCGGTCACCGTGATCGGCGACGTGCTGGTGACCACCACCGATGCACTCGGACATCTGGCCTCGGATTTGGTGGTACTGAGCCGTCCCGAGATCGCCGAAGTCAGCGAGCCGGCCGGCGAGGGTCGTGGCGGATCCTCCACGATGCCGCAGAAGCGCAACCCAGTGCTGGCGGTCCTGATCCGCCGAGCCGCGGCAACGGCACCGCTGCTCGGTTCTCAACTGCACCTCGCCTCCGCCCAGGCGGTGGACGAGCGACCCGAGGGCGCCTGGCACACCGAGTGGCAGCCGCTGGCCTTGCTCGCCCGGCACGCCGTCACCGCGGCGTCCCAGGCCGCCGAACTGTTGGAAGGGCTCGAGGTGCACGCCGACGCCATGGCCGCGACGGTGCAGCGGGCGATGCCCGGACTGCTGGCTGAGCGGGCCTCCATCCGGGCGCTGACCGGCCGACCGGCCGAGGCCGCGGATCCGTCGGACTACCTCGGCGCGACGCAGTCGATCATCGACGCCACGCTGGAGCGGGCCTTGAGAACGGGAACGCAGCGATGACCCTCGACCTGACGGCCACCCAGCTGACCGACCCGGGCGACGGGCTCCCGCTGCTCGTGGTCGGTCCCTCGATCGGCACGTCCGTGACCGCGCTCTGGTCGTCCTGTGCTGCCCAATTGGCCGGGCACTTCCACGTCGTCGGCTGGGACCTGCCCGGTCACGGCCGTAGCGCGACCACCCATGAACCCTTCACGATGGCAGACCTCGCGGCCGCTGTCGTGAGCCTCGTCGACAAGATCGACCCTTCGACAGGCTCAGGGCACGACCCTTCGACAGGCTCAGGGCACGACCCTTCGACAGGCTCAGAGGCGCGTCACGCGCGAGTTCTTCTACGCCGGGGATTCCGTCGGGGGAGCGGTGGGACTGCAACTGTTGCTCGACGCACCGGATCGGATCGTTGCGGCAGTGATCATTTCGTCCGGAGCCAAGATCGGCGAGGCCGAAGGATGGAGCGAACGCGCCGATCTGGTTCGCGCGGCCGACACCGCCGCGCTGGTCGACGGCTCGGTGCGGCGCTGGTTCGCGCCGGGATTTCTGGACCGTGACCTGGCGACCGCCACCGCGCTGCTTCATTCACTGCAGGATGCGGACCGGTTCGGCTATGCGGGCGTTTGCGGTGCCCTCGCGACCTTCGACGTCCGTGATCGGCTCGGCGAGATCACCCAGCCAGTCCTCGCCGCCACCGGTGAGTCCGACCAGACCACCCCGCGCGCCCTCGGCGAGCAGATCGCCGCCGGTGTGGCGAACGGCCGTTTCGTCGTCATCGAGCGGGCCGCACACCTCCCGCCGGCCGAGCAGCCGGCCGCGGTGGCCGAGTTGCTGACCGCTTTCTTCCTCCCGGACCGCGAGCCGACTGGTCGAGAGATGTGGGCGCCCGCGGCGACGCTCGAGGAGGTCTATGACGCGGGGATGGCCGTCCGCCGCGAGGTGCTCGGCGACGCCCACGTCGACCGGACCACAGCGTTGGCCGACGAGTTCACCGCCGAGTTCCAGGAGCTGATCACCACCTACGCCTGGGGCACGATCTGGACCCGTCCCGGCCTGGATCGACGCTCCCGCTCCTTGATCACGCTGACCGCCCTGGTCGCCCGCGGCCACCACGAGGAACTGGCGATGCACGTCCGCGCTGCGCTGCGCAACGGCCTGAAGCCGGATGAGATCAAGGAACTCCTGCTGCAGACCGCCATCTACTGCGGCGTACCCGACGCCAACACTGCCTTCCGCATCGCCCGCCAGGCGCTGAATGAAGGTCGAGCAGAACAAGATCAACGCCAGAAGGAAGACTGATGACCGCCGCGTTCGTCTACGACGCCATCCGCACCCCGTTCGGCCGCTTTGGCGGTGGGCTGGCCAAGATCAGGCCCGATGATCTTGCTGCCATCGTGATCAAGGCTGTGCTCGACCGCTCGCCACACTTGGACCGGGAGCAGATCGATGAGATCGTCTTCGGGAACGCCAACGGTGCAGGCGAGGACAATCGCAACGTCGGCCGGATGGCCGGGCTGCTGGCCGGGCTGCCGGTCTCGGTGCCCGCTACTACGGTCAACCGGCTGTGCGGGTCGAGCCTGGACGCGGCCATGATCGGCTCGCGGACCATCGAGACCGGCGACGCGGAGATCGTGCTCACCGGCGGCGTCGAGTCGATGAGCCGGGCGCCCTGGGTGCTACCCAAGCCGGACCGGGCGTTCCCGGCCGGCGACATCAGCGCTCCGTCCACCACCCTCGGCTGGCGCCTGATCAACCCGGCCATGCCCGCCGAGTGGACCGTCTCCCTGGGCGAGGCCAACGAGCAGTTGGAGGACCGGCACCGCGTCGGCCGCGAGCGGATGGACGCCTTCGCGATGCGTTCGCACCGGCTCGCCGACGAGGCGTGGAACGCCGGGTTCTTCGACGACCTGACCACCGCGGTGCCAGGCACGGACCTCGCCCGGGACGAGAACATACGCGCCGGTACCCCAGCGGAGAAGATGGCGGCGCTGAAGCCGGTCTTCCGCACTGGTGGCACGATCACCGCCGGCAATGCCTCTCCGTTGAGCGACGGGGCCTCAGCCGTGCTGCTCGGCTCCGAATCGGCGGCCCAGCTCATCGGCGGTGAGCCGGTGGCCCGGATCGCCGGGCGGGCGGCATACGCTCTGGAACCGCAGTTCTTCGGTTACGCCCCGGTCGAAGCGGCCAATACCGCCCTGAAGCGAGCGGGCATCAGTTGGGCCGAGGTCGGCGCGGTCGAGTTGAACGAAGCGTTCGCGGTCCAATCGCTGGCCTGCGTGGACGCCTGGGGTATCGACCCAGAGATCGTCAACACCCACGGCGGCGCGATCGCCATCGGCCACCCGCTGGGCGCATCCGGCGGCCGGATCCTCGGCACCTTGGTCAAGGTGCTCCGAGAGCGCGGCGAACGCTGGGGCGTGGCCGCCATCTGCATCGGAGTCGGCCAGGGTCTGGCTGTGATCTTGGAAAACACTGCACCGGCGGCCGTCCTCGGCTGGAGCAGGAGGCAAGGCACCGTTCAGGTTAGGGCGCGCAGTCCGCGATGGCCGTAATCAATGAACGCCTTCCCACATCAGCAGCGCGCGGACCGTAGCTTGCGACCAGGCGCGCGCACCTGCGCAGTCGGCACAGCGTCACTGTTGAGGTCGCGAGGGATGGCGTAGGCGGTCTTGCCCTCCGTGCGCTCCCGCACGATGCGGACACCACGTCGTCTGGCGTCGACGTGGTCTGCCGAGCGTGACGCCGTTCTCCTTCTTGGCCTGCAGCGCCTCGCGGGTACGCATCCTGATGAAGTCGCGCTCCAGCTCGGCGAACACTACGGCCATGCCCGCCATGGCCTTGCTCATCGGTGTGCGGGTGTCGATGCCCATCTCGGTGACGATCAGCCGCCAGTCCTGCCCCTTGGACAGACGGATTAGCCGGGCGAAGTCCTCGGTGCAGCGGCTGGCGCGGTCCACCTTGGTAAAGATCAGCGCCTCTGACTCACTAGCCTCCAGCAGCGCAAGTGCTGCCTTGAACCGCTTACGCGACTCTGGCGGCACGGCACCGGATATTCCCTCATCGGCGAGCCACGTCATCTCCCAGCCGTAGGCCTCAGCTAGGCGTTCTATAAGCACGGCGCTGGACCTCGATGCTCACACCGTTGCTGGCCTGCTCGGCTGTCGAGCACCGACCGTATCCCATCACGCTCATGATCGACTCTTCATAGGTAACCAAGTCATGGGAACCTGGCACGGTCCATGCGGGCGCGGTCATGGTTCTCAGGTTCGGGCGTATCTTCAGTCCAACAGCTGGAGGAATGCGATGCGTCGGCTCTTGTGTTTGTTCCGTGGTCATCAGTGGCACATCGAGGAGAACTACGCGACTCAGGGCACGGAGCAGGGCTGTGTTCGGTGCGGAGCCCACCGGTCGACGTTCCCTGGTGACCCGGGATTCCGACCAAGGATCCCGCCCTCCCCAATGGCTTAAGCATTGGCATTCCTTCGTGGGTGGTTGTGCGCGCTCCATCCTCTGGGAGCACAATTTGCGCGTGGCCAAACCTTGGAAGTGCCGCCTTGGCTTCCACGATTGGGAAGACCGGGAGAACCGAGAGACTCACGAGCACTACGAAGTGTGTCTGCGCTGCAATGCATACCGAGACAGAGGGCGCGCTGCACCAGGCAGGTTCCCGCCGGTGTGAGGTCCGGTCACGGACCGCGTGCCCAGAAGCTCTCTCTTCGCGCCAGGAAGTAACCATGACACAAGTCCAGTCATTTGTTTAGCTCGTCGGCAAGTCGACCATGTCTTTCCTCCGTATTCGCCCACTCCTGCTTCTGAAACAGGGACAGCACCTCCACCGATCCGATGAGTTGATCGTGACGATAAAATCCGGAAATCGGGCCCGCGTCCGGCCGAGCGCACATCCGAACCAGGCAAGAGGAACTGACGTGCCGAGCATCACCAGCAACGCCGACGCCGCAGTCTCGGTGATCAAGGACGGTGCGAACGTGCTGATCGGTGGTTTCGATACCGCCGGCCAGCCGATGGAGCTGATCGACGCACTCCGCCGACATGGCGCCGAGGACCTGACCATGATCAGATCACCGCACGGTCAATCGCAGGCCGTTGCCAGCGCCTCCAACTCGGGGAGGCTCAGCATCTGGCCCTCGCTGGATATTCGGTGGCGCCCGGAGGCCGGAATGGCCGACGATGCCGTGATGACCACCTCGGATCCGAGTGAACCCGTCCCGACGCGGTGGACGAAGTCGACCGTGTACCGCGACATGTGGGTCGACCCGGACGACGACCCGCGCGAAACCGATGTCGAGGTCGTCGACGAACGCGGTGTACTGCTCGACTATCTGGGCCGGTACCGGCTGACGCTCCAGATGAAGTGCGCCGACCTGAACGCCGAGCAGCTTGCCCGGCGATCCGTACCCCCGTCCACGATGTCCCTGCTCGGGCTGGTGCGGCACCTGGCCGAGGAGGAGCGACACCTTCGCCGGGTCATGGCCGGCGAGGACGCGCCGAAGCTGTACCGCACCGACGAGGACCGTGACGGCGATTGGAACGGCGCGATCGCCGACCCGGCAGTCGTGGAGGACGCTTGGCGGCAGTGGCGGGCCGAGGTAGAGCTCACCGACCAGTTCGTGGCCGGAGTCGCCGACCTGGGCACCCGGAACGTCGGCGTCTCCGACCTCGGCCCCGACGGGGCGGACCTGCAGCTCCGCGATGTCCTGGTGGCGCAGATCGCGGAGTACGCGCGGCATTGTGGCCACGCAGATCTCCTGCGCGAGCGCATCGACGGCCGCGTCGGCCAGTAAGCGCGCTTCGACCGAGACTGGAGCAGCAGCAGAAAGTCAGCAACCGTCCTGACGCCGAGCTGCATTCGGGCGTAGCGATTAGCAGCACTCGCAGCCCAGGTTCAAACGTTGCACTTCTTCTCCGAGGGCGCGCACGTCACGATCGACTTATCTCGACACATCGGATGGACGGAGAACGTGATGGAGATTGCAGGCGCCTTGGGAGCGATGTTCGAAGCGGGCGACGAGGGCTACGAAACCGCCCGACAGATCTGGAATGGGGACATCCAGCGCCGGCCAGCCGTCATCGCCCGCTGTACCGGGACTGCTGACGTGCTGGCCGCGGTGCGCTTCGCTCGGGAACGGGAGCTGCCGATAGCGATCCGCGGCGGGGGGCATGCCGTGGCGGGGCACGCGGTGTGTGACGGCGGCCTGATGATCGACTTGTCGACCATGACTGGCGTGCGGGTCGACCCGCTGGCTGGCACGGTCCGGGCCCAAGGCGGCTGTCTGTGGCGCCATGTCGACCACGAGAGCCAGGCCTTCGGGCTGGCGGTGACCGGCGGCATCGTCACCCATACCGGGATCGGTGGGTTGACCTTGGGGGGTGGGATCGGCCACCTCATGCGCCGCTTCGGGCTCACTATCGACAACCTCGTGTCCTGCGACCTGACTACTGCCGATGGCGAGTTCCTCGTGGCCAGCGTGGATGAGCATCCCGATCTGTTCTGGGGCTTGCAGGGCGGCGGCGGCAACTTCGGAATCGTCACCTCCTTCAAGTACCGGCTCCACCCGCTCGGCCCCACGGTGCTCGCTGGCCTGCTGGCGTGGCCTATGGCCGAGGCGGGCGACGTGTTGCGCTTCTTGCGTGACTTCGCGGCCGACGCGCCTGACGAGGTGGGGATCATGGCCAACCTGCGGCTGGCTCCGGCTCTGCCGATCTTCCCCCAGGAGCTGCATGGAAGACCCATCGTGGCGCTCATCGTCTGCTACGCCGGGCCGATGAGCGAGGGAGAGGAGGTGCTGCGCCTGCTCCGCCAGTTCAAGGCGCCCGTACTCGACACTGTCGGTCCCAAGCCCTACGTGGCTCACCAGGCGATGTTCGACCCGGCCTACCCCCACGGCCGCCGTTACTACTGGAAGGCCTGGAAGCTGCCGCCACTCACCGACGGCGCCATCGACGTGATCGTCGAGCAGGCCGCGGCCATCACCTCGCCGCTTTCGGCAATCCCGATCTTCACTCTGGGCGGGGCCGTAGCCCGAGTCGACGACGACGACACCGCCTTCACAGGCCGGAGCGCGGCGCACGACATCAACTTCGTCGCTTCCTGGCTCCCCGAAGACCCCGAGCCCGAGCGCCACAAGGCATGGGCGCGGGCGGCCTGGGAGGCGATGCGACCGTTTGCCCACGGTGTCTACGTCAACTTCATGTCTGATGAGCCTGCGTCGCATGTGCAGGTCGCCTACGGAGACCGCAAGTACGCCCGGCTGGCTGCGCTCAAGAGCAAGTACGACCCATCAAACGTCTTCCGCTTCAACCAGAACATTCCCCCAGCCAGCTGAGCGGTACCAGCCCGCAGCCTCCCGCTCTCCAACCGCAACGGCCGAGGAGCCTGACGGCGACCCTGGCTCGGAGGTACGGGTCGGCCAAGAGGCGGCCGACCCGTACGGCCCGGAGCATGGTTGACGGCACGACGCGGGCACGGCGTGCCGAATCAGATCCTCACTGACAATTCGGCATTTAGGCCACACCGTCAACAGCACCGACTGCGGACTGCAAGAACGATGCATGGCGGATTCACAGGTAGGTACTTACGCTGTCTGTATGAACCCCGCCGGGGCTGAACGACCGCGGGGTTTCCGTGCGCCCGGCGCCGACGTGGCCGCTGGTAGCACCTCATCCCCAGCTCAAGGACAGGCTGAGCGTTCCGGATCAGCGCAAGCGCCGACGACGGCTGGAGACGGTCGGGTCCGACCGGGTTACGGCTGGCGCTGGGCCGTCTCAACCGCGGGCGTTCTCGTCGTTGCCATAGTGATCATCGCCGCGCTGGCGTTCAAGCTCGGGTCCGGCTCGGCCACCTCGGCCAACCAGGCAGCGGCGACGGCGACCCCGACCCTGGCGGCCACTGCGACCCCGCTGCCGGTCACCGACCTGTACCAACAGGTCGTTCCGTCGGTGGTGCTGATCACCACCTCGAAAGGCGCGCTCGGGTCCGGCGTGATCGTCAACGACACCGGCACGGTGCTCACCGCCCATCACGTCATCTCCGGCGGCGGCAGCATCTCGATCCTGTTCGCCGACGGCACCAAGTCGGCCGCGACGGTCACCGCCGCCGCCCCGAAGATCGACATCGCCGCGCTCACTCCGAGGAAGCTCCCCGAGGTGGTGGTCCCGGCAACACTCGGCGGCAGTGTTGCCGTCGGTTCGGACGTGGTCGCCATGGGCAACCCACTCGGGCTGCGGCACAGCACCACCACGGGGATCGTCTCGGGTCTGAACCGCACGTCGAGGACCCAGGCGGGCTCCTTGTCCGGGCTGATCCAGTTCGACGCCGCGGTGAATCCCGGCAGCTCCGGTGGTCCGCTGCTGAACACCCAGGGGCTTGTGGTCGGCGTCGTCGTGTCGATCGCCGACCCCGGAGAGGACGAGGCGTTCGCCGGGATTGGGTTCGCCGTCCCGATTGGCGCGGCACTCGCTGGAGACCAGGGTCCGGGGCAAGGCGGGGGACCGCGGCTGTGAAGCGAGCGCGTTGTCAGCAAAGGGGGGCGACCCCCGTGAACCCCCGCAGGGCGTGGCCCTTTGCGACTGCGCTGGGGATACGCCCTAGTCCTGATCCGTGTAACGATCGAAGGTGATGACATGACGCCGAACCCGCTCGAGCCGGTGTTGTTCGAGGTCAAGCGCACGATCGTCGGCCAGGATGTGCTGCTCGAGCGGATGGCGATCGCCATGCTCGCCGGCGGTCACCTACTTGTTGAGGGCGTCCCGGGGCTGGCTAAGACGCTCGCGGTCAAGTCGCTGGCCGGCGCGATCGGCGGGCAGTTCCAGCGGATCCAGTTCACCCCCGATCTTGTGCCGGCCGACCTCGTCGGAACGAGGGTCTACCACCAGCGGACCGGCGAGTTCGAGGTCTCGCTGGGACCGGTCTTCACCAATCTGCTGCTGGCCGACGAGATCAACCGCGCCCCCGCCAAGGTGCAGAGCGCACTGCTCGAAGTGATGCAGGAGCGACAGGTGACCATCGGGCGGGAGACCTTCCCCGTACCGGAGCCGTTCCTGGTGATGGCGACCCAGAACCCGATCGAGTCCGACGGCACCTATCCGCTGCCCGAGGCGCAGGTCGACCGATTCATGATGAAAGTGCTCGTGAGTTATCCGACTTCGCCGGAGGAGCACGCGATCGTCGGGCGTGCTTTGCTGCCGCCGGGCCCGCCGCAGGTGATGCTGACCCCGGAAGACCTGATCCGGATGCGGGACAGCGTCGCGCAGGTCTACGTCGACCCCGCCATCGTCGACTACGCCGTCCGGCTCGTCGCCGCCACCCGATCGCCGGGAGGGGTTGGCCAAGGCGATCTGGAGAGGTACGTGACCTATGGAGCCAGCCCACGGGCCACGATCGCGCTCGTCCTGGGCGGCCGGGCGCTCGCGTTCCTGCGCGGCCGGGACTACGTGCTCCCCACCGACGTCGACGAAGTGGCACTCGACGTGCTGCGCCACCGCATTGTGCTGTCGTACGAGGCGCTGGCCGACGACCTCGATTCCGACACCATCCTCACCCGCGTGCTGCGCGCCGTTCCGATCCCGGACGTGGTGCTACAGCCATGATTTTTGCGCCCGACCGCCTGCTGCACCGCCTGGAATGGCGGGTCCTACGCCGGCTCGATGGGCGTGTCCAGGGCGAATATCGCACTCCGCGGCGAGGCACTGGTTTTGACCTGGCCGGGCTGCGGCCGTACGTCGAAGGCGACGACGCCCGGCACATCGACTGGAACGTCACCGCTCGGCTCGATGAACCGCAGGTACGCGAATTCAACGAGGACCGTGAGCTCACCACATGGCTGGTCCTCGACCGATCGGCATCCATGGTGGTCGGTGCCCCGGGCCGCGTGAAACAGGACGTGCTTGCCGAACTAGCGCTCATCCTGGCCAGACTGCTCGGTCGAAAGGGCAACCGGGTCGGTGCGCTTCTCTACGACACCGGCACGACACGTATCGTCCCGCCCGGCACCGGGCGCAATCATGCACTTCGGATCGGACGGGAACTCGACCGCGGTCCGGACTCCCGGACGGCGGCAACCACCGACCTGGCCGCCATGCTCGACACGGTCGCCTCACTGGCCCGCCGCTGTCTGGTCGTAGTGATCTCCGACTTCATCGGCACGGGGGAGTGGCAGCGCCCGCTGTTCCGGCTCGCGCACCGGAACGAGGTCGTCGCGCTGCGGATCGTCGACGGTGCGGACGACGCCCTACCCGAGGTCGGCCTGATCGTTGTCGAGGATGCCGAGACCGGCGAGCAGATTCTCGTCGACTCCGCCGACCCGTGGTTCCGCACCCGGTTCCGCGATGGGGTCGACGAACGGGACGCGCAACTTCGGTCCGGCATGCGCCGTGCAGGGGTGCCGCTGCACCGGGTTGACACCGGAAGCGATCTCGTCGAGACGCTGCTGGAAGTCATCGCCGAGACCCGTCGGAGACGCGGATGAGCCTGTCCTACCCGCTGCTGCTCGTCCTCGGCCTGCTGGTTGCCGCGGCGCTGGGTGTCGGCGTAGTGCTGGCAGGACGACGCAGGTCCGCCGCCCTCGCTGCGGCGGGGATCTCGCTAGCCGGCCGGCACAATCGCCTGTTCGGACCGTGGTTCTTCCTCGGCGGTGTCGTGGTGCTGGCGGTCGCCGTGGCCGGGCCGGCCGCGTCGCTGCCGGTCGGTCGAAGTGCCGGCACGGTCATCTTGGCGATGGACGTGTCCAACAGCATGAGTGCCGACGACGTCACCCCGAGCCGGCTGGCGGCCGCGCAGCAGACGGCACTGTCGTTCATCGACGCCCAGCCCGACAGCGTCGACATCGGCGTGGTCGGGTTCGACCAGGGTGCGCTGACCACGTCACAGCCAAGTGCGGATCGCGCCGCGGCGAAGGCGGCGGTGCAGAGGCTGCGGACCGCCGGTGGGACCTCGCTGGCCTCGGCGATTCTGGGTTCGCTGAGCGCAATCACCGGCACGCCGGTCAGGATCGGCGAGGACGGCGATCTGCCCGACATCGGGAACTGGGGCTCGGCGACCATCGTGCTGATCTCCGACGGCGAGGACCAGGGCGGCTCCGGCGGCAGCGACGCGGCGACGGTGGCCGCGACGATTGCCCAGAATGCCGGTGTACACATCGAAGCCGTCGGCGTTGGCACCGCAGAGGGAGCGACCGTCGAGATCGACGGCTATCAGCTGCATACGGCTCTGGATACCGAGCAGCTGACGGCCATCGCGCAGGCCACCGGCGGCCACTACCGCTCCGCCTCCGACGCGGAGCAGCTCGACGATGTCGCGTCCACTATCGACCTCCGGCTGACCGTGGCCAAGCAGGACGTGCCACTGGCCGGCGGGTTCATCCTCGTCGCGCTGGTGCTGCTGGCCGTCGGCGCGCTGCTGACCGGTCTTAGGACGGGGAGGCTCGTGTGAATCGCGCAAGAGGGGCGACCCCCTTGAACCCCCGAAAGGCGCCAGCGTGATGTCGTTCAGCTGGCCGTGGGCGCTGTTGTCGCTGCTGATCATCCCGATCGTGGCGGGAGTCATCTGGTTGCTGCGGCGACGCCGACGGCGCGCGGCGGTGCGGGTGACCTCGATCGCCCTGGTGCGGGCCGCGCTGCCACTCCGTACGAGGTGGACCCGGCTCATCCCGACACTGTTGCTCATCTTCGGCTTCGCCACGCTCGGTGTCGGCGCGGCGCGGCCGCAGGCGACCGTGCCGGTGCCGTCCAACTCCACGACGATCGTGCTGGCGATGGACGTCTCCGGGTCCATGTGCTCCACCGACGTCGAACCCAACCGGCTCACCGTTGCCCAGGAGGCGGCCGTCTCCTTCATCGAGTCCCAGGACGGCGAGACCAAGATCGGTCTGGTCGCCTTCGCGGGCGTCGCGGGTCTGCAGGTGCCGCCGACCACCGACAAGGATGCGTTGATCGAGGCGATCGACAACTTCACCACGGCCCGCGGTACGGCGATCGGTTCGGCAATCCTCACCTCGATCGACAGCATCGCTGCGATCAATCCGACCGTGGCCCCCAGCGGGGTCGATCCGGAATCAGCTCAGCGGTCGGGATACGCGGCGGACGTGATCGTCTTGCTGACCGATGGCGCGAACACCCAGGGCGTCGAACCGGCGACAGCCGCCGAATCGGCGGCGGTCCGGGGCTTAAGGGTGTTCACGATCGGGTTCGGCACGACTACTCCCTCGCGGATGGCGTGCACCGGCCGGCAGGCCAGCGGATGGGCCGGTGGCGGTTTCGGTGGAGGCGGTTTCGGTAGAGGCGGGGGCCGCAGTCCGCGGGTCATCGACGAGGCCACCCTGCAGGCCGTCGCCGAGATCACCGGTGGCCAGTACTACAAGGCCGAGAGCGCCGACCAGCTGCAGGAGGCACTGGGTGATCTGCCCAGCCAGGTGATGGTGGTGAGGAAGCACGTCGACATCGCATCGTGGTTCGCCGGCGCCGGAGGATTGCTCGTTGCGGTCGCCGTTGGGCTCTCGCTGTGGTGGAACCGGGTACGCGCGCCCCGTTGAGGGGTAACGGCAGTAAACCTCGGTGGTGGGAGTTACGCCCACAAGGGGCCGTCGAGGGCAGAAGCCCACGGGTGATTTCGCCCAGAAGCTGGTGGAGCCCACCGACCAGGTGTTTTCGGCGACGTCTGGGCTCGACCCGAGCTGGTCCCGCCGGATCGCAGCTTGATCACGTGCGCGGCGTTGATCACATGGTTTCAGCGCAGCTTGCTGAAGAAGTCCCGGACGTCGTCGACGAGCAGGTCGGGGGCCTCCATGGCGGCGAAGTGGCCGCCGCGGTCGAATTCGGACCAGTGCACGATGGTGTGTTCGTGCTCGAGAGTCCGCCGGATCGACACGTCCAGGGGGAACACCGCGACCCCGGTCGGCACCGTGGAACGCTCACTCGCGCCCCAGGCTCCGGTATGCGCGGCCTCGTAGTAGCTGTTGGCCGAGGACCCGGCGGTGCCGGTAAGCCAATACAGCATCACGTTGGTGAGCAACAGATCCCGGTCCACCGCGTCCTCGGGCAGTTCGGCGGCCGGATCGGTCCACTCCTTGAACTTCTCCACGATCCAAGCCAACTGTCCGACCGGGGAGTCGTGCAGCCCGTGCGCCAGGGTCTGCGGCCGGGTGATCTGGATCATCACGTAGCCGGACTGCTCGGTCTTCAGGTACTCCAGTTGCTCCAGCCGCGCACGCTCGGCCTCGGTCAGCTCCCCCACCTCGTCCGGGTTGACCTCGGTGAACGAGGAGAGCCCGTTCGCGTGCACGCCGACGACCTTGTCGGGATTGAGCCGGCCGAGCCCCGGGGAGATGACCGCGCCGGTGTCGCCGCCCTGCGCGCCGTAGCGGTCGTAGCCGAGCCGATTCATCAGCTCAGCGAACGCCCTGGTCACCCGGTTGGTGTCCCAGCCGGCCTCGCCGGTCGGCCCGGAGAACCCGCTGCCGGGGATGGACGGGATCACCAGGTGGAACGCGTCTGCCGGGTCGCCGCCATGTGCCCTGGGGTCGGTCAGCGGGCCGATGACGTTCAGGAACTCCACGATCGAGCCGGGCCAGCCGTGGATCAGGATCAGCGGCAGCGCGTCCGGCTCGGGCGAGCGCACGTGCAGGAAGTGGATGTTCTGCCCGTCGATCTCGGTGGTGAACTGCGGGTATTTGTTCAGCTCCCGCTCGTAGACGCGCCAGTCGTAGCCGTCGCGCCAGTACGCGGCCAGCCCTTTGAGATAGCTCACCGGCACTCCGCGGCTCCAGCCGACATCGGGTAGGTCCGCGGCCCACCGGGTTCTGGCGAGCCGGTCCCGCAGGTCGTCCAGGTCAGCCTGGGGGATGTCGATGGTGAAGGGCCGGATCTCGCTGTTGTTCTCCATACCGATAACTCTAGAAGCCGGTTAGGTCAGAATCGGTCCTAGGCCAATGGCAGACTTCAAACCATGTGGGAAACCTCGGCACGGCTGCTGCGACTGCTCTCGCTCCTGCAGACCCGACGCGACTGGTCCGGCGCCGAACTGGCCGAGCGACTGGAGATCACTCCGCGCACCGTGCGCCGCGATATCGACCGGCTGCGCGGCCTCGGCTACCCAGTGCTGGCCACCGCGGGCGCCGCCGGCTACCGGCTGGGTGCCGGCGCGGACCTGCCCCCACTGCTGCTCGACGACGACGAAGCCGTCGCGGTCGCGATGGGCCTGCGCACGGCCGCTGGCGGTTCGATCACCGGCATCGAGGAGACCTCGGTGCGGGCCCTGGCCAAGCTCGAACAGGTACTGCCGTCCCGACTGCGCCACCGGATCAACGCCCTGCAGTCGGTGACGGTGCCGATGGCCAACGCCGGCCCAACGGTCGACCCGAGCACCCTCACCGCAATCGCCGCCGCCTGCCGCGACTCGCTGCGCCTGCGCTTCGACTACCGCACCCACGACGGAACCAGCAGCATCCGCACGACCGAGCCGCACCGGCTGGTGCACACGGGCCGGCGCTGGTACCTTCTCGGCTGGGACGTCGACCGCCAGGACTGGCGCACCTACCGCGTGGACCGCCTCGACCCGCGGACGCCCACCGGCCCACGGTTCACCCCGCGCAATCCGCCAGACCCCGACATCAGCGGCTACACCTCGCGGGCGATCTCCACATCGGCCTACCGCTACCAGGCCCGGTTCACCCTGTACGTCAGCGCCGAGACCGCGGCGGAGCGGATCGCCCCCACCACCGGAGCGCTGGAGCCGATCGACGAGCACAGCTGCACCCTGTGGGCCGGATCCAACTCGCTGGACGAGTTGGCCATCTACGTGACAACCAAAGGGTTCGAGTTCCAGGTGCATGAACCCCCGGAGCTTGTCGAGCACATCAGGACGCTGGCAGCCCGGCTCGCCGGCGCGACGGATTAGTACCCCCGTCGCGCTGGCGCGACGAATTGGTATCCCCCGTCGGGTCACCCAGTTACGCAACACTCTCTTGGGCTGCCAACGCATGTTAGTGGCGCCGATTAGGCGACATCGCTGCTCGTCGCAGTCAGGATGTTCCCATGGAGGCACGGCTGATCTCACCGGCGGGCGCGGCATCGTTGTCGATGACGGAGATACGTGATGCCGTCGCTCGGGATGGCGGCACGCTGTGGCTGGACTTCGACCACACCGATGTGGACAGCATGGCACTGCTCGGTGAGCTGATTGATGTCAGGCCGAGCGATATCCAGGAGTGCCACAACCGGTCTCCGGTGCCGAAGATGCGCTTCTACGCCGACCACCACTTCAGCGCGATCAATGGACTCGCTCGCGGCGCCGACGGACGGCTGCGTTTCCAGCCGCTGAAGCTCTTTCTGACTCCCAGGATGTTGGTCACCGTGCTCGGCCCGACGAGTTCGTCGTTGACCTCGGAGATCGCGCGACGCGAGCTCGCCGCCGTGCGCCAGAGGATCGACAGCTGCCAGCTTCGTCCATCCAGTTCGTTCGAGCTCGTCGGCGCGATTCGGGCCGAAGAGATGCGGACGCACGAGGATCTGATCACCGAGTCCTCGGCTCGGATCGCACAGCTGGAACGGGACGTCTCCCAGAAGGATCCGGTGAAAGCCGAAGCGCTGTTGCAAGTCCTGTTCGATCTCCGCCACGACCTCGAAGCGATCCGTACCAGTGCCGCCCAGGCGGCAGAGTCGTTCGCGAACTTGATCGAGACCATGGACCTGCAGCAAGGATTGATGCAGACCGACCTCCGCCTGGTGCGAAACTCACAGCAGGGCTTCCGTCACCTGCAGCACACGGCTGATCTTGAGCGCGAATACCTGCAGGAACTGATCGACCTGTTCCAGACGCGCGTGTCCACCGAGCTCAATCGGTTCGTACGCAAGGTGACTGCCTGGGGGTCAATTGGCATTGCCTGGACGGTGATCGTCGGTATGTACGGGATGAACTTCGCCTACATGCCAGAGCTCGGCCTGCGATGGGGTTATCCGGCCGTCATCGTGGTCATGCTCATAGTCGGCGTCATCCTGGTGTTGCTGTTCCGGCGGCGAGGTTGGCTCTGATCAGGCTGGCCTGCCCGGATCACGCGGGGGCGAGGCACGAGGATAGGGCGGATTCCTAGCCCTTTGTCGGACCCGAGCTTTGATGATGCGGTGAGCGATCACTGCTCCAGCGCGCGGGGCTGGATGTTCTTGTTGTTGTGAAACACGTTCTCGGGATCGTACTTGGCTTTCACCTCGGCGAGCCGTCGATACGTGTCGTCGCCGTAGGCCTCGCGGACGCGGCTGGTGTCGTCGTCGGAGTCGAGGAAGTTCACGTATACGCCGGCGCGGTGCGGTTGGAGGGCTTGGAGGAATCGCCGCGCCCAAGCAGGCTCGGCCGCGGCGTGCTCGGCGGACTCGTCAGGGAGCCACACGCCTTCAATGACGATGTTGTGGGCCACGTCGCGACCCACGTAGGCGGTGGCGTCGTGGGGAACTCGGGCGACGGCGCCACCGAAGTGGAACATCACCGCGCACGACCGGGGCGAGCCGGCGCCGTAAGCGTGATCGGCGATGACGGCGATGGCGTCGTCGGAAAGGCCGGCGAGGTTCGTCGACTTCCAGTAGTAGTGCCACCCGTGGGGGACGGTGTCGTCGATGCCGCCCTGGAAGGCGACGTACGGCGAGGGTGTGAGCAGGTCGACGAGCGGCGTCCCGAACTGGCGGAGCGCACGGACGGCGCGCTCACCGTCTTCGACGGGTCCGGCATAGCAGCTCGCGACGGCGATGGCCGGCCGGAAGTGCAGCTCCCTGCTGACAGCTGGCCACGGCGGGATCGTGCCCAGCCGAACGACGTTGCCGAGCTCGTCTGGCGCGTCAGTGACGAATTCACGGTAGAAGCGCAGCACATCGGTGGTGTCCTCGGCCGCCCAGAACACCGGTCCGGCCATGACGGTGGGGCCGACGGAGTGCAACCTGAACCGGAACGAGCTGACGACGCCGAAGTTGCCGCCGCCGCCTCGCAAGCGCCCAGAACAGGTCGAGGTGATCGTTGGCCGATGCCCGGATGATGTCGCCATCGGCGGTGATCAGCTCGGCCTCCACCAGGTTGTCGACGGCGAGCCCGTGTTTGCGCATGAGCCAGCCGATGCCGCCGCCCAGGGTGACGCCGCCGACGCCGGTATGGCTCACGATGCCGGCCGTGGTGGCCAGACCGTGTGCCTGTGTCTCGTGGTCGACGTCGGCCCACAGGGCGCCGCCCTGGACGACGGCCGTGCGCTCGACAGGATCGACGGTGACGGCGCGCATCGCCGAGAGGTCGATCACGATTCCGTCGTCGCACACCGCGGTGCCGGCCACGTTGTGGCCCCCGCCGCGTACGGCGATCTCGAGGTCGCTGTCGCGGGCGAAGCGGACCGCGGCGGCGACGTCGGCGGTGCCGCTGCAGCGGGCGATCAGTCGAGGGCGCCGATCGACGGTGCCGTTCCATACGGCGCGTGCGTCGTCGTATCCATTGCGGTTGGGGGCGATCACATCGCCCCGGAACCCGGAGATCTGCATCGTGGTTGGTGCTGTCATCGTTCCTCCTTTGGTCGATGGGCTCATCGCAACATCAGGGGGCACCGAGGAGAAGTCAGCTTTCTGGACTTCGAAGTACGGAATCTGGACTTCACGGCGGTCGAGAGACGCGGGACACTGCGCTTATGCGGACCTACGGCCAGTACTGCCCGATCGCCCGTGGCGCTGAGATCTTCGCTGAGCGTTGGACGCCGTTGATCATCCGTAACGTGCAGCTGGGCTGTGAGACCTTCGGCGAGATCCTCGATGGTGCGCCCGGACTCTCCCGCACGCTCCTCGCGCAGCGGCTCAAGCAGCTCGAGCGCCTCGGCATTGTCGAGTCGGCGCCGAAGGCTCAGGGGCACGGTCACCGCTACCAGCTCACGAGCTCGGGCCACGATCTGTTCAAGGTCTGCGAGACCCTCGGCGAGTGGGGAGCTCGGTGGCTCGAGATCGCCCCGGAGAACCTCGATCCCTACGTGGCGCTGTGGTCGATGTGCAACGCTCTCCGACGGGACCGACTTCCGGACCAGCGCGTGGTCATCCGGTTGGACTTCACCGGCTTCCGGCCCCACGAGCGGTACTGGTTGCTGCTCGAGCACGGCGAGGCCGAGATCTGTAAGACGTATTCCGGGCTGGACGAAGATCTCTACATCACCGCCGACGCCGAGGCGTTCGTGAAGTGGCACGCCGGCCAGCTCTCCTGGGCGAAGGCAACTCGCGACTCCCGGATCCAGCTCGACGGTCCCTTGTGGCTGGTACGGGCCTTCCCGAGCTGGAACGGCCGCAGCATGTTCGCTCACATCAAGCCCGACGCCGCCGCTGCCACCGCGAATTGACGCCACGACCGCAGCTATTGTTAGCCCATATGAGTACCTATGACGTAATAGTTATCGGCCTCGGGGCTATGGGAAGTGCTACCGCCTACCAGCTAGCAAAGTCTGGGGTTAAAGTCCTGGGACTCGACCAGTACTCGCCGCCGCATAGCTTCGGATCATCACATGGTGACACTCGCATTACGCGGCTGGCGATCGGTGAGGGCACTGATTATGTGCCATTAGTAAAGCGGTCGCACGAGATATGGCGGGAGATCGAAGGACAAACGGGTCTTGAGTTGCTGAAACAAACCGGCGGCCTGATTATGTCAGTTGATGGCTCGCAGGGTCAGCATGGGGTAGCCAACTTCGTCGAACAAACCGAGAAGGCGGCAATTGAATATGGCATCGAACACGAGAACTTGTCAAAAGACCAAATCAACAGTCGCTTTCCGCAGTTCAATCTCACTAACGAGCACGGTTACTATGAGCCAGAATCAGGCTACCTGAGGCCTGAGAACTGCATCAGAGCTCAGCTAACGCTCGCCGATAGACATGGAGCAGACCTCAATACTGATGAGCGAGTCATGTCTTGGGACAGTGCCGACAACCAAGTCACGGTAGTAACCTCTGCTGGAACGTATGCCGCAGCGAAACTCATTATTAGTGCAGGTTCGTGGATCAATGACCTGTTTTACGATCATGAATCATGGTTCAAGGTTTACCGGCAGGTGTTGTGCTGGTTCGACATTGCGGATAGGCAGCGGTATGGGGCGTTTCGCGATATGCCGGTATATATTTGGCTATACGGTACAGCCCAGGGGAACTTGATGTACGGCTTTCCTGCCATCGATGGGCCTGACGGCGGTATAAAGCTAGCCGCAGAACAGTATGTAACGGCCACCTCACCCCATGAAGTTGTTCGAGAAGTGAGTGAAGAAGAAATCGATGAAATGTACCTGCAGACCGTTAAGGGTAAGTTCCCAGGGATTGGTCGCAAGTGCATTAAAGCAAAAGCTTGTATGTATACAGTCACGCCAGACCACAGGTTCGTTATCGACTTCCACCCTGAGCATGAGAACGTCATCATCGCGTCGCCATGTTCAGGCCATGGCTTTAAACATTCTGCTGCGATCGGGGAAGTGCTTTCTCAGTTAGTAACTACCGGAAAGAGTCCTATCGATATTAGCCGGTTCAGCATACAAAGGCTTGAAGAGGACGCTGCCTAACTCCGCCGTACGAGCCCTTGTGGCGACGTTGTAACGTGCACAGGCACCACCCAGCTATTTCCCCTGGTCAAGCCGAATCGTATCGGTCATTTCGGCTTAGCCGCGACCACCGCCCAGCCGTGCGGAGCCACGGCTCCGCCTGCGACGGTGGGTTCGGCCTCCAGCACGTCCGCGCCGTCGGCGAGCGCGAATGGCTCACTTGCCAGGTTGAGGGCCAGGGCCAAGGACTGCTCGCCGTGCCGGGCCCGGGCCCGGACGACGAGATGGGTTTTGTCCACCTGTTCGGTCTCTATTGTCGCGTCGACCAGCCAGGGGTTGCGGCGGCGCAGCCCGATCATCCGCCGATATGCCTGCTCCACTTCGGGGTGCGAATGCGTGAACAGCCACCGCTCGCTCGGCATCTCCGGCCGCACGGCGTCGTCGCCACTGGGGCGGTTCTCTTTGACCGCCTCCAGGCCGAACTCGTCGCCGTAGTAGACGCTCGGCACGCCCGGCAGGAAGCCGAGCAACGCCACCGCGTGCGACCAGTGCCGCGGGTCGCCGATCTGGCTAGCCACCCGGGTCACGTCGTGGTTGCCCAAGAACGTCAGCGGGAGGAAGTGCTCCACGAACTTGGCGTGGCGGCTCAGCGTCCACTCCAGCTCGTGAAAGTTGATGCTGTCGATGGAGGACCAGATGGCCCACCACAGCTCGTACTCCGTCACCGAGTCCAGGCCAGACGTCTCCACGTAGTTGATGTAGTCGCCGTGAATCATCTCGCCGACGAACCAGGCGTCGGGGAACTCCTCGCGAACCGCTGGCAGCACCGCGGCCCAGAACCTCGCCGGTACGGCGTACGCGGCGTCCAGCCGCCAGCCGTCGATGCCCCGGCGCAGCCAGTGCAACATCACCTCGCGCACATACTCCTGCACCCGTGCCGAGCTGTGATTGAGGGTAATGAGGGTGTCGTGGCCCTCGAAGTAGTCGGCAGTGATCACACCGTCGGTGTCATAGAGCTGGGACACCCAATCCTCGGCCTCCGATCCCGGTCCTTCGGCCAGTGCCTGCGCAACCGGCGGGAAGTCGCGGCCGGCGTGATTGAAGACGCCGTCGAGCAGCAGCCGCACACCCCTCTCCCGGCAGGCTGCGACCAACGCGTCGAAGTCGGCTTCATCACCCAGCCGCGGATCTATCTGGAAGTAGTCGACCGTGTCGTAGCCGTGGCTGCTGGAGGTGAAGATGGGGCCTAGCAGCAGGCCGTTGCCGCCCCAGGAAATCAGGTGATCGAGCCACCCCTGCAGCCCCGGCAGCCGGTTCACCTCGTCCTGGAACGGGCCCAGCTCCTTCTCGGCTCCGAGGAAGCCGAGGGGGTAGACCTGCCACCAGATCACGTGATCAACCCACGACACCATCGTGACCTCCTCCCTCGGTGGCCGACATCGCGTCAGCCCCGACTCACACACCTTCTCAGGCGAGCAGCGCGGACCATAGACAGGGCAGCCCACTTGCCACAGGCGAGATCACGCTTGCCCAAGTTGCGGAGATGATCAATGACACGGCGGCCAGTCGCGCGGTAGCCCACGCGTACGAGTTCGAGCCACGATATTCCCAAAGGCGGTCCGCGCCCCGTAGGCTGCGGTTCACACCGGAATAATTTGGATTACATCGAACACAATTCTGGTGAGCACAGTTACGTCCGTCGGCAGTGTGTTGAATCTGACGGAGCTTATCCGGCTGTGTGTCGGCCCTAGCCGACCCGGATAGAGGCTGGCTTTGTCGCTAAAGCCCGGCTCTCCACCGAAGGAGATGAATTCGGATGACGTTGAAGAAGCTGCCGCTGATCGACAAAGAAATGATCGTTCCGTTCTGGTTGTTGACCAGCTGCTTCATCGTGTGGGGGCTGGCACAGGACCTGACCGCCCCAATGGTCACCGCCTTCAAAGGCATCTTCACGATGAGCACCTTCGAGGCGTCGCTGGTCCAGTTTGCCTACTTCGGGGCCTACTTTGCGCTAGCTCTGCCCACTGCGTTCCTCAACCAGCGGTTCGGCTACAAAGTGGGCGTCCTGACCGGCCTCGGCCTCGCCGCAATCGGGGCGTTCGCGTTCTACCCGGCGGCCAAGTCGCTGACCTTCGGCGTCTTTCTGATTGCTCTGTTCATCCTGGCCGCCGGTCTCTCCGTTCTGGAGACCTCGGCCAACCCGTTCGCCATCGCGATGGGACCGGAGGGCACTGCGACCAGGCGGCTCAACCTGGCGCAGTCGTTCAACCCGCTCGGAACTAACCTCGGTGTCCTGCTGGCCGCCGTCCTCGTCTTGCCGAAGATGAATCCGGCCACGGCTGAACAGCGGGCCACAATGCCGCGCGATCAGCTGGTCACGATCCAGACCGGCGAGCTCAACGCAATCATGACGCCCTACCTGGGCCTGGCGACCTTCTTGGTGATCATCTGGATCGGCATCTTCATAAAGAAGGTTCCCAGAAGCCACGAGGAAGTCGCCTCGGACAGCCACCACCTGCACTTCGGCAACACCGTCCGCCGGCTGCACCACAACCACCACTGGCGCTACGGGGTCCTTGCCCAATTCTTCAACGTCGGAGCCCAGGTCTGCACCTGGACCTACATTGTGCTCTATGTCGCCGAGGTAGTCCCCGGTGGCACCGCGGTCCAGGGTGCCTATTTCCTGCAGGTCAGCCTGATCCTCTTCTTCATCTCCCGGTTCGTCATGACCTGGCTGATGGGCTACATCCGGGCCACGAAGCTACTTGCGATCATGGCCAGCATCGCCATCCTGCTCTGTCTCTACGCCGCGTTCTTCCCCGGCCTGTCCGGGGCGTGGGCGCTCGTCGGGGTGTCCGCCTGCCTGTCGCTGATGTTCCCCACCATCTATGGGGTGGCGCTGCACGGTCTCGGGGAGGACACCAAATTCGGAGCCGCCGGCCTGGTCATGGCGATCGTAGGTGGCGCCATCATGCCGCCGCTCCAAGGCCTGATGACTGACCGATTCGACGCTTCGAAGGCCTTCGTCGTAGCCGCGATCTCCTTCGTGGGCGTACTGGTCTACGCCATCTACGACCTCAGATCACATGATCGGTTCGCCGATATTCCGGAGGAAGAGCCGAAGATCTCGATGGCCGGCCACTGAGCCAGTGCGCAGGCAGCTTCCCGGTAGTACCTTCTGGAGCTTCGGGCCTCCGCTGGTGCCGTGACCGGTTGAATCGCCCGTCCCGTAGCGCAGGCCCCAGGGTTATAGTCCGGCGGGAATCCGGAGGAGTCTAGGCTTTCTCGGCGATCAAATCGTCCACCTCTGCCGAGGTCGGAGGCTGCGCTCCACGCCGGGAGCAGACGATTGAGGCGGCCGCTGCGCCGCGTTCCAATGAGGCTTCCAGGCCGGCCTGGAGCTTCACCCAGCCATCGAGGAAGCCCGCCATGAAGGTGTCGCCAGCGCCGACCGTGTCGACCACCTTGGTGGGGAAGCCCGACACGCGCGTAGTGTTTCCGCCTGGCTCGACGGCCGCCCCACCACCTGGCCCGAGTGTGATCACCGCAAGCCCCAGCCCGTACTGCTCAACCCAATGGCCAGCGAGCACCACCGGATCGCTACCGCTCTGGGCGGAGCCGCTGCCGGCCGCCTTGGCGAGGAATTTGATGTCCTCGTCGCTTGCCTT
>CAWIZB010000025.1:0-147013 GCA_963840505.1 uncultured Actinomycetota bacterium
GGTTGCTTGTGAGGCCTCGGCGGCAAGGTCGAGCTTGACGTTTGCTTCGAGAATGTGCTGGCGCAGCTGACGACCGAAGGCGTCTCTTGAGATCCGACCCAGGAAATGCGTGTCGCACCCGAGCTTGCCGAGGGCGACCGCGGAATTCATCGGTCCGCCGGCCGACAATGCCAGCCACGTCGAGCTGAAGGAGTCCCTACTGGCCGTATTGGAATGGACCAGATCAATCAGAGTCTCTCCACACACCACGAAGCGAGCCATGCGCACAATCTAGTGGTCGTTGCATCCTGGTGATGAGCCGCTACTCGGCCAGTAACGCCAGCTCAGCCTGCAACTCGGCCTGCACGTCAGCTCTCATCTGGTGCCACAGCGACGGAGGAAGGGTCGGGTCGCTGATGTCGGCAAGCGCTCTCCCCGGCAAGGCGCATGGTGAGGAACGGTCGAGCATGATAGGAGTCGAGCATGCCCATGATTCTGTACGCCGAGTTCACCGCCAAACCGGGCTCGGAGTCTCAGGTTGAGACGCTCATCTCCGGCTTGGCCGAGAAGGTGCGACGCGAGCCCGGTAACGCTGAGTTCACCGTCTACCGGGAACGCGACAACCCGCGCAAGTTCTTCGTTTTCGAGCAATATCTGGATGAGGCCAGTTTCGAAGCCCACATCAGTGCTGAGTACGGTCTCATCTTCAACCAGCAGCTCGGCAGCCTCATTGAAGAGGGCGAGTCACAGCTCACCTGGCTCACGAGTTTCGATCCACCCTGAGGTCTGATCACTCGGCAGTCGGTGCGGTTCCACTGGTCCGGGAACTGACAAATCCCGGAGGGCCACGGCTACCCCGGCGGCCACTCCGGGCCACCTCGTTGGCCAGCCGCTGCTCGAGGGTGCAAGGCTGCCCGGATGGACTTCACCTATCTCGGCCGTACCGGCCTTCACGTCTCCCGACTTTGTCTCGGGACGATGAACTTCGGGCCCAGAACCTCTGAGGAAGACTCGCACGCCATCATGGACGCCGCCCATGACGCGGGTATCAACTTCTTCGACACCGCCAACCGCTACGGCAGCGAGCCGGGCGAGACGGAAACCATCATCGGCAACTGGTTCGCCAGCGGCGGCGGCCGGCGGGAACGGACCGTCATCGCCACCAAGGTCTACGGCGAGATGGGGAGCTGGCCCAACGATGGGCAAGTTGTCGGCGCTGAACATCCGCCGGGCGCTCGATGCGAGCTTGCGCCGGCTGCAGACCGACTACGTCGATCTCTACCAGTTCCACCACATCGATCGGAACACCCCTTGGGATGAGATCTGGCAGGCGATCGAGGTTGCTGTGCAGACGGGCAAGATCCTCTACGCCGGGAGTAGCAACTTCGCCGGATGGCACATCGCCGACGCGCAGGCCGCCGCTGCCCGGCGAAACCTGATGGGGTTGGTTAGCGAGCAATCGCTCTACAACCTGCTCGTCCGCGACATCGAGCTCGAGGTCGTCCCTGCCGCGGAACACTACGGGCTCGGGATCATCCCCTGGTCACCGCTGCACGGTGGCCTGCTCGGTGGGGTGATCAAGAAGGAGAACACCGGCGTCCGGCGACTCGAGGGCCGGGCGGCGCAGAGTCTCGCCGAGCATCGGGACGAGCTCCAGGCGTACGAGGATCTGGCGGAGGAAGTCGGCGCGGAACCCGGCACGTTGGGCCTCGCCTGGCTGCTTACTCGGCCCGCGGTCACCGCACCGATCATCGGTCCGCGAACTCGTGACCAGCTGGATAGCGCCCTGCCTGCCCTGGAGCTCAGCCTGTCGCCGGAGCATCTGCGCCGCCTCGACGAGATTTTCCCCGGCCACCGGACCGCACCCGAGGATTACGCCTGGTAGCCGGTAGGCCCACACCCAGAGAGCACAACCAGCAGCCCCGAGGCCGACCGGAAACGGGCAGGGCCTATGGCCCTGCCCAAGCTCAGCTCCAGGCCTCGCCAGAGGCGATCACCGTGGTATCGCTGTCGGCAGACTGCTCGATGGCCAGCGCGAGTTGCTGGTCCTGCGCACCCTCGGCCAGCGGGTAGGGTTCCGGTCCCTCACCACGCACCCAGCTCGCCGTGCGCTCCAGCAGGGTGGCCATGGCGATCTCATCATCCATCCAGCGCCGACCGGGATAGGGGTTGCGATACAGCACCTCTGAGCCGAAGGAGATGTGCTCGGTGTCGTAGCCGATCAGGTCGAGGTCGTACCCGGTTTGCCGGCGCACCAGAGGGGTGCGTACCAGGGTGCGGGGACCTGTCATCCGCACCACCTCGTCGTTGTGGAGCTCGCCCGCCGATCCCCGCACTGTGAGCCGCCTGAACCGCAGCTGGTTGCGCGTCTGTTGCTCTGTGAAGTCGTACACCCCGGAGCGTCCGTCCCCGAAGTCGAGGGTCGCAATCGTTGTGATCGTCGGATGCGCCTCCTCGTCGTCGGTCCAGCCGGTGCGGCTCAACGGACTGATGAGGGGCGCGGTGAACCGGGTCGCCCGAACCAAAACCGATCCCCGGCCGACGGAGAGCAAACCGCGGATCAGCGCAACGGCGTGGTATTGCTGGGTGGAGGACACCTGCACCTGGGTCGGCGTGCCGATGGCGCCGGTGGCCACCAGGGCAGCCCGGGCAGCATGCGAGGGCATCATCGGGTACTGCTCGGCCACCTGGACCAGTCCGGAGTCACCCACCGCCGACCAGAGCGCGCGAAGGCCGTCGAGATCGGGGGCGGGCGGGGTCTCGGCCAGCACCGGCAGCCCCCGGTCAACAGCGTCGGCGATGAAATGCGGCGTCACAGCCCGCGGCGTAGCGATCAGCACGAAATCGACGGGGACTTCGCGCAGACACGCGGCCAGTGAGGTGAATGCCGGCACGTCCAGGTGCCGCGGGGTCCGTACCACAACCCCTCCGCAGCGGATCGTGCCCAGCTCCCGCGCCACCTTGAGGAACATCCGCGCCCGCCAGCCGCTGCCGATCAGCGCGAACGTGGTCACGCGGAAACGGTAATACCGGTTCATTCAAGCATGCCGAGAACAGCTCGCCGGAGTGGCTAAAGATCGCGACTCAGGCACCTTTATTGAGACGTTGATGCGAGAAAAAGGATAAAGTCAGGCCAGCGTCTCGGGGGAGGATCACGCATGTCTGGACTGTTGCGCTCGCGAGTGTGGTCCATTCTGGCGTTCCTCGCCGGTTTCACCGCTATCTGGGCGGGGGATCTCCGCTGGCTGCGACTCGCGTGCGCTGCTGGATTGACTATCGGGATCGCGCAGCAGTTGGCGCTGCTCGTGCTCAGCATCCGCGGACGCATGCTGGGAACCTTCTGGATTCGGTTGAGCGCCGCCACCATGCTGTGCGCTGGAGTTACCTGCTGGTATTTGGCGAACTCCCAGCGCTTGCCGGTCCTGGTCGTTGCTGGCTTGCTGGTGGTACTTGCTGGCCTGTGGTGGTTTAGCAGGGTTCTAAAGGACGCTGACGTAGTGCAACTGCAAGCCCGGAATCTGCCAGGAGCTCCCGATGAGCCGGCTGACCCTCCGCGCTGGCCGTATGGGTGGGCCGGGGCGGTGATTTGCGGGTTTTTGGTACTCGGCTTCGTCGCTGCCACGCTGTCCCTGCCAGCGGCGGTGTTCCCAGTCCTTGCAGCGCTTGCCGTAGCGATGTTGGCCGTGATTGGGGTGCCGTATGCACGCTTCACCCGGTACCACCAGAAGGTGCTCGACAAGCTTCGGGCATACGGTCCGGTACTGACGATGCCCTACAACGGGCAGGCCGGATTTCACATCGGTTTGTGGGCGCCCTACCTGGAGAGAACCGGGCACCCCTTCACCGTTGTGACCACCGACGAGGTCGCATTCCGGCGCGTGGCCGACATGTACACGATGCCGGTGATCTACGCGGCGAGGGGAGACCGTCGGGCAATCCGAGCGATGTTCCCAACGACAGTCCGGGCCGCGCTCTATGTCTATAACGGCAGCAACGACGAGTTCATGAGAGTCCGGCGCATAAGTCATGTCTGGCTCCACCATGGCGACAGCGATAAGGAGGCTTGCTTCCGGCGGAAGTCAGCGGCGTACGACGTCCTGGTGGTGGCTGGCAAGGCGGCGATCGACCGCTATGCCGCACATGGGGTCTACGTTCCACGGGAGAAGTTCAAGATTTTGGGTCGTCCCCAAATCGAAGACATCGAGACAGTGACGGCTGCAATCTCCACCGTCGACAAGCCGGTCGTGCTCTACGCACCGACCTGGCACGCCGCCTCCATGGACAACCACTCGTCTCTTCCCATCGGCACAGCTATCGTCTCCGCCTTACTTGCGCGCGACGCAACAGTGATCTTCAGGCCGCACCCGGCTCGCCGCAAACTTCCCGAATCCGCCGCCGCGATTGCCGCGATTCACAAGCTCCTCCAAGCCGATGCTGATGCGACGTCACGGCCGCATCGTTGGGGCCCGGCGGCGGACGACCCGAAGTTTGCCGAGCTTGCCAACGCTGCGGACGCCATGGTGGCCGATGTGTCCGGCGTCGTCACCGACTTCATGCAATCGCTTAAGCCGTTCGCGATGGTCGCCACGGGCGACAAGACTGATCTTTTCCGAGCCCGATTTCCCTCCAGCCGCTCTGCCTACGTCATCGAGTGGGACCTCTCGACCCTCGACGGTGCGCTCGACGAAATGTTGGGCGACGACCCGCTCGCACCCACCCGGATGGAACGGCGCGGGTACTACCTCGGAGGCTTTGAAAACGGAGAATCGGCTAGTGCCTTCGTCAGGTACGTGCAGTCGCTGGCCGTGGATCTGACGCCTGTGGAAGC
The DNA here is from genome assembly GCA_963840505.1 of uncultured Actinomycetota bacterium. Classification (GTDB taxonomy): domain Bacteria; phylum Actinomycetota; class Actinomycetes; order Propionibacteriales; family Propionibacteriaceae; genus Microlunatus. The sequence goes on from CAWIZB010000025.1 coordinate 4,808, forward strand.
TATACCGGCGAAGCCGCTAGTTCATGCACAAGCTCCGCGGAAGCGTCTGCAGCCTGCCGGCCAGTGAAGCCTCCGAGGACGTATTTCGACTGAGGTCCGCTGGGCACATCGGCAGACGGCGGCGGCTCTGCCTTCACAGCAGGTGATCAGTTCGGCTACCGGCTAGCAGCAATGGCCGACTCCTGGGGGCAGCAGGCCACAACGGCGGCTGGTGGCGATGCCGCCGAGTGCCGGTTGGCGCGAACCTATAGGTATCGACTCCAACAACCGCGAGGCAGATTTCCTGATGAGCCCCTTGACGACGCCGCGCAGGAAGCGGTGGGCGTGGCTGCCTACGCCGTGGTCGCCAACTCCAACGGCGCGAGGATCTCATGCGCTCGCCCAGCATGCACGAGACGCAGCCGCCACCGCCGCCGTCTTCGGGTTCTTCGGGTCGGCATGGTTTGGCTGGGCGCAAGACTCACCGCCCCAAGCCTGGCGCTGGGCCTTGGTCGCCGGCTCGATCCTGTCACTGGTGGTCTGCGCCGCTGGCACGCTCCTCACCTGGCGCCAGTGGTCTGAGCCGACGGCCCTTGACGCGCAGACCAGTCGAGTCTTCGGCATCGTCGTTGGCATCGAGTTCGCGCTCGCAGGGCTCGGCGCCGGAGCGTTCGCCGCTGTTGGAAGGGCCGACGTGATCGCCGCCTGGGTAGCAGTCGTCGTTGGCGTGCACCTGTTCCCGCTGGCAGTGCTGTTCAAATATCGGCTGCTTCACCTCACCGCGACCCTGGTAACCATTGCCGGCCTTGCTGCCGTTCCGGTGGCGCGGTCCTCGTCCCTGGCCGTCAGTGCGGTAGCGGGAGCCGGTTGCGGAGTGGTGCTTCTCGCAACCGCTGTGATCTCTTTGCCCACTGCCCTCAGGGGCAACCCCAGTTGATCAGGACCCGATCGTTTGCAACGAGTGGCGAGGCGATCCTCACCACTTCGGCGCAGGTGCCGGGGACCCGGAACAAAGCTCAGGGGATGAGCACCAGCCTGCGGCCGCTTAGGTTGCTGCGTTGCCACGCCTCTGCTACATCGGTGAGGGGGACAGGCTCGGCATCGATGCGGAGTTCGCCTTTGGCGGCCAGCTCCCACAGCCGCGGGAACGTCTCGAAGATAGCTGCCGGCGGGATGCTGCCGCCGCCGCTGCCCAGGACCTCCAAACCCGAACTGCGCAGGGCCGCGGCGGGGAGTTTGATGATCGGTCCCGCCATCTCGCCGATCTGGATCAGACGCGTCCTCCTGGACTCGGCCGTCACGTCATGGCCCGTGAGTGCGGCAACCAGCGCCTCCGTCGGGCGGCCCCACAGATAGTCGAGGACCACGTCGTAGCCGCCGTCTCGTGCCGGGCCGGCGAACGCTTCCTCCAGCTCAGAGTCCGAACCTTCGAGGCGGATGGTGGCGTCAGCGCCGAGGTCAACCAATGCCTCCAACGCTTCCGCGTTACGTCCTGCGCCGACGACGCGTCCAGCCCCCAGGTGCCTGGCGAGCTGGACGGCCAGCCTCCCGGCGACCCCGGTCGCGCCGAGGATCAGCACCGTCTCGCCGGGCTCCAGTCTCGCTCGCCACGCCAGCGCGAGCCACGACGACATTGCAGGATTTGGCAAGGCCGCTGCCGTCAGATCGTCCACCGCATCCGGCACCGGCAGGCAGAAGGTTCTCGGCACGACGGTCTTCTCCGCCATCGTCCCGAAGGGCGGCCGAGGGCCACCGCAATACACTCGGGTGCCGTCCTCCAGCACCCCCACTCCGTCGAGGCCGACCACGGCGGGCAGCTGGCGGCGGCTGTCGTAATGGGAGCCGTCGGCCATCATCTTGTCGCTGTTCTTCAGCGAGGCCGCCTTCACGCTCACGAGCGCCTCTTCCTTGTTGGGCGTGGGCTCGGCGAAGCCCTCGTAGCTGGGCGCTTCGCCCAAGGCGTGCAGCACGGCGGCTTTCATCATCCGGCTTCTTTCCTTCAGGAGTGGCGTGCCCCCAACAATCGCTTTACGGCGATGGCGTGGCATCGCGGCCAGCCTCCATTTCGCATTCCGGCTGGCAGGTAGCACAGGATTGCTGCTGACCACGATGCTCCGGAATCGCCTCGGCGCGATGCTTGCCGAATGACACGTCGCATAGCTCCAGCGCTTGTGCTGGTTTTCCTCGCCCCATTCGTCGGCGAGGTGCTCCTCGGAAATACGCCCTTGCGATTGATACTCGGCTACCTCATCGTGCTCCCGATGTACGGGTTCGGTGCCTTGTTCATTCGGGAACTCAGCCGCCACTCGGGGCGGGGGTGGCCGACCATCCTGATCTTGGGGGTGGCGTACGGCGTCGCCGAGGAAGGGCTTGCAGACATGAGCTTGTTCAACCCGAATTTCTTAGGGCTGCACCTCCTCAGCTACGGCAACCTCTTCGGTGTCGGCTGGCCATGGTGGTTCTTCGTGCTCACTCTGCATGCGGTGTGGAGCATCGGCGTTTCGATCGCCCTTGCCGAGGCGTTGTTTGCCCGTCGTGGCGAATCCCCGTGGCTCGGCCGGAAGGGCCTTGTGATCAGCGGCGTCGTATTCGTGCTCGGCGTCGTCTTGGTCCATTTCGTCGGCGGGGAGGGATACCAGCTCTCCGTCGGGCAACTTGCCCTTTCGCTCGTACTGGTAGCCCTCATAACGGCGGTGGCGTTCCTGTTACCGACGCGACGTGTAACTCAGGCGATAGACCCGAGGCAGACACCGAGTCCGTGGGTGGCGGGCGCGGCGGCATTCGTGTTGACGAGCGCTTTCATGGCCGTCACCAGACTTTCGTACTCGCTGAAGCTGCCCGCCGCAGTGCTGATCTTGGCCTACTTCCTCCTCTACGGGCTGGCGTCGTTCGCGGTCTGGCGCTGGTCGAGGCGGATCGGCTGGAGTGCAGAGCACAGGTTCGCGCTGGCCGCTGGAGCACTCCTCACCTATGCGTGGTACGGCTTTGTGCAGGCGCCCCACGACGCCCTCGATCTCATCGGCCAGGCGATCTTCGCCCTGCTGGCGCTCGGGATACTGATCCTGGCGGGCCGGCGCGTACGAGCCGAGAAGTCCGAGCTGGGCGCGGCGACACCTGTCACCGAGTCCATGGATACGTTGCCATCGAGATCCTGAATCCAGCCAAGTCCCTCAGCTGAACGTCGTCCTCGCCACGGACCACCCCGCAAGCCGGTCATGTCTCGGCGATCAGCATTCCCAGCCGAGCAGGCTGCGAGCGCTTTCCTCGATCGTCGTGGACGAGACTAGTGCCCTGGAAGGGAAGTTCCTTGGCGCTTGGCGTCGTTCAGGTGCGTGGCTGTCGTCGCAAGGCGACGCGCGGCGTCGACACGCAAGGCCGACGAGGGAGGGATACCGGGTCGTATGCCGACTGAGGAGAACGCCGCGAGGTGCGTGCCTGGGCGGCGCGAAGCGTCAAGAGATTTCCCTTCCAGGGCACTAGCGGCTATGAGCACGCTGAACCGGAGCTGGCGGTGCGTGGCGGGCTGACTCGTCGCATGGTGATCGCGAGTGGCCTGCTTGCGCTGGTTATCGCGACCGCGTTCGCGGTGCTGCTGTCCTCGGTCGCGGATCTGCGCACCTCGGAACGCCGTGCCCGCCAATCCGAGGAAGTTCTGGTCGTCGCCAACAGGCTCGAGCGACTGGTGGTCGACCTCGAGACAGGCCAGCGCGGGTTCGTTATCACCGGGCAGGCGCGCTTCCTACAACCGTGGCGGGACGCTCAAGTCGCCTTCCCGGAGGAGGCCAGCAACCTGGAACAGCTGGTTGCGGACAACCCCGAGCAGCAGGCTCGGGCACAGCGGATCACCCAGAGCATTACCTCCTATCTCCGCGACTACTCAATTCCGCTGGTAACCACGGCACGCCAGGACGCGACGGCCGCACGAAGCGAGGCCGCGACCGAGGAAGGAAGGCGACGGATTGATGCCATTCGTACCGAGTTCGACCAGTTCGTCGCGACGGAACAAGAGCTAGCGGCCGCGCGCCAGCAGCGCTCAGACGCCGCGGCGAGTCGCGCGATTATCGCCGCGGCAGCCGGTCTCGGCGGGTCGATCCTGCTCATCGTGCTGTTCGCAAGCTATCTGACGGGGTCGATCGTCAAGCCGGTCCAAGAGGCCGCGGCTATGGCCGACCGGCTCGCGCATGGTGACCTCAGCGTGCGGATACCAGAGCGTGGCGTCGCCGAGATCGGCGTCCTGCAGCGAAGCTTCAACACCATGGCCGAGTCGCTGGAGCAGAGCCGCAGTGAGCTGGCGGCTTCGCGTACCCGGATCGTCGCCGCCGGTGACCAGGCCCGCCGCCGGATCGAACGTGACCTGCACGACGGCATCCAACAGCGGCTGGTGTCGTTGGTGTTGAACCTTCGCACTGCTGAGGCCGCCGTGCCGCCCGAGTCGCCCGAGTTGCGGGCGCAGCTTGCTGAGATCGCCGACGGCCTGACGGAAACCCTGGAGGATCTGCGAGAACTCTCGCGCGGCATCCATCCCGCCATCCTTTCCGAAGGCGGCCTGAGTCCAGCCCTCAAGGCGCTTGCCCGCCGCTCGGCCGTTCCGGTAGAGCTCGACATTGACGTCCAGGAGCGCCTGCCTGAGCCGATCGAGGTTGCCGCCTACTACGTCGCGTCTGAGGCGCTGGCCAACACCGCCAAGCACGCCGGAGCGTCCGTGGCCCATGTCGAACTGCGGCCGCGTAACGGTCGCCTCCACCTATCGGTCCACGACGACGGCGTCGGCGGCGCCATGGCCGACGGCTCGGGGCTGGTCGGCCTAACTGACCGGGTCGAGGCACTAGGCGGAACGATCTTGATCGACAGCCCACCAGGGCAGGGCACGAAGCTGGAGGTCGACTTGCCAATCGATCTTGTGGAGCGCACGTCTAGATAGCAAGTACCGCCGCCGGGCCATCCCTCCCGCCGCCGCGTGAATCCGCCCTCTCAGGCCCTCCCGACAGCTGTGCTGTCAGTGACCGACGCGACCTCGCTCGTGGTCAGCTTGAGCCCGGCGGAGGCGAGGTTGTGTTCCAGGTGTGACAACGATCCGGTGCCCGGGATCAGCAGGATTGACGGTGACCGTGCCAGCAGCCAGGCGAGCACGATCTGCCGCGGGGTCGCGTCATAGCGCTGCGCTAGCGCACGCACAGTCTGGTTGTTGTCCAGATCCTGAATCGGCGCCCACGGCAGAAACACCATCTGCTCCTGCTCGCAGAGGTCGACCATTGACTCCGACCGGCGGTCGTCGACGTTGTAGCGGTTCTGGATCGACACCACAGGAGTGAATTGCTGTGCGCGCCGCAGCTGGTTCTCGGTGACATTGGACAGCCCGACATGCCGGATCTTGCCCTGCTCCTTGAGGTCGACTAGTGCACCGATCGACTCCTCCAGCGGCACCTGCGGGTCAGGCCGGTGAAATTGATAGAGCGGGATCTGCTCAAGCCTCAGCCGCCGCAGGCTTCCCTCGCAGGCCGCAATCAGGTGCTCTGGCCGGCCGTTGACCGGCCACTGTCCCGGACCGGTGCGCTCGAGGCCGCCCTTCGTGGCGATCACAAGATCATCTGGGTACGGGTAGAGCGCCTCCCTGATCAGCTCCTCGCTGACGTGGGGCCCGTAGGAGTCGGCGGTGTCGATGAAGTTGACGCCGAGTTCGATCGCGCGGCGTAGCACCGCCTTCGCCTCCTGCCGGTCCGCGGGTTGGCCCCAGATGCCCTCACCGGTGAGACGCATGGCGCCGAAGCCGACGCGATTGACCGTCAGGTCGCCGCCGACATCGACCGTTCCCGCCGCTTCCGCATGCATCGTTCTCGAATCGGTCATGAATCACTGCTCCTTTGTCTCGCGCTGGTACCAGCGCTTCAAGGCTCGCCTTTAAGAGGGCTGGATGCCATCCCGGCCAGCGCCCGCCTCGATTGGGCGGGTACAGGAACGTGTCTACCTGCTCCCTGCAAGGCTCGGCGAGCGTGGGCGCTGGTCGGCGGTCAGAGCCTGACCAGGACGCTGTTCGCCACGACCAGGACAACGAAGGTGATGGCAAGCCCGTGTCGGCCGACGACGTACAGCGCCACCGTGGCGCCGCCGAAGATCACTAGTTGCACTGCCACGCTGGCCAGCGGAATCGAGAATGTGGCGCGGGGCGCTGCGAACAGCCCCCAGAGAACGGCCGCGACCAGCGGGGCGCCAATCCCCAACGCGGCCTTGGTCACGGGCCCGGTTCCGGTCCGCAGGCCCCAGTAGCCGAGAGCTGCCAGGGCGCACAGCTCCAGCAGAAACGCGACAGTGAGGTTTGCCCAGTGGAACGCCTGGCCGATCATTGCTCCGTGGCGGCCTTGAGCGCAGCCAGCCGCCGTTCCATTCCAGTTCGGAGTTTTTCGCTGGTGTAGAACCACACGAGCGGTCCGGACATCGACTCCTCGCAGTAGGCGCGGGTAGCACCGTCGCTGGTCGCTTCCTCCTTGAGCATCCCATTCCCCCTAATAAGACGAGCTTTGGTCTTCTTGCAGCAGGCCGTCGGCTGCGGACGCCTCCTAGATTCGCCCTCCAGCCATCGTGTGTCTTCGACGCCAGCTGCAAAACTGCTCACTGGTTGGCTGGAATCTTGCGGTACCTGCTGGTTGCAATCGGTACGGTCGCGTCGTGGCCGCCAGCGCCACGCTGCAGCATCGGACAGCAGGACGCCCATGGCCGCCGCCGGAAGGTCCAGGTAGCCGGAATGTGCGCGGGCCGGCTGCTCGCCATCCTGGAGGCATGCGTTGCCTGATCGTCGATGACAGCCCTCGCTTCCTGGAGGCCGCGCGCGGCCTGCTGGAGCGTGAGGGCATCGTGGTCGTCGCCGTGGCGACGAACGGCGCCGACGCAATCCGGCGCGCCGCGGAGCTCGGACCGGACGTCATCCTGGTCGACATCGACCTCGGTGGGCAGAGCGGCTTCGACGTCGTACGGCGGCTGACCCGTGAGGTCGATCTGGCGCCGTCTGCGGTGATCTTGATCTCCACCCACGCCGAGGAGGACTACGCCGACCTGATCGCGGCCTGCCCGGCAGCCGGATTCTTGCCCAAGACCAGGCTGTCCGCTAGCGCCATCCGTGACCTTCTCGGGCTCCCGGCGTGAACGCTGCTGGTCCGGTCAGCGGGCTTCGAGAAAAGTGACCACGGCGAGCACTCGGCGGTGATCGTCATCGGTTTCCGGGAGGCTCAGCTTGGCGAGGATGCTCCGGACGTGCTTCTCCACGGTGCCCTCGGTGACCCACAAACGACGGGCGATCCCGGCGTTGGACCTCCCCTCCGCCATCAGCGCGAGTACCTCATGCTCCCGCGGGCTGAGCACGGCGAGCGGGTCATTGCGCCGCCGCGCGCTCACCAGCTCCTGGACCAGCGCGGGGTCCATCACCGAGCCACCCTTGACGATCCGCTCCAGCGTCTCGATGAACTCCTCCACATCCGTCACGCGGCTCTTCAGCAGGTATCCGATCCGCTGGCCGGTCGCCAGCAGTTCCATTGCTTGCTCGACCTCGGCGTGAGCCGACAGCACCAGGATGCCGGTCGCCGGGAATTCCTTGCGGATCTCCCGAGCTGCGTCCAGTCCTTCGGTGGTGTTCGTTGGCGGCATCCGGATGTCCAGCACGACCAGATCGGGCGTCAGGTCGCGGACCAGCGGGAGAATCCACCCGCTGTCGCCGGTCTGCCCGACGACCTCGAACCCCGATCGCTCGAGCAGGCTGGCCAACCCCTCGCGGAGCAGGACGTCGTCCTCGGCCAGGAGAACGCGCGCCTTGGCCGGACCGTCGTCGCTGTTGTCCGAGAGGTGGTGCGACGGCTCCGTAGTCATGCCAAGGATTATCGGCCAGCACTCTGCCGACTTCTTGCGGTACGCACGCTTCGGCCTCGACCGACCGGTGGCTGAGCACCGCCCGGAACACCGAGAACCGCCCGCGGAGGTGTTGCCCGAAGACCCGTTGCGCGCCGCTCCCGGCATCTCATCAAGCCGGTGTTATGGCCTGGACGGCCGGCTGATCTCAGCGCGCGACCCCACGCTCGTCACAGGGAGGCGTGACGTCCACAGCAGCAACTTTGAGCTGGGCATCGATGACGCGAAGTGCTCGTACCATCGCCGTCGGCTGCAGCCGGCCCACCCCGCTGCCGTGCGGATGGTTGAAGAAGACGACCAGGAGCATCAAGAGAGTGATCACAACCGTCAGACTCCCCATCAGCATGGCTTGGGTCACGGCTCCCTCACCTCGGTCGGCGAAGAACAGCATGTACCCGAAGATCACACCACAGATCACGAAGAGAGCCAGCCAGAGGGGCAGTGGAATGATTCCCTCCGCGGAGTGGACCCTGTCGTTGCGCGCCTGCTGCCGATTCACCGTTTGGTCCATCCAGCGGTCGTACGCCGACTGCTCGGTCGCCGTCCTTGGCGCGACCTTGGCGATCGTACGGAACATCTCCGCGCCCCATGGGTTTATCTCGTCCCCCAGCGTCCCAGCGTTGATCGCGTCCCATTCCGCTCCTGCGACCGACCGCCCGTAGCACACCAGTTCGCCGGTGAGCTCCTTGGCCGTATCCGGCGGTAGGAACTGCGCCGTTTGGATCTGCTGCGCAACAATCGTTGCCTCATTCTCCGCGCCAATGCGGGCGTCGTCGTAGGACTGGAAGGCAAGAAAGATGATGAATCCCAGCAGCACAGAGAACCCGGTGGCAAGAACACCAAAAACACCAGAGGCCCGGTCACCGTCGGTGAAGTAGCTCCCTTCCGGAGCCCTTCGGCGCACCAGCAGCATCGCTGCCACCGTGATCGCCGCGACGACAATGACGACCAGAAAGCCCAGCACAACGTTCATGCGTCCCCCCTCGTCGGGCATCCCGGATCCTGCCACGCGCTCGCCTCGACGCTCAGACTAGACCTCGCCGCGGAGCATGCGGTGATGATCTGTCGGGATGCCGGGCGCATTCAGTCGATCATGTGGGCGGCTGCCATGTGGGCACCAAGGCCCACTCCGGTCCACCTCGATGGCCGGCCGCTGCTCGAAAGTGCAAGGCTGCGGGGATGGACTTCAACTTCTTCGACACTGCCGACCGCAACGGCAGCGAGCGGGGCGGGACGGAAACCATCATCGGGCGCGTTCGACCGTGCACTGTGTGGGCGGCATCCCGCCGACAAAGCTGACAGTGCGCTCAATCTAAGGAGGCAGACGATGGCGCGTGTTGTCGTGACCGGGGGTGCAGGCAAGCTCGGGCGGGCCTGCGTCGATGAGTTGATACGCCATGGTTGGGATGTGGTTGTGTTCGATCGGGTGCGTGCGCCTTCGGAGAGTGGGGCGGTGTTTGTTCCGATCGACCTGACTGACTACGGACAGGTGCTGGACGCAATGCTCGGGGTGGAGGAGCGGTACGCCCGGCCGGACGCGTTAGTGCACCTCGCCGCTGTCCCTGCGCCCGGGATCGTGCCGGACCACCTGACCTTCATGAACAACATTGCTTGCACCTGGAATGTCGTCAGCGCGGCGCGGCGTGCCGGTGTGATCAACATCGTGTGGGCGTCCAGCGAGACCGTGCTTGGCCTGCCGTTCGAGACGCCGCCGCCGTACGTCCCTGTGGACGAGGAATACCCACCCCGGCCCGAGTCCACCTATTCACTGGTCAAGACGCTTGAAGAAGCTATGGCCGTCCAGTTGTGCCGTTGGAACCCGGAGCTGAAGATGATCGGACTGCGGTTCTCGAACGTGATGGAACCCGCCGACTACGCGCGCTTTCCTTCCTTCGACGACGACCCGGCTTCCCGGAAGTGGAATCTGTGGGGCTACATCGACGCGCGAGACGGTGCGCAGGCTGTCCGCCTTGCCCTCGAGTCCGATCTGACCGGAACCGAAGTCTTCATCATTGCGAACGCAGACACCGTAATGTCCCGACCTAACGCCGCCCTGGTCAAGGAGTTCTATCCCGATGTCGAGGTGCGCGGTGACCTCGGCGAACACGACACGCTGCTCTCGATCGAGAAGGCCAGACGGCTGCTCGGCTACCGACCCGTGTACAGCTGGCGCGACGCCGCTAGTCCGTAATCTTCGGAGATCGGCGCAGCGAGCGAGCTGGCCAACTGTTCAGGATCACCCAACTCATCGGGGACCAGCCGACAAGATGAAGGACTTGCTCGGACAATGACACCGGTCGGCGCCGTAGAAGAAACTGCGGGCAAACTGCATCTCTGAATGATTCTGAGCTGCAACTTGGCGGCAGTTTCGGCCGCGCTGTCCACGCTGTCTTTTCTGACTCTGACATTGCGGAGGGGCGTTCCCCCACTCGAACGCTTATGTGCCTAGCCTGGTGTCATGGCCGTCGCGGAATGGGGTGATCGGCCGCTGCTTTTGGCGGTCGACGCGGATGCGCGCCAGCTGGGACGGATCGAGGGGGAGCTGCAGCGCGCTTTCGGCGCCGACTTTCGAGTCCGTGGGGAGCTTCTTCCTGAAGACGCCTTACGCATGCTCCACGGGGCCAAAGACCGGCAAGAGAGAGTGGCCGTTGTCTTGGTGGACGAATCCTTTCCTGACGACGCTCGAACCAAGATCTTTGAGACCGCAAGAACCCTCCACCCAAACGCGAAGCGCGCTCTACTCGTGGCCTGGGGCGCTTGGGCGCATCCCGAATCTGCGCAGAAGATCTTGCGGAGCATGGCTGTTGGCGACATCAGCTACTACGTGCTCAAGCCCTGGATAACGCCCGACGAGCTGTTTCACCGCGTCATTGCTGAGTTCGTCATGGAATGGTCACGCAGCGAGCCAACGAACATGCGTGAAGTGGTCGTCGTTGCAGCGCAGCACAGCGGACGCGCGTACGCGGTGAGCGACCTGCTGAGCCGCAACGGCATCCCGCACACCTTTCGTTCGCGTGCCTCCGAGCTCGGTCAAAAGGTCCTCGAGGAGATCGGGCACGCTGAGGGCGAGGTGTTGGTCTGGATGCCGGCCATTGGCGGCACTCGCCTGGTCGATCCCACGGACGCCGAGATCCTCGAGGCCTGGGGCATCCCGACGACTTTGTCCGATGTCGACCGCGACTTCGATCTGCTGGTCGTCGGTGCGGGACCAGCCGGCCTCGGGACGGCCGTCTACGCCTCTTCGGAAGGAGTCCGTACCGTCGTCGTGGAGCGCGAGGCAATCGGCGGGCCAAGCCGGATCCAGTTCCCTGATCCGGAATTACCTTGGTTTTTCCCGAGGGCTGAGTGGTGCGGAGCTGGTGCAGCGCGGGTATCAACAGGCCTGGGTTTTCGGCGCCCGTTTCGTTGTCACCAGAGAGGTGGAACGGCTTACGCCGCAAGGCGCCGGGTTCTTGGCACAGGTCGGAGACGTCGGTGAGGTCTGGGCCCGTGCTGTGGTGATCTCCACGGGAGTCTCCTACCGACGCATCGGAGTCCCGAGCTTGGAGGAGCTCAGTGGCCATGGTGTGTACTACGGATCGAGCGTCACGGCTGCCCAAGCGCTAACCGGTCTACGTGCCGGCATCGTGGGTGCGGGCAACTCCGCGGGACAGGCAGCGCTGCACCTGGCAAGGTATTGCGCATCCGTGCACCTGATCGCTCGAGGGTCCAAACTGGCGGACAGCATGTCCGCCTACTTGGTCGACGCCATCTCTGCGATGCCGATGATCAAGGTCCACGTGAACACAGAGGTGGTCGGCGGGCACGGCGACGGCCAGCTGGAATGGATCACACTGCGCGACCGCAGCAACGGGCAGGAGCAGCACCTACCCTTGGCGAGCCTGTTCGTGATGATTGGGGCAAGGCCACGGACGGACTGGCTCCCGGCGGAGGTCGATCGCGACCCGTACGGCTTCCTGTATACGGGAGCCGAGGCAGCGGCCTGCGATTCGTGGAAGCTGCCACGCTCACCACATCCTCACGAAACGACTGTTCCCGGGCTGTTTGCAGTCGGCGATGTACGATCCGGCTCGGTCAAACGAGTGGCATCCGCCGTCGGAGAGGGGTCTGTCGTCGTCTCCGAAATTCACCAATTCCTAGCCGCACCGCGGGACTGAGGTGACTGAGTCCATGCGGGGCGCAACGCGTATCGGCCTGACCGCCGCGATCTTGGCGGTGCCGCTGCTAGGCCTGGTTATGCTGCTGCAGCGGCCGGACCTCGACGTTCGGTGGGAGAATCACCCGGCGCACTTCTGGTTGGTACTGGGCACTGCGCTCATCTCCGCCGTACTGGCGTACGTCACGGGTGAGGCGGCTGGACGCCGTGGAGATGCACGCCTGCTCTACGTCTCGCTCGCCTTCCTATCCTCAGCCGGCTTCCTCGCGCTGCACGCCCTGGCGACCCCGGGGATCTTGCTCGCCAAGAGCAACACGGGCTTCGCGATTGCCACTCCGGTGGGTGTCGCCATCGGGTCGATATTCGCGGCACTGTCGACACGGGAACTGTCTGGAGATAGGGCGGTCCGCAGCGTGCGCCTCGGTAAGCGCCTGCGACTAGCGCTACTCGCCTTGATGGTGGTGTGGGGAGTGTGGTCTGTTGCTGGGCTGCCGCCACTCAACCAGCCGCCCGGTGCAGAGGCCTTTCCGCTGTGGCTCGCCGTGCCAGCGGTGCTGCTCTACGTATGGAGCGCAGTGCGTTACGTCCAACTGTGGCTACGCCATCCCTCCCTGATGTTGTTGGCGGTGCCATCGGCGTTCATACTCCTCGCTGAGTCGATGATCGCGATTACCTTTGCCCGCAACTGGCGCCTTTCGTGGTGGGAGTGGCACGTGCTGCTTCTTGTTGCATTTGGTCTCGTGGCATTGAGCGCGCGAGCCGCCTGGCGCGAGGAAAGGTTCGCTGAGCTTTATCTGTCCCAAACCAGCGCTGGCAACCGCGAGATCAGCGTGCTGTTTGCCGACCTGCAGGGGTTCACCGCATTCTCCGAGACGCATCAGCCCGACGAGGTGACCAGGATGCTCAACGAGTGCTTCGGGGCTGCAGTGCCTGCGGTCAAGACACCCTACGGCGGCGATGTTGACCGCATCATCGGAGACGCGCTCATGGTGACGTTCAACAAGCGTGGTGATCAGCCTGATCACGCGGAACGTGCTGCCGGCGCTGGGCTTGCGCTGCAGGAAGCGACCTCCCGCCTTATCGAGCAGCATCCTGACTGGCCGCGGTTCCGGGTTGGGATCAACTCGGGACCGGTATCAGTGAGTTTGCTGGGTGCCGCGGGCGGGCGTACACACACGATCGTGGGCGACACCGTCAACATCGCCTCCCGCATCGAGGGCCAGGCCCCGCCGGGCGGTGTGGCTATCGGCCCAGATACCAAGGCACTGCTGCCTGACGCTGTCACAACGCCACTGGGCGCACTTCAACTGAAGGGAAAGCGGGATCCCCTCCCGGTGCACGTGCTGACCTCACTACGGAAGGATCCCTAAACCTCGGCTCCTGGGATGTGGCGTACCGTCAGAACACACCCGATCCAGGAAGGCGTATCGATGTTGTCGCAGCACACACCCGTCGCTACTCTCCCGACGCGAGACCTGGCCAAGGCCCGCGCCTTCTATGAAGACAGGCTTGGGTTTACACCCGAGCGGGAAAGCGTGGCTGGGGTGTCTTACAAGTCCGGCAACGCAATGGTGTTCGTCTATCAATCCGAGTACGCCGGGACCAATAAGGCCACCGCGGTGAGCTTCGATGTGCCGCTGGCGGCGTTCGATGACGAGGTCCAAGCGCTGCGTCAGAAGGGCGTCTCGTTCATGACATTCGAAGCAGAGGGTCTGGAGTGGAACGAGGGCGTGGCCTCCATGGTGGGCGAGGACATGAAGTCGGTCTGGTTCACCGATCCGGACGGCAACGTCATCAACGTCTCCGCCGGCGAGATGTAGTCGACTGGGCGCTTCGGCCGTACGTTTCGCATCACAGCCGTCGAAACAGTCCTCCGGCGGGCACTCGAGGCGCACGTTTCCCATCACAGCCGTCAAGACGATCACTCCGGGTCGAGGCAGCGGAACTTGAGGCTCTAGGCGGGCGCGGCCCGGTCGAGCTGTGGCCCTAGACTCCGCGGCATGGAGTATCGACAGCTTGGCCGGTCCGGCCTTCGTGTTTCGACCATCACTCTCGGCACCATGGGCTTCGGCGGCACAGGATGGGCTTCTCCTGTGGGCCAGATCGACGTCGAGGGGGCGCGGCGGCAGATCGAACTGGCCCGGGACGCCGGCGTCAACCTGTTCGACACCGCAGACGTCTACTCCAGCGGCCTGTCCGAGGAGATCCTGGGCAAGGCGCTCGGCTCCGACCGGGATGATGTGCTCATCGCGACCAAGGTGCGCATGCCTATGGGGGAGGGTCCGAACGACGCCGGACTGTCTCGGCACCACGTCATCCGGGGCGCTGAGGACAGCCTGCGTCGCCTTGGCACGGACTACATCGACCTTTACCAGGTACACGAGTGGGATGGCCAGACTCCGCTCGAAGAGACGCTGCACGCCCTCAACCACCTCGTACAGTCCGGCAAGGTGCGCTACATCGGCTGCTCCAACTACGCCGCCTGGCAAGTGATGAAGGCCCTGTGGATCTCTGATCGTGAGGGCTTGACACCCTTCGTCAGCCAGCAGCTCTACTACTCGCTCCAGGCTCGTGACATCGAGAACGAGCTGGTGCCGGTTGCGGTAGATCAGGGCCTCGGCATCCTGGTGTGGAGCCCGATAGCCGGTGGCCTGCTGTCCGGCAAGTACCGCCGTGGCGTGGAGGCGCCTGCGGGCAGCCGGCATCTGACTGAGTGGAGTGAGCCGCCCGTGTACTACGAGGACAAGCTCTACGACACCATCGAGGAGCTTGTGGCAATAGGGGACGATCATGGCGTCTCCGCGGCTCAGGTTGCACTGGCGTACACCATGGGCAAGCCCGCAGTGACGTCGGTGATCGTGGGTGCCCGGACCGAGGAGCAGCTGGCGGACAATCTCGCCTCCGCTGAACTGACGCTAGCGGCGGACGAAGTGGAGCGTCTGGACAAGGTCAGCGCCCAGCCGCTGCCTTATCCGTTCTGGCACCAGGCCAAAACCTCTGGCGGCCGGTTAAGTCCTGCCGATCTCACCCTGCTCGCTCGTCACATGAAGGGCTGAGTCACTGCTCCTGCATTTGTCTGTTTCTTGCAGCGGCCGATCGCCGGCGTGATCACCTGGAGTTCCGGCGACGCACTTGTCGGGCGGACACTGGTCGTTAACCACTTGCGGGACCGGGATTTATGGAGCAATGCTCAGATGACCCGAGTCGACCAGAGAGCAGAACATGAGCACGATCAAGCAGAGCGTTGCCGAACAGTTCGCCGAGCATGTTCCGTACCATCG
Organism: uncultured Actinomycetota bacterium; assembly: GCA_963840505.1. Taxonomy (GTDB): domain Bacteria; phylum Actinomycetota; class Actinomycetes; order Propionibacteriales; family Propionibacteriaceae; genus Microlunatus. The sequence continues at coordinate 20,117 of CAWIZB010000025.1, forward strand.
TCGGCTTGCTGAGCTCGAGCAGGTAGCGGCCCGCCTGGGCCCCTCCCCGACAGATGAGGGCGTTGTCGAGATGATCGTCAGCCGACCCGCTGTTGAGGAGCGAAAGGTCCTGCAGCATGGCGTCCTTGATGCGGTGCACGGGCTCCGCGGGGACAACTGGGAGGCTCGGGGGGCTGACACCGCCAGTGGAAGGGCGGACCCGCTCCGACAGATCACGATCATGAACAGCCGGGTGCTGGCCACCGTTGCGGGCGTCCGCGACCGCTGGCAGCTTGCCGGAGACCAGCTGATCGTTGACCTCGACATTTCGATCGACAACCTGCCTGCGGGCACCCGGCTGCAGATCGGCGAGGCGGTGGCTGAGGTGACCGAACCACCCCACACCGGGTGCGCGAAGTTCGCTGGCCGGTTCGGCGCTGATTCGCTGCGGTGGGCCAACAGTCGGGTCGGCCGGCAGCTGCGTCGACGGGGCATGCATGTACGGGTGCTCGTCTCCGGCACGGTACGTGCGGGGGATGCCATCCGCCCGCTCCGGTAGGCATGCCCTGCGATGACTGTCGGAGGAACTGCTCGCTCACCCACCAAAGGACCGCATGACTTGCCGGCAGCTACTCAAAGTAGGACGTGGCCGCCTCCGGTCTGAGCCGGGCCACCAGCTCACCACGACTACGTACGCCGACCTTGCCGAAGATCGACTTTAGATGATCTTGCACGGTATTGCTGGAGATGAAGAGACGGCCAGCGATGTCAGAGGTCGAGTGCCCGTTGCTCACTTCACGGCAGATCTCGCGCTCGCGCGCTGTCAGACCGTACGCCAAGAGCAGCAAGCTCATCAGGTGATCGCCGCTCGCCGGCTCGATGGTGACCGCGACCTGATCATGGTCCTCACCGATCAATGGGCTCGCCTCGAGCACTGCCCACTGTCCGCGCGCGTCGCGCAGTCGGGCGCGGAAGGCACCTGAGGTTGCGGTGCGAGCACCACCGGCCATGAGCTGCATCATCACCATGAAGCGACCTGGGGCGATCTGATCAAACCGCTCTTGCCATTCTTGTGCGGCAGCGGTTATCGCGCGAAGCTCACCGCGCGGACCCACGACCACGATCGCTGGCTGACCACCCGGTATCAGTCGGCGCGCCTCAGAGCGCACCGCCAGCCTGGTGGCGCTAGCAATGGCCGGCGCTACGGCAACGAGGAAGGCGGTCTCGCGATCTGTGAAGTCGTGGCCTGTCCGTACCATGCCGGCAGCGCCCCAACAGGTTCCGTCAGCCAGGAACAACACGCGAAGCTCTTGATCGACCCCCAACGGCCGCCAGACATTGTTGAATCTGAGGCTCCGATTGCGGTCACGGTCTGGCATATCCGACAGCTTGGCCATCGATTCCTTGCGAAGCACAAGGGTGGCAAACCTATGCGGTTCGTCGGCTGAGTACTCGGATTCGGCGAGCAATGGCTCATACTCCGGAGGTGTCTGGGCTTCGCCGCTCGTCATCATGCTGATCGCAAGATTTTCGGGATCGATGGTTGCCCAGCAGGTGAGGTCGGTACCGACCTTGTCGTCGACCAGACGGATTGCCGCGGCGTGCAGATCACTGACGCCGAGCCCAGAGGCGGCCAGGGCCGCGATCTCCCGGCGCGTGCGGTATGCCCGCTCTTCCCACACAAGAGAAGTGTTTCATTGTTTCGGCGGCCGAGCATTCCCAGAATTCTGGGATCGACGCGATCAGGCAGCAAACCTAGCGTCGCTGGTATGACTCATCTGGTTCAGCACACCGCCCCTGGCGAGGGTAGCGAGCTCACCCTGCCGGACGCGGTTCTCACGGTGAAGATCGATGCGGAACATACCGACGGTCAATATGAGCTCTTCGAGGTCGATGCGCCGCGAGGGCCGACCACACCACTGCACCGGACCGGCTGGGCGCAAGGCCTACTACGTCCTCAATGGCCGAATGATTGTCCGGGTCGAGGATGAGGCCTTCGACCTTGGGCCCGGCTCGGCGATCACCATCCCGCCGGGGGCCCTGCACACCGAAACGGTGCTCAGCACGACGGTGAAGTACCTGGCGGTAGGCCTGACCAGAGCCATGGGCATGTTCTTCGCCGACCTCGACGCTGCTGTGCCTCACGGCCATCCGATCGAGGAGGTCACGCAACAGATCCAGGAGGTCCTGGCTCGCCATGATGTAACCATTGCCGGCTTCGAGACTGCCGGCCTGGAGCCTGTCTCGTGACAGTCGTCGTGTGGATCTTCGCCCTTCTTGCGGCGATGACCCACATCGTCGTCTTCGTGTGGGAGGCGCTCCTGATCGAGCGCCCCAGCGTGCATCAGGGAGTCTTCGGCCTTCCTTATGTCCCGGCCGTGCGTGTATGGGCTTTCGGTGTCGGTTTCTACAACCTGTTTCTCGGCTGCGGAATGATCGTGGGCGTGATCGCTTGGATGAGCGGCAACGTAGCGGTTGGCCGGACGCTGGTGATCTACATCTGCCTGTTCATGGTCCTGGGTGGCGTTGTGCTCTTCATCGCTGACCGGCTGGGGTTTGGTGGCGAGCGAGGCAAGAGCATCGTCGGCGCCCTTGGCGAGAGCGTGCCACCACTCATCGCGCTTGTCGCCTCGCTGATCTGATAGCGAACATCCCACGCAGCGTGGGATGTTCACGCTGTGCATGGCATGCACGCTGTGTGCGGCGCCAATATCCCATGCAGCGTGGGATGTTGAGCGACTGCCGCTTATTGACCCGCATTGGACCATGGGCCCAGTTCGGCAGGCACAATGTGGGCCATGGCCCATACCAGTGACCGCGTCCGCGTCATCCTTGTCGCCGTGGCTGCGGTGGCTCAGACAGTCGCAGCTCCGGTGACCACGTGGGCGCTCGGACCAGACTCCAACACCGGCGCGATCTCTGATGCCAACATCAGTCCCGTCACTCCGGCTGGCTACGCATTCGGCGTCTGGCTATTGATTTATGCGGCTTGCATTGCGCTTGCCATCTATCAGCTGTTGCCGAGCCAGCAGGAGCGCACGGTCCACCGGCTGACGGGTTGGTGGCTGTTTGGCGCCTTCACCACGAGCGCACTTTGGGTGCCGGTCTTCGGAACCCGTACGCTCTGGCTCGCCCAGATCCTGATTGTGATCTTGGTCATCTATCTGGTCATCGCCGCTCGGGCCTTCCTGCTGGTTGGGCCCGCATCCACCACGGCGGAGGAGGTCTTTCTCCGGCTGCCGGTGATGATCTACCTGGGGTGGGCAACCCTGGCGGCGGCAGCGGGCTTTGCCACTACTTTTCGTTCCTGGGGTATGCCTGCCTCGGCACGCTGGGTGAATGAAATCGGCGTTGTGCTGGTCGTCAGCGCCACCATCATGTCGCTCTTCGTCGTCTCAAGGCTCGTGGCGGTTGTCGGCTTCCTTCTCACGGCCTGCTGGGCGTTGCTCGCCGTGGCGGTGGCCACAGATTCGAATTCCGTACGCAATGCCGCGGTGATCGCTATCGTGATCATGTTGGCCGTTGTGTTCGGCCGGATACTGCGCAACCCCGATCGTCGGGCAGTGCTCTTTGGGTGATCGAGTCACGCCTTGACGCGGTAATGCAGATGGACCACGCCGTTGCCGAATCGGCGTTCGTCCAGCAACTCAAGCCCTAGGCGGACATTGTCGGGCAGGGCTGGATTGCCTCCTCCAACCACGATGGGGGAGAGGAACAGATGACACTCATCGACCAGCCCGAGCTTGATCGCCTGGGCAGCCAGCGTGGGACCGCCCACGGAGAGGTCGCGAGTCGCAGCGGCTTTGAGGTCCTGGATCGCTTCGGGGTCGAACTCCCGCTCGATTCGGGTTCGGGCGCTGGACACCTGCTCCAGGCTCTTGGAGTAGATGATCTTGTCGGCTGCCTGCCAGATCTTCGCGTATTCCTGCCCCGCTGACAGCTCGTCATTGCCGGTGGGCGCGGTCTCCCAGTAGCGCATGACCTCATACATCCGACGCCCGATCAGGTATGTGCCGATCGGCCGCTCGAGCTCGTTGACGAACCGATGCACCTCATCGTCCGGCGCGCTCCAATCGAAATTGCCCTCGGCGTCAGCCACATAGCCGTCGAGGGAGCTAATCGCGGTGTAGATCAATTTGGCCATGCCTGTGTCTCCTCGGGTCAGCTTGCGTCGTTGGACTGCAACGCACGGGTCAAAGGACCCTAGTTCCCTGGAAGGGAAATCTCTTGACGCTTCGCGCCGCCCAGGCACGCACCTCGCGGCGTTCTCCTCGGTCGACATGCGACCCGGTATCCCTCCCTCGTGGCCTTGCGATGCATGCACGCACCTGAACGTCGCCAAGCGCCAAGGAACTTCCCTTCCGAGGTCTTCGGACCCGACCTGTGGGCTGCCCAGACCGCGCCGGATTCATAAACCTGACGGTCAACCTTGTGACGGGTCTAAGCGTCTACGACAGGAGCGGAGGCAGCGTCGCGCTTCACTGATTCGATACCACCCTGCGCCGCAGTCTTGGAGGAGTAGCCTTCGCCGCCCGTCGCAATGACCTGCCCGTTGCTGGCTTTCAGCCTCCACCGGTATTCGCCATTGGGACTCTTGTACAGCTCGAACTTCGCTGCCATGATCTTGCTCCTCTCGTCTCAGCCATCATCCCAATGCTCGGTCGGTCAGCTGAGGTCGCGTGGCCACCGCCCGTTCGCCTTTGCGGCAGCAACCTCGGCAAGCCCCGCCGGCTGCATCCGATCAGCCGCGAGCAGTGCCTCCACTTTGGCAGCGTTGATCTTTGACCACGGACTGCCTGGGCGGCGGGGTGAGTACCGCTGGAGAAAATAGCCGCCCTCGTCACTGCGACGCAGGCTGTCGATCCAGCCGTAGCACAGGCAGACGTCCAGCGCCTGATCCGCGGTGACGGTCGTGTGTCCGGAGTCCGCACGAGCGATCCTCATCCAGATCTCTCGGCGTTCCGCGCCATGCGTGGCCAACCAGGCTTCCCACTGTGATGCATCAGTGAAAGTGGCAATCTCCATGCCGTTTCGATGCTCGAATGTCGGGCCGCTCATGGACCTGACCTTATGCTCAAAGGGCGCCACAGCCGAAGAGACCTCATGATCACTGAAGATCACGAAGGTAGCCGCCTCGGGCAATCGTGAGGGTGGACTACCGAGCGGCGAGGGCGGCCGTCGTGCTCGAAGTGATCAAGCGCTTGCCGATCAGCGACAACAGGGCGCCGACGAGCTTTCCCCTGATTCCGTAGCCCTTACGAACCGCAGTGACCTCGACTCGGCTGCCGGCGCTATCAGGCACGATCGTGTAGTTCCACCCGCTGCCGGGCGCCCAGATGTTGGAGTTCAGGGTGACTGCGGAGACCGTGCCGGCTGCAGCATCCCAGGTGTAGCGTTCCCGCTCCCAGCCGAACTTGTTGCCCTCAGTGACCTCCGCCCAGCCGTCGCCCTTGCCGTGCACGGTCAGGTTGTCGTCGTCGACCCCAGCCCAAGCCTCAGCTCTCGCGGGGCTGAAATCGGTAAGCCGCAGCAGGGCCTCCTGAGGTGAAAGGGGTGAAGTGACGGAAACGTGCAGGACCGGCAACGGTCTTCCTCCTCAGAGTCGATCATCAGGGAAGCGGTACCAAACGACACGATATCCAGCCGGGATTTCGTCGTTATCGACCACTTGCCGGGCAGGCAAATCTAGCTGCTCACTAGTTTCAGAGCTGCTCGCGCATCGCGCGCTTTGGATCCGCCTACTTCGTCGTCGCTCGCAGACGAAAAGGCGTGTCTGCTCGCTTCTCCTCAGCACGGCGGACGCGCGATATCCGACGCTCGCAGCTTTGGCGAAAAGTCAATGATCCGGTATTCGGTGGCTGGCGTCTGGCGGGTCGCGCGGCAGGTTAGCTGGGCCTCAGGGCGCCGAACGGACAGGATCTGCACTCTGAACATTCGCTGCTGAGGCTCGATGACGAGATCGACGATGGTCTCCGAGCCGTGCCCGTGGTGCGGCCCGATGTGCTCGGTGGCCCGCACGATCACATCTGAGGGACTGAGAGGTCCATAGCGTTCATACGCGGCGATGGCGGCGGCCTGAACGGGTGGCAGGTAACGCGCCATGCCGCGGAGCCGGTCGGGCAGCACGGTACCGGCCAAGTGTGCTTCGACTGTGTCCACCGCGCTGGCTGGGTCGAGATTGCCGTAGTAGAAGCCGTCGGGCAGCAAGACCACATTCGGAGCGAACCGGTCGCCGCCGATGTGGCTGCATTCCCAAACCAGCTCCGGCCATCGTGACGCTAGCTCCAGAGCTACTGGACGGCCTCGAAGCGCGCAACAGACGTCATGGACGCCGTGCGCGCAGACAAGGATCAGAGGTTGCGGTGGTGCCATCGGCGGCGGGGGCGCGGCGATCAGGGCGTCGGCAGCCTCCAGGAGGTCGTTGTCGTCTCGCCAGCGGCCGGTGACAGTGGTCGAGTCGAGCCCAGCGAGGATCCATCGGCGGGCTGCGCGCCGGTCGATCCGTCCCGGTCGGCGAATGAGCAAGATCCGCGTTGCCGCGCCAGCCTTCTTGATCAAGGTCGACAGGACACCGGGATCTATTCCAGAGCCTGCGATTGCATCAATCCGCCAGGGGCCGGGGTGCTCTAGCAGCAGCCAGCGGCGCGCCGGAGGGGCCGAACCGGCCAAGGAATCCGCTCGTAGGCGCGCTGCGTCCGCGCACCGGAACGCCGGGTCTGGTTGACTCACTCCGCAGTGGCCAGGCCAGCGAGCAGCAGGCGTCGCGCCAGATCCAGACCCAGATCACCAGCGTCAGCTGCCCCGTTGGTCAGCAGAGCCTTGAGCGGCCCAACATCGTCCTCGGCCACTGCCATATCTCCAGCGCGGCTGCGCACCAGCGTGCCTGATCCGGTGTGATCAACAGATGCGACCAGATGGCGGCGAAGCACAAGCCGAGTGTCGGCAGTGAGCGCCTCGGCATCGTGAAGCTGTTTGAGGGGGCCGATGGGCGCCGGACGCTGGTTTGACCGAGCATCGTGCAACAGCGACTCGGACATCTGATCAAGATCTGCATGCTCGAGGGCATCCGCTAACACAGCAGCGACCACGTCGAAATCCTGACGCATCTCACCGGGGTCGGAGACGTCGACTCCGAGCGGCAGAGACGCCCGCATCACTGGATCGTCCGCGAGGGTCCGCAAGGCGTCGTGCACGAGTTGCTGGGCCAGCGCGAAGCGAGTCCAGACATGGATGCCGAGAGTCAGGTGAGTACTCACCCCGCCGAGCGCGGTGGCAGCGTGGAGATATCCGCGGGGGAGGTAGAGGCAATCGCCAGGCTTGAGGAGTACCTCCATCAGCGGCGCTTCGTCCGCCCGTTTCTCAACGTCAGCCCTACGGTCGTTCCAAGGCTGATCGCGGAGCGGCGAGGCCAGCACAGGACGATGGATCCGCCACTGCTTCTCACCTTCCATCTGCAAGACAAAGACGTCGTGTACGTCGTAGTGAGCGCTGAAGCCTTGGTTCTGCGGCGGCGTGATGTACGCGTTGGCTTGGACCGGATGACCAAGCTCAGCGGCGAGCCCTTGGCAGAACTCGAGAATGGGCGGCCAAACACGATGCAAGGCTTGTAGCACGAGCGTCGAGCCGTCGGCAAACAGCTGTGTGAGCTTGTCATCGCTCACCTGATCGGCTATTCCTGCGCCAACGCCGCCGGGCGCGGTGAAGGCTTTGTCGGCCAGAGTGGTGCCGTTCTTGGCAACCCGTAGGAATGGCGTCCGGAGACCACGCATCGACACGAGCTCGTCGATCGCGTTCGCATCCAGGACTTCGGTTATGCCGCCCGGAAGATCAGCGGCTGGGGACAGCAGCGGCTCCTGTCCCCAGTACCGACTTGCGAACTGGCCACGGTCGACGGCAACCAGTCGAGCGAGGATGGAGTCCTCAGCGAACGGCGCCACCGTCTGCGCCGCCATCTGCTCCACCGTCTGCACCGCCGTCGGCTCCGCCATCTGCTCCACCGTCTGCTCCGCCGTCTGCTCCGCCATCGGCTCCGCCGTCGGCTCCGCCATCTGCTCCACCGTCCGCACCGCCGTCGGCGCCACCATCGGCCCCGCCGTCAGCTCCGCCATCTTGGATGCCAGGAACTCCCGAGGCGCCGCCGTCCGCCGGACCTTCCAGATCCTCGACACCCTCGCTGGGACCCTGTGGTGATTCGCTCATGTGATCCTCCCTATGTCGTTGTACTGCCCTTTTCCGAGTTCCTTATTCCCGCCACCGCGCTCGCTGAAACCAGCGCCTCGAGATGATGCTGTCGACACACTGTCCCACCCTGGCTCCACACCGCGTCTTCGGGGTAGACAGCGGCTCTCCACGGTCACTGATCTGTGAGTACCCGCGACTAAGGTGCAAAGCGTGATGGCGTCATGGAATTCGCTTCTGAGTCATGAAGCGATCATCCAGATGGTGGGCCATGAGGCCTTCGCCAGAGCCATGGTCTACGCCAAATCCGGGCACGTCTACGACGTCAACTTCGAGGCCGACGCGCTGATCGTCACCGGCCGGGTGAAGGGCACCGTACGAGACGACTACGCCGTCACCGTGTTCTTGGCCAGCTCACGATCGGGCTCTGTCAGCGTCTACCGAAGCCAGTGCAGCTGTCCCGTTGGGATCGACTGCAAACACGCTGCGGCGGTGCTCATCGTCGCGCGCCATCTCGTCGCTGGCCCAACGGTTGAACGACCCGAATGGGAAAGGACGCTCGACAAGCTTCTTGCTGCTGCTCCGCCGGTACGTCCGGCGGATGTCGCCCCCTTGGCTCTGGAGTTCGGGGTTGAGCGGATTCCCGCGTTTCGGGGCTACCTCGGGCGGCAGGATCTGCGCATCCGGCCGGCACGACGCAGCCGCAGCGGAGGGTGGGTGCGTTCGGGGATCTCATGGGATGATCTCGATTTCGTCGCCCGCTCGTACGTGCCTGAGCAGCGCGAGTTGCTGCTGCAGTTCCGCGCAGCCGCTGGCGCGAGCGCGCGATATTCCTTGCCGCGCAGCGCATGGCTTTCGCTTGGCACCGTCAGCAGTGCCTTCTGGGGGTTGCTGGACCAGGCGGCCACTGTCGGTCTCACGATCCTTGCCGCCAAACCCCTCCTCGGCCCCCTTCGCACCAAGCAGCGTGCGTCCGTGATCTTGGACATTCGCCGAGATCCAGCCGTCGGAGTGCTGGTTGGCCCTCGAGTCCTGCTCGATGATCGCGAGCTCGAACTGTCCTCAGTCGGCGTCCTCGGCGATCCGGCGCATGGAGTCTTCCACGTTGGCGAGCCGATTGCGGGCGTGCAGGAGCTGATCGTGGCGCGGCTGGATCAGCTGCTGAGCCGCGAACTGCGCCAGCTCGTGGTGGATCCTCACTCACTCCTGATCCCGCCTGAGGATGAGGCTCGCTTACTGACCGACTTCATCCCGCGGCTACGTCAAAAGATGACCATCACCTCCGCCGATCGATCAGTACGGCTTCCTGACTACATCGAACCGACTGTTGGCCTGGTCGTGCACTTCCGACCTGAGCATCGGGTACGCCTTGATTGGTTGGTGCAGTACGACGGGCCTGAGAGCAGCACGACGTTACGCGATTGACGACCCGCCCGAGCCACGGAGCATCCGTGACCCTGCTGAGGAGCAGCGCAAACTTGCGGCGCTGCCGCTGCCGTACGCGGATATTCCGCAGCTGGCCAACCGCAGCAAGGAACTGCCGCAGCAGCCGGCAGCGCACGTGCTGCTGGACGGCATGGCGGCGTTGCAGTTCGTTGAGCAGGTGCTGCCACAGCTGGCACCTGCCGGGGTGCGGGTCACGCTGGAAGGGGAAACACGCGAGTATCGCAAGACCAGCTCTCCGCCAACCGTTCAGGTGGCGGCGGTCGAGCGTGCCGATTCGGCCGACTGGTTCGACCTGCACATCAAGGTCGCGATCGACGGCGAGGTGGTTCCCTTCGAGGATCTGTTCGTCGCGCTGACCCAGGACCAGGACTTCCTGATCTTGGAGACCGGGGTCTATTTCTCCTTGGACCGACCAGAATTCGCCCAACTGCGAGCTCTGATTGAGGAGTCCAAGGCTCTGCAGGATCGGCACCGCCCTCAGCTGAGCATCAGCCGGTTCCAGGCCAGTCTGTGGGACGACCTGACCGACTTGGGCGTGGCCATTGATCAGTCGGCTCGCTGGGAGCAAGCCGTCCGCGGCCTCATCGACGTCACTTCGATCGAGGATCTCGAGCCTCCGGAGACCTTACGAGCCAAGCTTCGGCCGTACCAGCTCGATGGGTACCGCTGGCTGTGCTTCCTGTGGAAACATCAACTGGGCGGCATCCTCGCCGACGATATGGGTCTTGGCAAAACCCTCCAAGCGCTCGCGCTCATCTGCCGTGCCCGGATGGTCTGTCCAGAGCAGCCGCCTTTCCTCGTCGTGGCACCGACCAGTGTGGTCTCGAACTGGTCGAGTGAAGCAGCCAGATTCGCACCTGGCCTCCGGGTGGTGTGCCTGACCGAATCGGAATCCAAGCGCGGCGAGCCGAGCGGCGAAGCTGTTGCCGCGGCTGACCTGGTGATCACCTCCTATTCCCTGCTGCGGATCGACAACGACAAGCTGGCGGAGCTGGAGTGGTCGGGGCTGCTCCTCGATGAGGCACAGTTCGTGAAGAACCACCGCGCCAAGACCTACCAGTGCGCCCGGCGTATCGCGGCCCCTTTCAAGCTGGCCATTACCGGTACGCCCTTGGAAAACAGCCTGATGGACCTCTGGGCGCTGCTGTCGATTACCGCCCCAGGGCTCTTCCCAGATCCCGATCGCTTCTCCGAGTACTACCGGCGACCGATCGAGCGCAACAAGGACGCCAGTCGACTGCGTCAGCTGCGCCGGCGGATCCGCCCGCTGATGCTGCGCCGCAGCAAGCAGAGCGTCGCATCCGAGCTGCCGCCCAAGCAGGAGCAGGTCGTCGAGGTCGAGTTGCACCCCAGACACCGGCGGATCTACCAGACGCATCTGCAGCGCGAACGGCAGAAGGTCCTGGGGCTGATCGACGATCTTGATCGCAACCGGTTCACGGTGCTCAGGTCGCTGACCCTGTTGCGCCGGCTCAGCCTCGACCCGGCGTTGGTCGACGACGCTCACGGCAATGTGCCGGCAGCAAAGGTCGAGGTGCTGCTGGAGGACCTGAGCGAGCTGGTCGGAGAGGGCCATCAGGCGCTGGTCTTTAGCCAATTCACGACATTCTTGACCAGAATCCGGACTCGTCTGGCCGAGTCAGACATCTCATACGCGTACCTCGATGGGCGAACCCGAAACCGCGAGCGGGTCATTCAACGGTTCCGGGACAAGGCCGCATCGGTCTTCCTGATCAGCCTGAAGGCAGGCGGCTTTGGCCTCAATCTCGCCGAGGCTGACTACTGCTTCGTGCTCGATCCGTGGTGGAACCCAGCAACTGAAGCCCAGGCCGTGGATCGGACGCATCGGATCGGCCAGACGAAGACCGTCATGGTCTATCGGCTGGTGGCAAAAGACACCATCGAGCAGAAAGTCATGGATCTGAAGGCTCGCAAAGAGGAGCTGTTCGCATCGGTTGTGGGAAGCGAAGCGTTGGCTGGTGCGGCCCTTACAGCTGAAGAGATACGGGGACTTCTCGGCGGCTAGCAAATTGTTGTAGCGTTGTCCCCGCAATGCAGCAAATGTCAGCGGGGGGCTTGTTTCGTCAGGTAACTCAGATCCCAAGAGATGTCCGCTTTTTGACATGTCCAGAAGGTGACAAATGGGTGTCAGGGGGTCGACACATTTTGGCGGCTTCGCTAATTTTTTGCTGTGTCAGGAGTTGGTTAGCCAACAAATGACGGGCATCGCCCTTCGACAGCGTTCATCTTGAACGTTCCTCTATGGGGGAGGGAACGTCGGGGTGTGGTCGGGTGAGTGGTCTTCATGCTGCCGGTGAGGTGCGCAAAACGCACTTCGCAGTCAGCGAGTAGAGCACTCACTGTTTGGCCCACGGCCGCTCACGCTCGGGGAATGTGCTCGTGCCTCTCGCCTCTGGTGGGAGGCACGAGTGTTTTACAAGCCCAAACTCACCCATCTCAGGACGCCCTGAAAACGGGCGCTATGGTCCGATTGCGTGCACCCTCGTACGCGGCGAGGATGATGCAGAGCACGTCGATTCCCTCCCGTTCGGTGTGCAGCGGACGTGTGCCAGAGCGCAAGCAGTCGGCAAAGTGTCCGATTTCGGACACATAGGTGTCTACGTCCTCGAAGTCGTAGCTTTGGCTGCTCGATCCGCGGATGGTGACTGTCAGCGACCTTCCATCGCTGTGCAGCGAGCCACGCTCCCCGACGACGGAGAACCTCTCGGTGCCCGGCGGCGGGTCGTAGGCCCAGCTCGTGACCAAGTGGCCGGCGACCCCGTTGTCGAAGCGGACCAGCACCTGGGCTGAATCCTCGCTATCCATGAAGCGCAACCGGTGCCGAGAAAGCATTGCGGTGGCCTCGACCGGTGATCCTCCCGCCAAGTGAAGCATCAGGTAGGTCGGGTGATAGCCCGTGTCCATCAGCTCGCCGCCGCCACTCGTGGCAGCGGTCGCGCGCCAGCCCATGTTCTGCGGGTTGAAGTCGTTGTAGAAACTGTCCGTGGTGCGAACCTCATAGACAGTTCCGAGAATGCCCTGATCGAGCAGCTGCCTTGCTTTACTCACCGCTGGCAGGAAGAGCTGGTTGTGAGCGCACATCAAGGTCACACCCGCTGCGCTGACCGCCCGCTGCACCTGGTCTGCCTGCTCGACAGTCAGGCAGAGCGGTTTCTCGCACAAGATGTGCTTTCCTGCCTGAGCAGCGGCCACGATGGCCTCGGCGTGAAGGTGGTGGGGCAAGCAGATGTCGACGGCGTCCAGGTCTGCCTCGATGATCATTTGCCGAAAGTCGGTGTACGCCGCCGCGCCAAGCTCTGCCGCGCGCCTGCGGGCGGTCTCGTCGACCACATCGGCCACGGCGGTCACCTCGATCGCATCGGCGTAGGTGCGGTAGCCGCGGATATGAGCGTCCACAATGCCGCCGCCGCCAATGAGCCCAACTTTGATCTTGGTCATGCTGCCCCGATCGGATAGCGCACCGTCGTACTGGTGGCTGCTGCGGTGTTGGCCGTCGATACCAGGCGGGTGAGCTCGACCGCCCGGGCCAGGTTGTCGTCGGCCCGCGTTCCGTCGCGGATGTGGCTCACCCACTGGCTGAACGCATCAACATCGTCCTGAGGCACCGAGAGCGACTCCCAGGTGTCCGCTCCAGCGCGCCGCATCCGGAGCAGGTTCTCCGTGCTTTCGTACGCCAGGCTGGCCCTGGTGCCGTGCATCTCGATGGTGAACGGGTCACGGCTCAAGAATCCGGTTTCGATGACGCCGATTGCGCCGCCCGGATATCCGAGGGTCACGACGGCCTGGTCATCGACCTGGCGTTTGGTGAAAGAGGCGTATGTGGCGCTCACAGTGGCCGGGCGTGCACCCAGGAATAGCTGGGTGAGATAAGCCGGATGGCATCCGAGATCGCTGAACGCTCCGCCGACGGCAGCGCTTGGGTCGTAGAAGCGTTCCGGCAGCCAGCCGGCGATCGCTCCATCGTGGGACAGCCGGATTCGGCAATAGGTCAGCGCTCCGAGCTGCTCCTCCTCGAGCTGTTCGACAATCGCCCGGGTGTATCCGTGGTAGAGCCGGGGAAGTGACACCACCAGAACGATGCCGGCCTCATCGGCAACGCCAATGATCTCCTCGGCTTCGGTGACCGTTGGCGCCAGGAGCTTCTCGGTGAAGATGTGCTTTCCGGCCTGCGCCGCACGGAGCATGATCGCGTGATGGGCGCTGGTCGCAGTCGTGACGGTGACCGCGTCGATGTCGTCGCGGGCTAGCAGATCGTCGAGGTCGTCGACAAAGACCGCCTCGACAGCCTCCGCAGATGCCTGGCCCCGTGCAGGATCGTCGTCCCACACGGCCACCAGCTCGGTCTCCGGATGCTGGCGCACGTGCGCGGCGTACTCGGCTGCATGCACATGCCAGAATCCAAGGACCGCTACCGTGATCGGGTCGGGCACGGGAAGTCCTTCCTCTCGAGCGTGCGAGCGGGTGCGGCAGTGTCGGCGGCCGCTCCACCGTAGCTATCAGGCACAGTGTTCCGGACGACCCGGTCAATCCGTCCGCGCCGCGCGCAGACATCGTCCGCAGATACGGGCCGGTACGACTCAGTAACTTGGGTAGCGGCGGATCTGCGCTGCCGGCACGGCTTGTCGGCTAGCCCGACGGTGCAACAGCCAGGCCGCGAGCACGCCGGCGATGGCGCCGCCCAGGTGGGCTTGCCAACTGATGCCGGCGCCGCTGGGGAAGACGCCCCAGATCAGCCCGCCGTACACGAGCAGCACGAGCACTGCAATGACCACTTGTGCTGGGCGTCGTGACCAGACACCGCGAGCCAACAGGTAGGTCAGCCAGCCAAAGATGAGTCCGCTTGCACCGAGGATGATCGTGTTGGCCGGAGTGAGGAACCAGGCGGTGAGCCCCGAGATGACAATGATGATCAGCGAGGCGATGAGCCACCGGGCCAGCCCGCTGAGGAGGACCAGAAATCCGAGCACCAGGAATGGCAGCGAATTGCTCATCAGGTGATCCCAGCCAGCATGCAGGAAAGGTGCGCTGAGAATCTCCGGCATGCCGTCAAAGTCACGAGCGTGAATGCCCAGTTGGTCTAGCTGGTTCCCGCTCAGCTGATCAAGAAGCTCCAGCATCCACATGCCAGCGAGCAGGAGCAACATGATCAAGGCAGCCCAGCCGGGGCGGGGGGGCGCCGTCCGTTCGACCATCGTTCACCCTTCCATACGTCGTCAGCGGCGGCGCGCCCAGCGAGAGCGACCACTCCTCTTCTTCGCTGCTCGCGCAACGCGCTTGGAATCCGCCTACTTCGTCGTCGCTTGCAGACAATAAAGCGGGTCTGTTCGCTCCTCCTCAGCACGGCGGGTGTGCGATTCCCGACGCTCGCAGCTAGGAGTCCAGACTGCCTGGCTGGCCCAAACCGTCCGGCAGTCGGTCTCGAATTCAGGTTATGAGGAACGGGTTTGGTCAGCTGACCCGCCCCGCGGTCAGCGGAGTCGATCTTGCTCGACTGAGGGGCAACGTTGCTGAGCTGGCCGCGAGCTGCCAGGCCTGGGGGACAGCACTCGCCAATTTGCACACAATGTCGACACGCCGTTCGGCCGCACCGCTCGCTCCGCGGCCGGCGGTACTCAACCCGCGACATCTGATGCCCTCGCTGAGGGACGTGGCACGTGGGTCGGGGTACGTAACAGTCCTGGAGGCCTACGAGTCCTCCCCCGACCTTCGTGCCGCGGCAAGCGAGGTCGAAGACCGCTGGACTGAGCAGCACTGGATCCACGGCAATCTGAGCGCGTCCAATGTCATCGTCGAACAGTGGCCAGCGTTGTGGGTGAGCTTCGTCGGCCTGGAGGACGCCGGCCTCGGAGATCCCGCATGGGACCTTGCGTCGGCCGTCGACACGATCGCCTGGCTGTCGCCTCGCTGGCGCGCCATGCCGCAGCTCCTGATGGACAACCTGCTCCAGGGATATCGTCGAGCTGGCGGACCCGGACGGCTCTATCCGGCCATGCAGGCCGTACGGGCGCTGGCCACTGCGTTGCAGGTTGCCGGCTCAGAGGATGAATCGAACCCGCCGGAGGGAGAGCGAGCGGACTTGTCCATTGAGTTGGAGCGGGCTCGCGCGTACGCGGCGCGCGTCGGATGGCTGAGAGCCGTCGCCTAGAGGGCAAACGCGACCTTACGCCAGCACTGTGGCGCCCAGCAGACGACCGATCAGGAACGTCGTCGCGAGAGCGATCGCCCCGCCAAACACGACCCGAACGGTCGGCCGCAGCAGTGGGCTGCCACCAAGGTAACCGCCGGCGGCGCCAGTGATCGCCAAGGCAATCAGGACAGCGGCGAATGTGGCAGGGACACGCAACGCAGCGGGAAAGACGATGATGGCCAAGATCGGCAGCAGACCACCGGTGAGAAAGGCGACGGCTGAGGCGTACGCGGCCCGCCACGGGCTCACGATGTCCTGCTGGTCGATATTCAGCTCGGCGTCCAGGTGGGCCGCGAGAGCATCGCTCGCGGTCAGCTCTTCGGCTACCTGGCGTGCGGTCTGCGGACTCAAACCCTTGTCCTGATACAGCTTGGTGAGCTCAGCCAGCTCCTCGCGAGGCATCGTCGCCAGCTCAGTCTCTTCCTTGGCGATCAACGCTCGCTCGCTGTCTCGCTGGCTACTCACCGACACGTACTCCCCAAGCGCCATCGAAATCGCGCCGCCGACCAGGCCTGCAACGGCTGCTGCGAGGATGGGCTCGAGCTGCGGCGTCGCACCGGCCACGCCAACCGCAATCGCAGCTACCGAGACGATGCCGTCGTTGGCGCCCAGCACACCGGCCCGTAGCCAGTTGAGCCGATTCGCCAGCCCATCAGAATGTGGCTCGTCTGCGTGTGTCGCGTCCACCTCCATCACGTCGCCGAGTCAAGCACGGTGTTCAACGGCTCGCTCAGTATTTGATTGCTCGCTCCGCTCGCTGTGTTTGATTGCTCGCTGCGTTCAGTGGCTCGCTCGGTGCATGCTGATAGCGGGAGGTCAGAAGTGACGGTCGGCTATTCAGGAACGCCGCTGCCGAAGAAGCTTGGCATCAAGCCGGGGATGTCCATGGCGGTGTTGAATGCACCGACCAACCTGGATGCCATCCTCGGCGAACTGCCCGATCGCGTGGTGACCAGCCGCCGGCTGAGCGGGCGCCAGGATCTGGTGCTGATTTTCGTCGTCCGTCAGGTGGATTTCGTGGCCCGCATCCCTGCCTTGACCACCGCGATAACGCCGGATGGCATGATCTGGGTGGCCTGGCCCAAGCGTGCGAGCAAGATCGAGACCGACATGACTGAGGACGTCATCCGGGAGATCGTGTTGCCCAGCACCGGACTTGTCGATGTCAAGGTGTGTGCGATCGATCACGTGTGGTCGGGCCTGAAGCTGGTGATCCGTAAAGAGCTTCGCTGAGACCAGTTGTCTATTCTCGCGGGCGGTCGGCACCTAGGGTCAGTCAGGAACCTTGAGTGCGGTGACGGTCTGGTTGGCGTCGTCGCTCATCAGCAGCGTGGCCTCGCTGTGGGGCATGTCGAAGGCAATGGTGCCGCGAACCCGCTCGCCGGGGTTCAGGGTGCCCGTCTCCAGCATGGAATCTCCGGCGCCTTCAATCGCGGTCTCGAAGAGTCGGCCAGTTTGGTCGAAGACCTGGAAGTTGTATGGGTCATAGTCGACCGCGCCTCTGGTGCAGGTCAGTTCCACCTCGACCCGGAGATAACTACCCGAGGTTGGTGGCACCTGGCCGCTGGCCAGCCACGAATGCCTGAGCAAGATCAGTTGGCCGCTTCCGTCGTTAGTGGTGAACTCAATCCGATCGCCTTGAACGGTGATCTGGGGGATTGGTTGCCTGCTGCTGACCGGAGCGCTGACCTGAGTGTCGGCAAAATGCGCGACCAGGCTGGCCGCGGCGACAACCACTGCCACCACAAAGATCACAGCTACCGAGATCACGGTTGGAACCCTGGATGCGCGCTTGGCCATCGATCGGCCGCCACGAGCCGGCAGTGGCGGCACTGTAGGCGGCGTGTCACCCGGGTCGGGCGCCCAGGGGACGAAAGACGGCCCGCTGGGCGTCGGTCCCATGCCGGTGCTCTCTGAACCGCTGGGCTCGTCCATTTCCGACCACGGTAGCGCAGGATCGTCCCGCTGCCGAGACCTGCCGATGCAGCCGGTTGTCCACAGGAACGCCGACCTCGTCAATCGCTGTCCACAGATTTGCTGAGAGCCGACGGATTCGATCTCTCATCCGCAACCTGATGACATGACAGCTTCGAGGAAATCAGCGCGGCGGCGCCGCCGCCCAGCGCCGCAGAGAGGGTTCAAGGTCCGTCGGCCAGACGACCTTCTGGCCATCATCCCGTTTCTGGTGGGTTTCCACCCTGATGAGTCCATCGTTGCGGTGTTCGTCAAGTCCGATCGGATCGTGTTGACCGCCCGGATGGATCTTCCACCCGAGTCGGCCGGTGACGAACTCGCCGACCAGATCGACTACCTGGCCAAGCGGCATGGGGCTCGCGCTCTGGCGCTGGTCGGGTATAGCGCGGCCTCTCTGCCAACTAACCGACTGCTGACTCGCCTCATGGATCGGCTGGGCAAATACAGACTGTGCGACGTGCTCTACGTTGGACACGGTCGGTGGTGGTCACTCAGCTGTGGGGAGGACTGCTGCCCCCTCACCGGAACGCCGTTCGATCTCAGCTCCCACCCACTGTCTGCCGCGGCCGTCTTCGCTGGACTGGGCACTCGCGCGAACCGGCAGGAGCTCGAGGCGTCCGTCAGCGGCCCGCCCCAGGCCGAACTGCCACGCTTGGAAGGGCTGGCTACGACCCTGCACACCGAGCTCGAGCAACTCGACGACGCCAGTGCAACCGCGCGGCTCATGGCCAGCCTGGTGGACACGGCAATGTCTGACCCGGGTGTCCTCAACGAGAGGAACTGCCTGCTGCTGGGGCTGCTCGTGACCGACCTCCACATTCGAGATCTCGCTTGGGCACTGATAGGTCTGGCCAACGCCGAGAAGCATGTCCGGCTGTGGGGCGGCGTAGTGGCACGGGTGCCGCCGACATTGGCCTCTGCACCGCTGTGCCTGCTGGGCATGGCCGCCTGGGCCTCTGGAGCTGGCGCCCTGCTGAACTGCTGCTGCGAGCGGCTGGCACAAATCGATCCGGACTATTCGATGGGCAGATTGCTCCGAGATATCAGCGCACGCGCAGTCCCTCCATCCCTTTGGGAGGAGATCGGGGGAGAAGTGCAAGCGGGATTGCGCGCGGAGCTCGAGTCGCAGGCCGGATAGCGCCTCAGTTCACTGCTCAGCCGATATACCTCGGCCGGATGAAACCACTAGGTTGTCTCCATGACGCGCTTCGTGGTGTGCGGTGAGACTCTCATCGACCTGGTCCAGGCAGATACAGCTAGTAGAGATTCGTTCAGCTCTACCTGGCTCGCCCTGTCGGCGGGTGGGCCGATGAATTCGGCGGTCGCCTTGGGCAAGCTTGGCGCGGACTCGCACTTCCTGGGCCGCATTTCCAGAGATGCATTCGGTCGCCAGCTGCGCCAGCACATCCTCGAAGCGAACGTCAAACTTGATCTTGCCACCGAGTCCTCGCAGGCCACCTCTATCGCGGTCGTGAGCCTGGATGAACAGGGCATAGCAAGCTACACGTTCCATTTCAACAACACGGCGAACTTTGGCTGGCAGATCGACGACCTGCCGGAGCTGTCCAGCGACGACTGGCTGCACATTGCGTCCCTGTCCTGCATCGTCAGCCCCGGTGCGGAGGTGCTGCTCGACTGGATGCGCGACGTCCAGGCGGGTGTTTCCTACGACATCAACGTGCGTCCTACCGTGATCACCGATCCCGACATCTACTGGAGCAAGGTGCAGCCCTGGCTGCGGGCGGTTGGTCGGCGGCAGGGAATCGTCAAGGCAAGTGACGAGGACATCAAGTTTCTTGCCGCGGCAGAGGGTAGCGGCGCCGGGCAGAACGGCGGCGATCCAGTCGAGCTGGCCGCCACATGGGTCGAGCAGTACGGGCTGGGACTCGCGGTGATCACGCTCGGGCCAGGTGGCGGAGTAGCCATCGAGCCAGGCGGCAACATAACGCGAGTGCCTGGTTTCCCGACGACGGTGGTCGACACGGTCGGTGCGGGCGACACCTTCATGGCCGGCTTCCTGGATGGCTGGGTGAAGCTCCATCTCGGGCTCGCAGCCTCCTTGGAACGTGGGGCGGCAGCAGCATCCATCGTGTGCTCTCGGCGTGGCCCACAGCCGCCGACATCTGCAGAGGTCGATGACCTCATCGCAGAGCGAACCTGACCCAGGGTCAAGTCGGCTGCGAGCGTCGAGGCGCGAGCAGCCTGGAATTATGTCGTGGCCGCCGGCGTGGCAGGGATTCCCGCCGCCCTAGTCAGCGCATCGACTGCTTGCCGGGCCCGCGCCGAGCTGGGTGCCGAGCCGTCAGCCTCAGTCACATAGAACGTGTCGATGGCTTGTCCAGCGAGGGTGTTGATGTGGGCCGATCGGATCGATAGTCGAATCTCACTGAGCGACTGGCCGAGCGCATACAACAAGCCGGCCCGGTCACCTGTGCGGACCTCAACGACAGCCGCGCTCTCGCTGGCATCACGGACCAGCTCCACATAGGGATGTGACACCGCACCGCTGCTGTGGGCCCGGGCTTCGCGGCGTTGCACCGGCGCGAGGATTCCCGTCTCACCAGACTCCAGGCGTACCAACTGTTTGACCAGGTACGCGGTGTCAGGGAGATCAGTCGGCACCTGCTTGTCCACTCGCCAGGTGTTGACGGCCACCCCTTCGACGGTGTGCAGGACTGCTGACCGCACCTGCACCGAGTGCGAAGCAAGCAAGCCGGCCGTGTCGCTGAATAGACCGAGCCGGTCGGTCGTCGCGATCACGAGCTGCAGGCCGCCGGGCTGGGTCTCCACACGGATTCGCGGCCTCCCGTCCAGCTGGACCGACCGAGCCAAACCAAGATCCACCAACTGCGTGACGTCCACCCGGGTTCCTTCATCGACCAGCAGCCCATCGGTGTGGTCGGCCAGGCTGTTGATCAGTTGGGCCCGCCACGGTGACCAGGCAGCGGGACCGGCCGCTCGAGCGTCGGCCTCGGTGAGGCAGCGCAGCAGCGCGAGAATGTCCGCGCGGCCCTGCACAGCCTCGACCAGGGCGTTCAGGGTGGCGGGATCGGCGTGGTCCCGCTTGGTGGCCAGTCCGGCGAGCGTGAGGTGATGCCTCACCAGGCGCTCGACCAGTTCAGCGTCGCTTTGGTTGAGTCCGATCGCCTCGACCGCCTCACGTGCGATCGGCGCGCCGCGTGCCGCGTGGTGGACACCAGCCCCGGGCAGCTTGCCGATGTCGTGGAAGAGGCAGGCCAGCAGCAGGATGTCGGGCCGATCGACACGAGTCAGATGTGGTTGCGCCTCGGCCACTGTCTGTACCAGATGCCGGTCCACCGTGTGCCGATGGACCGGATTGTGCTGCGGCCGAGCGCGGATCGGCTCCCACGAAGGAATCCATCTGCTAATGCATCCGGCGAGGTCAAGGGCCTCCCAGACCGGCACCACATTTGGCCCGGTCGACAACATGTCCAGTAACGCATCCCGACAGGCCTGCGGCCACGGCGTCGGAAGTGCCTGCCCCTGCTTGCCGAGGTTCTCAGCGGTCACTGGGGAGAGGATCAGCCCACGCTGCCCAGCCAGCGCCCCGGCCCGGAGGCCAACAAGGGGGTCGCTTGCGCTGGTCGCACGGCCTAGGCCGACCTCGCCGGAGGAGATGATCAACCCGTGGTCAGCGTGGACGTAGTTGGGTTTGCGCTCCCGCTTGATGAAGCTGAGGACGCGATGCTGCGGCAGCGCCTGGCGAGCCGCCCGAACAGTCAGGTCAACAGCCTGTCCGATACGCCGTGCCGCCAGGCTGACGTCGCGACGAAGATCATCAGCCTCGCTGTAGCCCAGGCGGGCGGCCACGGCATCGGCTTCAGTGGAGATCAGCCTGTCGAGGGTGCGGCCTGACGCTAGGTGCAATGCGTCGCGGACATCGAGTAGCCGCTGGTACGGGCCGCGTACGCCGACGTGCGGCCGGTCTGTCAGCCAGCTTGCGGCAAGCGCTCGCAGCATCGACACATCGCGGAACCCACCGCGCGCCTCTTTAAGATCAGGCTCGAGCAGATAGGCAGCGTCACCGAAGGTAACCAGGCGCTCGTCGAGTGACGCCAGCAACTCCGGCAGCCGTTTGCGGGCGTGGCCACGCCAGCCGACCAGAAGTGCCGTACGCGCATCCTTGACCAGCTCTGCGTCCCCCGTGATCACTCGCAGGTCGAGCAGCCCCACGCCGGCACTGAGCTCGCGGCCCGCAACTTCGGCACATTCCGCCGGCGTCCGTACGGCATGGTCGACCCGAATCCGGGCGTCCCAGAGTGGGTACCAAAGATCGTTTGCCAGCGTGTCGATCTTGGCGGAAGATTTGCCGCTATGCAGCAGTACTAAATCGACGTCCGAGCGCGGACCAAGCTCTTGGCGAGCCAGGCTGCCGACAGCGGCAAGGGCGGCCCCGCTTACCGGGCCGCCCACTTCCGCATAGAGCTTGACGAGCGCCGACTCGACACACTCGGTGACCAAACGCCGACGATCCGGCCCCGCCGTGGAAGACCACTCGGACCGGATCGCGACGTTGAGACGCTCGCTGGTTAGATCACGCTTCAGAGCGCGTCCAGCCCGCGCTCCCCGGTTCGCACGCGGACGATTTCCTCCACGGGAACCGACCAGACCTTACCGTCACCGATGCGGCCGGTCCGAGCGCTCTTGACCAGGACGTCGATGATGTCTTTGGCATCATCGTCATCCACGAGCACCTCAAGTCTCACCTTCGGAACCAGGTCGATGGTGTACTCCGCTCCCCGGTAGACCTCGGTGTGGCCCCGCTGACGTCCGAAGCCGCTAGCTTCACTGACGGTCATACCCTCGACGCCAAACGACTCGAGTGCCGTCTTCACTTCGTCCAACATATGTGGCTTGATGATCGCTGTTACGAGCTTCATGCCGACACCTCCTGATCGTTCTTGCTTTCTGCCTCGGCTTGATACGGCGCCGAGCCGGCGTAGGACAGGCCACGTGCGCCTGCACCAAAGGTGCCGAGATCGTAGCCGGTCTCAGCGTGCTCGGACTCGTCGACACCTGCGAGCTCTTCCTCTTCGGTGACACGGAATCCGATGGTCTTGTGCAGCAGCAGACCGATAAGGAGGGTCATGATCCCGCTGTAGAGCAGCACGGCAAAGGCACCGACTGCCTGCCGCCACAATTGATCAAGGCCGCCGCCGTAGAAGAGGCCGTCGACTCCCGCCGGTGCTGCCGCCGTGGCCAGGAAACCGACCGCCAGGGTGCCCCAGAGACCACCGAACAGGTGGACACCGACCACGTCGAGCGAGTCGTCATAGCCGAACTTGTACTTCAGGCCGACGGCGAGGGCGCAGATCACACCGGCAAGTGCACCAACGATGATCGCGCCGATGGGCGAGACCGCGGAGCAGGACGGGGTGATGGCGACCAGGCCGGCGACGATGCCTGAGGCGGCGCCAAGCGAGGTGGCATGGCCGTCGCGGATGCGCTCGGTGAGCAGCCAGCCCAGGCAGGCGGCACCAGTTGCGACCATGGTGTTCACCCAGACCACCGATGCGGAGTTGCTCGCGGCAACGGCCGAACCGGCATTGAAGCCGAACCAGCCGAACCACAGCAGACCGGCGCCCAGCATGACCAGGGTGAGGTTGTGCGGACGCATCGGATCGCGCCTCCAGCCGAGCCGCTTGCCAAGGATGATGGCGAGCGCAAGGCCGGCGATACCGGCGTTGATGTGAACGGCTGTGCCACCTGCGAAGTCGATCGCAGCCAGGTCGTTGGCGATCCAGCCGCCGACGTGGGAGTCAAGGCTGAAGTCGAACACCCAGTGGGCGATGGGGAAATAGACGAGGGTGGTCCAGATTCCCGCGAAGATCAGCCAGGTTGAGAACTTGGCGCGGTCGGCGATCGCTCCTGAGATCAGGGCAACGGTGATGATCGCGAAGACCGCCTGGAAGGCCACGAAGGCCATTGGGGGAAGGCTTGCTCCGGTGTCCTCCATGAGGCCCTTGAGGCCCAAGTACTGGGTGGGATCGCCAAGCAAGCCGAAGCCAACGTCGTCCCCGAATGCGAGTGAGTAGCCGTAGAGAACCCAGAGGACGGAGATCAGGGCCAGCGCCCCGAAGCTCATCATCATCATGTTGAGGACGCTCTTCGCCCGGACCATGCCGCCGTAGAAGAGCGCCAGGCCTGGTGTCATGAGCAACACCAGCGCGCTTGAAGTCAAGATCCAGGCAGTGTTGCCCGAATCAATGTCGAGTGGTGTCATGTTGCTTCTTTCGGTGACGGGACTGGAAATGGATGGGACGTCTCGGGCGGCTGGATCCTGGGACGCCCGAAGATACGCAAAACTCTGCTAGGCCTGTGTTGCACCAAACGTGCGTTCGGTTACACCCGAGTCACAGTTGTTGGATAAATGTGACAGCTATGTTTCGAGCTGCTCGCCTCAGGGGCGCTGATCTGTCAGGTTGTTGATCATTTGCGCTGTTCGGCGGCCCGCCGAGCAGCCCAGGCGGAGGCAACCATTTCATCGACAGAGTGCCGCATCTTCCAGTCCAGATCGCGTGCGGCGAGATCACCGGTCGCCACGATCCGCGCGGGGTCTCCGGGGCGTCGCGGTCGGATTTGCGGCGTGAACTCGATACCGGTGACTCTGGCGGCTGCGTCCATGATCTCGCGCACCGATAGCCCGCTTCCGCTTCCCAGGTTGTAAACCGGCTGCAGGGCTTGGTTCGCCTCAAGAGCCTCAGCGGCGGCGACATGAGAGATCGCCAAATCGGTGACATGGACGTAATCGCGGACACAGGTGCCGTCCGGTGTGGAGTAGTCGTCCCCGTTGACGTAGGGCACCTCACCCGCGACGAGACGCTCGAAGATCACCGGAAAGAGGTTGTGCGGGCTGGTGTCCCGCAGATCGTCGTAGCCCGAGCCGACAACGTTGAAATATCGCAGCGAGGTATGGCGCAGCGGCGCTGGATCGGACGCAGTAGCGCGGGCTTGGTCGCGAAGAAGCCACTCGCCGATCAGCTTGGATTCGCCGTACGGGGACTCTGGATGCGTCAGCTCCTGTTCGCTGACCAGGTCGGTGGCTGGCGTGCCGTATACCGCGGCGCTAGAAGAGAAGACGAACTTGGCCACACCGTGGGCGGCCATCGACCACAGCAGGGTGACCATGCCGGTGACGTTCTGGGTGTAGGTGTGCAGTGGCTGACTCACCGAGACGCCGGCGTACTTGAAGCCCGCCAGGTGGACCACGCCGTTGATCTTGTGTTCGGTGAAGATCTGATCGAGCAGTTCCCGCTGCAGGATGCTGCCCTCGTAGAAGGGAACCTCACCGCGGACGAAGCTACGGTGCCCGCTGGACAAGTCATCGATGACGACAGCGGGGATGCCGCCAGCGACCAGGGCGCGTACCACGTGGGAACCGATATACCCGGCGCCGCCCGTCACCAGCCAGGTCATCCCGTGGGCTCCTCTCTCATCTCCTGCGCTGGCCTCAGCGTATCGGCGGCCGGACGCGCAGGTCGCTGATCTTGATGTCGAGAACCTGTTCGGTGGCCGCGATCGCGTCGCCGAACAGATCATCAGCCAGCACCGGATGTGGATCAAGCATGGTGACCTCGATGTCGATGCGACGGTTCTTCGTGATCGTCTTCCAGCTTGCGACCAATTGCCCGCCGTGGAGCACTACGGGAGAGAACAGGCCGTTCACCTTTGCCCAGACCTTCGGTAGCTGCTGCTCGGTCAGGAAACGGGTGCGCTGCCGACCGTTGTACCCGACCAGCAGCCCATCGAATTCAGGCAGCAGGCGCAATCCCGGATCGGATGCGTCGCCCTGGGGAGAATCGGCGAGGTCGAGATAGTCCTCATCGTTCGGACCCCGCAGGTGGATCACCTCATCGTCGAGATGGCGCAAGGCCTGGTCGATCGCTCCCAAGCCGGCACCGAAGAAGAATGCGAGATCTTCCCGGAGAGCTGGGCCGTACGAGCCGAGATGGACCCGGATGAGTTCCGTCAAGGCCTCTGCGAAGTCATACTCGCCCAGATCGGGCAGCAGGCTCCGGGCCCGCTGGTGGAAGATATCGGTGCGCTTCTCCCATCGCGTGTCACGAGGGCGCCGAACCAATCCGCTGTGTCCCCAAAGCAGGCTGTCGGAAAGAACGTCAGGCACCTGCAGGGCCGGGCCTGTCTCCCGTTCCGCCAACCACGTCCGTGCGTGAGCCACGATCTCGGAGCGCGGCGTCCAATCGTTTGAGGTGAACGCTTCAATCTCGGCAGCCAGCTGCTCCGGCGTAACGTCGTGCAATTTGAGGACGTTGCGCAACTGAGCCGCCCGAGAGCGTCGGGCGACGGCGTCCAGCCAGCCAAACTGCTCGGGGAGGCTGGTATGGACGGTGCCACGGATATTGCTGGTCTTCAGCAGCTGATGCGACTCGAACAAGGAGCACACCACGTCGTAGCTGACGCCAGGGAGCCGGGAGGAGATGGTCAGGAAGGGCGCCCGGGGCACCTGGGATTGGATCGGTCCCAGGCGTCGGAACAGCTCTATCACAGCCTCTGGACCACGCCCGGGAATCGTCGGAAATTGCCTGCGCAACGTAAACCGCCGCAGCTGATCATGGCTGAGCCGGCTCATGTCCCACACCGTAACGGGGCGCGCCGACAGGCGGCCCAACGTGTTACGCGGTGACCACGGCGCGGGACGACAGATGTGTCGGCTGGCGCTGTCAGGATGCAGGTCCATGGGGAAGAACAATCGTCAGCGCCGGGCCGCCAAGCGAAGCGCCGCAAGGAAGCACCGAAGTCGTCTGCATCCGGGAGGACCGGCTGCCGACAGCGGCAGTCCCACTGACACTCCCTTTCGCGGCGGGAGGGCCAATCCCTTTACCCATGCCGAGGAGTCACCAAGCGTCGAGCGGCTGCGTCAAGAGCAGGCCGAGCGATGCCTCCAGCGGCTGTTGGTGGCTCGGGAGCCGGCACAGGGCCTTGCTCACCTTGTCGAGCAGGAGCTGATCAGTCTCCAGTCCCAGGATCTCCGCAAGCTGGATGAACTGGTGACGGTGCGGCTTCAATACGTCGTTGCCCAGCTGTGGGAGCATGGCTGGCAGCCGCTGGATCTGCTCCATGTCGTACACAAGGCAGGCCCGCGACTGGCACCGATCATCGCAGCCGTGATCACCAATCAGGCCAAAGCGGTGCACGCGTTGAGCCGCGCTCCACAAGACTGGCTCAACCAGTTGCAGGTCGTTGCCGATGAGGCGGGTCGGCTGGCGGCCGGGAACGATCACCACGCGAGTTGGCGACTGGTTGTCGCCATGTGCAAGTCCGGACTCGGGCTAGTCGAGGCCTGGATGGAGATCATCACCGTAGCCGGGTCGATCTCCAAACTGCCGGTCCTGGAGCGGATTGCGCCGGCCCCATCTGAGTGGGGCAAGGCGGTTGACCCGGTACCTTCCAACCCAGACTCGGCGCGAGGCAGAGTCCTGAAGCGGATTCGAGCGCTGCTCGCCAAGGCGGAGGCGACCGACCATGCAGCCGAGGCCGAGACCTTTACCGCGAAGGCCCAGGACCTGATGACGCGACACGCGATTGATGAGGCCCTGCTGGCTGCTGCAGGCGATGGGGCTGTCACGGTGGTCGCTCGACGGGTGCATCTGCAGAGCCCCTATGCCGCCACCAAGACCAGCCTGCTGAATGCCGTCGCCACGGCAAACCGATGCAAGGTGATCTACTTCGACCGATTGGCAATTGCGACGGTTGTCGGCGTCCCACTCGATATCGACCAGGTTGAGATGCTCTTTATCTCTCTCCTCATCCAGGCCACTCGTGCCATGACCGAGGCTGGAGCAGCTCAGGCGGGGTCATTCGATCGTTCGGCCACGTTCCGGCGCTCTTTCCTTGCGGCCTATGCCGCACGAATCGGTGAGCGGTTGACCGAGGCAACGTCGGCTGCCACTGAGTCCTACGGCAACGAGTTGGTTCCGCTGTTGAAGCGGCAGGACGACGCCGTGACCGCCGAGTTCGAGCGCCTGTTCCCCTTCACCCGGCAGGTCAACGGTCGATACCTCGATCCTCGTGGGTGGGATGCTGGCTGGCGAGCCGCGGACCGCGCAGTCTTCACTGCCGGCCGGCTCTCCGCTTAAGACGTCTGTTCCGCCACACAACCCAGGCGCTCAGCGAACCATGTGAAGATGCGCCCACTGAAAACGCATCACTCACTATCGGAAACTGGCCGGATTCGGCCTCGTGGATGCCGCTGGTGATGCATAACCAGGGGAGGCTGAAGATTCGTTGCGCTACCCTGAACCGTATGCAACGTGTTGCCCTCCTTATGTAGCCGCGTAGGAGACCCTGCGCGGCAGCCCCTCATGCCCATGGCGAGGGGTTTTTTCATGTCCAGGTCAGTAGGCAGGCGATGCATAACCAAGGAGACGAACGACAACATGACCGAGCAGATCGAGCGGGTCAAGGCCACCGAGCGGGCGGAGACCGCGACCCAGGAGCGGGGCGGCTACAACGCCCGTGCCGCCCAGGAGAGATGGCAGGCGTTCTGGGAGGCCGATAAGACTTTCGTGCCCGCAGATGACGGCTCGGCCGAGCGCCGGTACGTGCTCGATATGTTTCCTTACCCATCGGGCGATCTGCATATGGGCCACGCCGAGGCGTTCGTGATGGGAGACGTCGTCGCGCGCTTCCTGAAGCTGAAGGGCTACGACGTACTCCACCCCATCGGTTGGGACTCTTTCGGACTACCTGCCGAGAATGCCGCGATCGAGCGCAACGCGCACCCGGCCGAATGGACATACGGGAACATCGAGACCCAGGCAACCTCGTTTCGGCGCTACGGGCTGAGCTTCGACTGGTCGCGTCGGCTGCACACCTCTGATCCGGAGTACTACCGCTGGACCCAGTGGCTGTTTCTGCGGTTCCGGGAGCGCGGCCTGGCCTACCGCAGGGCGAGCTATGTCAACTGGTGCCCCAAGGACCAGACGGTGCTGGCCAATGAGCAGGTGGTCGCCGGTTTGTGCGAGCGGTGCGGCTCGGTGGTCACCAAGCGACTGCTGACCCAGTGGTACTTCAAGATCACCGACTACGCCCAGCGGCTGCTGGACGACATGGATGATCTGGTCGATGGCTGGCCCGAACGCGTGCTGACCATGCAGCGCAACTGGATCGGCCGCTCCGAGGGCGCCTATGTCGACTTCATGATCGAGAATCGAGCTGAGCCGGTGCGGGTGTTCACCACCCGGCCGGACACCTTGTACGGGGCGACCTTCTTCGTCATCGCACCTGATGCACCCCTGGCCGCTGAGGTTGTCAGTGATGAGCAGCGTGCAGCGTTTGAGGAGTACCTGGAACAGACCAAGCACGAGACCGAGATCGAGCGGCAGTCTACGGAACGTCCCAAGACCGGTGTCTTCTTGGGCGTGCACGCCACTAATCCAGTGAACGGTGAAAGGATCCCGGTCTACACCGCCGACTATGTGCTGGCGGAGTACGGTACCGGGGCGATCATGGCGGTGCCGGCTCATGATCAGCGCGACCTGGATTTCGCTCTGGCCTTCGGCTTGCCCGTGCGGGAGGTAGTTGCAACTGGCGGGCCGGATCCAGCCACTTCGGGCATCGCGACGCCTGGTGATGGTAGCTACGTCAACTCCGGTCCGCTGAACGGCTTGACCGACAAAGAGGCGGGAGTTCGGGCGATCACCGCACGGCTGGAGGCCGAGGGCGTCGGTGAGGGTGCGGTCACCTTCCGGCTGCGGGATTGGCTGCTGAGTCGGCAGCGTTACTGGGGTTGCCCGATACCGATCATCCACTGCGACCGATGTGGGGAGGTGCCGGTGCCCGATGATCAGCTTCCTGTTGAGCTGCCATACCTGACGGGCACCGATCTCGCCCCGAAGGGAACATCGCCGCTGGCCGCGGCCACCGATTGGGTCAACGTCGATTGCCCGCAGTGCGGGGGACCCGCGAAGCGTGACACCGACACCATGGATACCTTCGTGGACTCGTCGTGGTACTTCTTCCGCTACTGCTCGCCGGGCTACGAGGATGGACCGTTCGACCCGGCAGACGTGCGCCGCTGGATGCCGGTAACCCAGTATGTCGGCGGCGTGGAGCATGCCATCTTGCATCTGCTGTACATGCGCTTCTTCACCAAGGTGCTGCATGACATGGGCATGGTGGATTTCGTCGAGCCCATGCGCCGGTTGCTGAACCAGGGCCAGGTGATCAACCAGGGCAAGGCGATGAGCAAGTCGGCGGGCAACGGTGTCGACCTGGGATGTCCAGATCGACGCTTTCGGGGTCGACGCAGTGCGGCTGACCGTTGTCTTCGCGGGCCCGCCCGAGGAGGACATCGACTGGGCCGACTTGTCGCCCGCGGGTTCGCTGAAGTTCCTGCAGCGCGCTTACCGGCTGGCGGACCAGGTGAGCAGTGCGCCGGGCGTGCCACCCGGCGAGGGAGATTTCGGGCTGCGCAGGGAGACCCACCGGCTGCTGGCCGACATCGAGCAGTCCATCGCTCGGCAGCGGTTCAACGTGGCCATCGCCCGGATCATGGAGCTGGTCAACGCCACCCGCAAGGCGATGGACGGTTCCGCCGGTCCCGCTGACCCCGCTGTTCGCGAGGCCGCCGAGGTGGTCACCATCGCCCTAAGTCTGGTGGCGCCGTACGTTGCCGAGGAGATGTGGGAACGTCTGGGCCGCGCCCCATCGGTAGCCAAGGCGAGCTGGCCGAGCGTTGATCAAAGCTTGCTGGTCACCGAGTCGGTCACCTGCGTTGTTCAGATCCAGGGCAAGGTACGCGGTCGGCTGCAGGTACCGCCGGAGATCAGCGAGGACGAGTTGCGGTCCGTAGCGCTGGCCGACGAGTCGGTGGTACGTGCCCTGGCCGGCCGCGATGTCGCCAAGGTGATCATCCGCGCGCCCAAGCTGGTCAGCATCGTCGTGGTGCGGTAAAGCCTGGTCGGTCACACTGCGCCGAGTTTGGCTATGTGCGCTGAGCTGTCGAAGGGCATCAGCGCCGTACTTCGACAAGCTCAGTGCGCATCGAACCACCAGGTGATCATCCGCGCCGACAGCGTAAGTGTTACTCACCGGACGCCGGCAAGGGTGGTCAGCAGTCCGCGGTGGTCGCTGCCAGCGACCGCGAAGCTGGCTACCGAGGTGGCCGTCAGCTCTTCGTTGATCAAGACATGGTCGATGGGAAGCAATGGCGGGATCGGACGGTTGGCTGGATAGGTCGGAAGCCAGCCGGCTCCAGCGACGTCTGTGGCACTCTTCAACCCGGCGCGTTGCAACGCCTGCATTGGTCCATGATCGTTGACCGCATTGAAGTCGCCGGCCACGACCAGCGGATGGTCACGATTGTCGATCACCGCACGGCGTACCACCCGGTGCTCGGCCCTCCAGCGCTCACCGCCACAGTACGGGTTGCACGGATGTACCGCGATCAGCCGGATGCGGCCGACGCGGGGAACGCGCACTGTTGTCACCCACTGCTGAAACGAGGTATCGCCGATCGAGCTGCTGTGGCTCAACGGAAAGCGTGAGTAGATCGCGGTGTTGGAAAAGGCGTCCCTCGGATCGCCCAACGCGTACGGAAAGCGGTCATCCCAGCCGTACCGTTCCAGCGCCGTCACAGCAGCACGCGTGGTCTCAACCAAGATCACGACATCGGCGTCCGCCGCCCGTTCCGCGACGTCGCTTGAGTCGGCTTCCCCGTTGAACATGTTCAGGCTCATCAGCCGGAAGTGCGCTGCCGCGGCAGCTCGATGATCATCGACAAAGAGCGGCGCCAGCCATGCCAGATGATAGCCAGTCAGCACGATCACTGCCGCGGTGATCACCGCAGGCACCAGGCGGTGTCTGGCCCGCGCGAGGGCGACCAGCAAGCAGACAAGCGCGAGCACATAGCCGAGCAGTCCATAGGGAATGAAAGCCGCCAGCAGAGCGGTCGCGTCATCGGTCGGAGGCAGCACTCGCATGACCGTCGCGGCCGCCGCCGGTAGTAGCGCGAGCCCTGCGACGGTGAACAGCAGCTGCTGGAACCGAGGAGGCGATGGTTGGCCGTCCCAGCTGGCAGCCGTCGGACGGAGCCCGGGGCGGCGAGGGGCGCTGATCGTCACCGGACCAGGATTGCTGGCCGACACAAGGGGTTGGCGATCGACACGCAGATTAACGGCTGCGCCGCGGTGCGTGCGGGTTCTTGCGCGTCAGCTGAATTGACTCAGGGTGCGGGGGATACTCCGATTTCCGCAGCGCGCCGGTCTCAGTCCAATCGCGGGCCAAATAGAACGCGCGTGCGGCTCGATTGTCGGCCAGCACCCAACAGAACGCTTCCCGAGCACCGCCCCCGAAGATCTCCATGCAGGCGAACTCCAGTAGCGCTGAGCCGTATCCGCGCCGTTGCTGGTCCGACACGACGCCGAGGTGGTGCACCGTATCCCCGTTGAAAGCGACGTAGCCCGCCGGGCCGTCGGGTACCTCGAGAAGGTAAGCATGCATGAGGCGATTGCGGAGCAGTTGCCGCCAGCGCCGGGCGACCGCGCTGGTCGGATACGGATACTGCTGGGGCGGGAAGATATGGGCCAACGCCTCCTCGCTCGCCGCGCGTTCCATCCGGGTGAGCAGCCGGCTCTCATCAGGACGCGCCCGGCGGATACGCAACCCGGCTTGTGAATCCTCTGTTGGTGGATCGTGCAGCTCCACGATGTCCAGCAGCTGGTTCGCAATCCGGTCGGCCCGCGTGAGGCGGCCGCGCTGGCTGGCGAACCTGGACTTCTGGACGCACCAGGCCTCGGCCGCATTGTCCTCCGAGCCGATGAGGAGGCCGTTCTCGCCGGGAGCGATGACGGTGATGTCGTCCCACTCGAAGCTGTAGCGGCGGAATGGGTTGATGATCTCGACCCTCTGGTCAGTGACCTCAAGCCGTGGGTGGAGCCCGAATCGCCACGCGTAGAGCAGTGCGAGCACGGTCAGCATGACAAACAGCGCCGGGAGCCAGAGCGTGCTGTCGTTCCGGTAGATCAAGTACGCAAGGATCGGGATCACCACGCCGGCGGCCAGAGCGAAAGCCGATACCAGTACGAGTGTCACGGGCCCGGCACGCCAGATGCGTCGGGTCTGATCACTCATCGGTTTGCTTCCTACCGACACGAGGTTGCGGCCCCCCGAGGTCTGCGAATGGTCGTTGGCCAAAGTCCTACGCTGAGCAGATGCCTGGCGTCGCAGTGGTGACCGACTCCACGTCGTCTCTGAACCCGGCCGACGCTGCCCGCGCTGACATCTCGATCATTCCATTGCAGGTCGTGATCGACGACATCAGCCGTCCGGAATCGGAAGTGCGGCCATCCGAGGTGGCGGGAGCGTTACGCGAGGGCCGGCAGGTGAGCACCTCGCGACCTGCGCCCGAGGTGATCGAAAACACCTATGCCGAGCTGGCCGGAGCCGGCTACGACGCCATCGTGTCGGTGCATCTCAGCAGCAAAATCTCTGGCACCTGCAGTGCGGCGCAGGTGGCGGCGGCCACGGTCGACATCCCGGTTCTCGTGGTCGACAGCATGACCTTGGCGATGGCCGCAGGTTTTGCAGTCTTGACGGGAGCAGAGGCGGCGCGCTCGGGTGCCGGCCCAGATGAGGTGGCCTGGACCGTACGCCGCCGGGCGGCGGCCTCGACGACCTACTTCTACGTCGACAGCCTGGAATACCTGCGGCGCGGCGGCCGGATTGGCACGGCGGCGGCGATGCTGGGTTCCGCGCTAGCGGTAAAGCCGTTGCTCACCGTCGCGGACGGGGAGATTCGGCCGTACGAGCGGGTCAGAACCTCCTCGAAGGCCCTCACCCGCCTGGAGGAATTGAGCCTGGCCGCGCTCGAGCAGGCCGCGGCGGGGAATGGCCTGGTTGACGTTGCCGTTCATCATCTCGACAATCCCAATGGCGCCCAGCGGCTGGTCGATCGGCTGAGTGGCCGGGTGCATGGCGGAGACATCGTGATCTCAGAGGTGAGTGCCGTGCTCGGCGTCCATGTCGGTCCGGGCACCCTCGGGATCGTTGTGTCACCCCGGATCTGACCACATGCTGCCTCGCGCCGGGCGTTATCCCCAGCCGAGGGTCGGCCGGAGCGCTGTCCACAGATTCCTGGGTGCGCGAACCACATCACCTTCCCGTCCTTAGCTTCTCGACATGGCAAGTCGATCGAAGGTGGATCTTGAGCTGGCTCGGCTGATCAGCGAGCGAGTGGCGCTGGTGATGGCTGAGCAGCCGCCGCGCAGAGCGCGCGAGCCTGCATCGGCATCCGAAGAGGTGGAATTTCAGCCAGGGCCTGCGCTGGGGAGTGCCGAGGACGGGAAAGCGCTCGTCGCGGCGGAGACCGTGGACGAGCTGCCGAGACAGCGGTTCAGCCGGATGCACGTCGGCGTGATCGGCGTGTTGCTAGCACTCGGCGTGATCACAACCGGATGGCTGCTGTTGCGTGCCCGGCCGGTTGCCGTGGCCAGTCCCAGCGAAGTGGTGACCATGAGCACGCCCCTGCAGAGTGCGCCAACGGCAGCGCCTTCGACCCGCGAGCGCGCCCCCAAGCTGGTGGTTCATGTGCTTGGCGCTGTCCGGCGGCCAGGCCTGGTCAGGCTGCCTGAGAACTCACGGGTCCAAGACGCCATCGACGGCGCAGGTGGGCTGACCCGTCGAGCCGATCCGGGTGAGCTCAACCTCGCCCGGCCGCTCGTTGACGGCCAGCAGTTGGTGATCGGCACGACCAGTGACCCGGCGGGTGAGGTGCGAGACGGGCAAGAGTCAGGCGCGGGGAGCGGCGGTTCCGCGACGGGGCCGCTCGATCTGAACCATGCCAGTCAACCGCAGCTTGAGGAGCTACCCGGGGTAGGGCCGGTGACCGCTCAGGCCATCCTCGCCTGGCGGCAGCAGCATGGCAGGTTCAGTCGGATCGAAGAACTACAGGAGGTGGACGGCATCGGGCCCAAGACGTACGCGCAGATTGCGCCGCACGTCCGGGTGTGAGCGTCTGGGCAGGGCGGCTGGCGGGAGCGGCGCGCACCCGATTCGACGGGCTCATCCTTAGGCCCTGGCGGAAGCGGCAAGTAGCCGATGCGCCTGTCACAGGGGCTCGCTCGGCCGATCTGCGCATGGTTCCGCTGGCGGCTGCGGCGTGGGGAGCCGCATGGGTCGGAACCTGGGCTGTCCCAGCCGTCATTGCAGCGGCCGCGGCTTGTGTGGCCGTTGCTCTGGTTGTCGCCGTTCATCGGCGCTCACCGGTCGTGCTGAGTGCCGCGCTGGTCACGACAGTGCTGGTGGGCGCGGGGGTGGCAAATGTGCAACGGCTCAGCAACGGACCCGTCGCGCTGCTGGCAAAGCATGAGGCGGTGGTTTCGGCGGATCTGGAAATTCGCGGAGACATGCATCAAGTGACCGCCAGGGGAATGAGAGCTGCCGCCGCAGTCACTGAAGCGGCAACAGTACGTGTCGAGGGCCGAGGCCAGGCCTGGCTGGTCCGGGCTCCGGTGCTGATTGTCGTCAGTGGCCAGCAGCTGGGGCAGTGGTTCCAGATCCCTGTGGGCACGCGGGTGGCGGTGCAGGGGCGACTCGAGGCGCCTGATCGAGGCTCGGATGTGGCCGCGGTGTTACGTGTCCGCGGCGCACCGGTGGTCGTGGAGCGGCCCTCTCCAGGGCTTCGCCTGGTCGAGCGGGTACGCGCTGGGTTGCGGCGCGCAGTCGCTGAGCGCCGCCCGGAGCCGCGTGGTTTGGTGCCTGCCCTTGTTCTGGGCGACACGTCCGGTCTCGACGCCGGGCTGACCGAGGACTTTCGGACGACCGGCCTTGCTCATCTGACGGCGGTGTCGGGTGCAAATCTCACGCTGCTGCTGGCGTTCCTGCTGACTGTCGCGCGCTGGGTAGGCGTCCGAGGGTGGTGGCTGCGCATGGTCGGCCTGGTCGGAGTGATCATCTTCGTTGCGTTGTGTCGCACAGAGCCGAGCGTGCTGCGCGCAGCTGCGATGGGCCTGGTGGCCTTGGCCGCTCTCGGGTCAGGCAACCGGGCGGCTGGCGTGCGCAACTTGGCGGTCGCCAGCATGATCTTGTTGCTATTGGATCCGTTTCTCAGCAGGTCGATCGGCTTCGCACTATCGGTTCTGGCCTGCGCCGGCATCGTTTGGTGGGCCCGAAGCTGGACAGTGATCATGAACCGCTGGCTGCCAGTGATCATTGCCGAGTCAATCGCCGTGCCATTGGCCGCTCAATTGGCCACCGTTCCGGTCCTGGCGGCCATCTCAGAACGTGTAAGCGTCGCTGGTCTGGTGGCGAACGCACTGGCTGGACCGTTCGTAGGACCCGCGACGGTACTGGGCTTCACCGCCGCCGGCGCCTCGCTGATCAATGGAACTCTTGCTGCCGTCTTCGGTTTCGGCGCCGCCTGGAGTGCTCAGGTGATCATTTGGATCGCAACGATCGGTTCGCAACTTCCGGGCTCGGAGTGGCATCTGGAGGTGACTCCGCTGACCCTGGCCTGGGTGGGCATCAGCTCGCTACTGGTCGGCCTGGCGATGGCGTACGTGCTGGCCCGGCCCTGGCTCTCGCTGCTGCTCGCTGGCGTCATGATCATCTGTCTGGGTGGGGCACCACGCCAGCCGGGCTGGCCGCCACGTGACTGGGTGATGGTTGCCTGCGATGTGGGTCAGGGCGACGGGCTCGCGGTGCGGACTGGCCGTCGCAGCGCCATCGTCGTAGACAGCGGTCCGGAACCCACCGCGATGCGGGGCTGTCTGGACCGGCTGGGAATTACCCGGGTGCCGCTGTTGATCATCACCCACTTTCATGCCGACCACGTTGCTGGCCTGACTGGCGTCCTGCAGCGTCGCCGCATCGGTCAGCTGTGGCTCAGCCCGCTAGCACCGCCTGGGCCGCTGACGGCGATGGTCAGGCACCAGGCTGCGCAAGAGGCCATTCCGGTGAATACGCCGCTGCCTGGTACCCGAGCCAGCGTTGGGGAGGCGGAACTGCAAGTACTCGGACCGGTGGACCATGTGGCCGCCGACCAGGATGCGTCCTCGGAGCAGAATGACAGCAGTCTGGTGATCATGGTTGAAGTGGCGCGGTTACGGCTGCTGCTCACCGGCGACGTCGAACCGCCCGGCCAGCAGGCGATTCTGAGCACAGGGGCCAACCTGCGAGCTGATGTTCTCAAGATTCCGCATCACGGTTCAGCCCGCCAGGATCCAGCGTTCTTCGCCGCGACGCACGCCCGCATCGCTATTGCGAGTGCCGGGGTTGACAACGACTACGGCCATCCGGCACCCCGTACGGTGCAGCTCGTGCGGTCGGCTGGCATGACCCTTCTGCGGACGGATCAGAACGGCTCAGTCGCGGTCCGGCTGCACCGTGAGCGATTGGCTGCCGTCACCCAACGATGACCACGCCCGCCAGCGCCGACGACACCCAGTGTCGCGGACCCTAAGACACCGCCACCGGGAACCGGAGTGGTCCGCGGAGCGTGGTCCCGGGCCGCATCGTGACCGGCGCGGTCTGGCCGGATCCGCGGGAACCGCTCGGCAAGCGCACGGAACGCCTGGGTCAGCTCCAACCGCGCCAGCGGCGAGCCGAGGCAGTAGTGGATGCCGCCGGAGAAGGCAAGGTGCTCGGCTGGGGACTCTCGGGTGATATTGAAGCGGTTTGGTTCTGGGTAAACGTCGGGATCGCGGTTGGCTGCTGCCAACAGTGTGATCACCCACTGGTTCTTCACCACCAATACATCGCCCACCTCAGTCGGCTGATTGGCAACGCGCGCCGTCTGCTGGACCGGAGGATCGAATCGGAGAACCTCCTCGACGACGGCTGGCGCCGCCCGCTCAGGTTCTGTGACCAGCAACTCCCACTGCTCCCGGTCGGCCAGCAGCCAGCGCATGCCGTTACCGATCGCGTTGACCGTGGTTTCGAAGCCGGCGATGAGAAGAATCCGCACGAGTGCTGACAGCTCTGCTGCGGTGATTTCCTTGCCTTGCTCGGCCACGAGCA
This sequence comes from uncultured Actinomycetota bacterium, assembly GCA_963840505.1. GTDB lineage: Bacteria > Actinomycetota > Actinomycetes > Propionibacteriales > Propionibacteriaceae > Microlunatus. Next base: position 57,900 of record CAWIZB010000025.1, read on the forward strand.
CAGATACCAGGTCGTTGCCTGGCTCCACTGCGCGCCGCTCTAGCAGCTCGGAGACTGTGGTCCGCAGCTCAGCGTCGGCGGCCGCCAGGGTGCGGGCCTGGCCGAGCGACCAGATGCCATCGAGCGCTCGAGCGATCGTCGAGCCTAGCCGCCGGAGCCTTTCCGGATCATTGGGCAGACCAAGGAGGTGGGTCACTACCGCAATAGGGAGTGGCGAGGCAAAGGACGTCATGAGGTCGAACTCGCGTTCGCGTTCGCATTGGTCGAGCAGTCGCTGGATCGCTTGATCGACCAACTCCACGTAACCCGCCATCCGCCGTGGGGTGAAGGCCGGTGCGGCGAGCCGGCGGATCCGGGTGTGGTCGGGTGGGTTGAGTTCGAGCAGTGAGAGGTCGAGCCCTGCCTGGTTTGCAAGGTCCTCACTGCCGTCTTCTGGTTTTACGCCGAACCTCCGATTCCGCAGCACCTCATTGCACAAGCGGTGGCTCGTGGTGCTGTAGTTGCCGAGCCGAGTCGGTAGCATCGGGCCTTTTGCCCGCATCTCCTCATAGATCTGGTACGGATCGGTGCCGTGGTTCGGCAGGACAAGGCGGCTGAAGAGATCCCCGCGGACGTGGGCCCAATAAAGTACCCGCGCTCGTTCCCGATACATCCCGCCGAGGAACCTGGCTGCCTGGGCCGCCTTCGTTGCGGTGCTCATCTGGACAACTACTCGATGATCATCCAGGCCCGGTCATCGGGTTGAGGCGCACGATCTGCCCGTTGCAGCTCGCCACGACCTCCGGCGCAACTTCGCCTTGGGTGATATGCCCATCGGCTGGATTGTCCCCGCCTGGCACGTTGGCGAAGCGCACAGCCAGCGGACCATCCCCGCAGGGATAGCGCCAGAGTTCTGCGCTGTCGGTGAGGCCGAGGCCCAAGAGCACATTCGCGCGGGCATCGAACCTGTTAGTGCCCGCGACGACGATGACGTCACCGTACTCGGCCGCGACGATGCGCCCCGAGATTTTGGCACCCTCCGGCGTAAAGGCGATGACGGGTGAGAGCGAGACGTTGAGATCCCGGGTCGACAGCTCCTGGTACCCAGCGAAGGTTGTCACCGTCCGGCAGGTGAAGCCGCTGATCACCAGGGTCTTTGCCGGTTCCGTCTGCTGTGAGACGGTGGTGGGCTGATCAAGGATCCAGGTGCCGCAGTTGAACCGCATTTCGTCAGCCGGACTTTCGTAAGTCAGCTCGGTCACTCGATTCTCCGCGACATTGGTCGCTGGCCACCCGACCGCACCGGTGACGATCAAGATGCCGATGACGATCAGGCAGCGGCCGAAGAATGCAGCATCGCGGCGCGGCGGCCATGCCTGATAGGCGACCCAGATCGCGACGCCGATAAGCAGTCCGCAGAGGTAGAGCAGCGCACTGGCCGCCGTCCACAAGGCGGCGAGTCGCAGCGCCACGGTGTTTTCCTGGAGCGCGTAGGCGGCGTCGCGCAGATCTGGAGCGAACAACCAGCGGCCTACTGCGGTCGGGGCCGGGCCGACAATGGCGTACGCCGCCAGGAGCGGCAGACCGCTGTACCAGGTCTTGGGAGGCAACGGGGCGAGGTTGTCGAGGAAACCGTGAAGTGCGGCATAGCCAGCACTCCAGACCCAAATGATCAGCAGCAGGACGCCGATCATGGTGGATCTCAACTCACCCTTCGCGGCGAGCGCTATGACGCTTGCCAGGGCCGCTATCAGACCGAGTGCTGCGGGAGCCAGCATCGCGGTGCGGCCGAGCCAGTGCCGAGTACGGGATAGCCAGAACAGCGCAAAGGCACACACCAGCAGCACCAGCGCCGGCAGTCCCCACTGCCCGTTCTGCGCCTGGACCTGTGGCTGGCCTTGACTGGTCAGAGCAGCTGAGGCGAGGGGAGCCAGCTGAGTGAGCCACATTTCGTGAGTCGGGAAGGTGCTCGTCTCAGGAATCCAGTAATGGATGAAAAAAACCCATTGGGCACCGAGGGAGATGATCAGCGGGATTGTGGCGGCATGCCGAATCTTTCGGGAGTCCTCTACCCGTTCGGCGCTGGATGGTCCGAGCGACCCCACTTCCGGGCGCCCAGCGCCCGGATTGGTGTACGTGATCTTGGTCACGACGGGGTGCCACTCACGCTCATCGGATCAGCCCGTCGTGTCCGCCGCCACAAACTCGACCCGCTCATGGGGAACCAGCCGCTGTAGGGCCTCTCGATCCGCTTGGGTACCAACCGACAGCCCTCGTGCTCGCTCCTCTGCCGATCGAAGCGCATGATCGACGCCGATCCGCAGGATCGAGTCGTCATCGACCGATCGGACCGAGACCAGTCGCCCGGGACTGCCATCGACCTGCTTGAACCAAGCCCGAACCAGGTCCTCGTAGGAATCTGCGACGGCGGCTACAAAACGCACGTTGCGATCTTTCAGGTAGTCGCCAAACGCCTCGCGGAGCCGGCTTCCTTCGTAAGCACCGGGCTCCCGACCGACCACAGCAACTACGGTTGCCGAATTGCCGACATTGGCGCCGGCGATGGCTCGCAGCTCCGGTTCTGCAATCCGGCGCCAGATTCGACGCAGCCCAGCATCCATGGTCAATTCGGTGATGAATGGTGCAGGTGCTCTCACCGGGGGAGGCGCGGCCGGTTCCGGCTTGAAGGCTGAGCCTGTCTGGTCCCTCTTTGGCGAACTGGGCTGAGCGATTGAGGTCGGGATGGCGCTGTCCTTGGGCCAGCTGACCTCGATGACCGCGAAGTTGCGACGCAGCAACGCACCGCCTGCGAAGGACCTGGGGAGCCAGCGTTCGGCCATTACCTGTTGCACCGTCTGGCGGCGTAGGTCGGCGAGGCGGTTCATCTTGACGGCGGCATGCATCTCCATCGCCACCTCGGTTTCGACCCGCTGCAGCAAGTACGCCTCGAGTTCGGTCCCGTACTCGGCAGCCAGCCCGGCTACGGAGCCGTACCTATCGCGATCTGTGAGCTGAACGGTGACGCGGACCAGGCACCGCTCGATCTCGTGGTTGTCCAGTGTCATGAGATGGTCGACGGTCACGTCAAGCTCGACAGGCGCCGTGTTGACGGCCAGCACCTGGACCGGGCGCAGCGACGGAAGCAGCCCCGGCGTCAGGTACTCGCCGGGGAATTTGAGCCGTGGCACATTGTCCTGCTCGAAGACCACAACGACAGTGTTCGGCTGGACGCTCACCAGGCGGTCCAGAGGATGCGGGTCGCCCGTGAGTTTCATGCCCAACGCCGGCTCTTCAACGGCTCTCTTCTCGGCGGCCCTGGGGTCAGTCGGAGACTGCCGATCATTAACGACTCGACCGAACATTGAGGACCACAACTTGCCGACCACCAACGCCCCTTTCACCTCGTATCCAGTGTCTCGGCTCATGTATACCAATACCAGTCATCGACAGGCGCGAATCTGGTTTGTGTTGCAGACCGAACATGGCCCAACTGGCACGAATCTGACGTCAGTGGAGGCCCTTGGGGTCAGTGGAGGCCCTTGGGTCAGTGGAGGCTGGCATGCTGTGCTACGTGGCGGGATCGAGGTCTGCATTCGGTCGCCTTGTCCTCATCACCGGGCCAGAGGCACTCCTTGCTGACCGCGCGGTCGAAGCACTGTGTGGCCAGATGCGAACGGAGGCGCCTGACGTCGAAGTCTCCGAGATCGAAGCGGCTCGGCTGGATCCCGGCAAGCTTGCCGAGATCACCAGTCCCTCGCTGTTCTCTAGCCAGCGAGCCGCCGTGATTACGGAGCTGGAGGATCTGGCTCCGGAACTCGGTGTGGATCTGGTCAACCTTGCCGTCGCGCAGCTGCCTGATCTCGCCGTCATCACCGTGCACAGCGGCGGGCTGAAGGGCAAGGGGCTCCTCGACAAGCTGAAGGCCGCGGGCGTTGAAGTCATCGAGTGTGCAGCTGTGAAGACGTGGGAGCTGCCGCAGTTCGTGTCAGGGGAGGCCAAGCGAGCCGGTAGCTCGATTGAGGCAGCTGCCGCGTCCGCCCTGGTGGACGCCGTGGGCCACGACCTGCGAGCACTGGCGGCAGGGGTCGCGCAGTTGCTCTCAGATGGCGAGGGTGGTCCGATCACCGTCGATCAGGTCCGCCGGTATTTCGGTGGTCGGTCCGAGGTGACCAGCTTTGCGGTGGCAGACGCCGCGTTAGCGGGGCGCACCGGCGTTGCAATGGAGCAGCTCCGCTGGGCGCTTGCGACAGGTGTTGCCCCGGTGCTCATCACCAGCGCTCTGGCGTCCGGCGTACGCGGTCTTGGAAAGTTGATTACGGCAGGTAGCGGGCAACGAGAAGCAGACCTGGCTCGAGAGGTAGGGGTGCCGCCGTGGAAGCTCAAGTCGATGCGCTCCCAAGCGCGGGGCTGGGATCAGGGCGGCCTCGCTACAGCGCTCAAGGTGATCGCGGTGGCCGACGCCGATGTGAAGGGCGCTGCTGACGACTCCGCATATGCATTGGAGCGAGCCGTGCTCGGCGTCTCGCGTCTGCGCCGGAGCTAAGTCTGGTTAGCGCTTCTTCTTGCCGGCGGGCTCCAGATGAGCTGCCTTGGCCGCGATCGCGGACTTACGGTTGGCGGCCTGATTCTTGTGGATGACACCTTTGGATGCTGCTTTGTCCAGCGCGCGCGACGCGGCATACGCCAACTCTGTGGCCTTGGCGGTATCACCGGTGGCCGCGGCCTCGCGGAACCGACGAATAGAAGTCTTCAGCGCTGACTTCGTCGCCTTGTTACGCTGATGCGACTTCTCGTTGGTCTTGATTCGTTTGAGCTGCGACTTGATATTCGCCACGACAGGCCTCTGGAACTCTTCTCTGATGTGGTGTGGGGCGCTGCTGTGCAGACGCAACCGATAACGCTACCAGCGGCGCCATCGGCGGGCCAAATTCGCCATAGCACGTGAGGATGTTGGTTGTGAGTCCCGTGTTCATGCCACCGCCGGGCCGCACCGACCCGTCGATCATCCGGAACTTCTGCATCATCGCGCACATCGACCATGGCAAGTCGACCTTGGCCGACAGGATGCTGCAGCTGACCGGTGTCGTCGACGAGCGCTCGATGCGGGCTCAATACCTGGATCGCATGGACATCGAGCGGGAACGCGGTATCACCATCAAATCCCAAGCCGTCCGAATGTCCTGGAGGATTCCCAGCCAGGATGGTGAGCCGGGCGCCGCTCAGACCTATGTCCTGAACATGATCGACACGCCAGGCCATGTGGACTTCACTTACGAGGTCTCCCGCTCCCTGGCCGCCTGCGAGGGTGCTGTGCTCCTGGTCGATGCCGCACAGGGCATTGAGGCTCAAACCCTGGCCAACCTGTACCTGGCCCTCGAGGCTGACCTGCATGTGATTCCGGTCCTGAACAAAATCGACTTGCCCAGTGCACAGCCGGACAAGTACGCGGCCGAGCTGGCCAAAGTCATCGGCTGCGATCCAGGTGAGGTGCTTCGCGTGTCAGCGAAGACTGGCGAGGGTGTGGCGCAGCTGCTGGATGAGATCGTGGCCCAGATAACGGCGCCGATCGGGGATCCCACCGCGCCCGCCAGAGCGTTGATCTTTGACTCGATCTACGACACCTATCGAGGAGTCGTCACCTACATACGTGTGGTTGACGGTGAGCTGTCGCATCGTGAGCGGGTGTTGATGATGTCGACCAAGGCGGCCCACGAGACATTGGAGGTGGGTGTCATCTCTCCCGAGCCGACGAAGGCGTCCTCCCTGGGGGTTGGTGAGGTCGGCTATCTGATCACCGGCGTGAAGGAGGTGCGCCAGTCTCGTGTCGGCGACACGGTCACCTCATTGAGCCGGCCGGCCTCGCACGATCTCGGTGGCTACCGGCCCCCCAAGCCGATGGTGTTTGCCGGCCTCTTCCCAATCGACGGTGCTGACTATCCGGAATTGCGCGAGGCCTTGGACAAGCTGCAGCTCAACGATGCGGCGCTGAGCTTCGAGCCGGAAACCTCAGGTGCGCTCGGCTTTGGATTCCGGATCGGCTTCCTCGGCCTGTTGCATATGGAGATCGTGCGCGAGCGCCTGCAGCGCGAATTTGATCTTGACTTGATCTCCACCGCTCCCAGTGTGGTCTACCGCGTGATCATGGAGGATGGCAGTGAGCTCGAGGTCACGAATCCTTCAGAGTATCCGGCGAGCGGCAAGATCGCGGAGGTGTACGAGCCGGTCATCAAGGCCACGATCTTGGCTCCGGCAACCTATATCGGCACCATCCTGGAGCTGTGCCAGAGCCGCCGCGGGATCCAGCACGGTATGGACTATCTGTCCGAAGACCGCGTCGAGATCCGCTACACGCTGCCGTTGGCTGAGATCGTCTTTGACTTCTTCGATGCTCTGAAGTCGCGTACCAGGGGTTATGCGAGTCTCGACTATGAGCCATCTGGCGAACAACGAGCTGACCTGGTCAAGGTCGACATCTTGTTGCACGGTGAGCCGGTAGACGCGTTCTCCGCGATCGTGCACAAAGACAAGGCCTATTCATATGGAGTGATGATGACCGCCAAGTTGAGGGAGCTGATCCCCAGGCAGCAATTCGAGGTGCCGATCCAGGCGGCTATCGGGACGCGAGTCATCGCGCGGGAGACCGTCCGAGCAGTCCGCAAGGACGTGCTGGCCAAGTGTTATGGCGGTGACATCACCCGGAAGCGCAAGTTGCTCGAACGGCAGAAGGAGGGCAAGAAGCGGATGAAGATGGTCGGCAGGGTGGAGGTCCCTCCCGAGGCATTCGTGGCTGCGCTCTCTACCGCGGACACGGGGAAGACCGACAAGAAGTAGCTGTGGAAAGATCTCTGCGAGCGTCGGTATCGTGCGCGGCGATCAAGCGCAATGCGGCGAGCCGAGACCAAAAGGAAGGGTGGAGCCATCGTGTTTGCGCTTCAGTTCACCGAGTACGGCGGTCCCGAGGTCCTCAGCATGGGTGAGGCGCCCGAGCCGCATGCTGGATCGGGACAGATTCGGATCGTGGTGCGGGCGGCGAGCGTCAATCCGTTCGATGGGAAGATCCGGTCGGGGCTACTTGCGCAGGGCAAACCTCTGGAGGGCACCGGCTATCTGGGCTTAGACGCGGCCGGCGTTGTTGACGAGGTTGGAGAGGGTGTGACCGGTGTCGCGGTCGGTGATGACGTGTTTGGTCTAGGGAAAAACACCCAAGCCCAGTACGCCGTCCTGAACTCCTGGGTCCACAAGCCGGCATCGTTGGACTGGGCCGTCGCGGCGGCGGCCGGGGTGGTTGTCGAGGCGGCTGAGCGGACGCTGCGGCTATTGGGCGTGGCCTCCGGCAGCACGCTCTTCATCGACGGTGGCGCCGGCGGGGTAGGTGCCACTGCCGCCCAGATGGCTAAGGCCCGAGGCGCCACAGTGATCGCCTCAGCGAGTGAGGCCAACCATGACTACCTCCGCGAGATCGGCGCAATTCCGGTGCTCTATGGCGAAGGCATGGTGGAGCGCGTGCGCGCGGTGGCGGACCAACAGATCGACGCTGTCCTCGACACAGCCGGCAAGACGCCGATAGAGGACCTGATCAGCCTTGCTCCTGAACCGTCCCAGGTCGTCTCGATCGCGAACTTCGCGGCTGCCTCATCCGGCGCGCGCGTGAGCGGCGGCGGGGCTGACAGCCAACCCAAGGAGGCCCTCGCCGAGGCTGCCGAGCTTCTGGAACAGAGCAAGCTGGTGATCAAGATCCAGACCTTCCCCTTCGACCGAGCCGCCGAGGCGTACCAGATCAGCCAGGCAGGCCACGGCCGGGGAAAGCTCGTCCTCATCCCTGACTGACTGACAAGTCGGCGAGCCCATGGGCGAGATCAGTCTGGGCGCGCCAGCCGAGCACGCGCTCGGCAGCCGAACAGTCGGCCGTGACATGCCGCACGTCGCCGAGGCGGTACTCGCCGGTCACCACCGGTGCCGGCCCGCTCAGGGTACGGCTCAACTCCGTGGCCAACTGGCCGACGGTCATTACCCAAGGGGTGCCGATGTTCAGCGGGGTCAGTCCTACCGGGAGCCGGGCGTGAAGCGCCGCGATCACCGCAGCTGCCACGTCCGACACGTGGATGAAGTTGCGGCGCTGGCAGCCGTCCTCGAACACGCGCGGCGGCGCGCCACGCAGCAGACTGTCGGTGAAGATCGACGCAACTCCGGCGTACCAGGTGTCCCGCGGCATACCAGGCCCATACACGTTGTGGAACCGGAGTGCGGCGACGGTCCCTCCGGTCTCCCGGCTCCAGATCGCCGCCAGCTGCTCCCCGTGTGCCTTCGTTGCCGCATAGGCGTTGCGCGGATCGAGCGGCGCCGACTCGGGGACCAGCTCCGGAATCAGATCCTCAGCGCAGGTCGGGCATAGCGGGTCGAAGCGCCCAGCATCAAGATCGTCCCTACCGCGTGGTGGCGGGCGAACGGAGCCGTGTTCTGCACAGCGGTAGCAGCCCTCGCCATAGACGACCATCGAAGAGGCGTACACGAACCGCGAGATGCCCGCCTCAGCTGCCACCCGGAGCGCCACCGCCGTGCCGTAATCGTTGTGCAGGGCGTACTCGTCGATGTCAAAGATGTCGACCCCAAGGCCGACCTTGGCGGCCAGGTGAATGACAGCGTCGCAGCCGGCTGCCGCCGCTAGCAGCCGATCATGATCAGTGAGGTCGTCACGTTGGTCGAGTACCCGGTCGAAGACACGAATCGTGTGTCCAGCTGCTGCGAGTTGATCATGGACTGGCCGACCGACAAAACCGGCGCCGCCGGTGAGCAGTACCTTCACGCGGAGTGGCTCGCCGGTTGGGGAACTGCCAAGGCCACCTCGAAGCGGCAGCCTCCCTCGATGTTGTGTACTGAAATGTCGCCGCCGTGCGACTCGATGACGCCTCGGACAATCGCCAGACCCAGGCCAGCTCCGCCGTCGTCGCCGCTCCTTGACGGGCTGCCTCGCCAGCCGGCGTCGAATACCCGGGAGAGGTTGGCTTCCGGAATCCCGCCACAGCTGTCGCTGACCGCCACATGAATGTGACCGTCGTCAGTTCGTCGGCCCTCAAGTCGCACCGGCAGCTCCGGGTCGGTGTGCCGGATCGCGTTCGTGGTCAGGTTGGTCAACGCCCTGGCCAGGTCGTCCGATGAGCCGAGCACCGCGAGCCGGTCGTTGTCTGGAAGATCGACTTCAAGGCGCACGCCTTGTGCCCGAGCCGTTGCCGCGGACTCCGACGCCACATCACTGATCAGCTCCGTAAGCGACACCATCGTCTGCGGCTTGGCTTCCCGGGTGCCTTGGACGCGCGACAGGGCGAACAGGTCGTCCACCAGAACGCTCATCCGCGCCACAGTGGCTCGCAAATGAGACAGCGCTCGTGGCACGTCGTCGATCACACCGTCCTCCAAGCCCTCCGACAGTGCGCGCAAACCTGCCAGCGGCGTACGCAGGTCATGGGACATGAAGCTGACCAGCTCCTGGCGGGACTGCTCAGCGGCCCGCTCGCGGGTCCGTGATTCAGCCAGGGTGCGACGGGTTGCGGCTAAGTCATCGAGTACCTCTGCAAGCTCTCGGGGCGCGGCGGCAGCCTCGGTTGAGCCGGCTGGCTCGACCGGCGCACCGCTTGCTGAGTCCGATACGAGCTGGTGCAGGCCCGCGCCGACGCGGCGGGAGGCACGTGAGACGCGACGCACCACCAGCCAGGCGCCGAGCGCCGCGAGCAGCAATGAAGTCAGCAGTGCGATCAGAATCACCAACGAGTCGTGGGCAGAGAGAAACATCAACTGCACATTGATCAGCACCGTTGCTGCCACTGCGACAACCGGCAGCAGCGTGGCGATCGTCAGCTGTTGGCGCAGCGAGCGGTAACGCACCAGATGCAGCAGAGCCAGGCCGATCAGCCCAACGGCGATGCAGCTAGCCAGCGTTAGTGCAATGATGATCATGAGGTCTTTCATGACTGGCTGTCCTCACCGTCCAGCTCGTCCTCCCGCGCCATCCGGTAGCCGAAGCGCCCGACCGTCAGCACCAGCATCGGATCGGAAGGATCACGCTCCAGCTTCTCCCGGAGCCGACGAATGTGCACTGTCACTGTTGATGTGTCGCCGAAGTCCCAGCCCCAGACCCGGCGCAGCAGTTCTTCCTTGCTGAAGGTCTGACCGGGGTGGCTGGCAAGGAAGGCCAACAAATCAAATTCCCGCATCGTCAAGGCCAGCGGCCGGCCGGACCGGCGAGCCTCACGGGCCGCTGAATCGATGGTCACCGGCCCCAGCGTCACGATCGAATTCAGCAGTGGCGTGCCGGCCAGTCGCTCGGTACGCCGCAGCAAGGCTTCAACCCGCAGCACCACTTCGCGTGGCGAGAAGGGCTTCACGACATAGTCATCGGCCCCTGTCTCCAGTCCGACCAGACGGTCCTCTTCTTCGCCACGTGCGGACACCACGATGACGCACGCATGATCTCCGCTGCGCCGCCGGCGCCGCAGCAACTCCAAGCCCGACAGGCCGGGCAACATGATGTCCAAGATGACGACGTCAGGGCTGATCCGTTGCCAGAGCTGGGCGGCCTCGGCACCGTTGCCGCTCCATTCCACCTGGTACCCGGCCCTCGTGAGATAGGCCTTCAGCACTTCCGCCATTGTGACGTCGTCCTCGACGACCAGCACGCGCGCTGTCATGATCATCAGCCTAAGCAGAAGGCATTGCGGCGACTACACCGCGGGCATCCGTGCTTCAGGGCCGTAAGCGAGTCGAAAGCGATTCGCATCTGCCCAGCGGTCGCGGCCGACCGTAGCGTCGGAGCATGGTCGGTGCTCTGCCACCTGAGGTCGACGTCATCCTGCCGTGCCTCAATGAGGCCGAAGCACTCGGCTGGGTGCTGGCGCGGATGCCGTCGGGGGTACGGCCGATCGTGGTCGACAACGGCTCGACCGACAGCTCGGTGACCATCGCCCATGATCATGGTGCCCAGGTGGTTCACGCGCTACGGCGCGGATACGGCGCTGCCTGCCATGCAGGCCTGCTGGCCGCGACAGCGCCAGTCGTTGCAGTGATGGATGCCGATGCCAGCCTGAATCCGCAACAGCTGGATCGCGTCGTGGCGCCGATCATCGGCGGTACAGCCGATCTGGCCATTGGCACTCGCGCCCCAGTCAACGCCGCAGCCTTCCCCTGGCTGCTGCGACTTGCGAATCGGGAACTGTCCCGGCGGGTACTCAGGCGCACCGGCCTCAGGATTGCTGACCTCGGACCGATGCGGGCGGCTCACCGCGAGTCGCTGCTGGCGTTACAGGTCCGGGACCGGCGGTCTGGCTACCCGGCCGAGACGCTGGTACGCGCCTCCGACGCGGGATGGCGAATCGTTGAGGTGAGGGTGGACTATCTGCCACGTCGCGGCCGCTCCAAAGTCACCGGTTCTCCCTTGGGTGCTTGGCGTGCCGTACGGGACATGACCGCCGCACTGCAGCCCCCTCGGGTGCCATGAGTGATCGTGCCGCGACCGTGATCGTGCTGGCCAAGGAACCGGTCCCAGGTCGCGTCAAGACCCGGTTGCAGCCTGTGTTCAGCCCGAGCCAGGCGGCGCGACTTGCTGCGGCGGCCCTCGAGGACACCGTCGCGGCGGTGCGGAGCTGTGGAGCTACCCGCCGCATTCTCGCGTGGGAAGGGAATCGAGCGTCCTGGCAGGAAGGCTTCGAGGTGGTCAGTCAGCCGCCGGGAACCCTCAATGTACGGCTGACCGCAGCGTTCACAGCTGCTGTCGGGGAGCCGATGGACCAGCCAGCACTGCTGATCGGCATGGACACGCCGCAGGTCACCGCTCAGCTTTTGGACTGCGACTGGGAAGGAGCCGATGCAGTTCTTGGGCTGAGTGAGGACGGCGGCTTCTGGACGATCGGTCTCCGGTACGGGCATCCGCCCGGGCTCTTTGATGGGGTACCGATGTCGACCAGCCGCACTGGTTCAGCGCAACTGGCCCGGCTTTTCAACTCCGGTCTGAGCGTGAAGCTGCTGCCGCCGCTGCGCGATGTCGATCGGCCGGAGGATGCGGATCTGGTGGCAGCGCAATTTCCGGGCTTGCTCTTTTCGCGCGCGTACGGGGAGATCACCAGCCGGCGTCCCCTGCAGACCAGCGATCGTATCTTTGATGCCGCGTATGCCGGCACGTTGATCGCCAGCAACATCACTCCAGCCGGAATCGACAGCGAAAACCCGCTGACTCTAGACGTCTCGCGCTGGTCTGGCGCAGCAGATGTGGTGGACATGCTCGTGGTGGCGCGATCTGAGCCGCCGGTAATCGATTTGGGCTGCGGGCCGGGACGAATGGTGCAGGCGCTCAGCGAGTCAGGGCGCGCGGCACTGGGTGTCGACATGTCTTCGGTAGCGGTGGGGCTGAGCATGGCACGCGGCGGGCTGGCGCTGCGTCGCAGAATCCACCAGCCTTTGCCCGCCGAAGGTCGATGGGGCACGGCATTGCTGATGGACGGCAATGTGGGCATGGGCGGGGACGTTGCCACTTTGCTCGCCCGCTGCGTGCAGCTTGTCAGACCTGGCGGCTTGGTCATCTGCGAGGTCGACCGAGTGTCCGGGCGGCACGAAAGCCGCACGGTCGTGCTGCGGACGGAGGATGCCACCTCGGTAGCCTTGGCGTGGTCGCGCATCGGGGCCGCCGCACTGCTGCAAGCGGCAAAGTCGCTTGATCTTCTCCTCGTTGAGGAGTGGACGGCTGGTGAGCGGGCGTTCGTTGCACTGCGCTCAATGAGCGGCCGGCTGTGAGCATGGATAAGGCACCGATGCGGCCGAGTCGTCGGTTGATCATCGCCGCATTGATCATCGTCTTGATCAACTTTGCGATGATGATCGCTCTGGCGCAGCTGCACTGGTTCGGTCGTGTGATCGCGCTCGTCGGGATGATCTTCGTCGGTTTGGCGATCTTTGTGCGAAAGGACGCAGCGCGGACACCGATCTGGTTCGTTCTCCTCGTCACGCTGGCTGTCCAGCTTCCGGAGTTGCTCTTCCTGCCGCGGACCAGCGACGACGCCTACCGTTACGTCTGGGACGGTCGGGTACTGCTAGCTGGCATCGATCCTTACGGTTTCGTCCCACTGGATCCCGCCTTGGCACACCTGCGCGACCCGTTGCTCTTCCCGGAAGGGGAGCCGCCACTGATCAACCGGCCCGGGGTGCCGACGATCTATCCGCCGATTGCACAGCTTTGGTTTGCGCTGGTGGCCTTGTTCACGCCGAATGTCCTGGGCACTCTCGGTGTCCAGATCGCTGCAGCTGGTGCCGTCATACTCACCACGTGCCTGTTGGCACGCTTTCTCGGTGACCGGAGCGGCTGGGCGCTGCTCTACGGTGCGTGCCCGGCGGTGGCACTCGAGGCGGCCAACGGCGCACACCTGGACGCCATCTCCGCCCTCTGCGTACTCGGCCTCGGTTGGGCGGCCGTCCGCAGGCGTCACTGGTTGGCTGGCGTTTTCCTTGGCCTGGCGGGAGGGCTCAAACTCGTTCCGCTGCTGCTGCTCCCGGTCTTCCTGCGGCGTGGCCGCTGGCGTACTTCACTGACCGCAATGGGTCTGGTGGCGGCGTCGTACCTGCCGCATCTAGTGGCAGTCGGTGTCTTGGTGCTCGGCTTCCTGCCCGGCTACTGGCAGGAGGAGGGCTACGACGGAGGCCGCCGGTTCGCCCTGCTCAGCTGGCTGCCTGAGAACTGGCGCATGCCTGTCGCCTTGGTGCTGGCCGCCTCGTGCGCGGTCGTGGCCGTCGTCCGCTCGTCCCGAGAACCGGTGCTGGTGACCTGCTGCTGGCTCTACGGTTGCTCCTTCCTGATCGCCACCCCGATTTATGCCTGGTACGCGCTACCCTTCGTCGTGCTGGTGATCATGGCTGGCCGGCTTGAGTGGCTGGCGGTATGGGCCGCTCTTTACGTGGCGTTTGTTTTTGACCGCGAGACCTTCGTCCAGGCCCTCGCCTTCGGTACTGCGCTTGGGGTAGTGGTGCTCGTCGGATTCAGGCGGTGGAGCAAAGCCCGGCGCCAAAGCCTTGAAGGGGAATCGCCGCTGCTTCTGGCCCACAACCCTGGAAACTTCACTCCAGCTGGAGCTGCTCCGCGCAGCTCACGCGTGAGTCAAGAGCAGCAGGCTCGGCTGGAGTGAACTTTCCAGGGTATTCATCTGGCCCCGGCATTAGCCTCGAGATATGCCGTCGGTCATGCCTGAGGGACAGCCTGCGCCGAGCGACGGCTCGCTCCCTGAGCAGGCACGAGCGGAGCTTTCGCTCCGACCGCTCGGCATCTACATCCACGTGCCGTTCTGCGCGACACGCTGCGGCTACTGCGATTTCAACACCTATACCGCCGCCGAGCTCGCCAGCGAGCCAGGAGCCAGCCGGGCAGGCTACGTTGACGCCGCGATCCACGAGCTCGGACTAGCGGCTCGAGTGCTCGGCGGGAATGCTCCAGCAGTTTCGACGATCTTCGTCGGTGGTGGCACCCCGACGGTGTTGCCGCCAGATGATCTTGGTCGGCTGATCGCGGCGGTGGACGAGCATTTCGGGCTCGCGCCGGACGCCGAGGTGACGACTGAGTCCAACCCGGAGTCGATTGACTCGGCGGGTCTGCACCGGCTTCGCGAGCTGGGCTTCAACCGGATCTCCTTCGGCATGCAGTCCGCGGTCCCTCACGTGCTCGGGACGCTCGACCGGACCCACACCCCGGGCCGTGCGCTCCGGGCGGTTGCTGAGGCCAAGGCGGTCGGGTTCGCCAACATCAGCCTTGACCTGATCTACGGAACGCCGGGGGAGTCCTCGAACGATTGGGTGGAAAGCCTGTCTGCGGCGCTGTCAGCAGCACCGGACCACATCAGCGCCTACGCACTGATCGTGGAAGAGGGTACCCGGCTGGCGGCTCGGATCCGGCGCGGCGAGCTGCCGTCCACCGATGATGATGATCTTGCCGATAAGTATCTGATCGCCGAAGACCTGCTCACCGCCGCGGGCCACACGGCGTACGAGGTGAGCAACTGGTCGATGAGTGCGGCGAGCCGCTGTCGCCACAATCTGGGCTACTGGCGCAGCCACCATTGGTGGGGCATCGGCCCCGGCGCTCACAGCCACGTGGGTGGTGTGCGGTGGTGGAATGTCAAGCATCCGCGGGCGTACGCGTCCCGGCTTGCTTCAGGCATGTCGCCGGCTCAGGCCCGCGAACTGCTCTCGGTGGAGCAACGGCGAGTCGAGCGCATCCTGCTCGAGCTTCGTCTCGCTGACGGCCTCACCACCTCACTGCTCACCAGCACTGAGAAGAGTCGTCTTGTTGATCTTGTAGCGAGGCGCCTGGTAGTGGTCGAAGACGACATGTTGATCTTGACGCGCGATGGGAAACTGCTCGCGGATGGCGTGATCCGTGAGTTGCTTGATTGAGGGTACGTGCCCTGATTGAGGGCATGTGCCCTGAGCTTGTCGAAGGGCACGAGCACGCTTCTACAAGCTCAGCACGCATTGGGCGACGGTTGGAGCCAAGTGGTTGTCTGGGGATGTGGCAGCTTTGCCTATGTTCCCGCTGAATTCGGTGTTGTTTCCGTACATGCCGCTGCGGCTCCGCGTCTTCGAGGAGCGCTACTTGATCATGCTCGCCGAGTTGTTGAGACGCGAGGAGGCGCAGTTCGGCGTGGTGCTGATCGAGCGCGGGCGAGAGGTAGGTGGTGGGGAGGAGTGTTTCAGTCTGGGCACGATCGCCGAGATCACCCAGCTTGGCGCCCAGGAAGGCTTCGTCGGCTTGGTCGCTCAAGGCAGCCGACGCATCGAGGTCACCGAGTGGCTGGACGACGCGCCACACCCACGCGCCGAGGTACGCGAAATAGCCGAGCTGGAGTGGAACAACGGTCTGTGGCGGCTACGTGGGGAAACCGAGCAGCTGGTACGCCGCACCCTAGCTGTCGCCAGCGAGTTCGCTCAGGACGTCTGGCCATCCGATGTCGAGCTGTCGGACAATCCGGCGGCAGCGGCCTGGCAGTTGGCAGCGATCTCACCCCTCAATGCATTCGATCAGCTAGCGCTGCTGGGATCGACGTCGTTCGCGGAGTTGCTGGCGCGAATCTCGGAGTTGACTCGTGAGGCTGCGCTCGCCTTTGACGCCCCCTGGCCGAACGGTGACGCGGAGTAGAACCCTCTGCGAGCGTCGGTAGGCGCTTCCCGGGGCGCCGCGCGAGCAGAGATATTTGGCCGCGAGGCTATCGAGGGGCCGGGCCCGTAGTGCCACGCGTTACCAAGCTGATGGGCAGCAGCACCTGGCGCGGCCTGGATTCCGGGTCGATCAGCAAGCGACCGACGTGCTGCCCCTTGTCCCGGATCGGTTGATGAACCGTAGTGAGATCGGCGGCTTCGGCGGCGGGGATGTCGTCGAAGCCACACACCGACACGTCGGCTGGCATGCTCCGTCCGCGGTTCGCCAACACCTGCAGTGCGCCGAGGGCCAGGACATCGCTCAAGCCGACAACCGCCGTCGGAAGTTGATCATGGTCGAGTAGCCAAGTAGTAGCAGTGATCCCCGACTCGATGGAGTTGTGGCCCCCAGAAACGATCAAGACCTGGCCTGGCATCGTCTTTCGTAAGCCGGCGACGCGGGCGGCGTAGTCGAGGAAACTGAGCTCGCCTGCATCCAAGCGCCGCCCCGGACTGCCTGCCGGTTGGTTGGTCTCGACGAGGACAGCAATATCTCGGTGACCGAGGCCGGCGAGATGTTCACCCACCATGACACCCGCGCCGAAGTCGTCGATGGCCACCCAGCTCGATTCGGGGTCATTGCTGGCGCTGGTCGTCACCAACCTCATTCCGCGCGCCCTCGCCAGCATGGCCGCGGGGTGGTCCGCGGGTAGCGAAAGGATGGTCAATGCATCGATGTTGGCGTGCCGGACGGCAGTCACGTCACTCTCGTCCGCCTCGGCCGGTGAGGAGCCAGCCGCTCGCCGGGCCAAGGGCATCAGCACGATGCTGATTCCGTGTTCCTCGACAATCTCGCTGAGACCGGTCAGGAACTCGATCGCGAAGGGATCGGAGAACGCGTACGAGAGCCGTTCTGAGACAAGCACCCCGACAGCGCCCGCTCGGCCCATTCGGAGGGTCCGTCCGGCAGCGTCCGGGCCGGGGTAGCCAAGCTCCTCTGCCGTCGCCAGGATCCGCTCGCGCAACTGCGGCGACAGCTGGTCTGGACGGTTGTAGGCGTTCGAGACAGTCGCTGGCGAAACGCCGAGCACTGCCGCGAGGGTCTTGACGGTCATGCGCGCCATTCGTGCCTCGCGTTACCCCATCCGCTGAATCGTTCTAGTCAGCCTATCGGGGTCGGATCGTAGCCGGGTGGCTGTCGTGCTCAGGCAAGGGGGACGACCCCCTTGAACCCCCCGCCCCGCTCCGCGGGAGCAAACGGGCTCGCTCCTCGGCCAGCGTCGTTATGGCGTCAACAAGCGCGTCAAGCGCTCCGTGACCATCTGGCCGAGGCCGGCATCAGCCGGCCAGACGCCACCCGCGACTCAGAATCGCCTCTTCTTGCCCTTCCCGGTATCCCAGGACTCGCTTCCCGGAGTCCAGTTCAAGATGCTGGCGCGCTCCATGAATTCGTCACTCGTGATGTCACCGCGTGCAAACCGCTCGGCGAGGATGCGCTTGGCCTCAGCCTCGGGTGAGCGATTGGCGGTCAATTGCGTGGATCCGAGCTGCCCGTTCCGAATCAGGAAGAACAACAAGGTGCCCAGCACGAGCAGCATGAGCAAGAAGAACATGAGAGCTCCTAAGGAGGGTGCGAAGGGCGGCACTGCGCCACTGGCGAATGTTGCTGAGGGCTCGACGGCTCCCCCGGGAGGGCCGTGGTGATGATGATGGTGATGGTGATGACCGAAGCCGCCCTCCAGCGGGATGAGTAGTGGGGTCATAGGTCCATTGTGTGACAGGCCGCCAATTCCCTGCATCGGCTGAAAAGCGGCTCTTTGAGTACGCTCCCTGACGTAGCCGGGATACCGCCGTCGCCCGATGTGCTCCCCGGGCGGCCGGAATAGTGTCAAGACGACCGCGGACAGGATCGAGGAGGGAACCATGCGGGTCGAGGCCCGGCGTGCGCTCCTGATCGACTCCGCCATCGGATTCGCTTTGGCGATAACCAGTTGGATGGCCTCGTTCTATCTCTGGGAGCGTTCCGAGTTCGGCCGACCGGAGCGGCGTCACGGGCCACCTCCCCAGATGATCACCAGCATCGATCCGTCGCCATGGGTGCTGCCCGCAGTGTTCCTTCTGGCGCTGGGAGTCGCCGTTCGGCGGGTATGGCCTCGGGCAGCCTTCATCGCGACAGTCGTCGGGGTAGGCGCCTATCTGGCAACCGGATCGACGTTCGCCCCGATCTTTCTGGGACCTGCACTCGCTGTGTATTCCATGGCCGGTGGCGCGTCGATCTTCACAGACCAGACACCCGCAAGCGCCTCTCGGCCGGCGGCGGCACCGCTGCGGAGCTGGGCGCCGCTGCTGGTTCTGCTGGTGCCGATGATCATGGCCGGGTACTGGCAGGAGCCGTACCTGGGCCTACTCGATCCGGCCTTCTACGGTGGCTTGCTGAGCGTGATCGCGATCGCGGTTGTCCCCGCCATGATCGCACTGCTGGTGCGAAGTCGTCGGGAGAGCGAGCGAGAGGTTCGTGAGCAGGAGCGCCGTCGCTACGCCTACGAGGAACGGCTCCGGATCGCCCGTGACGTGCATGACGTAGTCGGTCACAGCCTTGCCGTGATCACCATGCAAGCCGGAGTGGCGCTTCATCTACTCGACAAGGAGCGCACCGCCCACCCGCGTCCGGATCAGGTGGCCTCCTCTCTCGAAGCGATCAAGAAGACCAGCCGCGAGGCGCTGGCGGAGCTTCGGACCACACTCGAGATCTTCCGAGCGGACTCTGAAGAGCCGCGGAGTCCGCTGCCCGGACTGGCTCGACTCGACGGCCTCGTGGACGGGCTGCGCTCGGCCGGCCGGGAGGTGACCCTGGTCCGTGAGCAATCTGATGATGATGATGATCTTCAGGAGATCCCGGCGGCCGTCGACCAGGCGGCGTTCCGGATCATCCAGGAGTCGCTCACCAACATCGTCCGGCATGCCCCGGCGGCTCAGGGCACCGTTCGTGTGACGCGCCGGGCCGGGATGTTGACCGTCGAGGTGAGCGACGACGGACCCGCGGTCAGTGTGCCTGCTGACGGGAACGGAATCCGTGGCATGCGTGAGCGGGCCCGAGCGGTGGGCGGCACCGTTCAAGTGTCGGTGCGCGAGCCGAACGGGCTGGTGGTACGGGCCGAAATGCCGCTGGTCGAGGGGAAAGCTCGGTGACCATCTCCGTCGCCCTCGCGGACGACCAGGCTCTGGTACGGATGGGCCTGCGAGTGCTGATCGAGTCCGAAGATGATCTTGAACTGGCGGGGGAGGCCGAAGACGGGCAAGGCGCCGTGGATCTGGTGCGGCGCACCCGACCGGACGTGATCTTGATGGATATCCGGATGCCCCGGCTCGACGGGATTGCCGCCTTGCGGATGATCGCAGGTGATCCAGCGCTTGCCGGCGTCCGCGTGATCATGCTCACCACATTCGAGCTCGATGAGTACGTCTTCGAGGCGTTGCAGGCAGGTGCCGCCGGTTTCCTGATCAAGGACGCCGAGCCCTCCGACATGCTGCGGGCCATCCGGCTGGTGGCCGCGGGGGAGTCCCTGTTGTCGCCGTCGGTCACCCGCCGGGTCATCGAATCGTTCGCATCCAGATCGCCAATCCTCAAGAAGCATCCGCAGCTCTCGGAGCTGACCGATCGAGAGCGCGAGGTTCTGGCATTGATCGGGGAAGGGCTGAGCAACGACGAGATCGCCCAGCGACTGGTGGTGAGCCGAGCCACAGCGCGCACTCACGTGAGCCGCGCCATGATCAAACTGCGGGCCCGGGACCGGGCGCAGCTGGTGGTGATCGCCTATCAGTCCGGTCTAGTGCGCTAAGGCGTCAACATCCCACGCTGCGTGGGATGTTGACGCTGTACATGGCATGCATGCCCTGTACAGCATGAGCAAGCTGGGTACAGCGCGCGACGTCTCAGGCCAGTGGGAGCGTCGGCCGAGGTGGTTCATGCGTATTGGCTGCCTGGGCCGCGATCCGGCCGCGCTGCTCGAAGACGAATTCTCGGCCCACTGGTTCACCGTGGCCCGGAACCGCGAGCGTCGTCGCCGTCATCAGCCCGATCACCGCATCCAGGGTCGCCGGCCATTCTTCTGGAACCGAGTCGGGGCCGAAGGACGGTGGGCCAGCGGATTCCAGCAAGTCCCCGGCAAACAACACATCGGCGTCGGGCACCACGACAACGAGATCTCCGTCGGTATGCCCCCGGCCGAGGTGAGCGATCTCCACCCGACGTTCACCCAGGTCGAATGCCGTCACGACCGCTATCTCAACGTTCGGCTGGCCGAGCTCTTCAGGGTCAAGGCCCAGCCGCTTTGCCTCCGCTGCGGCTTCGGCGGACAAGAGTCGGAGGTGCACCGACTCATGGGCGATCCGTGGAACGTCGGCGAAGGCAGCCAGTCCGAACGCGTGGTCGTAGTGCCAGTGAGTGACCACGACGGCTGACAGCGGCAGCTCCGTCACAGCGGCCAGCGAGGCGCGAAGCACACGGCCCAGTTCGGGGGTCGACCCGGTGTCCACCAGCAGCGCCTGGTGCGACCCAACGATGAGTCCGAGGTTCACCGACTCAGGCTCTGCCACAGCCACGTACACGCCTGATCGCAGCTCGCGCCAGGGCCCGAGCGCTGACGTCGCGGCCGGTTCGACAACCGATGGCGGCTCGGTCATCACGCTAGACTGGCACTCTGTTTGCGCGAGTGCCAAACCCAATAACGCGCCGCACGCCACCACCCCAGCAGGGAGGTTCAGGAAGGAGACGCATGGACGACCGCAAACTCGAAGTGCTCCGGGCGATCGTCACCGACTACGTCTCCAGCCAGGAGCCGGTGGGTTCCAAGTCGCTCGTCGAACGTCACGACCTCGGCGTCTCGCCGGCGACGGTTCGTAACGACATGGCTGCGCTCGAGGAAGAGGGCTATATCACCCAGCCGCACACCAGTGCCGGCCGCATCCCAACAGACAAGGGCTATCGGCTCTTCGTTGACCGACTGGGCTCGGTCAAACCACTGTCCGCCGCCGAGCAACGCGCCATCCAAACCTTTCTCTCGGGAGCGCTCGATCTGGATGACGTCCTGGTGCGGACGGTCAGGTTGCTGGCCCAAGTCACCCAGCAGGTGGCAATCGTGCAGTATCCGACGCTCAGCCACTCCATCGTCCGTCATGTCGAGATCGTGTCGATGTCGCCGTCTCGCCTGCTGCTGATTCTCATTACCTCGACCGGAAGAATTGAGCAGCGCGCGCTGGAGATTCCAGAGCACGACGAGGAAACACTTGCCGAATTGCGGGCACACCTCAATGCGGTGACGGTCGGGAATACCTCCCCCCAGGCTGCAGTTCGGTTGAGCAGGCTCAGCGGAACGTTGCCTCCGTCGCTCCAGATGATCGGCCAGGCCGCGATCGCGACGTTGCTGGAGATGGTGAGCAGCGAGGCATCGGGAAGGATGGTGGTCGGCGGTATGCCTAATCTGACCCGCTACGGCTCCGAGTTCGAGACCACTGTCAAGCCGATGTTGGAGGCACTGGAGGAGCAGGTGGTTTTGCTCAAGCTGCTTGGCGAGGCCAGTGCTGATCAGGTGACGGTCCGAATTGGGCAGGAGAATCCATATAAGGAACTGCAGTCCACCTCCGTGGTCGCTAGCGGCTACGGTAGTCAGGTCGACACTTTCGCGACTCTGGGCGTGATCGGGCCGACCCGGATGGATTATCCGTCCACGATGGCCTCGGTCCGCGCGGTTGCCCGCTATGTCGGCCGATTCCTCTCAGAAGGATGAGAAGAACTGGCATGAGCCTTGACTACTACGAGATCCTGGGCGTCCCACGCGATGCAACACCTGAGCAGATCAAGAAGGCGTATCGCCAACTTGCGATGAAGCTGCATCCTGACGTGGCCCAGGACGCTGACGCGGCTGACCGGTTCAAGAGCGTCGCCGAGGCGTACGAGGTGCTGCAGGATCCCAAGAAGCGTGACCTCTACGACCGTGGCGGCGATCCGCTGGGCGGCGGCTTTGGCGGCTTCAACGGTGGCTTCGGTCAGGGTGGCTTCGACTTCAGCAACCTGGTGGATGCCATGTTTGGCCAGCAGACCTCGCGCGGCCCACGGTCGCGGGTCCGGCGCGGTCAGGACGCATTGGTCCGCCTGGATCTGGAGCTTGCGGAAGCAGCGTTCGGCACCACGAAGCCGCTGCGGGTGGATACCGCCGTACTCTGCCCGCGCTGCAACGGCTCGGGCGCCTCGGAGGGCTCCCGGCCTGTCAGGTGCGCGACCTGCCACGGTCAGGGCGATGTAACCCACGTTCAGCGATCATTCATCGGCGATATCCGGACCACCCAGCCCTGCCCAACCTGCCACGGCTACGGCACGGTCATTCCGGACCCCTGCGTGGAATGCTCCGGGGATGGACGGGTCCGCGCCACCCGAACCATCAACGTCAAGATTCCGGCCGGGGTCAGCACCGGGAACCGTATCCACCTCTCCTCCCAGGGCGAGGTCGGTGCGGGCGGTGGGCCGGCTGGGGACCTCTACGTCGAGCTCCAGGTCTTGCCACATGAGGTGTTCCGTCGCGAAGGCGATGATCTTGAGGTGGTGGTCAAGATTCCGATGACCGCGGCGTCGCTGGGTACCGAGGTCATGGTGGCGACCCTCGAGGCCGACCTCGAGGACTCCTCACCCGAAGCCAGAGCTGTCCGGGTCGCGGTGCCCTCCGGGACACAGTCCGGCACCCGTATCCCGATCGATAGCAAGGGCATTCCGCGGTTGCGAGGGAGCGGGCGTGGGCAGCTCGGAGTCACCCTGCTGGTCCAGACTCCGACGCGGATCGACGATGAACAGCGGGATCTGCTCCGCCAGCTAGCCGAGCTACGGGACGAGACCCGGCCCGAAGGCACGGTGCAGAAGCACAGCCGCGGCGTTTTCGGGCGGCTCCGGGACGCGTTCGCCGGCCAGTGACACGACACGGAGACCATGACGGACCCGCTCTTCCTGTTGGATGATCTCACCGATCCGCTGCCGATGGTGGGCACTCACCTCACGCTTGCCGGGGATGAGGGACGGCACGCCGCAGTCGTGCGGCGGATCCGGCCGGGCGAGATGGTGATGATCGGTGACGGGCGAGGGCGCGGAATACGCGGGTTGGTGGTCGAGGTACGCCCGTCAAGCCTGGTCGTCGAGGTCGCGGAGCACCTCACGGCGCCCGACAAGCCGCTGCGCGTAGTGGCAGCGCAGGCGCTGGCCAAAGGAGACAGGTCGGAGCTGGCAGTCGAGATGATGACCGAGATGGGCGCCAGTGAGATCGTGCCCTGGCAGGCCTCCCGGTCGATCGTGCGTTGGTCGGAGGAGCGTGCCACCCGGTCGTTGACCCGATGGCGTTCGACCGCACGCGAAGCGGCCAAGCAGTCGCGTCGAATCAACGTGCCGCAGGTGTCGGAGCCCGTCACGACTCAGCAGCTCGCCCAGCGGGTAGCGAAGGTTGACCTTGCCTTGCTGCTGCATGAGGAAGCCGGTCAATCCATCGCCGAAGTTGATCTTCCGGCAGCAGGCACGGTGTTGATCATCATCGGTCCTGAGGGTGGCATTTCTGCCGACGAACTTGGCGAGCTGACCAGAGCCGGCGCGCGGCCGGTGACGATCAGCGACGGAGTTTTGCGCACATCCACCGCAGGCGTCGTTGCGCTGGCCGCACTCGAGCTGCGTCGGGAGCATGCCAGTGCGCCCTGACCTTTCCGCTATGCGCCCTGAGCCCGCTGTTATGCGCGCTGAGCCTGTCGAAGGGCGTGCAGCGGACTTCGACGAGCTCAGCCCGCAACAGCCCCGACGTCCTGAGCCCCCTGCAGCGGGCTTCGACGAGCTCAGGCCGCATCAACCTGGCGACCCAGCCTTCGGCCCAGCGTTCGACTTTGTTCCCAACACGTTGCTGCCAGGCGGCCTCGGCCGCTCCGGAGTGATCACGACCCCGCACGGCACAATCAGGACGCCGGCGTTTGTTGCCGTGGGCACAAAGGCCACGGTCAAGGCAGTGCTGCCCGAGAGCGTGGCGGCACTTGGAGCCCAGGCCGTGCTCGCGAACGCCTATCACCTCTACCTGCAGCCCGGCGCTGACGTGATCGATGCTGCTGGCGGCCTGGGGCGCTTCATGAACTGGCCGGGTCCGACCTTTACCGACAGCGGCGGTTTCCAGGTGATGTCGCTCGGCGTCGGCTTCAAGAAGATGCTCGCTTTGAACATCGACGGTCTGGAAGACGACGATGTGATCGCCGAAGGCAAGACCCGGCTCGCGCAGGTCGACGAGGATGGCGTGACCTTCACCTCGCATCTGGACGGGTCGCAACACCGCTTCACGCCTGAGATTTCCATCCAGATCCAGCACCAGCTGGGGGCAGATATCGTCTTCGCCTTTGATGAATGCACAACGTTGATGAACAGCCGGAGCTACCAGGAGAAGTCGGTCGCTCGGACCCACAGGTGGGCCGCCCGCTGCCTCGCCGAACACCAGCGCCTGACGCGGGACGGCAAACCGCCGCGCAACCAAGCCTTGTTCGCCGTGGTGCAGGGAGCTCAGTACGAGGACCTGCGGCGCCAGGCGGCTCGTGATCTTGTATCGCTGATGATCGACGGCTCGGGATTCGACGGCTATGGCATTGGCGGTGCGCTGGAGAAGGAGAATCTCGGGGCAATTGTGCGTTGGGTCTGTCAAGAGCTGCCAGAAAACAAAGCCCGTCACCTGCTGGGTATCTCAGAGCCCAACGACATCTTCACTGCGATCGAGAACGGTGTCGATACCTTCGACTGCGTCGCGCCGTCGCGTGTCGCGCGAAATGCCGCCGTCTATACCGTCCGCGGACGGTTCAATGTCAACACTGCAGCCTCCCGGCGAAACTTCTCACCGATCGACGAAGACTGCGACTGTTACACCTGTGCGCGTTACACCCAGGCGTACCTGCATCATCTGTTCAAGGCCAAGGAGATGCTCGCATCCACGCTGTGCACCATCCACAACGAGCGATTCATCGTGCGTCTGGTGGACGACATCCGTGCCAGCATCGAGGCCGGCATCTTCTCCGACTTCAAGATCGACTTTCTTGGTCGCTACTACCGATAGTTGTCGGATCACTGACGCCCGCCAGGTGGTGATCATCCGAGGTAGTGCGTTCGTTGGGCGGCCTGCTCGCGGCGAACACCAGCAGCCAGACCGCCAACACGACCTCGCCGATGAAGGTGAGAGAAGCGAGCTCGAAGCTGGGCACGTAGAGCAGGCCTCCGAGGCTGTCGATGAGGTAGCCCGCGCCGGCGATCGCGACCAGGACACCGATGATTCTCGGGACGAAGCCCGACGTGAAGGCCAGCCAGCCGATAAGCAGTAGATGGATCCCGAACAGGCCCAGGCCGAGGCTCCAGATGTCGTCGAACTGTCGGATCTCGGCCAGCACCTCGAGCTGAAGTTGGCGGTCGGTCGGCCCATGCGATCCTCGGCTGCCGAGCAGGCGAGCCGCTGCCAGGAGATGTGAGACGGCTATCGCGAAAATCACGGCGTAGAGCATGCGGCACCACGCCGCAAGCAACGCCACGGCGTGGTGTACACGATCGAAGAAGAGCCCCAGTGCCCAGGCGACGACGACGTCGAGGGCCGCAACACCGAACAGCGCGAGGATCGCCAGCCGGAAGCTACCAAAGGCGTCGATGATGTCGCCGACCGTCCGGGACGCGTCGCCCTCCGTGATCACCCGCTCCAGAACGCCGAAGGTGGCCAGGCCGGCGAGCACGGCCATCAGGAGCAGGCCGAGGCCTGCGATCAGTCCGGACCTGCGCATTGACGCGGTCCCGGTAGTGATGGTCCCCATGCTCAAGACTCCCTATTCATACTAAGTAAGTTGTACTAAGTACGGTAATCTCGAAGGACTGCTCTGTCAACTCGATGTGCGGACACGAACTTGCCGTGGGCCGGCACGGCCAGGTTTGACTCCGTCGTCACTTACGTGGACGCCGCATCATCGGCAGGGCTGCGGAGTAGCGCTTAAGGACTCAGGACCGTAGGAAGAGCAGCACGGCCAACACCCTGCGCGACTCGCTACCGGTAGCAGGAATACCCAGCTTGGTGAAGATCGTCGACACGTACTTCTCAGCCGCCCGCTGCGTGATCACCATCGAGTCGGCAATGCCGGCGTTGGAGGCTCCGGTAGCCATCAGCTCCAACACTTCACGTTCCCGCGGTGTCAGGGAATCCAGCGGGTCCGAGCTACGGTGCCGCTTCAGCATGGTGGAGACGATGGTGGGATCCAGGGCGGAACCTCCATCGGCTATCCGCCGGAGTGCCGCGATGAAATCCTTGACCTCGCTTACCCGGTCCTTCAGCAGATAGCCGACCCCTTCAGCCGAGTCGGCCAGCAGCCGCATCGCCAGCCCGACTTCGACGTACTGGGAGAGAACGAGAACGCCCACATCCGGATATCGCTGGCGAATCGTCAGGGCAGCCTGCAATCCCTCGTCGGTGTGGGTTGGTGGCATCCGGATGTCGACGACGACGGCGTCCGGAGGGTCCGCCGCAACGCGCGCCAGCAACTCGTCGGCCGTGCCGCAGCGAGCAGTGACCTCGATGCCGGCGTCTGTCAGCAGCTGCGCAACGCCCTCGCGCAGCAGCACACTGTCCTCGGCGATGGCTACCCGCACGGAATCTCCGCCCGTACCCGGGTGCCCTGGCCGGCTGCGCTCCAGATTCGCAGCCGGCCGTTCAGCGCCTCGACGCGATCAGCCAGTCCTCGTAATCCGGTGCCACGTTCGGAGTCAGCGCCACCGACGCCGTCATCGACGATTTCGACGATCAAGGTGTCGTCGACCACGGTTACGTCCACCGTGACTTGGCTGGCCTGGGCATGCTTGGCGGCGTTCGTGAGGCTCTCGGCGACGACGTAGTAGGCAGCGACCTCCAGGTGCTCCGGAAGCCGTGGCAGTCCGTCGGTCTTCAATTGCACCTCGAGCGGCGTGACGGCCACCAACGACTCGAGGGCGATGGCGAGCCCGTGTCCACTCACGACCGCGGGATGCAGGCCACGAGCCACATCCCGCAGTTCGTCCAGCGACTGGGCGACCTCGCCGCGTGCCCGTTTCAGCCTGGTCTGAGTAGCTGGGTCAGTGTTCGCCTGCTCGGCGAGCACGCCGAGTTCCAGGGCGAGGGCTACCAGGCGCTGCTGGGCACCGTCGTGCAGGTCGCGTTCCAGGCGGCGACGCTCGTTTTGCTGGGCCTCGACGACCCGGGTACGGGAACCGTGTAGTTCCTGCAGCTGAGCCCGGAGTTCTGCTTCAAGCCGGCCATTTTCCAAGGCGATGGCGGCCGCAGCGCTGACCGCCTCGACCAGCTCTGGCTCTTCACCGAGCGTGGCGTCGTACACCAGCGCCGCCACCTGCTCCCCGTTCTGTTTGACGAGAGTGACGCCGCGGCCTCCACCCGGCTCGGGCAGGGTCGCGGGATTGCCGTCCTGATCGGCCCAGCTGCCGTATTGGGGGAGCCAGTAGATCAAGGACAGGGTCGGATCCCGTAGCGCTTGCGCCAGCAGTGCCCGGAGGTCTGGTGCCGGGTTGGCCTGTAGCTGAACCAGAAGTTCTCCCACACCTGCCTTGGCGAGGCGGGCATCGAGAAGTCCTGCAAGGAAGGCGAGTGGCGCCAATCCAGCCACTGCAAAGGTTGCCAACCGGATGATCTCGAAGCCCGGAAGCTGAAACGTGCCGGCGAGGAGCAGGGCGGCCAGCATGACGAGTGACAGGCTGAAGCAGTGGATCACGATCTGGGTCGGTAGCCGCCGCTGCCACAGTGGCAAGGACCGCCAGCGCCGCCACAGCAGCACTACGCCAATGAGCGCGAGGGCACTGAGCACCAGCAGCTGCACGTTTTGCACGGCTTCCGCAGCGGTCTGCCGCTCGACCACCGTCAACAGGTGGCGATCGTTGAAGCCGCCCAGCATCAAGATCACGACCTGGAGTCCCACTGCGGCGATGTATCCAATGATCACTACGACTCGCTCGACCCGCCCAGCGAGTCGGCCTGTGGGGTACGCGAGGAAGACGTGCAACCAGACTGCCGCGACCAGCAGGTCGCAAAGCTGCCCCACGGTATTGAGCAACGGCTGGCTCGCCCACTGCAGGACGGAGAGCTGGGTGACAAACCCTGCCAAGATCATCAATGGTCCGAAGGCACTGTCAGGCCGCCTTCGCCATGCCACGATCCCGGCGAAAATGAACGGGAGAGTGACCCAGCTGACCAGCAGAACGCGGAGCGCCGGCTGGTAGAGCTCGTCGTTGAGCGATCCCAGGGCAACCGTGGCGGCACACGATGTTATGGCCGCAACTCCGACCGCCCACAACAGGGCTGGCTTGGGAGCCGCTCTGTGCCGTTCGGGCAACAGCGGGAGAACTGCAGCCATCCGAACCTCTCCTCGCCTGCGGGTGGGGGATGACCGCAGGACATCGAGGGATTTCCTTGAGAACCACGGGGCCGCGGCGACGACCTGCCCAGCGGTGAGCTGTGCCTCAAACCATAGTGCGGCCGGCTGGCCGAATTACAGCACCAGCCGCCCCAATTCACCAGAAAACCGGCTACCGGATCACCGGCCTGCTGTCTGTCCTCCCGACGTGCCGCGTGGAAGTTTGTGGAACACGACGACAACAGAGGAGCTGGCATGAAGACCCGTATTGTGCAAAATGAACCGAATGATCGGGCTCCAGCCGACCAGGCCGCAACCCAGCGAGACTCCGCTGTTGATCATGCGGGAAGCGCACCTCCGCCTGGGTCGAACGGGTTTCGAGGCTTCGTACGCCGCTATGAGCTGGTGATCTTCTTCGCCCTCTCCTACCTGATCGCCTGGTCGACACTACCGTTCGGGAGCTTCCTGGCCTTCGCACCACATCGTGTCGGCACTCATCGTCGTAGTCCTGATCGCCGAGGGCTTGCCTGGGCTGGCTCGGCTGGGCCGTCGCCTCATTCGCTGGCGGGTGAACTGGATCTGGTATGCGGCTGCGATCGGCCTGCCGCTGCTGGTCCACGCCGTGGCGATCGGTCTGAACATGGCAGCAGGTGCTCCGGCACCCTCGGGCGACCAGTTCCAGCCGTGGTACGCGGTGCTGTTGTTGTTCGGCCTCCGCATGGTCAATCCCACTCGACGGGCCGCTGGGAGAGGAGCCGGCCTGGCGCGGCTTCGCCCAGCCGCGGCTGCAATCGAAGTGGTCACCGTTAGCGTCGGCGCCGTGCTCGGGCTGCTGATCACGGGCTGGCACATGCCACTGGTCTTCATGCCGCAGTTCGACCTCGGATTTCCGGACATCGCGTCGACCGTGGTCGTCACCTTCTGGTACGCCTGGTTGTTCAACCGGACCGGCGGCAGCGTGCTGCTGCCGCTCATCGCGCATGTCACCGAAGGCTGCGTCAACACCCAGACCCTGTGGCCGGCGGGAGCCGATGCCGACCGCGAGGCCTGGATGTGGTTGATCTCCTGGGCCCTGCTCGTGGTATGCCTGTTGATCTTCGATCGGAAGTCCTGGCGGACCGCACCAGAGTCGGCAATTGATCGGGTGCCTGGCCGGATAGCTTGATCAGACGTCGAGCTGTACCCAGCTTGTTCACGCTGTACACGGCATGCATGCCATGTACAGCGTGAACATCCCACGCAGCGTGGGATGCCGACGGTAGCCGGCGGCCACTAAGCAGCCGCTCCCACGTAGCGCTTCAGCCAGTCGGTGAGATCCGCACACATCTGGAAGGTCTCTATGACGAAGGAGCGGAGCCGGGCACCGTTCTGCAGGTCCGATCCAGTACGAGTCCGCATGGCGATCACGCCCTTCTGTCGCAGCAGGTCGGCTCGCGGATGGTCTCGCGGGTAGCCTCGCGGCGCAGTCTTCAGCGGCTCGGCCCCGCCGGGACTCATGCGCAGCGAGCGGCGCCGTCCCAGCTCGGCGAGAATCTCAGATAACTCCTCGCCGCTCGGGTCGGCAGCTACCGCCTCCCGATACCGCTCGAGCTCATCGGGCGGCATCATGTAGCTCCCGCAGGCCACCATCAAGCCCGAGGCGTCGAGGTGGAGATAGTGGACAGCACCGGGCACGCCGTGGGCGGCGCCATGCATGGTCTTGTACGGCGACTTATCGGCGGAGAATCGAATGTCCCGGTTCATCCGGAAGACCTTGAAAGGCTGATACTCCGCTGGCAGAGAGTCCAGCAGAGCGGCCATCGGCTCGCGCACCTCGCGGTCGAACAGCTCCTTGTGGGCCAGCCAGAACTCCCTGGTGTTCTGGTCCTCTAGATCTTCGAAGAACTGCGTTGCCGCGGGGCTGAATCCGCTAACGCGTGTTGGTGTCGTCATCATCACTCCTGGATTTCTCTATCACACCTAGCTCGGTGAAGATCGTCAGTTGCACGTCGGCCGGACCCTGCAGACGTGCATTGAGCGAACGCCACGGCGTCACGGTTGGAGGCGCGATGAGCTCGGCGCCGGCGGCAGTCAGCCTCTTGGTGACGCTTGCTGAGTCGTCGACCTCGAAGGCCAGTCGATACTTTCCGCTCACTCCGGTCCGACCAACCTCCACGTTGTCGATCAGGTCGATCTGCGGTCTGTTCGAGAGCTCGAGCGTCGCCCGACCGGCGCCCAAGATCATCACCTGCGCCCCATTCTCACCGTCGTAGGTTTCCTCGACGACGAGGCCCAACTCATCGCGATAGAAGCGCACCGCGGTGTCGTAGTCGTCAACCGCTACGACCAAGCGCATCTGACGGACGGCGGCGCCATTGGGCAGCCCGGCCGGCGCGTACCCCGGCTCCCGTTTCTTGATCGCCCGAATGACGGCATAGGTGACAGGCAGCAAGATCACCTCCACCATCACCTTGTAGAAATAGCCGGCAACGGCGTAGCTGATCAACGCGCCCCAGGTCGGGAACACCCCGACGAAGGCGATGAAGCAGAACAACATCGTGTCGGCGAATTCGCCCACGACCGTTGAGCCGATGAGCCGCGCCCACAGGTGACGTTCCTTCGTCCGCTCCTTGATCTTGACCACCACATAGGCGTTGAGAAGTTGACCGGCGAGGTAGCCGGCCAGACTGGCCAGCACGATCCGCGGCACGAACCCCAGCACCGCCAAGAACGCTTGCTGGTTCTCATATCCCGGTCCAGGCGGTGCTGCCCCAACCGCGAGGAAGGTCAGGGACGCGAGCGCGCCTAGCGCGAAGCCAACCCAGATCGCTCGCTTTGCCTGGCGGAGCCCATAGATTTCGGCCAGCACGTCGCCCACGATGTAGGTCAGTGGGAAGAGAATCGCGCCGCCGTCGGTGAAGATTCCACCGCCGACGAAATCGGGCAGCCCATCGACGACGGTGATGGTCTTCGTCGCCGCAATGTTGGAGATCAGCAGTAGCCCGCAGAAGACAGCCACCAGCACGGCGTACGTGGCGCTCGGGGCGGTCGCGAACGACGCGGTGGAGGCAGCCTCCCGCGGCTGAGCCGCGTGGAGGGTGGTCACGCCGAGCGATCCTACGGGCCGACGGTGCGGTGCTGACTCCTGGCGTCGGCAGCAACCGGATTCTCCCCATGGCAGGCTGACCACATGAGCGAGTACCCGAATGAGATCCCGGACGAGTCCGAGCAGTTGGACCAGCTCGAGCCACAACGATCCTTGGTTGATCGAGGAGTCGACGATGTGCTTGACGAGGGCTACTCCCCGCCTGAGCGCTACTCGCCACTCATCCGCGAGGGGGAGCACGAGACGCTGGACGAGCGGCTCGAGGAAGAGATTCCCGAGCCCGACCCGTACGCGGTGGAAGACCAGGGTGAGAATCTCGACGACGGAGAGGTCGGCGACGAGCGCGCCGGGCGTCTGGTCGACCCGAACGAAGGCATCGGGCCGGACTTGGAATCTGATCTGGTCGGTACCGACGTCGGCATAGACGGCGCCGCAGCCAGCGCTGAGGAGGCTGCCGTCCACATCGTCCGCGATGACGAGCGATCCCTCTGATCGCAATGCCCGAGCAGCGAGGTACCGACCCGCTGTATCCACCGATCGAGCCGTACGCCCGCGGGATGTTGGATGTCGGCGACGGCCACCAGATCTATTGGGAGGAGTGCGGGAACCCGTCAGGCAAGCCAGCAGTATTCCTGCACGGTGGGCCCGGCGGAGGGCTGAATCCTGAGCCGCGCCGCCTGTTCGACCCGAGACGCTATCGCCTCGTGCTCTTTGATCAGCGCGGCTGTGGCCAGAGCCGGCCGCACGCCAGCGAGCTGGCAGCCGATCTCAGCGCCAACACCACCTGGCACCTGGTTGCAGACATCGAGCGGCTCCGTAGGCATCGCGGGATCGAGCGATGGCAGGTCTTCGGTGGCTCTTGGGGCAGCGCGCTTGCCCTGGCGTACGCGGAAGAGCACGGTGACCGTGTCACAGAGCTTGTGTTGCGAGGAATCTTCACACTCCGACGTAGCGAGCTCGACTTCTACTACAACGGTCCCGCCGGGCAGCTGTTTCCCGAGCGCTACGAGATGTTCCTCGCGCCACTGGGCGGCCACTCCTTCGCTGGTGACACCATCACCGCCTACCACGACCTGCTGTTTGATCCTGATCCGGCGGTGCATGGGCCGGCCGGCGTGGCCTGGAGCACCTGGGAGGCCGCCACCATCACTCTCGAGCCGGATCAGGGCCTCATCGCTGACTTCAGCGATCCGACGTTTGCGCTGGCTTTCGCGCGCATCGAGAATCACTACTTCTTCCATCGCGGCTGGTTCGCCGAAGGTCAGCTGCTCGCGAATGCTGGCCGACTGGCCGACATTCCGGGGGTCATCGTGCAAGGCCGTTACGACGTCGCGACCCCCGCCGTTACGGCGTATCAGTTGCATCAAGCCTGGCCAAACGCCGAATTCACGATCGTGCCCGTGGCCGGACACGCGTTCTCGGAGCCCGGGATCCTCGAAGCGCTGGTTGCCGCGACCGATCGGTTTGCACGTCAGACCGATATGACTGCCCGCCACCGATAATTGAACTGCTCGCGCTCTGTTTGATTGCTCGCTCCGCTCGCTCCTCCTCCCGCCCGGCGGCGCGTGATTTCCGTGTCTGATGGCCCGCTCCGCCTAAGTGTTGGGGGTGTCGCGGGCTAGTGACCTAGGATGAGGTGTTGACATTCACCATCGTTTGCGAGGAACCAACTGAGTAGTTCAGAGTTCACGGCCAGCGCACCTGATGCGACCAGCGCCCGACCTCGAGAATCGTCCTTGAATTCATCGAGAAAGGCATCGGGTCCGAGAGCCGAGGACGGCGGGATGGAGGAGTTCCGCCGGGTGACGGTTCCAGCCTCGGTGGAGATGGTGAACATCCTCGGTCCCCGTGACGAGTTCCTGCGCATCCTGGAACGGGAGCTCGAAGCAAAGATTCACGTTCGGGGCAACGAGATCACCCTGACAGGATCTCCGGTCGCCGTCGATCTCGCTGTTGACGTGATCACTGAGCTGGTCACCGTGCTGCGAACCGGTCAGGGACTGACCGCCGACGCGGTAGAGCGCATCTGCACAATGCTCACTGCACGTGAGGAAGCCCGGCCCGCAGACGTGCTCACCCACAACATCTTGTCGGCCCGGGGTAAGACCATTCGGCCGAAAACGCTCAATCAGAAGCGTTATGTCGACGCCATCGACAAGCACACCGTGGTTTTCAGTATCGGACCCGCCGGAACCGGGAAGACCTACCTAGCGGTCGCGAAAGCTGTTCAGGCACTCCAGAACAAGCAGGTGAACCGGATCATCCTGACCCGTCCCGCGGTGGAGGCCGGCGAGCATCTCGGTTTCCTCCCCGGCACGCTGAGCGACAAGATCGACCCATACCTGCGCCCGCTCTACGACGCGCTCCACGACATGCTCGACCCAGATTCGATCCCGCGGCTGCTCACTGCAGGCACGATCGAGGTTGCGCCGCTGGCGTATATGCGTGGCCGGACGCTGAACGACGCCTTCATCATCCTGGACGAGGCGCAGAACACCTCGATGGAACAGATGAAGATGTTCCTGACCCGTCTGGGATTTGGTTCCAAGATGGTGGTCACCGGCGACATCACCCAGGTCGACCTGCCCGGCGGCACGCGTAGTGGCCTGCGGGTGGTGCGGGGCATTCTCGACAAAGTCGACGACATCACGTTCTGCAACCTGACCAATCATGATGTGGTGCGGCACAAGCTGGTCGGCAGGATCGTCGCGGCCTACGACAAGTTCGAGGAGAATCACGCCGATGCTGTGCGGGCGGAGCCGGGTATGCCCACACCGCCCCTGCGTCCGGGTCGCTAGGCGATGGCCGTAGTGATCCGGGCCCGGTTGGGAGCTCGGATATGAGCATCGACATCAGCAACGAGTCCGGCATCGAGGTTGACAATGCGGCTCTGATCCGGCTCGCCACGTTTGCCCTCGACCAGCTCAGGATCCATCCACTGGCCGAGCTTTCCATCCTGCTCGTGGACGAAGGCACGATGAGCGCCTACCACGAGAAGTACCTCGGCGAGCCAGGGCCTACCGACGTGCTGAGCTTTCCGATGGATGAGCTGCGACCGCCGACCGACGGCGAGGAGTCTCCAGTGGGCCTGCTCGGCGACATCGTGCTGTGCCCTGAGGTGGCCGACCGGCAGGCACGCGAAAATCGACGCTCCACCGGCGAGGAGGCAGAGTATCTGCTGGTGCACGGCTTGTTGCACCTGCTTGGATACGACCACGCTGAGCCGGAGGAGCAGGCGGAGATGTTCGGTCTCACCGACAAGATCATCTCGGCGTGGGCCGTGCAGCGTCCGGACCATCGCAGGGGTCCATGATGACCCAGGCCCACTGGCTCCAGCTCGGTATCGCCTTCGTACTGATGATCTTTGCCGGGTTGACCGCGGCAGCAGAGGCGGCTCTGTCGTCGTTCTCCAAGGCCCGTGCAAACCGGCTGCTCGAAGAGGGCAG
Source organism: uncultured Actinomycetota bacterium (assembly GCA_963840505.1). GTDB lineage: Bacteria > Actinomycetota > Actinomycetes > Propionibacteriales > Propionibacteriaceae > Microlunatus. Next base: position 92,994 of record CAWIZB010000025.1, read on the forward strand.
GTCTGGCGCTCAACGAGTCCGCAGGATCGTCGACGACCCACCGCAATACCTGAACACTGCTTCTCTTTCTGCGAGGCATGATTGAGATCTCGGCGATCATTCTGGTTGCCAATGTGATCTTCTCGCTCATCCCCAAGACGTGGCAGGCCGGCGCGGTCACTGCCGGCATCATGATCATCGTCTCCTATATCGCCTGGGGGGTTGCGCCGCGGACACTGGGCCGTCAGCACGCGGACCGGGTCGCCTGCGCCGCTGCCGGACCGATCGTGGCCATCACCACAGTGCTCGGTCCATTTCCCCGACTGCTGATCATGATCGGGAATGCGCTCACTCCTGGCAAGGGATTCACGGAGGGACCGTTCGCAACCGAGGCGGAGCTGCGTGAGCTGGTCGACCTGGCCGAGGCCAGCGAGGTGATCGAGTCCGGCGAGCGCAAGATGATTCACTCAGTCTTCGACCTGGGCGACACCATTGCCCGTGAGGTGATGGTGCCGCGCACCGACATGGTGTTCATCGAGGAGTACAAGACCCTGCGGCAGGCCGTCTCGCTGGCGCTGCGGTCCGGCTTCAGCCGGATCCCGGTCATCCGCGACGGGATCGACGACGTGGTCGGTGTGCTGTATCTCAAGGACGTGATCAGGCGGATCTACGACAAGCCGGACGCACAGTCCACAGAGCGGGTCGGATCCATGATGCGCAAGCCGGTCTTCTGCCCGGACTCCAAACCGGTGGACGAATTACTGCAGGAGATGCAGGCCAAGCGAGTGCACCTGGTGATCGTGGTAGATGAGTTCGGTGGTACGGCCGGAATGGTCACCATCGAGGACATCCTCGAGGAGATCGTCGGTGAGATCACCGACGAGTACGACGAGGAAAACACCGACATCACCCAACTGGGGGAGGGACGGTACCGCGTCTCATCGCGGCTGCCAGTCGATGAGCTCGGCGAGCTCTTCGGTCTGGAACTCGACCGACGAGGATGTGGAAACGGTCGGCGGGCTGATGGCCAAGCAGCTGAACAAGGTGCCCATCGCTGGCTCGGTGGTCAAGTACGACGGACTAGAGCTGGTGGCCGAGCGGTCGGCTGGCCGCCGGAACAAGATCGGGACCGTGATCGTCACCAGGATCTCCTCGGCGGAATCCGAGGCGGACGCCCGAGCGGAGGCGGCTACGCAGATAGTCTCCGAGCAGGCGCGCGCATCGTGAGTGGTGCCGTTGCCGAGGAGCCCCTCGTACCCGAGGACCCGGAGGACCTGAAGCTGATCACGCTGGCGCGTGCCGCGCTCGCGCGTGGCGGGGCCAAGCAGGGTGCTTGTGTCCGAGACACCGATGGGCGCACGTACGCGGCTACAAGCGTGCACCTGGAGCATCTGAAGCTGTCCGCCATTGCGGTTGCCGTGGCAATGGCGGTTTCATCCGGTGCCGGCGGCATCGAGGCCGTGGCGCTACTGGGCGAGCAGGAGCCGAGTGCCGAGGACCTCGAGATTCTCCGCGATCTGTCCGGTGACGGCGTGACGGTCTGGTGGGCCGATGGCCATGGCACGGTTCTTTCGATGATCGAGCTCTGATGGAAAACCTGACGCGAGCAGAGCCTCAAGAGACAAAGAGCGGTTTCGCCTGCTTCGTCGGCCGGCCCAATGCCGGCAAGTCCACCCTGACCAATGCCCTGGTCGGCCAGAAGATTGTCATTGCCTCCTCGAAGCCGCAGACGACGCGGCACGCCGTGCGTGGCATCGTGCATCGGCCCGATGCTCAGCTTGTGTTGGTCGACACTCCTGGGTTGCACAAGCCACGAACGCTGCTGGGTGAGCGGCTCAATGATGTGATTCGGGCCACCTGGTCACAGGTTGATGTAGTGGGTGTCTGCCTTCCGGCCAACCAGCGCATCGGCCCCGGCGATCGATACCTGGTCGGTGAGCTCGCCGCACTGCCGAGGAGCCCAAGCCTGGTAGCGATCGCGACGAAGTCCGATCTCGCCTCACCGCAGCGGATGGCGGAGCATCTGGCGAGCATTGGGGCGCTGGAGGGCCCGCTGGACATCAACTGGGCCGCGATCATCCCGGTCTCGGCGACACAACACTTCCAGCTCGATGTGCTGACTGACACCCTGGTCAGCCTGCTACCTGAGGGCCCGCCGCTGTATCCGGACGGAGAGATCACAGACGAACCGGAGGAGGCCTTGGTCGCTGAGCTGATCCGTGAGGCCGCCTTGGAGGGCGTGCACGACGAGCTGCCGCACTCGATCATGGTCACGGTGGAGGAGATGGGACTCCGGGAGGGGCGACCAGCGGACCAGCCGCTGCTCGATATCTATGCCTCCATGATCGTCGAGCGGGACTCGCAGAAGGGCATTGTGATCGGCCATCGTGGCAGCCGGTTGCGTGAGATCGGCGCGGCGGCTCGGCACCAGATCGAGGCATTGCTCGGAACTCCGGTCTACCTCGATCTGCGAGTGAAGGTTCTCAAAGAGTGGCAGCGCGACCCCAAGCAGCTGAACCGGCTCGGCTTTTAGGCTCTTCTTCCTTTCTCAGTTGTCCAGCTGTTTCCCGGGCGATGTAGTCATGCGATCATGAACCAATACCTAGCCTGTCTCAGCTCAACGGTGAGCATTTCGCTCGACCGTGTGCCCGCCGAGGAGAGGATTCGCCGCTCATGGTCGCTCATCCGCTTGATCCGCTTTCCCCGACAGAGTTTCAGAACACAGCGGCAATCCTGCGGCGAGACCAGGGTGTGACCGACTCCTGGCGTTTTGCCTCGATCGAGCTCAAGGAGCCGGCGAAGACTGACGTCAAGGCTTGGAGGCCCAGCGACGCAGTGCCAAGGCGGTCGCTTTCGGTGCTGTGGGATCGGCAGACCAACCAGACGTACGAGGCGGTGGTGGACCTCGTCGGTGATCGGGTTGACTCGTGGACTCACCAGCCCGGTGTCTGTCCCAACTTCACCCTCGACGAGTATCACGATGTCGATCATGCCCTTCACGAGCACCCAGACGTGCTTGCCCGACTCGCGGCGCGGGGCATAACCGACCCTTCGCTGGTGCTCTTCGACGTTTGGACCTACGGCGAGGCCATGATGCCCGAGCAGTGGCGTGATCGGCGGCTCGGCTGGTGCGACCTGTGGATGCGCGAGACGCCTGAGGGAAATCCGTACGCACATCCGATCTCCGGGCTCAAGATCATCGTCGACATGAACACCCTCGAGGTGCTCGAGATCGAAGATCACCACGACTACGGTCTACCGAAGGTCGACGGCGAATACGATCCGCGGGTACGCGGCACGCAGGAGCGCACTGATCTCAAGCCGCTGGAGATCAGCCAGCCGGAGGGCGTCTCATTCGCCGTCGATGGCAATGAGTTGAAGTGGCAGAACTGGTCGATGCGGCTGGGATTCAACTACCGCGAAGGTCCGGTGATCTATCAGGTCGCCTTCGATGATCAGGGAACCAAGCGAGACATCGCATACCGGATGTCGTTCGCTGAGATGGTGGTGCCGTACCGGGATCCGGGCTTTGACCACTACCGACGGACCGCATTCGACATCGGCGAGTGGGGCCTTGGTTACATGACAACCTCGCTGGAGCTGGGCTGCGACTGCCTCGGAGAGATTGTCTACGTCGATGCTGTGGTGCCTGATACCCGGGGCGATCCGATGGAGATCCCGCGCGCCGTCTGCCTCCATGAGGAAGACGCCGCAGTGCTGTGGAAGCACGTCGACGCTGAGACCGGCGCCCAGGTCCGTCGGATGCGTCGGCTCGTCGTCTCTGCGCACATCACGGTGGCCAACTACGAGTACCTGGTCTATTGGCGGTTCTATCAGGACGGAAACATCGAGTGCGAGGTGCGCGCTTCCGGCTTGATGGTGACAACTCCCATGCAGAACGACGGCGACAGCTCTCCGTACGGCACGACGGTAGACACGAAGACTTACGCGCCGTTCCACCAGCACTTCATTGTCGCCAAACTCGACCTCGATATCGACGGCGCAGAGAACACCGTGGTCGAGGTGGACTCGTTCGCCGCCCCGATCAGCGACGACAACCCGTACGGCTTGGCGCTCTCCACGCAGACGCACGACCGTCGAGGCCGAGAGCCAGTCGGCGAGGGACTTCAATTGGGAGACCCAGCGGGTCTGGAAGGTGATCAACCCCAACAAGGTGAACCGGCACGGCAGCAACACCGCATACAAGCTGGTACCTGGCGCGGCGATCCCATCGCTGCTGGACTCCTCCTCGCCGGTCTACCAGCGAGCCCCGGTCATTGCCCACACGGTCTGGGTGACCGCGTACGACGACGCCGAACGCTGGCCGGCCGGTGACTATCCCACCCAGTCGAGTGAGGACACCGGGATCACTCGCTGGATCGCCGAAGACGCGCCGCTGGTGGGAACCGATGTGGTGCTCTGGTACGTCTTCGGCATTCACCACATCACCCGGATTGAGGACTGGCCGATCATGCCAGTCGACATCATCTCGTTCTGGCTCAAGCCGTTCGGCTTCTTTGACCAGAACCCTTCCCTTGACGCCCCGAGCACGACATCCAGCACTGGTGGCCATAGCCACCATGAGCACACGGGGCGATGATGGGATTTTCGAACCACTAAAGGCTGAAAGGGTACTGCCATGGCGGACAAGAAGGTCTTCTCCAACATCATCAATGGCGAGGAGCGCCCGGCTGCGTCGGGTGACACGTTAGACATCATCAACCCCTCCACTGGCGAGGTGTATGCCACCTCGCCCAACTCGGGTCCAGAAGACATAGACGCGGCCTTCCAGGCGGCGGCGGCCGCGTTCGAGACATATCGATGGACCACGCCGAGCGAGCGCCAGCGTTTCTTGTTACGGCTGGCCGACCTTATCGAGGCCAATGCCGAGGAGCTGGTGGCGCATCGAGTCGGAGAACACCGGCAAACCGTACTCACTTACCTTGTCGGACGAGATCGTTCCCATGCTCGACCAGATCCGTTTCTTCGCCGGCGCCGCACGCGTCCTGGAGGGGAGAGCGACCGCGGAGTACATGAGAGGCTTCACGTCCTCCATTCGCAGGGAGCCCCGCGGTCCGGTCGGTCAGGTAGCGCCCTGGAACTACCCCATGATGATGGCGGTCTGGAAGTTCGCCCCAGCACTGGCCGCAGGCAACACGGTTGTGCTCAAGCCGTCGGACGGGACGCCCGCCTCATCGGTGTGGATGGTGAAGAAGATGCAGGAGATCTTCCCCAAGGGCGTGACGAACCTGGTCTGCGGTGATCGGGATACCGGCGCCGCATTGGTTTCGCACCCGATCCCGGTGATGGTGTCGATCACCGGCTCCACACGGGCCGGGATCGCGGTGGCGACGGCGGCGGCAGCCGACGTCAAGATCAGCCCATCTCGAGCTGGGCGGAAAGGCCCCGGTCGTGGTGTTCAACGACGCCGATCTCCCGTCCGCTGTCGAGGGAATCAGGGTGGCTGGTTACTTCAACGGCGGCCAGGACTGTACGGCGGCGACCCGGGTGCTGTGCCAGTCCGGGATTTATGACGAGTTCGTGGCAGAGCTCGGCAACGCGGCGGCGGCCACGCGGACCGGTTATGACCCCAATGACGAAGATTTGTTCTTCGGGCCGATCAACAACATCAACCAGTTGCGCCATGTCTCGGGTCTCGTGGACCGGGCTGCCGATCATGCCAGGGTTGTGACCGGTGGGAAGCAGATCGGCGATCGCGGATACTTCTACGAGCCAACGGTGGTCGCCGACGTTCAGCAGCGCGACGAGTTGATCACCACCGAGATCTTCGGGCCTGTGATCACGGTGCAGAAGTTCAGCGACGAGGACGAGGCAGTGAGGCTCTCCAACGACAGCGAGTACGCGCTGGCTTCCTCGGTCTGGACCTCAAACGCCGGCACCGCCGCTCGGATGTCTGTCCGGCTGGATTTCGGCTGCGTTTGGGTGAACACTCACATCCCACTTGTGGGGGAGATGCCGCACGGCGGCTACAAGCATTCCGGCTATGGCAAGGACCTCTCCGCGTACGCGCTGGAGGAATACACCCGGATCAAGCACGTCATGCAGTACCACGGCTTCGAGGGCTGATACGCGTCAATTTCTACAACTCCAGAAGGGGGCATTCGGATGGCAGACAAGGGCCTGAAGAGCAATGTCGTCGGTCTCTTCGGCGGCACCATGCTCGGGATTTCATCGGTGGCGCCGGCGTACGCCCTGACGGCCACACTCGGCTCCTCGCGGCCGCCGTCGGCGCCAAGACACCGGTGGTGATCATCGCCGGATTCCTGCCGATGTTCTTCGCGGCGTACGCCTATCGCGAGTTCAACCGGATCATGCCCGACGCCGGCACCTCGTTCACCTGGACGTCTAAGGCCTTCGGCCCCTACATCGGATGGCTGGGCGGATGGGCGGCGGTGGTCGCCACCATCATCGTGTTGTCGAATCTCGCGGGCGTTGCCGTGCAATTCCTCTATCAGTTCATCGGCAGCGCTGTGAACTCGGAGATGATCAGCGGTCTGTGGGAGAACAAGCTGATCAATGTGGCGACCTGCCTGGTGTTCCTGGCCATCGCGACCTATGTCGCCTACCGAGGCATCGACACCACCGAGCACGTGCAGATAGTGCTGGTGAGCTTCCAGCTGGTCATGCTGGTGATCTTTGCGGTCATGGCAATCGCCAAGTCGGGCGCCTCCGAGGTTGGTGAGGCGTTCAGCCTGTCCTGGTTCAGTCCGGCCGGTCTGACCCTCTCGGCCTTCATCGCCGGACTGTCCGGTTCGATCTTCGCCTTCTGGGGCTGGGACACCGCCCTGACGGTCAACGAGGAGTCGAAGAACAGCGATACGACTCCCGGGCGTGCGGCGTTGCTCTGCGTGCTGTCGATCCTGTTGACCTACCTGCTGGTCTCGGTCGCGACCCAGATGTACGCCGGGTTGGGGGACACAGGACTAGGCCTCACCAACGAGGAGGTCTCCGACAACGTCTTCGGCAACCTGGCCGAGCCTGTCCTCGGCAGTCCGCTGGACCTTGGCCTCTTCCTGGCCGTCCTCGCCTCCTCGGCGGCCAGCCTGATGACCACGTTCCTGCCGACATCGCGCACGTTGCTCGCGATGGGTGCCTATGGAGCGATGCCGAAGGCGTTCGCGAAACTGCACCCAACGCACCTAACACCGAGCGTCGCCACGTTCACCGCAGGGATCGGCGCCGCGGCCTTCTACACCATCATGACGTTCCTCAGCGAGAGCGTGCTGACCGACACCATCTACTCGCTGGGCATCATGATCTGCTTCTACTACGGCCTGACGGCATTCGGTTGTATCTGGTTCTTCCGCCATACGCTCTTCGACAGTGCGTTCAATTTTGTCTTCAAATTCCTGTTCCCGCTGCTCGGCGGGCTCGGGCTGTTCTTCGTCTTGATCATCACCCTGCGTGACAGCGCGGATCCGGTCGTATGGCAGCGGCGCTAGCATCGGCGGTGTCGGGTTGGTGCTCATCTTGGGTGTCGGACTGATCTTGATCGGCCTGGTGGTCATGTTCATCATGCGAGCGCGCCAGCCGGCGTTCTTCCGTGGGGAGACGATCATCCATGAGTCGGCGCACGCCATGCGCCCGCACGAGCATCTGATGCAATGACTCGCTACGGCGCGCAGTTCGGCCCCGACTTCACCTTCCTCGGTGTGCCGGAGTGCGATCTTGGACGATGAAAGCAGCTATGCCGACGCGGATGTCGTGATCTTGGGAGCACCATTCGACGGCGGCACCTCCTACCGCGCCGGCACTCGGTTCGGCCCACAGGCCATCCGGATGACCGACTACCTGCCGCACGACGGCTCGCGGCCCTCGCTGGCATTGCGGGCCGACGGCTTACAGGACCTCAAGGTCTACGACGCCGGTGATGTGGAGATGTACTCCGCCGACATCGAGGTTGCCCTGCCGACGCTCGAAGCGGCCGTCCAGAAGGTGGTTCAGTCCGGGGCGATACCTGTCTCCCTGGGTGGGGATCATTCCATCGCCTACCCCGACGCCAAGGGATGTGCGAACGTGATCGGCGCGGGTCGGGTATCGATGATCCACTTCGACGCCCACGCTGACACCGGCGACATCGAGTTCGGCTCGCTCTGGGGCCACGGGCAACCCATGCGCCGGCTCATCGAGTCCGGTGCGCTACGCGGCGATCGCTTCCTGCAGATCGGGCTCCGCGGCTACTGGCCACCCCCGGAGACTCTGGACTGGATGGCGGCGCAGAACATGCGCTCGTACGAGATGACTGAGATCGTGCAGCGCGGCCTGCGCGAGTGCCTGACTGAGGCGTTCACCATCGCCACCGACGATTGCGACGGAGTGTTCCTCTCAGTCGACATTGATGTGTGTGATCCAGGACATGCCCCTGGCACCGGCACCCCGGAACCCGGCGGGCTGTCCGCGCGCGAATTGCTGGACGCCGTGCGAAGGATCTGTCTGGAACTTCCGGTGGTCGGGATGGATGTTGTCGAGGTCAGCCCGCCGTACGACCATGCCGACATCACTGCTGCACTGGCCAATCGAGTGGTCCTGGAGGGCTTGTGCGCAATTGCTCGGAAACGAAAGGATCTCCGGGAAGGTACCCAGTGGGACCCGTTGCTCCCGCTGCTCAGCGAGCGGGCGGCCCCGATCCCGGAGGGCACAATGCCTCGGCATCACCACACTCACCTTGGCCATGATCAGGAGAAGTGAGAGACGACCATGAGCGAGACATCGCGATCGGAAGCTAACCCGAGTGCCGCATTGGCTGAGACGTCTCCTGGTCCTGAGGTAACGGTCGGAACTGATGCCGCATACGCACCGCCGGCGGCTCAGGGTCTGGCTCGGCCGTTGCGCAACATCTCCGAGGTGCGTCACTTCTTCCGCACCAACGAGGTGCCGATATATTTCGTCGGCGCTACGCCATTCAACCTGCTGGGACTTGACCGCTGGGTACGCAACTTCTCCTATGTGACCTACTACGACGGCTGGGACGGTGCCCACCCGCGGGTATTTACGCCCAGGCACAAGCCGTATACCGAATTCGAGTCCGGCGAGGAGATCAACAACTGGCTGCTCGTCAACCCTGAGGTGCGGGCCCACATGTCCCGCCCAGCCCCCCACGGCGAGCGACCGAAGGTCGCCATGGTGTTCTTCGACGCGGAGACCGAGCGGATCTGCGACGAGCTTGGTTACGACCTGATCCTCCCTTCAGCTGAGCTTCGCGAGCGCTTGGACTCCAAGCTCGTGACGACCCGCCTTGGCAACGACGTCGGCGCAGCAAGCGTGCCCAACGTTTTGGTGACTGTCGAGGACTATGACGAATTACTCAGGGCTACGACGGATGCCGGCCTCGGCACCGATTTGGTCGTCCAGACCGCGTACGGCGACTCGGGAAAGACAACCTTCTTCATCGATGATGAGACCGGCTGGAAGCGGCACCGCCGCGACATCATCGGCAATGAAGTCAAGGTGATGAAGCGGATCAACAACCTCCCGGTCGCCGTCGAGGCGGTCCTCACCCGCAATGGCACGGTCGTGGGCCCGTTCATGTCGGAGCTGACCGGACACCGACAGCTCACCCCGTACCGTGGTGGCTGGTGCGGCAACGAGATGTACCCCGCAGTACTCGACGACGACCTTCGGCGCAAGGCAGGCGACCTCGTCGGGCGGCTTGGCAATCGTCTTGGTGCCGAGGGCTATCGAGGTTTCTTCGAGGTCGACGTGCTTGTGGATACCGACACCGACGAGGTCTACCTCGGGGAGCTGAACCCCCGGATCAGCGGGGCTTCCTCCATCACCAACGTCACTGCCGGCGCGTACGCCGACATTCCACTGTTCGCCTTCCACCTTCTGGAGTACTTCGACGTCGACTTCGAGCTCGACATCGAGGAGATCAACGCGCGGTGGCGGGAACTGGCGGCCGCGGATTTGTGGAGCCAAATGGTCATCAAGGAGACCTCGTCCGTGGTTCAGCTGATCACCTCAGCTGCGTTGACGGGACAGTACTCCTACGACCGCTCAGGAGCCCTGGTCTATCGACGTGCGGCGTTGGACTGGCATCAGCTCCAGAATGAGGGCGAGGCGTTCTTCTTGCGGATCTACGGAGCCGGGGACTACCGCTGGAAGGGTGCCGACCTCGGGGTGCTCGTCACTAAGGGCCGCTTGCAGCGGCGAGGCGAGGGTGGAGCAGATACGCTGACCATCCGTGCGAAACACCTCATCGAATCGATCCGGGCGCAGTACACCGGCCTGCCCTTGGCCGGAGCTGAAGCCAGCGCGGCGCCAGTGGCGACTGCGCCCTCGATGGCTAAGTAAGTGACACAACGGTGATCGGCTCAACTGCGAGCCGTCCGCCATTTCCGGTCACCCTCGACAACTGGCAGACGGCGCCTCAGATCGGCTGGACGTTCTGCCATATTGCGGAGATCTTCCCGACCACGCCGATCTCGCGAGGAACTGAGCCGGCGGCGCCGCTGCCGCGGCGCATCGAACCGGTGGCCGACCTGCATTGTCGGGACGCGGACGGGGAACCGACCACGGTCGCCGCGATCATGAAGGCCACCGAGACAGACGGGTGGATGGTGGTCCACGACGGCAGGATCCTCGTCGAGGAATATTCAGGGGCAATGGAGCCTGCCACCCTGCACCTGCTGATGTCGGTCAGCAAGTCCGTCGTCGGCGTCTTGGTTGGTGCGCTGGTCGGCAAGGGTGCGATCAATGTGGACGAGCAGGTCAGCGCGTACGTGCCGGAGCTCGCGGAGAGCGGCTATCAGGGGGCCACGGTGCGCCACTTGCTCGACATGCGATCGGGCATTGATTTTTCCGAGGACTACTTGGACCCGGATTCGGGGGTCCGCTTACTCGAGCAGGCGATGGGTTGGGCACCACGCCGTTCACCGGACGTGCCGCCGACTCTTCGCGGCTTCTTGCTTACGCTCCAGCAGGCGCGTGGACACGGCGGCCCATACGAATACCGCAGTTGTGAGACTGATGTCTTGGGCTGGGTGTGTGAGGCCGCGGCTGGCCAGCGCTTCCCGGAGCTTGCGGGGAAACTGATCTGGTCGCGGCTGGGAACCGATTTTGACGCCAACATTGGGGTGGACCCCGAGGGCACCGGGCTGTTCGACGGCGGTATCTCGGCTGCCCTTTGTGATCTTGCACGCTTCGGGGTGATGATCGCCCGAGACGGCATGTCAATGACCAACCAGCAGGTAGTGCCGGAGACCTGGATCGAAGACAGCTTCGCAGGCGGGCCGGACTCTCGAGAGGCCTTCGCGTCCAGCCCGGACGTCACCCGGATGCCCGGTGGCATGTATCGCAATCAGTTCTGGCTCCCGTGGCCCGACCGGCAGGTGCTGTTGTGTCTGGGTATCCATGGGCAGATGATCTACGTCGACCGCGCGACCGGTTTGGTAGCGGTCAAGCTATCGAGCTGGCCGACCCCGCAAGATTCCTGGAAGCTGTACTCAACGCTCGCCGCCTTTGACGCGATCAACGCCGAAATGGCTCCGCACCCGCGCTGAACCGCCACTGCCCAGCTGCGCTAGCTCGAGGCTCCGCATGATCTTGTGGAACGACCGCCCTATGACCCGGTCGGCGTGCATGGACACCTATGACCAGTCATGTGACGATAGCTCTGGAGGTAGACGTGAGCGACGCAAAGAGCCAAATCTCCAAGCTGTTCGGATCCCGCAAGCTCAAGGGGATCTCAGACATCCGAACGTTCTTCAGAACGAATGAGCAGCCGATCTTTTTTGTCGGCCCCACGGCGTTCAACCTGCTCGGCATTGACCGGTGGGTGCGCAACTTCGAGTACATCGCCTATTACGACTCCTGGAACTCGGGTCACCCTCGGGTGTTCACCCCCTCGATCAAGCCGTACGTCGAATTCGCGAGCAGCGAGGAGATCAACAACTACTTGCTGCGGGATCGCGAGGTGCAGAAGTTCATGGAGTCGCGGTCAGCATCGGGTGGCCGGCCGATGGTTGCGATGGTCTTCTTCGACGAGGAGACCGAAGAGATCTGCAGGGAGCTCGACTACAACCTGATCTTGCCACCGGACGAGCTGCGTCGACACCTCGATTCCAAGATCGTCACCACGAAACTTGGGGAGGAGGCCGGGGCACCCTCGGTGCCCAACGTGCTGGGTCGTGCGGCCAGCTACGCCGAGCTCAGCGAACTCGCCAGCGAGGCTCGGCTCGGTTCCGATCTCGTGGTCCAAACGCCCTATGGTGACTCGGGCAAGACAACCTTCTTCATCACCTCTGAGGTCGAGTGGGAACGCGACAGCCACGATATCGTCGGTGAAGAGCTGAAGATCATGAAGCGGATCAACAACCACGCCGCAGCGGTGGAGGCAGTGAACACCAAGCACGGCACCGTCGTCGGTCCATTCATGACCGACTTGACAGGTTACCCCGAACTCACGCCGTACCGTGGTGGATGGTGCGGCAACGACTTGTTCCCCGAGGCTCTCTCAGAAGTGCACCGGGCGACGGCGATCAAGCATGTGCAACGGCTCGGCGACCGGCTCCGTCAGGAGGGCTACAGGGGTTTCTTCGAGGTCGACGTGCTGATCGATCTGGATTCGGATGAGGTCTACCTGGGTGAGCTGAACCCACGCATTTCTGGGGCGTCATCAATGACAAACGTGACCGCCGGAGCCTATGCCGACATCCCGTTGTTCCTGTTCCACCTGCTCGAGTTCATGGGGGTCGACTACACCGTCGACGTCGACGAGATCAACGAGCGATGGCGTGAGCTTGCCGCGGTCGACGTCTGGGCCCAGCTGATCATGAAGGAGCCGAACGACTCCGTGGAGCGGATCCTGACTGCGCCCCGAACCGGTACCTACCGGCTTGACGAAGACGGCAATCTGACCTTCGTACGTGTCAGCAACGACTGGCATGAGGTCACCCACGAAGACGAATGCTTCTTTATGCGCGTGTACGGGCCAGGTGACTACCGGTTCAAAGGCGCCGACCTGGGAATCCTCGTCACCAAAGGGCGGATGCAGACCTCAGAGGGGCTCACCAAGCGTTGCCGCAGCTACATCGAAGGGATTCGCTCGATGTACAGCAGCGAAGCAATGCCAGAGCCCCCGCTGGTCGTACCCATCGGCTACGTCAAGTGATGGCTTGAAGGGAGAGAGGGCAAGCGCCCAAGGTGCATTCCCTCGACGTCTGCTCTCAACTGCGTCCGCGCTCGCGGCCCTCGACGAGACCGATCGGTCCTCGTACGCTCCGAGCATCCGCCGGTCCGGTAAGCCCAGCCAGGTGACGTCCTGCTGCGACGAATGCCCGGATAGTGTCGATCAAAGCCGCGGTATCTTGCGCAGTCGGCCACGATGACAGCTTCACCGAGACCGTTCGGGTCGCCCGGTCGATCAGCACCATCTGGCCGTGAATTCCCAGGCACAGCTGAAGGTCTCCCAGCGGTCCTGGAACGAACCAGAATTGGTTGCGATACCAGCCACCGGTGAGGACCGACTCCGAGTCGGAGGCCGCGAAGGCACCTCTGATGTCCGGATCGACCGCGCGAGCCTCGCGTAGCCACCGTTCCGGCACGATCGAGGTGTTGCGCACGGAACCGTCCTCCGAGATCAGCTGACCGAACCGGGCCATGTCTCGTGCTCGTGCCGACATACCGCCGTCATGGATCGCCGAACCGACGCAGTCGCAGGTGATCTCGGCGTCGAACTCTGCGCCCATCGGCTGCCAGAGCAACAGTGAGATGAGGTCGGCCATGCGTGCACCGGCGGCGCGTTCACACACCCAGCCGAGCATGTCGGTATCGGCTGATCGGTATACGAACGGTCCACCGTGATCGGTGTCAGCGCCTAGTTTGGTGAGGTAGAAGTACATGCCGCGTGCATCGTCATGCTCCTCACCGGGCCGCCAGCCCATGAATCGCTCCATCACCCGGACCTCGGAGTCATGGTTGGTGTACTCCTCGCGGAATGCGACTCCTGTGCGCATATTCAGTAAATGACGGACGGTTGCACCGTCATACCCAGACCCGACGATCTCAGGGACGTAGGTGGTGGCCTGCTTGTCCGCGTCGAGCAGACCCTGTTCGACCAAAATTCCGGCGATGCAGCCGACAACGGACTTCGTGACCGACATCAGCAGATGGGGGGTCTCCTCGGTCATTCCGTTGTCGTACTGCTCGAAAACGATCTGACCGTCGTGCAGCACAACAACCGCATCCGTCCAGGTCTCCGCAATCACCTCGGCGAAGGTGGATGTGTGCCCGGCGAGCCGGTGCACGGTGATGTCGCCTATCACCGGTGAAGCACCGTACTGCGCCAACGGGGGCCAAGGACCATGTCCCCGGGAGATCCGCTGGGTCGGTATCAGCTCGCGTAGGTGTTGAAACGACCATCGGTTGTACGGGGGGTCCTGCCAGTTGGCCAGCGTCACCCGCGACTGTGCGGGGGGTGGGAAACCGGACATCAGTGGCTCACGCACCATGCCGGGACCCTACCTCCGACCTAGTTCTGGAGTGAGGAAACGACTCAGGTCCGTTCAAACTCCCTTGGGCGGCGACGCGGTGGAAGCCGGCCGCGGGTAGTCACAAGGGCACCAACGCTACGGGCGGCGGCGACCGGTGGAAGCCGGCCGCGGGTAGTCACAAGGGCACCAACGCTATGGGCGCGCGCAGACGAAAAACATGCCTGCTCGCAGGACAGCAGCGCGCCAACCTGGCTCAACACTGCGGCAGGCGATATCGGCCGCTCGCGGCCCGGTGCGGCACAACTGCCCACTTCGACTGTCTTTCTGCGAGTGGGTCCTCAGGGTGATGTGGGCGAGAGAAGAAGAAAAAGAAGGGGAGGGAGGGGGGAGGAGGGCGCGAGGTGGGCCAACAACCCAGTTTCTGCGGTGAGTCCTCAGGGGATGTGGGGCAGATCAAGGTGCAGTTCGTACATGTTGAAGATGCGCGACAGCCGGTACCCCAGTGCCTCGTTCACATTGATCATGAACTTGTTGTCGACGTTGTTCCAGGTCTCGATGATCTTCAGCTGTGGTTCCATCTCGGCGAGCCAGCGCATCATGTCGATCTTGAGCAACAGGCCGAGCCGGTGGCCTCGGTGGTGGCGTGCGACGGCGGTGTCGCCTTGACCGCCGACGTGAGGCTGCAACGGATGGGTAACCACTACCGTGTGCCCGCCGACCTCACCAGTGTCACGATGCCTCGCGGTGACTCGGTACACACGATCCCCACGACCTCGGGCCGCCGTCTCGAGGTCGCGAAGTCGCTGCAGATCAAACTTTTCGTCCTCATAGGTGAGCTCGCCCATCGGCGCGTCGTTGATCGCAGCAGTCACTTCGACTAGCTCGCTCAGGACCTTGTCAGGGATGGGGGGCTGCAACCGCTCGAGACGGTAGTCGGACGCCGCCGCCTCAGCCACGGCCCAGAGCCGCTGGATCTCGGTCTGATCAATGTCGGCTAGCACCTGGCGCCTGCGAGCATCGTGGCTGGCATAGGCGAAGCCGAATCCTTCGACAAACCGGCGCGCACCTTGATCATCTTCAGCCGTACCGACCCAGATCGTGCTGCGGCTCGCCTCGCGGGCCATCCGCAATGCCTCGTTCATGATCACGGAGCCATGGCCGTGTCGGCGGTGATCGGGATGTACCAGGATCTGGGCCCAGACCAGATGCAGGTTGTCGCGGGTCGGCATATCCAGCACAAGCATCCCGACGGGTTTGGAAGCACCCTCCGGTATGTAGAGATAGTGCTCTGGTGGCTCGAGGTCCCAGCCGTAACGCATCTCCCCGGCCAGCATCTTGGCGATCGGAGGGAATGCGTCGGGGTCATCGACCTGACGCGCGGCCTCCTCAATACCGGCGACTGCGGTGACCTGGGCTCATGTCGTCGGGCTTGACGCGTACGAAGTCCATCAACCCAGGGTGCCGCATTCGGGCCTTGCCGTGCCACGCGTTTTTTCGAGACAAGGTTTGGCCGTCGTCCGATCCCGGGTGTTACAGTGACGACGTGGCTAGCACCCGGCGCCGTTTCGCGCTCCTCCTCAGCTGCCGCAGCGAGGCCCAGTAGGGGCCGGCATCCTCGCTGCGGAGTCTGACGTGCTTCCGGTCCGCTCCCCATCTCACAGCGAGGAACCATGTCAGACATCATCACGTCCAGCACTGCGACGAGCTCACCACAGCCATCGGCCGAAGGGCAAAGTGCCGCGACAACGTCGTTTGGTACGAGGACCCAGAAGGTACCGGTTCAGCAGCCAAGCCCGATGCCCTTCCACCGCTACCGGCAATTCACTCCGATCGATCTACCGGATCGCACCTGGCCCTCGAGTGTGATCACAAAGGCGCCACGGTGGCTGTCAACCGATCTTCGCGACGGGAACCAGGCGCTGATCGATCCGATGACGCCTGCTCGCAAGCACAAGATGTTCGATCTGTTGGTGGAGATGGGCTACAAGGAGATCGAGATCGGGTTCCCCTCTGCGAGCCAGACCGACTTCGACTTCGTCAGGCAACTCATCGAGCAGGACAAAATCCCCGACGATGTGCTTGTCTCGGTGCTGACCCAAGCGCGTGAAGACCTCATCGAGCGCACAGCCGAGTCCTTAGTCGGTGCCAAGACCGGAACCATCCACATGTACAACGCGACGGCGCCGCTGTTCCGTCGCGTGGTCTTCCATGTCGACAAGGCCGAATGCATCGCTTTGGCTACCCGCGGCACGGAGCTGGTGATGAAGTACGCCGAACAGTATCTGGGCGACGTGGAGTTCGGGTACGAGTACTCGCCGGAGATCTTTACCGGCACCGAGATGGAGTTTGCGGTCGAGGTCTGCAATGCGGTGATGGATGTCTGGCAACCATCAGCCGGCCGTGAGATCATCTTGAACCTGCCGGCGACCGTTGAGATGGCGACACCGAACGTGTACGCCGATCAGATCGAATGGTTCAGCCGACACGTGCGAAATCGCGAGCACGTGGCGATCTCGTTGCACCCTCACAACGACCGCGGCACGGCTACTGCGGCGACTGAGCTGGCCATCATGGCCGGGGCGGATCGGGTTGAGGGCTGCCTCTTCGGCCACGGCGAGCGCACCGGCAATGTGGACCTGGTCACTTTGGGAATGAACCTGTTCTCACAAGGAATAGATCCCAAGATCGACTTCTCCCGGATTGATGAGATCCGTCGCACCGTGGAGTACTGCACCAACCTGCCGGTCCACCCGCGCCACCCTTACGCGGGCGACCTGGTCTACACCGCCTTTTCAGGCAGCCACCAAGACGCGATCAAGAAAGGTCTGGAGGACCTGGAGAAGCGAGCGCAGGCGCAAGGTATCAGCGTCCGGGAGATCGCCTGGCAGGCTCCTTACCTGCCGATCGATCCGTTCGATGTCGGCCGCACGTACGAGGCGGTCATCCGGGTGAACTCCCAGTCCGGCAAGGGCGGGGTCGCCTACATCATGAAGTCCGAGCACAATCTCGACCTGCCGAGACGGCTGCAGATCGAGTTCTCGAAGGCGGTACAGGCACACACCGACGCCGGTGGCGGTGAAGTGAGCGCGAGCCGGCTCTGGGAGATCTTCCAGTTCGAGTACCTGGAGCCGGACAGTCCGTTGCGTTTGGTGAGCGTCGCTACAGCATCGGCTGAAGACGGCCAAACCTCGCTCACCGCGCACGTCGTGTCCGGCGGCTCAATACAGACGATCGCTGGTGAGGGCAACGGCCCGGTGTCGGCGTTTGTCGACGCAGTTTCCACGCTTCGGCCACCGGGTACGTGTGCTCGACTACACCGAGCATGCCCTTTCCGCGGGCGGCGATGCGCGCGCTGCAGCGTACGTGGAGTGCGAGGTCGGTCAGGGTGAGGACAGCGTAGTCGTGTGGGGAGTGGGAATGGACGCAAACATCGTCAATGCCTCACTCAAGGCTGTTATCTCGGCTATCAACCGAGTCAGTTGAGGACCACTCCCCACAACTCCCATCAATGGACCTTCCCGTCGTGATTTGCGGCGGGAAGGTCCACTATCGGAAGCCATTGGCCGCCGTCCGGGCCGGAGCCGCTGGAGTGTAGATCCAGGCCTGGAAGAAGGGTTCAAGATCAACTGTGGTGTACGACTGTGCCGCGGCCATCCACTCCTCGAGTGTGCGGGTCCCAGGATCTTGGCTCCAGTCCCTGGCCAACTTGAAGAACGCCTCGTCTCCGATCACGTTGCGGAGCGCCTGAAGCGCCATCGGACCGCGCACATAGACCGCATCGAAGAGGTGCGCTCTGCTGGGGTCGATCATGGTGATCTTCCAAAAGTCATCGTTGTTGAGAAGCCGCTCGTATGCGCCATTCAAAGAATCATTGGCCTTACGTCCGCCCCGCCGCTCTCTGGCTCCCCATTGGGCCCAGGACGCGTACCCCTCGCTGATGAAGATGTCATTCCACTGCCGCACGGTCACGTTGTCGCCGAACCACATATGGGCCAGCTCGTGGTCGAGCAGGCCTGGCTCGAATCCAGGGTTCAAGATCGACCTGGCGTCATAGACCGGCCTGGTCTGGGTCTCCAGCCCGCCGAACCACAGCCGGTGCGCTGGAACAATGCCTCCCAGCTCACTGAACGGATAAGGGCCGAACATCGTCTCCAGTGTCCGGATCCTCATCCCTGAGCTCATCAGCGCAGCAAACGCCTTCTTCCGGTCCTCTGGCGACAGCTTCTCAGACACCGCATAGACATACGGCCGACCACGGTCGATGCCCTGCTTGAGCTCATACTGACCGATGGAGACGAAGTTCACGTAGGTCGCCATCGGCTGCCGAGCGACCCAATGCCAGGTGTTGAAGTCCTTTTCGTTTGCTGTGTCTGGCGACTCGAGCCGGCCGACGCTGATGGCCTCCATGCCGGCGGGCACCCGGACCGAAACGTCCATCAGGGCCGGATCCGACGGGTGATCATTTGCGGGGTACCACCACGCGGAGCTCTCCGGCTCACCCGCCGCGGTCCATTCGCCGTCAGTGGACCACCACGGTTGCACGTCGCCCTGCCGAATGTCGCCAGGTTTACCCGAGTAGCCGATCACTACCTGAAACGAGCTGCCCGCCGGGATCGGTTGTGCTGGCTTGACATAGACGTCGGAGAAACCTCTCGCAACGGATTCCGCAGGCACACCATTGACGGTGACCTTGTCGGTATGCAGGGCCAGGTCGAAGTAGAACGAGTTGAGCTGCTGCGTGGCCTGCGCACTGATCGTCGTGGTGCCGGTGATCGCCTGAGTCGCCGGATCCCAGTTGATGATGATCTGATACTTGGTCACGTCGTAACCGCTGTTGCCGGCTTGTGGGTAGTAGGGATCGCCGAGGCCGGGTTCCCCTTCAGTGGCATTGGGATTCAGCGGGGGTGGCGTGGTGACGCTGCTCGGATCCTGCCGCAGCCGCGCGATCGTCCAGGCCACACCGATCGGAACGGCCAGTGCCACAAGCAAGAGCACTGGCATGACCGCAGCTACAACGTACGCGGCACGATGTGGTCGATACACCGCTGGGGGCTGCGCCGCGACGACGAACGCCGGTGACTGGTCCGGCGGCGGCCACCTCGGGTCAACGCTCGACATGCGCCATGGATCTGAGGTTGCGGTCCAGATGCCACGCAACGAAGGCAGCGGTCAACCCGCTGGCCTCCCGTGCCACACGATCGAGCACCTGACGGGTATCACTCCATCGCCCCTCGAGCAGCGCACCGAGCAATGCCAGCGTTTCGGGAGCGGGCCGGGCAGCTCCAGATGGACGGCAGCGCTCACACACCGCCCCACCCAAGGCAGGGGAGAAAGCTCGATGGGGCCCCGCTAGGCCGCAGCGGGCGCAGGCGGAGAAGGAGGGTGCATAGCCCGCGACCGCCAAGGCCCGCAGCAGGTAGGAGTCCAAGATCAACGTCGGTGGGCGACGTCCGTCAGAGGTGCCCAGGGTGAGCGCTCGCAAGGCCGCCACGAGTAGTAGGTACTGCTGAAGTGCAGGCTCGGATTCCTCGACCACCAAGCGATCGGCCGTCTCGAGCATCACCTGACCCGCCGTATATGCGGGATAGTCATCGGACAACGGCTCACCGAAGGCATCCAGCGATTCGACTTGTGTGATCACGTCAAGCGTGTGACCAACCGCGAGTTGCAAGTCGATGTGGGAGAACGGTTCCAGCCGAGCGCCGAATTTCGAAGTGGTGCGCCGTACCCCTTTCGCGACCCCGCGAATCTTGCCGCGGTGCCGGCTCAGCATGGTGATGATTCGATCGGCTTCACCGAGCTTGTGCGTGCGAAGAACCACTGCTTCGTCACGGTATGTCGGCACCTCGATATTGTCCCTGACATGGCCAAGCCTGCGAGGAGGGCACGACCGGTGCCGGCCCGCCCGCGACCGCACGAAAGCGGAGCGCGGCCGCCACAAATCCCCAAAAACCGGCTTCCCACCCATGTGGCGATCGTGATGGATGGCAACGGGCGCTGGGCGAAGGCACGCAACCTGCCTCGGACGGAGGGCCACGCACGGGGTGAAGCATCGCTATTCGACGTCATCGAGGGGGCTATCGAAGTCGGCGTGAAGTACCTCTCCGCGTACGCCTTTTCCACTGAGAACTGGAACCGATCACCGGACGAGGTCCGCTGGCTCATGGGTTTCAACCGCGACGTGATCAGGCGACGCCGGGACCAGCTGGATGCGTTGGGTGTGCGGGTGCGCTGGGCCGGCCGATCGCCACGACTCTGGCGAAGCGTGATCACCGAGCTGCAGGACGCCGAGCGCCGCACCGTCGACAATGACGTGCTGACCTTGCAGTTCTGCGTCAACTACGGCGGCCGAGCTGAGATCGTGGACGCCACTCGACGAATCGCACAGCTGGCAGCGGAGGGGCGACTTGATCCGCGCAAAATCACTGAGGAGCGATTCCGGCACTTTCTCGACGAGCCAGACATCCCAGACGTTGACCTCTTCGTCCGCTCGTCGGGGGAACAGCGGACATCCAACTTCCTGCTCTGGCAAAGTGCGTACGCGGAGCTGGTGTTTCTCGATCGACTGTGGCCCGATTTCGACCGCCGGGATCTCTGGCGGGCGATCGAGATGTACGCCGGGCGAGACCGGCGCTACGGCGGAGCCGTACCAAACCCTCTCGCCAGCGAAACCTGACGTCTTCGACAGACAAGGTGCTGGCAAGCCGCAGGGATTCGCCGCTCGTGCTGCGAGCTGCCACAACTTAGTAGTGGCGTTGCCGTTCTGCTCGATCTCCGCAGGTGTTGCAGGTGCCGAAGATCTCCAGGTCGTGACTGATCTCTCGGAAGCCATGCTGCTCGGCCACCGCATTGGCCCATCGCTCGACCGCAGGGCCGGAGACCTCGACTGTCCTCCCACATGTGCGGCAGACCAGATGATGATGGTGCCCCGTTGAGCAACGGCGGTACGCCGTCTCACCCTCGTTGGTTCGGATGGCGTCGAGATCACCTGCATCAGTCATAAGTTGCAGGGTCCGATAGACCGTGGTCAAGCCGATGCGTTCGCCATGATGCCGCAGGTCGTCGTGAATCTGCTGGGCGGTCCGGAAGTCATGTCCATCAGACAGGATCTCCTCGACCGCGGCCCGCTGCCGGGTCCTGCGCTGCGCACCCGACGGCTTGGCCGTCGTATCCGCATTCGTGACAGGCCCAGTTGTCATCTTGATGCTCCTCGGCGGCCTTGGCCGGGCGGCTCAATGCTCATCGTAGTGATCGGCATGCGCTGCATGCCGATGTCCTTCATGGATGAAGTCAGTGTGGTCGCCGTGCTGTACTGCCGGATGCCCGCAGCCCGGCGCATGGCGGTGCGGGTGACTCTCGGTGACCGTATGCGGGGCCGGCAGCTCATCATCATCGACGGACTCCGGGAGTACGGCTGCGGCGCGTCGGCGTCGCAGCAGGTAGGAGAGGGGCCAACTCAGCATGAAAACCCCGATTGCCAGCAGCACGATGAATGCACCCGGTGCCGCGTCCAGGTAGAACGAGCCCACTGCGCCGCCAACCGCGGTAGTGACGCCGATGGCGATGGCGCAGATGAGGCTTGCGGTGAAACCCTTTACCAGGTTGCGAGCTGCTCCGACGGGAATCACCATCAACGCGCTGACCAGCAACAACCCAACCGTTCGCATCGCCAGCGCAACCGTGACGGCGGCGAGCGTGACCACCGCGATGTGGTAGAGCCGCACCCGGAGACCCTGAGTGCGGGCGAAATCTTCGTCGGTCGATACGGCATAGAGCTGCGGCGCCAGTCCTAGGGTGGTGAGCAAGATCACGATGGCGAGCGCTGCAACCAGCCTCAGATCGCCTCGGGTCACGGTGGTGAGTGAGCCGAAGAGGTACTGCACCAGCCCACCAGCGCCGATGCCAGAAATGCCTGACAGGAACACTCCTGCAGCCAGGCCGCCGTAGAAGAGCACGGCGAGCCCGACGTCGCCGGTGGCCTTGCCGCGCTGGCGGAGCACCTCGACGACCACGGCGCCCGCGATACAGGCGGCCACAGCGAGAGGAATCGGTGCAGCGCCAGTCAGCAACGCCAAGCCAACACCCGCGAGTGCCACGTGGCCAAGGCCGTCACCCAGCAGGCTGAGCCGGCGCTGGACGACATAGGTGCCGATCGCAGGCGCGATCAGACCGGTGAGCAGTGCGGCGATCAGGGCACGCTGCATGAAGGGATACGACAGGATTTCGATCATGGTTCCACGGCACCACCCAGCCAGCTCCCCGCATCCTCACCATGATCATCGGCAGTTGTCCGACCATGATCGAGATGCTCGTGGCCGCCGAGCCGACGGTGGTGCTGCCCAAGATCGCCGAGCGGGCCGTCATGGGCTACCCGACCGTCGCTCAACACCACAGCGCGGTCAATAAGCTCGCCGAGCGGACCGACATCATGCAACACCACGAGTACAGCAGTACCTGCCGACAACCGCGCGGCCAGCGCATCGGCAAGCAGCCGCTGGTGCTCGAGGTCAATCCCAGAGGTGGGTTCGTCCAGGACGAGGAGGTCGGGGTTGCTTGCAAGCGCCCGCGCGACCAGCACCCGTTGCTGCTGCCCGCCGGACAGCGCGGCAATGTCGGCGTTGAGCTGTTCGGAGAGCCCAACGAGCCCGATGGCGTCATGGATCGCTTCGCGGTCGTCTCGGCTCAGCGGTCGGAAGGGCCGTCTGTGTGCCAAGCGTCCGGCTGCGACAACCTCTTTCACCTTCGAACCGCCGAGCAGCGCCATTGAGCGTTGCGGAACATAACCAACGCGCGACCACTGCCGGAAGCCCCGCAGGGACAGGCCGAACAGGCGTACCGCGCCGCGTTGGTGGGGGAGGAGGCCGAGCAGGGCACGGACCAGAGTGGATTTTCCGGAGCCGTTGCCTCCCAGCAAAGCCACGGCCTCTCCGGCCCGCACTGTGAGGCTGACGCCGCGCAGTACCGGCAGGCCGCCCAGTTCGACCGTGAGATCGTCGGCCGCAAGCGACACTGGCACGGTACTCGCGTCTAGGAGCATGCCCCGGCCTTCCGGAGCGCCGCGAGGTTCGCGGACATGACCGAGAGGTAATCCTGCCCCCGCGACTGGCTCGTGATGCCCTCGACGGGATCCAGTACGTCGGTGGCAAGACCAAGATCACCAGCAATCGCCTGAGCGAGGGCTGGCGAAACCAAGGTCTCGGAGAAGATGGTGGTGATCCCGTGGTGCTGCGCCTGCCGCTGAACGTAGGCAATGCGCGCTGGTGCAGGCTCCGAGTCAGGGCTGAGACCACTGATCGCGATCTGGGTCAGGTGATATCGCGCAGCCAGATAGCCGAAAGCTGCATGCGTGGTCATGAACTCTGTCCGCACACAGTGCGTCAGACCTACGCGGAACGACCGATCCAGATTGTGTAGCTCTTTGACGAGTGTGTCAGCGTTGCGCGCGTAATCTGCCGCGTGATCGGGATCGATCTTGGAGAGTCGTTCCTCCACCGTTCGCGCGATCCGAGACACCAACGTTGGGTCCAGCCATACATGCGGATCGAGTATCGCGTGATCATGGTGCGCCGCCTGCCCATGATCAAGATCATCGCCGGCCGCGGGCAGCGGCTGCGGCGGAACTACGGTTGTGGTATCGATCACCTGGGAGTTCTCGCTCTGTGTCACGGCCTCGTCGACTGCTGCCTGGAAGCCCCTCTGGTAGATCACCAGGCTCGCGGTCGTCAGGCTCGCGACTTGCCGAGGAGTGAGTTCCAGGTCGTGCGGCTCTGCCCCTGGCTGGGTCAGGCTGGTGACCGTGACGCGGTCACCAGCGACACGCTGGGCGACAAACTGCAGCGGATAGAACGCGGTCACGATGGTGAGCTGGCCCGGCTGCCCCACACGGCGGATGCTGGCTGATCCAGCATCAGTGCATCCCGCTGCTATGGCCAGAGGTAGCAGGCAGGCGAGGACTCCCAACCATCGCCTAACCAACATGAGAACCATTTTCATTAAGGCTCCGGTGGAAGTCAAACGGCATCCATCTGGAGCACCGAGCCACATCTCTCTCGCAGCGCCAAATTTCCGACCGTCGCGGACCTTCCGGAAGGAGGCCTGCCTCGGGGATCGAAGTTCCGACACGTGTCGGGTTTGATAGGCGCGCGAGCGTTTTGGGACGTGCGAGCATTCTGATCCGCGCTAGCGGCGCCACCCTCAGCCGCTCAACCTGAGGCGGGCGAAATGTGCCCATAACCGACGCGATGAAGCGCGTCGGTGATTTCCTCAAGAATCTTGGGGTCGTCGATCGTCGGCGGGATCGAGTACTTCTGATCGTCCGCGATCCGACGCATCGTTCCGCGCAGGATTTTGCCCGAACGGGTCTTGGGCAGCCGTCCCACCACCACGCCGGTCTTGTAGGCAGCCACCGGTCCGATCCGATCCCGCACCAACTGGACGGTTTCCCTGACGATGTGCTCATCCGGGCGGTGGACGCCCGCCTTGAGGACGAGCAGGCCCAAAGGCACGTGTCCTTTCAGCTCATCGGCGACGCCGATAACGGCGCATTCGGCTACGTCAGGATGTGAGGCAAGGATCTCTTCGACCGCACCCGTCGACAGCCGGTGGCCGGCGACGTTGATGATGTCATCAGTACGGGCCATCACGAAGACATAGCCTCGATCGTCGATGTATCCAGCGTCAGCGGTCAGGTAATAGCCGGGGAACGGATCCAGGTAGGTGGTCCGGAAGTGTTCGTCGGCCATCCACAGGGTCGGAGAGGAACCGGGTGGCATGGGCAACTTCACTACGAGC
The DNA here is from genome assembly GCA_963840505.1 of uncultured Actinomycetota bacterium. Lineage (GTDB taxonomy): Bacteria > Actinomycetota > Actinomycetes > Propionibacteriales > Propionibacteriaceae > Microlunatus. The sequence continues at coordinate 118,217 of CAWIZB010000025.1, forward strand.
GCACCCGTCTCACCGCGGGGGAGCTCGGCACCGTCGGCACCCAGCACTCGGAGATCCCAGCCTGGCGCGGGACGCGTCGACGATCCGGGAGTGACCGGAAGGCGCTCGATACCGAGGCAGTTGGCCGCGATGGCCCAGCCGGTCTCGGTCTGCCACCAGTGGTCGATCACCGGTACACCAAGCTTTTGTTCCGCCCAGTGGAGTGTCTCGGGATCGCAGCGTTCTCCAGCGAGGAAGAGTGTGCGGAACCCAGCCAGGTCGTAGCGTTCGATGTGCCTGCCCTCCGGGTCCTGCTGGCGGATCGCACGAAAGGCGGTTGGAGCCGTGAAGAGCGTGCTGACGCCGTGATCCGCGACGACGCGCCAAAAGGCGCCCGCGTCGGGTGTGCCGACCGGCTTGCCTTCGTACAGCACGGTCGTGCAGCCGTGGAAGAGGGGGCCGTAGACGATGTATGAGTGCCCCACGACCCACCCGATGTCCGACGCGGCCCAATAGACCTCGCCCGGCTCGACGTCATAGATGTGCTTCATCGTCCACTCGAGCGCAACGGCATGGCCGCCGTTGTCTCGTACGATTCCCTTCGGCTGACCTGTGGTCCCGGAGGTGTACAGGATGTAGAGAGGATCGAGGGCCTCGACCGGGACGCAATCCGCCGGCGTCGCCGTCGCCATAACTTGCTCCCAGTCAAGGTCCCGATCCGGATCGAGGTCAGCCTTCAGCATCTGACGTTGCAGGACGATGCAGCGTTCTGGCTTTGAATGGACCGCCTCGATCGCGGCGTCCAGGAGCGGCTTGTATGCGACGATGCGCCCAACCTCGATCCCGCACGACGCAGTGATGACGATCTTCGGCTTGGCGTGCTCGATACGGTTTGCCAACTCGTTCGCAGCGAAGCCGCCGAAGACGACGGAATGGATCGCTCCGATCCGGGCACACGCCAACATGGCCATCACCGCTTCCGGGACCATGGGCATGTAGATGATCACTCGATCAGCGCGCTGGACGCCATTTTCGAGTAACACGCCGGCAAGCTTCGCGACCTCATCGCGCAGCTGGAGATAGGTGAAGGATTTTGTTGTGCCAGTGGCGGGGGAGTCGTAGATGAGCGCGACCTGGTCGGCGCGGCCGCGCTCGACGTGTCGATCAAGGGCGTTGTAGCAGGTGTTCAGGCGGCCACCGCTGAACCAGCGATACATCGGCGCTCGAGAGTCATCGAGCACATGCTTCCAGGGCTCCACCCAGTCGATCGCCTCAGCGGCCTCGGCCCAGTATTCTTCCGGCTGCTCAAGTGAGCGGCGATAGACGTCGTCGAAGCGGGACATGACAGTCCTCCTGTTCGACGACCGTACGCCCGGTCCGACGATGAGGTCAAAGCCGGAAAGTGCGGGCCGCAAAAGACCGTACGCACGCATTTGACAGAGTGCGTCTATGCCCAAGAACTACTTCGGCGAGCATGTGGCAGAGCGCTACGACCAGACATCGGCCGACATGTTCGACCCTGCGAAGGTTGACCCCGTCCTCGATTTTCTCGCCGAACTCGCGTCGGACGGGTCGGCTCTCGAGCTCGGCATCGGCACCGGCCGGATCGCCTTGCCGCTGGCTGAACGCGGCATCCGCGTACACGGCATCGATTTGTCGGAGGCGATGGTCGCCCGGTTGCGGGCGAAGCCTGGCGCAGATCAGATCGGTGTGACGATAGGGGACTTCGCCACGACTACCGTCGAGGGACGGTTCTCGGTTGCCTACCTGGTCTTCAACACGATCATGAACCTGACATCGCAGGATGAGCAGGTCGCCTGCTTCCAGAATGTCGCCGCGCACCTGCGGCCGGGCGGGTGCTTCGTGATCGAGGTAGGGATTCCCGATCTTCAGCGCCTGCCACCTGGTGAAACCGTCCGGGCATTCACCGTGACCTCCGAACGGCTTGGGTTCGACGAGTACGACATTGCGGCCCAGGGACTGATCTCTCATCACTACTGGATCAAGGATGGCAACCTCGAGGTCTTCGCAGCTCCATTCCGCTACGTGTGGCCGGCGGAGCTGGATTTGATGGCTCGACTCGCCGGGATGTCCCTGCGGGAACGCTGGAGCGGCTGGAAACGCGAGCCGTTCACCAGCGACAGCACCCAGCATGTCTCGGTCTGGGAGAAGAGCCGGTAGCGATCTTGGACCATCGGGCGGTACCACTACCGCTTCAGATCGGGCTCAACTCTCGATCGGTCGTCGCGGTCAGTCGCTCCAGCAGCCGATCGAAAACGCAGGTCCGGTCGAACAGAAGGGCGTGCTCACGAGCCCGCTCGGCCATCCTGGCCCGCTCCTCGCTGGGCATGGTCACTGCGAGATCGAGCGCGTCGGCGATTGCGCCAGGGCTGCTCACTGGAACGATCATCGCGGTGTCGCCGACGGCCTCACCGATCCCACCAGTGCTGGTGGTGATCACTGGACCGCCCCCGGCCAGCATCTTCTCCACCAGCGCGATCCCGAACGTCTCCACGAACTCCGGCCGCGGCTTGCTCGGCAGTACGAATGCTGCGCAGCCCGCCATCAGATGCGGCTTCTCGTCGTCGTCGACATCGTCAAGGAACCTGATCCGATCAGCTGCTGAAGTCGTTGCGGCGACTTCTCGGAGGTGCTGTGCGTCCGGTCCGTTGCCCGCGATCACGAGCGTGAGCTCTCGGCATGCGGGGCTCGCAGCGAACCCAGCGATCAAGTCATCCACGCCTTTGGCGCGAGCCAGTCTGGAGAGAAAGAGCACATAGCCATTGCGTGTGAGCCGACGTCGGTCGAGCACCTTCGCCGTTTGCTCTGGACGCACACCGAGATAGTCAGCGGTGTTGATAGCAGGGTAGGAGATGGCGACACGTTGCCGGCATCGCTCGGCAAAGGATGTGCCGTGGCGAGCATCGATCTCCTCAGCCGATGAGATGATCAAGTCCTTGGTGTAATCCGACACTGCGACTGGCAGATCACTGTCGAGATAAGCAGACAGCACCTGGGCCGCCGCGCCGAAGCGCCCATCGGCGGCGCACGAGCGAACCACGTTTGTGACGTCGGAGCCAACCGCTTCCGCGATGGTGGCCACCGCGATCGGCAGACCAGTGGAGCGGGCAACTCGAAGCGCCTCCGACACGGCGAGGGTGTGCGGACTGAGGTAGAGCGACATGCAGACCGTCGGAACGCCGTCCGCGAAAAGTTCGACCAGGCGTCCCGTCATGCCCGCGAGGCAGCGACCGTCCAACACTTTGTAGTCGCCGACCGGTTCCGGGCGCTCCACCTCGATGCCCTTGCTGTAGGGGAGAACCCCGTCGAGCGGCTTCAGCGGCAGACCGGATGAGGCGAGCAGGTCGAGGGGCCAGGTGACGATGCGCACGTCGGTGAAGCCGCGCTGCAGCGCGACCTCAGCGAGATTGCGCGCCTCACCCGAGTGACCGCAGATCACCGGGTCGGCTCGCACGACAATGACCAGTCGGCGCGGACGTTCGCTGCCGCCCCATGTCTTGCTCTTCAACGCTGCCATCATCGGACCCCCCGTATCTGATCATCGGTCTGAGTTGGTTTGATCATCTGCGCCGATCCGCCATGTCCGGCTGGAGCTGGTGCGGCCGCGGCGGCCGGTGGATGCATGGCATCCGGTTGTGAGGCAGACGGCGGGCGGGTGGTAGTGCCCCACGCCGACGGCGTTGGTCCAAGCTGCAACTCAAGGCGCCCGCCGCGGTGCAACTCCCGAGCCGTCAGCCAGGTCCGATTCAGCATCTCGCCGTTGAAAATTGCCCGTCTGCACGTACTGCACCGGACCGCCGGCCACCGGCTCGACGAATCCGGGCGCTTTGATCACCAACTCCTCACCGGCAAAGGCGATCCGCGACTCGGCGAACGACGGTGCATTGAGCAGATAGAGGCTCTGGCCCGCGACCGGGAAAAGGCCGAGCGAGGCCCAGACGTACCAGGAGCTGAGACCGCCTGAGTCGTCGTTGCCAGGCAGCCCGCCTCGGCCCAGGCCGAACATGTTGTTGACAGCCGCGTGCACCACCTCGGCCGTACGATCCGGCCGCCCGGCGTAGTGGTATGCCCAGGGCGCTTCCATGTCCGGCTCGTTGTTCAACCCTCGAAGCGGTTCAGCGCGTACCCCGCCGCCAGGTCCGCGACGCTCGGGCGTTCTCCCAGCTGCTTGACCGGGTCGGCGCCGTAACCGAAGAACCGATCCAGCAGCTCGACGAACCGGCGTTCGCCTCCAGCCAGCGCGATCCGCGCCTGCATGTCGTGCAGCAGCCGGAACGAGTAGTTCCACTTGCCGCCCTCGTAGTACGTCGAGTCCACAAGCAGGCCGTCGACTGGATCGAAGGCGTTGATCCACTGGCCTGCCAGGTGTTCGAACTGGATCAGCCAGTTGGTTGTCGCCGACATAGCGAGCCACCTTCGCGGTGCACTGGTATCCGAACGCGAGGTCGAGGGTGTGGGTGATCGGCTCGGCGAGCCCGCGCAGCAGGTAGTCCTCGCCGTAGGAGCGTCGCAGGTCGGTGTCCATGTGGCACAGCGCCCAGTCCCAGTCGATGCCAGGCAGTCCGAGCTCGCACAGATCGGCGAGGAAGGTGTGGGCCAGCGCGCTGGCTTGTCGCGTGAACCGGTCCGCGCCCTTGGCCATCCGGTAGCCGATCGGCAGGTTGCCCTCTTCCTCGCAGATCGTCAGCAGCGCGTTGGCGAGCTCGACGGCCCGTGCCGGAAACAGCGCGGTGATCAGCGGCAGCTGGGTGCGGTAGATGTCCCACATGGTGCAGATGTCGAACACGAAGGGCCCGTCGCTCGGCCAGAACGGGCTCTCCTCCGGCGCGAAGCACGGCTTGATCAGCGAGTGATAGAGCGCGGTGGAGAAGATCGTCTGTCGGGTGGTTGAGGCTGTTTCGATCTTGATCTTGTCAAGATGCTGGCGCCACACCGTCGCGGTTTCCGCACGCCGGCTGTCGAACGCCGTCGGCGCCCGATCCGCAGTCAGCATGCGAGATTGCGCTTCGCCTGCTCGACGCCACGCAGCGAGAAACCGAATCGCAGCTCCAGCACCTGGCCCGGCTCGGTCGGCCCGCGCCACATCAACCCGAAGGGCCGCAGCGTCGTGGGCCGGATCCGGTCGAAGTCGAGGCGAGTGCCGCCCGGCATCAGCCGCCGGTCGTACCAGAGCAGCTGCCGCCAGGTCGCCGGCGTCGCACTCCAGGTGCACGGCGAGCGGCGCACCCTCCACGACGATCTCGGCCTGGGCGACCCCGGGTCCAATGGCCTCGAGGTGCGCGCGCAGCGGGACCGTTGCGCCGTACGGGATGGCCAGGCCGCCCAGCGAGAAGTCGATCACCAGCCGCGCATCCTGGTGCGCCGGGAAGGTGTAGCGGTGTACGGCGCTCTTGGGACCGACCGTGAGCTCACAGCCGATGCCCGAGCCGAGGGTCGCGGCGTAGTAGCCCGGCTCCGCGTACTCCTCGTTCAGGTCCCAGGTGCTGCCGAGGCTGTCGAGCGGCTCGAGCATCGGCGTGACCCGGAAGTAGTTGTAGTACTTGCGGATCGCTCCGGTGCCGGACTGCTGGAAGTGGGTGAAACCGGAGGCGATCTGAGTGTCGTAGAGCTGGGAGGGCACTCCCTCGGTGTTGAGCTGGTAGAGCCCGTAACCGGTCGGATAGGCCCCGGAGTACGCGCAGACCGAGACCATGCCGAATGGGTACGTCGCACCAGGATGGGTGTTGCCGACCTGCGGTTTGGGCCACCACCAGGTTTCAGCCAATCCTTGCGGGACGGGTAGATCTGTTACCGCGCTGCCGATGAACGGATCAACGTGCTCGATCATGGTCAGCCTCCTGGGGCGGGCGGCGCTTTGACGACCGTAGGCGGGTCTCGTTTCAATCAGGTTTCACCGACGTGACAAGTCTGCGGATGCAACCGGGCACCTCCTGGGTACGCCCGGGGGACGCCCGGCAACGGTGAACATCCCACGCTGCGTGGGATGTTGACGCTGTGCATGGCGTGCATGCTGTGTACAGCGTGAGCAAGCTAGGTACAGCTCGGGAAATGCCCTCGTACGGATCGCGGCCGGAGCTTCTACGCTGAGGGCGATAACCTAGTGCGCTGACTCCATCCCAGCCGGGGATGGCGCAGCAATATGTCTGGAGAAGCAGTTCGTGACCAGCCGACTCGACAATGTCATCAGCTTGTGCAAGCGTCGTGGCTTCGTCTTCCCCGCGGGCGAAATCTACGGCGGCACGCGCTCGGCGTGGGACTACGGGCCGCTCGGGGTCGAGCTCAAGGAGAACGTCAAGAAACAGTGGTGGCGCTCGGTGGTGACCGAGCGGGAGGACATCGTCGGCCTTGATTCCTCGGTGATCTTGCCACGCCGGGTGTGGGTGGCCTCGGGGCATGTCAATGCGTTCAACGACCCGCTGACGGAATGCCTGTCGTGTCACCGGCGCTTTCGAGCCGATCATCTCGAGGAGGACTTCGAGGCTCGGAAGGGCCGCACGCCGGCGGGTTTTGAAGAGATCGGCTGCCCTCACTGCGGTACCCGCGGTCAATGGACCGAGCCGCGGGACTTCAACATGATGCTCAAGACCTATCTGGGTGCAGTTGAGGATGAGTCCGGTTTGCACTATCTGCGTCCGGAGACTGCGCAAGGCATCTTCGTCAACTTCGCCAATGTCGTTCAGGTGACTCGGAAAAAGCCGCCTTTCGGCATCGGCCAGATCGGCAAGTCCTTCCGCAATGAGATCACCCCGGGCAACTTCATCTTCCGTACCCGCGAGTTCGAGCAGATGGAGATGGAATTCTTCGTCAAACCCGGCACCGACGAGGAGTGGCACCAGTACTGGATCGACGAGCGCACCCGCTGGTACACCGAACTGGGTCTGGCAGGTGAGAACCTCCGGCACTTCGAGCACCCCAAGGAGAAGCTTTCGCACTACTCGAAGCGGACTGTCGATATCGAGTATCGGTTTGGCTTCTCTGGTAGCGAGTGGGGTGAGCTCGAGGGCATCGCCAACCGGACCGACTTCGACCTCTCGACCCACGCCGAGCACTCCGGTGTCGACTTGTCCTACCTGGATCCGGTAACCAGCGAGCGATACGTGCCGTACGTCATCGAGCCAGCGGCGGGTCCCAATCGCGCGATGATGGCGTTCCTGGTCGACGCGTACGACGAGGACGAGGCTCCCAACACCAAAGGCGGGGTCGACAAGCGAACCGTGCTGCGGCTCGACCCCCGGCTGGCGCCGGTCAAGGTTGCCGTGCTGCCGCTGTCGCGCAACGAAGCCTTGTCGCCCAAGGCTCGAGATTTGGCAATGCGGCTCCGGCAGTCCTGGAACGTCGACTTCGACGACGCCCAAGCCATCGGCCGTCGCTACCGCCGACAAGATGAGATCGGTACGCCGTACTGCGTCACGGTCGACTTCGACACCCTCAACGACCAGGCCGTCACCGTCCGCGAACGCGACTCGATGACCCAGGAGCGGGTGTCGGAGGACAAAGTGACCGAGTACCTGGCCCAGCGGCTCCTCGGTTGCTAACCGCCACTCCCTCGAACGCCGACTTGTCAGAATCTGAGGGCCTTATAGCCCCCTCAGATTCTGACAAGTCGGCGTTGAGGGTGGGGGCTATCGACGTCGATCCGCCGGTCGTGCTGGCGCCGATGGCCGGCATCACGAACGCCGCGTTTCGGCAGTTGTGCAGGGAGCAGGGAGCCGGGCTGTACGTCTGCGAGATGATCACCTCGCGCGGGATCGTCGAACGTGATCGCAAGACGCTGTCAATGCTCCAGTTCGACCCGGGTGAGAGCGTACGGTCCGTTCAGCTCTACGGCGTCGACCCTGCGACCATGGCGTGCGCGACCGAAATCTTGTGCAACGAGTACGGCGTTGGTCATGTCGACTTGAACTTTGGCTGTCCGGTACCCAAAGTCACGCGCAAAGGTGGGGGAGCAGCGCTGCCGTACAAGCGGGATCGGCTACGGATGATCTTGACGGCCACCGTACGAGCGGCCGCCCGGTACGACGTCCCGGTGACGATGAAGACCCGGATCGGCATCGACCATGATCATCAGACGTTCCTGGATGCCGGTCGGATCGCCGAGGAATCCGGCTGCGCAGCAATCGCACTCCATGGCCGAACCGCACAGCAGGCGTACGCCGGGCAGGCCGACTGGGACGCGATCGGCAAGCTGAAGGAGCACGTCTCCATCCCAGTGCTTGGCAACGGAGACATCTGGGAGGCCGCCGACGCGCTGCAGATGATGCGCCAGACCGGAGTCGACGGCGTGGTCATCGGACGTGGCTGCCTCGGCCGGCCCTGGCTCTTCCGCGACCTGGCCGATGCCTTTGCGGGCCGCAAGACCCGCACGCTTCCGAACCTCGGGGAGGTGATGGGCATGCTGCGCCGCCATGCCGAGCTACTCGTCGCACTGTCAGATGAGCTGCACGGCCTGAGCGACCTGCGCAAACACATGGCCTGGTACTTCAAGGGCTTTCCTGTCGGCGGTGAGTTGCGGCACCGCCTGGGGATGGTGTCATCGCTTGCCGAGCTGGATAACCTGCTGTCCCACCTCGATCCCGACGTGAGTTTCCCCGCCTCGGAGCTGGGGTCGCCTCGCGGGCGGCAGGGGGCGCCGCGCACCAAGGTGGCGCTGCCTGAGGGATGGCTGTCCGACACCTCCGGCGGTGATCTTGATCTGGCGGCCGCGGAGCTGGACATCTCCGGTGGCTGAGGAGGTCAGCCCGCGCACCAAGGCATGGGCTGACACTATGGCCGGTCATCTCGGCGGCGACCTGGTGCGCGCCCACTCAGGGCCGCAGGCCCGCCCCGGGCCAGGTCTGATCCTGCACCGTGAGCTTCGAGAGCAGCGGGAACGAGCGACGCTCCGTCCAGGCGCTGCCTTTGCCGCAGGAGCGGGAAATCGGGCCATCGCGGAGGAGCCCGATGAGGAGCGCACCTGCTTCGAACGTGACCGCGATCGGATTGTGCACTCCACGGCGTTCCGGCGCCTGGCCGGCAAGACACAAGTTGTCGTCTATCCAAGCGACCACCAGCGCACCCGGCTGACCCACGCGCTCGAGGTGGCACAGGTCGCGACTTCGATCGCCCGCGGGGTCGGCGTCAACGTGACGCTGGCCGACGCGATCGCACTCGGACACGACTGCGGTCATGGGCCGGGAGGCCACGCGAGCGAGGATGCCTTCGACGTCTTCATTCCCGAGGGATATGATCACGGCCCCTGGGGTGCCGATGTAGTACTGCAAGGTCTCAACCTCTGCGCCGAGACTCTAGACGGGATCCGAAACCACTCCTGGTCACGGCCAGCGCCGCTAACCGTCGAGGGCCACATCGTCAGCTGGGCCGACCGGATCGCCTACTGCGCGCACGATCTCGAGGACGCCATCCATGCCGGGATCGTGGCGCCGGATGATCTTCCTCAGGAGATCATCGAGGTGTGCGGGCGAACTCGACGGGAGCAGTTGAACACTTTCGTCCGGGCAGTCGTACGAGCGGTCGAGGAGCACGGCGAGGTTGGGATGCCTCCGGAAGAAGCGACTGCTCTGGCGGCTCTGCGGACGTTCAACTATGAACGCATCTACGTGCGGCCTGCCTCGCTGGCGCAGTCCCGCGCCGTGATCGAGGTGCTACGTGCGCTGGTCGAGCACTACAGCGATCAGCCACACCTCATGCCAGACGGACGCGAGATCCAAGCTCAGTCCGACGCCGCGATACGTGCGGCGGTGACCTACGTAGCTGGAATGACCGATCGATACGCCTTCGATATGGCGGTGCGACACCTGGATTGGCCGCCTGAGCGGCTGCCGCGCGGCATCGATCGAGACACCTAGTCTTCGTCTCCAACAAGTCGGTAACAGGCTGGGCCGAACTGGCAGAAGAGCGGCTCGGATCGTGTTGTAATCGCCCGGTGGGGGAGCGCGTACGCGGCATGAGCCGGGTGTCGTACGCCTGGCGGATCGCCGCAAGCGTGCTGGGGATCGGGCTACTGCTCAACGGTTCATTGCGCATGAGTGATGACGCGTGGCCTTTGGGACCGCTATCGCAATACGCATTTTCCCCAGCCAAGGACGCCACCGTCGTGATCACCCGAGTCGAGGGCGAGCTCGCAGACGGCCGCCGCGTCGACCTCCCGTTGCGCGTCGAGTCTGCAGGGATCAGCCGCGCCGAGATCGAAGCGCGCATCCCCGAGATCACCGCCGATCCGTCGCTGCTCCGTTCCGTGGCTGATGGCTGGAATTCCCGACATCCGGCAGAGCCGCCGCTGCTGCGGGTCTGGCTTGTCCAAGATCAGACCCAGCTCGTCGATGGTCGCGTTGGCCGAGCCCGCCTTGTCGAACTTGCCACCTGGGAATTGCCCTCGTGAGCACGTTGCGGTCAGTGGCCGCCTGGTTCATGCCGGTGGTCCCAGAGGCGCGAGTCGCCATCCTGCGCACGGTGCTCTACCTGTTCGTGATCATCGACATCCATCTCTTCGTGCGGGACCCCATTCCGCTGAGCAGGCATCCAGAGCTCTATCAGCCGCTGATGATCGAGCGGCTGTTTCAGCTGCCTCCGCCCAGCGTGCCGCTTGACAATCACGCTCTACCTGATCTTGATAGTCGGTTGTCTGGTAGCCGCGGCAAACGTACTGCCCCGCCTGGCCGGTGTGGTGGTGGCTGCAGCCTTCACCTGGTGGACGGCGATCGGCATGAGTTACGGGAAGGTCGACCATGATCATCTCGCACTCGTCGTCGCCTTGTGGGTGTTACCCACAGTGGGTGTGATCGCGGATCGGTGGCGCAGCGTGGAGCGCTCCGCGCAGGCCGGATGGGCGCTCAAGTGCATCCAGATCTCTGTGGTCTTCACCTATTTCTTGTCAGCGCTCACCAAGATCCGCAGTGGCGGCTGGAGCATCACCAGCTGGCCGGATAGCTCGATCCTGATGTGGGCGATCATCCGGCGGCCACACGGGCTCGGCCAGTTCCTGTTGCCTTACCCCGAGCTGCTCCACGTCATGCAGTGGCTCTCCTTCACCGCCGAGCTGACAGCTGTGGTGGTCTTGTTGCTGCGGGGACGAGCCCTGTTGGCCGCTGCGGTCTTCTGGATGGGGTTCCACGTATTCACTGTGGCGATCTTGTACATCCACTTCGCGCCAACTGCGATCTGCTGGCTCGCCTTTGCGCCGCTAGAGCGACTTGGTCCCTGGCTGCGCCGGGTCAAAGCCGGGAGGAGGGAGCGCGCAAGCCGGGGATCCGCCCGGCATCCGGTGCCGGTTCTTCGCGATCACGCGGTAGACGGCGGCGGCTAGTGTGCGAACGACCGGCAGGTCCATCACATAGCCAGCAACCGCGTACCCGGCGCCCCGGAATTTGAGCCACTGGGCAAAGCCTGCTGCGCCGCCGTAGATGGTGCCGTCCGTGGCAACCCACAGGGCTTCACGCTGGGCGCGCTCCGCCGTCGTGCCGAGCGCAGTCAGATCGGTGAACTGCCAGGGGACCAGCCGGGCATTCTGTCCCTTCGGATGGTGCAGCCGCCGGGCCAACCAGTGGGCGCTGGATGTGCAGAATGCACAGTCTCCGTCAAAGATCAGCCAGGGCACGTCACGAACCACTGCCTCCACGCCCTCAACCTAACCGGTGCCGGATCTTCCACGCCGAGGTGCCGAAACCTACGTGCACGTATGTTGCAGTCGCTTTGCACAGGTTGCAAAGTATGCAGACCGTCAGCAACCTGTGCAGAGCCTCAGTGCCTCCACGTCACGTCGATCGTTTCCGCATCGAGTCTCGTCTGGTCGAAGCCACCTTTTTTAGGCGAGTACGCCGCACGGTCAGCACTGGAACATAGACTCCCGTCCGTGGGCGGGCGGATCAACGAGGAAGACATCGCCGCCGTACGAGACCGGGCCCGGATCGAGGAAATCGTCGGCTCCTACGTCACCCTCCGCAGCGCGGGCGGGACGATGAAGGGTCTCTGCCCTTTCCACGACGAGAAGACCCCCAGTTTCCAGGTCACACCCTCCCGGGGGTACTGGTACTGCTTCGGTGCCTGCGCCGAGGGTGGTGACGTTATCGACTTCATGTGCAAGATCGACAGCCTCACCTTCGTCGAGGCGGTCGAGCGGCTCGCTGATCGGGTGGGCATCCAGCTGCGCTACACCGACGATGCCGGCGCCCGGCCCGAGCCTGGGGCACGAATCCGCATGGCGGAGGCGCTTCGGCTGGCGGCGGAGTTCTTCACCGAGCAACTGGGTAGCCCGGACGGCGTCGTAGCTCGGCAGTTTCTGAACGAACGAGGTTTTGACCGCGAGGCGGCAGAGCGATTCGGGGTTGGGTTCGCTCCACAGGACGGCCGCGCTCTCCTGCAGCATCTGCGCGGCCGCGGGTTCCGCGATGCGGAGTTGGTATCGGCTGGGCTGGCACGTGAGTCTGGCTGGGATTTCTTCCAGGGGCGCGCGATGTGGCCGATTCGCGACTCGGGGCGACAAGTCGTGGGCTTCGGGGCGCGCCGGCTATTCGAGGACGACCGAATGCCGGCGAAGTACCTCAACACCCCAGAAACCCTTCTGTACAAGAAGTCTCACGTGCTTTATGGGCTCGACCTCGCTCGCACCTCGATCAGCAAGAAGAGCCAGGCGGTAGTGGTCGAGGGCTACACCGACGTCATGGCGGCCCACCTGTCAGGTGTCGACACGGCGGTCGCCTCGTGCGGTACCGCCTTCGGTGATGATCATGCGCGGTTGTTGCGTCGCTTGATGGGCAATCATGACGCGTTCCATGGTGAGGTGATCTTCACCTTCGATGGCGATGCGGCGGGACAGGCGGCCGCGCTGAAGGTGTTCGCCGGTGACCAGAACTTCGTCACGCAGACGTATGTCGCGATCGAGCCCTCTGGCCTCGACCCTTGCGACCTGCGCCTGCAGCGCGGAGACGCGGCCGTACGCGAGCTTGTCGCCCGACGGGTGCCGCTGTACCGCTTCGTGATGAGTAACGTGCTCAAGCAACATGATCTTGATCGAGCAGACGGCCGACTTGCTGCGCTGCGGTCGGCCGCCCCGCTGGTCGCGAGCATAAGAGATAACGCGCTGGTTTCTGGCTACGCCCGCGAGCTGGCCGGCCTGCTCGGCATGGATGTCGAGGAGGTGCGGGCAGAGGTGATGCACGCGGCGAAACGGTCGAGCCGCCGCCGCGCCAACGGCGGCTCATCGCCAGCAGAGTCCAGGCCGGTGCCGGAGCTGGATGCCGAGCGCCTACCGGGCATGCAGTTGCAGTTGCCTGATCCGCACGACCGATTGCTCGCCATCGAGCGGGAGACCGCCAAGCTGCTGATTCAGAACCCTGATCTGTTCCCCGACAACTGGGATGGCCTGACCACAATCGACTTCACTCATCCCGCGTACGCCGCAGTCTTCGCCGCCGTCGAGAAGGCGGCGGTCGAGCTGGGGGGCGCAAAGGTGACTGCGGATACCGAGTGGGTGCATCGGGTATCGGAGGGATCCGACGCGGATGAGATCCGATCACTGGTCGCGTCGTTGGCCGTCGAGGCACTGCCGGTGCACGGCGAGGTGACCGTACGCTACGTGATCGCCAACTCAGCGGCGCTCCAGCTTCTCACCGTGATGCGTACCATCGCGGCGCTGAAGTCCAAGCTGCAACGTACGAACCCAGTTGAGGCACCGCACAAGTACAACCAGATGTTCTCAGAACTGGTGGTACTGGAGGCACGTCGCAAGGCCCTGCATACCCGCAGCATCGGCGCCGCAGACTGATTTTGATTGTGCCCTGCGCGCGCATCACGCCAGGGACGGGTTATCCACAGATTCGGCTTACTAGGTGTTGCGAGCGGCACTCGCTGCCTCAGAGTGTCGGCGTGACCGAGGTTTTCGACGATGCGACCAACGAACCGCTACTGACACATGCCGAAGTGGTCGAGCTGCAGCACGCGATCGAGGCCGGCCTGCTGGCGTGGGACGCGCGAGTGTCAGGCGCCGGTTTCGCCGATGCGACGGATCAGGAGTTGAGACTGCTCGAAGACCAGGGAGCGCTGGCCCGGCAGCGATTCATTCGAGCCAACATGAGGCTTGTGGGAATGGTCAGTCGACAGTTTGCGGCGCGTTGCCAGCTTCCCGATGCGGAACTGTTCCAGGAAGGATGCATCGGTCTGATCACAGCTGTCGAGCGGTTCGACCATGCGCGAGGGTACCGGTTCTCCACCTACGCCCTGTTCTGGATCCGGGCGTTCGTAGGTGCAGCTACAGCCAAACATCTGGGGGCGATGAACCTGCCGACAAGCCGAGCCGAACAGTTGCGCGCCGCGCACGGGCTGGAGGCTGAGCTCACCCAGAGCCTGGGTCGCGCTCCGACGCTTCGAGAGCTGGCCGACGCCCTCGGCCGCAGCGAGGATTGGACTGCCGGTCTGCTCTCACACCAACGACCTCGGTCGCTGGAGCTCCTGGACAGCAGCACTCTGGAGCGCCTGCATGCCGGCGACGAATTGGACGCGGTCCTCACCGAGCCACTGCCGGTGCGGGAACTGCTGTTCCGGCTGGACGACCTTGATCGTCGCGTTCTGGAGCTTCGCCTGGGATTTGCAGACGGCGAGCCCAGGTCATTCGCGCATACAGCGCGGGTGCTTCAGATCTCAGCCACCCGGGTCCGCCGCATCGAGGCGCGGGCGCTGGAGAGGTTGCGCGGCCTTTGTCCGCGACAGGCCTCATCTCAGCTCTGATAGGTTCCGGTGCACTCCGGCCGAGCACAATGGCCGCGTGGGGAAGAACACGGTCCGCGGTTCGGCCTGGTGGTCGCGGAGCCGTGGCTTGCCCAGGGCGGTCTATGACTCGTGGACGTCTTCGCTTGCTGCGCAACCTGACCGGCCCGCCCGGATCCTTGCCTGGGCCAGAACCCCAGCCGGGTGCTGCATCGCCAGCCCGGCCACCTTGTCCTACGAAGACGAGGAGGGCTGGAGACACGTCGGCTGGCACGAAATCGAGCGAGGCGGCTGGAATGCTGAGCTAGGCAAGTTGAGCTGGGCACTTCACGCAGCGCCGGGCCAGCCCTCGCCCCGCGGCTCGCTCGAGCTGGTCGAGCCGGGGCGGTTGCCGGAGCTTTTCCGGGAGCGCATTTCGGCAACGATTGCTATCGAGAGGTTCGTCCCGTTGGTTGGAGAGCGCGGCGTGACCATCACCGCCCGTCGTGATCTTGGCGGTACCGGTACCGTCGCCTGGCACGGCACACTCACGCGGGGGCTGAGCTGGGAGACCGATGGCGTACGTGCCGCTGTTGATCAAGCGATGGAAGAGCTGAGAACGGAATACGACGTAGGCTGACCGGGCTGCTATGGTACGTAGCCGCGTGGTTGTCAGTCCCCTGTAGCTCAATTGGCAGAGCATTCGGCTGTTAACCGAAGGGTTGTTGGTTCGAGTCCAACCGGGGGAGCTTGACTAGGGGCTTTACCAGTTCAAGATCACCGTACCCCCTGTTTACCCCCTTTTTTGATCGGGTCTCGGCGGGTCTAAGGCCAGGCCATGATTTCGCTTTCCAAAAGCGCGGCCACTTAGCAGGCGCAGTCCCCGCGGGCCTTCTCCGGTGACGCGCAACTTGTAGGCCGTCGCCTTCGGCACTTGGCAACGGGCCGTCGCTGGCCAGACCACCCGCAGCGTTCTCTCGGGCGTATGCGTCCTTACTTGCCGGTTCGACGCGTGGCCACAACCCGTGCCCCCCACATCGCCCGAATCGCGACCAAGCCAAACCGGCCGCCGACCTCGCTGACTGCGGACGAGCTCAGACCCCTTCACCAATGGCTGGGTTCCGATGAGCAGTCGGTCGAGCGTGATCTTCCCGACCTCACATTCAGCTGCCGACCAGCTCGGGGCACGCGAAACCCCTCGCTGACCGCTGACATCTAGGTGGGCCGCAAAGGAGCGCGCGTCCCGGGGCGGCTGAGGTGCTCGAAGATCTATTCCAGCCTTGATTGGCTCGGCTCTCGGTCCGCTGCCTCGCGGACCGCTCGGGATTGATTGCGCAGGCTAGCGCTGGTCGGCCTGCTGTTCCAGCCATGCTTCGACGGCTTCGCGGCGGTACCGTACGTGGCGGCCCACCCGATAGCCGACGGGGCCGTCACCCTTGTACCGCCAGCGGTACAAGGTGTGAACGGGGATGCCCAACATCTCTGAGAGATCCGTGAGCGACAACAATCTGTCACCGGCCTGGAGTCCCATGATCATCTTCTTTCTTTTGGATCGCAGTTCGACGCAGGGGCGGCCCGCCGAGTCAGCGTGCCGACCTGGGTGCAGTCGTCGGGCCTTCGGGCAATCGGGCTCGGCCGGGCGACTCGACCGGTCGAGGACCTGCCGACGTCAATGACCTAAGGCGCGAGGCGGCAGCGGGCGGTCGTCAAGAGCAAGAACAAGAATTGAGCTCGCATGGCCAGCTTGGCAGTCGCGGCCATTGACACGCTCCGCGCCACGACGCGGTGATGGTAACGCTCACATTGGCGTTCTTCGGTCGAGAGGAAGCGAATCCGAAGCCGCCGGTGTGCGCCACATCTGGTAGCCGGGCCAGGCCAGGCCAGCGCCGAGACTCACGCTACCCAGGATGGCAGCCGGCCATGCGGCCGTTGAAACGAGGACGGAAATGCCCAAGCCCAGCAGATGGGCCGGGGCGCCCACCGCGACGAGCACGCCGGACCAGCGAGGCAGGGTCGCCGTTTTGGTCATGGCCACACCGAATAGGACATAGCCAATCATGAACGTGACTGCAGCCAACCCATTGATGGCCGCCACAGGCCAGTACTGGGCGATCGCGTCGAGCACTGCCGGCGCCTCCTTGGCCAGGACCGGGGCAAAGAACCCGAAGTTTCCGGTGACGGCGATCAGATACGTACCCGCGAAGGCAGTCAGGAACCCGATCAATCCGAGCCGTCCCATCCCGCCGCGGTGCGACACATAGAGTCCGGGTAGGCCGAGCAGTACCAGCAACCAGGCGAGTGTGTAGACAAAGTGTGCGGCGACCAGTCCCACCTCGCTGGCGATGATCGTGGTGGCCGTCTCACGGCTGGGGTGCAGCAGGGTCGCGACGACCATCAACACACCTGCCGCCACCAGCGCCATCCCGCACCATCTCAGCAGACGTACAGCTGGGCCTGACTCTTCGGCCATGACTGCCCCTTCTAGCGGGCTCCCGTTAGGAAGGCATTTCCGGAAGCAGGCCAAGTTGTCCGAGAAACTCCATTTGGTCGAAGTACAGGCGATGTGAAGTGATCCGGCCACCTTCGACGGTGGCGACGTCGCAGCTTCGCACTCTGATTTGCTTTCCGGTTGCCGGAATGGTTTCACCCGTTGGCATAGGCAACGGTGCGGTGTTGGTTCCGGTGGCGTACCCTTCGTCGATTGCCACGTTTCCCGACTCGTGCTTGGCCTCGTATTCGTATCGGAGGTCGGGAAATGCATCCGCCAACTGACGCAGGTAGGCGGCGATCGCCTCACGGCCGGTGATCTCACCTTGGTCGGGGGTCACGGCAACGGCGCCGTCGGCGTAGCACTCAGCTGCGGCGCTGAAATCTTTTGTCTCGAACGCCGCCGCGCTGAGTCGGTCCATGACCTCGCGTGCCTCACCCATGGTGTCCTCCCTCGTTGACTGCATGATCGCTGGGTCCTCTGGACGGTGGCACAGATCACCCCCGCCTGCCGGTGTTTCCTCTATCTAACTATTTGGATCCCGAGGCGTCCATGGCCCTCTAGACCAAACGCACGCCCCGCGTGGCAAGATCAGCTGGAAGAAGGCTCGGCCTTCCTATAAGGAAATGAAAGGCCGACTCTGCGCCAACGTTCTCTCGAACCAGCAATCATGGCTCGAAGCGGTGCTGCTAACAGCGAGCCGGAGCGTCGCCCTCGCCACGTCGGACTGCGAAATGCAAGTCGAGGACTCTGCCGATGTTGGCGAGATCCGAACAAGGCCCATGGATCAGTAGATCTTCCGGGCAGGGCTAGTCCATATGGGGCACGAATTGGGCACGGCATCTCGCTTGGTCGGCCCTTCAGCAGAGCCTGCTCCGCGGCCTAAGTCACACCTGACAAGGCACTTCGGTGATCGCGCGCCGATGATCATGGAATACACATGACCAGCCCGGTCATTCTTGTCATCTGGATGTTCGAATAACTTGGGGCACACTGAAAGTGAGTTGACTAGGAGCTTTGCTGTGGAGCAGGTGACGAGAATCGAACTCGCATAACCAGCTTGGAAGGTCGCGTGGTGCCTGAAGGCGCGATTTGAGCCAGCGGAGCGTGCTCGTGAGACACCGCAGATAACCAGCTTTTCGCCGCGCCTAATGGCCCGCTAAAGGCCCATCACTGTTGCGCACCCATTGCTTTGGCGGTGACTCTGCCTGCCTGGCGGGATGCCAAGCGCGTTCGGCGTTCGTGCTGCTGGGGTTGCAACTTTCGCCTCGCCCAGCGGAGGACCCAGTAAGACCATGGCGGAGGAGTCGCCGGAGAGCTGATCGTCACGGTGCTGCCCGTGGCCGCCCAGCGCGAACCCAAGGCGCTTCGCTGGGACCTGGCGCCATGAAGGCGTAGCTGACCGACCCGACTGAGACGATTCGAACTGCCGCTCGTTCCGGCGAGCGTTGGCTTCACGGCGGACCGGCGCGCGTCGACGCCACTGCCGCTAATGTGCCAACCGCCTGCTGCCGCTTCGCCGTGCATGCGCTGCTGCGGGGAAGTGGGCACGGGCTGCATGCTTGCGCGGTTGCAAGCGTGCAGCCCGTGCCACTTTCCCCAGGAGTGGGTGGTCGAGGATTGCTCAGCTGAGAACCGCGTCCGACCGATCGGTGCTGACAACCACAGTCTCGGCGCTCTCCCCTTTACGGCCCACGACAGCCTGCGCGGCGATGGCCCAGCCCCACATCAGCGGAAGCAGTGCACTGCCGAGGGAGGTCACTGACGTCACCGCGACCATGAACGGGATGAAGCTCATCAGCAGGATGGGGGTGGTGCGTGGTCGGAAACCGTTGCGCAGCATCATGATCCCGAGCGCGATTCCGACGAGTCCGATGATCATCATGGCGCCGATGCCGACGATGAACATCTGCTCCATGAACGGGGTGAAGTAGTCGCCGAACAGTGAGAGGGTCAGCAGAGCGTAGGCGGCGAGGGTGACCTGCCACAGACGTCGCTCGGCCCCCTGAGCGTGCCGGTGTCGGTAGACGAGGTAGGCCGCAGCGGTGAAAGCGAGACACACGGGCGTCCAGATCTTCCCGTAGGTGAGGTAGACCGTCCACGGGTCGCTCCAGTCGAGTAGCGGCCGCAGTGCCTCGGTGGCCGGCACCGCCCAGGCTCGGGTGAGCGCTGACTCGACGAGATCGTCCGGGTGGGCCACAAAGCGGGCCAGGGCGTGAAGCTGCCCGACCACTGTGCCCGCTGCGGCCATGACCCATGCGATCACACTGATGCCCCGTGCTGCGGTTGGTGAGATTTTCATGATTTGTCTCCTTGTCGGGCCGTTCTGTGGCCGTGGGTCGATCCTTCGACGGTAGGGAGCCGGCCGGCCTCGGGTCGTCCTGCGGCCGCACGAAATCGGGTAGCCCTGAGCAGGATCTGCGCATCCTCCGTTAGGAGGACGTCGGGCCGCCCCGCGCGGCAGTACGGTCGATTCGTGAGCCGCAGGAACTGGGCCTTCGACATCACCCTCGCGGTGGCGGTCGGGGTACTCGGCCAGCTCGAGGCATGGTGGGGCATCGGGTCGACGCATCGCCAGGGTCCACTGTGGGCGCAGTCCTTGCTATATGCCATGACTGCCCTGCTGCTGGTGGTTCGACGCGTCCGCCCGCTGGCCTGCCTTACCGGGATCGTCGTTGTCAGCGTCGTGGAGTTCGTAGCGGTCGGCTCGCCGGAGGGATCTGCCGTCATCCTTGCGCCGCTGATCGCCACCTATACGGTCGGCAATCGGCTGGACTGGCGACGGTCCTGGGTCGCGCTGGTGCTGGCTGTCGTGCTCTGGGTGGCGTGGGCGGTGTTCGACCCAATGAACCAAGGCCTCGCCGAGCGCGTGTCAGCGCTGGTTTGGCTGGCACCGTCGATCATCGCGTGGCTGCTGGGCGCCCTGGTACGGGTCACCCGGCTCAACGCCGAGCAGCGACGCATCAACCGCGCCCACCGGGCGTCACAGGCGGTGGCTGAGGAACGGAACCGGATCGCCCGCGAGCTGCACGACGTGATAGGGCACAGTGTCAGCGTTATGACTGTGCAGGCGTCCGCGGTGCGCCGACGGCTCGCGCCCGAGCAGGTGGAGGAGCGGCAGGCGCTGGAGACCGTTGAGGCGGTGGGGCGCGAGGCACTCGCGGAGATGCGCCGGATGGTCCGGGTGCTGCGCCAGTCCGGTGCCGACACAGAGCTGGAGCCGCCGCCGGGACTTGACCAGGTCGGCCGGCTGGCTGAGAAGTTCCGCACCGCCGGACTGCCAGTCACGGTGTCGGTGACTGGGGCGGCCCGGGAGCTGGCGCCCGGACTGGATCTGACCGCATACCGGCTGGTGCAGGAGGGGTTGACCAACAGTCTGCGGCACGCGCGGAACCCGCGAAGCGCCGAAGTGGTCATCGACTATCGCGCGGACCGGATCGAGCTGGCCGTGCGCGACGACGGGCAGCCCGCTGCGGCTTCGGCTGCTCCGGCCGAGGCCGGCGACGGGCTGCTGGGGATGCGGGAACGTGTCGCGGTGTATGGCGGTTCGCTGGTGGCCAGGGCGCGCCCAGAGGGCGGCTTCGAGCTGGTCGCCACGCTGCCACTGGAGCAGGGGTGAGCGCCACCGTCGACTCCTCGGCAGCCTCGATCGGGGTGCTGATCGTGGACGACCAGGCGTTGGTGCGGGCCGGGTTCCGGATGATCCTGGAGATCGAGCCGGACCTCCACGTGGTGGGCGAGGCGGCCGACGGTGAGCAGGCTGTGGCCCAGGTGGCGGCGCTGCGGCCCGATGTCGTCTTGATGGACGTACGCATGCCCGGCGTGGACGGCATCGCTGCCACGCAGCGGCTCACCGCTGACGCGTCGTGCCAGGCGCGGGTGGTGATGCTGACGACGTTCGACATGGACGAGTACGTCTATGCGGCGTTGCAGGCTGGGGCGAGCGGGTTCCTGCTCAAAGACGTGCAGCCGGAGCTGCTGGTAGCCGGCATCCGGGCGGTGCACTCAGGCGAGTCGCTCCTCGCGCCAACCCTGACGCGGCGGATGATCGAGTCGTTCCTGCAGCGGCCCCGCCAGCTGGACGCCGGTACACAGAAAATGCTGGAGTTGTTGACCTCCCGCGAGGCCGAAGTGCTGCAGCTGCTGGCGCAAGGGCTGACCAATGCCGAGATTGCGACGAAGCTGTACGTGTCTGAGACGACGGTGAAGACCCATGTCAGCCGAGTCCTGATGAAGCTCGGCCTGCGCGACCGCGTGCAGGCCGTGATCTACGCGTACCAGACGGGGCTCGTCAGCGGCGGCTAGCCAAGCGCCTGTGGACGTGCACTCCGAATTGCGGGCGCAAGGAAGAGGTGGCACGAATCAATCGAGCGTCGAGTCCTGCTACTTCAAAGTGGCGACGACCGTTCTCGATAACAGACGCGTTGGCGCTGATATTGCACGGCTGCTGCAGGCTCAGCTGATGCAAGGGCCGCTGCATCAGGAATCTCTCGCTCGGGGCTCCCGGCGCCCTTGAACGGTTGTTCACGGAGAGTGGCTGCTTCGAAGTTGCGCAGCACATGTTGGCCATCTCATTCCGCATGGCTTCTGCCAGGGAGGTGTTGACGATGATGCGGGATTTCGTTCGGTGCCTACCGAGCAGTTGTCGCCGATTGCCCTGAAGCCGTTCAGGTTGCTGCCTGGGCAGAGGCGGCGGCGACGCTCAAGTCCTTGGCAACCAGCTCTACGTGATTCACTGCCCCCGCGAGGTGCTGGTCGCCTGGGGAGGCAAACCGAGCTGAGGAGGTGCGGCACTACGCACCAGCCTTAACCATCGCTGACCCGGTTATCGACAGGCTTTGGCGCCCGCTTGAGTCCGAGGCGCCGTTCGTGGCGATGGCGATGATCGCACCTGACGTGCACGAGCCACGTCTTCGGCGGACGATGAGCACCGGGCTTCGCGCTTTCGGCAGCCATGCCAGCCAGTCGGCCCATGCTTGGCTGGCTCATCTGTGACCAGCGTGGGCTGAGCCTGCTGTTCAGTCTTCCCCGGCCCGGGCTGTCGAGATCTTCCTGCCATCTGAGATCGTCGTGTCATGAACGCGTGGTCGTCGGCGCGTCGTGGTGTCGCGCGCCGTCCGGTGCTTGCGTTCATGCTGATCAGCCTCGGGATTGGCTTTGTGACGGCGGCGATCCCGCCGATTGCGGACTCCGAGATCCTGCCTTTCGACCAGCCGTTGCACGGAATAGTGGGCGGTGCGCTGGGTGTCGGGCTAGCTGCCTTCCTGGTCACGGCCGCGCTGTCGGGGCGCGCTGGTGTCGCGGACCTCGGACGTCGTAGTGTGCGCTGGCGTGTCCCGGTGCGCTGGTACCTGATTGCGCTGTTCTCGGTTCCCGTCACGGCGACGCTGATCTCGCTCGCGATCTATGGCCCGCGAGCGCTAGCAGCCCCGTCCGGTGGGTGGCCGCGAGCGCTGGCCGAGGTCGCAGCCTACTTTCTGCTGCAACTTGTGCTCTTCCAGCTTGCCGAGGAGATCGGATTCACCGGGTTCCTGCAGCATCACTGGCAGGACCGGTATAGCCCAATGAAGCTCACCTTGTACGTGGCACTTCTGTGGGCGTTGTGGCACCTGACCGACCACTTCGCGGAGGAAGGCTGGGGACTCGAGCAGCTGATTTCGGCACCAGTCGTTTTCGCTATGGAGTTCGTCGCGCTGTTCTTCGCCCGCGCCTTGTTTGTGTGGTTCTACAACCGCACCGGTTTCAGCGTGCTGTTGGTGGCGATCTTCCACGCAAGCTTCGACGCCTCAATTAGCCAGCTCTCCCGCGACGTGGTGCCGGCGTCGAACACAGTGAGATTCCTGATCTTCAGCGGGGTGATCCTTCTCTTTGGGGCAGCGGTGATCATCGCCACGAAAGGCCAGCTGGGGCGGCGCCCAGCTGCACTGCTTCCGAACGAGAAAGGCGACGCGGCTGACGATCACATCCCGGATGACGCTGGGAAACGAGGGATTCCACAACGGTCGGATCCGCCCGACGCCTGAGTGTCTCGGCCTGCCCGGGGTGTCGATCCTGCCCGGCTCGTTCGTCGTTAGGTGGACGCGGCTCGATCGGCGGCCGCGATGGATCATCAGTTTGCGCCAGGCGGCGCTCGGCGTCGGCCCTTGCCTCGAACACGAGTGAGCGGCAGGTTTCCGGGCCGAGTTGGCGGCAGAAGAACAGCCTAAGCAGGAGGCCGTTGCGCGGTGGCACCGGTTGGATCGGCTGCCCGAGGAGCTCAGTCAACTAGCCCGCCCCGACGCGGTGATCGCGAAAGTCGACGCACCCGGCCGCGATGAGCCTTGTCCTTTTACGCGGCGGTGGCGTTCGAGGTCGGCGAGCGTCGGGTAGATCTGGCCGAAGCTCTCGCTCCAGAAATGCCCGAGGCCTCTCTGATGGCCTGGCGAAGCGCATAGCCCGTCATGGGCTCCACGCTCAGGGCACCGAGGACAGCGATCTCCGTCTGATTCACTCTCATCTCTCTCCCAGATATATCGGCGAGTACTCGACGTATCTGGACTGTCTCCGGAGGCGGATGTGTGAGACGCTCTCGCCGTGAGCATGATTGGCTCTCTGCTCCGCGTTCCTGAGCCCGGGGCGAGCCCTGCGGCGCGTTTTAGCCGGGTCGGCCGGATCGGCGCGGCGACGGCGCTTGTGCTCGGTGCCGGGCTTCAGCTTGCCGCCTTCAGCATCGAGCCCGCAAGCGAAGCGACGATCGACCGGCTGCGCTGGATCGCCGATCATCCCGGACAGGCGAACCTCGCGAAGCTGTGCGACCTACTCGCGATGCCATTCCTCCTGGGGAGCGCACTCGTCTACGTGCTGCTCTCGAAGGATCGTTCGCCGCGTCTGGCGTACGCAGCCGGCATCCTGCTCGGCACAGGACTGGTCGGCCTAACAGCCGTGCAAGGCTATGAGACAACTCAGTTCGGCCTTGCGCAGGACGGCCGCTTCGACCTGGTGACACTCGCCGACGCGATCGACAATGTGACGATTCCGCCCGCGATCGCGATGATCGTAATGCTCTTGGTGGGGGGCTTCTTCGGCCTGCTCGGGATGGCGGTGGCCCTGTGGCGGTCCCACGCAGTCCCGTGCGCAGCGGTCCTCCTGATTCCGGTCTTTGTCCTGGTGGACTTCATCCTTCAGCGAGGGCTCGCCGGCCATGCGATCCAGTTCGTCGCGGCGACCTGGATCGCCTGGGTCGTGTTGCGCGCGGGCGAGTCGCCAACCGGAGCCAGGCCCGCCGAGTCGCCGATCGGAGCCACGCCCACCGCTCCCCAGGGGTGAGAGTCGCTCTCAGGTCTCAATTGGATGGGGCGTCTAGCGCGTCTTTGGTCGCGTCGGATGCGGCGATCGAGGCTGCGCTGGGGCCGGTGAAGCTCTTCCAGGGCATCTGCAAGCGAGGCTGCGACGTCGACAGCCGATTGCTGTCCAAACCCTCAGCTTGGATTAGCCGGGCACCAGTGGCCGCATTCCGGAGCGAGCGTCTAGGGTTGCGAGCGGTCTGGGCGCGGTTGTGGGGACTCTTCCTATCGGCAGCGTCATTTCCTGCAGCCGCCGGCCCTCGGAGCCGGCCTCACCACGGCCGGTGGCCGGGCAATACCCCTGCGCCAGGGCAGATCGGGGCCGAGCTGTTGTTTGACTCAAGGTCCTCGGATAGACCCAATCCCGTCGGTGAAGTTCGTGCTGGCTGGGCCAAGCACTCGTCCCCGAAGTTCCATTACCGGACCGCCCCACACTCACGTGTACAAAAGGTGTCAGCAAGTTGATCGCCGCACGGCCCCGTCCACAGGTTGTGTACGGCCCGGTGTGCTGCTGACGCAGCCGAATTCCGCAGACCTGCGCTCTTCGGTAGGCCAGTCATATCGTCTGCTTACTACCGCAGCGGCCGCCCGACGGCTGCTGCGACGACACTTGCGAGTGGCCTGGCTAGTCAGGAGCCACGAACAGCTGCCCCCGCTCGGTTCTGTGCCAATGTGGCTTGCGCCGTGGCCAACTACTAGACGACGCAGGACGCTACGCGAGTGAGCGCCTTCGGGCGCGTTGCACAGGGACGGCGCCTGCGGCCCCATCGGTCGGCGGCTGGTCCTTAATTCCTCCATCCATGGGCAGTGGGTGCCTTGGGTATGTCGACAATCTGGAGGCTTCCGTTGCGCTGCGTTCCCGCTGGACGACAGTCGAACGCGCTTGCCGCGCAGCCTTGTCCGACGCACTGGCCTAAATCATGAGGATGGCGAAGTGACTACGCGCTGACGATGCCTGCCCCACCATGCCCGATGCGAGGCAGAGGAGTGTTGCGTACGGTCAACTTGTGTCCACAACGTTCGGATTCGACTTGACGACGACCGGGGAAGCTGGGAGCGGCAGTGATGAAGGCATTCATTAGAGAGAAGTACGGGCCGCCTGAGACGCTTCGGATGGCCGAGGTCGAGAAGCCTGCCCCGAACGCCGATGAAGTCTTGGTGAAGGTGCTCGGAATATCGGTCAATCCGGCCGACTGGCATTCCATGCGTGGCAAGCCCCTTTTCTCGCGGGCCACTCTTGGGTTGCGGCGGCCGAAACATCGGATCCTCGGCGTGGATATTGCCGGGCAGGTGGAGGCGGTCGGCAGCAGTGTTATTCAGTTCAAGCCTGGCGATGAGATCTATGCCAATCTCTTGGACCACGGGTACGGCGGCTTCGCAGAATACGTTTCTGTGCCCGTTGACGTCAGCTCGTTGACACCGGCGAACCTGTCGTTCGAGGAAGCGGCTGCAGTTCCGATGGCGGCGGTAACCGCGCTCCAGGGCCTTCACTACGACGGAACCATCCGGCCCGAGCAGAAGGTCCTGATCAATGGCGCTTCCGGCGGCGTCGGCACCTTTGCGGTCCAGATCGCCAAGTCATTCATATGGGCCGAGGTGACCGGGGTGACCAGCACCCGGAACATCGACCTCGTGGGTTCGCTGGTCGCAGATCACGTCATCGATTACACCAGGACGGACTTCGTCGGTGACGGACAGCGCTACGACCTTATCCTCGACACGATCGGGAACCAGTCGGTGTCCGATCTGAAACGTGCGCTTGTCGAAGGCGGCAAGGTCGCCGCCGTGGGGTTCACCAGCGTCCCCAAGCTGATGGGCATTTCGCTCCGCGGCGGCAAGGAGTCGCCATGGTGTCGGCGCACGCCGCCACCAAGGGTTAGGAATGCGTCCGCGAGTCACTGTCAAGATCATCGCTAGCGAGCACAAATACACCATTAAGCCTAGTCGTAGACACTTTGCATTCCTGGCGAGACTTGTCGAGAGGGCGCACCAATTGCCGCCGTTTATGGAGCTCGCGCGGCCTGACTGCGGCCTCGCTGCCCATGATCATCTTGCAACGAACACCCTTAGTGTGCGGAGCCGGCAGGATGCAGGCTAGTCAATCACGTTGGTGTGCGGGGCCTGCTGCTGGAGACTGGCCACCCTGTTAGGAACCTGGCGACCGCGCCGAACAGCCCGCGGATCCCTGTCAGCGAATGTAGCCGTGGTCAGAAAGCTCTCTGACCAGGGCTCCTAGCGTGTTAGGGGTTCGTTCCACCGTGTCTTCTATCGGGGAGGGCCCTGTCCTGAAGGTCCTCTCCTGAAGCCAATCTGAAGCCCAAACGGCACGCCTCCAGCTCTAGTATGGATGTTCACACAGCGTGGCCATGCACGTGTCGCAGGGCGGTGGTGTTGGAGGGGGAGACCCTGCAGAGATCGGTGAGTGTCGAGTACAGCCTGGTCAACGCAGAGGGACTTTCTCCCTACGAATCGCTTTGGGTGGGCTCCCCGGAGGGGCTAGCCGTTTCCGCCGGCTCGGTCTCGACCTCGATCTGACGTCCGCCGCGACCGCCGGTCTGCACTTGAATCCGGCGCGGCTGGGCAGCCTGCGTGATCGGGAGGCTCAGATGCAGGACCCCGTCGGCATACGTCGCCTGGACGTTCTCCGAGTCCACCGTGTCGCCCAATTGCAACTGCCGCGTGAAGCTTCCTTGAGGCCGCTCCGCCACGAGCACGTTATGACCCTGCTGGTATTCCGGGCGCCGCTCTGCAGTGATCGTCAAGACGTTTCGCTCTGTGCTGATGTCCACACTGGACGGATCCACGCCGGGCAGGTCCAGCGAGACGTGGAACCCGTCATCGGCTTGCCACACATCCATCGGCATCCCCATCGGGGTTCGAGTTCCCGACAGCAGCTGGTTCGTCAGCCGATCCATCTGCCGGAACGGATCACCGAACGGGTCGAATCGCAACACACTCACTGCAACCTCCTCAAGACGGGGCCCGGCGTTGGTCTTCGTATCGAACCAACCGCGGTAGCGCTCGAAGCACGCCCGACGGTGGCCGTATGACGAAGGCCGGCACACCGGAATAGGACTTCAGAGACATTTGGGTTTCATACTCACTCAACCGCAATCACCGTCATAAAGCCATAGGCAGAATGACCGATTGCTCTCAGTCCGCCGCGGGGAAGGCCCGGCTCTCGAGGTCTGATCGCGCGACACCCGGTTGCGGGTGCCGCTGCCCACCCGTGGAGGGTCGACCTGATAGGGGAGCGGTCAGAACCGGAGGGGCGATCGGGACTCACCATGCCCGCGGTACAAGCCAGAGCGCGCAAGGCTTCGTCACCCTCAGAAGCGAGGATCCTGACTCCACCTCCCCGCCTGCCGACCGCATGGGAACGCTCTGTCCGGATGCGTTCGGGCACGCGTACAGGTTGAGACCGCCTATCGTCGACCCGTCACGCGAGAGAGGATGACGGTGCTATGCCGCGGAAGCAACGATTGAGCTGGACCGTGGTGCTTCGGCTCGCCGTGGTCGTCACAGGCTTGGCCAGCCTTGTGGTTTTCGGAGGCGGCACCGCGCTGTGGCTGGTCGAGGGTGAGCGGCCGATAGCACCATCCGCTCCTGGGGTGACGCGCTGTGGTGGTCGGTCACCACCCTGACGACGGTCGGCTATGGCGACCACGTTCCCGTAACCACGTCGGTGGTCTGGTTGCCGCCGGTGTAATGGTGGCGGGAGTGGCAGTCATCGGTGCGTGGCGGCAATCGTCGCTCTTGCGGTGGCCCTTCGAGTCGCTCGCGAGGAGGAGCTGGCATTCGAAGCAGCAGCGGAAATCCTGGAGCAGCGCCTTGACGTGCGCCTCGCCCCGGATCGAGGCACAGCTGGCTGGTTTGGATGCGCGCCTGCAAGTGTGGTCGACGGTCTCAGTCGATGATGCCGTTCGCAGCGGACGAGACGTGCGCCGGAGATCTCGTAATTGGTTCGCGCGATCGAGAGAGCTGCCGTACGCCGAGGGCGATACGACATGGAAGAGCAGCGCGACGACCCATGATCCTTGGACCAGGCCTGCCAGTTGTGAAGCGGCGCGGCGGCCTGGGCTGGCGATCACCATCCCCAACTATGGCGAGAGCGAGGAAGACCAAGCCTGAGCCGAGTGCGCGACGGCGGGCACCGCGCGGAGACCCTCCGGATCGGGGGAGGCGCCGCTCAGCGGGACCTCGGGGACTACCTGCTTGCTCGCCCCTAGTCCGGGACGGCAGCGGCTCCGGTGCAGCTGTGGGGTCAGCTTCTGCGCCCCTACCGTGTCTGGGGGCCGCCACCGATAGCTG
>CAWIZB010000026.1:0-38876 GCA_963840505.1 uncultured Actinomycetota bacterium
GGCAGTGTGGTCTGATCAAAGCTTGCCGACACTACGCCTGCGGGCGTGGGCTGGATCAGCAGCTCGGTCATGGATTGGACTCGAGCGACCGCGTCGGCGTACGCCTCGTCAACGCGCTCGTCGGTGTTATCGAAGTTGATTGCATTGGCGACCAGCCACACTTCGCCGCTGTGGTGATCTAGAACAGCGAGGTCGGAGGCCAGCAGGAAAGCGAGCTCCGGAACGCCCAGGTCGTCGACACAGGAGTCAGGCAGGCGCTCCAGCCGGCGTACCGCGTCGTAGCTGATGTAGCCAACCAGGCCGGAGGTGAAGGGCGGCAGTCCCTCGCTACGCGGGGTATGCAGCAGGCGCAGCGTTTCGCGTACGGCCACCAAGGGGTCTCCACCGGTCGGCAGGCCTACCGGAGCATGCCCAAGCCAGATGGCCTCACCGTGCTGCACGGTCAGCGTGGCAGCTGCCCGAACCCCAACGAATGAGTAGCGGGACCACACGCCTTGCTCAGCGGATTCGAGCAGGTAGGTGCCAGGCTGGCTCCTGGCCAGCTTGCGATAGAGCCCGATGGCCGTCTCGGCGTCGGCGAGCAGCCTGCGGTAGACGGGGATGACCCGGCGCTCCACGGCCAGCTTGCGGAACTCCTCCAGGGTCGGGGAAAGCTCGTTCACCGCTCCGATTCCTCGGTTTGCGCAACGACCACGGCTGGTAGCAGGCGTCCGTCGAAGCAGGTGCGGTCGCCGGTGTGGCAGGCAGCGCCTTCCTGATGAACCTTGACGAGGATGGTGTCGCCGTCGCAGTCCAGCCGCACCTCGCGGACCCACTGCCGGTGGCCACTGGTCTCCCCCTTGACCCAGTACTCGCCCCGACTGCGGGAGAAGAAGGTGGACCGTCCCGTGGTCAAGGTCTTGTGCAGGGCCAGGTCGTCCATCCACCCCACCATCAAGACCTCGCCCGTGCGGTCTTCCTGGATAACGGCCGTGACTAGTCCGGCAGTGTCGCGCTTGAGCAGCGCGGCGACCTCCGGATCAAGCGTGCTGCCGGGGACGGCCGGCGCTGGGTCGGTCACGCGCCTATTGTTCCAACACTGTTCCCGACTGACCCCAACCTTCCGACCTGTGGTGATTTCTTTCGTCTTGCCGAGGAGCGGGTGGTTCGCTCCGGCCTGGTGTTAGTGCGAGGTGCAGAGGGTGCCTGGTAGTGGCGCTACGATGGTCGCTCGTGACGTTTGCCAGGTCCGAACGGGCTGCGCTGTGCGACCTGCTCGACGAGGTCGGCCCGCACGCACCCACGCTGTGCGAAGGGTGGGATACGCACGATCTTGCCGCGCACCTGTGGGTCCGCGAAACTGACCCGATAGGCGCCAGCGGCATCGTCGCAAAGCCGCTGTCCAGCTTGTACGAGCGCCGGATCGCTGAGATCAAACAGCGGTGGGAATTCTCCGAACTTGTGGACCGAGTCCGCAGAGGTCCGGCGCGATTCTCGATCTTCGCGATCCCAGGCGTCGACGAGGGGGCGAACACCACCGAGTTCTTCATCCACCACGAGGACGTGCGCCGGGCCGGGGACTCGCCGCAGACTTCGCGGCAGCTCGGCGACGATGTCGAAGAGTGGATGTGGCGCCGGCTGAAGCTGCTGGGTCGAGCGTGGTTCCGCCGGGTCCAGGTTGGTGTCGTCCTCGAGCGGCTGGGCTCCGCCGACGCAGATGGCGCTCCGGAGGCAATCCGGGCGGTGAGCGGTGCCTCGATCGTCACACTGGTCGGCACCCCGAGCGAGCTGATGTTGTACGCCCACGGCAGGACCAGTGTGGCTGAGATCAAACTGGTCGGCGAGCCGGAGGCGATCGACATCCTGAACTCGGCTGACCTGCAGACGTGAGGTCAGTCTTGGGCACGCAGGCGAGACTGTGGGCGTGACCCCGACACCGACGCCAGCGAGGCGTCGGGTGGGCCGCTCGAGCGTGGCAGCGGCCTGCGGTGCGCTCCTTCTGGTCACCGGCTGCAGCAACGCGGCCAACGAACCCAGTCCCGAGACCCGCACGGCTGGGCCGACCCCGGCAAGCTCATCGCCGTCACCGAGTCCGAGTCCCAGCAGTCCAGGTCCTGGCAGCCCATCTCCCAGCGCTGTCCAGTCGCGCGGCGATCCGCGCGCCCGGGAGATCGCCTCCGATCTTGCGGCACCGTGGGGTTTGGTGGCACTCAAGGACGGCACTTTCCTGATCAGTGAACGCGACGCGAGGGAGATCATCCGTGTCAGCGGCGGCTCGAGGTCGCGAATCAGGACTATCGACGAAGCTGATCCGGCTGGGGAGGGTGGCCTCCTTGGCCTGGCCATAACCGCCGATGAGAAGACTGTCTTCGCGTACTACACCGCTGCTAACGACAATCGAATCGTCTCGATGAGCTGGGACGGCCGTGACCTCGGTGGGCCGAAGGTCATTCTCCGGGACATACCGAAGGGTTTCATCCACAACGGCGGCCGGATGGTGATCGGTCCGGACAATTACCTGTACGTCGGGACCGGCGAAAGCGGAGACGGGTCGCTGGCCCAAGACAAAGACTCACTCGGCGGGAAGATCCTCAGACTCAGACTGGACGGCAGGCCTGCGCCGGGCAACCCCTTCGACAACGAGGTCTTCAGCTACGGCCACCGCAACGTGCAGGGGCTCGCCTTCGACGATGCCGACAGGCTCTGGGCCAGCGAGTTCGGCCAGCAAGCATGGGACGAGCTGAACCTGATCAGGGAGGGAGCCAACTACGGCTGGCCTGAGGTCGAGGGCTCTGGCAAGGCTGATGGAATGACCAATCCGAAGGTCGTCTGGCGTACCCGCGATGCCTCCCCTTCCGGGTTGGCGTACTGGCAGGGCAATCTGTGGATGGCTGGACTTCGCGGGGAGCGGCTCTGGCAAATTCCGCTTGACGGCACGAAGACGGACGATCCGATTGCGCACTTCAGGGGCGACTACGGTCGGCTACGGACTGTGGTCGTCGCCCACGATGGGAACAGCCTGCTACTGAGCAACTCCAACACCGACGGTAGAGGCGATCCGTCACGGGATGACGACCGCCTCTTCCAAATCACGCGGTAGCGTCCTGAGCAACATGCGGTCGAAGGCAGCACGGACCACTGGCTTGATCATCGGCGGACTCGCTGTCCTCGTCGGTGGGGTCTGGATTGGTCAGGGTGCCGGATTCATCAAGGGAAGCTTCATGACGGGCAGTCCGACGTGGCTGGCCATCGGACTGCTCTGCCTGGTTGTCGGACTCCTGCTGATCTTCTTGAGCCTGCGATCGCGCTCGGACGGAGGCGCGAGCAGCGGTCGCTAGTCGTCACGTGCGCAAGGCTCAGCCGGTCCAGCCTTCACCGGTAGTCAGGCAGTTGCTGTACGGCCCATCGGTTGCCGTCGGGATCGGCGAACGACACGAACGATCCCCACGGGAGCACATCAACCTCGCTCACCTCAACTCCGCGTCCGGCCAGCTCCGCTCGGGCTTGGTGAACGTCGCTAACGACGACCTGGAGGTTGTCCAACGCACCAGGCGCCAGCTGAGTCAGCCCCTTGCCGATGGCAATCGAGCATGCAGAGCCGGGTGGGGTCAGCTGCACAAAGCGGATGTCATCACCCACCGTGTGGTCGTGGTCGAGGACGAAACCGGCCTGGTCTACGTAGAAATCCTTGGCGCGATCCACATCGCTGACCGGCACACCTACGAGTTCGAGTCTGAGATCCATGACTCGCGACGGTATTCGAAGGCTCAGACAGTTTGATGCCCCGTTTGATGGCTGGGTTGATGGCGGGCGGTCATAGGAAATAGCGCAACTAGACACAGTTGCCGGCACGGCCGAAGCTGCTGTGCAAGCCTAGTGACCTGGAAGGGAAGTTCCTTGGCGCTTGGCGACGTTCAGGTGCGTGCATGTCGTCGCAAGGCGACGCGCGGCGTCGACACGCAAGGCTGACGAGGGAGGGATACCGGGTCGTATGTCGACCGAGGAGAACGCCGCGAGGTGCGTGCCTGGGCGCCGCGAAGGGTCGAGAGATTTCCCTTCCAGGGCACTAGCTCCATGACGGCCGGGCTAGCTACCAAAATCTTGTCGTGGACCGTGATTGTCCCCGTGCTGGCGGCGGTGATTCTCGCGTTCACCTGGGGGCGCAGTATCGGCGTCGTCGTCCAGGTTCTCGTTGCATTCGCACTTGCAGCCGTAGTCCTGGCCGCTGTTAATCACGCTGAGGTCGTTGCCCACCGCGTCGGTGAGCCATTCGGGTCGCTGGTACTGGCGGTCGCTGTGACGATCATCGAGGTGGGCCTGATCGTGACGCTGATGGTCTCGGGCGGCCCGGGAACTGCATCGTTGGCCCGCGATACGGTGTTCGCGGCAGTCATGATCAGCTGCAACGGCATCGTCGGTATCGCTCTGCTCATCGGTGGAGTGCGGTTCCACCTCACGATGTTCAACGCAGAGGGAACCGGCACGGCGCTGGCCACGGTGACCACATTGGCCACCTTGAGCTTGGTACTGCCGACCTTCACTCTCGGTATCCCCGGTCCGGAGTTCACTCCTGCGCAGCTGGCCTTTGCCGCGATTGCCTCGCTCGCCCTGTACCTGATGTTCGTCGTGACGCAGACAGGTCGGCACCGAGACTTCTTCCTTCCCTTGACCTCAGCCGGCGACGTCGTGGAGGCCGAAGAACACGCCGATCCACCCAGCGATAGAGCGGCGCTGGCGAGCGTCGGCCTCCTCGTGGTGGCTTTAGTCGCCGTCGTCGGCCTGGCCAAGGTCGAGACGCCCGCAATCGCAGCCGGTGTCGCCGCTGTCGGGTTCCCCCCATCATTCGTTGGCGTGGTGATCGCACTGCTGGTGTTGCTGCCGGAGACGCTGGCCGCGGCACGAGCCGCACGTCGAGACCGAATCCAGACCAGTCTCAACCTCGCGTTCGGCTCTGCGATGGCCAGCATCGGACTCACCATCCCCGCCATCGCCATCGCCTCGATTTGGCTGGAAGGTCCGTTGGTGTTGGGACTCGATGCCACCCAGATGGTGTTGCTGGCAGTGACCGTGGTCGTCGGGATACTCACTGTCGTTCCGGGACGGGCAACGCGGCAAGAGGGCGCCGTACACCTGGTACTGCTGGCGGCTTTCCTCTTCCTCGCAGTGAACCCGTGAGGCGGCCAGAGAGCTCCCGACTAGCCGATCTTCTCCAAGATCATTTCACGCACTCGTGTGGCGTCAGCCTGACCGCGCATCTGCTTCATCACCGATCCGATCAACGCGCCCGCGGCCTGCACCTTGCCGCTCTTGATCTTGTCAACAATGTCGGGGTTTGCGTTGATCGCATCATTGACGGCCGCCGCCAGCGCACCCTCGTCAGAGACGATCGCCAGGTCGCGGGCAGTCACCACCTCGGCTGGGGAGCCTTCGCCCGCGATCACGCCTTCGAAAACCTGGCGCGCCAGCTTGTC
This sequence comes from uncultured Actinomycetota bacterium, assembly GCA_963840505.1. Lineage (GTDB taxonomy): Bacteria > Actinomycetota > Actinomycetes > Propionibacteriales > Propionibacteriaceae > Microlunatus. Next base: position 5,451 of record CAWIZB010000026.1, read on the forward strand.
GTTGATGGTTCCGTTCTCCACCAGGGCCTGGATCTCGGCTACCTGCTGTGGACTGATGCCAACATCTTCAAGATCAACTCCAGTCTCGTTCGCGCGCCGCGCAACCTCAGTCAGCCACCACTTCCGGGCCGACTGCGGCGACGCGCCGGCTGCAACCGTCGCCTCGATAGCGTTGACCGCACCAGCACTCACTACATCTCGCATCTCCAGCTCGGAGAACCCCCACTCCGCCGTGACCCGCTGGAGCTTGGCCGCGGGAGGCTCGGGCAAGGTGCCGCGCAGCTCTTCGACCCATTCGCGACTCGGGGCCATTGGGACTAGGTCCGGTTCTGGAAAGTACCGGTAATCTTCGGAGGTCTCCTTGTTCCGGCCCGGCGTGGTGATACCGGAGTCCTCCTGCCAGTGCCGCGTCTCCTGGGTGACCCTGCCGCCGCCAGCCAGAACCGCAGCCTGGCGGGTGATCTCGTACCGCAAGGCCCGCTCGACGCTGCGCAGCGAGTTCACATTCTTGGTTTCGGTGCGGGTACCCAAAGCCGAGGTACCGACCGGCCGCAGCGAAACGTTGGCGTCGCAGCGTAGCGAACCCTGCTCCATCCGGACGTCGGAGACACCGAGCGCGCGCAGCAGGTCACGCAGCATCGTCACGTAGGCCCGCGCCACCTCTGGCGCTTTGGCGCCAGTCCCCTCGACAGGCTTCGTCACTATCTCGATCAGCGGTACCCCGGATCTGTTGTAGTCCAGCAGCGAATAGTCAGCGCCGTGGATGCGGCCTGTCGCGCCGCCCACGTGCAACGACTTCCCGGTGTCTTCCTCCATGTGGGCACGCTCGATGTCGATCCGAAAGCTCTCACCGTCCAGTGCCACCTCGGTCCACCCGTCGTACGCGATCGGTTCGTCGTACTGGGAGATCTGATAGTTCTTCGGCATGTCCGGATAGAAGTAGTTCTTCCGGGCAAAGCGGCACCACTCCGCAATCGTGCAGTTCAGGGCCAATCCGATGCGGATGGCCGACTCGACCGCCTTCGCGTTCACCACCGGCAGCGAGCCTGGGAGACCCAGGCAGACCGGGCATACCTGAGTGTTCGGCTCAGCGCCGAATTCGGTCGAACAGCCGCAGAACATCTTGGAGACTGTGTTGAGCTCCACGTGTACCTCAAGCCCCAGCACCGGGTCGTACGCGGCGAGCGCTTCTGCGTAAGGCAGCACGGTCATCGGAGCGCTCCCGGTTCCGGGAGGCGATCAAGCAGGGGCCCACCCCACGCCGACTCCAGAGCCGCTTCCAGCGCGCCGCCGACGCGATACAGCCGGTCGTCGGCGAGCGGCGGTGCCATTACCTGCAGCCCCACCGGCAATCCGTCCTCCGGGGCTAGACCCACCGGGAAAGACGCGCTGGCGTTGCCCGCCAGATTGGACGGAATCGTGCACAAGTCGTTCATGTACATGGCGAGCGGGTCGTCCACCTTCTCTCCGATCTTGAACGCGGTGATCGGGGTTGCTGGCGAGACCAGCACGTCCGCCTGGGAAAACGCATTGTCGAAGTCCCGGGAGATCAAGGTCCTGACCTTCTGCGCCTGCCCGTAGTAGGCCTCGTAGTAGCCGCTGGACAGCGCGTAGGTACCGATGATGATCCGTCGCTTGACTTCAGCGCCGAAGCCCGCCTCCCTCGTTGCCGCCATCACCTGCTCGGCGCTGGCAGTGCCGTCGTCACCGACTCGCAGCCCATAACGCATGGCGTCGAACTTTGCGAGGTTGGAGGAGCATTCGGCGGGCAAGATCAAATAGTACGCCGGCAGGGCGTAGACGAAGTGTGGACAGGAGACCTCGATGATCTCTGCGCCGAGCGATGCCAGCACCTCGACTGCTTCGGTGAAGCGCTGCTCTACCCCGGGTGCATAGCCTTCGCCGCCAAGCTCGCTGACCACGCCGACTTTCATTCCAGCGACGTCAGCGGACCGCGCCGCGGCCACCACATCAGGCACCGGTTGGTTGATCGAAGTGGAATCGCACGGGTCGTGGCCGGCGATCACCTGATGCAGCAGCGCCGCATCGAGGACCGTACGGGCGCACGGACCAGGCTGATCCAGGCTCGAGGCAAGGGCTACCAAGCCATAGCGCGAGCTTCCCCCGTACGTCGGTTTCACGCCTACCGTGCCCGTGACTGCGGCCGGCTGCCGGATGGAGCCGCCCGTGTCGGTGCCGATCGCCAGAGGGGCCTGGAACGCAGCCACTGCCGCGGCCGACCCACCGCCGGAGCCGCCAGGGATCCGGTCCAGGTCCCACGGGTTCCGCGTCGGCCCGTACGCGGAGTTCTCGGTCGAGGAGCCCATCGCGAATTCGTCGAGGTTCGTCTTCCCCAAGATCACGATGTCATGATCAAGAAGCCGGCGAGTCACCGTCGCGTCGTACGGCGGCAGCCAACCCTCCAAGATCTTGGATCCGCAGGTAGTCGGCGCGCCTGTGTAGGTCAGGATGTCCTTGAGTGCGAGCGGCACTCCGGCAAGCGTCCCCACCGCCTGCCCAGCTGAGATCTTGGCATCGACCTGCGCTGCGGATTCCAGGGCGCGGGCGCCATCTATGTAAAGGAAAGCGTGTATCTCGCCGTCGACCTCGGCGATCCGATCAAGGTGTGCCCGCGTCACCTCCACCGCACTCAGCTCTCGTGACTTGATCTTGGTTGCAAGATCAACGGCAGTCAGCCGGATGATCTCTGCGGCGCCAGTCTGCTGCAGACTCACGCCTCCTCCCCCAGGATTCTCGGCACCCTGAATCGCATCTGCTCCGCGGCCGGTGCGCCCGCCAGTACTTGCTCGCGAGGCAGCGATGGCCGCAGTTCGTCCTCGCGGAACACGTTCGTCAGTGGCAGCGCGTGAGAGGTCGGCGGAATGTCTTGTGCTGCGACCTCGGATACCCGGGCAACCGACTCCAAGATCACGTCCAGCTGGGGTGCCAGTACCTCCAGCTCGGCTTCGGTGAGCTCGATCCGCGCCAATCTGGCCAAGCTCGCCACGTCTTCAGTGGTGAGTGCCACCTATCGATCTCCTCTGTCGTTGGGTCCGGCTCATCTTAGTGCCCTGGAAGGGAAATCTCTTGGCGCTTCGCGGCGCCCAGGCACGCACCTCGCGGCGTTCTCCTCGGTCGACATACGACCCGGTATCCCTCCCTCGTCGGCCTTGCGATCCACGCACCTGAACGACGCCAAGCGCCAAGGAACTTCCCTTCCAGGGCACTAGTGCGGGCGCCTCCTGCGAAGCGCAGCCAATCAGCTGCTCGCGGAGGAGGCTCGACGGCAATCGTCTAGGTTAATGACCAACTTCGGGTACGTCAGCTGATCATTAGTGCGTCGGGGGTGAGGAGGCACGATGTCGCAGCCGGTGCTGATCAGCTGGCTGTTGTTTGCTGCGCACGTCTTGATCGTTTTGGTGGCAGCGGTGCTCATCTCGGCCAATCGCAAGCCGTCAGCGGCGATTGCCTGGCTGCTGGCGATCATCTTCATACCATTGCTGGGCATCTGTGCCTTCCTATTGGTTGGCTTTGGACGACTGCCCCGCAAGCGCCGGGCAAAGCAGCGTGAGGTTTGCGACGCGATCCTGGCACGGACCCCCGGCCTGGACAGGGTAAGTCATCGCGATGAATGGCCCAGTTGGCTGGCCTCGATCGTGGCAATGAATCGCAATCTCGGCTCGCTACCGATGGTGGGCGGCAATTCCGCGGAGCTGATCGAAAGCTACTTGGGCTCCTTCCAGGCGATGGCCGAGGCCATCGATCGAGCAGAGCACTTTGTCCACGTCGAGTTCTTCATCCTGGTCCAGGACGAGGCGACCGCGCCGGTCTTCGACGCCCTTGAAAGGGCTTGCAAGCGGGGAGTCCAGGTACGGGTGCTTTCCGACCACGTCGCTCAGTTCATGTACCCGCACCGCAAGGCGACGATCGGTCGGTTCGCCGCCATGGGCGCGGAGTACCGGCCCATGCTGCCGCTGCAGCCCTTCCGCGGCCACTGGCGCCGACCGGACCTCCGCAACCACCGGAAGCTGGTCGTGGTGGACGGCACCGTAGGCTTCACCGGCTCGCAGAACTTGATCATCGACCACTATCACAAGGCGAAGAAGGTGAAGCTCGGACTGCACTGGCACGAGCTGATGGTTCGACTGGCCGGCCCCGTGGTGCGCGAGCTGGACGCGGTCTTCGTCACTGACTGGTACAGCGAGACCGACGAGCTTCTGCCGCTGGACACCTCTCCGGTGCGACTCGGTGACGACGAGGAGCTCGTCGACGCGCAGATCCTGCCAAGCGGCCCCAGCTTCGACAACGACAACAACCTCAAGCTGTTCGCCTCGATGATTCACAACGCCCGGCATCGGGTCAGCGTCACCAGCCCGTACTACGTGCCCGACGAGACCATTCAGATGGCAATGGTGACCGCCGGCTCACGCGGCCTGGACGTCGAGTTGTTCGTCTCCGAGATCGGCGATCAGTTCATGGTTTTCCATGCCCAACGCTCGTACTACGAACAGCTGCTCCGGGCTGGCGTGAAGATCTACCTCTACCGGGCGCCGACGATCCTGCACGCCAAGCACCTCAGCATCGACGACGACGTCGCTCTCATCGGCTCATCAAACCTCGACATCCGCTCGCTCAGCCTGCATATGGAGCTGTCGGTGCTGGTCCACGGAGCCAAGTTCACGGCCGCGATGCGGGCCGTCGAGGACGACTATCGGTCGAAGAGTCGCCAGGTGCTACTGGAGGATTGGCTGAAACGACCGAGACGCGAGCGGGTTTTTGACAACTTGATGCGGCTGACGTCCTCGCTGCAATGATCGCTGGACACCGGAACGTCCAGTCACAAGGATCCGGTGCGCTTCCGCATCCGACGGGTCACTGCCCGTGTCGACTTGGCGAGCGCGTTGGCGCGCGGACACACCGGCCGACCCGCCCGAGGAGTCATTCAGTCAGCGCTCGGATCACGAACCCGGTCTTGAGCTTGGGGGTGAAGAACGTTGACTTCGGTGGCATCAGCAGGCCTTCGCGCGCGGTCCGTTCGATCTCGGCGACACTCACCGGCCGGATCAGCACGGCTGCGCAGGCACGTCCGCTGTCCACCTCGTGCAGCGTTTCGTCGAGCCCATGTTGGTAGGTCACGGTCAGCCGAACATCGGCCAGCGCGGTCTCCAACCAGCCCCCATCGAGCGCCCGTACGCCGTCAAAACGTCCCGGTCTGGCTCGCATTCGCCACGCGGCCTGGCGGCCGACCAAGATCAGAAAACCTTCCTTTTGCAGTGCCGCAATGATCTCGCTGCTCGGCCGCTCGATCGGAACGAGATCGAACGATCGCGCTAAGGCTTGGACCAGATCAGCGAGTTCGATGTCGGCATAGAGGCGGTGAATCGCAGCCACGCTCAGCTGCTCCTCGATCAGCTCGTTGACGAAGGCGAGTGTCAGCTCCGCAGGTGTATCGGTCCGACCGGTGGCCTCTCGGACCTCATCGCGGTAGGTGCGAGAGATTCCGTAGCGGTGATGCCCGTCAGCGATCAGCACGTCATCGGCAGCCAGGCACTCGCGGATGGCTGCGATCCGCTGCGGATCGGTCACCCGTTCCACTACGTGCTCAACGCCCTCATTGGTCACTGAGCCCAACGTTTCGCCCGGGTCCTGAAGAAGCTCCGTGAGGCCCCTGGCCAGCGAAAGACCCCAGACCGGGGACAAGTTGGCTGCGGTTGCTCGAGTGAGGTCAAGGCGATCGGTCGAGGCCTTTGCCGTCGTCCGCTCGTGGGGCAGGACCCCGCCGGCCTCTGGATCGACGACCTCGAGCGAGCCGATTACCCCCGTGATGTCGCGCCGCGCACCGGCCGGGTCGGTAAAACGCAGCCGGTAGATGGTGAAGGATGGTTCGGTGTCGATGGCCAGGATGCCTTCGTCCAACCACGCTCGCATGGTCTTAGCCGCTAGCTCGTACCGGTCCTCACCACCCCGCGGTACATCGATCCACACGATGTTGTGGGGTGATCTTGCCTCGAGGACATCGACATCAGCGTTCGACAACACGTCGTACGGTGGAGCTACCACGGATGCTAGGTCGTCGGTCGCGTAACGGATTGCAGCAAAGGGTTCGAAGCGCGGCACGGCACAAGGTTTCCATGCCTGGGTGCGGTATCCGACCACTGCTCAGAAGTCGCATGCTCGAGCGCCCTTCATCCACCCGAAACACGCCAGTAATCGATGTAAGGAAAGATGTTCACGTGTTCCTGATGCGGATCACCCTGCCGGATCGACCAGGCTCACTGGGGTCGGTCGCGACGGCGATGGGCAGCGTCGGCGCGGATATCAATGCCGTCGAGATTGTGGAGAAGAAGTCTGACGAGAGTGTCGTCGACGACTTCATCGTCGACCTACCCACCAACCAGCTGCCCGAGACCATCGTGACCGCCTGCCAGAGCCTCGCTGGCGTACGGGTTGAGTGGATCGCGCGTTATCCCGAGGGAGGCGGGCTGCAATCCGACCTGGAGGCGCTGGAACGGATGACCGCTGATCCACCGCATGCCGCGGAAACCCTCGTCTCGCTCTGTCCCGTCGTTTTTCGTTCTCATTGGGCGACCTTGATCGATGTGTCGGACGGCCCACCTCACTCCAGCTTCTCCACCACCCTGGCCCCCGACCTGACACCCGAGATCGCGGCGAAGTTCACACCCTTCGACGCCACGCACCGCACCGATCTGGAGTCGGAGTGGAGTCCTGGCTGGGGCGAGACCACAGCTGTTGTCACTCCGCTGACCCAGGACCGGGTAATCGTGATCGGCCGCTTGGGTGGACCCGCTTTTCTGGACTCTGAGATCGCCCGCTTGCATCACCTGGCCGCGCTTGTGAAGTAGGCACGACCGCCTCAGGTACGTTCGGCCCGTGGATACCTTCGGGCGGGCTGAGCTGGTCGCCTTGCTCACCTCGATCGGTTTCGGCACCGTGTCGGCGATCGTCCCAATCGTCAACGCCGAGGCATATGTCATCGCCTCGCAGATGTCAGCGGTCGTGGGACCGATTCCCATAGCCATTGGCATTGCCATCGGCCAAACGGTGGGAAAGCTCGTGCTTTTCTTTGGCGTGCGCGAAGGAAAGGAGCTCCCTTTCGTCAAGCATCGGCGAGAGATCCAGAAGCAACGCCCGGTCGGGCCGGTTCGTGCCCGATTTCGCTCGCTCATCGCCAAGCTGCTTGACCTGGTAGGACAAGAGCGCTGGGGGCTGCCGATCGTCCTTGTCGCAGCCATTGTCGGTATCCCACCGTTGTACGCTGTCGCCCTGCTAGCCGGCGCGACAACGATGAAGCCCCTCTGGTTCGGACTCACCGTGCTCGTTGGCCGGCTGTGCCGGTTTCTGCTGGTGGCGTCAGGCTTTCACGGACTTCATGAGTGGTTCGTCTGACCTTCGAGCTTCGTGCGCGAGAAGCGCCGACTAAAGTGGTGCGGTGCCGAGGATCTTCAGCAATCTCAACCTGCATGGAGCAACCCCGCCGCGGGTCCAGCCGACGCTCGGCGAATGGGGTCCGGTAAAGGTACCCAGCACCAAACAGAAGAAGCGGATGCGGATCTGGGTCACGCTCTCGTTGCTCGGTGCACTGATCGCGATCTTTCTCCTCGGCTGGTACGTCTACTACGTCATGACTGGCAGCTGGGGCTTCGGCATTGGCGACGAGAGGCAGTTCTTCGCGACGTTCCTGCTCTAAGCCGCTACTCCCCGACGGTCGCGACCTTGCCGGCTGCCTCGGGACCCCGCTCTAACAGCACTTCGAATGCTGCTGCCCCGTTGAGTACGGGAACCTTCAGCTCCACCGCCTTGTCGTACTTCGAACCTGGGGAATCGCCGACGACGACGAAGCTGGTCTTCTTCGACACGGAGCCGGCGACCTTGCCGCCGCGCGAGGTGATCGCGTCCACCGCTGAGTCCCGGGTATACCCCTCAACGGAGCCCGTGACCACGACTGAAAGACCTGTCAGCGTCTGCTCCCGAGTGACCTTGGGCTCGTTCCGCATCACACAGCCAGCGGCTTTCCACTTGGCGACGATCTCGCGGTGCCAGGGTTCGGCGAACCAGTCGATGATTGCGGTGACGAGCGTCGGTCCGATTCCCTCCACTGTGGCAAGCTGCTCTGGCGTGGCGTTGGCGAGCGCGTCGATGTCACCGAAGGCGGCTGCCACGTCCGGTGCCACACCCTTGCCGATGTGGCGGATGGATAACGCGACCAAGAACTTGTCCAGCGGCCGTGTTTTCGCTACCTCGAGGTTGGCCAGCAGCTTGGCTCCATTAGCCGACAGAGCCCCAGACTTGGTCGTAAAGAAGTCGGTTTTCTTGAGCTTCTCTTCGGTGAGGGTGAACAGGTCGCCCTCATCAATCAGCAGGCCGGCCTCGAGCAGCGCCTGCCCCGACTGGTAGCCCAGTACCTCGATATCGAGAGCATCACGGCTTGCGAGGTGGAACAGCCGCTCGCGGAGCTGCGCCGCACAGGATCGAGTGTTGGGACAACGCAGGTCGGCGTCCCCTTCCTTCTCCGGTCGCAGCTCGGTACCGCATGCGGGGCAGTGTGTCGGCATCTCGAACGCACGTTCCGAGCCGGCGCGCAAATCAACGACAGGGCCGACGATCTCTGGAATCACGTCACCGGCCTTGCGCAGCACGACTGTGTCCCCGATGAGCACTCCTTTGCGCACAACCTCGCTGGCGTTGTGCAGCGTCGCCATCTCCACTGTCGATCCTGCGACCTTGACGGGCTCCATGACCCCGTACGGGGTCACCCGGCCCGTACGCCCGACGTTGACCCTGATGTCGAGGAGCTTGGTGGTGACCTCTTCGGGAGGGTACTTGTAGGCGATCGCCCAGCGCGGCGCGCGAGACGTTGAGCCGAGCTGGTCCTGGACTGCCCGCTCATCCAACTTCACGACGACACCGTCGATCTCGTGCTCGACCGAATGCCGCCGCTCGCCGAAGTACTCGACATAGGCCCAGACCTCACTGAGGTTCCGCGCCAACTTGCGGTGAGAGCTGACCGGCAATCCCCAACGATCCATGGCGGCGTACGCATCGGACAGCCGATCGGCGGTGAAGCCTTCAAGAACGCCGATGCCGTGGCTGATGAAGCCGAGATTCCGCGAGGCAGTGACCCTCGGGTCCTTCTGCCGCAGTGAACCGGCTGCTGCGTTGCGGGGATTGGCGAAGGGCGCCCTGCCGTCCAACACGAGGGATTCGTTGAGTGCAGTGAAGTCGGCAACTGCGAAGAAGACCTCGCCGCGTACCTCAAGTGTCTCGGGAACATCATTCCCGGAGAGCCGATGCGGGATGACCTTGATCGTTTTGACATTGGCTGTGACGTCTTCCCCGACTCGCCCGTCGCCTCTGGTTGCCGCACGTACCAGCCGGCCGCCCTGGTAGACCAGATCGATCGCCAAGCCGTCGACCTTGAGCTCACAGAGGTATCCGGACTGCTCGAGCCGCTTTTCGCCGAGTTCGCGAATCGCCCGCTGGACCCAGTGGTCCAGCTCCCCGCGGGTGAAGGCGTTGTCCAGGCTCATCAATCGTTGGAGGTGCTCGACCGGGGTGAACGTTGTCGATGGCGGTGGGCCGACTTGCTGGGTCGGCGAATCCGGCGTACGGAGTGCAGGAAAGGCATCCTCAAGTTCGTTGAGCTGGCGCATTATGGCGTCGAACTCACCGTCGGAGATGGTCGGCGCATCGAGAACGTAATAGCGCCACCGCGCGTCGTTCACCCGTTCGCTGAGATCGGCGTGTCGCTGACTCGCTTTCGCCAAGGACTCTGAAAGCTCGATTTCTCCGTCGCCGGCCGGCTCAATCTCTCCCTCATCGGCCGGCAAGGAGAAGGTCTCTTTCGCCACGTACGCACATTATCCATTGCCTCAGACAGCAGTCCGTCGGTTTCGCCTCGTTCGTCGTCGACTAACAAGCAATAAGGCTGCCGCGCAGACCTCACCCTCAAGCTCCTGCAGTCGGCGCAGCGGACTGCCCGTCAAGCGCGTGTCGATGCACTCTGACAGTCAGTCCGCCGGATTCGCCGACTCGCCCGTACGCATCGGGATGTCGGCGGGGTTTGGCCTCGCGTCTGGTGATGGCGCCGGCTGGTCTGGCTCGGGATTCGCTTGGGCTGCCTCTCAGGAGGTTCTGTCGAGCTGGCCGGTGCCGCGCCCGTGGCCTGACTTAACAGAGGACTGATCAACTCAAAGTCGGCGTGTCGTCCACGGTTTCCACGAGTGGGCCCACCAGTGGTATGGCAACTCGGTGACGCTGAGTGACTGGGGCGATATCTGGCTGAACGAAGGTTTCGCAGGGTACGCGGAGTGGCTGTGGACCGCCGCCCATGGTGGGCCGAGCACGGCCGAGCAGTTCCAGACGGCGTACGACGACCCTGCATACCGTCTGGTCGCCTGCGCCGGCGGCGCTGGAAGATCCCGCCGATCTGTTCGGCGACCAGAGTTACACCAGGGGGGCCATGACGCTGGAGGCACTGCGGCAAGAGGTCGGCTCACGCGATTTCTTCGTCATCTTGCGCAAGTGGGCGCAACAGAACGAATACGGCAATGTCTCGACGCCTGAGTTCATCGCTCTCTCCGAGCGTGTGTCAGGAGAGGACCTGGACGACCTCTTCCAGGCCTGGCTCTATGTGGCAGAGAAACCTGCACTCAACTGAGACGCCGGCCGATCATGTGCCCTGAGCTCGTCGAAGGGCACATGATCAATCAGCAAGCTGCTCAGTGACGATCTGCGCCGCGGAACGCAGCGTTCGAAGCGCGTGCACGGCGGCGTCCCGGGTCGCTGAGGCTAGGCCGCAGGCTGGTGTGATCACCATGCGAGCCGCAGCCGCTGGCTCCAGGCCGAGATCACGCACTGGCTGGAGCACGCGGCGGGCTACTTGATCAGGACCGAGTTGATCAGGATGGGCCGTACGGTTGGTGGGCAGGGCACCCATGCCGACCCACCGTCCCGCTTCGAGGGTCGCCCCCACGGCATCCCAACCCGCATCGGACAGCTGGTCAATGTCAACGAGCACGCCGGCCACGCCAGCCAAGCGAAGCAGTTCGATGGGCGGATCCGCCGCGCAGCAATGCACTGCAACAGGTGTCGGTGCCAGCCGCTCACGGGTATGGATCATGGCGCCGCTGACCTCGCTCGGCTCGACGGATCGATGCCGCGAGAAGCCGCTGGCCGTTGCGATCGTTCCTGCAAGCACTGCGGGCAGCAGCGGCTCGTCCAGCTGGATCATGAACTCAACATCCGGCAGCCGCCGGCTGAGCTCGGCAACGAGCTGAGCGATTCCCTCGGCAAGGGACTGGTTGAGATCGCGCCGCGCCCCGTGGTCGGCGAGCAGACGATCACCGCGCGGACGCTCCATCATGGCCGCCATCGTCCAGGGGCCCGCGACAGAAAGCTTGATCGTTCCCTGGTATCCCTGGGCGTGCTCTTCGAGCAGATCGAGGTCAGCGCGAAGTGTGCTGATCGCCAGCCGATGATCCCGGCTGGACGCGTCGGTGAGCCGCCATCCGGCCGGTTGCAGGTCGACGGCCAACCCGGCAAGGAAGGCAGTTGAGCGTCCGATCATCTGGGCGTGCGGTCCGCGCGCCGGAAGCTCAGGCACGTAAGGGAGATCAGGGCACTCCGCAAAGGCGATCTTGATCGCATCCATCATGTCGGTACCCGGCCAGGAACCAATGCCCGTGGTCCGGATCGGCGGCAAGTCGCCGTCCGGCGGGATGTTGGTCACGCCCGAGTCGACGAGATGGTCGCGCTGCCGACAACCTGCGAGCCGGCATACAGAACCACCGCCTGACCCGGTGCAACACCTGTGGTGGCCAAGTCCAACGCGACCTCAAGATCTTGATCATGCACCCAGACCGTGGCCGGCATGGGGTGTCCGTGGGCCCGAACTTGTACTTCGCCGGACCACTGTGTTGCTAGTGGCTGTGCAGTCCAGGTGGGACTGATGGCGCTGATGCTGCGTACTGCCAGCGCATCTCGGGGACCGACGGTGATGGTGTTGGTCGTCGGGGTGATCGCCAGCACGAAGCGTGGCCGACCGTCAGGCGCAGGTGTGCCGAGCCGCAGGCCATGCCGCTGCCCGACGGTGAACCGGTGCGAACCGGCGTGCTCGCCGACCTTGGCGCCTGCCATGTCCACGATGTCGCCAGGCCGATGGCCGAGCTGCTGCTCCAGAAATCCCGCTGTGTCCCCGTTCGCAATGAAGCAGATGTCGTGGCTGTCAGGCTTTTCGGCCACTGAAAGGCCGCGCTGCCGCGCCTCCGCCCGCACGTCGATCTTTCGTGAGGCACCGAGTGGAAAGTAGGAACGGCGGAGTTGATGCTGGTTGAGCACTGCCAATACGTAGGCCTGGTCCTTGCCGGTGTCAACGGCCCGATGCAGCTCTACATCGCCGCCGTTGCGAATCAGCTGGGCGTAGTGACCAGTGCATACCGCATCAAATCCGAGTGCCACGCCGCGATCCAGAACAGCTGAGAACTTGATCTTCTCGTTACAGCGTAAGCAAGGGTTTGGAGTGTGCCCGGCCGCGTACTCGGCAACGAAGTCCTCCACCACCTCGGCCGCGAAGCGATCGGAGAGATCCCACACGTAAAACGGAATTCCCAGCACATCGGCGGCTCGCCGCGCATCGTGCGCATCTTCTTTGGAGCAGCAGCCGCGGGCCCCCGACCGGTAGGTCTGCGGGTTCTTCGAGAGCGCCAAATGCACCCCGGTGACATCGTGACCGGCATCGACAGCTCGTGCGGCCGCGACCGCAGAGTCGACGCCGCCAGACATCGCGGCCAGTACCTTCATTCGCGTCCTCTCACGGGTGGCAATCGCGACCAAGCAGCCTACGCGAAGGCGGCCGCGGCCCCGGCTCGGTGGACGGCTTCGGGCAGCGCAGCGGCAAGCGACGCGACGTCGTCTGGAGTCGAGGAATGGCCGAGTGAGAATCTCAACGCCGAGCGTGCATCAGCTTCGCTGCAGCCCATCGCCAGCAGCACATGGCTCGGCTGTGAGACCCCGGCCGAGCACGCCGCACCGGTGGAACAGTCAATTCCCGCGGAGTCCAGCAGCATCAAGATGGCGTCGGCCGGGCAGCCCGGGAAACCGATGTTGGCTACGCCGGGAAGGCCATCATGTTCTGACGTTGGCCCGTACAGTACGGCGGATGGAACCGCGGCAAGCACTGAGCTGATCAAGTTCGCACGCAGCTGCCGTACCCGCTGCTCCTCCTGAGCACGGGTTCGCGTCGCCACCTCCAGCGCCGCAGCAAACCCCGCTGTGGCAGCGACATCGAGGGTGCCGGATCGGACTTCCCGCTCCTGGCCGCCGCCATGCAGGATGGGGGCCAACCGGAGTTCGCGACGCGCCACCAGGGCGCCGATCCCGTATGGTCCGCCCAGCTTGTGCGCGGTGAAGCTCAGCATGTCGAGTCCGCTTGCCGCGAAGTCGACTTCGATGTGACCGACGGCCTGAACCGCGTCACTGTGGGAGATCGCGCCGTGCTCGGCGGCAGTGGCGGCGATCTGGCGTACTGGCTGCAACGTGCCGACCTCGTTGTTCCCCCACATCACCGAAACCAGCGCGGTTCGAGAATCCATAGCCTCGGTGAGAGCATCCAGATCAGTCCGACCAGCAGAATCGACGGGAACATAGCTGACCTCAGCCGACGCCGCATGCTCAAGCCATGCCACCGAATCCAAGACGGCATGGTGTTCCACCGTTGAGGTGATCACCCGACGACGACCGATGTCGGCTCCCGACCAGTACGCTCCCTTGATGGCCAGATTGTCCGCCTCGGTCCCGCCGCTGGTGAAGATCAGCTCTGCCGGGCTTGCCCCGATCTGAGCAGCTATGGCCTCGCGCGACTCCTCGACCACCCGTCGCGCCGACCTCCCCGAAGCATGCAGCGATGAGGCGTTGCCTACTCTGGTCAGCTCGCGGGTCATCGCCTCGATAGCTTCTGGGACCATCGGGGTGGTAGCCGCATGGTCAAGATAGATCCGGCTCATCAGCAATTAGTGTGCCTCACCCTTTGCGTTTCTTGATCTCTGCGATCGCACTGTTGAGCACTTTGTGCAGGTCGCCCACGACTCCGAGATCGGCCAGCGCGAAGATCGGCGCCTCGGCATCCTTGTTCACCGCGACAATGGCCTTGGAGGTCTGCATCCCTGCTCTGTGCTGAATGGCGCCGGAAATGCCGGCAGCAATGTAGAGCTGCGGCGAAACGGTCTTTCCGGTTTGCCCGATCTGGTACGCGTACGGATACCAGCCGGCGTCGACAGCGGCCCGTGAGGCACCCACCGCGCCGCCGAGCAGATCCGTCAGCTCCTCGATTTCAGCAAAGTCGCCACCGGTGCCGCGCCCACCGGAGACAACGACCGCCGCCTCGGTCAACTCCGGCCGGCCGCTGGACTGCTTCGGTTCGCTGCTCACGATGCGTGCGGTCTTCGCAGCGTCGGAGATGGTCACGCTGACCTGCTCGGTGACCGGTTCGTGCGGCGCCGCCTCAGGCGTCACAGCATTGGGCTTGACCGTGACCACCGGGACGCCGCGGGTCACAGCGGCGGTGACGGTCCAGTTTCCGGCAAAGACTGACTGCGTGGTCGTGCCGTCGGAGGCGATGTCGGTCGCATCGGTGATCAGGCCCGACTCGAGCTTGACCGCAAGCCGTCCTGCGATCTCCTTTCCCTCCGGGGTGGAGGTGATCAGAATCGCGGCCAGGTCCATATCGGCGGCGAGCTGCGCGAGCGCTTCGGCCTTCGGTGCGATGAGGTAGTCCGCAAGCGAGGGGTCGGCGACGAACAGCACTCGTGTGGCGCCATACTCACCGAGCGTCTTGGCGACTGTTTCGTCGGTCTCGCCAAAGACGACAGCAACCGGGTCACCGAGCCTGCGAGCCAGAGTGAGGAGCTCAAGCGCTGGCTTGGAGACGTGTGAGTCGACCTGCTCGGCGACGATGAGGACTTCAGACATCAACGGCCTCGCTCTCAGATGTATTTGCCGGCTGTCAGGAATTCGACCAGCGCCGAAGATCCGGCGCCGTCTTCATCGACGACGACCCGGCCGGGCTCCTTGGGCGGACGTGGTGTCGTTTGCAACACCTTGCTCCACGCAGCCTCCAGACCCACAGCTGTGGCGTCGATACCGAGATCGGCCAGCGTCCAGGACTCCACCGGCTTCTTCTTGGCCGCGAGGATGCCCTTCATCGACGGATAGCGGGCCTCGCCTGACTGGTCGGTGACGCTGACGATCGCGGGCAAGGGTGCCTCGATCATGAGGCTCGCCACATCGGTATCGCGGCGAATCGTGAGGCGGTCCTCGACGACCGACAAGGTGGCTCCAAGCGTCGCAGCGGGCCACCCGAGCCGCTCGGCGATCATGGTGGGAACCACCCCCATGGTGCCGTCAGTAGAGGCCATGCCACAGATCACCAGGTCCGGGCCGGCTTTCTTGATCGCCTCGGCCAAAACCAAACTGGTGGCCAACGCATCAGAGCCGTGGACGGCGTCATCATTGATGTGGATGGCGGCCGATGCGCCCATCTGCAGCGCGCGCTTGATCGCGTCCGCCGCATCTTGGGGTCCGAGCGTCATGATGACGACTTCGACGTCGTCGCGATCCTCGGCAAGCTGCAGGGCCTGCTCCACGGCGTACTCATCAAGCTCTGACAGCAATCCGGCGCTCGAAGCCCGGTCGACCGTGCCGTCAGAGGCAAAGGTGCGCTCCCCTGTTGCATCTGGAACATGCTTGGCCAGAACAACGATCTTCATCTCGCTCCGCTCTCCTCGTGCGTTTGATGCGCCATTGCCGGTATATTACTCATGAGTAACAAAGGGTCTAATTCCTAGCCGGGCCTTGGTGAAGCGGGTGCTGTCTCGGATGCGAAGGCTGCAAACCGCTCAATCCGGATGATCTCTCGGTACCGCTTCTCCCCGACCAGCCCGCGCACTGCCTCGGTCTGGCTGGCCTGCGCGGCCAGTGCAGCGTACTTGAGGTCGAGTAGCTCGCCGGTCAAGGCGACATCGATGCTAAGCGGCCCAGTCCAGGCGACCGGCGGCTCGCCGACGATCGCACCCAACTCGATCCACTCAGCCATCTGATCATCGAGCCATTCCTGGGTGTTCGCGACTACGTGAAGGATGCCCATCCGGGTGCGGCGTACGGCCTCAGCGGTCCAGCGGTGCACGGAGATGTGATCGGGATGCCCGGTCTGACCGTCAGGTGGAAACGTCAAAATCGTATCCGGAGCGATCTGGAGAATGATCTCTGCGATTTGCTCCGCGGCTTCACCGATGTCAACCTCAGCGCATCCGCCATCGGGATATCCCAGCCATCGGTGCTCCTTGATACCGAGGACGCGCAGGCACGCTGCCAGCTCTGCCTCCCGGATCGCAGGAAGCTGCTCCGGCGGCCACCTCTTCGGATCGGTGATGCCAAGCTCGCCGCGCGTGGCCGTCACGCAAACCACTCGGGAGCCCGCGGCTGCAGCCATTGCCATGATGCCGCCACACAGATAGGCCTCATCGTCGGGATGCGCCCAGATCGACAGGACTGTTCCCAGCTCCCGGATATCGCGCATGACCACGAGAGCAGTCTGCTGCCTTCGTGAGGCGGTGGCTATCCGACGTCTGGCAGATGCTCCTCCTGCTGGTGCTGTTCTCCTCAAGCAGTCTGCGAGAATCCGAGCTATGCCAGCAGGAACCAAAGACGACCCGTGGGAGCTCAGCACCGCCCCGAAAACCTCGACGTACACCATGTGGGCGGACGAGACCGCCGACCCACCCACCCTGTTCTGCCAAGTCGGATCAACTCAACTGAGGTACCAGCTCAGATGCATCGACGACTTGCACGCGTGGCTCGTCGAGCAGGGCGACTGGGTCGACCTCGGCGCCGCCGATGAGCAAAAGGCCGCCAAGGAAGGCACCGTCGAGGCCTGGGGCCGTTCGGAGGACAACCCTGTCGGCGGCTGGTACGGCCTCCGTAAGGGCTATCGCGGTCGATTCGGGATGTACCTGCCGCCGCTCCTGGAGGCTCTCGGCAAGGTCGAGCTCACCCACGAGCCACGCAACAACAAGGTCCGCGCCCTCGACTGAGTCCCATGCTGGGTCAAGATCTCGGGCAGTGCCCGAATGGTTGACATCCCAGTCCATTCATGTTGCGGTTACTAACGAAACCGGTTGCTCTGTCCCTCCTCACGCCCGGATCGACGGCATCTGTCGGTCAACTGGGGCAGAATGAAGACGGGTCCGCCCGGGGGCGGGGTGAGTCATACTCATCCTGACCGGTCCACAGCACGATCCAGCAAGTCCGAAGGCTCGTACAAAATGACGTCGACTGCGTTGCCAGTGCCCGAAGACACCTCAGTCCTTGGTGCACACATGCGCGACAGTGGAACCGCTTTCGGGCTGTGGGCCCCTCGTGCAACTCGGGTCGAGCTGGCCCTTGTCGACGAAGACCGCAATCAGACCAACCACGACATGACGCGGGATGACGACGGGGTTTGGACTGTCTTCGTTGGAGGGGTTGGCGCGGAACAACGGTACGGTTTCCGGGTCCACGGACGGTGGGACCCCGCCGTCGGTGCTCGCTTCAATCCGGCCAAGCTGCTCCTCGACCCGTATGCCCGGGCGATCACCGGAGGCGTGGACTACTCGGGCCCGATTCTCGATCACACGAGCGAGTCACACTTCGTTCCCGATACCACTGACTCATTCGCCGCCGTGCCGCTCAGTGTCGTGGTGCCGGACTCGCCCGCGCCGCGGCCGATCGATCGCCGTCGACCGATGTCAGAGACGGTGATCTACGAGCTGCATGTCAAGGGCTATACACGGCTACATCCGCTGGTTCCCGAGCATCTCAGAGGGACCTATGAGGGATTGGCCTACCCGGGGGTGGTGCAGCACCTGATAGACCTCGGCGTCACTGCCGTGGAGTTGCTGCCTGTGCACCACTTCGTCTCCGAACCTTTCCTTGTCGGGCGCGGCCTCTCCAATTACTGGGGATACAACAGCCTTGGCTACTTCGCTCCCCATGCTGCGTACGGCTCGGTAGGCACGCTTGGCCAGCAGGTGCGGGAGTTCAAAGAGATGGTCTCGGCTCTGCACGATGCCGGGCTTGAGGTCATCCTCGATGTGGTTTACAACCACACCGGCGAGGGTGGTCACGAGGGTCCGACGCTGGCGTTCCGTGGGATGGACCATCTTGGCTATTACCGGCTGACCGATGATCATCGCAACGATTACGACGTCACCGGCTGCGGCAACTCGGTCGATACCTCAGAACCAGGCGTACTCCGCATGGTGCTCGACTCGTTGCGCTACTGGGTAACCGAAATGGGAGTCGACGGTTTCCGCTTCGACCTGGTCAGCACCTTGATCCGGGACGAGCGGCATCATGTCGATCAAGATCACCCGTTCAAGCAGGCGATCCGGGAAGACCCCGTGCTAAGCCAGGTCAAGATCATTGCCGAGCCCTGGGACATGGGCCCGTACGGCTACCAGGTGGGCGGCTTCGGGCCTGGCTGGAGTGAATGGAATGACCGCTTCCGCAACCATGTCCGCGACTTCTGGCGGGGCAACACCCGGGGAGTGGGTGAGCTGGCACAACGGTTGATCGGCTCCCCCGACATCTTCAATCGGGACGGCAGGACTGCCGCGGCGAGCGTGAACTTCGTCACCGCACACGACGGGTTCACAGTGCGCGATCTAGTGACCTACAACGTCAAACACAACGGCACGAACGGCGAATCCAACCGCGACGGATCCGACGACAATCGCTCCTGGAACTGCGGCGTCGAGGGCGAGACCGACGATGAGGTGGTAAACGCGCTGCGGCACCGTCAGGTGCAGAACCTGATGGCGACCTTGATCCTGGCCAGCGGAGTTCCGATGATCACCGCGGGTGACGAGCTGGGGCGCACTCAGCAGGGCAACAACAACGCCTACTGTCAGGATTCGCCCATCTCATGGGTGCACTGGGATACCCAGTCGACCTGGAGCGACCAGACCGAACTTACGCGCAAACTGCTCCAGCTGCGCGCCGGACAGGTCTTCCGGTGGGACGGCTTCCGGCACGGTGAATTCCTGCTCGATCCGAAGGGCGAGCCATGTGGGCGGAAGAACGTTGCCTGGTTCGGCGGTCGGAATGCCGAGATGAGTGAACGGGACTGGAGCGACGAAACGCGTCGCACGCTTGGCATGTACCTCGCATACGACGACGCGCACCGAACCTCCGACGAGGCGTTCCTCATCTGGTTCCACGCCGGTTCGGACCCCGTCCAGGTCGAGCTGCCCGACGGGCCCTGGGCAGACACCTACACCGTGGTCGCACACACGGGGCACGAGGGCGAACTGCCCTCAGAGAAAATCGCGGCCGGCTCCACCTTGCAGCTGCCGGGCCACACAGTGGTAGTGCTCCAGGTCGATTAGCAGGCCCAGGCCGGCGGCGGCACAGCAGCTCAGAATTAGGGCGCGTAGCCAGCTGATGGGGGGGTCGCCATGCTCGCAGGCAGCGTCGCCAGGCCCATCTCCGCCTGGCTGGCGAGCAGCGGGTGATACGGAACCACGCGCACCGTGTATCCGATCGCGCCGGCACGCACCGCCTCCACCCAGCCCTCGTAGCGGCGTAATCCGCCGTCGACATTGACTCCAGTCGGGAACGGACTCACCCGCGGCTCGTAGAGCCGGTCGTCACCACTGACCTGACCGGTAACCAGCTGCACCTGAATGTCGTCAGGAGTGAGCTCGCCGAGCCGGACCATGGCGCTGACATGGATTTTTGTGCCAACTTCGACCTGCTCAGTGGTGAGCGACTCCACGTGCTCGACCACTACCGATGACCACGCGTTGCGGATCTTGCGCTTCCAGCTTGCGAGTGATGCCGCTCCACCGGTCCAGGAGTCGAGCGCCAGGCTGGAAGCCGATGCGTGGGTATAGAGGTTCGTCACGTAGTCACGAACCATCCGCGATGCAACGACCTTGGGAGCCAATCCGGCGATGGTGTTCCGGATCATTTGAATCCAGCGCTCCGGCAGCCCGTAGTGGTCAAGATCATAGAAACGCGGCACGATCTCGTTTTCGATGATGTCGTAAAGTGCCTTCGCCTCAATGTCGTCACGACGATCGGCGCCATCGGCTCCCTCGGCCGACGGGATCTCCCAGCCGTACGCCGGATCGAACCACTCGTCCCACCACCCGTCGCGGATCGACAGGTTCGCGGCACCATTCAAGGCCGCCTTCATCCCCGAGGTGCCACACGCCTCGTACGGCCGCAGCGGATTGTTCATCCACACGTCACAACCCGGGTAGAGCCGCTTGGCCATCGCCATGTCGTAGTCGGGCAGGAATACGATCCGCTCGCGTACTGCTGGGTCGTCGGCGAACTGTGCCATCTCCTGGATCAGGGCCTTGCCGCCCTCGTCAGCTGGATGGGCCTTGCCTGCGATGACGATCTGGATAGGCCGCTCCGTGTCGGTCAGCAGCGCCTTCAGCCGAGCCGGATCGCGCAACATCAGGGTCAACCGCTTGTACGACGGCACGCGCCGGGCAAAACCGAACGTCACCACGTCGGGATTGAGCGTCTTGGTGGCCCAGTCCGTCGACATGCCACGATTGGTACTGCTGGCCGCCAGCCGGGCGCGCGTCATGACGATCAGGTCCTCGCGCATTCTCCGCTTGAGTGCCCAGATCGCCTTGCTGTCGACGTCAGCCAGCGCGCTCCAGTCATAGCCATCGCTCTCTGACGGGCTGCCGGTCGGCGCCTCGAGCAGGTCGAGCAGCTCACGGTGGACCCAGGTCAGATGGTGCACGCCGTTAGTGATGGAAGTGACCGGCACTTCGCTAGTGTCGAATGACGGCCAGAGTCCCTGGAACATCTCGCGGGACACGGCCCCGTGGAGCTTAGACACCCCATTGGCTCGTTGGGCTAGCCGGAAGCACATCACGGCCATGTTGAACTTGCCCGGGTCCCCGCCCTCATAGTCCTCCGCGCCCAATGCCAGGACCCGGTCCAGCGGCAGATCCTCAAAACCAGCGAACTGGTGGACGATCAGCTCGCGGGGAAACCGGTCGATGCCCGCCGGGACCGGAGTATGAGTGGTGAAGATGGTGCCAGCGCGACTGCGTTCCAGTGCCGTATCGAAGTCATCGCCGTTTTGCATGTACTCGCGGATCCGCTCCAACCCCAGGAACCCAGCGTGCCCCTCGTTGGTGTGGAACACCGTTGGTGGCTGGGCGCCGGTGATCCGGCAGTAGGCGCGGATGGCGCGTACGCCACCCATCCCGAGCAGCACCTCTTGCTCCAGCCGATGATCGGTACCGCCGCCGTACAGCCGGTCGGTCACCTCCCGCTCGTAGCCCGCGTTCTGCTCGACGTCGGAATCCAGCATCAGGACCGGCACCCGGCCCACCTGCGCTACCCAGACCTGGGCGAAGAGGGTACGCCCGGCGAGCGGGACCTCGATTCGTACCGGCCCGCTCTCATCGTGCAGCAAGGTCAACGGCAACGCGTTCGGGTCCAGCAGCGGGTAGCGCTCCTGCTGCCAACCTGCGGCATTCAATGACTGCCGGAAATAGCCTTGCCGGTACAGCAGGCCGACTCCGATGATCGGGACGCCCAGATCGCTGGCAGCCTTCAAATGATCACCGGCGAGGATGCCCAGGCCACCTGAGTACTGCGGGAGCACCTCGGTGATGCCGAATTCGGGCGAGAAGTAGCCAATACTCGCTGGCACTGCGGGGTTCTCGGCCGCGTACCCCTGATACCAGAGATCGCCGGTGAGATAGTCGGCAAGATCAGCCTCGATCAGGCGCAGGTTCTTGATGAACCGCTTGTCGATGGACAGTGCCTGGAGGCGCTCGACGGACACATCGGCCAGCAGCCTGACCGGGTCGCCGCTAGTGCGCTCCCATAACTGCGGGTCAACTGATCGGAAAAGATCTTGTGTCTCAGGATGCCAACACCAGCGCAAGTTTCGGGCCAGATCGCCCAGAGGCTTCAGAACCTCAGGCAGAACCGGGCGCACGATAAGACGACGGATAGCGCGCACTCGCATAACCTACCGGCGAACCTTTGGCCATACTGGGTTTGTGTGTTCATCGGTCGATGAACTACGTCACCCAGAGCACTCGACCCAACCCGGCAGAGCCTGTTGAACGCAGCCCGAGCCCATGACACCGACCCCCTGCCGCGTAAGCAGTGAGGCCGATAGGTTGGCACTCGTGACGGCAACCAACTCAGGCTTCCCTGTACCTGAGCGCGACGACGCGGCTCAGCCAGGCTCCGCAGAATCAGGTTCGGCAGAATCCTCGTCCCCCCAAGCCTCCACGGAATCGCCGGCGACGACAGAAGCCGCCCAACCCACTGTCACCATGAGCCAGCCTGTGCTGGGAACACCCATTGATCGCATTCCGGTGCACAAGGTGTCACCGGTTATCGAGGGTGGCGCATACCCGGCAAAGGCTGTGGTCGGAGAATCCATTCCGATCCGGGCGACGGTATTCCGCGAAGGCCACGACGCCGTCAACGCATCGGTAGTGCTGACCGACCCGGACGGCAATCAGCGGCTCGAGCCGATGCACCCCACTACCCCGTTGGGCTTCGACTGGTGGACAGCCTCGGTTGTGCTCGACACAGAAGGGCCGTGGACGTTCCGGGTCGAGGGCTGGAGCGATCCTTGGGAGACCTGGGTACACAACGCTGAGATCAAGATCCCAGCCGGCATCGACGTCGAGCTGGTGTGCGTCGAGGGCAGGGACCTGTTCGAAAGGTCGGCCGCCGAAGCCGAAGCGGCCGGGGACGCGCGGAACGCTGCCCTGCTCGGCGGTGCGGCCAACAGCCTGAATTCAGGACAGCAGGTGGAGGACCGGTTGGAGGTCGTGCTTGCCGACGAGGTACGCGCTGCGATGGGTCGTTATGGTCCTCGGGAGCTGGTCTCGCCCACCCCTGACTACCCGATCTTCGTCGATCGCCGGGCAGCTCTCTACAGCTCGTGGTATGAGTTCTTCCCACGCTCACAGGGCGCGAGCTGGGACGAGGAGAACCAGAAGTGGATCTCCGGGACGTTCGATACATCACACGAGCGGCTGGATGCTGCGGCCGCGATGGGCTTCGATGTCGTCTACCTGCCGCCAATTCATCCGATCGGTCGATCCTTCCGCAAGGGTCCGAACAACACACTCGCCCCTGGACCTACTGATCCGGGGTCGCCGTGGGCCATCGGTGGCGCTGAGGGCGGGCACGACGCCATTCATCCAGACCTCGGCGACTTTGATGCCTTCGACCGGTTCGTCGCCAAGGCGAAGTCGCTCGGGCTCGAGATTGCGATGGATTTCGCGCTCCAGGCATCGCCTGATCACCCATGGGTGAGCGAGCATCCGGAGTGGTTCTCCAAGCGTGCCGACGGGACCATTGCGTACGCGGAGAACCCCCCGAAGAAGTACCAGGACATCTACCCCATCAACTTCGACAACGACCGCGACGGGATCTACCTAGAGTGCTTGCGGATCCTCAAGCTCTGGATGAGCCACGGCGT
Source organism: uncultured Actinomycetota bacterium (assembly GCA_963840505.1). Taxonomy (GTDB): domain Bacteria; phylum Actinomycetota; class Actinomycetes; order Propionibacteriales; family Propionibacteriaceae; genus Microlunatus. Next base: position 28,993 of record CAWIZB010000026.1, read on the forward strand.
TCGGATCTTCCGCGTCGACAATCCGCATACCAAACCTGTCAACTTCTGGGCATGGCTGCTTGCTGAGGTTCGTAAGACCGATCCGGATGTGCTGTTCCTCGCTGAGGCGTTCACGAAGCCGGCAATGATGCACGGCCTCGGCAAGGTCGGCTACCAGCAGTCCTACACCTATTTCACCTGGCGCAATGAGAAGTGGGAGATCGAGGAGTACATGAAGGAGCTGACAACCGAGACGGACAGCTTCTTCCGGCCCAGCTTCTGGGTCAATACCCCCGATATCTTGCCGCTTTTCCTGCAGTGGGGTGGCAAGCCGGCGTTCACCATTCGCGCGGTGCTCGGGGCCACGCTCTCACCGCTGTGGGGCGTCTACTCAGGTTTCGAGCTGTTCGAGAACGCCGCGCTGGGTCAGGGCCGGGAGGAGTACTTGGACTCGGAGAAGTTCCAATACCGACCCCGTGACTGGAAGGCCGCCGAGGAGAGCGGCGAGAACCTCAACATGCTGCTCGGCAGGCTCAACCAAATCCGCAAGGAGCACCCTGCACTTCAGCAGCTCCGGGACCTGCATTTCCATCACGCTCCGCATTCCAGCGCGCTGGTCTACTCCAAGAGGAGCGGCGAAGACGTGGTGATCGTGATCGTCAGTCTCGATCCGCACGACATCGTTGAGACCGAGATCTATCTGGACATGGACGCTCTGGGTCTTACAGCCCGCGACGTCTACCTCGTCCACGACGAGATCACCGGACAAACGTGGCGCTGGGGACAGCATGCCTTCGTCAAACTCACCCACGATGATCCGGCGCACATTCTGACACTTATTCGGTACGGCTCACGGAGCACGGCCTCGGGGCCGGCTACCACGCAGGGTTAGGACGCAGTGAGCGGAACGGGCGATCCTCAGGTAGCCGACCAGGTCCTGAGGTACATCTCCGATGCACGTTGGTTTGCCGGCAAGGGCCGGCGGGTCCAGCTCCGATCGCTGACGCCTCTGCCCTGGCTGACAGAGACTTCTGAATTCTTCTCCCCTGCCGCCCCTCCAGCAGTTCGGTTCGAGATCGCCGAGGTCAGCTATCCAGCAACCGAAGATCCTGAGCCGTCCTCGGCGATACCCGATCAGTCTCAGGATGACCTCGATACCCGGGATTTGGACCCGGTCGGCACACCTGAGATGGCACACGAGATTGCCGCTTCGCCCACCGAGTACTACCAGCTTGCAATCTCCTACCGTCCGGCCCCGCACACCGAGTTGCACCATGCCGAGATCAGCCGAGTCACCGATCCTGATCTGGGTCCGGTCATCGCGTACGACGCCGCGCAGGACGCTGAGGCATGTCGGGTGATTCTGCGAGCATTGTTGGCGGGCCGTCAGCTGCGCAGCACGGACAGCGAGGCCCGATTCAATACCACAGCGGTGCCCGGTCTCAGCTCCGCTCTTGAGCCACGGCTCTTCACCGGGCAGCAGAGCAACACATCGGTGATGCTGGGAGAGACAGCGATTCTCAAACTCTTCCGGCGTCTGGAACTCGGCCACAACCTCGACATCGAGGTGCATGCCGCGCTCAACGCAGCCGGGATCTCCGATGTCGCTGGCCTGCTCGGCTGGATCCAGGGCAGCTGGGTGTCCGACGGCCGGCAGCTGGACGCCGATCTTGCCATGGTGGTCGAGATGCTGGCTGGCGCTGTGGACGGCTGGGACCTGGCGCTCGACTCGCTGCGGGCCGAAGACGCTTCCGGTGAGATCAGGACCGGCTCGGGCTTCGCTGTGGAGGCTGAGGCACTCGGCAGGGCGCTCGCCGAGACTCACCAGGCCCTCCGCGCTGCCTTTCCTACGACAAAGGTGCTGGGGACCCGGACGGCAGTGATCATGATGGATCGCCTGCGTGAGGCAGCCGAGATCGCCCCTGCGCTAGCGCCGCACATTCCCGGGCTGCTGCGCTGCTTTGATCACCTGGGTGCCGAGACTCTGGATACGCAGCGGGTGCACGGGGATTTCCACCTTGGGCAGACACTGCATACGCCCGCCGGCTGGAAGATCATCGACTTCGAGGGCGAGCCAGCGAAAACCATGGCTGAACGACGAGCCCCCGACGCCATCTGGCGAGACATCGCCGGGATGCTGCGGTCGTTCGACTACGCGGCGGCGAGCGTTCCAGGACCGTCCAGCGCGGCCTGGGCTGCAGAGTGCCGCACGGCCTTCCTCCGGGGGTACGCCGGACGGGAGTTGAGTGCGGCTGAGATGAGCATGCTGCGCGCGTACGAGGCCGACAAGGCGATCTACGAGGTCGTCTACGAGACGCGGAACCGGCCAGACTGGGTTGCCATCCCGCTTCGCGCAGTGGCCGCACTAGCGGCCGACAGTCGCGACTCAGGAAGCTCTGACCCGCCTCCGGCCCTTGGAGACAGCAATCAGGTGCCCACAGAACGCGGCGAGCTTGTAAGCCCGAGCAGAGAACAGGAGTAGCACTCATGTCGTACGATCCGAGCGGCGGTCTGACTGGCTGGGACCTCACGGGCTTCCACGAAGGTCATGACACCGAGTGCTGGCATCGCCTGGGCGCCCAGGAGATGACCATCGAAGACTCCGACCGTGGGCCGATCTCCGGCACCCGATTCTCGGTATGGGCGCCCAACGCGCAGACCGTACGGCTCGTCGGTGACTTCAACTACTGGAACGGCGAGGGGCACTACATGCAGCTAGTGCCCGGCGCCGGGGTCTGGGCGCTGTTTGTCGAAGGGGCCAGCACAGGCAGTCTCTACAAGTTCGAGGTGCTTGGTGCCGACGGTGTCTGGCGGCTCAAGGCTGATCCCATGGCCCGGTTCGCTGAGGCGGCCCCGCATACCGCCTCGATCGTCTTTGAAAGCCAGTACGTCTGGGGTGACGACGACTGGATGTGGTACCGCGGCCAAAAGGCCATGCATGCGGAGCCGGTGAGCATCTACGAGGTGCACATTGGCTCGTGGCGTCAAGGCCTCACCTACCTCGAGCTGGCCAACGAACTGGTCGAGTACTGCGGCTGGCAGGGCTATACCCATGTGGAATTCATGCCTGTTGCCCAGCATCCGTTCGAAGGCTCCTGGGGCTACCACGTCACCGGCTACTTCGCGCCGATGTCGAAGTTCGGCTCCCCCGATGAGTTCCGGCACCTCGTGGACAAGCTGCACCAGGCGGGTATTGGAGTCATCGTTGACTGGGTGCCCGGGCACTTCGCGACAGACCCGTGGGCGCTGCAGCGCTTCGACGGTACCGCCCTCTATGAGCACGAGGACCCAAGGCTGGGATGGCACCCCGATTGGGGTTCCTACATTTTCAACTTCGGCCGCAATGAGGTGAAAAGCTTCCTGATCTCGAATGCCTACTACTGGTTGGAGGAGTTCCACGTCGACGGGCTACGCGTCGACGGCGTCGCCTCGATGCTCTATCTGGACTACTCGCGAGAAGCTGGTCAGTGGGTGCCGAACAAGTACGGCGGCAACGAGAATCTGGAGGCGGTCGAGCTGCTACAGCGGACCAATTCCCACGCCTACGGACGCGAGCCCGGCAGCGTCATGGTCGCCGAGGAATCCACCTCCTGGCCCGGGGTGACGCAGAGCACCGAAAAGGGGGGTCTCGGATTCGGGTTCAAATGGAACATGGGTTGGATGAACGACTCGCTGCGCTACATGGGCCGTGAGCCGCTCTACCGGCAATACCACCACCACGAGATGACCTTTTCCATGGCGTACGCCTATTCGGAGAACTTCATCCTGCCGATCAGCCACGACGAGGTGGTGCATGGCAAGGGCTCGATGTTCGAGCGGGCGCCCCAGGACGAGTGGCGCAAGTTTGGCACCCTGCGGGCCTTCTATGCCTTCATGTGGGCGCACCCGGGCAAGAAGCTGTTGTTCATGGGCACCGAGTTCGCCCAGCGTCGGGAGTTCTCCGAAAGTCGGAGCATCGACTGGTGGCAGAGCGCGGAGTGGGGACATCGCGGTCTTCAGCGGCTGATCAAGGACCTCAACACGATCTACAAGGAGCACCCCGCACTCTGGAAGCGTGACACGGATGCATCGGGTTTCTCCTGGATCGACGCCGATGACCATGGCGGGAATGTCTTTTCGTGGCTCCGCTACGACGGCGATGGCCAGATGATCGCCTGCATCACCAACTTCTCATCCGAGCCCCGTCCGGACCACCAGATCGGGCTGCCCACAGAGGGGGTCTGGAAGGAGATCTTGAACACAGACGCCGAGGTCTACGACGGCACAGGCTTGATCGGCAACCTCGGACTGGTGGTTGCTCATCCGGTGCCGTCGCACGGTTACGTGGCGTCCGCCTCGGTCACGATCCCGCCGCTCGGTGCGGTGTGGCTGCGACTCGAGCCCGAGCTGGATGAGGAGCAGGCGATCGAGCCCGAGAAGGCCACACGGGCCGTCCGTGCCGCCGCCAAGGTGGCATCGCCACATGCAACGACTGCGGACGGGGCCCTGACGGCGACGCCGGGGCCTCGGCGTGCCAGGCCCGCGGAGACGGGCCAGGCTACAAAAGCCGAACCGGAGCAACCTGCTGTCCCAGGTGCCGCTGCCGCAGCTTCTGCGCCTACCCCGGAGGGGAGCGCTGCCGAGCCGCCGGCAAGTCCTGAATCGCCGGAATCACCGGCAAGTCCCGAATCACCGGAGTCGCCGGCAAGTCCCGCATCGCCAGAATCACCGGCAAGTCCCGAGCCGCCGACTTCGCCCAAGTCACCGACTCCAATGAGCCCGCCGGCCTAACCGAAGCGAGTCTGATCTTGAATTGACCGACAGCGTTGAGCTCAGCTGGGTGATGTCGTGCGCTGTCGACTACGTTGGTCAGTCATGAGCACCGAGCCGGATCCGGCCGCTGCGAATCCGATCGAATCGGGGCACGCCCGAATCGCTGGCCGCATCGACGAGTGACTGATCTCGCCCTAACCGTCCGCGTCTCCGAGGGCGGAATAGCCATGTTCGACTGGAGCGGATCGGTCAGTCCTGAGTCGCTCGAGCGGGCAGTCAGAGCCGCAGCCGACGACGCGCTGATCGGCCGCGGGCTACGCCGCCTCGAGGTATCAGTGCCGGCTGATGATTTGGCTGCTCGGCGAGCGGTGCTGCGTGCCGGCTTCCGGTTGGAGGGGATTCGCCGCCAAGCGGTCGAGCGGCCAGACGGTTTGTACGGTGATGTCTGTCTGTTCGCACGGCTCGCCTCGGACGAAACCCACGGCCCGCACGGCTTCTCTGGAGTGATGAATTCAGCACTCCCGAAGAAGCGCCTTATCGCGCATGTGCTGCTGCGGGATGCGGTCGGCCGGGTGCTGCTCTGCGAGACCCAGTTCAAGGCCGACTGGGAACTGCCTGGCGGCATCGTCGAACCGTACGAGACGCCGCGACAGGGCGCGAGCCGCGAGGTCACCGAGGAGCTCGGCATCGAGCTGGCGGTCGGTCGGCTGCTCGTCGTGGACTGGATGCCGCCCTATCTCGGGTGGGACGACGCGATCGAGATGATCTTCGATGGTGGCCAGGTCGGCGAAGACGATCTGGCTAGCTGGTCACTGCAGCCCACCGAAATCAAGCGGGTGGCACTGGTCGACCTGGACACCGCAGCCGGGCTGGTCACACCGCTTGCTCATCGGCGCCTGGTGCTGGCGGCCTCACTCGGTCCCGATGAGATGGCCTACACCGAGGACGGCCGCACGCCCTGATCAGATCCTGAGCCCGAAACGCAGACATGAATGCGCGCTGAGCTCGTCGAAGCGCGTGCCCTTCGACAGGCTCAGGGCACATTCAGCCGGAAAGTCAGACCTTGCCGAACTCCAGCCGAAGATCCTGCAGGGTGATGATCAGCGCGTCATTCGCGCACACTAACCCGGCCGCGCCGTTCGAAGCGAGCACCCTGCCGACTTGTTCCATCGACACCGACTCCTGCAACGGTCCGATGCTGAGCGTCGCCGAGCCGGTGCTCTCGCCCGCCGTAAAAGTGGCCTGGTTGCCCGCCACGCGATAGTCACCGCTGAGCGTGCCATTCACCAATAGGTCGGCGGTCTGACCCGCCAGGGTTACTTTGATCGGATCCATGCCGGCGCCGTGTAGCAGGTAGGAGCCATCGTCGAAGGTGATCGTGACGTCTCCCCCTTCACCGGTGCCGTAAATCCGCCTAGCGCCGACGTATCGCACTAGCTGATAGCGCCCATTGAGGCACGTGGCGTCCGGTGCAGCTGGTGACGGCGTGGCCGCTGGTGTCGGAGTGGTCGCAGGTGCTGACGATGTCAGTTGGGTGGGCGATGGTGTGCTGCCGGCGGATGGGCTGCTCGAGCAGCCGGCCACTGCCAACATCAGCGCCGCTACGACGACGAAGAACGACCGCCTCATCCTGGTCTCCCGAGTGCCAAAAAAAGAACCGCGCCAGCATATGCGACTCGCCCAGCCAATCAGATCCCGATCAAGATCAGCCCAATCAGATCAACAGAGTCAGAAGAGTGCGGTCATCAAGTCCCGACGCGCCTTGAGGACCCGCTCATCGGCGTTGCCAAGCGTCTCGAACAGTTCCAGCACGCGCACCCGAGCTTGGTTCCGCTCCTCACCGGACACCTTCTTGATCAGCCCGATCAGCCGCGCGAAGGCAGCTTCGGCTTGTCCGGTGATCATCTCGACGTCGGCGGCCGCCAGCTGGCGGTCCAGGTCGTCTGAGTCATCGGCGGCCGCGAGGGTGGACTTCGGATCAAGCAACGCCGCGCGAGCGAACAGACCCGCCTGTGCCTTGCCAGCTTGGGCCTCGGCATCGTTCGGGTTGGCCTGGAGCAGCTTGTCGAACTCATCGCGCGCCGCCGCGAAATCCCCGCGCTGCATCGCCGCGTCCGCTTCCGCAAACCTGGGGTCTGCCTCAGGCTCTGGCTCGGCAGTTGTCGGTGCTTCGGAACCACCGGGCTGAGCGCGTCCCACGATCCCGTTCGCCACTGCCGCCGTGAGGAGTTGATCAATCGCCGCCTGCACTTGATCCTTGGGCAGCACTCCCTGGAAAAGCGGAGCCAGCTGTCCGTTGATCAGTGCGACAACCGTGGGGACGGCCTGCAGCCCAAGCGCCTGGACGATCCCAGGAGCCGTGTCCACATTAAGTCGGGCCAGCAGAAACTTGCCATCAGAGGCGTTCGCGATCTCGATCAAGGCGTCGGACAGCTGCTGTCCCGTCGCCACGCGCGGTGAGTAGAGCTCGACGACCACAGGGTGCTTGGCGGACTTGCGGATCGTCTCAGCTTCGAAGGTCTGTTCGGTGACCTCGATGACGTACGACGCGCCGGCAGTTTGCGGCCCAAGCGGTGACGCGGAAGCCGACTGCTTTGCCTGCTGTGCAAGCTGAGAAAGATCAACGGCGCCAGGACGGTTGAAGCTGGACGAGCTCATGCAGCCCATCCTGGCAGAACCCTTCTCATGCTCGCGTTCTGTCCAATTGCTCACTTCGCTCGCCGCGATGTTCGCTCGGGTGCCGCTCCTGGCGAACATCGAAGAGCCACAATTGCGCGTACAGATGTAGTCGCGCGTTGACTGCCTTTGTCGGCAGAATGTGGCCCATGGCTCACCCTCGCGCCGGCCAACCGGCTCTCCCAGAAGACCTCATCGACGTCGACGCAGTCATCAGCGCCTACTACGACCTCGTTCCAGATCCCAGCAATCCCGACCAGCAGGTGACGTTCGGAACGTCTGGACATCGAGGGTCGAGTCTGGACACCGCGTTCAACGACGCGCATATTGCCGCCACGACTCAGGCGATCGTCGAGTATCGCGCCTCACAAGGCATCACGGGTCCGCTCTACATAGGCAAGGACACGCACGCGCTCTCCAAGCCTGCCTGGACGACCGCAATCGAGGTATTGCTGGCGAACGGCGTCACCGTCTGCGCCGAGGACGAGGAGGACTACACGCCAACGCCGGCGGTCTCCCGGGCAATCGTGGTGCACAACGCGACAGCGACCGCAAGCAACACTGCCGACGGCATCGTTGTGACTCCATCGCACAACCCGCCGCGCGACGGTGGCTTCAAGTACAACCCGCCACACGGTGGGCCGGCAGACACCGACGCAACCAGCGCTATCGCGGCGCGAGCCAACGCCTTGATCGCTGACAGCTCGGCAATCCGCAGAAAGCCGTACGCGGATGTGGTCTCGGAGATCAATCGCTTCGATTACCTCGGGGCTTACTGTGAGGACCTGGTCAACGCATTGAACTTGAAGGCGGTGCGGGACGCCGGGGTGCACATCGGCGCTGACCCGATGGGCGGGGCGAGCGTGCAGTACTGGGGCTATATCGCGGAGAACCTCGGCATCGACTTGACAGTGGTCAATCCCAAGGTCGACCCAACCTGGTCATTCATGACCCTCGACACCGACGGCAAGATCAGAATGGACTGCTCCTCGCCTAACGCCATGGCAAGCCTGATCGGCAACAAGGAGGCTTACGACATCGCGACGGGCAACGATGCCGATGCCGACCGCCATGGCATCGTTACGCCAGACGCAGGGCTGATGAACCCGAACGCCTACCTCGCTGTTGCCATCCAGTACCTCTACGCGAACCGCCCCGGCTGGCGACCGGATGCCGGCATCGGCAAGACGCTGGTGTCCTCATCCATGATCGACAGGGTCGCCGAAAGCCTGGGCCGGACACTGGTTGAGGTGCCGGTTGGGTTCAAATGGTTCGTGCCGGGGCTGCGCACTGGCGAGATCGGGTTCGGCGGCGAAGAGTCTGCCGGCGCATCCTTCCTCGCTCTCGACGGCAGCACCTGGACCACCGACAAGGACGGCATCTTGCTCGCCCTGTTGGCAAGCGAGATCAAGGCCGTGACGGGCAAATCTCCCAGCGAGCTCTACGCCGAGCTCACCGCCGAACATGGTGCGCCCGCGTACGCCCGTATCGATGCGCCCGCTAACCGTGAGCAGAAGGCGAAACTGGCCAAGCTCGATCCCTCTGCAGTGACCGCCAGCGAACTTGCTGGGGAACCTATCACCGCGATCTTGACCAAGGCACCGGGCAACGACGCTTCCATCGGCGGACTGAAGGTCGCGACCGATTCGGCCTGGTTCGCAGCCAGGCCGTCCGGCACCGAGGACGTCTACAAGATCTACGCCGAGTCGTTCAAGGGTGCCGAGCACCTCGCCGAGGTCCAAGAGGCGGCCCGCGCCGTCGTCTCCGCCGCTCTCGGGAGCTAGCGCCGCCGGATGTGAACATCCCACGCTGCGTGGGATGTTCACGCTGTGCATGGCGTGCATGCCGTGCACAGCGCCAGGATCCCACGCTGCGTGGGATGTTGACAGGACGCGGCTGGATCTCGGGGGCGAAGGCGAGCAGCAAGCCCAAGAAACGCGCCTAGCCTTGATGGGTGCACGCCGACGAGCTGGCGGACCTGCTCCGCTGGTGCGCGACGCTGAGCACCGATCCAGCCGACCTGGCTGGAGAAGTGATGGTTGCCGCGGGCCAGCGCTGGTCAGTGCTGGTCGACTCGCCGGCTGACTTGCGCGAACTCACGGTGCGGACATTCTTGAAGACAACGCAAGCACCGAAGCTGGCTGTTCGCGAGGGTATCGATCGCGTACCCGAAGAGCTCCGCGCCGTCGTCGCCGCCTACGACCAGCTACCCAAGCTGCAGCGCGCAGTGCTGATGCTCAGTTACCTCGAAGACATCACCAACACAGAGATCGCTGGACTCGTCGACCGGACGCCTGCACGGGTACGCCTGGAACTCGACCGCGGACTCGCCGCCATCGGCGGCGACGTCGGCGGCGACGTCGGCATCCTGCACGGCTGCCTGCGGCATCAAACCCTCTACGACGAGCACCTCGCCTGGCACACCGAACCAGACAACCTCACCTCCGCAGCTTGACCGCTTCCGGTCGTGGGATGTC
>CAWIZB010000027.1:0-41659 GCA_963840505.1 uncultured Actinomycetota bacterium
CTCTCACTAGGTACTTTAGTTTCGAGATCCGCTCATGGACCGTGTCGCTCCCCACATGCGGAATGAGCTGTCTCTGTGAGGAACCTTGCATTGGGCGAAGCCGGGGACGTCTCGGTGACGGCTCAGTGCAAGAACAGTGCCGGACGATAGATTGCCGTACAGAGGCCCCAGAAGGCGACCCGATGGAAAGCTCGGGTCTACGTCCGCGGCCACGACGGGATCCGTCAAGAGATAGTGCGATTCGGCCGGACGAGGCAGGAAGCCGAGGAGTCCCTGAAGGCGGCGGTGGAAGCCGTTCTTCGCGGAGCTGATGCCATCATCAACCGGACCATGCCGCTACTCGAGGCGGGTGAGTATTGGCTGAAGCAGATCGCGCGACCAGACTCGGGGCTCAGCGCGCGGACGATCGCTGACTACTACCGTCCTCACACCAGCGCTGCGACTGACATATTGGGCCACCACGAGGACAGCGGCGGACCAGATGATCCAGAGCATGCGCGATTTCCGCGTTGAACCTGCTGCTCGGGAACTCGACCACAATCCAGCGCCGCGCGTGCGCTGGTCGGCTCAGTCGCGGCGGTCCCTGCGGTCGTCTCGCCGATCTCCCCGGTCGTCACGTCGGTCGTCTCGCCGGTCTGAACGCCGGTTGACCCCGTGCGCTACCACCGCGACGGTACCGACGGTGGCAGCGGTCCGGGCGACTGGTCGGGGCCCAACCACCCCGGGCCGGCCCATACGTCGTCTGGCTAAAGGCATGTCAGTTTTCTCCTTCCGTGGCGGCTAGCTGCTCGGTGCCCTCGGCTTCTTCTTTCTCGTCAGCTTCGATTGCGGCGAGCATCGCCTGGATGGGGATGCGGCCACTGGCCACTAGCTGACCGCCCGACCGGCGTACGGCAGAGCCAAACGGTGCGGCCCAGGTGTTCTCCCACACCAACACTGCGGCCGAGCTGCCAGGCTCGACTGCGGCGGCGAGCGAGGTCACATCCTCCTCGCTGAGCAGCATCGCCAGCTCAGACTCGTAGTCCTGGAACTCTCCGATCTCTCCCACATCGAGGTCGGAGAGCTCAAACGCCTCAAGCGACCCGTCGGCATCCTTCTTCAACACCAGCAGGTCAAGCACACGGATCAGATCACGCTCGACCAGGTCGCGCAGCGCAGGTGCAATCTGTCCGTTGAACTTGCTCCCCGGGAACTCGATCACGATCCAGTCGATCGGCCCCAGCTCCTCGACATCATCGACTTCATCCATGGACACTCTCCTCTTTGAGTCAGAAGCGGACGGTCAGGACCACGCCTTGCCGCCTACGTCATACCGGCACCTGGTGACATCGTGCACCCTGTGTTCACGCATCGCATCACCCGCAGCGGGTAATGCACCCAGGGCAACTTTGCCATGCCCTCGGCACGGGCTGACTGTCGCCGACGTCTCGGCGGACGCGCACCCGGTCACGAACGCGATGTGCCCCTGGGGAGATGAGTCCACGCTGGGGGCGGAATGTCCCAGCTAACACCTGGCCGGGCGCTTTCTACATCAGCGGCTCAGGACATGCGAGGGTGCCGGAACGTCGCGGTTATTGGCTATCGCACCGAACGGCTACTGGATCGAAGGCGGAGGGAACGTCTGAGAAATGGACAGACACTCGCCGGACCATTGGTTCGCGCCCTCCTTACAAGCCGGTCTGTGCAACGACCCGGCCAGAGTGCACGGCTTGGGCCAGGGCTTGGTAGTCGCGCTCGTTCTGGTCGGCGTAGGCACTGGAGAAGTCGGCGATGGCCTGGTCGAAGACATCGCTGTTGCCCAGGTAGGAGGCGATGGCAATCCGGTCGCCGGAGCGGGCGTGGGCGCGGGCGAGGGTCGCCGCACAGATCCGCGCGTATAACGTCATCACCGAGGCGGCCATGGTGTCGACGTCAGCCGAGCCCTTCCAGTCGCGCAGCTGCCGGATGTAGAAGTCGCGGACCTGCCCGTCGAGTCCGGTCAACCGCTGCCAGCCGAGGAAAATGTCGCTGGCGGCCTGCATCAGGCGTTGCCCGGCGACGACGCGCTGGCCGCTGTTGGCGTACTGGCTCTTGCCGACGAACCGTTCCAGCACCGATTCTTGGGCTTCTTTGGCCTGCAGGAACAGCGGGTCCTGGTCGTCCCGTCCGAGCATGAGCAGAATCCAGGCGCGGGTGCCGACGCTGCCGACGCCGACCACCTTCCGGGCCATGTGGACGTAGTTGAAGTTCTCCAGCAGGTGCCGCCGGTCGGTCTCCAGGGTGCGCCGGTAGCCCCTGATGATGCCGCGGACCTCCCCCTCGATCTCGTCGCGTTCTCTCCCCGGCGGCAACAAGTCCTCGATCGGGACGATCAGTGGCGGGTCGGCGATGATTCTGCGTTCGCCGTCGACCTCCTGGGTGAGCTTGGCGAAGGCCTGCATGCTGTCCTTGGTTCGGGCCTTGGCTAAGTTCGCCCTCGCCTTGGCATGCTGCTTTTTGGTGGCAGCGGCCTGCAGCTGTTCGAACAGCGCCTCAACCTCGATGTGGGCGTACCAGATATCCAGGTTGCGCATCCCGGCGGCCTGCTTCATCCGCGTCCGGTATTCCTCCGCCATGGCAAGCACGATCGCGCGCCGCTCTGCGGGAGTGAACCCGCGGTCGCGGCCAGCGATCTCAAAACTCGCCGCCAGCCGCTTCACGTCCCACTCCCACGGGCCGGGCAAGGTCTCGTCGAAGTCGTTGATGTCGAACATCACTTGCCGCTCGGGGGAGGCGAACACCCCGAAGTTCGACAGGTGGGCGTCACCGCAGATCTGGGCGTGCAGGCCGGAGCGGGGGGTGGCCGCCAGGTCGGCGGCCATGATCAGCGCGGCGCCCCGGTAGAACGTGAACGGCGACACCAGCATCCGGCCGTAACGGATGGGAACCAGCTCGGGGACCCGGCTTACCGCCTGCTCCTCGAGCAACCCAACAGGGTCGGGTCGGTTGACGGCCGGCTCCCAACCGCCATGGCTGGACCGGGGAACCTCATTACGCGCCGCCTTCCCCCGGGCCACACGCTCCCCCGGAGTCAGGTGCGCGACCTTGCGGGCGACACCCGCACCCGAAGCTGGCAGCTCCGTCCCCGCGCTCCGTGAGCGGGTCCGCCGGCGAGATCTCACCACTTACAGTTCGGCTAGCCTCTCGGGACTTCTTTTTTGTTTTCATGATCGCGCTCCCCAATCGTGGTTGGTCTCAGGTTGGCATGTCCGCACGCAGATGGCCAGCGCGGCCTTGAGCGCTCGTGGCGCCCCGAAGATCGACCAGCTTGCCTCGGTGATCGCAGAAGATCACCGCACTTGAACAAAGTGTCAGCTACAGGACCCAGCGGCGGAGCTTGATCATCAGCGGCAGGAGCGTGATCATCAACTCGCGCGCCGGTGTAGCGATCTTGGTCGAAGCTGCTCGCCCTGCCGATCAGACTGCTAGTCAATCGGTCCTGCACCCGGCGTGACAGCAGCAGTGACAGCAACGCAGTAACATCCGCCGCCGTCCACAGATCACTGTTTGCGCCTTCACAAGCCCAGGTACACCCGCCACGACGTCTTCGCTGGCTTCTCTTAATCAGCGGTTGGGGGTTCGGAGCTTGATATCCCGGGACGATGCGCGTTGGCAGCTCATGTCAACGGCAGCTGAAAAGTGACCCCCTGACGACGGCGGGTGTTGATCATTAGGCAAACTCAGAGATCGAAATGATCCTTACGCCTCGCTGGTATACGCCGGCCCCAGGTTGCACGGTTGCTCAACTGTGGCGAAAGCAAGGTTCGCATGCTGATCATCACCGGCCAACCGCGGTCGATCAAGGACGGGCGATCGCGCAGGATTCTTCGAACCGGCCGCGTTCTTGACACCGGCGTGGAGCTCGCCATCGACCGAGGGCGTTCACGCCCCACCGACCTGCGAGTCGGCCAGTAGATCACGGATCGGATGTCAGGGGCTGGACCTTGTGGGCGTTGGCTGCCTAGAAGACTAGGCAGGGAGCACGCAGCGAAATCCGAGATGACTGGTTGTGCTGCGTACGCCATGACCTTGTCGAGCCGCAGGTCGGTAGCGATGGCAGTACGAAGGTGCGCACAAGTGCGAACCGCCCTTCATAACTCGCCGGTCCTGTTCGCCGATGTTTTCTATGCCAGGCGTACAGCACGCATGAATCGGCGCGTCGCCCGTCGTCGTGTGGTCTGCCGCCCACGGAGTGGTCGTCCACTCCCAGACATTGCCGGCGACGTCGTAGAGGCCGTACCCGTTTGGCGCAAATCGCTTCACCGGCGATGTCCGGTCAAAGCCGTGGGGCCGAAGATTCTCCCACGGGAATCGGCCGTGCCAGGTGTTGGCCATGATGCGACCTTTAGGCATGAAGTCCCCGCCCCAGGCGTAGGTAGCGCCGTCCAACCCGCCACGGGCGGCATACTCCCATTGGGACTCGGTCGGCAGCACTTTTCCGATCCAGACTGCGTACGCGGCTGCATCCTCATAACCCACATGCACGACCGGGTGCAGATCCCGCCCATCAAGGGTGCTGTCTGGTCCGTAGGGGTGACGCCAGTTTGTTCCTGGAACCCATGCCCACCACCGGGTCCAGTCGTCAAGCGAGATGGGTCCCTTCGAGCCAACGAAGACTAGAGAGCCGGGCACCAAATCAGCGGCTGCCGCACCAGGAAAATCGGCCGCGTCGGGTGCCTGCTCGGCTACGGTGAGGTGGCCGGTGGCCTTGACGAACCGGCGGAATTGGGCGTTAGTAACTGGGTGCTCGTCCACCCAGAGATCGCTCACGGCAACCTCATGGATTGGGCGTTCTTCAGGGTAGAAGTCCCCGCTCCCCATGCGAAACTGCCCACCGGGGACAAGCACCATTCCCTTCGTCGCCGCTTTCACGACATACGCCCCGCTAGCGACGACATCTCCCAAGGATCCCTTCTGCCACGTAACTACATTCTGCCGGGCGCTCCCCACATGGTCTTGATCATGGTCTGTTTCTAAATCTGTCGGTCGTAGGTTCGATTCCTACCGGGGGCGCATTATCCCTTATCAGGGAGGCCTTCGGCCTGGTTGTCCAGTTGGGCCAGCGCCTTGTCGATGATCGTTGCGAAGGCATCGACATCCTGCGGGCTCAATGCGTCGAAGACCAGGCGGCGAACGGTGGTGACATGGCCCGGTGCTGCCTGTTCGATGGCAGCGCGGCCCTGCGGTGTGATCACAATGAAGGCACCGCGGCCGTCCTCGGCACACTCCACGCGCTGCACTAGGCGCCGCCGCGCCATGCGAGTCACGTGGTGGGATACTCGGCTGCGCTCCCACTGCAGGAGCCGGGCCAAATCGGTAACCCGCATCCGGCCCTCTGGGCTGTCGGTGAGGTGGACCAGCACCTCGAAGTCCGGCATCGACAGGCCGGCATCCTCTTGTAGCTCTTTGTGCAGTGTGGCTGACAGTCGCGCGTTCAGCGTCAGCCAGCGCCGCCATAGGCGTTCCTCCTGCGCGGTCAGCCACCGCACATCAGAGCTCATGACTTTGATGCTACAGCGGAATAGTTGACATGTCACCTAAGTTGCACCACAATGTATATGACACGTCACCAATCAGACGTCATTCTCAAGAACTAGGAGCAAGGCATGGCTACCATTAGCACCATCCCCGCCACCGTGTCCGACCTGTCCGGCAGCTACGTCATCGACCCGGGCCACACCCGTATCGGGTTCGTCGCCCGGCACGCGATGGTCACCAAGGTCCGCGGCGCGTTCAACGAGTTCGAGGGCAGCGCGGTCCTCGACGGCACCGACTTGTCCAAGTCGACCGGCCAGCTGACCATCCAGGCGGCCAGCATCGACACCCGAAACGAGCAACGCGATGCACACCTGCGCAGCAACGACTTCCTCGCCATGGCGGAGTACCCGCAGGTCACTTTCGTGGCGACCGACGTTCGCCAGAGCGGCCCGACCAGCCTGGAGCTCACCGGTGACCTGACCATTAGGGGAGTCACCAACTCGGTCACGATCCCGTTCGAGTTCGAGGGCGCGGCCACTGACCCGTACGGCAACCTGCGGGTCGGGTTCGAGGGCTCCGCGGTCATCAACCGCAAGGACTACGGCATCACCTGGAACGCCGCGCTCGAGACCGGCGGCGTCCTGGTCAGCGAAAAGATCACCCTCGAATTCGAGGTGTCCGCGATCAAGACCGCCTGACCTTCACGAACGCAACCCTGGCGTCGGGGCCGATCAGTTACCTTGCGGTCGGCCCCCGCCACCCCTTGATCCATCGAAGGTGCCCTTGCATGATCATCGCTATCTGGATCGTCGCCGCACCCCACGCAGCTTCAAAGCAAGATCGCAGCAGCACCAAAGCAAGATTTAGTTGAGGAGACAACCGTGACTCAGGCCGATCCCGCTGCCACGACGCATGTCCTGAGCGAGTTGCCGGAGGGTGCCAAACTGCGCGCCGTCACCGCTGTCCCGGCTGAGGTTGCCGGCCGCAGGGCGCTGCGCGTCGAGCTGACCGATGCCGTCACCCTGGCGGGCAAGCCCGGCGTCGACTACGTGGACATGCCCACCTTCGTGATCATTCCCGCCAACTTCACCAACGGCACCATCGAGGTCAACATCTTGAGCCGTCTCAACGGCAAGGGACCCGCCGACGCCCGGGCCTTCGCCGGCATCGCCTACCGCGTCACCGCCGATGCCGACCGCTTCGAAGCGGTCTACCTGCGCCCCTTGAACGGACAGAAGACGAACCCGCCCAGCCCACGTGACCAGCGCGCCATCCAGTACTTCGCCTACCCCGACTGGAAGTTCGACCGGCTGCGTGAGCAGTACCCCGACGGGGACTACGAAGCGGGCGCCGACATCGGCCCCGACGAATGGATCACGCTCAAGCTCGACATCGACGACACGCGCCTGACCGCGACTGTCAACGGAAACGAAACCCTGACATTGAGGGAAACCAAGGCGCCACCCGTCGCCGGCGCCCTCGGCCTGTTCG
Organism: uncultured Actinomycetota bacterium; assembly: GCA_963840505.1. GTDB lineage: Bacteria > Actinomycetota > Actinomycetes > Propionibacteriales > Propionibacteriaceae > Microlunatus. The sequence continues at coordinate 6,988 of CAWIZB010000027.1, forward strand.
TCGACATCGGCAGCGAATCCTTCTTTTCCAACCTCAAGATCACGCCGCGCTGAGCGGCAGTGGAGGACTGTCCGGCAAGATGCTTCTGTGTCGGTCAAGCAGTCCTAATGGCGACGATCACGCGGTAGAGATCTCGGCCCATGACGCGCTTCAGGTGGGCCATGATCATCTTCTTGCGGGACCACTGGCGGTGCGCCGGCGACATACCCCCAACACAGTTTCGGGTTGATCATCTGGCTGAGCGTGGTTGTGTTCCCTCTCAGTGGCGACGAGCGGTGATGATCCAGGCGCGGGAGTTGAACCAGACACCGTCGTCGCTCAGGTGCGCGGCGAGCGTCTCGCGCAGACGCCGGACCGCGCGAGATGCGGCGGCGGGGTCCAGCCGCTTCAGTATCTCGCTGGTGCAGCTGAAGCCGCGGACCCAGTCGAGGGCGGCGGCCACGTCCGGACCGTAGTAGACCGGCTCGTCTACGTCGGTGAAGGTAATGTCGGCGAAGCCCGCGGCGCCCAGGATCTGCTTCACTGTTGGCGGGTCGGCCAGTGAGAATGGATCCGGGCCGGCGGAAGCGGCGGCTACTGGCCCCTGTGGTGCTGCGAGGGATTGGTGGATAGCGATGTCCCACTCGTTGCGTTCTTGGGGCTGCCAGACCATCATCACCAGGCGCCCGGCCGGGCGCAGCGCCCGCCTGATGTTGGCGAAGGCGGCGACGGGGTCGTCGAAGAACATCGTGCCGAATCTGCTGATTGCCAGGTCGAAGCGCTGGTGCGGAAAGCGGTGGACCTGTGCGTTGGCGTGCTCGAAGGTGACGTTGCCGAGCCCCTCTGTCTGGGCCAGCTCGCGGGCACGCTCGATGGCGGGTGCGGAAATGTCGACCCCGAGCGCACTGCCTGCCTGAGCTGTGCGCGCGGCCTGTCGGGTCGTCTGCCCGGTGCCACATCCGATGTCGAGGACGTGGTCGTGGAGCTGGACGCCGCAGGCCTGGCGCAGTAGTTGGTTGTGCCGCCACAGCTCGGCGTCATAGCCGCTGGGGCCGGGCGTATGTTCGCTTACCGGGTGTCGCACCGCGATCCCTTCACGACGGTCAGGTCGCCTAGGCGCTGTGGCCAACCGGCATCCACCACGATGGCCCCCCGCCACTCAGCCTCTTGGCGTCGGTTACCTCGTCGAAGATCGGCAGGAATCCTGAGCGCGCGGGGAGGCACGCCGCGATGCTATTGGTTACCGAGCAGCCCTTGCTCGGCGAACCCAGATCACGCCACGGATGTCGCTGGGCAGTTCACCTGTTTGGTCTCACTCCTTCGCGACGCCGTCTAGCGTCCCCGAACACCAGTTCAAGGACTGGCGTCCACGACGGGTGTCGGCGATCGCCGATCAGGCGCGGCATCGTGCCATCTTTGGAGCATGCAGACGGTATACGAGGCCGCGGGTGGTACCGACGGCTTGCTGCGCCTGGCCAGCGCATGGCATGCCAGGGTGATGGTTGACGAGGTGGTCAGCCACGCGTTCAGCCACGGGTTCCATCCCGAGCACACCCCGCGGCTCGCTGCCTACTGGGCTGAGTCGCTCGGTGGCCCAACGACGTATTCAGACTGCTACGGCGACCAGTCCTCTGTGGTACGGATGCATAGCGGCAACGGTCCGCACCAGGAGATGGACCGTAGAGCGATCACCTGCTTCGATCAAGCACTGGCCGACGTCGGCCTCGCCGACGACGACCGGCTCCGACAGGTGTTGCACGACTACTTCGCGTGGACGACCGTGACCACAATGTCCGAGTACCAGCGGTCCGCAGAGGATGTCCCGGACGGGCTGCACATCCCGCGGTGGTCGTGGAACGGACTTGTCGTCGCGTGATGGCGCCACCCAAAGCCGCCACTTGCCCAAATAGTCGTGACCGCGCTTACAGGTCGAAGTCATCGGCCCGCAGCCGATGAGGGTCGATCGGCTCTCCATCAGCCGCGAGCTCGCCGAGGTTGGCGACCCGGTAGCCAGCGATCGCCCATCCAGAACAGGCAGGACACGACAAAGAGCAAGATCAAGATCGTCACGCAGTACACCGCAACCACGCCGGGGCCGCTCTGTTCGAGATCAAGAAAGAAGTAGGGATACCAGCCGGTGATCCGGCCCACGAGCAAGGTGTAGAGCAGCCACGCGACCGGCCAAATCATCCCCAAGACGACAACGCGGGTGGTAATCCGCCGCCGCGGCCCGAACACGAGCCAGCCCAGCACCACAAGGATTGGAACGATGATGTGGACCAGCGTGTCGGAGGCCCACTGCAAACCGCGGAAGTCGTCGAGCGGATGCAACAAGAACCAATGCACGAGACCGGTGATGGTGATGCCGGTCAGCGCGTTGAGCCGGACCACCCGCCAGCCCGGGCCGTCACGACCGGGGCTCCGCGCGAGACCGAGCGAGGTCGCGACCACCAGCAGATTGGCCTGCGTAGTGAAGTAGCTGAAGAACCTCCATACCCGGACCGCGTGGGACTGCCCGACGGCCCCGGGATCGTCCCAAACCCCGAGCCAATCCTGGACGAACTGCAAGCCTAGGGAGAAGGCGGCGATCACAAACGTCGCGCCGAAGCAGAGGCGTGCGACTGCCTCCTTACTCACTCAGGGAGGGTACGCCAGACGCAAGCCCCGCGTCGTTCGGCCGTATTGTCCGCTACGTTCGATTCGTGCCGCGCCACCCGTTCGGACGAAGAGTCCGACCGGCTTGGGGAAGACAGAGGAAGGTTCAGCGTCATGGACGAATCAGACCTATCCGTTCTGCGGGAACGTGCCGAGGGCGGTGACGAGGATGCGGTTGATCAGCTGATCGAGCTTGCTGGCGAGCAGGGCAACCTCGAGGAACTGCGGCGGCTTGCCGACCAGGGCAACACCACCGCAAGCGACCAGCTGATCGAGCTTGCTGGCGAGCAGGGCAACCTCGAGGAACTGCGGCGGCTTGCCGACCAGGGCAACACCACCGCGAGCGACCAGCTGATCGAGCTTGCTGGCGAGCAGGGCAACCTCGAGGAACTGCGGCGCCTCGCGGACCAGGGCAACACCACCGCAGGCGAGATGCTCGCGGAGCTGGAAGAGTGACGATCGATTTCGATCCTCGCGGGCCAGCCGCTCGATAAGAACCGTCCGCACATCGGCACGACCGCCCACGCCTCGCGGAATGTCCATGGTTGGCCGCAAGATCGACTAGTTCGCCGGCCCGCGCAGGCGTGCGGCATCGTCGATGACCGGGTTCAACAACCGACTGGCACCGGGTCTACTATCCGATGCATATACATCGCATAGTGGACGTCGAGAAGGGATCAGTCATGGCAGCACCGGAGAAGGTCAAGGGCAGGGTCATCGATGCACACAGCCACATTGGCGAGATGGATGCGTGGGCCTTCTACAACCTGAAGGAGCCGGTCAAGTGCACCGTCTATGAGTTCGCCGACGCAGCTGCCTACCTCGGCCATCTCGATCGTCTCGGAGTCGAGCGCGGACTGATCCTGCCGAATTACGGGATCCCCGTCCAGAGCCAGCCATTCTCGCTCAACGACCTGGTGCTCGACTCGGTCCAGAAGAATGACAGGCTGGTCGGAGGGCTGTGGGTCTCGTTCCTACCGCAGAACAAGGAGATGACCCTCAAGTCCTTGGAGCGTGCCGGTGAGCCGGGGATCGTCGCTCTCAAGACGACCTTCCTGCTCGGCGGAAACCCCGACCCCAACACCTGGGACGACGACACCAAAGAGATCGCGGAGGCCTGCTTCGCCGCGGTTGAGGAGCACGACCTCACGTTCCATTTCCACACCAGCGCCGGCGGCACGTCTGACATCAACAATTTCATCCCACTCGTCGAGAAGTACGGGAAGAGGATCAAGATCTACCTCGTCCACTTCGGCGGCGGCGTCAGCGGACACATCAAGCTGGTCCCGCAGTTCCTGGACTGGGTCGAGGAGGGCTACCGGGTCTACTGCGACACCACCTGGACGATCGGCTTCGGTGCGCGTTGGCTGATGACGGAGATCGAGCGACGCGGCGTCGGCGAGGATCGGGTCCTCTTCGCATCCGACGAGCCGTGGAGCGACTTCTGGAGCGAATACTGGAAGATCAACGGCGCCCCTGTCAGCGACGAATTGAAGCAGCGAATCCTCTACCAGAACTACGAGGAGTTGTACGGCGAGAAGGCGTAGATCAGGAGTCTCTGAGCGCGATCCAGAGAGCGCGAGCGGGCTTGGATTCTTCGTTCGCCCAGTGATGGGGTTGGTCACCCATGAAATGCAGCGCGTCTCCGGCCGCGACCTCGTGGCGTACCCCGCCGATCTCGAACACCAGCCTGCCTTCGAGAGTGAAGACCAGCTCCTCTCCCGCATGGACGAGCAGCTTGGACCCACTGCTCGCGCCTGGGGAGACGGTGGCCACCGCTGCCGCGCTGCGGAAGGGGGCGTACGGCCCCGATACCCCCTCGAGCGTCAGGCCCTCGTGCGGAGTGAAGACTGCGGGACGATCCCCGGCCGGTGTGAACGCGACCGGCTCGGGCGAGGCCTCATCCTCGACGAAGTAGGTGACCGCGCGATCCAGCGCGGTCGCGATCTTGAGCAGGGTCGTGATCGTCGGCACCATGTCGTTGCGTTCGATCTTGTGGATGGCTGCCGCTGAAACTTCTGCCTTGATCGCCAGCTGCTGCAGCGACAACCTCTGCTCCTGCCGCAGCTTCTTCACCTTCGGTCCGATGGAGCTGACGATCCCGTCCACGTGCTCCTCGATACGGACCGAGCTGGCGGGACTGTGTTTGGTGATGGCCATGATCTTGCTTCCCTTGACGGTCCGGTGGCATGCAATATAGTAAACGAAAGTCAACCATGGTGGGCGACTTTCAGGTCCTCCCACGTGCAGACGGAGGCTCGTAGTGGCTCGCAAGATCGTAGTCGTCGGTGGTAGCGCAGGCGGGATGGGCGCGGCGGGTGGCGTCAAGGCGGCCGATCCAAAAGCCGAGGTGGTCGTCTACACCAGCTTCGACGACGTGGCCTACAGCCCGTGTGGGATCCCCTATGTGCACGGCCGGGAGATCGAGAACTTCGAAAAGCTGTTTCTTGCCTCCAAGCAGGCCTACGTCGACGCCGGTATCGATGTGCACTACAACACCGACGTCACCAGTGTCGATGTGAAGCGCAAGGTCGTTCAGGTCGCGAGCGAGGGCGAGGTCGCGTGGGACACGCTCGTGTTGGCCACCGGCTTCAACTACGCCGATCCGGGCGTCCCGGGCGGCGACCTCAGCGGCCTCTACTACGTCAAGAACATCCGTGAGGCCATCGAGTGGGACAAAGTCCTGGACACGGTCAAATCCGCAGTGGTCGTGCAGGCCTCGCCCCTCGGCGTCGAGATGGTCACGGCGCTCGCGCACCGAGGCATCGAGACACATCTGGTGGACCCGAGCCCGTGGCCGATGTCAGAGGTGGCCGACCCGGACATCATGGCTCCGGTGGAGGAGTCGTGGCGCGAGCTCGGAGTCGTCGCGCATTTCAACACGACCCTCAAGGCGTTCGTCGGTGACGGGCAGCTAGCCGCGGTGCAGACCTCCGATGGCGAGATCAAGGCCGATTTGGCCGTGATTTGCACTCACAAGGAGCCAAACACAGCACTCGCGGTCGCCGCTGGTCTCAAGACCGGGTCGACAGGCGGCATCATCGTCGACGAGCGGATGGCGACATCGGTGCCCGGCGTCTACGCAGCCGGAGACTGCACCGAGATTCCGCACGGGCTGACCCGCGTACCGCTGCAGGGCTTGACGGGCAGCCACGCTTATGCCCAAGGCAAGACGGCCGGCGTCAACGCCGGTGGTGGTCGACGGACCTATAGCGCGGTCTACGTGCCGTGGGGCACCGCGGCCGGGAAGTGGATCATCGGGGGAGCATCCTTCGGCGAGACGACCGCTACCGCACTCGGAATTCCGTACGTCGTCGGGACCGCTCAGGGCATCTCACGAGCCCGCTACTACCCCGGAGTCAAGCCGGTAAAGGTCAAGCTGCTGGCGCAGCCTGGCAGCCTTCGGCTCCTCGGCGCCCAGATGGTCGGCGGCGAGGGCATCAAGGAGCGTGCCGACTTCCTCGCGATGGCGGTCAAGTTCGGGTTCACCCTGCACGATCTAGCGCGGATGGAGAACGTCTACTCCCCGGCCATCGGGGCCCTCAACGAGCCCATCGTGGTGGCCGCCCAAAGCGGCCTCGACGCCGTGCCGAAGAGCTGAGATGTCCTTCTCTCAGTGGCTACGGCGCAACTCCGAGCACTACTTGCTGATCGCGGCGCAGGAGCGGATTGCCCGGCAGCACGGCGCCCGCGAACCCAGGTCCCCCTACGGGCTGCGCGAGCTCTTCTGGCTGCGCATCTTCGCACCGGTCTACCGAGCGCTGCCGTGGACGCTACGGCACAAGGTGATGCGGGCCATGCCGGGAAGTCATCGTCGGCAGTGGGCCCCACCGCCACAACCGCACGGGTCGGCCGTGCAGTCCTATGTTTCGAGAAGTTCAACCCAAGGAGAGAGGAAGTCAGGAAATGGCACAGATCGTGGGTGAGCGCGTCAGCAAAGGTGACGCCATCGTCGACTACGAGGACAAGGTCTTCGAGGACATCCAGGCGGAACCTGGGGAGAAGGCCTTTATCCTCATGCACACCGTGCCTTTCGAGGGCTCGGTAGGCCTGGTCAACATGCTCACGGCAACCCGCATCAACCGGAAGGGTTTCGACACCCACCTGGTGCTCTACGGTCCCGGTTCGCTGATGGCATCGGCAACCCGCGGCTACCCCAAGGTCGGCGACGAGGCGTTCCCCGGCGCACTCGGCTACAACAAGCAGCTGCAGACCTTCATGGACGAGGGCGGCCACGTCTACGCCTGCAGGTTCTCCGCCGCTGCCCTCTACGGCATGCGCGAGATCGACATGATGGAAGGCGTCAGGCCGATCAACCCGCTCGACGTGCTCGACGCGGTGTTGACAGCTCGCCGTAGCGGCGCGCTGATCATGCAGACCTGGACGGTCTGAAGGTCGCCTGAGGTCGACAGCTGCGAGCGTCGGGAAATCGCGCGCCGCCGTGCTGAGGAGAAGCGAGCGGAGGCGTTTTCCTATGCGAGCGACGAAGTAGGCGGATTTCCACGCGCGATTGCGCGAGCAGCTCATAAAAAGGCCCTGAGCCTGTCGAAGGGCGCGCTTCGACAGGCTCAGCGCTCATCTCGGAAGGTCAGAGGGTCATCTCGGCGTACAGCCGAGCATGTTCCTTCGCTGCCCGCTCCCAGCTGAAGGCCGGCACCACGCTGCGACCGCCGCGGACGAGTCTCTCCCGGAGGGCATCATCCGTGACTACACGACGCATGCCTTCTGCGAGGGACGTCGGGTCTGCGACCTGCGTCATCACCGCGGACTCATCGGGCGTGAGGTACTCGCGCAGCACAGCGATGTCGCTCGACACCACCGGCAGGTCGGCCGCCATGGCCTCGAGGACTGCCAGCCCCCATCCCTCCTTGATCGACGGGAAGGCCAGCGCATCAGCACTCCGGTACCACGCGTGCAGCTCGGCGTCGCTGATGGAGCCAGCCAGGACGACGTCGCGGCCCAACTGGAGCCCGAGACCGGGCAGCATCGCGAGCACGTCGTCGCGATAGCGGGCGTAGTCCTGGAACGAGTGACCACCGACGACGACGAGGGCGGGCGCTGGATCGAGCGCTCGGGCCAGGATCGACATCGCCTCGAAGAGGTAGACGCTGCCCTTGCGCGGCTCGATGCCGCCCACGGACAAGAACACGAACCGGCCGTGCAGTCCCACCTTCTGGCGCACAGCCACTCGCCTGCTCTCCTCGATCGGACCGAAGCGGTCGGCATCGACACCGTTGTGGATGACCGTCGCCTCTACGCCGAACTCCGCCTTGAGACGGTTGCGCCAGTCCTCGCTCACGACGATCAGCTCGTCGGGTTCCTCGATTGCCTTGCGCTGACACTCAATCAGGGCAGTAGTGGTGAAGTCGTCGACGTGGTGGACGGTGCGGACGACGCGGACGCGGGCGCCGGCGTCTCTCACCCGAGCCGCCGCACGTGCCGAGATGCAGTCCTGGGTGTGGAGGATGTCCAGGTCAGCGGCGACCTCGGACAGCCCCGCCTCGAGATCATCTATCGATGCGAACACTCGCTGCTCCAAGGTGTCTGCCGGTGGAGACGGAGGAACCAGCGACGTACGGCGCTCGCACGGGCCGGAAGAAGCCCTGATCGGGATTGCCGAGCGCCACGATGCTTACGTCCATCGCCTGATCCACCATCGCGTCAGCGAGCGACAGCGTGTGCACCACTCCGCCGCGTGGCTTGGTCGAATAGGTAACCAGGGCAACGCGGCGCTGACCCGGCCGGACAATCTCTTTGAGCTGCTCGCGCATGCCGACGCTCGCAGCTGAGAAAGGTTCACTCACAGTGGCATCCGTAGCAAACCGGGATTGTCTGTGGCGATTGCAGCGGCCACCAGGGAGGACCTGGCCGCAGTCTCGGTGACGATGCAACCGGCTTCGACAAGCCTCTTCCGCTGGACGGAGTAGCGCTGCGGGTCCTGATCGGTTCCGAGCACGTAGGCGATGATCTGCGGACCGCCTTCCGCCATCACCGATTCGCATTCCGGCGCGAGGATCCCGGCCGGGTCTGGATGTGCGCCGTACCCGAGGACCACGTCCAAGATGATGACGGCGACCTCAGGATCCGCACCGTGCTCGCGCAGCATCTCGACCCGTGCCTCGGGGTCGATCATCGGGTGCGGACGCCCCCGGGTGTACTCCTCCTCGCCCAGGTCGAGGCACTGGTGCGATCCGGACGGCGCCGGCAGGCCCCATGCGGGGTTGATCGGAGTGTTGGACCGGACCTCACCGATCGTCCGGCCAAGAAGGACGAGGGATTCATAGCAGAGGGTGCCGCCGGAGAACAGTCCTCTGATCAGGGCGCGGCCCGGCGTCATCCGTCGGCGCGCCTCCGCTACAGAGGGCCCCACTGTCAGCGTCGAGTCCGGGGCTGCCATTCCGAGAACATCGAGTGTCGCCATAACTCCGCCCTCGAGGGTGTCCGCGAGCACCACCCCGGGCGGCGCTGGGAACTCGGGATCCAGCCCGACCAAGGCGCCGACCAGACGGGTTTCCCCCGCGGCCGCGAGCACCTCAGCCGCGACGTCCGGTGCAGGTGGCTTGGAGACGAGCAGGATGACATCGGTCTGAGCGTGCTCCCGCAGAGCAGCGATCGCGGCCTTCGCCATTCGTCCTCCGACCTCGGTGGACAGGTCGCGCCCTCCGACGCCGATGACCTGGCTGACTCCCACCCCCCATCGGTCCAGCAGAGCCATCGCCTCCTGGGCACCAGTTCCCGCCGCGGCGACGACGCCGACCGGTCCGGGTCGGACGGCGTTGGCGAAGCCCAGACCCGTGGCCCCGAGCACGGCTGTGCCGGCGCCGGGCCCCATCACCAGCCGGCCGCGGCTGAGCGCGTAGTCCTTGAGGGCGATCTCCTTGGGCAGCGGCACGTTGTCGCTGAACAGGAGCACGTGAAGGTCAGAAGACAGCGCCTGGTAGGCAGCCAGCGCTGCGTAGTCACCCGGCACCGAAACCACCGCGACGTTTGACCCCGGTTGCCCACGCAACGCCTCCCGCAGCGAACGCGGAGCCTTTGCCTGCTGCCCGCCTTCGGCAACCGGGCCTTCGGTGAGCACGGCGGCTTCGCCGACAGTCAGAGCTTTGGAGGCGGTCTCCTCGTCACGCGCCCGTGCCACGATGAAGAGGTCGTTGGACCCGGCGCCCTCGACGTCGGCCGGGTCGACGCCCTCGGCGCGTAGCGTCTCGATGTTCGCAGGTGTCGCCATGGCGGCACTGGCCCATTCGACGTCGGAGATCTCGCGCATCGCCCGGATCCCCCGGAGCTGCACGACGGAGTCGATGTAGGTGTCTGGGAAGACCTTGATGGCGATACTCATGCCAGCGCCCCGCTGCGGCTCGTCACCGACGTAATGCGGGTTCCCAGTGACTGGTCGGCAGGGTCGTCACTTGCGAGTGTGTCGACCACGAGCCGCGGGGAGGTGATGACGGCGAGCTGCCCGCCCCTACGTACGAACGAGATGGCGGCGCGCACCTTGGGACCCATGCTGCCCGCAGGAAACTGGCCCGCTTCCAGGTGTCGCTCAGCCTCCGCCGCGTTCGCCCAGGTCAATGGCCGCTGGGTGTCCCTGCCGAAGTCGAGCTGCACGGCGTCCACACCGGTGATCAGGACGAGCGCCTCGGCCTGCAGCTGGCAGGCGAGCTCGGCAGCTGCAGAGTCCTTGTCGATGACGGCATCAACACCGTCCCAGCCTTCATCTGTACGACCTACCGGGATCCCGCCTCCGCCGCCCGTGACCACAACATGCCCGGCGTCCAGCAGGCAGCGGATCGCACCGATCTCGACGAACCCCTTCGGTTCGGGGGAGGCAACCACGCGCCGGAAGCCCCGACCAGCATCCTCGGAGACGTCCCACCGTCGTGTGCGGGCGAGCTCATGCGCAGCCTCCTCGGGGAAGAAGGGTCCGATCGGCTTGGTCGGGCGGTCAAAGGCCGGGTCGTCGAGGTCAACGATGACATGGCTCAGCAGGGCGGCGATGCGATTGCGGCGGCCACATTGCCGATACAGCGCAATCGCGATGAGAGAACCGAGTTGTCCTTCGGTCATAGCCCCCAGGCTGAACAGCGGCATCTCCGGCACCTCCGCACTGCCCAGCTCCTGCTGAATCGCAAGGTTACCGACTTGAGGCCCGTTGCCGTGGACAACTACTACGCGCCAGCCTGCCTCGAGCAATGCGCAGACCGGCCGGGCCATCGCCGCGGCGTTCTCGCGCTGCTCGTCATAGGTCCCGCGCTGACCCTCGGCCACGAGTGCGTTCCCCCCGAGGGCGACTACCGCGGTCCTGGTCACGACCCCTCACTTCGCTGGACGATCAGCCGATACGGTCAACAATCCGCACTGCGAGCGTCGGTCGCGCGAGCAGTGCCCAAGAAGAGCAGAGCGAAATGTTTAGCATACTAAGTGATTATGAACGATAGTGAACGTCAGTGGTGTAGACAAGGCTGCCTGTGCCAGGGTGCTGGACGGCCATGACCGGACCCCCCGACCCCATCCCTTCGGCGGTACTTCTCAGATTCACCAGCGCAGAGTCTCGTCTCTACCCGATGGCCATGACTGACCCGGACGGCTACCAGCGCGCCATCACCCTGGTCGGCATGGTGGCCAACGAGCTGAGGCAGCAGTGCGCCGATCTCGAGTCCGTGCTCGAGCGTCGCAACGAGCTGATAGCCGCACTACCCGAGCTGGCGGGCGCGAAGGGTCTCGAGCTCGGTGGACTACCGCCAGACGCAATAGTCGACGCGGCCTCCGCCCTGCGCTATCGCGAGTTGCAAGCCGGCGCTTGATTGTTGCGGCCGCGCACCCATCCCTTGACGTCGACACCGGCGCATGCCTTTACTAAAGGTCACAGTTTGTCTCGTGAAGTAAACGCTGGGGAGGGCGCGGAGATGAACATGGGCCGTGGGGGTTCCGGCGCAGTGTCACCACTTGAATCAACTCCGACCCGGCAGGCAGAGCGCGTCGATGCTGCGACCTCGTTGGCAAACCTGGTGGTCGACCTGCAGGCACGCGGCCTCCGGGTCGAAGCGCCGCTCGAGCGTCGCCAGGGCGGCGCCGGGCCAAGCGATTCTGGCATGCTCTGGGTCGGCGGTTTCCCGATCACAGTTCCGACTGATAACGCCACTGCCGCGGGCTCGCCGTATGCCCTGAAGGCAGAGGACGACGGATACGCGATCTTCGAGGGCAGTCGGCGGCTGGCCACCGCCTCGCCCCAGCAGCGCCCACGCTTCTACGACCTCACCACCGCTGACGGCATCCCGTACTGGAAGATCGGCCTGCTGCACCTCGACTCCTTCGCCAGCACAGTCGTTCAGACCTGCTCCTATTGGGGTAACGACGATCAATGCAAGTTCTGCGGGATCGGCGTCTCCTTGGACTCGGGTCGGACCATCGTCAAGAAGAGCCCGGAGCAGCTGGCCGAGGTGGCCGCGGCAGCCAAGGAGCTCGACGGCGCCGTTGACGCGACGCTGACAACGGGGAGCTCCAACGGGGTCGACCGGGGCGCCCGATACGTCGCGCGCTGCGGACATGCGGTCAAGGCCGCGACCGGCCTGCCGGTGGAAGTCCAGTTCGAGCCGCCGAGGATGCTCGAGGTCATCGACGAGGTAGCCGATCTAGGAATCGACTCGGTCGGCATCCACGTCGAGTCGTTCGACCCAGCCGTCCTCGCCGAGGTCGCACCGGCCAAGGCGCGAACGGGCATCGAGGCGTACTTCCGGGCCTGGGAACGCGCGGTTGACCTCTTCGGCGAGGGGCAGGTCTCGACGTACGTCATCCTCGGCATGGGGGAGGACCCGGAGCTGACCGTGCAGGGTTGCCGTCGCGCGATCGACATGGGTGTCTTCCCCTTCGTGGTGCCCATCCGTCCGGTGGCCGGCAGCCTGATGGAGGACGTCAAACCGCCGGACCGCGCCTACACCGAACGCATCTACCGAAAGGTGGGCGCCTACATGGCCGAGCGTGGCATGGACACCAACGCCCCGAAGGCTGGCTGTGCGCGTTGCAAGGCCTGCTCCGGACAGCAGGGTGTCCAGCCGCTCCTGCAGATCGGCCCGCGTCCGGTGCAGATCTCCCATGTCGGCTGAGCTGAGCGTGCCCGCGGCATTACCGTCCGCTGCCTCCCTTTCGCGCTCGGCAGCGTCCCGAGTCGTGTGCCGGCAGGTCGCCTCGGCGGCAGAGCTCGCCGATCACTTCGCTATCCGGCACCGGATCTTCGTCGACGAGCAGGCCATCTTCACCGGGTCTGACCTCGACCTTCACGATCGCGACACGTCGGCCGTCGCCCTCATCGGGTATTGCGACGGCGTCGCCGCGGGCACGGTCCGGTTGTTCGCACTCGATCCAGCCGACGGCATCTGGCAGGGTGACCGCCTCGCGGTGCTCACGCCCTACCGAACGCGCGGGCTGGGCGCCCCGCTGGTCCGTTGCGCGGTGGCGACCGCAGGGGTGCTCGGAGGTCGACTGATGAGCGCTCATATCCAGCTCGCGAATGTGCGGTTCTTCCAACGACTGGGGTGGCAGAGCTGCGGTGAACGCGAGATCTACGCGGGCCTCATCCACCAGCCCATGAGTATCGAATTGCCTTCACCCGACGAGGCACGCGCAACCGTACGACGCCTCGCGGCTGGGGTCAGCGCGCGAGACCAGTGACTCTGTCACTGCTGAGGTCCAGGACCGTGACCTCGACTTCACCCGAACGCAGCGCCAGTAGCCCGGACTTGTCGATCATGCCCACTACCGTCGCGTCAAGGCCACGAGCGTGGAACGGTGCCAGGCAATCGGCCTCGCGTCCCTGCGGTACACAAAGCAAGAACCCGTAGGCCGGGAAGCACGTCAGCCAGTCCTGCAGTGCCACGCCTGGAGGGCGGGGCAGTCGCTCCAGATCCACCGTCACGCCGAGCCGGCTCCACTCGAGCAACATCGCCAGTGAGCCGACCAACCCGGCCATGCTGATGTCCTTCGCCGCCACGCAAGCGCCCGACGACGCCACGGATGCGAGGACGCGTACGTCGTCGGCCAGTTGCGCGCCGCGCTCGTCGAACGACCGAAAGAAGGGGAAGTCCGCGCGCATCTCCCCTTGGGTGCAGGCGGCGACGATGAGCGACTGGCCGACGGCGACGTGCGTCGTGGAAAGCACAGCTGCCGCACTCCCCACGCCGAAAGCAGACAAGGCTGGGGCGCCGTCGTGCACGGTCAGGTGCCCACCGGCGAGGGTGACGTCATACCACTCGCAGGCATCCTTCATCCCACGCAGCACTTCCCGGGCCAGCTCGGGATTGCCGACGATGGTGTCGAAGATCGCCACCGGAATTGCGCCCATGGCGGCCAGATCGTTCACGTTGGCGAGAACCGCGGCGACGCCTGCGCCATACGGGTCAGCCGCGACGAACGCCGGCAGCAAGGCCTCTCCGCAGGCGATCACCTGATCTCCGGTGCCGCCAGGCGCGTGCTGGCCTCGTATGGGCACCACGGCGCCGTCGTCGCCAGGACCGTGCACCCAGCTGCCACCGCCGAGCACCTCACTGACCAGCCTGATCTCGCTCTTCGCCCGCAGCGCAGGGCGCGACCGAAGGTATGCCGCCAGCCCATCGAGCTCGACGCTATTGATCATTCCGCACCTCGCCCAACCTATGGAGCCTGTCGGAAAGTGAACGATACATATAGCATAGGCAACGTGAGTCGGCCCGCCTTTCTCAGCCTGCCCGAGCGCAGTGCCAAGCCCCGAGACGTGGGTCTCACCCATGTGCTCGACAAGGGTCAGACGGTCCAGTCCACGCGATCAATTCTCCTCACCTCCGCACCCCTCATCGACGTCTGGAAGTTCGGCTGGGGCACGGCGTACATCGACCCGGCGCTGACCGAAAAGCTCGCTCTGCTGAGATCCGCCGACATCCGCACCTGCCTGGGCGGGACGCTGCTCGAGATCTCCTGGGCCCAGGACAAGGCCCAGGACTGCCTGAACTGGGCTGCCGAGGTCGGCTTCGACGCCATCGAAGTCTCCCGCGGTGTCGCACCGATGACGGTGTCGGACAAGCGCGAGCTCCTCTTTCGCGCCGCGGAGTCGTTCGAGGTCTTGTCGGAGGTCGGCAGCAAGGACCCCCACGAGGTCCTCACCCCCGACGAGTGGACGAGTGAGGTGGCAGGTGATCTCGCGGCCGGTGCTCGCTGGGTGATCACCGAAGGCCGTGAGAGCGGCACGGTCGGGATCTACCGCGAGGACGGCTCGATACGTGAAGACATTGTGGCCGCGGCCGTACGCGGAGGTGGCATCGACAGGATCCTCTTCGAAGCGCCTCGCAAGGACCAGCAGGCGTGGCTGATACGGACGTTCGGTCCGGACGTCAACCTCGCCAACATCGCCTGCAACGAGGTCCTCGCGCTCGAGACACTACGGTTGGGACTTCGAGCCGACACCTGCGACGTCTCGCGCACATGGCAGCTCACGTAGCTCAAACGGCCGGAGCGCTCGGGCGCAACGTCGTGCCAGGTGCGTATCGCGGAGTCGCTGTGACGTCTTTCGATGGTGAGCTCGACGAAGGCTCCCTGGCCAGGCACTTTGTTGGACGCGAGGCATATCGCCGGACCCGATTCATCGTCGTACGCAACGGCGAGGAGACTGCAGTCGTCGCCGTCCAGAAGGAGTCCGAGGAACCGCTGTTCTCCCCTATCACGGCACTGCAGCTCCTCGTCGGGCCGGCCGAGTGCGCGTACGTCGAGAACCCCGAAGTCGACACCGCCGTTCCCACCGCACTCGCTCGCGCCGCACTGAGTCAGGCACCGGGCAAGCGCGGAGTGGTGGTACAGGGCCGCTTCGCCCACGTCAGTTTCATCATCGACCCGGTGCCGCTGCGCGTGACTGTTCGAGAGGTGGTGCCTCCCTATCCGCCCAAGCTGCTCGACCAGGCGCAGCGCGTCCTGGGTCTTGCCGAGACCCTTCCTCCGATAGAACTGGTGCCCGATGAGGTCGAGTTCGATCAGCTCGCGAAGCGCACTGCGGCCGCCAGCTACCTGCTGCCCTGCCGGGGCGGTGGCGTCTCCATCGAGGGGGCGACCGTGCACTATTTGGACGAACGCCCGGCCCATGAGGCGTGGCTACTGCTCGGGTGCGAGCGCTCCCAGCAGATCCACGAGTCTTTCTACGGCGAGCGCGCGCCCCAGGTGGACATCTGTCCGCGGAACCGGCCCGGCAGAGGCGGACCCACCTTGGCCAAGTGCTGTTTGCTCGAGACGCACAACGAGGTCGATGCCGACCGAACCGTCGTCGTGCCCTGGGGAGCATCACTGGCACTTATCGCCGATGCGCTGGCCACGCTTGCCCGCGAGTGGGAGCCGACATGGGCACCCGCCTGAGTGACTCCGAGCAGTACGGCCACCTTTGGGGCACCACGGAGCTTGCGTCGGTCTTCGAGGAGCGCGCCCGGCTGCAGCGATGGCTGGACATCCTCAGCGCACTGGCGGCTGCCCAGGCTCGCCTCGACATGATCCCATCCGAGGCAGCCACGCTGATCGCCGAGCATGCGCGTGCCGATCTGCTTGACCTCGATCTCGTGGCCGTGGAGACCCGACGGACCTCGCACTCGATGCTGGGTCTGATCCGGGCGCTGCAGCAGATACTTCCCGAGTCCGCCCGGGAGTACGTGTACGTCGGGGCGACCGTGCAGGACATCACCGACACCTGGTTCGCCCTGGTGATGCGCGATGTCGGTGCTGTGGCGTGGCGGGACCTGCGGGCGATCGAGGAGACGTTGCTCGCGTTGGCAGTCGAGCACCGCGACACGCTCATGGCCGGACGGACGCACGGGCAGCCTGGTTCGCCGATCACGTTCGGCTTCAAGGTCGCGTCATGGGCCGACGAGGTCCGACGGCACATTCAAAGGTTGGCGGAGGGGCGACCTCGCTGGCTGGTCGGCCAGCTCGGTGGAGCGGTGGGCGCGCTCGGGTTCTTCGGCCCACACGGACTGCGGCTGCGTGCCGAGTTCTGTGCCGAGCTCGGACTGGCCGATCCAGGGATCTCCTGGCTCACTTCCCGCGACCGGATCGCGGAGTTCGGGTGCGTGCTGGCTATGGTCTGCTGCACGCTTGCCCGGATCGGCAATGAGGTGTACGAGCTCCAGCGACCCGAGATCGGCGAGCTGCGTGAGCCCACGACTTCCGAGACCGTCGGCAGCATCACCATGCCGCACAAACGCAATCCCGAAGGCAGCGAACATCTCGACACGTTGTGCCGATTAGCCCGCGCCAACGCCGCCGTGCTCATCGAGGGAATGGTGGTTGGGCACGAGCGGGACGGTCGCGGCTGGAAGGCCGAATGGGTCGCGCTTCCGGAAATCTGCCTGCTGACCGGGGTCTCATTGCGGCTCGCGCGGCACCTGCTGTCCGGCCTGAGCGTCGAGGTCGACACGATGCGCAGCAACCTGCACCGTCACGGGGACAACCTGGCCTCGGAACAGATCCTCGCCGGCTTGAGCCAGAAACTCGGTAAGCACACGGCCCAGCAGCTCATGCACGAACTCCTCGCTCCCGGTAGCCGAGACCTCGACGATGTGGTCGGCGCCGTGGTGGCGTCGGGTGCTGCGACCGCAGAAGAGGCTCGGGCCTGGGCGTCGCGGGATGTGGGCGCCACGGGCGGGATGGTCGACGCCGTCGTAACCCGGGGCCGGCGCGCCCGCGCGACCGAGCCGGAGGAGTGGGTGTGAATCCTCCGAGGATTGACCTCGCCGCTCTTCCCACGCCACTCACGCGCATGCATCGCCTGGAAGCCGCCCTTCAGGCAGGGCCGCTCTATGTGAAGCGAGACGATCTCACCGGGTTTGGAGTGGCCGGCAACAAGGCGCGGCCTCTCGAGTACCTGATGGGTGCCGCGGTCGAAAGTGGTGCCGACGTACTCGTCGCGGCTGGCAGCCCATCGTCCAACTTCTGTGCGGCGGCCGCTCTCGCCGCCGCAACAGTTGGTCTGGACTGTGACCTACTGTTCCCCGGCGCGCCTCCAGAGCCCCCATCGGTGAACGTCGAGATTGCGAGGGCTGCAGGTGCGCGCCTGCTATTTGGCGTCGTCAAGACCCGCGAGGAACTCGACGACGCCGTCGTCAACCACGCGAATTCCCTGCGTGCTGAGGGGAGGCGGCCATATCCAGTGCCGCGTGGCGGGGCGACCTCGGTCGGCGGGGTCGGCTACGCCTATGCCGCGCGTGAGCTGGCCGAGCAGTGTGACCGTGCCGGGATCCAGGTAGCGACAGTAGTGGTGGCGACTGGCTCCGGCGGCACCCAGGCAGGACTGGTCGCCGGCCAAGTCGGATTCGGCCTGACGTGGCAGCTTGTCGGTGCCTCGGTGAGCAGACCGGTACAACCGCTCGTAGACCAGATCCTACGAAACTCCCAGGACTGTGCGGCCATCCTCGCGCTCGACCCACCCGGGATCGATAACGTCGATCTTCGCGACTGTCGTGGAGCCGGATTCGGGCTCGCGTCGCACGAGGATCACGTCAGTGGACGACTTGCGTTAACACACGAGGGGCTGCTACTCGATGACTACTACGGCACCAAGGCCATGACTCTGTTCAGGTCGTTGCTTGCGGACGGCGCACCGACGCCGGCCGTGTTCTGGCACACCGGTGGTGTCGCGGCCGCTCTGACCGCACTGACGCAAGGAGCATTGTGATGGCGCCGACCCAGCGCAGCGGCACCACCACCAGGCTCGGCCGCACGTGAGCTGATCGACAGCGGCTTCGCGTTGGAGAATGCGGACGCGCCCTTCCTCCACGAAGGTCTGAACCTCGCCGACATCGCTCATGTTCTCGATCTGCTGCGCCGAGGGCTGGTCCCCCCGCCAGCGGGGCGTGAGCTCATCCGGCTGCTGCTCGAGGTCGAGCAGATGGATGCCGAGGACTTTCCGTACGATCCGGAGTTCGGAGAGCCCTACAACTCGCGCGAGCGCTTCTTCGTGGCGCGGCTCGGCAAGGTCGCCGGCTGGCTGCATGCCGGGCGGCCGCGACGCGAGGCGGCACGGATCGCGCTGCGGATCTACGTCCGTGACCAGCTGCTCGAGCTCGTCAGTGAGGTTGAGAGGTTCGCCCGTGGCGCGACTGCGCTCGCCAGTCGGCACGTCGACACGTTGATGCCGGACCAGACCTACCTGCAGCAAGCACAGCCGTCGACGTTCGGTCACTACGTGTTGTCGTTCGTCTACCCTGCCGTTCGCGACGCACGCCGACTGCTCGAGGAGTTCGACGACCTCAACCGCAGCCCCGCAGGCGCCGGGTGTGTCAACGGGACTCGGTTGCTGGACGACCGCACGTACGTCGCAGCTGCCTTGGGATTCGACGAGGTCATCGAGCACACCCGCGATGCGATGTGGCAGATCGACGGTCTCATCCACGTGCTGGCCAGCGCAGCCAGCTTGCTTTCCACGCAGAGCAAGCTTGCCGAGGATCTCGAGATCTGGTCGAGCAACGAGTTCGACTTCGTTGCTCTCGCTGACGGCTACACCCGGTCGAGCATCCTCATGCCGCAGAAGCGCAACCCTTACTCGCTGTCTATCGTGCGCGGTGCGTCAGGGGTTCTGATCGGGCGACTTACGGGGTTTCTGGCGGTTGCCAAGAGTCCCTCGGCGCGCAGCGACAACTTGATCTTCGCCTACGGGGAAGTGCCGCGAGCCCTGGACCTCGCGATCCGGGTCACCAGGCTGATGACTGGTGTGGTGGGCACCCTTCAGGTCAATGTGGATCGGATGGCGCACGCGCTCGACGACGGATACACCCAGGCGACCGATCTCAGCGAGTTCATCGTGCAGACGTGCAACGTCGACTATCGCAGCGCGTACGACGTCGTGGGTTGGGCAGTCCGAAAAGCCAGCAACGAGGGCATTCCCGGCAGACAGATCACGGGAGCGATGCTGGACGAGGCAGCGATCGCCGTGACCGGGGAGCGGTTGGGCCTGGCCGCCACGGACCTCGAGCCGGCCCTCGACCCCCGCGTGATCATCGAGACGCGTCGAGGGACGGGTGGTGCGGCGCCGGTAGCTGTCGAGTCGATGCTCGCACAATGTGAAAAGAAGGCCGACGACCTCGGGTCGGCGGTCGAGAGGCGACGAACTGCGCTGGATCGGACGAAGCGGCAGTTGCTCGAGCAGGCCAGGCTCATGACCGAGCAGGAGCAGGAAGCATGATGGCCGATCCCGACGCGACGATCGAACTGCCGGACGAGGTAGCCGTCGTCAACATCGGGCTGGCCCTGTTCGCCGATGCAGTCCGTGACCAGTCGACCGCGGTTGAGCAGGTGGACTGGCGGATCCCGGCTGACGGACAGCTCGACTTGGTCAAGGACCTGGAGTGTCTTTATGGCGAGCGCGCCACGGACCTCGATGTGGCCAACGCCGAGGTGGTGCGTCGGCTGGACGAGTCTGTCCCATTGCTCGTTGAGGTAGCTCCGTCCAGGAATGTCGTACCGGGGATGTCGGATCGGATGCTGCTGCACTGTGGCCCAGCCATCGAGTGGACGGACGTCAGCGACCCGTTACGCCGCTCGATGCGTGCCGCCGCGGTTTCGGAGGGCTGGGCAAGGACCGTCGATGAGGCGGACCGGATGCTCGCTGACGGGACGGTGACGTTGGAGCCCGGCTACCTACACGACACGGTTCTGCCCATGGCGACCACTATCGGCCCCTCGGCGCCGGTCTTTGTTGTCGACAACCGCGACGGTGGCACCCGGGCGTTCGCGCCGATCAACCAGGGACCGGGTGAGACCGCCTGGTTCGGATGCGAAACGCCGTCGGCGATTGCCCGGCTGGACTTCCTTCGCGACGTCGCGGCGCCGATGCTGGGGCAGATCGTCGAGTCGTCTGGCCCGATCGACCTCTTCAGACTCGCCGCCCAAGGGGTGCAGATAGGCGACGACGTACACATGAGGACCCAGGGCACCACCAGCTTGTTGATCCGGAACTTGCTGCCACAGATCGCGGGTCTCCGAGATGATGGGCGAGTCGCGCTGGCGGAGTTTCTGTCCGCCAACCATCTCTTCTTCCTGAACCTGGCGATGGCCGCTGCGAAGTCCGCCGCGATGTGGGCTGAACAGGTCGAGGGAGCGAGCATCGTCACCATGATGTGCCGCAACGGGACGTCCTACGGCATTCGGTTGGCCGGTTCGGACGAGGTCTTCGTGACAGAGGCGCCCGCGGTCGAGCACGCCATGTACTACCCGAACTACGGTCCCGAGACGGGCGCGCGCGACATCGGTGACAGCGCCATACTCGAGCTCGTGGGCCTGGGCGGGGCGGCCGCGGCCGGCTCTCCTGCGGTCGCCGGCTTCCTCCCGGGCGGCCTCGCCGAGGCAGCTTCGATGACCGAACAGATGATATCGATCTGTACGCAGGAGAGCAGCCGGTTCAAGCTGCCCACGTGGAACTACCGAGGCACTCCACTCGGTGTGGATGTGCGCCGGGTGGTGGAGATGAACACCACCCCGCAGGTGACGACCGGGATCCTGCACGTGAGTTCAGGTGTCGGCCAGATCGGTGCCGGGGTGGCGGCTGCGCCGATCGAGTGCTTCCGGGCCGCGGTGCGCAGCCTGGCTGCACGATGTGTGTAACCGTTGGGAGGAGGTCGAGATGGCCGAGCGGACCGTACGCACCCGCTGGGACGGTGGGATGCGGGCGGTGACGCAGGCGGGAAACTTCGAGGTCATCGTCGATGAGCCGGAGAGATCCGGAGGGACCAACACAGGTCCACAGCCAACTGATCTCTTGCTGGTCTCGGTCAGTTCCTGCATCGCACTCGCACTGGCATGGGCGGCCCGCAGGCGGGGCGTCGAGCTGCTCGGCCTTGACGTGACGGCTGTTGGTCGATACGAAGGCCTGAAGTTCGGCCAGATCACCGTGTCGATCTCGTCCGACAGCCCACGGTCGGTTGTGGAGGACCTGCTGCCAGAAGCGAAGCGGGTCTGTTACGTGTCCAACACACTGCAGAACCAGCCTGAATTCACCGTCGAGGTGGCGTAAGGATGGTGTCCCTGCTGCTGACTGCACAGGAGGATGCAACGGGTCCGGCCCGGATCCGGCACTTGATCAGCGGTCCGGTCCAACCTGCCGATGTCCTGGGTCGGTTTGCGACCGCGCTGTACCTGCGGTTGGCAGGTGGAGAGGTCATCGCACTGCTCAGCTCGGATGCTGTACGGCTGCCGATCGGGCTGATCCTGCCGAGGTCGAGCCGCGAATTCCCACTCACCCACCTGTCCGGCCAGGCAGCGGTGGGTTCGGGCGGTGTACATGTCGGCAACTGGAGTTGTCGGGTCTCACGGCTGGTCTCGCTCCGAGCGCCGACGGCCCTCACCCCGGACCGCCATGCCTGTGAGTACCTCCAGCACCGGCTGGCCCACTGTCAGTCCGCTGACCCTGATCTACGCCTGCCTGATGTGCTGCCGGACGACGCGCACTTCCCCGAGGCGGCTGACCTGGTCCGGCGACTGCTCGGAGTCGGTCCTGGGCTGACCCCTGCAGGTGATGACGTGCTTGCCGGGCTCCTTGTTGGGTTACGGTCCTTCGGCCAGAATGCCGGGCCGCTACGACTGGCTGTGTTGGCCGGCCTGACCACCGGCACGACCGACCTGTCGGCGGCGCTGCTGCGGTGCGCGGCTCGGGGGGAGTCGATCCCGCAGGTGAACAAGCTGCTGCGGACCATGTCCAAGAACGCTTGGCCGGGTCAGCTCGACGACGCAATGGACGACCTCGTCCGCGTCGGACACACCTCGGGAACAGCATTGGCAACCGGCGTGTTGGCTGCCGCCACCATGGCGCTCGGCGACCGTAGCGGCGCCGTCAGGGCGAGCCGTCACGACCGGGTGAGGAGTTCTTGAGCCTCCTCGGCTGAGACTGGGAAGCCCGGGAACTGGGTGACGCTGATCAGCGGGAATATGAGCGCCGAGTCCTGGCTTACCGGGTCGCTCAGCAGGTCGGCGATGCGCCCTTTGATACCGCCCCGCTCCTCGATGAGCTTGCGCAGCGCCGGTCCGGTGACCGGGTTTGTCATCCAGTCGCCCAACTGTGACCAGACTGTCAGGGGCACCTCCACAGGATGCCCCGGGACCTCGACAGTCGAGTGCAGTCGGATGTCGCGGGATGACGATCCGACCGACACATCCATCGGTCCGCCGGCGAAAACCCAGCCGGCATCAGGATGGAAGTGCTCAAGATCAGCCCGAGCAATCGGCAGCTCAACCCGCTCTGATGCACCGGCTGTCAGGTGCACCTTCGAGAAGGCTCGTAGTTCGCGCTCGGGCATCTGCAGCACACCGCTGCGGTCACCCACGTAGATCTGGACCACCTCGGCGCCGCTACGGCCTCCCGTGTTGGTCAGAGTGATCGATACGACCAGGGCGATCGGGTTGTCGAGATCACCGACGGTTATCTGGAGGTCGGCGTAGTCAAACGTGGTGTAGGACAGACCGTGGCCGAACGGGTAGTCCACGTCCAACCCGCGGGCGTCGAACCAGCGGTAGCCGACGTGGATGCCCTCGTTGTGGCGGACGTGGCCGACCTCGCCGGGGAAGTCCAGGTACGACGAGGTGTCCTCGAGCTTTATCGGCACGGTCTCGGGGAGCTTGCCCGACGGGTTGACGTCACCGAGTAGCACGTCGGCGATGCTGTCGCCGTGCGCTTGACCGGTCAGCCAGAACTCGACGATGCTGCCGACTCTGTTGCGCCAGTCAGCAGTGGTGACGGCCGAGCCGTTGCTGAGCGCGACGACGACGCGCGGGTTGACCCCGGCGACGGCTTTGACCAGCACCACTTGGTCGGACGGCAGTTCGATGGTGGTGCGGTCGCGTCCTTCAGCCTCGTAGGAGGGCGGTAGACCAAGGAAGAGCACCACCAGCTCGTGCGACTGTGCGAGGGCCACGGCGTCGTCCAGCAAGCCGGTGCCGCCCTCGTCGGATTGCAGGCTGTAGCCGGGCGCGAACGACACCGAGGTCGTCTCCTTGAGGCGGGTCTGCAGCGCCTCCAGCGCGGTCACGACGCGGGTGGCGTTGACCGCAGAGCTGCCGGCTCCTTGGTAGCGGGGCGTTCGGCCGAGCTCACCGATGACGGCGATCGAGCCGACTGCGGCCGGGTCGATCGGTAGCAGCGCCCCGTCGTTGTGTAGCAGCGCCGCCGACTCGGCGGCCGCCCGTCGCGCGACCTGGTGGTGGGCGTCGAAGTCGACGACCGGCTTCGTCTCCCGAGAGTCCTCGGTGTGACTGGCGAGGAGACGCAGCCGCTCAACCACTCGGTCGACTACCGCTTCGTCGAGTTGACCGTTGGCTAAGGCATCCCGCACCCGCGGGTCGTCGGGTTGCCCGGGCATCCGTAGGTCGAGCCCTGCGGCGACCGCCTCCACAGGATCATGTACCGCGCCCCAGTCGGAGAGCACGAGGCCGTCGTAGCCCCATTCCTCACGCAGCACGTCGGTGAGCAGCCACGGGTTCTCGCTGGCGAAGACACCGTTGATGCGGTTGTAGGCGCTCATGATTACCCAGGGGTTGGACTCCCGGATGATGACTTCGAACGCGCGCAAGTAGATCTCCCGTAACGCCCGCTCGTCGACGTCCGCGCTCACCCGGAGCCGGTCGGTTTCCTGGGTGTTGCAGGCGAAGTGTTTGAGGCAGGCGCCGACGCCTTGGGACTGCAGCCCCCGGACCATCGCTCCGGCCAGCCGGCTGGTCAGCAGCGGGTCCTCGCTGTAGTACTCGAAGTTCCGCCCGCACAGCGGGCTGCGTTTGATCTCTATCCCCGGGCCGAGCACGACATCCACCCCGAGGGCGCGGGCCTCCCGACCCAGGGCCTCGCCGACACTGCGGATGAGCGGCGGGTCCCAGGATGAGGCGAGGGTCACAGCGGGCGGGAAACACGTGGCCGGAAGGCTGCGACCCAACCCGAGGTGATCAGGGTTGTCGTCGTCTTGCACGCGCAGACCGTGCGGGCCGTCCGACACACGGATGCTCGGGAGCCGAAGGCCGGGGACCTCACGGGTGCTCCAGTAGTCGGCCCCTGTGGTAAGGAGGGCCTTCTCCTCGCGCGTGACTCGACTCGTCATTTCGGGACTCTCCCGACTTGAGTTCATGATTATCTAACCTTCCCGATGAACTGGGTGGCACGCGGACCGATGTGGAAGAGCCTGCTCGCCAACGATGACGGTAAATGGAAATCCTCGGCGACGTCGTGCACAGGGACGGAGAGTTGAACCAGTCGGCTGCCCGGTGGAGCTAGCGATTCAGGTCCTGGACTGCACGCATCTGATCCGCCAGCGAGTCCATCACTCGCTGGGCAGTCAGCGGTAGATACGTTCCTGGGACTGGTTCATAGCGAAACTGCCAGCTGACTGTGTTGCTGAAGGCGAGCACATGGATCGCCAGCTTGGCGCCGGCGTTGTTGGTCAGGACGTAGCCGATCTGTGCTGGCGGATCGCTGTCGGGAGCCAGCGGCGTACGGGTCAGCAAGCCCCTGCTCGCCGGGCGCGCGTGCACCTCCACACGAGCCTGATCGCAGTTGTCGAGCACTGTGGCCAGCCGATTGAACTCCCGATCCGCTGTCGCCACGTCTGCGTACCGATAGGTGAAGAGCGATACCGCCGAACGATCGATTTCCCAGAACGTGCTCGACCCCGTCGAGCGCTTCCGGCGGGGGGCGATTCAACACAGTCGCCTCGAACAACGGTCCACAAGCGGCCGGGACGATATATCCATCCTGCTCGCTGCTCCAACGAGGATCGATCACCGAGGCGTCATTGGTCCCGTCGCCGCGCACCATACCCGCGTAAACCCCCTGCACGTCGGACAGGGAGAACAGCGGCGCCCGCGCCGGCAGGAATCGCCAGAGCATGAGTCCGGCGACCAGCGCCAGCACGATGGCGACCAGCACGAACTTGCCCCGCCGCGATAGTCCGGCCCGCTTCGCCTACGCCCACAGTGAGGACGTCGGGTCCGGACTGCGGCGACGCCATTGTCACAGCTTGATCGTAGTCACTGCGGCGCAGCGCACGGCATTTTGATCAAGCTCTGCACAGGGCTGCCGTCGGGCTCGACAGACAGAACCCAAGAGAATCCTTGCCATGGCAGCAATAGGTTGCGTCCTTGGTCGCAATATCTGCCGCTACTGCGAGAACTCTTTACTCGCGGCGTTCCGAGTGCGACGATCAACCACAACAATCTGGATACGGCAAGGGGCTCACGTTGATTCTTGCCCCTATACGTGGTGGGTTTGTCCTGAGTACTTGCTGAGAGCGAGGCGAGGCAGTGAGGCAGATCGCCGTAGAGGCGCCAACTGTCTCCATTGTGCCGTTCCAGTCCGCTTCAGCCTTAGCGCGAGTAGATCCGTCTGCGGACAGACCTCCTTATCGCGCTCCGCTCCGAGATGTTCCACCACCGAGCGCTCGCAGGCCCGCGGGGCCAACCGGCCGCTCATCACGCAACACGTGCCTTAGTTCCGCCGCCCGGCCGCCGATATTGGTTGGCTTGCCCCGGTACCCCTGGCACGAATAACTTCAAGGAAGGAAAGAATGAACGACAATCAAGATCAGATGGAGCCGTCAATGCAGACGGCCGGCAGCGGAGCCGACTGGAGGACCAACTGGACCCCCAACCGTCGACGGTTCCTCAGCTTGACCGGTCTCGCCCTCGGCGGTGCAGCCCTTGGCCTGGGCACATCAGCCTGCGGCACGGCGCAGACGGGTAGCAGTGCAGGCCAGGAGGGATCGAAGGGACGTGCCGGTGCGGCCGGGGAGACATTGTTCGTGGCCGGCTTCCAGTGGGGTCCGCCGAAGAGCTTCAACCCGCTGGCGGCTGTCGCCCGACTGGCCCACGAGCCTCAGGGCCACAGCCAGCTGATTTATGAGAGCTTGCTGCGCTTCAACCTGCTCGACGGCTCGCTCTGCGCCGGGTCTGGCCAAGGAGCTCCAGCAGCCTGACGATCAGACCTTCGTGCTGCCGCTGCAGGACGGCACCAAGTGGTCCGACGGATCCGACCTGACTGCCGACGACGTCGTCTTCACCTTCGAGCTCGGCAAGACCGCGTCTGTCAACTTCTCCACGGTGTGGCAATACGTCGACTCGGTCACGGCGACCGATCCACGGACCGTCGAGTTCAAGCTGAAGACCAAGCCGTACAACCCCATCATCGTGAAGAACTTCATCTGCCAGACTGCTCATCGTGCCCAAGGCGGTCTTCGGCAGTATCTCGCCGGACAAGATCCCGTCCGAGACCAACCTCAAGCCGATCGGCTCCGGCCCCTTCTTGCTGGACAAGTACGACCAGACCCAGGTCAACCTCAAGCGGAACGACAACTACTGGGGCAAGACTGCGTTCGGCACCCCGCCGATGACCACCATCAACCACCCGATCTTCAAGAGCAACAACGACGGCGACCTCAAGCTGGAGAGCGGCGAGATCGATGCCAGCCAGCAGTTCACCGCCCAGATCTGGAAGATGTGGGAGGCCGGCAAGCCGGTCAGCACCTGGATGAAGAAGAAGCCGTACCACGTGCCGGGCAACATCCCGTTGCTGATCTTCAACCTGAACAAGCCAGGCCTGGAGGACCCGAAGGTCCGACTGGCGATCGCTTACGGCATCGACTACCCGAATATCGCCACCACCGCCATGTCGGACTACTCCGAGCCGGCCAACGCCAAGCCTCATTGTGCCGACCGGCTATGAGTCCAAGTTCTACGACGCCGCCGCGGTGCAGGCTGGAGGGCTGGAAGTTCGACCCGGCCAAGGCAGTCGAGATCTTGGAGGGCGAGCTGAAGGCCAAGAAGGGCTCAGACGGCATCTACGAGCTGCCGGACGGCACCAAGCTCGGCGGCTGGAAGTTGATCACGCCGACCGGGTGGACCGACTGGAACACGGCCTGCGAGATCGTGGCCAAGTCGGCCAAGGAGATCGGGATCGGCATCAGCACCGAGTTCCCGCAGTTCCCGACAATGTTCGCCAGGCTGCAGAACGGCGACTTCGACTCTGCATGTACTCCTACACCGGCGTCAACCCGGCCAGCCCGTGGATCCGCTTCCGCGACGCACTGGATGACAGAGGGGTACCGGCTGCCGGCAAGATCCGCATTCTGGAACTACAACCGGTTCAAGAACGCCGATGTCGCCGGCTCTGCTGGACGCCGCGGCCGGGGCGAAGTCCGACGCCGAGGCCAAGACGGCGTACCCCGCCCTCGACAAGATCTATCGCGAGAACGTGCCTGTGGTGCCGCTGATGTACCGTCCGCTGGAGTTCTACGAGTTCAACGCGAGCAACTGGGAGAACTTCCCGACCGAAGAGAACCCGTACGCTCCGCCCATGTGGCAGGGCGCCGGCATCCAGTGGCTGTTCAAGATCAAGAAGGTCGGAACCTGATACCTCATCCACACCTGACGCAAGGAGCGAAGGCGGCACCATGGCGCTAGCGAAATACATCGGCCGCAAGGTTGCCTGGACCCTGGTGGTCTTCGTCGTGGCCCTGCTGCTGAACTTCCTCCTCCCTCGTCTCATCCCCGGCAACCCGGTCGACGCAATCGTCGGCCGGCTTGCCATGGGTGGGGGTACCGGTGGTGAACAGCTGGAGCAGATCCATGAGCACTACATGCAGGAGTTCGGCCTTGATAAGCCGTTGTGGCAGCAGTTCTTCATCTATGTCGGCAACGTGTTCCAGGGCGACCTCGGAACCTCTTTCGGCAAATACCCGGCATCGGTCGGCTCCTTGATCGCGCAGGCGCTGCCCTGGAGTATCGCGATCATGCTTCCGGCGATCATCGTCGGTTGGATTGTCGGCAACCTGCTCGGCGCGGTGGCGGCGTTCAAGGGCGGCTGGCTTGACCGGGGCGCCTTCATCGGGTCGCTGTTCCTCTCCAGCGTTCCGCCGTTCGCGCTGGCCATCATCTTGCTGTTCGTGGTCGGCGTGCAGCTGGGCATCCTGCCGATCGGTGGAGCGTACTCCTTCGGTTTGACGCCAGAGTTCTCCTTGGCGTTCTTCGGTGACGCCATTACCTACTGGTGGTTACCGTTCTGGTCGCTCGTCCTGGTGTTCATCGGCGGCCAGGCGGTCGGCATGCGGTCCATGGCCATCTACGAGCTCGGCTCGGATTACGTGAACTACAACCGTGGCCTCGGCGTGAAAGAGGGCCACACGGTCCGCTACATCTTCCGCAATGCCATGCTGCCGCAGTTCACGGGCCTGGCGCTGTCCATCGCCGCCATCATCACGGGCGGCCTGATCACCGAGCTGGTGTTTTCCTACCCCGGCCTCGGCAGCTTGTTGTTCGCCGCCATCGGCACAGAACGACTACCCGGTGATTTCGGCGATCACTCTGTTGATCACGATCGCCGTGCTCGTTGCCAACCTCGCCGCTGACGTACTTACGGGAGTCATCGATCCTCGAATTCGGGCCGCAGAGACTGGAGAGCGCTAATGAGTTTACGTGGACTGAGTCCTAGGTTCTGGGTGGCCGTCGCGCTGGTTGCCTTCGTGGTCCTGGTTGGGCTCGTCGGACCACTGATCGTGTCCACCAACCCGGATGCCACCGTCGGCGGGCTGTACGAGGAGCCGCAGTGCTGCGGCGCGCTCATCCTTGGCGCCGATAACGAGGGCCAGAGCGTCATCTGCCAATCTCGTTTACGGCACCCGGACCTCGCTGATCGTCGGACTGATCGCTGGTCTCATCGGAACCGCAATCGGCCTGCTGGTCGGTCTGGTCGCCGGCTACCGCGGCGGCTGGGTGGACGATGTGCTGAGCGCCATTGTGAACGTCGGCCTGGCCATCCCGGTGCTTGTGATCGTGATCTTGGTTTCGGTGTCGCTGCCGCAACGCAACCTCTACACCTTGGCGCTGGTGATCGGTTTCACTGGCTGGTTCTGGGTGGCTCGCGCCGTGCGTGCGCAAGTCCAGCAGCATCCGGACCCGCGAACACATCGACGTGGCCAAGCTCTCCGGAGCCGGGTTCTGGTCGATCCTGCGCCGCGACGTCCTGCCTTACCTGCTCTCGTATGTCGTTATGGCCGGCGTCCTGCAGATCTCCAGCGCCATCTTGTTCGAGTCCACGCTGAGCATGCTCGGCCTGGGCGCATCGGGCACCACCAGCCTGGGCACGATGCTCTACTGGGCCATTCAGTGGGGGTCGGTGCGGACCGGAGCCTGGTGGGCGTTCATCCCACCGACACTCATGCTGACGTTGATCGTCTTCTCGTTGCTGCTGCTGCAGTCCAGCCTCAATGAGGTGTTCAACCCGCGGCTACGTCGCGGTCGGGCCGCGCGCAAGAGGGCCAAGGAAGCGGGCGAGGAGCTCGAGGAAGTGACGGTCGAGGGTGAGGACGCCGGCCCGGTTGGAGCGACTGGCGTTCTGGAGACGCCGGTATCGGCAGGACGCGGGGAGGCACGCTAATGGGCACCTTGGTCAATGCCGAGAACATCCGTGGGGTCTATTACACCGAAGGCAAGGATGTGGTGGCCGTCAACGATGTGTCGATCAAGATCGAGGAGGGCGAGGTTCTCGGGCTGGCCGGCGAGTCGGGCAGCGGAAAGACCACACTCGGCTCGATCATCTCGCTCATCGCTCGGCCGCCGCTCCATGTCGAGCACGGCACGCTGGAGATCGACGGCCAGGTCCAAGAGCTCGGTGGTCACGCCAAGATTCCGCGTACCTGGCGTGGGGCCGTCGTTTCCATGCTGCCGCAGGGCGCGATGAACTCGGTCAGCCCCACCAAGCGGATCCGTCACCTGATCTATGACGTGATGCGGTCCCACGATTCGAAGATTTCCAAAGACGAGGCGCTCGACCGCGCTAGGGAGCGCCTTACGACGTTGGGTCTTCCGGCCCGGGTCCTCGACGCGTACCCGCACCAGCTCTCCGGTGGCATGAAGCAGCGCACGGTCACGATCATCAGCACCTTGCTCAATCCGCGGCTGCTGGTGGCCGATGAGCCGACCTCGGCACTCGATGTGACGTCGCAGAAGATCTTGATCGAGATGCTGTTGGAGATGCTGGAGAAGAGGATCATGAGCGGAGTGATCTTCGTGACCCACGACCTTCCGGTACTGCGCACTGCGGCAAACAGGATTGCTGTGATGTATGAAGGCAGGATCGTTGAGCTGGGGCCAACCGAGATCATGGTCGAAAGGCCCGAGCACCCATATACGCAGGCACTCATGAGTTCGGTGCTGGCGCCGGAACCGGCGTACGCCAATACCAGAATCGAGGGAATGAGCAGCTTCGACCGATCCCTCTTCGACGCACCGGCGGTGATTCACTGATGACTGAGATCTATCAAGCCGAGCACATCACCAAAACCTTCGGCCACGGCAAGCACGAAGTGCGGGCGGTCAGGGACGTCTCGTTCAGCCTCGAACAAGGAGAGGTCACCACCATCGTGGGCGAGAGCGGCTCTGGTAAGTCGACAATCGCCAGGATGGTTCTTGGTCTGATGCCGATCACCTCCGGCAAGTTGATCTTTGACGGTAAGGACGTCACGAATCTCAAGGGCCGCGCCCGAACCGAGTACTGGCGGGACGTGCAGGCGGTCTTTCAGGACCCGTTCTCGGCGTTCAATCAGTTCTTCACCGTAGGCAAGCTCCTGGACCGCTCCATGATCATGGTCGGCAAGAAGGTGGGCCAGGAGCGCCTCGAAGAGTCGTTGGGCTACGTTGGCATGGATCTCAGCGTGCTGGACCGCTATCCCCACCAGCTTTCCGGCGGTCAGCGGCAGCGGGTCATGATCGCTCGGGCGCTCATGATGCGACCGAAACTGCTTATCGCCGACGAGGCCACGTCCATGCTTGACGCGTCGCTCCGAGTGAACGTCCTCAATGTCCTCAAGGATCTCCGCGAGGAACTCGGAATCACTGTGCTGTTCATCACTCACGACATTGGGCAGGCCTGCTATCTCGCGGACCGGGTGCTGGTTATGGAGCACGGCGTGATGGTGGAGCAGGGCACGATCGATGAAGTGATCTTCAACCCGCAGCACGAATACACCCAACGGCTGCTCGCCGATGTGCCCAAGCTGCACGAGGAGATCGAACTCCACGATCTGCAGGAAGAGCTACAGAAGGCGGGCGAGCTGGCCTGAGCTCGACTCGGGACGGAGATGCTGCGCACAGAATTGCGCACGGGCTGGACCGTCCGGGCTATTAGTGGCGACCCGTCAGGACGAGTGCCGGGGACCTATCAGGCCGAAGTGCCAGGCTGCGTACACACCGATTTGATGGCGGCTGGCGTCATCCCCGATCCGTACCTGGACGGGAATGAGGCTGCGCTCCGGTGGATGCACGAGATCGATTGGCGCTACGCGACTGTGCTGGACGCCGATGACGCTCGACCTGGAACCGCCAGGCCCTGGGGAACGGGTCGATCTGGTCTTCGATGGCATCGACACCGTCGCGACCGTACGGCTGGGTGCAATGCACGCTGAGCTCGTCGAAGCGCGCCCTTCGACAAGCGCCGTCCTGAGCTCGTCGAAGGGCTCAGGGCACAGCAGGGAGGGGATGGGCAAGATCGAGCTGGGGCGCACGTTCAACATGCACCGCTCGTACCGCTTCGACATCTCGCCGTTCTTGACCGGGCGGCCTGTCGAACTCGAAGTTGATCTTCATTCGGCGACGGCCCATGCCGAGGCTGAACAACAACGGCTGGGGGACCTGCCACGCCCTTACCCGGCGCCGTACAACTTCATTCGCAAGATGGCCTGCAGCTTCGGCTGGGACTGGGGACCGGACCTACGCACCGCTGGTCTCTGGAAGCCGGTGCGACTGGAGCGTTGGAGTGTAGCCCGACTGGCCCAGGTGAGGCCGCTGGTGACTCTCGACACCACTGGCACTGGTCGAGTTGAGCTCCGGATCGACCTGGAGCGCCTCGATTTCGACACACCGCTCCGGCTCACCGCCGACATTCTGGGCCATCGCACCGAGAGCACAGTGGACGCCGGCGCCACCAGTGTGACGCTCGTGGTTCATGTCCCCGATGCGCCCTCTGTGGTGGCCGGCTGGCTACGGCGAGCAGCCGCTGGCTGATCTCACACTCACACTGTCGACAGTCGATCAAGAACTCGATAGATGGCAGCGGAGGATTGGTTTCCGCACCGTGGAACTGAACACGTCGCGCGACGACGTCGGAACCGCATTCACGATTTCGATCAACGGCCAACCGGTGTTCGTCAAAGGCGTCAACTGGATCCCGGATGATCACTTCCTGACCCGGATCACCGCCGAGCGACTCGAACGTCGGCTCGACCAGGCCATCGCCGCCAACGTCAACCTGCTTCGCGTCTGGGGTGGTGGCATCTTCGAGAGCGACGAGTTCTATCGAGCCTGCGATGAGCGAGGCCTGCTGGTCTGGCAGGACTTCCTACTGGCCTGCGCGGCCTATCCGGAAGAGTCCCCGCTGTGGGAGGAGATCGAAGCCGAGGCCCGTGAGAATGTCGTCCGGCTGATGCCCCATCCGTCCCTGGTGCTGTTCAACGGCGGTAATGAGAACCTCTGGGGTGAGGCCGATTGGAACTGGCGGGCCGCGCTGCACGGCCGGACCTGGGGAGCCAGGTACGCCTACGAGCTCTTTCCCAAGATCGTTGCCGAACTCGATCCGACCCGCCCGTACTGCGACAACAGCCCGTACTCACCGCGCCTGAACGGGGATGCCGTCCATCCCAACGATCCAGATCACGGCACCCACCACCAGTGGGAGGTCTGGAACCACATCGACTACACCGAATATCGCAGCGAGATTCCGAGATTTTGCTCCGAGTTCGGATTCCAGGCCCCGCCTGCCTGGCGCACCTTGATCGACTCGGTGCACGCTGTCGACGGCGGTCCGCTGGATGCGGCGAGCGATCCCAAGAACGACGCGAATTTCCTGCTGCACCAGAAGGCCGATGACGGTAACGGCAAGCTCGATCGTGGTCTCACGCCGC
Source organism: uncultured Actinomycetota bacterium (assembly GCA_963840505.1). Classification (GTDB taxonomy): domain Bacteria; phylum Actinomycetota; class Actinomycetes; order Propionibacteriales; family Propionibacteriaceae; genus Microlunatus. Next base: position 40,542 of record CAWIZB010000027.1, read on the forward strand.
ATCTCGGGGTGCCGGACGACTTCGCGGATTGGCATTGGGCCACGCCAGCTCAATCAGGCGCGTGCTGTGACGTACGCGATCGACCACTACCGGCGCTGGTGGCCGCGGACAGCGGGCGCGATCGTCTGGCAGCTGAACGACTGCTGGCCGGTCACCTCATGGGCGGCGATCGACTTCGAGGAGCGACCCAAGCCGCTGTGGTACGCGTTGCGTCGCGCGTTCGCGCCGCGCAATGTGGTGTTCGCTACCGAGGACGGCGTCCTTTCGGCAGTGATTATCAATGACACCGACGAGGCCTGGCGGGGTGAGCTTCAGCTGAGCCGTCAAGGCATCGACGGTCTGCCGCTCGCCAAGGCGGTGGTCGAGGTCAGCGTCGAACCAAGAACCAATGCACAAATCGTCCTTCCCTCCGGAGCTCTCCACACCCGAGGATCTGACCGCCGAGATAGTGGTGGCTCGTCTCGACACCCTTGACCCGGGTGCACAGGTTCGTCGAGGACATCGAGCTGGCATTGGATGCAAATCCAGTCGACGTTGCGGTCATGGAGACCGAAGACGGATATGTCGTTGAGGTCACCGCTCGTTCGCTTGCCTGCGACGTCACGTTGCTAGCCGATCGAGCAGCCGAAGATGCCACGGTCGACGATGCTCTGGTCACATTGCCCGCAGGGCAGAGCACGACTTTCCGGGTTCGAACGAGCGCTCGCGACCTTGAGCAAGTCCTTGATAGGCCACCGGTGCTTCGAACCGCCAACGACCTCCAGCACACTCAGAGTGATGTTGGGCGAGGCTGAGATCATCGTGCCGGCCGAACTGGCTGAGTTGCACGAAAAATACTCAGGCGAGGCTGGGCGGCTCTGGATCGCTGGATTGCCGGCAATGGCTGCTTGCCGCGATGGATCGATGGGAGTTGTTCGGCGACGGCCAGGTTGCGTCTGGTGCTGTCGCGCTGATCATTCCGGTCGCCCGCCGCGATGGCTCGAAAGCCGTGCTCAAACTGCAGCCGGTTGATGACGAGACCGGCGGCGAGCCGGCTGCGCTACGAGCGTGGGCGGGCCGTGGAGCGGTGCAACTGTTGGAACATGACCCCAGTTCGGGGGCGATGCTGCTCGAGCGAC
>CAWIZB010000028.1:0-27948 GCA_963840505.1 uncultured Actinomycetota bacterium
CGCCGTCAATCTCTCCGCGACGTTTGATCTCGACCGCCACATATCCCCCCGCTGGGTCCCTACAAAGCAAGTCGACCGGACCGATTGGCGTCGGATGCTCTCGTCGGACCAGAGATAGACCGGGTGCCAGCGCCTCAGGATGCTCGGCGAGCAGCGCCTGCAGATGGGCTTCCACGCCGTCCTTCTGCAGCCCTGGGTCGATGCCGAGGTCGTGGGAGGAGTCGTGGAGCACCTCAGCCAGCCAGATCTGGAGCGTGTCGCCGTCGCGCCCGCGGACCTCCCACAAGGCTGACACTGGCTCACCGTCCAGTGTTGAGCCGTAGTCGGGCGCCGGCGGTTCCAGCTCGACCAGCGAGCACGGAGGGCTCATCCAGTTCAGCGGCTTGTAGGCACGGTCATCGGCATGGATCGATACGGATCCGTCGGACTTGATCAAGATCAGCCGCGTCGCCATCGGCAGGTGGGCTGTCAGCCGCCCTGTGTAGTCCACCTGGCATCGGGCAATGACCAACCGCACGGTGACAAACATAAGGCAAGGGGGACGACCCGCTTGGACCCCCGAAGGGTGCGTCCTGGGCACGCCAGAAGGTACCGGCGGGCCTATGGTTGAATCTCGAGGTATTGACTTGATCATGTGGCTGCGAGCGTCGGTTTTTTTGCGCGAGTAGCTCCAATTAAGGGAGGTCGTCATGGCGCGACGGCCGAACAAACATCTCAGGCCGGCCCGACCCCTGAGCTCGGGACATGCGACAGCGGTGATCAAGAGTGATGGGCGGTGGATTGTCCGCAGCGTACCGGGGGCAACGGCCACCAAGGCCTACCGGTGTCCTGGCTGCAACGTCGAGATCCGCCCCGGCACGCCTCATGTCGTGACGTGGCCAGACACGCCTGGCCTGCTCGCCCAATCCGCTGTCGAGGAGCGTCGGCACTGGCACACGGGCTGTTGGCAACGGCGACCATGAACGCGGACGCGCCTCAGCACGGGCTCTTCAGCACCCGCCTGGGAACAACCGGACCACGCGTGGTGTTTCTGCACGGCCTGTTTGGACAGGGGAGGAACTGGACCACGATCGCCAAGGCCTTGAGTGAATCCGCTCGAGTCACACTGGTTGACTTGCCGAACCACGGCCAGTCTGCGTGGACGGATCACTTCTCCTATCCCGAGATGGCGAGCCAGGTCGCCGAGCTGCTGAAGGCTCAGGGCGAGGGAGATCAGTACACCGTGGTCGGCCACTCGATGGGCGGCAAGGTGGCCATGACGCTCGCGTTGCTCCAGCGTGAGCTCGTGGAGCGACTCTGCGTGGTCGATGTCTCACCGGTAACTACTCGGGAGTTCAGCGATTTCGACACCTTCGTACGCGGCATGCGCGCCATGGACGTCGAGAACCTGACCGATCGCCGGGATGCGGACACCCAGCTCGCTGGGTATGTCAGCGATCCCAACATCCGCGGCTTCCTGCTGCAGAATCTGCGTCGCGACAATTCCGGCGCCAACGGCTGGAGGTGGCAGGTGAACCTCGCGATGCTCGGTGACCACCTGGATGAAATGGGCGACTGGCCCGACCTGCACGCCAAGCCGTACGAGGGTCCGGTTCTGTGGCTGGCCGGCGACGAGTCACCCTATATCCGGCCGGAATACGCTTCCGCGATGCGCGCGCTGTTCCCGCGCGTTCAGCTCGTCACGATCAAAGAAGCTGGCCACTGGGTGCATAGCGAGCAGCCGCACGTGTTTCTCGCGATCATGCGTCGGTTTCTGCGGCTGTGAGCAGGTGAGCGGGGGACGACCCCTTGACCCCCGCGGCGTGCGCAAAAGCACACGGAGCACGCCAAGCCGATGTAGCAGTGGCCTGCTCGCCCTCGTGTGCGATCGTGGCGGTCTTGCAGCGGTTTCTCGGTAGGAGCGCTCGATGACGGAGTTCGTGATGGTCGTTCTTGCTCTCATGCCGCTGGACGTGCTGCCCGACCCGCCGACTCCGACGCCGTCGGCGGCCTATCCTGGTCAGGCCCCAGGTCGCGGCGCCTACATCCTTGGTGGCTTTTTCGGCCTCGGCATCATCGTGCTGGCCATGGTGCTGCTCAGGTTGCCGAAGCGTGCGAAACGTCCACCACTCGACTAGCCCGCACCTTCCTGGACCACTGCCGACGCCGCCCGCACTGAGCTGATCATGCCGCCCGACGTCGGCTGGCTGTCGGGTGCAGGAAAACCTAAGATCTTGAAACCCAAGGCCCACAAGTCCGCGTTGCGCCGAACCCTCCCACCGCGTTTTCCTGCCACCCGACAGCCAGCCGGCGGAGGGCAGTTTCACGCTCGAGTAACCGTCGCAATCTCAGACGGGTTGTTAGGCCGGCCGGTGCCGTCGGCGTTGCTGCCGTCCTGACCTTCTCCGGCCATCGATGCCACCACGTCGCGAGACTCCTTGTCCATCTTGCCGAAGATCGTGAAGTTCGGGATCTGATCGAGGCTGGTCGAGTCGGCCCAGACCAGGAAGAACTGTGAACCGTTCGTGCCCGGGCCGCCGTTCGCCATCGCCACAACGCCCTCGGTATAGGACTCCGTACCGTCGGTTTCATTGGCAAATTCGTAGCCGGGGCCACCGTTCCCGGTACCGGTCGGGTCACCGCACTGCAAGACGAAGATCCCCGAATCCGCCAGCCGATGGCACTTCGTGTTGTCGAAGTAGCCCTGGTCGGCCAACGAGACGAAGGAGTTGACGGTGCATGGGGCCTTCGCTCGATCCAAAGTGATCGTGACCTTGCCATTCGTCATCGCGAGCACGTAGCTGATCGTCCCGCTCGTCGGCACTCCCGTGGTCGGCGGCGGCGTGACCGGCCGCGCTGCATCACCTGACACGGAATACTCGCAAACGTCACCTGCGTCGCCACCTATCTTGCTGGCGCTGGGTACCGGCGAGTGCGCGACGGAGCTTGCCGGTGCATCCGGTGCTGGCGGAGGGCTGGGGATCTGACCGCAGCCGCTTATCAGCACGGCCACCCCGAGGATGGCGGCTGCGATTGCGCGGCGGGCGCCTTTTCTTGAGCCGCTCGCGCGTCGCAGCTGGTTCACCGTTGTACTGTGCCACAGCGCGACGGCGCTTCCGGGCAGCGACAAGCCCTCGACGGTGAAGTCGTCAACACCCGAGCCGCACCGTACCGGACCCGCTGCGTAGGGTGTGATCATGGTTCGGCTGACCCGCATCTACACCCGCACAGGCGATGCCGGACAGACCCAGCTTTCCGACCTGTCACCGGTCAGCAAGACCGATCCGCGGGTCGAGGCGTACGGAGATGTCGACGAGGCCAACTCGGCGATCGGGGTCGCCCTTGCGGCGAGCGGCCTGCCGGACGAGGTCGCCGCGGTGCTGCGGACCGTCCAGAACGAGATGTTCGACGTCGGAGCTGATCTTTCGAACCCAGTGCGAGTGCCCACCTCGACCGATCCCCTGCCGGAGCTTCGCATCACCCAGGAGTACATCGACCGGCTGGAGGCGTGGTGTGACCAGTTCGGTGATCCGCTACCGAACTTGAAGTCATTCATCCTGCCTGGCGGTTCGCCGGCTGCCGCGCAACTGCACGTGGCGCGTACGGTGGTGCGGCGCGCCGAGCGGGCCGCCTGGGCTGCCGTCGACGCGTACGGAACCGAGGCCGTCGCAGACCCCGAGCTTCCGGGCGGGGTCAACACACTGGCGATCACCTATCTCAACCGGCTGTCGGACCTGCTGTTCATCCTGACCCGAGTCGTCAACGGGACCGATGGCGATGTGCTGTGGGTGCCCGGGGGTGAGCGAAGCCACAGCTCGGCGACAGAAAGCTGACCTCAACCAAATCCTTAAGCCCAACCAGGAGGATGCGATGTTCAATGACACCCGCGGTCTAAAGGAAGCCACCGGCAAGGCCGAGCCGGCTCAGGCGAGACCGGTCACATTGTTCACCGGCCAGTGGGCGGACCTGCCGTTCGAGGAGATGTGCCGGCTCGCTTCCGAGTGGGGCTACGACGGGCTCGAGATCGCCTGCTGGGGTGATCATTTCGACGTCGCCAAAGCGGTCGAGGACGAGGGCTACGTGCAGGGACGCAAGGACATCCTGGAGCAGCACGGGCTCGGCTGTTGGGCGATCTCGAATCACCTCAATGGCCAGGCGGTGTGTGAGGCGATCATCGACGACCGGTACAAGAACATGGTCAACCCTCGGGTTTGGGGTGACGGTGATCCGGAGGGTGTCCGGCAGCGGGCCGCCGAGGAGATGAAGATCACCGCGCGGGCGGCTGCGGCCTTCGGCGTAGACACCGTCGTCGGGTTCACCGGATCGGCCATCTGGCACTACGTGGCCATGTTCCCGCCCGTCGACGACAAGGTCATCCAGGCGGGCTACGCAGATTTCGCCGACCGGTGGAATCCGATCATCGATGTCTTCGACGAGGTCGGAGTTCGCTTCGCCCACGAGGTCCACCCCAGCGAGATCGCGTACGACTACTGGTCGACGGTCGCCACGTTGGAGGCGATCGGCAACCGGCCCGGCTTCGGCCTCAACTTCGATCCGTCGCACATGGTCTGGCAGGGCCTGGACTACGTCGGTTTCCTCTGGGATTTCCGCGACCGGATCTATCACGTGGACTGCAAGGACACCAAGATCAGGATGAACAACGGCCGCAACGGCCAGCTGTCCTCGCATCTCCCGTGGGCGGACCCGCGACGCGGCTGGGATTTCATCTCGACCGGCCACGGCGACACCCGCTGGGAGGACATCTTCCGGATGCTCAACCACATCGGCTACGCCGGACCCATATCCATCGAATGGGAGGACGCCGGCATGGACCGGCTCGACGGCGCACCCGAAGCTCTCGACTTTCATCCGGAGCATGAACGGCATCCGGCCCTCGACTTCCTCTTTCGACGCAGCCTTCGCCACCAAGGAGTAGGGATTCTGACCCACGAGTCGGTTTACATAGGCTTCTGCAAGGGGCGGCGCCGATAAGGGCGCGGCAATAGGAGTCGGGACGAGTTATTCGAATCGACGTACGCCGGGGGGTGCCGCTTCCAACCAGCTCAGCAGGCCGGTCAGCGACTCCTCGCTCATGGCCAGCTCCCATTCACTTTCGGCACGACCATCGTGCATCTCAATGCGGAGTACCTTCTCGTCTGCGTTCAGCGCCACCGCCTCGACAGGATCCGGCATTCGGGTCTCCAGCACACGTACGTTGCGTCGTGGGAAGACCATTCGCGGTCGTAGCGAGTAGGAGAAGAATCTGAACCACTCCAGGATTCCCTCGCTATAACGCCCGACTCCGAGCACCCAACCGGCGCCCGGAGTCGTCATGCGCAGCCGGAGGCTGCAATCGAAGGTGCCACCGAGGCGATCAAGCCAGCGACGGCGGCCGGCAAGCATCAGCAGGCTTATGGCCACCAGGCCAGCAAGCACGCCGAGGATCTGAATGACCCCGAGCCAGCCGTGCATGAACGTCCTCAGATCGCACGCGTATGTCTAGCAGCGACCTTACTGCGCCTTTTGCGCTGCGCGAAGTTGTGCCTCCGCGCGCTGGAAATGCTTTCGATCCTCGTCGCCTCCGTCACCCGAGTCGAGAATTCTTTGTGCCTCTGCGAGCTCCTTCTCGGCCTGTGCGACGGTGATCTCGTCGGCCATTCGGGCATACTCACTCAAGATCGAGACTCGACCCTGGGATACGGAAATGAAGCCACCGTCCACAGCGATGATCTCCCGCGTCGCATTTTCGCAGAAGATCACCACGGCACTCGGCACGAGCACACCGAGCACCGGTTCATGACCGGGCAGGATGCCGATCTCACCCTCGACGGTCTTGGCGATGACGTTGGAGGACTTGCCCGACCAGACGACACGATCGGCCGAGACGACTTCCACTTGCATGGGTTCAGCCATATCGCTCCATTCCCGGCTGGCAGGTCGATCCTTCGACGAGTCTAGGACCGACCTTGCTCACCGCACCGTCCTTGGCAGCACATCCTGTCCTGCAGGTCAAGATCAGGCTTCCTTCTGCAGCTCCGACCAACGTCGCTCGACGTCCTCCATGCTGCCGACGTTGAAGAATGCCTGCTCCGCAATGTGATCAACTTCGCCGTCACACACCATCCGGAACGATTCGATGGTTTCGTTGAGCGGCACCGACGACCCTGGAATGTTGGTGAACTTCTCGGCCATGTAGGTGTTCTGGCTAAGGAACTGCTGGATGCGACGGGCACGGTTGACGACGATCTTGTCTTCTTCGGACAACTCGTCGACGCCCAGGATCGCGATGATGTCCTGCAGCTCCTTGTTGCGCTGCAGAATCTGCTTGACACGCACCGCCACGTCGTAGTGCTGCTGACCGATGTATTGCGGATCGAGGATTCGGCTGGTCGAGGTGAGCGGGTCCACCGCCGGGTAGAGACCACGGGAGGCGATCTCGCGCGAAAGCTCCGTGGTGGCGTCCAGGTGAGCGAACGTCGTGGCCGGGGCCGGGTCGGTGTAGTCGTCGGCCGGCACATAGATCGCCTGCATCGAGGTGATCGAGTGCCCGCGGGTCGAGGTGATCCGCTCCTGCAGCTGGCCCATCTCGTCGGCCAGGTTCGGCTGGTACCCCACGGCCGAAGGCATCCGACCCAGCAAGGTCGAAACCTCCGAGCCTGCCTGGGTGAACCGGAAGATGTTGTCGATGAAGAGCAGCACGTCCTGGCTCTGCACGTCGCGGAAGTACTCCGCCATGGTCAGCGCGGACAGTGCGACCCGCAGCCGGGTGCCCGGGCGGCTCGTCCATCTGACCGAAGACCAGCGCGGTGTCCTTGAACACGCCTGCCTCGTCCATCTCATGGATCAGGTCGTTGCCCTCGCGGGTGCGCTCCCCCACGCCGGCGAACACCGAAGTGCCACCGAAGTTGTGGGCGATGCGGTAGATCATCTCCTGGATCAGCACGGTCTTGCCGACGCCGGCGCCGCCGAACAGGCCGATCTTGCCGCCGGTCACGTACGGGGTGAGCAGGTCGAGCACCTTGATGCCGGTCTCCAGCATCTCGGTCTTCGACTCCAGCTGGTCGAACTTCGGCGCGGGCGGTGGATCGGCCAGCGGCCATTTGGCGCGCCCTCTATCTCGGTGATCTCGATGGTCGACGGATCGACATCGAGCACGTCGCCAGTCACGTTCCACACGTGACCCTTGGTGATGTCGCCAACAGGCACTGAGATCGGCTGCCCCGTGTCCCGCACCTCCGTGCCTCGCTGCATGCCGTCGGTCGGCTTCAGCGCGATGGCCCGAACGAGGTTGTCGCCGATGTGCAGCTCAACCTCCATGGTCATGCTGCGGGTCTCACCACCCACGGTGGTCTCGACCGTCAGCGCGTTGTAGATGTCGGGCATCTGGTCGACGGGGAATTCAACATCGACAACCGGGCCGATGACCCGAGAGACGCGGCCGATGCCGCCAGCTTGGGCTTCGGTGTCTTGTTCTTCAATGGTGGCGGTCATCTGGTTCCCTCACTCATCTGTGGTGATATCTGGTCATTCGGATGCTGCGATCTCACTCGGCGGCGGCGGTTGCCTCGGCGAGAGCACTCGCTCCGCCGACGATCTCGGAGATTTCCTGGGTGATCTCGGCCTGTCTGGCCTGGTTTGCTTCCCGGGTCAGCCGCTCGATCAGCTGCTGCGCATTGTCGGTGGCTGACTTCATCGCCTTCTGCCGGCTGGCCAGCTCCGAGGCCGCACCCTGGAGCAGGCAGTACTGGATGCGGCTTGCGACATAGAGCGGCAGCAGTTCGTCCAGCACGGTCGCGGCATCTGGCTCGAACTCATACAGCGGAAGGATCTCGTCACTGGGCGGCGGCTCTTCGCCCTCCACGACCTCCAGTGGCAGCATCCGGATCACATCAACACGCTGAGTAAGCATTGAGACGAAGCGGGTGAAGACCACATGGATCTCATCCACTCCGCCCTCTTCGGTCGGCGTCCGGAACGCCTCAATCAGCCTGTCAGCGATCTCGCGGGCGTGCGCGTAGGTCGGCGCGTCGGAGAAGCCCTCCCACTTGGCGGCGACCGTACGACGCCGGAACCCATAAAACGCGATCGCCTTCCGGCCAGCCAGGAACGGCACCGGCTCCTTGTTCGACTGCCGCAGCAACTGGTTCAGCTGCTCACCCTCCTTGATCACCGAGGAGGAGTATGCGCCGGCCAAACCGCGGTCCGAGGTGATCAGCAGCACCGCTGCCCTGCTCGGGTTCTCGGCCTCGGTGGTCAGCGGATGATCAACGTTGGAGAACGTCGCCACCGCCGACACAGCCCTGGTCAGCTCCCGCGCGTACGGAGCCGCCGACTGGGCACGCTGTTGCGCCTTGATGATTCTGGAGGCCGCGATCAGCTCCATCGCCCGGGTGACCTTCTTGATGGTCGACACCGAGGCGCGGCGCTGTCGTAGCTCACGCAGGCTTGCCGGCATTGTTCAGACTCCCTTAGCTGTCCCAGATTAGCCACGCTTCTGCCTCACGATTTGCTCTTGCGTGACGTCCTCTTCCTCCAGTGCGACATGCTCCTCCCGACCGGCCAGCAGCTTGCCTTCCGAGGTCTGGAAGCCCTTCTTGAACTCGGCGATCTGCTCGCGTAGCGAGGCCGCTGTGTCGTCGTCGAAGGTCTTGGTCTCCCGGATGTTGCGTAGCGAGTCGCCATGATGCCTGAGATGGTCGAGCAGCTCGCGCTCGAAGCGGAGCACGTCGTCGACCGGCACCTCGTCCATCAGACCCTGAAGACCAGCCCAGACCGAGACGACCTGCTCCTCCACCGGATACGGCGAGTACTGCGGCTGGCGGAGCAGCTCGACCAGCCGGCCGCCCCGATCGAGCTGGCGGCGGGTCGTCGCGTCGAGGTCGGAGGCGAACATCGCAAAGGCCTGCATGTCGCGGAACTGGGCCAGCTCCAGCTTGAGTGAGCCGGCGACATTCTTCATCGCCTTGATCTGCGCCGCGCCACCGACACGGGACACGGAGATACCGACGTCGATGGCTGGTCGCTGATTGGCGTTGAAGAGGTCGGACTGCAAGAAGATCTGGCCGTCAGTGATCGAAATGACGTTGGTAGGGATATACGCCGACACGTCATTGGCTTTGGTCTCGATGATCGGTAGGCCAGTCATCGAGCCGCCGCCCAACTCGTCGGAGAGCTTCGCGCAGCGCTCCAGCAGGCGGCTGTGCAGGTAGAACACGTCGCCGGGGTACGCCTCGCGGCCGGGCGGGCGGCGCAGCAGCAGCGACATGGCACGGTACGCCTCGGCCTGCTTGGTCAGGTCGTCGAAGATGATCAGCACGTGCTTGCCCTGGTACATCCAGTGCTGCCCGATGGCCGAGCCGGTGTAGGGCGCGACGTACTTGTAGCCAGCCGGGTCTGACGCAGGGGCGGCGACGATCGTGGTGTACTCGAGCGCACCGGCCTCCTCCAGCACTCCGCGAACGGCAGCGATGGTCGAGCCCTTCTGGCCGATCGCGACGTAAATGCAGCGCACCTGCTGTTCCGGGTCGCCGCTGTCCCAGGCGCTCTTCTGGTTCATGATCGTGTCGACGGCAATGGCAGTCTTGCCGGTCTTGCGGTCGCCGATGATCAACTGCCGCTGGCCACGACCGATCGGGATCATCGCGTCGATGGCCTTGATCCCGGTCTGCAGCGGCTGATTGACCCCCTGCCGATCCATCACGCCGGCGGCCTGCAGCTCGAGCGGGCGACGCTCGTCAATGTGGCGTGATCTCGCCGAGCCCGTCGATCGGGTTGCCCAACGCGTCGACCGTACGTCCCAGGTACCCGTCGCCGACCGGCACCGAAAGGATGTCACCGGTGCGCTTGACGACCTGGCCTTCCTCGATGCCCAGGGACTCCCCCATGACGACGACACCGATCTCGCGGACGTCAAGGTTCAGCGCGATACCGAGAGTGCCGTTCTCGAACTCGAGCAGCTCATTGGCCATCGCCGAAGGCAGGCCTTCGACGCGCGCGATGCCGTCGCCGGATGTGACGACCGTTCCGGTCTCTTCACGGGTCGCCGTCTCCGGCTCGTAGCTCCGGACAAAGCGATCCAGTGCTTCGCGGATTTCCTCGGGACGAATCGTCAGTTCTGCCATCGTCTGCGCTTTCTGCTCTTGTCGCTGGGTGAGTGTGTTCAGTTGTTCTCGACTGTACGAGCCGTGCTATTCAAAGAGCCGTCGGGCTTCCTCGAGCCGGCCCGAGACGGTACCTTCAAACACCTCGTCGCCGAGCTCCACGCGAACTCCGCCCAAGATGTCGGGGTCGATGACCTCCTGGATTGTCACCTGGCGGCCGATCTGATTGGTGAGAGCCGCAACGAGCCGATCCCGCTGGTCCTCGGTGAGTGAATTGGCGACGCGGACGGTTGCCACGACTCGATTCTTCTGTGCTGCGGCCAGCGTGACGTAACCCTCCATTGTCTGCGCAAAGGTCCGCTCACGAGCGGCCACGGCCCGCTTCGCAAGCACGATCGTCGAGTCTGTGGCACGGCCTCTCAGCAGCTCGCCGACCAGCTCCTGCCGCCTACTGCGGTCGATCGCGCGGTCCGCCAGCACGTTGCGCAGCTCCGGGTCAGACTCCACGAACCGAGCGAATCGGAAGAGCTGATCCTCAGTGTCCTCCAGCTCACCACGTCTATCTGCCGCCACGAGCTGACCCCGCACGGCCTGCCGCTCCAGTGCAGCCGCGAACGTCCGGCCCCCAGCCCAACGCAGCGTCGCCGCCTCCGCCACAAGATCAACAACTGCCTTGTCGACCTTGCCATCAAGCAATCCATGCACCAACGCCCGACGGGCGCTCTCTGGCGTTCCTGGGTCGGTCACCGCGCGTCGCAGCGTTGGCGAGGCCTCGAGCGCATCAACCACCGCAAACATGTCGGAGGCGAAGCCGTCGCCGACCTGGCTGTCGTTGAGCATGCGGTCAAGCGAGCTCAAGCGTGCGTCGGTGGCTACTGTCATGATCTACCGGCAGGAGTTGGCTCGCCTTCACCTTCGAGTTCGGCGAGGAAGCGGTCGACCGTACGCCGTGCTCGCTGATCGTCCTCAAGCGACTCTCCGACGATGCGGCTCGCCAAGGTGGTGCCCAAGGTTCCGATTTCAGCTCGCATCTGGGTCATCACCGAGGCGCGCTCGGCCTCAAGCTGAGCCTCTCCCTGAGCCCTGATCCGGGCGACCTCCGCTTGCGCCTGCTCTCGGAGCTCAGCGAGGATCTGGGTGCCTTCCGTCTTAGCCTCCTCGCGAATCCTGGCGGCTTCAGTGCGGGCCTCAGCGAGCTGCTCGTTGTACTGACGCAAGGCCGCATCTGCAGCCTCCTGAGCCTTCTCCGCCCTCTCCAATCCACCCTGGATGGCAGCGGTGCGTTCGGCGTAGGTGGCCTCGAACCGCGGCACCACGAACCTGGCAGATGACGAAAGGTCAGCAGCAGCGCGAACACAATCGCGGCAATGACCTCCGACAGGTGCGGGATCAGCGGATTCTCCGCCTCCTGGAGCGGGATCAGAAGCGTGGTCATCGTGACCACTCGCTCACAGGCCGCCGAAGACGAAGGCGAGGGCGATGCCGATGATCGCCAGCGCCTCGGTCACCGCGAATCCGATCCAGGCCGTGCCCATCATCGCGCCGCGGGCCTCCGGCTGCCGCGCGGTGCCCTGGATGACCGAGGCGAAGATCAAGCCCACGCCGATGCCGGGGCCGATGGCGCCGAGGCCGTAGCCGACGATGCCGAGGGATCCGACGAGTTCCATTGGAGTCATTGGGACTTCTTTCTTGACGGGGTTTCGCGGAATCTGCCGAAACCGAGGGTGGTCAGTGCTCTTCGGCCGCGGCCGAAGAGATGTACTGGGCGGTGAGAACGGTGAAGATAAAGGCTTGCAGGGACTGAACGAAGATCTCCAGGCCGAAGATCGCCATGCTGAAGATCAGGGCCACCACACCGGCGGTCTTGTTGATGATCGATTCGGAATGCAATAACAGGTACTCCCCGCCCAACACGAACACCAGCACCAGCAGGTGCCCGGCGAACATGTTGGCGAAGAGTCGCAAGGACAGGGTGATCGGCCGGACGATGATGTTGGACACGAACTCCAGCGGGATGATCAGCGGCCACATGAAGCGGGGACCCCTGAGGGAAGCGTCGTGTGCTTGAGATAACCAAAGAAACCATGCTTGGCGATGCCGACCCCGTTGTAGATCACCCAGACCAAGATCGCCAGGCCGTACGGCCAACCGACGTGCGAGGGCGTGGGGAGCAAGCTGAGCGGGAAGACCCCAAATATGTTGTTGATCAGCACGAAGGAGAACAGGGCAATCAGCAGTGGCAGGTACCTGCGGAAGTCGTGCCCGATCATGTCCCGGGCGATCGTGTTCCGGACGAAGAAGTAGGCAGTTTCGCCGAGGTACTGGCCCTTGCTGGGCACCATGGCGTTCTTGCGCGCCATGATCAACCAGAAGACCATGATCAAGATCACCGAGATGATGGCCTGAAGCATGTACTTGTCAAACCACTCTAACCACGGAATGCCTTCGAACAGTGGCGGCACGTCGAAGCTGTGCACCCCAGGGGCCTCGAAGCCTTCCGTCTCCGTCTCTAGCGGCACCAGGCCCGACAAGAAACCGCTCACCGTTCCCCCTCCTCCGCCTCGTGCCTGTGCTGGGTTACCGCGGCCTGCTTGCTGCGATCCTCGACACCCGTTGCGGGTGCCGCATCATCGATGCGGCCATAGCGCCTGATGATCACGTACGCCCCGAAGGCAGCACCTGCGACGATTCCGATCGGCAGCAGGAACTTGGTGCCGAGGTAGTGGTCGCCGAGCCATCCCAGCACTCCGTAGACCAAGACGCCGGAGATCAAATAGGAGAGCACTCGTAGCCCCAAGTCCATGCCCCTTGATTCCTCGCCTCCTTGCGATCTCGGCTGGTCGAAGGCCGCCTTCGGTTGTTCCTTCATGGCGTGACACACGCTAGCAGTGATTGTTGCGCCGGTCACGGCTCAAAGTCAGCTTTGCTTGGCGGCACGTATTCGGTGTCGTAAGCCCCGATTCGCAGTCGAGAAAAGACAAAGATTTCCACTGCCAGCCATCCCACGACAACGATGATCGTCGTCAGGAAGATGACCATTGGTGTTAACTTCGGCCAAGCTTCGTGGTGCGCGTTGTAGAGCACCAGAACCAGTCCCAGCACGACAACCCTTGCGGTGTAGCTGCACATTGACACGGTGAGCAACGTCCGGGCCCCTGCGTCGGCGAAGAGCACCATCACGTACTGGCCGACTCCGTAGAAGAACAGCACCATGGCTGCCGCCAGCGCAGCTGAGATCAGGCCGCTGATGCCGAAGCCGATGGTGAAGACGATCAAGCACAGCGCCGCGGCCGCCACCCCACCTACGGCGCCGCCGATCAGCAGCTTACGGGCCCGGATGACGTGCACACTCGGCCCATCGGCAGGCGTCGCCGCATGCTCGGGGCGGCTGTCGACGGTCATGTGCGGCAGTCCTTCTTGTGCCAGTGTCGGAGCTGGGTCGTGATCGGATTCGGGCCGGTCGCTTAGGGCCAACCAAGGATGCTGGCAGCGTGCGTGAAAACTAACACGAGTTTGCATTGCTTCGCTGGGCGTCTTCGCGCGGACGCCGCGCGCGGAGCGCGCGCAGCGCGTGGCGCCATCGCGTGAGCGGAGCAATCATTCATTGCAGCGACTCGCCTCGACGCACCTGGGGCTTGGCGCGTACCGGACGACCCAGCGTTACCACCATCAAAACCAGGGCGCACACGACGCCGACCGCAATCACAGTCCACTGCCGCTCGGTCTGGACCAAACCTAAGATGATCACGCCGAAGGAGACGAGCGCGGACCAGACGTACATCAGCAGGACGGCACGACGCTGGCTGTGGCCACGTTCGAGAAGCCGGTGGTGCAGGTGCTGTTTGTCAGGTAGGAACCACCACTTGCCGGCGTAGGTCCGACGGATGAACGCCAGGGTGAGATCGAGGAACGGCAGGGCGAGGATTGCCAGCGGCAACACCAAGGGAAGGACAGTCGGAACCAAACCCCCGGCACCGTCTTGCAGCTGCGAGATGTCGATCTGGCCGGTAAGGCTGATGGTGGATGTCGCAAGCAGCAGACCGAGCAACATCGCGCCGGAGTCGCCCATGAACATCCGCGCTGGGAAGAAGTTGTGTGGCAGGAAACCGAGGCAGGCACCTGCGATCGTGACCGTGATCAGGCTTGAGGTCGTCGCCCTGGTGAGGTCCTCCGTCACGGTCAGCAGATAGGAATAGGCGAAGAAGGCAAGCGCACCAATTCCGACCACTCCGGTGGCCAGCCCATCCAGCCCGTCCACGAAGTTCACCGCGTTCGAGCAGAGAACGATGAAGAACACCGTGATCGCAACCGACGTTGTGCTATCCAGCGAGACGATCTGGTTGGGCAGTGGGATCCACAACATCTTGACGCCGAGCGCAACGGCGATCCCGGCTGCGAAAACCTGCCCGGCGAACTTGGTCAGCGGCGGCAGCTCGAAAACATCATCGAGCACACCCACCAGACAGATCACCGTCGCCGCCACCAGGACGGCCCGAGAGTCTTGTTGGACGGTCGCCAGCCGGCCCAGGAATGGCAGCTGCCACGAGATCAGAATCGCTGCGGCTACGCCAGCCAGCATCGCCACGCCACCGAAGTACGGCATCTCGATCGTGTGAACATCGCGATCCCGGACTCTTGCCATTGCTCCGGTCCGCAATGCCAGCCTGCGGCACACACCACTCAGCAGATAAGTCACTGCTGCCGCGATGCAGAGGACTAGAAGGTACTCGCGCACTCAGCCTCCCGCACTGGGTGCCAAGCCGTCATCACGACCGCCTGAGCCTTCACCGTTAGGTCCTGAGCCTGACGAAGAACCCTGCTGAGGATCTTGAGCCCCACTGGTCAGCTCGCGGAGACTCGGAGCCGTCTCGCGCAGCGTCTCCACGCTGATGGCACCGCGTCGCAGTACCTCACCGTCGTCGCGGCGAGTGAAGTCGACGATTGTCGACGGCGCGCCACCCGCTCCACCCAGCGGACCGCCGTCGAGGTAAACCGACACTGAATCGCCGAGCTGATCGATCGCCTCGTCACAGGTCAAGGCCGCAGGTTGACCGCTGATGTTGGCACTACTCACTGCCAGCGGACCGGTCCGTCGCAAGATGTCGCGTGCCAGTTCATTGTCAGGCACTCGAAGTGCGATGGTGCCTTCGGTGTCACCAAGATCTATTTGCAGGCTGGGTTGGATCCGGCAGATCACCGTCAATGCACCGGGCCAATGTCTGTCAACAAGAGCTTGGGCTGTCTCGGTCACGTCTACCGCCAGAGTCCGAAACAGGACCGGCTCGGCGATCAGTACCGGCGGAGGCATGTCGCGCCCGCGTTTCTTGGCGTCCAGCAGCCGCTGCACTGCCTCAGCGCTGAACGCGTCCACTCCGATGCCGTAGACCGTGTCGGTCGGCAACACGATGCACTCGCCGTCCGTGATGGCCTCCCGGGCGGCCTCACATGCCTCTGCCACGCTCGCCGGATCGTCGCCGATGCAGTCGAACCTCCGGTACCCGAGGTCAACGGCCGACTCTGCCGCTTCTCCGGGATCAGGCTCGCCTGGCACGGCGGTCTTGGTCACCGGTCAATCTTGCCAGAGTTGCCTGTCCGCAACCTCGGAGCGCGAGAGCTCAGCGAGATCGGCGAACAGCAGTCACAAAGCGTGATCGTCCGGTCAGGTCCCGATGATCACGTACGGCGGCGAAGGCCCCATGCTGGATGAGGACTTGTTGAGCGGATTCCCCTTGCACATCGGCGTGCTCAATGCAGAGCAAACCTGCCGGTCGCAGCAGCCGCGCGGCCTCGGCGACCACCACCTTGATCACATCCAACCCGTCATCACCGGCGAACAAGGCGAGCAGCGGATCATGATCGCGTGCCTCGGGAACCACGGACTCGAAAGCCTCCAACGGGATATAGGGCGGGTTGGCGATCACCAGATCGACACTGCCGGCGAGCTCGGGCAGGGCGCCGATCATGTCCTGAACGTGTAGCTCGACCGTCGTGTCCGCAAGATTGCGTGCGGCATAGGCCGCGGCCTCCTCCGACAACTCGACAGCATGAACGCGAGTCCCGGTCAGTTCGGTGGCTATGGATTTGGCGACTGCGCCAGATCCCGTGCCGAGCTCGACGACTACCGGCAAGTGTCGCGACTCACCGCGCGCGACCGCGTAGACCATGGGACGTAGTTGTTCGATCGCCCAGCCCGTCATCACTTCGGTCTCGGGTCTAGGTACGAAGACACCCGGACCTACCTCGAGTTCCAGGTATCGAAAGTGAGCCCGACCCGTCAGGTGCTGCAGCGGCACGCGATGCGCGCGTTTGTTGATCAATGTCTGGAAGTAGGCGGCCTGGCCATCCTCGACGGCATCGAGCAACGGCAGCCGAGCCAGCTCGACTCCTGCTGCGTACGCCAGCAGCTGCCGAGCTTCCTGGTCCGGCGACGCCACGCCGCCCTCGCGCAGCTGGCTCGCAGCCTGATGCAGCAGCGGTCGAACAGCCTTGCTCACGAGCCTGGGCCACCGGCCTGGGAGAGCCGGAACTGGGTGTCGGCTTCCTGGAGCGCCTTGATCACTGCGTCCAAGTCGCCATTCAGAACTTGATCAAGGTTGTAGGACTTGAAGCCGATTCGGTGATCAGAGATGCGGTTCTCAGGAAAGTTGTAGGTACGAATGCGCTCCGAACGGTCGACGGTTCGGACCTGACTGCGGCGGGCCGCCGAGGCCGCGCTGGCAGCTTCGGATTCAGCGGCTGCGATCAACCGAGCCCGCAGCATGCGCATCGCCTGTTCGCGGTTCTGTAATTGCGAGCGCTCATTCTGGCAGGAGACGACGATGCCGCTCGGCAGATGGGTAATGCGCACAGCTGAGTCAGTGGTGTTGACTCCCTGGCCGCCAGGGCCGGATGAGCGATAGACGTCGATCCGGAGATCACCCTCATCAACATCAACCTCGGTCTCGGCAACCTCAGGCATCACCAGCACACCAGCAGCGGAGGTATGCAGCCGACCCTGTGACTCAGTGACCGGCACTCGTTGCACCCGATGTACCCCGCCTTCGAACTTGAGCACCCCGTAAGGCATCGAGTCGGGCTCGCCCTCAACGGGCGCCTTGATCGCCACTGTCACTGACTTGTAACCACCAAGATCGGTTTCCTGGGCATCGAGAATCTCGATCTTCCAGCCACGACTCTCGGCGTAGCGTGAATACATCTTGAGCAGATCAGCGGCGAACAGGGCTGACTCCTCGCCGCCTTCACCTGACTTGATCTCCATCAGCGCATCTGAGGAGTCGTTGGCGTCCCGTGGAGCCAGCAAGCGGGTCAGGCGCTCGGTAACCTGACCCAGCCGCACCTCGAGCTCGGCCGCCTCGGCGGCCAACGAGGGGTCCTCCGCGGTCAGCTCTTTCGCAGCTTCAAGATCATCTGTGAGCCGGGCGTGCTCGTCCAATGCCTTGATGATCGGCGTCAGTTCGGCGTAGCGGCGACCCACCTTGCGGGCACGAGCAAGATCGGCATGGACCGCCGGATCGCCGAGTGCGGTTTCCAGTTCCTGGAACTCAGCACGGAGTGGAGCTATGGCCTCAAACATCCGAGACTCTCCTCTCCGACTTGTCACCAGGACGCGGCAAGCGCCGGGATGCAGGGGTCGTTCCCTGCTCCCGGCGCTGCTTGCGCTACTTGTTGGGCTTCTTGGCCGGCTGCTTGGCTGCGTACCGCTTCTCGAAGCGAGCAACGCGGCCACCGGTGTCGAGAATCTTCTGCTTGCCTGTGTAGAACGGATGGCAGGCGGAACAGACGTCTGCGTGGATCACGCCGTTGGGCGCGGTACTGCGCGTGGTAAAGGTGTTGCCACAGGTGCAGGTCACCTGCGTCTCCACGTACGCGGGGTGAATGTCGGGCTTCATGCTTCTCTCCTCGTCATAGGCGCCGGGTCGCCACGCATTCTGCGCTTACGGCGTGAACCGGCACCAAAGAGTGATTCTGCCGCAGTCTTACTGGCGGCACCAAATACGGAACGGCTAGCGACTCCGCTTTAGTCCCGTGGAGCAGCCGATGCGCCCTGAGCCTGTCGAAGGGCCTTCGACAAGCTCAGGCCACAGCTAGTGCCACTAGTCCTGTGCCGGAATGGTCTTGGTGATCGCCATCAGGAACTCAGCGTTGCTCTGGGTCTTGCGGAGCCGGTCCAGCAGCATCTCCAGCCCCTGCAGGCTCTCCAGGCCAGAGAGCACGCGGCGTAGCTTCCACACGATGGCCAGCTCCTCGCGACTCATCAGCAGCTCCTCGCGGCGAGTGCTGGAGGCGTCCACGTCGATCGCGGGGAAAATCCGCTTCTCAGCAAACTCGCGGCGCAGCCGGATCTCTGAGTTACCGGTGCCCTTGAACTCCTCGAAGATCACCTCATCCATCTTCGAGCCGGTCTCCACCAGTGCAGTCGCGAGGATGGTGAGCGATCCGCCACCCTCGATGTTGCGGGCCGCGCCGAGGAACTTCTTCGGCGGGTACAACGCTGCGGAGTCAACGCCACCAGACAAGATCCGTCCGGAAGCAGGGGCTGCCAGGTTGTAGGCACGACTCAGCCGAGTGATGCCGTCGAGCAAGATCACCACGTCGTGGCCCAGCCTCAACCAGCCGTTTCGCCCGTTCGATAGCCAGCTCGGCAACGGCGGTATGGTCCTCGGCGGGTCGGTCGAAGGTAGATGAGATCACCTCGCCCTTGGCTGAGCGCTCGAAGTCGGTGACCTCCTCGGGTCGTTCGTCCACCAACACCACCATCAGCTTCACCTCGGGGTTGTTGATGGCGATGGCGTTGGCGATGGCCTGCATGATCAGGGTCTTGCCGGCCTTGGAGGGGGAAACGATCAGCGCACGCTGACCCTTGCCGATGGGGGCGACCAGATCGATGATCCGACCAGCCATCTGGTTGGGGGTGGTTTCCAACTTGAGGCGCTCTTGCGGGTAGAGCGGGGTGAGCTTGGCGAAGTCGGGTCGCTGCCGAACCCCGTCAGGATCGGCACCGTTGACGGTATCGATCCTCACCATCGGGTTGAATTTCTCCTTGCGCTCGCCCTCGCGAGGCGTACGGATCACACCAGTGACCAGGTCTCCCTTACGCAAGCCGAGCTTCTTGACCATCGAAAGGGAGACGTACGCGTCGTCGGGCCCCGGCAGGTAGCCGTTGGTGCGGACGAAGGCGTAGTTGTCAAGGACGTCCAAGATGCCGCGAGCCGAGACGAGCACGTCGTCTTCTGAAATCACCGGCTCGTCGTAGCGTTCCATGTTGCCGCCGCCACCACGGTTGCGTCGGTTCTGGCGATCCCGACTACGCCGCCGGCGGCTGCGGCGGCCGCCGCCTTCCTCGTCCCAGTCTCGACCCTGGTTGTCTCGACCCTGGTTGTCTCGACCCTGGTTGTCTCGCTGCTGGTTGTCGCGCTGCTGGTTTTCGCGGGCCTGGCCTTGGTCGCGGCCCCTGCGATCCCGTCGGTCGTTTTGCCGATTCTCGCGGGCCTCGTCCGCCCGCTCGCCATCATCGGCGGTGCGCTCAGCAGTCTCCTGCGCGTCAGATGATCTGTCGGCAACCTGCCGGGAGTCGCTACCGTCCCGTGGCGCACCGCTCACCTCGCGCACTTGACCGTCGTCGACGGTCTGGACCGAGCCTTGCTGCTGGTCGGACGTCGGATTGCTGGGCTGGTCGGTTGAGACCAGCTCAGGCTGTGCGGGATGCTCGGGCATCTGTGCCTCCTCGCGCTCGTCGCGGGCATCGCGCGGCGCTCGTTGCCGCTCATCCAGGGCGCTGGCGACTTCAGGGGCGTCGCGGCCGTCCTGGAGGCTGCGCTGGCCATTGTCTTGCCCGGCCTGATCCACGGGTGCGCTGTGTCCCGGACCGCGCTGGGCGGATTGAATGGCGTCGATCAATTGACTTTTGCGCATCGCGCCAGTGCCCTTGATTCCAAGGGAGCCGGCCAGCTGTTTCAGCTCGGCGAGGACCATTGAGTCCAGGCCGGAGCCTTTGCGATTGCGACGATCACTGGTGAGTTGCTTACTCTGCTCGCCGGTGCCTTCCTCATGTGCGGAGGCACTCGTCACTTCGGCGATTTCTGTCAACGTGTATGTCCTTTGTCAGTTTTAGGCACGTCATCGGTGCCCATCCATGGCGCGGGGTTCTGTTGCCCCGCCCAACGGGTCTTTCTAGAGGTCCTCACCGCATCGCGACGACTGTTCTCGAGATGTGGCTGACGGGAGATGCCGTAAAGCCTCGTCCGCGCCGCACCTGACCTTGTGGCGCTACTTGGTCAGATGTGCGTCTTCGTGACTTGGCTGGTTGGGGAAGCCGGTCACCGCAGCTGCCCTGACCGTGTCGGCCCTCTAAGGCTAGCACCTGCGTCGGGGGTTTCCATCACAGTGTGATCACGCACCCCTGGGGCGTCAGGGTTGAGGATCGCCGCCGCTGACCCTAAACCACTGAGCCGTAACGAGAAGCCAGTTCTTTGTTGATCTTGTAGTGCAGTCAGATCCGCCTGCCTGCCCAGCACCAAAACGCTCGGACCAGCACCACTGATCGTCGCCGCAAATCCCTGTCCTCGCAGCGATTTCATCAACTCGTACGAGCGTGGCATCGCGGCTGCGCGATATCCCTGGTGCAGCCAGTCGAAGGTAGCGTCGTAGAGCAGGTCCGGTTCAGACGCCAGGGCGTGGACCAGCAGAGCTGCTCGGCCGGAATTCGCCGCCGCATCGACGTGGGGCACAGTCTCGGGGAGCAGATCGCGGGCGGCATCAGTCGCCACTGACGTCTCGGGGATAAACAACGCTGCACCAATTGAGGCGTCAACGTGGCCCCGTGCCACCCTCACCCCAGTCCGGCCCTGGTACGCCAAGACGAAGCCTCCGTAGATCGCCGCAGCCACATTGTCGGGATGACCCTCGATGGCATTCGCGTGTCCGAGGAGCCAGTCAGGCTCCACCCGTATCTGGGCCAGTCCCGCTGCAGCAACCAGGCCCGCGACGATTGCGGCCGAGGAAGATCCGAGCCCTCGACCGTGCGGGATGGTGTTGCGACAGCCGAGCCAAAGCCCAGGTGCCGTGACCCCAAGATCGGCGAGGCCGACGAGCGCGGACCGGATGATCAGGTGGCTCTCATCGCGAGGCAGCTCGGCCGCCCCTTCCCCCGACACGTCGATCTGATAGCCCTGTTCGATCACCGCCAGGCTGACCCGCTCCCGCCAGTCGAGCGCGAGCCCAAAGCAGTCGAAGCCAGACCCCAGATTGGCGCTAGTGGCTGGAACCTCCACCAGCACCGAGCGTCCGGGGCTCAGCACAGGCTGATCCGAGGGATCCGGACGCACCGTCGGTTCCTTGGACACGTCATCATCTGGAGAGCTAGTGCCCTAGTCAAGCAGCCCGCAGACCGTCGCAATGGCGAGCAGATCCGCTGTCACGACTTCGGCATGAATCGGACCGAGTCGCGATAACGCCGTGTCAACATCCTTCAGGCCATGCCCCGTTACGGTGACGGCGATCTGCAGGCCTGCCTCGATCTCGCCGCGCTGGTGTTTGGCAAGTAGACCTGCGACCCCTGCAGCCGAGGCGGGCTCGACGAAGATTCCCTCCTCGCGGGCCAGGAAGGCCTGAGCGTCCAGGATCTGCTGATCGCTTACCGCTTCGATCAGGCCACCGGATTCGTCACGAGCGGCCAGAGCCTGCTCGGCCGATGCCGGGTTACCAATGCGGATTGCGGTGGCGACAGTCTCGGGCTGGAGAACCGGATGTCCAAGCACCAGAGGGGCTGCGCCACTCGCCTGAAAACCCCACATACGTGGCGCTCGCGTGGCCTTGCCGGCCGACGCGTACTGGCTATAACCACGCCAGTACGCCGAGATATTCCCGGCGTTGCCCACTGGGATCACGTGTACGTCCGGCGCATCGCTCAGCTCGTCGATCACTTCGAACGCCGCAGTCTTCTGACCCTCGATCCTGTTCGGGTTGACCGAATTGACGAGCGCGACCGGGTACTCGTGGGCGAGCTTGCGGGCGAGTTCCAGGCAGTCGTCGAAGTTGCCGTCGATTTGCACCACCCTGGCACCGTGCACGATCGCCTGCGCTAGCTTGCCGGTCGCGATTCGACCGGCGGGAAGCAGCACGATAGTGGACAGACCAGCTTTCGCCGCGTACGCAGCGGCCGACGCAGAGGTATTGCCAGTCGAGGCACAGACCACGGCCTGCGCCCCTTGCCCGGCGGCCACACTGAGCGCGACTGTCATGCCGCGGTCCTTGAACGAACCGGTCGGATTGGCGCCCTCGACCTTGATCCATGTCTCGGAGTGCACGATCTCCGACAGTTTCTCAGCCGCCACCAGCGGCGTGCCTCCTTCTCCGAGGGTGATCACCGGATCGCTATCGGAGACTGGCAACCAGTCTCGGTAGCGAGCGATCACTCCGTGTCCGGGCCGGCGCCTGAGAGAAGTGGGTCGGTCCGCGATGAAGGACTCGGGGATCACATCAGTCCCCTTCGACTCGCATCACGCTGGTGACCGCGCGGACTACGTCGAGCTTGCGTAAGGCCCGCACCGTGGCACTGAGCGAAGCATCTTGGGCGTGGTGAGTCACGATCACCAACTGAGCCTCGGCATCCCGCCCGTTCTGCCGTACGGTCTCGATCGACACGTCATGTTCTGCGAAGACATGAGCGATGGTCGCCAACACGCCCGCCCTGTCGGCCACCTCGAGCGAGAGGTGATACCGAGTCATCACGCTGCTGATCTCGCTAACGGGACGCGCCGCGTAGCTCGACTCGCCAGGACCGACCGCCCCGCGCAGCCGGTTCCGGGCCACAGTGACAAGGTCCCCGAGAACCGCACTCGCCGTTGGTGAACCCCCGGCACCAGGCCCGTAGAACATGAGCCGTCCGGCAGACATCGATTCGACGAACACCGCGTTGTAGGCGTCGCCAACCCCGGCGAGCGGGTGGGAGCGCGGAATCATTGCCGGATGAACCCGCACCGACACCCTTCGGTCGGCAACGCCGGCAACTAGTGGGGATAGCTGGCAGATTGCCAGCAACTTGATCACGCAGCCGATGTCGTGTGCCGAGGCAATGTCAGCAGGAGTGATCCCGGTAATGCCTTCCCGGTAGACATCCGCGCCGGTGACCCGCGTATGGAATGCCAGGCTCGCCAAGATCGCGGCCTTGGCTGCGGCGTCGAAGCCCTCGACGTCTGCCGTCGGATCGGCTTCCGCGTAGCCGAGAGCCTGCGCCTCGGCCAGCGCCTCGGCAAAACCGATGCCCGCGGTATCCATGCGATCCAAGATGTAATTCGTGGTGCCGTTCACGATCCCGATTACGGAGGTGATCTCGTCACCGACGAGCGATTCCCTGAGCGGCCGGATGATCGGGATGGCACCGGCAACCGCGGCCTCAAAGTAGAGGTCAGCTGCACCCCGTTCGGCAGCCTCGAACAGTGCGGCGCCGTCCTGGGCGAGCAGCGCTTTATTCGCGGTCACCACCGAAGCCCCATGGCGCAGCGCCGCCAAGATCAACGACCGGGCCGGCTCAATCCCTCCGATGAGCTCGATCACAAGATCGACGTCCTCTCGGGTGACCAGTGCCTCGGCGTCGGTAGTGAACAGCCCTGGGTCGATGCCCGGCCGGTTTCGGTCGTCTCGGCGCACCGCAATGCCGACAAGCTCCAAAGGTCGACCCACCCGAGCACGCAGATCAGCCGCCTGCTCGATGATCAACCGCGCCACCTCCGAGCCCACTACGCCGCAGCCGAGCATGGCCACCCGGAGCGGTGTGAGCGGCGGAATGTCGAGAAGGGGCGTGGGCTGCACGCTGGTCAAAGTCACGGAAACCTCATTTACGCAACGACACCACGACCCCGAATCGTGGCGGTTTCATTGTTCACTATCCCTTCGGGGGCTCTGCTCGCGTATCGCGCTATAACCCCCGCGCGATACCGACCCTCGCGGAGGTTCTCCTTCATCCAGCATCCAGCGCCAACAAATCCTCGATCGTTTCGCGTCGGATCAGCGTCGTGATCCGACCGTCGCGAACCGCAATGACCGGCGGCCGGGGGACGTAGTTGTAGTTGCTCGCCATGGAACGGCTGTACGCGCCCGAGCCCGGCACCGCGAGCAGGTCGCCGGCCGCAATGTCGGCTGGAAGGAACTCATCCCGGACCAAGATGTCGCCGCCTTCGCAGTGCTTGCCGACCACTCGGGCCAGCACAGGAGGCGCCGTAGAACGGCGCGAGGCCAGAGTGGCCGAATATGCGGCCGCATAGAGCGCAGTCCGGATGTTGTCACTCATCCCGCCGTCGACGGCGACGTAGAGGCGGCTGGCACCGCCGTCCAGCGCGACGGGCTTGACGGTGCCGACTCGGTAGAGGGCGAAGGTGCTGGGACCGCTGATCGCGCGACCCGGCTCGATAGACACGTGCGGAACGCTGATGTCGAGCGCTGCGCATTCGTTGGCAATGATCTCCCGGAGTGCTTGAGCCAGCACAGCCGGCTTCGCTGGTGTGTCAGCACTGGTGTAGGCGATCCCGAAGCCGCCACCAAGGTCCAGCTCGCCCAGCTGAACACCGGTCTGAGCAGCGAAATCGCCTTGCAGCCGGAGGGTACGTCGGGCCGCTACCTCGAACCCCTCAGCATCGAAGATCTGCGAGCCGATGTGGGAGTGGATACCGATCAGGTCTAGCGAGGGGTCCTGGTGACACATGAGCAGCGCCGATAGCGCGGTGCCATCGGCGATCGAGAACCCGAACTTCTGATCTTCGCGCGCGGTCGCGATGTACTCGTGGGTATGCGCCTCGACACCGGTGGTTGCCCTGACCATGACCCGCGGTCGGACCTGTAGCTCCTCGGCAAGTGCGCTCAGCCGGGCGATCTCATCGAAGGAGTCAACGATGATCCTGCCAACGCCGCCTCTCAGCGCATACCGCAACTCCTCGACACTCTTGTTGTTGCCGTGCAGCCCCACCCGCCGCAGATCGATACCGGCGCGCTGCACCACAGCCAGCTCGCCGCCGGTACAGACATCGACGCCGAGACCCTCTTCGCTTACCCAGCGCGCCACGGTCGTACAGAGGAACGACTTGGCGGCGTAGTAGACATCCCAACCCTCGAAGGCATCTGCGAAGGCGCGAGCCCTCGCCCGCAGGTCCGCTTCATCCACCACGTAGACAGGTGTGCCGACCTGTTCGGCGATCTCGATGACACTCAGCCCGGCCACAGTGAGCACGCCGGTCTCGTCCTTGTGGACACCGCTGCTCCACAGGCTCGGCAGCAGTGCGTTGACGTCGCTGGGCAAGCTCAGCCAGCTAGGAGCCCGGGCGGTGGAATCGGCGTGGATCGAGCCGGCCACGTGGGTATGGGTCACATCGCGAAACTGTGCCAGACCAGGCCAAACAGGCACGGATTTATCAGCCCGCGGACGTCCGCGCCGGTCCTATGACGATGCCGTGATATCGATGGTGCGACTCTCGGCCAGACGCACTTCGGTTGGAGCCGCGCTGACCTTGCCGTCCACAGTGACCTCAAGGTCTCTGCATGCCGACCCCAGGCAGCGCCCATCGAACCGCACACCCCAGACCGTGAAGAACTGTCCGAGCGTGACCTCGTCGGTTTCACGGCCCTCCAGCCATACCTGGCCCGACGTGTCGTGGGTGTGCATCGGGGCCTGTACCGCGCGAACCCGATCAATTCCTACGTTGGGTGGCACTTCCACTGGCGCGCCATCCACGGTGATCCGGAGATCGACGACGTGGGAGTTCTCTTTGCTGTTGAGAGGTTGCGGCGCCAGTCCAGCGGCGGTGATGTAGGAGATGGCGTCCCTCGGTGCGCTCCATGGCGGCGGCGTGCTCCGCTGAGCGGCTGGGGCGGGCGCAGCCTGACGGACGCAGCCGGTGAGCAGGAGCAGCACGATGAGGACGGCCGCCCGCGCGGCCGACGCGCTCCACCGACCGCCCAGCACGGGTCGAGAATAGAACGAGGTCCCACGGCGAGCGGCCAGCCGCGAGCACGCTGGTACATTGCCTTTCGGCCCTCCACCGGCCTGGCCCGCCCAAACGGGCCCAGCCCCCGTAGCTCAGGGGATAGAGCACCGCCCTCCGGAGGCGGGAGCGCGAGTTCGAATCTCGCCGGGGGCGCCATCCGAAATCGGCGTCTGACCTGCGGTTTTACCTTTCGCCTTGTAGGCGGCCAAGTCGACCACATCGGCGTTTGGCAACACTTTGGCAACAGGATTTTGAGCATTGGCAACAGCAGCGGCAGATCTGGCGGCCTCGGATCGGGCGGTGTCGAGCGCGTCGGCGACCTCGTCGAGGCGGTCGCTGAAGAGGTGCCCGTAGACGTCCATCGTCATCGCGGCGCTCGAATGGCCGAGCATCTGCTGCACGACTTTGACGTCCGCGCCGCTGGCGATGGCGAGGCTGGCGGCGGTGTGGCGCAGCTCGTGCGGGTGCAGCTCGGGGATGCCGATCGCCGCGGCCGCGACGTGGAAACCGGCGCGGAAGATCGGAGCGCGTAGTGGCCCGCCTCCCCGTACGCCGTTGAACACGAGCTCGTCGGGCTCCTTGCCCGCGATGTGGTCTCGCAGCTCGGCGACGAGGAACCGTGGGATCGGCACCTGCCGGCGTTCGTGAGATTTGGGAGTGCCCCAGACCAGCCCCTTGCCCTGCACGACGGTGACGGACTCGGCGATGGTCGCACGCCGGCGGGTGAGGTCGAGGCGGCTCACCCTGAGTGCGGCCATCTCGCCGAACCGGACGCCTGTGTAGGCGAGGAACAGGACGACGAGCCGGTAGGTCTGATTTTCGCGTTCATCGAGCCGGCGATGCTTGCTCACGTCCCTCGGCGGGCGCACGCCTTGGCGAGGGTTTCGACCTGGGCGTGGGTCAGAACGCTGCTCCTCCTTGGACGGGCGCGGGAGATTAACGCCGGTTCGCGACGTTGCGGGCCAAGCGTCCGTCCTTGACGGCCATGTTGAGGATCAGTGAGCACACGGTGACCTTGCGGACCGTCGCGGGTGAGCGGGTCTTCGACAGCGCTGTTACCCACTTCTGCACGTCGGCGTGGAGACATTGGCGGCTCCACCGGTCCCACTTCGGTGGATGTGCTGGCGGATGATCCGCATACCGCTCGTGGCGGACGGCTCAGGTCGGGTCTGGTTGTCGAGCCAGTGTGTGGCCGAGTCCCCCACCGTGATCCGCGCCACACCGAGTGGATGAGGTACCGGTGTCCTCGATGACTCGACGCTCGCGAGGACCGCTCGGCTTCGGCCTTGCGGTTGAAGGTCTGTTCGCTGCTCGCCCAATGGTGTCCGTAGTGCACCACACCATGACGCCCGGCCATCGTCGGGATGTTGAGCTTCTCGATGCTGGCCATGCTCCATTCCGCCCTTCATCTGGACGCAGAGGTGAGCCTCAGCGGGATGCCGAGGTCGTTGCTCTGCTGTCGAACCAGTGAAGGACGTCGGTGCGCCGATGGCGGCGCTTCGATCGACCTGAAGCTGCGTGGCCGGATCGAGGTGCGCCAATAGCGCGACGTGGCCACGGGGACCCGGACCACGCCGCGACATTCCTTCATGTCGAGCAGCTCGTCCCTGGCATGCAGGGTGCGGGGCGATTCGGCCGGTTGGGTCATGCTCATGTCGGTTCTCCTCAGTGTTCGCCGGCTCTCTCGCATCCCGGCGGTGGTCGTCGTGCTCGTCGAGACCAGCAGTTCGTCTATGTGGCGAACCGAGGAGGAGAGATCACGGATTCGTACCTCGCAGGACGCCATCTAGGAGGTACGTTCGGGGTACGTTGGGTTCACGCAGTCAGACCACGTCCCTGGAAGTTGGGGCATGCACTTCGATGGGTTCGTATGAGCCATCGAACGTTGATCGCAG
>CAWIZB010000029.1:0-41352 GCA_963840505.1 uncultured Actinomycetota bacterium
CGCACTCGTGGTACCCGGCGGACCGTCGAGCACAGTGGGCACGTACTCCAACAGTTGGAGCCCTCCTTCGAAGGTGCGGCTCTCGACCAGGTCGAGCCTGATGTCGGGATATCCGTCGTAGATCCGATCTTGGCCGGTCGCACCGGTGACGACCGGGAAGACGACAACCCGGAAGCGATCCACCAGTTCGGCCGTCATCAGCGCTCGGCACAGACTCACACTGCCCAGCGTGCGCATCCCGATGCGGCTGTCTTCCTTCATCGCTCGCACGGCTTCCACCGCGTCTCCGGTGATCAGTCGCGTGTTGGCCCACGCCAGCGGCTCGGTCAGGGTCGAGGAGAAGACCACCTTCGATTGCTTGGTGAGCTCATCGATCCCCTCTTCGCCGCTCGCGGCCATGCCTGACATCAGCCGGTAGGTCGTCGCTCCCATCAAAGCGGTGTGCTCGGGCTGTTCACCCAGCCAACCGAGATACTCAGAGGACTCCATGCCCCAGAAGCCCGGCCAGCCCTCAGCGGCCCCGTAGCCGTCGAGTGAGGTGATGAAGTCGACCATGAGTGTTCCCATCAGATTCCTTCCGTCCATGCGCGGGCAAATTCCTCCACGCTAGAACGCGATGGCCGGGCGCCCCAAGGGCCAAATCGCGGCAGTGAGACCAGACCAAAGCAACTGAGCAGCCCGAGTGGGAGGCGACGAAGGGGCCAATGTCAGTCGTCGAATACGTTCCAGCAGATCGGGCTTCGACTTCGCTGGTCATCGAGGACCAATTTTCGAACCTCCGCGGGAAGTCTTTCTCGCTGCCACTCTCGTTCCCGGATGCGTGCCGCCTCAGTCTCGTCGGCGGACGCAGAGGCGCCGACGGCCCTAATCGCGTACGCCGCAGCACCCAGATCGTGGGCTGCCACATGTGGCACCGCTGCGGCTTGCCCGGCCGCGAGAGCGGCGAACCTCGCCGGGTCGGGTAATCCGCGTGCGGCGGCATTCGCCGCGAAAGCAGCTTGTCGTGCGTCACCCATGCGCACCTCGCCGCGGACCCACGCGCGACCGATATCGATGGCGTCACGCGGTCGGGTGTCGCGCGGCTGCTCCTCGTCGAAAAGATGCAGGACGTGTTCGGCGCATAGGGCGGCCCACTCCGCCAGCAGCCGGTGATGCTCGTCGCTCAGCGTTCCGCCGCGGCGCACGGTGATCAGTCGGGGGTCACGCTCGGCGGGCAGGATCGGCATGAGTGTCATCCTCTCCTCATCACGCGGCGATCGTCACGTCAAGCCCTAGCACTGCTACGCCGCCAGGCGTCTCGCCTGTCGCTGGCATTGCGCGACGGTAGCGCGTTCGGTGACACAAGGTCAGAGCTGCACGCCTCGTGTCAGCGCGCCGTCGACGACGAGGTTGGTGCCGCTCACCCGGCTGGCCGCGGGACTGGCGAGGAAGACCACCGGCGCCGCGACCTCCTCCGGAGTGCCCATGTGGCCGGTCGGGTTCAGGTTCACCGCGATCTCGAAGAGGGCCGGGTCGCCGGTCTCGATGCTCTGCCAGACGCCGCCCTCGAAGTACGTGTTCCCGGGCGAGACGGTGTTGGCGCGAATGTTCTTGTCTGCCAGCTGGATCGCCAGACCGTGGATGTAGCCGACGATCGCGGTCTTCGCGGTGCCGTAGGGACCCGAGGCGAAATCGGACTCGCGTCCCGAGACACTCGAGATCGCGATGATCGAGGCGGCGTCGCTGCGCTCGAGATGTGGCAGCGCGGCTCGGACGAGGCGGACGGTGTGCATGAGGTCGACGTTGAGACTGGCCTGCCAGTTCTCCTCCGTGTCCGGGATCGCGAGAGCGCTGACGTTGGCCACGACGACGTCGAGGCCGCCGAAGGCCTCGGCCGACCTCTCGACCCACGCGGCGAGGGCGTCGCCGTCGCCCACGTCGACGACCGACCCTGTGACGTTGCCGCGGCTGCGCAGGTCGTCGTTCGTCGCCACCACTTCGCCGGAGTCTCGCGCGCAGAAGCCGACGACGGCCCCTTCGTCGAGGAAGGCGCCGACGATGGCGCGCCCGATGCCGCGCGTCCCTCCCGTCACCAGAACTCGTTTGCCGGTGAGCTGAAGATCCATGGTGCTGGCCTTTCGTTGAGTGGATGACAGGGTGTGTGTCGCTGCGTCGCCGGGCGACCTCAGGTCGTTCTGAGTGAGCGGGCTCGCGCGCGGAGGTCGGCGTGCATGCCGCCGAAGGCGTCCGCCGCGGGGAGCAGCGCCTTCGCCGCCTTGACGACGACGCTGTAGTTGGCGTCGACGACGTTGGCGACCGGCACCTCGGCGATCTGCGAGCAGAGCTGGTAGGCGTCCATCGTGTGCAGGCCCTGGAGCTCGCCGACCCAGTGCACGAGCTCGGCGTTGGCGATCCGCCACGAGTCCTCCATCGGGCGGCTCGAGCCCACCGTCATCCAGTGGGTGTCGTCTTCGATCCGTGGCCAGCCGGGCGCGCCGCCCTTGATGAGCTCGACGATGAGAGTGGTGGTCATCGCGCCCTCCACGGCCGTGCCGCAGGCCTCGCCCTCGCCCTGCCGGTAGTGCCCGTCGCCGATCGAGAACATCGCCCCCTCGACGTTGACGCCGAGGAAGACGGTCGAGCCGGCCCGCATCTGTGGAGTGTCCATGTTGCCGCCGAACCGGTCGGGCACGAGGGACGAACGCACCTCTCCCCCGGCAGGGGCGACGCCAACGGTGCCGAGCATCGGCTCGATCGGAAGCTCGATCCGGTGGTCGCTGTGCCGTGCCGCGAATCCGACTGTGCCGCGGTCACGGTCGAGCTCGTAAATCCATGTCGTGTCGGGAAGCGGCTCCTGCAGGGTGACGACGCGGTCGGTGCTCGTCATGCCGCCGAAGAAGGGGATGGCCGCCGAGGCGCCCCAGTCCCGTGCCGGTTCCAGCGCGACGAGGTGGAGCACGAGCGTGTCGCCGGGTTCCGCGCCCTCGACGTAGAACGGGCCGGTTTGCGGGTTGACGAAACGCAGGTCGACCTTGGCGCTCGATAGGTCATCGACGCTGCGCAGGACCCCGTTGAACGCGTCCTCCGACCAGAGCCGGAGCGCGGTGCCGGGCCTGACCCGCATGGCGGAGGAGACTCCGCCGAAGGTGTAGGCGTACTGGTCGCGAGTGGGCGTGTACTCGATGACATCCATGTTCGAAACTACTGCAGAGGCAGGCGCAGCCGCACGTGGTCCGCGCGAAGATCGGACACCCGCGTCACGCCAAGGAGCGCGAGCGTCGACGCGACCTCCTGGAGGAGGATGTCGGCCGCCCGCCCCACCCCACGTTCGCCGCCGGCCATCAGCCCGTACAGGTAAGCGCGTCCCACCAGGGCAGCCCTCGCCCCCAGCGCCACCGCGGCGACGACGTCGCTGCCCGACATGACGCCTCCGTCGACGTACACCTCGGCCCGGTCGCCCACCGCGTCGACCACCGACGGCAGCGCCTCCAACGGGGTGGCGGCCCGGTCGAGCTGTCGTCCCCCGTGGTTCGACACGACGACGGCATCCGCTCCGGCGTCGACGACAGCCCGGGCATCGGCCGCGTTGAGGACGCCCTTGACAACGAGCGGCCCATCCCAGATTGAGCGGAGCCAGGCGAGGTCGGCAATCGTCGCGGCCGGGTCGAACAGGCGGGCGACGAGCTCGGCGACGGTGCCCTCGGATCGCCTGAGCGAGGCGAATTCGAGCGGCTCGGTGGTGAAGAGGTCGAACCACCAGGCGGGGTGCAACGCGCCCTCCGCGAAGGTCTTCAGCGACAGGGACGGCGGGATGGTCAGGCCGTTGCGGACGTCGCGCAGCCGTGGCCCGGGGATCGGGGTGTCGACGGTGAGCACCAGCGCCTCGTAGCCGGCGGCCTCGGCCCGGACCACGAAGTCGCGGCTCGCCTCGCGGTCGCGCCACAGGTAGAGCTGGAACCACCGCCGCCCGTCTGGCGCAGCTGCAGCGAGGCCCTCGATCGACGTCGTGCCCATCGTCGACAGCGCGTACGGGATGCCGGCCCGTTCGGCGACGCGCGCGACGGCTGGCTCGCCGTCGGTGTGCATCATCCGCGTGAAGCCGGTCGGTGCGAACCCGAACGGGGCAGCCGCTGGCCGGCCGAGGATGACTGTCGAGGTGTCCACGGAGGATACGTCCTCAAGCACGTGCGGGCTGAACTCGACTCGCTCGTAAACCTGTCGAGACCGACGAAGGGCGAGCTCGTCACCGGCGGCGCCATCGGTGTAGTCGAAGACGGCGCGCGGGGCTCTGCGACGGGCCAGCACGCGCAGGTCAGCGATGGACGCCGCGGCAGCCAACCGCCGATCGGTCGAGTTGAGCGCCGCACGCCGCGGCCGGAGCAGAGGTCTCACCTCGGACCATCGCGGCACGCGTCGAGCAGTCATGGTCGAGTTCTACACGACGGTGCCTGTCACCGGTAGGCGCCCAGGCGACTGCCTGTGGAATATCCGGCCACTGAGCTAGCGCATGGCGTGAACCGCCGCCGCCTGGGCACACACTTATGCCGAAGCTCGGAGGTCTCTCATCCGGGTCGCGCCGGTGACCTTTCGGGTTGACGACTTCGCTATCGATCCGTTGGTCAATGCGATCCTGTCTAAGTGCATGAACGCGCAGCAAAACAATTGTCGGCTCAATTGCGCGAAGGTGAATCGGAAAGTCCGGTAGCAGCAGCGTCAGGGCTATCGGATGCCGCCGCCGCTCTCGGTGTGCAGCGGGCTGAGTTCGCGGTCCCCCCAGACATCGCGTACTTCAATACCGCCAATTTGGCTCCGCAGCTCCACCGGGTGCGGGCCGCCGGCGAGATCGCGCTGGACCGTCGCAGCCGGCCGTGGTCCATCGCCGCCGAGGATTGGTTCATCGACGTGGAACGCCTGCGCGGATTGTTTGCAGACATGATCGGCGCCAACACGGAGGGCATTGCGCTGGTGCCGTCGACCAGCTACGGCTTCGCCGTCGCGGCACGCAACCTGCCGTTGGCTCCGGCGGATCGGGTCCTGGTGCTCGCCGAGGAATATCCGTCCGGGATCTACACCTGGAGAGCGGCGACCCGGGCGGTCGCTGCGGAGATACTCACTGTCCATCGTGAAACGGGCCAGACTTGGACCGATGCGGTTTTGTCGGGCCTGGATGAGCGAGTCAGCATCGTCAGTGTGCCGCATGTGCACTGGACCGACGGATCGCTGATCGACCTGGCGGCTGTCAGCGCCCGCGCCCAGGATGTCGGTGCCCGGTTGGTCATCGACGGAAGTCAGTCGATCGGAGCGATGCCGCTCGACGTCGCCGCACTTCGACCCGACTTCGTAGTCACGGTCGGTTACAAGTGGTTGCTCGGCCCCTTCGGGCTGGGCTACCTCTATGTCGCCGAGGAACATCGCAACGGTGAACCGATCGAGCACAACTGGATCGTGCGGGGCGGCTCGGAAGACTTCGCGCGCCTCATCGACTACCGCGACACCTACCAGCCCGGCGCTCGGCGCTTCGACGTCGGAGAGCGCACAAATTTCGAGCTGATCCCGATGGCCATTGCGGCGCTGGAGCAACTGCACGCCTGGCAGATACCGCGCGTCGCCGCTGGGTTGGCCACCCTGACCGCACGCATCGCCGCAAAGGCCGAGCAACTCGGCTTGGACCCGCTGTTCGAGGACCACCGTGGCCCGCACATGCTTGGGATCCAGCTACCCGAACCAGGCAGGTCCGACATACTCTCCGCCATGGCCGCAGTCAATTGCTTCGCCGCCGTGCGCGGGGAATCACTGCGCATCGCACCCCACCTGCACGTAAACGATGACGACCTCGACCGCCTGACCACAGCACTGACCTCAGCGACTGGGCAGTGAATCGGGCAAGGCTCTCTTCGTCGCCGAGCGGTGGGGTGCCCGAGGCCCGCTGAACTTCCCTGCGAACGCACCCACCCGAACCAGAGAGATCATGACCGATTTGGCTTCCTCCACGTTTCCAGAGCGTGACAACTGGCGGTCCCGGCTGCTCAACTACGTCGACGAGCACGCGACGGAGATCGTCACCGATCTCGCCGGGCTGGTTCGGATACCTAGCGTGTCGGGCTCGGACAATGAGATTGCCATCCAGCACCTCCTGTCCGATCGCATGAGCACCATTGACCTCGACGTCGACACGTGGCAGATCCCGCTCGAGGAGACGCTCGCGGAGCCAGACTTCCCAGGTGTCGAGGTCGATCGCTCGGAGGCATGGGGGGTTGTCGGCCGCATTGCGGGCCGCGGGAGCGGGCCGTCTCTGATGCTCAATGCCCACGTCGACGTCGTCCCACCCGGCGACTTGCTCACCTGGGCGGGAGCAGCCCCGTTCAGCGGAAGAGTCACAGGCGACACAGTCGAGGGTCGGGGAGCCTGCGACATGAAAGCGGGACTCGTCGCCTCGCTCTGGGCGGTTCGCGGCCTCACCGAGCTCAAGGTGCCCTTGCGCGGCGATCTTGTGCTGGCGACGGTTGTCGGCGAGGAGGATGGCGGACTGGGAACCTACGCGCTACTGAGGCGCGGCTGGCGCGCGGACGCATGCGTGATCCCGGAGCCGACGTCACTCGACATCGCGCCGGCCAGCGCCGGAGCCCTCACCTTCCGCATCACCGTGCCCGGCGCAGCAACCCACGCCTCGCGCCGGCTCTCCGGGGTCAGCGCGATTGAGAAGTTCATCCCGATCTTCTCTGCTCTGCGTCGGCTCGAGAAGGAACGGAATGCCATCAAGCACCCACTCGCGACGCGGTGGGAGCTGCCGATTCCCATCGAGATCGGCAAGATAGCCGCTGGGGACTGGGCATCGAGCGTGCCCGACACGCTCAACGCCGACGGCCGGATGGGCGTCGCCATCGGCGAAGACATCCCGACCGCCCGACGCGCACTCGAGGAAGCCATCGGCGCCGCTTGCCAGGACGACGGTTGGCTTCGCGTCCACCCGGCCACAGTCGAATGGTGGGGCGGTCAGTTCGCATCCGGCATCACCGAACTCGACTCCTCCATCATCTCGACAGTTCAACGCTGCCACGCTGACGTCTCCAGGTCACCGCAGACGATGTGGGCCACGCCCTACGGCAGCGACCTGCGACTCATGCAAGGCATCGGCACCGTTCCCACCATCCACTACGGACCCGGGGACGCCGAGCTCGCACACGGCCCTCGCGAGTGCGTGTCCATCGACGAGTTACTCACTGCGACCCGCGCCCTCGCATTGATCGCTATCGACCACTGCGGAGTCACCTAGCCCGCTGCGCGTCGCCCGGGCGGCGCGGCACAGACTTTCAACGTCACCACCCTTCACCGGGTTTCAGTCGCCGATACTTCAGTGGAAGGTCAGCCGAGCGAGGTCATCGAGCCGCAGCTTCCGATCATGGCCATCTTGTTAGCAGGGGCCGTGTCGTTCCGGGGCTAGCAGACAACATGCTCGATCAGATCACGGAGGCAGAAGTAGCACCACGACGCGCCTACTCTGAGGAGCGACGAGCGAACTTCGTACACGCTGCCCATGGTCTAGTCGAGCAACGGCTGAGGGCTATCGTGCCGATGTGCGCCTCGAACCCCTCTCTGTTTTCCGTTGGAGCTACGACGAGGATGGCCGCGTCGGGGCAGATGGATACACCATCGTGAGCCCGTACGGGAGCGAGGAGG
Source organism: uncultured Actinomycetota bacterium (assembly GCA_963840505.1). Lineage (GTDB taxonomy): Bacteria > Actinomycetota > Actinomycetes > Propionibacteriales > Propionibacteriaceae > Microlunatus. Next base: position 7,657 of record CAWIZB010000029.1, read on the forward strand.
GGATTGCTTACGGCGAGGGCCGTGGAACCGCGACCGGCCGGATTGAAGGCACCGTTGTTTGGTCGAACTATCCACGGCGGCGCACGGACGGTCGCATGCTGCCGAATGTGCGCGGCCTGATCACCACTCAGGATGGCGCGGCGATCCTCTTCGAGTTTCGCGGGCGAACGATCTTTGAGGGCGATGAGCCGGGACGGCAGAACCTGGTCGGCTGGTTCGAGTCTGATCACGAAAGCTACCGTTGGCTGAACGACCTCGTTTGCATCGCCGAGGGAGGGATCGCTGCGGCGGGGCCGGATATGGTGATCAACGTTTACGCCGGCATTCACGAGATGTAGTCGCAGCACATCTGCCTCTTTCAGCACCGGCCTGTCCAGCCCGAGCACAAAGATTCATGGCCGCCAACCGGGCATTGGGCCCTTTCGGAGCTCTCGGTGGGGTGAGTGGTCCGGGTCGTGCCGCTCGGTCGAGGTCCTTCAGGATCGGTGGCGACCAACCTCACCTGACTGAAGGACCTCGACGATGACTGAGCCTAATCGGATGGATTGGGCTTCTGTGGAGTCACCGATGAAATCCACCCTGCTCTGGACCAGGCACGCGCCGCTGCCGGTGAGCGTGACGTCGCGATCGGCAGGCGGTGCCGCCACGGTCAACCAGTGCCTCGCCCCCGGATCTCGCGATGAGTCGGATACGGACCCGCTTGCGAGCGATCGTTGGGGGGACTTGACCGGCATCATCGGTCAGCGTCATCGCAGCAGGATGAATGAACTCCAGGTGGGATACGCACGCGTATCAACAGAGCAACAAGATCTCACCGCACAGCGCAACGGACTGCACGCGCTCGGCGTTGGTGACGATCGCATCTATGTCGATCATGGCTTGACCGGCGCGAATCGAGACCGACCCGGTCTTCGATTGGCGTTGGCCGCCTGCCGGGCTGGGGACACGTTGGTCGTCACCAAGTTGGACCGGCTCGCCCGGTCGCTGCCTGACGCTCGCGACATTTTGGACGAGTTGACGACAGGGAACGTCAAGCTGAGCCTCGGCGGGTCGATCCACGATCCGACCGACCCGGTCGGACGGTTGCTGTTCAACGTGCCACCGCCCGCGGATGGCCACGCGAGATCGAGCGGCACGAAGCAACCAAACGACGCCTGGAGAAACTCCTCCACGACCTGGCCTGACGCTTACCGCCTGCGTCGGTATGCCCGCGAATGCCGGAGCCAATCCGTGCACGGATCACCGGCATAATGCCGAGATCAGTGCGCGGGTCCGTCACGTCGGCGGTGCTTCGAGGGCCCGCTTGACGAGGGCGTCGACCATCCATTGCTGGAGGGCACTGACTTCTGCGGGCGCTAGTCCGGCGACGTCGCTCAGCCAGACGCGGGTCTCGATGCCACATGCGGCGCGGAGTGCCAACGCAAGCCGGTGCACGCTCTCTTCGCCGATCGAGTCGGCGATGGGCGCGAGCGCCTCGAGGAACCACGGAATGGCGCGGCCCTGGCGCAGCGGCAACTCGTGCGGCACCTCGCCCAGCGAGAGGCGCAGCATCGCACGCTGCTGCGGCTCATTCTCCTGCACGCGGCCGATGACGAACCCGGCAACGGCGGCCACGCGTTCGTCCAGGGCTTCCGGCGGCGGGTCGGGAAGGACCGACGCGGCTCCTGTCTCCGGGTATGCCGCAGCGAGAAGTTCGGCCTGTGACGCGAAGTAGCGGTAGGCGGTGGGGCGAGAGATCCCGGCAGCCTCGGCGACCTCCTCGACACGCGGCGTGTCGCCCGCGGTGATCAGCTCGCGCGCCGCAGCGATCAGTTGGTCGCGGGTGCGTTGCTTCTGCCGCGTGCGACCCGAATCGAGGTATTCCGTTGACATGGCCTTCATGATATGCGAATCTCATTACAAGACTAAAGTCTCATGAAAGATCGGAGTGTCAGATGACTGAAAGGACGACGCTCGCGCCGGTGATCCGTCGGGCAGGCGAGGGCGAGAAGCGATGGTTCTTCGGCGGTGGAGTCTTCACCTGGAAGCTCAACAGCGCCAACGAGGACATCGGCCTATGGGAAGTCGACATGGTCGAAGGCAAGTGGACTCCGATCCACACGCACCCGGTCTCGGAGTCCATGTGGGTGCTCGAAGGGCAGATCCAGTACCGCATCAATGACGACGAACACGAGATCGGATCCGGCGACTTCGTCATGGTGCCCGCAGGCGTACCCCACGCCTTCATCGTCAAGAGTCCCACGGCCAAGGTGATCGGAATCCAGCCGACCTGCGAATGCGAGCCCTTCTACCGTGGCGCCAGCGAGCCCCTGGAGGGGTCGGCGTGCATCGTTGACTTTTCCCGAATCGCGCAGAGCGCCCAAGAGAACGGCGGCATCGAGATCGTTGGACCTCCACCGTTCTAGTGCGCACCCATCTGGCGCAGATAGCATGCGCGCTGCGGCCATGCGGATCTGCCGCATTCCGCGCGCAAACCATGGTCCGGTGCACTCTGACCGCGACCGGCCACACCTCCACGGTCGGAAACGGCTCCGTCCGTCCTGTCATGCGGCTTGACAGAACAGAGTTGTCCACATAATCGAATCCGACCTGATCCGACTCCGCACCCGGGAAGGCATGAAAGTAGCCAAGGCCAAGGGTCGGCTGCGCGGCAAGCAGCCGAAGTTGAAGCCGAACCAGGCCAAGCACCTCTTGGAGCTTCACGACTCAGGGACCTACACCCAAGCCGAGCTGGCCGAACTCTTCGGCGTCGGACGATCCACGATCTAGCGGACCATCGAGCGGATCCGACCCAAACCACCAGAACCGGAGCGGCCATTCGCACATCTCGCGAATCCTAGGGCGTCGTGAACCCAGCGCTCGCCGGCCGGTCCCGCCCCGCGGGCTAGCGTCGAGTACAGCGAGCCAACACCGCGGCCCGCTAACACCTCGACTCGCCACTCAATGAGTGTCAGCTACGGAACGACAACGGAACTGGGTAGCCAGCGACGAGTCGTCTCATGATCTGCGTACACGGACCGCTGTACGATCCCATGCGCATCTGACCCCTGACCGTTGTGAGCATCACTCGACTCAGGGGTTGTCCGACTGGCGCTCGTCCGACCCATGCCGCGAGGCTGAGCCCATGGACATGACGATGCCGGGTTGCTTCCGGCGACGATGGCGGACCGCTCGTTCGTACTCGGCGGATGCTCGACTGACGAGAGGCGGCGGCTAGCGGTGGAGGTGCTCGGTGGGTCGGAAGGAAAGGATCAGCGGGCATGGCTAGTCACCGAGGGGTCGGCAACAGATACGTGGAGCCAGTGAGTTCGATCGCCGGTGGCGAGGCCGGGACGCTTCCGGCGGATTTGCGAAATTGTCGGCGGTATTTCAGCCAGAGATTTCTGGCGGGTTGCCCGGTTCGCGCCCGCCTGGAGCACCACTGCCCGACGATATGCTCACCTCGCCAAAGGGGGTTGGTTGTGCGCAGATTCGTCGTGCTATTCATTGCTGTCCTTGCTTTCGTTCTCGCTCCGTGGCCAGCCACGGCTGCACCGCCTGACAACTTCCCGGACCGTATCGAGCTGCCCAATGGGTTCCGTCCGGAAGGCATTGAGAGTGGCCGAGGCACGTCGTTTTTCGTCGGCTCCCTCGCTGATGGCGCGATCTGGCGCGGCGACCTACGCACGGGCTCGCGCGAAGAGCTCGCGCCCGGCGCGACAGGGCGGGTCTCGGTCGGCATCGCCTATGAGGCGAGCCGGAACCGGTTGTGGGTTGCGGGTGGCGGACCCGGATTCTTCGGTGCGGGCGATGTGCGGGTCTACGACGCGTCAAGCGGCGACCTGCTGGCGACCTTCCTCCCGCCCGGGGACGTCGGGTTCCTCAACGACGTGGCGATCACACATGACGCGGTGTACGTGACTGACTCTTTTAACGCGCAGCTTGTCAGCATCCCGCTGCCAGCTGACGGATCGCTGCCATCGGCCGACTCCGCGACGCTGCTACAAGTCACAGGCGACTTCGTCCAGGCCCCAGATGTTCCCAACCTCAATGGGATCGTCGCAAAGAACGGGACGCTCCTTGTAGCGGATTCCAACACAGGAAACCTCTTCCGCGTCGACCCTGACACTGGGAGCGCTGACACTGTCGACCTCGGCGGCGAGGTGCTGCCCGGCCCGGATGGTCTGGAGCTGCGGGGGAACACGCTCTACGTGGTCGGCGGCGGCATGGTGACGGTGGTCCGGCTCGGAGCTCGCCTGGCCAGCGGTGTGGTGCTCGGCGAAATAACAGATCCGGGCCTAGATGTCCCGACGACGGCGACCGTGGCCGCTGGCCGGCTTTGGGTAGTCAACGCCCGGTTCACTACACCGCCGACTCCAGCGACGGATTACTGGATCACCCAGCTCCCGCTGCGCCCAGAAAGCGGCTGAGTCTCCCAGGCTGCCAGCAATCAGACAAGCCCTCCTCGTGTCACTGGCAGGTACGGGCTGCCTGCCCTTAGGACGACCGTCTAGTGAGAATGGCTGTTCGTTGCCGCGGGAGGAACGGGTGAGCAGATAATCGTCGTCTTGGATGGACGCGCGACGCGCCTGGCGCCTGCGCCTGGCGCCCTGACGTTGTCCAGCGGTGGCCTGCTGGTCAGGCGGCAGCCGTGGCTGCAGGGTTGTCGGTCCGTACGTGGCTCAGCAGGGACTCCCACGACGCCACGAGCGACGGTTTCCTAGATGCTGTAGACGTTGTGCGAATTCGACATCCTGTGAGGATCTACAGCGAAGGATTGTGACCGATGGAGTACTCCCTGCTCGGCCCGAGTGGTGTGAAGGTGTCGAAGATCTGCCTGGGCACTGCTACGTTCGGCGTCGCGCCGGACGCGCAGGAAGCCGGACGTGTGGTCCATGCGGCGATCGATCTCGGCATCAACTTCTTCGACACCGCCAACGTCTACGGGGCGACGCCGACCTTCGACCGGCCCGGCGCGCCACCAGCCACTGAACGCGAACCCGCCGAGCAGATCCTCGGCCGCGCCCTCGTCGGCCGACGCGATGACGTGGTGATCGCGACCAAGTCCGGTGAACGTCGGTTCGACCCGGCAGCTGGGCTGTCGCGCCGCTACATCATCTATCAGGTCGAACACAGCTTGCGCCGCCTCGGCACCGACTACATCGACCTCTACTACGCGCATTTCCCCGACCCCGACACCCCGCTGGAGCAGACCCTGATGGTCTATGACGATCTGGTGCGGCAAGGAAAGCTGCGCTACGTGGCCCTGTCCAACCACCCGGCCTGGCAGGTCACCCAGGCGCTGTGGATCGCCGATGACCGCCAGCTGGCCGCCGCGCCGGTCTGCGCGCAGGTCAAGTACAACCTCATCGACCGCGCCGCCGAAGACGAGCTCGCCCCAGCCTGTCAGCAGTTCGGGCTGTCCATCGTGCCGTTCGGCCCGCTGCACGGCGGGCTGCTGGCCGGCATGCAGGTCGAGGAACGGGAGTTCTCCGGTGACAAGAGATTCGGTGGGTCGGGGTTCACCGACACCGAGCTGGAGATCGGCCGTGCTGTCCAGCGACTGAGCCAGGATTGGGGCTTGCAGCCGTACCAGGTGTCGCTGGCCTGGCTACTATCCCGCCCGGCGGTCGCCTCGGCGATCGTCGGCGCGGAAACTGAAGTGGAGGTCAGAGCCAACGCCACCGCGGCCGACGTCACCTTGGACCAGGCCCAGCTCGACGCCCTGACGGCACTGCCAGCCGGCAAGGACAGCTGAACCAGACAGCACCATGCCCAAGACGGCGTAGAAGGTGCGCCGTAAGCCGACCCCGTTACGGGCGCTCAAAGTGAGGTGACAAAGGGCCTGGGTGGGTCGGGAACGGAACCTCCAGCGGTCTGCGGCTGATGCTCAGTGACGCCATCACCTGTCCCATCCGGCTCGAAGAGTGGGGCTGGGACTCGTTCGGTGACACCGACCCCGATGTCGCCCATGAGGCCCGCCGACAACTCTGGCGCGAACTTCAAGATCCCTCGACGTACGGCGTCGCTGGACGCGGTTAAGGAAGCCTCACGGACGGATTGGCGCGCCGACCAGCGTTGAGCATCGCCTCGCGGTAGTCAGTTGCCGCTGTCCAACTTCCCCTTGATGAAGCGCATGTTGTCGAACTCTTGTTGCTGCATCCACCGACGTAGAAGCGGCAACAGCAGGCGTAGCGGGCCGTGCGGGATCACCGCCATGCGGACGTCGAGGCGCGACCCGGTCTCGGTGGGGGTGACTGTGCCATAGAAGTCGATGGTGAGGGACTTCGACGGTGCCGTCGTACGCCATGCTTTCGGCCGCTCGTAGCTGATGTAGTCCACGATGGTCACCGGCGAGCCCTGCCATTTGGCGCGGAACTTGGACCCGGCGCGAGGTGGTCCGTCGGTCACAGCCTCCACCAGTTGCATCTTGGGGTTCCATTCCTTCTCGTTCCGCAGGTCGCTGAGGTAGTCGAAAACTTCCTCGGCGCGACGTGCCAAGTCCACGCCGTTCTGAAGCACCGCTGTCCCCCGACGTGGTGTTACGAACTCGGCCGAGCCGGTCGTGGTCAGCCCCTCCATGCCCGCCTGACTCTCAGATTCAGCTACTAGTGACAGCCACTAGTGATGACAACTAGTAGACTCGCTGGCATGGGAGATGTCAAGACCGCAGGAGGGCACACTCGTCGCGCTCGTGCTCGGGCCACCCAGAACCGGATCATCGACCACGCTTATCGGCTCTTTTGTGAGAGCGGCTACCCGGGCACGACCATGGAGGCCATCGCCGCCGAGGCGGGGGTCGCGACCCAGACGGTGTACTACTTCTTCCGGACCAAGGCGTTGCTGCTGCAGCAGGTGGTCGAGGTAGCCGCGGCCGGCGAGGCGCAACCACTACCGGTTATGGACCGCCCATGGATGCGGCAGATCATGACAGAAAAGAACGCCCGCCGGGCCCTTGCGCTTATCGTCGACCACGGGGCGGACATCTATATCCGCGTGGCGCCGTTGCGCCCCGCGCTCGAGGTCGCCGCCGCCTCCGACCCCGATATCAACGCATACTGGCGGGCGGTCGCGGAAAGGCGCAAAGACGGCATGCGCACCTTCGTCGAGCGTCTGGCGGAACTGCATGCACTCCAGCCTGGATTGACCGTACAGCGGGCCACCGACGTGATGTTCGTGGTAAACAGCCATGAGATCTTCCTGGGCCTCACACGCGACAGCGGCTGGTCGGTGACGGACTTCAAGCGCTGGCTATACGACGCACTCACCCAACAGCTGCTCGACCCAACACTGCCCGGTTCACCCGTCGTGGCGACTGCGGGCCTTTCCTTCCACGAGAAGACCTCAGCGGACCTTACAGATCACTGACTCGGGCGGCTTGACGGCCTTGCGAAGGGCCGTCCGGCACATCGGTCAGCACTTCACGAAACTACGCCACCGCATCGGGAGGTTGCCTTCCGAGCCGTTGGTCAACTACTAGGTCCGCCAGCCCCGGTGATCGACCGCCGCCACGGCATGGGACTCCCTGACGAAGATCCCATCACGCCTCGTCTCGTCAGAGAAGAAGAACTCGTGGATCGGCCCGGATCGTCGTGAGGCTGGTCGATCAGCCCATCCAGGGACATGCTGACGTTGAGAAAGATCTTGCGCAGAATCACCTCCTCACTCAGCACCATGACGTCGTCCGTAAGGGAACGGGCTTGCGGAGGCCGCGGTGGTCTGCCGCGGTCGGAGTGGGAGACGACGAATGTCAGAGGTCAGTCGTCGAAGACGATCCAGCAGATCGCGCTTCGACACTGCTGGTCATCAAGGACCAGCTCTCGAACCTCGGTGGGAATTCTTAGCCGGCGGTGCTCGTCTGTCAATGTTCCGCCGCGGCGCACGGTGATCAGTCGGGGGTCACGCTCGGCTGGCCAGGATCGGCATGAGTTCATTCTTTGTCGTCATCCCGCGCGATCACACGTCCAGTTCCTCACGACGCACCGCCGGCAGGCCCGATAGACCAGCCGGTGTGAACGAGCTGGATGGTCATGCGCGGATTCTCAAATGACCAGCGGCTTGCACACCTGAGGTGGGATGAAGTTCCGAGCTGATCGTTGAAATCCCGCCGCCGTAACGAGAGTCTGGCAAGGAGGGTGCTTGCCGCAAGGACCCCGGGTGCTGAGAATCCTCACGTCTATCCGAGCCGCTTGCGGCCAGAGCCGACGCAGATAGGGGTGGCGAATGGTTGATCCTGACCGGAGTGTGGCGATGTCCTTCCCGCCCGACTGTTACGTGCTGGGTTTACAGGAGATCGACCAGACGCAGGTCGCGGTCGTTGGGGGCAAGGGCGCACAGCTGGGGGAGCTGTCGCGGATTGAAGGCATCCAGGTGCCGGCTGGCTACTGCGTGACGACGGGCGCCTTCCGGCGGGTCATGGCGGACGCGCCGTCGATCGATGATCGACTCGATCAGTTGTCGCGCCTGAACCCGGACGACGGGGACGCGATCCGCACCCTCAGTGCGGAGATCCGCCGGACGCTCGAAGGGATCGCCATCCCTGAGGATCTGGCGGCGGCGATCACCCGACCTCTCGCCCGGCTCGGCGAGCAAGCCGCGTACGCCGTCCGATCCAGCGCGACGGCGGAGGACTTGCCGACGGCATCCTTTGCGGGCCAGCAGGACACGTACCTGAACGTCGTCGGGCGGGCGGCGATCCTCCAGCATGTCAGCCGGTGCTGGGCATCGCTCTTCACCGAGCGGGCCGTGACCTACCGCCTGCGGAACGGCTTCGACCACAGGAAGGTCCAGATGGCCGTGGTCGTGCAGCAGATGGTCTTCCCAGACGCTGCCGGCATCTTGTTCACGGCCGACCCCATCACGGGCAACCGGAAGGTCGCCTCCGTGGAGGCCAGCTTCGGCCTCGGCGAGGCCCTGGTCTCAGGCCTGGTGAACGCGGACGCCTACCAGGTGCGCGACGGCGAGATCGTCGCCAAGGCGGTCGCCACCAAGCAGCTTGCTATCTACGCTCTGCCGGCTGGTGGGACGCAGGAACAGGCGATCGACCCGGCGCGGCAGGAGCAGCCGGCGCTGACGGATGCGCAGGTCGTGCGGCTCGCGCAGCTCGGCCGGCGGATCGAAGCGCACTTCGGCCGCCCCCAGGACATCGAATGGTGCCTGGTCGACGACGGCTTCCAGATCGTCCAGAGCCGGCCGATCACGACGCTGTTCCCCATCCCCGAGTCCGGAGACCGGGAGAACCATGTCTACGTCTCCGTCGGTCATCAGCAGATGATGACCGACCCCATGAAGCCCCTCGGGCTCTCCTTTTGGCAGATGACGACCCCCGCGCCCATGGCCGAGGCCGGCGGCCGCCTGTTCGTCGACGTCACCCAAAGGCTGGCCTCGCCGGAGAGCCGCGCCGGCATCCTGGAGGCCCTGGGGAGATCCGATCCGCTGACCGGGGACGCGCTGCAGACCATCCTCGAGCGCGACGGCTTCATCCGGCCGCTCCCTGGCGAGGGTCCCCCCGGGCCACTGTTTGGCGGCACGCCAGCTCCGATCGAGACCGATCCGGCCATCGTTACCGAGCTGATCGGGCGCAGCGAGGCATCCATCGCCGCCTCGGAACGCGACATCCGGACGAAGTCCGGAGAGGCGCTGCTCGACTTCATCCGGGCGGACATCCAGGAGCTGAGGCGGATCTTGTTCGATCCGCAGAGCCATCAGGTGTTCATGTCGGCGATGGAGGCCGCTTGGTGGCTCAACGACCAGATGGAGGCCTGGCTGGGCGAGAAGAACGCGGCGGACACGCTCACGCAGTCCGTGCCCCACAACGTCACGTCGGAGATGGGGCTGGCGCTGCTGGACGTCGCTGACGTGATCCGCCCGCATCCGGACGTAGTGGCGTTTCTGCAGCACGTCGAGGACGAGGGTTTCCTGGACGAACTGCCCAAGCTCGCGGGCGGGCGTGAAGCGCGAGACGCCATCGAGGCGTGGCTCGACAAGTACGGCATGCGCTGCGTCGGCGAGATCGATATCACGCGGCCGCGTTGGATTGAACGCCCCTCCACGCTCGTGCCCCTGATCCTCGGCAACATCAAGAACTTCGAGCCGGGAGCCGCCGGGCGGCGCTTCGAGCAAGGGCGCCAGGAAGCCTGGAAGAAGGAGCAGGAGCTGCTGGAGCGTTTGCGGACCCTGCCGGACGGGGAGGGCAAGGTCGAAGAGACGAAGCGGATGATCGACCGGGTCCGGACCTTCATCGGGTACCGGGAGTATCCGAAGTACGGCATGGTCAGCCGCTACTTCGTGTACAAGCAGGCCCTGCTGAAAGAGGCCGAGCGCCTCGTGCAATCGCACGTACTTGCTGAGAAGGAAGACATCTTCTACCTCACGTTCTCCGAGCTCCACGAGGTCGCGCGCACAAACCAAGTGGATGACCAGCTCATCCACCAGCGCAAGGACGCGTTCAGGTCGTATCAAGCGCTCACACCGCCCCGGGTGCTCACCTCGGATGGTGAGGTCATCGCCGGGGCGTATCGACGCGACGACGTGCCGACCGGCGCGCTGGTCGGCCTACCGGTTTCCGCCGGCACCGTCGAAGGGCGGGCCCGCGTCATCCTGGACATGGCGGAGGCCGATCTCGAAGCGGGCGACATCCTGGTCACCGCCTACACCGACCCCAGCTGGTCGCCCCTGTTCGTCACGATCAAAGGCCTTGTGACGCAGGTGGGGGGCCTGATGACCCATGGCGCAGTGATCGCTCGGGAGTACGGCTTGCCGGCCGTCGTGGGGGTGGAGCATGCCACCCGGCTGATCCGGGATGGGCAGCGGATCCGCGTGAATGGAACGGACGGGTACGTCGAGATCGTGCACTAGCGATCAGCTGGTCATAGGCCGGCGCAGCCTCTTAGAGCGCGTCTGTGAACTTGTCAGCCCGATGTGGTCCGTGCAGGCTCGGCCGAGGGCGGCCCCCCGCCGCGATGAGTTCCGGCCGGGTCACGGGTCTGCTCTGATGTAGTAGGACTTCGTTCGATACTGCCCCGGCACGAGACACCCATGGAGGACACCATGACGACCACGCCGAACGATCCGACCACTGCGCTGCCCGGCCGGCCGGCCGTGGTTGACCTAGCCACCTGGCAGACCGCCCGTGATGAGCTTCTGGTCCGTGAGAAGGCCCACACCCGCGAGGGCGACGCCCTCGCCGCGGCCCGCCGCCGGCTGCCGATGGTGGAGCTCGACGGGACAGTCGAGGTCGTCGGACGCGACGGCCCGGTCCCGTTCCTGGACCTGTTCCAGGGTCGCGACGAGCTCGTGGTCTACCAGTCCATGTGGTACGACGGCGCGCCGCACCAGGGGCAGTGCGAGGGCTGCACCTTCAACCTTTGGCAGATGAAGGACGCCGTTTACCTCAGCGCCCGCGGCGTCTCGTTCGCCGTCTTGACCTCGGGCCCCTGGGACGAGGTGGCTCCCTACGTCGAGTTCATGGGCTACACCCAGCCCTGGTACTCGGTGCGGGGCGTGGAGGCGCCGATCGCCACAGAAGAGGGGCACATCGTCTGTTACCTGCGCGATGGCGACCGGGTCTTCCTCACCTACTCCACAACGGGCCGTGGCAACGAGCCGGCCGACGGTTCCCTCGGCCTGCTCGACATGACGCCCTACGGCCGCCGCGAGGCGTGGCAGGACAACCCCGAGGGCTGGCCCGAGGGGCTGAACTCGTGCTGGTACTGGCGCTCGGACGCCGACGGCGTCGCCACCTGGGGCCCGACCAGCCGGCCGGTGCCGCAGTGGACCCGCCCCGGCGCGACCCCCGTGGAGACCCTCGGCAGGCACGGCCACCACCACTGACGCGCCTTCCTCGACGGCGTCGGCAAAGGTGTTAGGAGCTGGGCGGAACCTTGGGCGGGCCCAGACTGCTACGATTGCTACGCCACCAAGGAGGGGACATGACCGAGCAGTTGGCCCACCGCGATCTTCGCAATCGAAGCGCTGAGATCCTGCGCGAGGTTGCCGCAGGGGCGTCGTACGAGATCACCAACCACGGCGAAGTCGTCGCCCTGCTGACCCCCCCGGCTCCCGACGGTCGCCTGCGGATACGCAAAGCCACGTCTCGTCGGCCGTTCACGCAGATCAAGCGAGCCCGACGCAGCGAACGCACAGAGGCCGCGCTCGACGACCTCCGCGGTGACCGTTGACCCTTTACCTCGACACGTCCGCCGCAGCGAAGCTGCTCGTAGACGAAGACGAGTCGGAGGCGCTTGCCGCTTATCTCGACGGAACCGTGGACGGACAGGAACTCATCTCCAGTGCGTTGCTCGAGACGGAGCTGCGTCGTCTCGCGATTCGTCTCGAGCTCGACCAGTCCATGGTGACGGAGCTGTTGGCTCGAGTCGACCTCGTCGACCCACCTCGGTCTTTGTTCCACGAGGCAGGACTTCTTCCCGGCACTCATCTGCGAAGCCTGGATGCGCTCCACCTGGCCACCGCGCTACGAGTCGACTCCGACACCTTCTTGGCCTACGACGCGCGTCTCCTGGACGCAGCCCGCGCGATCGGCCTAGAAGTCAACTCACCCTCCTAACCTGCCGAGTCCGGGAGCGGCTCGGTCTCACAGGGTTGGCGCGTAGCCTTCATCGGCGAACCAGGCAGTTGCGCGGCCGCGCTGGCGATCATCGGAGAATGTGTGCCACCGCGCCATCAAGTCAGGCCATCGGTACAGAGTGCCCTTGAATCTGCGAAACGCTCCCTCCGGCTGATCGCGATTCAGCCCGTCTGCAATCTCAGGATTTTGCTCTGGCATTAGGGTGCCTGGGTGCTGAACGTCGCGCTTGCCGTCCTATCTGGACTCATCTGGGGCGTCGGCGATTTCGCGGGTGGCAAGGCAACTCAGCGCGTAGCGGTGCTGTCGGTGGTGTGGTTTTCGAAGTTGGCGAGCCTGCCGCTGCTCGCGATCTACTTGGCCGCAGTGTACGTGCCCATGACGCCGACGAGCCTTGCCTGGGGTGGCCTGGCTGGAGTGGCGGGCCTGGTGGGCTTGGTGTTGTTCTACCGGGCGCTTTCTGCGGGCGCCATGACGATCGTCGCACCGGTCACTGGCGTCACCTCGGCTGCAATTCCAGTCGTGGTCGGCCTCGTCGGGGGCGAGCGTCCAGCGGGCTTTCAACTGCTGGGAGTGGGCTGCGCTCTTCTGGCGATCGCCCTGGTGAGCATTGCGCCGCAACCACCCGGACCTCGCGCGCTGGTCAGCTGGAGGCTCGTCGCGGCCGCCCTCGGCGCCGGCATCAGCTTTGCGCTGTTCTTCATCCTGATCGACGTCGCCGGCGACGCCGCCGGCGGATCGGCCGGGCTCTGGCCGATCGCCGGTTCCCAACTCAGCTCGCTGATCATCGGCGGGCTGCTCCTTATGCTGGCGCGCCCTGGGGGCCGGCCCCGCGGCGCGGCTCTCGGCTGGACAATGGTGGCCGGCCCGTGCGACATGACGGCGAATGCGCTCTTTCTCCTCTCCACCCGCGGTGGCGATCTCAGCGTCGTCGCCCCGCTGGCCGCGCTCTATCCAGTGACAACAGTGATCTTGGCTTTGATCATCGACCACGAACGACTCCGTGGCATTCAGGTAGCCGGCCTGGCCTTCGCCGTGGCGGCCCTGGTACTCGTGAGCAGCTAGCGATGGCTCCGATTTCCAACCATTGCTGAGGACTCACCTGTAGCCTCTCTGCGGGAGGAAAAGTGCACGCAGGCTGGGAATATCCGCATCGAGTCGCGATGATCAGCATGCACACGTCGCCGCTTGCCACGCCGGGCCTGGGCGATGCCGGAGGTCTCAACGTGTACGTCGCCGAATTGGCGCGGCGGCTTGGCGAGCGCGGCCTGAAGGTGGATGTCTTCACCCGGCGAGACACGACCGAGGCGCCCGACATTGTCGATGTGCACGAGCACACGAGGGTCATTCACCTCAAGGCCGGACCCGCCGAACACGTCGCCAAGGAGGCGCTGCCATCCCTGACAGAGGAGTTCTGCGCTGCGCTGGAGGCGCGCCTTGACGATCATGATCTGATTCACACCCACTACTGGCTCTCCGGTGAGGTCGGTTTGCAGCTGAAGCGCAGCCACGGCATTCCGCTGGTGCACACCATGCACACCATGGCTCGCGTGAAGAACTCCAGTCTCAGCCGCGACCAGCCGGTCGAGTCCGACGAACGCGAGCGCGGGGAGGCTGCCATCGTTCGAGCGGCGGATGTGCTTACTGCCAGCACCCCCGACGAAGCAGCCGAACTCCGGAGCCATTACCAGGCGCAGGCGGAGCAGATCATGATCGTGCCTCCGGGCGTCGACCTGCACACTTTCCATCCTTGCGACCAGCCCAAGTCCCGAGCTCAATTCGGTGTGGCCCAGGACATCCAGGTGATCTTGTTTGTCGGCCGCATCCAGCCGTTGAAGGCGCCTGATGTGTTGATCAACGCCGTTGCCGAGCTGGTCCGCCGCGACCCGGGACGCCGTGATCGACTCCAGTTGATCATCATCGGCGGCCCCAGTGGCTCGAACGGTGAATGGTCGCAAACACTCGGCCCACTAGCAATTGATCATGGCATCGAGGACATGGTGGACTTCCGGCCGCACTCGGCGCGCTCAGAGCTGTTCCGCTGGTATTGCGTGTCTGACGTCGTTGCGGTGCCCTCCTACAACGAGTCGTTTGGACTCGTCGCGCTCGAGGCGCAAGCGTGCGGACGGCCAGTAGTGGCGACCGATGTCGGGGGCCTCCGTCACACGGTCCGTGATCACTACAGCGGCCTGCTGGTGAAAGGGCACGACGAGCGCCAATGGGCTGATGCGCTCCTCGCGATTCTCGATGATCACGATGAGATGCTCAGAATGGGCATCAACGCGGCAGCGCATGCGGCGACATTCAGCTGGGACAACACCGCGGCCGCCACGCTGCAGGCGTACCGCGCCGCGATGTCGGCCTCGTCGCCCACGCTGTGATCGTCGGAATACCCACGCAGTTGCCTACCCGCAACGGCCGACGTGGAACTTGGCCCACGGCAACCGGTCTAAACGCGCGGGTATGTCAGTGGTGATTGTCCCCAGCTGAACTGGCGATCACATGTGGGTCCTCCATTACGGGCTTTTGCTTCAAAGCACTATTGATCCGCACTACCCAGGACCAGCGGATTTACGCAGCTAGACTGCGGCCGTGCGTGCCCTCGCCGCGCTGGCGACGGTTCTGTTGCTTGCTGGTTGTAGCCCGATGGAGGTTGCCTGTACCGAGATCGGTGCGGCTTCTGGGGTAGGAGTCACCGTTGAAAAGGCGATCGCAGCAGACGTCGCAGCGGTGCAGCTTACGATCTGCTGGGACGGCGACTGCCATGATCACAAGGTTCAGTTGTCGCCGGGCAGTGACACGGTAGACCAGGGCTGCAATGGCAACGATCCCGACTCGGCATGCTCGGCGACCGCCGTACCGAATGGCACGAAAGTGGGTTTCGCCGAGGTGCCCGGACTGCCAACCGGAACCGTGATGATCGGCGCAACGGTACAGAGGGCCGGCAAGCAGCGCGTACTGCCCAGAATCGAGGTGCAGGCCAAACCGACCTATCCGAACGGGCCTCAATGTGGCCCGCAAGGTACCCAGGCGCATGTAGTCGTCGGGGCTTCGGGCTTGCGCTGAGCGACCGAGATTGGCTCCCGCTAGGAGGAGGATCCCCAGAAGACTCTCTCGACAACCGACCTGGCTCGTCGCGTCACCCGACCGTAGTCGGCAAGCAGGTGGGAGGACTCCCCTGGCCCGTATCCGAGCAGCTCCGCCAGGCTGGCGAGCTCTCGGTTGTCGCTTGGCAGGGAATCCGAGCCGCGCCCGCGCATCAGCATGATCTGGTTGCGGATCCGGCTGGCCAGCGTCCACGCCGCCTCGAGGTGTCCGGCGTCCATTGCGTCGATGATTCCGGCTTCCTGAGCAGCCCGCAACGCCACGATCGTCTGCGAAGAGCGCAGACTGGGCAGCCGATAGGCGTGCTGCAGCTGGAGAAGCTGAACCGTCCATTCCACATCGGCGATCCCACCCGGCCCAAGCTTGGTGTGCTTGGCTGGATTCGCGCCCCGCGGCAGTCGCTCCGCCTCCACTCGGGCCTTCAGCTTGCGGATCTCGGTCAGCTGGGAGGCGGTCAAACCCCCTTCCGGCCAGCGGCGGGTATCGATCTCGGCCATCAAGGCTTTGCCAAGCTCTTCGTCGCCGGCAAGCGCATCAGCGCGAACCATGGCCTGGAGCTCCCAGGTGGATGACCACCGGCTGTAGTAGTTGCGATACGCGCTGAGGGAGCGGATCAGGGCACCGCCCTTGCCCTCGGGCCGCAGGTCGGTATCGATGCTCAGCGACGGATCGGCGGCCGGTCGGGTCAGCAGCTTCCGCAGTTCGGTGATCACCGCGCCTGCCACCTTGGTGGGGTCGGCGTTCGGATCGGCGCCATCCTCCATCACGAACATCGCATCGGCGTCCGAGGCGTAGGACATCTCACGCCCACCCCAGCGGCCCATTGCGATGACCGCGATCCGAGGCACCGGCTCGCTATCAGAAGCCTCGCGCGCCACGGTCAGAGTGGCATCGATGGTTGCGGAGGCCAAGTCGGTGAGGGCTGCCCCGACACTCAGCACATCGTTCTCCCCGACCAAGTCACCGGCTGCCACCCGGAACAGTTCCTGACGCCGGATCGCCCGGATCGCCTCGACCGCGGCAACGCTCTCGCTCTGCCTGCCGGCGGCGGCGTGCATCTCCGCCTTCAGCTCGGCCAGCGACCGAGGTCGCAGCTCTTGATCATCTGCGAGCATCTGCACGGTCTGCGGAGCCCGCTTCAGCAGCTCGACGGCGTACCGGCTCGAAGCCAGAATCCGGGCCAGTCGCTCGGCCATCGTGCCCTCGTCGCGAAGTGCCCGCAGATACCAGGGGGTCGTACCCAGCGCCTCCGACACCTGGCGGAATGCCAGCAGACCATGATCAGGATTAGGCGCCTGCGCGAACCAGCCGAGCATCGCCGGCAACAGCTGGCGCTGGATCTCCGCCTGCCTGGTAACACCTTGGCTGAGTGCCGCGATGTGGCGCAGCGCGGCCGTCGGGTCCGCGTAGCCGAGCGCCCTCAACCGGTCCAGCGCGGCGTCGGTGGTCAGCCTGAGCTCCTTGGATGGGATCTTGGCCACCGCGTCAAGCAGGGGTGAGTAGAAGAGCCGCTCATGGAGCCGGCGTACCCGCTGGCTGGTGTGGCGCCAGGTGCTGAGCAGCTCCTTCACCGGTTCCTTGTAGCCGAGCGAACGGCCCAGCCGACGCAGATCATGATCATTGTTCGGCAGCAGGTGGGTGCGCCGTAGATTGAAAAGCTGGATCCGATGCTCGAGCGTTCGCAGGAACCGATAAGCCAGCGCGAACCCCTTGCCGTCCTCGCGGCCCACATACCCGGTGTCGACCAAGGTCCTCAGCGCTGGCAAGGTGGCGCGCGACCTGAGTCGCTCGTCGACCCGCCCGTGCACGAGTTGCAGCAGCTGCACCGAGAACTCGACGTCTCGCAAGCCACCCTCACCGAGTTTGAGTTCGCGGCCCTGGTCCCGGGATGGAATGTGGGCCACCACGCGTTTGCGCATCGCCTGGGTATCGGCAACGAAGTTCTCACGCTCGGCAGCGCGCCACACCATTGGGGCCACAAGGTCTACGAACGCTTGTCCAAGCTCCAGATCACCGGCAGCCGGGCGTGCCTTCAGCATCGCCTGAAATTCCCAGGTCGTGGCCCACTTCTCGTAGTAGATGCGATGGCTCGAGAGCGTGCGCACCAGCTGACCGGCCTTGCCCTCCGGCCTGAGGGCCGCATCCACTTCCCAGATCGTGCCGGCTGAGGTGTGCGCCGAGCAGACCCGGGTCATCTCCGCCGCCATCCGTGTCGCGATCTGCACGGCCTGGTCGTTGCTGACCAGCGGCTTGCCCTCTGAATCCGCTACCGGCTCGGCGACGAAGAGGACATCGACGTCGCTGACATAGTTGAGTTCCTGGGCGCCACATTTGCCGAGTCCGATCACCGCCAGCCGTGTCTGCGAAGCGTTCTCGCCAAGCTTGAGTCGAGCGATCGACAGGGCTGCCTCGAGAGTGGCATCCGCCAGGTCGGAGAGCTCGTCGGCGATGTCCTGGACCACTTCGATTGGCTCGGGCGCACAGAGGTCGCGGGCGGCGATGCGAAGCAGCGCGCCGTGGTAGGCAATGCGCAGCTGGTTGCCGGTGGAGTCCGTCGCGATAGGCGTCGGCGATTCCGGGTCAGCGCCCGTCGCCTCCAGCAGCTCCCGCCGCAGCGAGGCCGCGGGCACCTTGACCAGTTCCGTTTCGAGCAGTTCAAGATGTTCCGGATGAGCGATCAGATGATGGCTCAGTTTGTTGCTGCCACCCAGGACCATGCTCAGTTGACGGGCCAGAACGGGCGCCGCTGCCAACCGAGCGAGCAAGTCCGGAACCCGCTCAGAGAGCCGATCCAGGCCCAACAGCGCGAGGTCGGGATCGGCAGACTTCGCGAGCAGATCAAGCAATGGCTCGTACTCATCGGCCCATTGCTCGAGGACCCGTTCAGCCGCTACCGCGTCGACGAACCCGCGCCGCGCCAGCGAGCCTCGAATCGTCTCGATCCGGATCATGAGCCCGATGCTATTTGGTCTCCGCTCGCGCGGGCCCAGGGAAGCGCCAACCGACGCTCGCAGAGGTGAGCGCTGCCGCATCCGTCCTGCACTCTCAGTGCCGCATGCGACTGGTAGCGTCGCCGCGGAGGTCGTGAATGATGGCAGTCCCCCGTTTGCGCGCGCAGGATGCCTTGCTGGAACAGTCGCGAACGGTCCTAGGGTGGTTGCAATCCCTTCCGCCCGAGGCCTTCGAGCGCCCTACTGTGCTGCCGGACTGGAACGTGCGACAGCTCGCGGGTCACCTCGTCTTCGTCCACACCGGCCTTCGGCAGTCCTTGGATCAGCCGACCAGGGAACCTGCTCTGCCGATCCAGGAGTATGTGACACGGTATCGACGCGATGTCGAGATGATCATGGCTGCAACGCTTGCGGCATCGGCGGACCTGACCCGTTCCGAGGTGGTGGCTCGGCTCGAGTCGGCCATTGATGATCTTGCCGTCAGGCTCGAGGCAGGTGTCCAGATGTCGCAAGTGATCAGTACGAGACGCGGTCCGACAACGATCGAGGATTACTTTGCGACTCGCATTGTCGAGCTAATCGTCCATACCGACGACCTGAACCGCTCGGTTCCCGAGGCGCCGCCGGCGGAACTGCATCGCAGTGCCCTCGCACGCTGTACCCGCAGCCTCGCCGGCATCCTCGCCGGGCAGCATCCCGGCCGTTCCGTCGAGGTAAGGGTGCCGCCGTACGCCGCAGTGCAGTGCGCGATAGGCGATCCCGGACCAAGCCATACCCGGGGTACGCCGCCGAACGTCGTGGAGACCGACCCGCTGACCTTCCTGCGGTTGGCCACCGGTCGCATCCAGTGGACCGATGCCGTCGCCAACGGCGCTGTCTACGCATCCGGCCTGCGCACCGACCTCTCTGCTGTCCTGCCTCTCCTCTCCTGACGTTCGATTTGTCAGAATCTAAACACCAGATGTGATTCCGTGGTTCTGACAAGTCGAAGCGAGATGGAGCAACAAGGTCCTGGACACCAGCCGCGACTGGCGGACACTCTCGACGCGGCCGGTCGTCGAGGGTTCATTGGACGTTCCGCAGAGCTGGCAACGTTCGAAGCATTGCTCGAACGCCCGGAGCCTGTCAGCGTCCTCTGGCTCTCGGGCCTCGGTGGTGTCGGCAAGACTGCATTGATGCAGACCTGTGCCGGTCGGGCCAGGCTGGCTGGCTGGCGAACGGCTCGCATCGACGGCCGTACGGTGGCACGTTCACCGCAGGCTTTTGCCGACGCCGTCACATCTGCTGTTGCAACGGACGGGTCATATTCGCAGATTGATGGCGCTGACGCCACTGGCCTCGCGATCTTCATCGACACCTACGAACGGTTGGAGTCACTCGATGGCTGGCTCCGGGAGCAGTACTTGCCTAGCCTCCCGGCCCAGACGCTGATCATGATCGCCAGCAGACAGCTGCCCAGCATGGAGTGGCGTACCGATCCCGGCTGGGCTGCGGTGCTCCAGGTGCTGCCGCTTCGCAATTTCCGCCCCGAGGAGAGCCGTGCCTACCTGACGAGTCGTGGAGTGCCGGAGCCGTTGCAGGCCGAGGCACTCGGCTTCACGCACGGCAACCCGCTCGCGCTGTCGCTGCTCACCGACCTGTACCGGCTGCAGCCTGAACGCTTTACGGTTCGCCATCCCGATGTGATCCAAGCGCTGGTGCGCCGGCTGCTCGACGATGTCCCCACACCGCTGCATCGGCACGCGCTTGAGGTGTGCGCACATCTGCGCGTCACCACTGAGGACCGGCTCGCCGATGCGCTCATGATCAACGATCCGAGCGCGCTCTTCGAGTGGCTCCGAAGCCTCTCCTGCATCGAGTCCGGGCCGACTGGCGTGTTTCCCCACGATCTCACCAGGGAAGTGATCGAGGCCGACCTGAGGTGGCGAAGCCCGGAGCGCTACCGGCAGTTGCATGACGATGTCCGTCGCGGGATCGTGCGACAACTCCAGCACGGCACAACCGCTGAGCGTCAGACAGCCTTCTCGGACCTGCTGTTCCTGCATCGCGACAACCCGATCATGCAGCCGCTGTACCAGTGGGACATGTTGGGACAAGCGGCCCCACGCCCGGCTGCGCGTGAAGATCATGGCCTGCTGGCCGAGATGGTCGGCCGACATCAAGGCTCAGCCTCGACAGACATCTTGCGGCATTGGATGCGTCGCCAACCAGGCGGATTCTCGTTGTTTCGCAACCCAGCCGGAGAAATCATCGGCTTCATCTGCATGCTCCAGATAGCGACGGCGACCCAGGAGGATTGCAGCGTCGATCCCGCAATTGCCGCCGCAATGAGTTACGTCGCGGAGTTCGGTCCGCCGCGACCGGACGAGCCAGTGCTGTACTGCCGTTGGGCATTGAGCCGTACCACCCTGGTGCCGAGCGACACGCCTGGCCTATGGGAGGCCATTTGCATGATCAACTTCACCCAATGGGTAGCGACGCCGCGACTGTCCTGGTCCTTCGTTGCCATTGAAGAGCTCGACCGCTGGGGACCCTTCTTCGCCCATATTCGACAGGCGCATGCGCCCCGAGCCGGATTCAGCGTCGGAGGCCACGATTACGCCGTCTTCGTCCATGACTGGCGGGCCGAACCACCCCTGACGTTTCTTCGCGAGATGGCTGATCGAGAGCTGACCACGACACCGTCTGACGACCGCGACGACTTGGAAACTCAAAGACCGATCGTGGTGCTGTCTCACCCCGAATTTGTGACCGCCGTGAGGCAAGCGCTGCGCGACTACGCCCGGCCGGACCGGCTCGCCGGCAATGCGTTGCTGTCCTCACGCCTCGTCACTGAACGAACCGCAGACCACTCCCCCAGCGAGACACTCCGTCAACTGGTACGGCTCAGCGCAGAAGAACTGAACACCCATCCTCGCGATCAGCGGCTGTACCGCGCCTTGTATCGCACCTTCCTCAATCCCGCCGCTACCCAGGAGCGGGCCGCCGATCTCCTTGGCTTGCCATTCAGCACATACCGAGCCCACCTGCGGGCAGGCATGGAGCGAGTGACGGAACAGCTATGGCAACAGGAGCTGTATGGCGCCGAGGTTTCGGCCCCGGCCCATGACCCTGCGGAATCTGACAATTAGCGAACACTTTTCGACCTGGGAACTGGACACCTTGAATCACTAGCCTCCACACAGTGCGGCGCCGGCGAGACCGCCGGGCCGTCTCTGAGGAGGGACCGATGAAGGTGCTGGAGCCGGTTGAGCGTTACTTCGAGGCGTGGAACTCACACGACGGCAGTGCCATCGCCGCCTGCTTCGATCCGAGCGGAGGCTATACGGATCCAGTGTCAGGCCAGCTGTCCCCCGCCAGGCATCACCGCGTACGCGACGGGCCTGTTCAGCGCATTCCCTGATTTGCACTTCGATCTGCATGTCACCGCGGTGGATGAGCCGTATGTGGTTGCGCAGTGGACCATGACAGGCACCCAATCCGGGCCGTTCAACGGGCTGCCACCGACCGAAGCGCGTATCAAGCTGCCCGGGATCGATGTCATCACGTTGGGTGATGCGAGACTGCTCTCTGTCGAGGGCTACTTCGATCAGCGGACTTTCCTCGAGCAACTCGGCGTACAGGTCGCCGTTCAACCGGCCAACGTCGGACCGTTGGCGTTTGGCACCTCCACGCGGTTCCGCTCGGCCAACACCAGCACCCCGGGCGCCCTCAGCCTTACCTGGATCGACGTTCGCTCCGAGGAAGAGAACGAGGAGGTGAAGCAGCGGAGCCGGGCAATCGTTGCTGAGCTGGCGCGGGTGCCCGGTTTCATCGGCTGGGTGGGGATCATCATTGCGGAACGGCTTTACACCCTCTCCCTATGGGACGATCCCGAAACCATCCGGGAGCTCAGAGCAAGCGCCCAGCACAAGGCCGCGGCCCGACGAGTGTTCGAGTCGGAGCTTGGCGCTGCCATGCATACCGGCATCTGGGTTCCTGAGCACCTCAATCCCCAGTGGCAACGGTGTCCGAAATGCGGAACCATGATCGACCCCGACAGTCCCGACCAGTCCTGCCCTTGCGGCGAACCGTCGCCAGCGCGACGTACCTACGTCTAACCGAACTTGTCAGCGTGGCTAGAGGACCGGCAGGAGGCGGGTGAGCTCCATCGGCGTGACCTGCCGGCGGTACTCCTCAAACTCCGCATGCTTGTTCCGCAGGAAGAAGTTAAAGACGTGCTCTCCGAGCGTCTCCGCAACGAGCTCGGACCGCTCCATGGTGCGGATGGCCTCGTCTAGATTGCGCGGCAAGGGTGAGATCCCCAGCGCCTGCCGTTCCCGCTCCGTTAGAGACCACACATCGTCCTCGGCGCCCTCAGGCAGCTCGTACTCACCCTCGATTCCAGCCAGGCCGGTCGCCAGAATGAGCGCAAAGGCTAGGTAGGGGTTAGCCGCGGAGTCGATCGAGCGTAGCTCGACTCGGGCCGAGGAGCCCTTGTTCGGCTTGTACATCGGCACCCGAACCAGCGCCGAGCGGTTATTGCGTCCCCAGCAGATGTAGCTAGGCGCCTCACCACCACCTGCCAGACGCTTGTAGGAGTTGGTCCACTGGTTGGTCACCGCGGTGATCTCGGCGGCATGCCGCAGCAGGCCGGCGATGAAGTAGCGCCCGATCTTCGACAGGTGATGCTCTGCACTTGCGTCGTAGAAGGCATTGGTGTCGCCCTCGAACAGGGACATGTGCGTGTGCATGCCAGAGCCGGGGTGCTCGGTGAACGGCTTGGGCATGAAAGACGCGTGAATGCCCTGAGACAGCGCGACTTCCTTGACAACCACGCGGAAGGTCATCAGGTTGTCGGCGGTTGAGAGCGCGTCAGCGTAGCGGAGATCGATCTCCTGTTGACCTGGAGCACCCTCATGGTGGGAGTACTCCACCGAGATCCCCATCTGCTCCAGCATGGTGATCGCGCGACGCCGGAAGTCAGTGCCGAGGCTTTGCGGCGTGTGGTCGAAGTAGCCTGACTGGTCGACCGGCGTTGGCGGCTTGCCTGGCTTGATCGGGTCCTTGAAGAGGAAGAACTCCACCTCAGGGTGGGTGTAGAAGGTGAATCCAAGATCCGCGGCCTTCTTGAGCGCCCGCTTCAGCACATAGCGCGGGTCGGCGTACGAAGGCGAGCCATCCGGCATCGTGATGTCGCAGAACATCCGTGCCGTCGCTGGGCTGATATCGCGCCACGGCAAGACCTGGAAGGTCGATGGATCAGGATGGGCCAGCATGTCGGACTCATAGACCCGGGCGAAGCCCTCGATTGCCGAACCGTCGAAGCCCATGCCTTCGGCAAAGGCGCCCTCCAGCTCGGCGGGCGCGACGGCGACCGATTTCAGGAAGCCAAGAACATCGGTGAACCACATACGGACGAACCGCACATCGCGCTCTTCAATTGCCCGCAAAACGAACTCGGTCTGTTTGTCCACGCGGCCCAGTCTGCCGCCCAGGATGTAACAGCAGAGTTACGACGCGGCGCCGCGTCGTAGTCTCGTCCCGTGCCCCATCTGCGGATTGCCATGGTGCAGGTCAACGCCACCGTCGGGGATATCTCGGCGAACGCCGATCTTGTCGTGGACTGGTCGAAACAAGCAGCCGATGCCGGTGCACATCTGGTGCTGTTTCCCGAGATGATGCTGACCGGTTACCCGGTGGAAGATCTCGCGCTGCGGCGCAGCTTCGTCGAGGCCTCCAGGATCTCGATCAATCGTCTCGCCACTCGCCTGCTCGATGCGGGTCTCGGTGATCTTGTCGCGGTGGTGGGATATCTGGACCGCACCGATGAGCCAAACCATCCCAAGGGCGGGCACCCACGCAACGTGGCTGCAGTGCTACACCAGGGTGAGGTGATCTGTTCGTATGCGAAACATCACCTACCCAACTATGGGGTCTTCGACGAGTACCGCTATTTCAAGCCTGGTAACGAGCTGCACGTGCTGCGCATTCGTGGCATCGACGTCGCGATTGCCATCTGTGAAGACTTGTGGCAAGACGGCGGCCCGGTCGCCGCGACCGCCGAGGCGAACGCCGGCCTCTTGGCGGTGATCAACGCCAGCCCGTACGAGCGCGACAAGGACGACGCCCGCGGCGACCTGGTCAGGCGGCGCGCCCGCGAAGCCGGCTGCCCACTCGCATACGTCAACCTTGTCGGCGGCCAGGACGAGCTGGTCTTCGACGGCGACACCATGATCGCGCGTGAGGACGGCACCATCGTCGTGCGCGCCCTGCAGTTCGTCGAAGAACTGGTCGTTGCTGATCTTGAACTTGCCCCGGGCACCGCACAGCCGCAGGCCGAGCTTGCCGAGGGCACCATGCCCGCCGAATTCGGTCAGAGTGGCATGATCATCCTCCGACACCACATCTCCGACGCCGGGGACGCACCTTCCGAGTTGATCACGCCAGTGATCGCGAAACCGCTCGAGGCGATGGCCGAGGTCTATCTCGCGCTGGTGATGGGCCTGCGGGACTACTGCTCCAAGAACGGGATCGAACGGGTCTATCTCGGGCTGTCGGGCGGCATCGACTCGACGCTGGTGGCCACTTTGGCATGCGATGCCCTCGGCGCGGACCGTGTCTACGGCATCTCCAATCCCAGTGCCTACTCCTCGGAGCACTCCAAGAGCGACGCCGCCGAGCTGGCCGCCCGGACCGGTTTGCACTTCACGACGGTCCCGATCGCCCCAGCCGTCAATGCGTTCGGCCAGATGCTCGATATCGATGGCGTCGCCGCCGAGAACCTGCAGGCGAGGATCCGCGCCGTGATCTGGATGGCAGAGTCCAATCAGCATCCCCCCTCGATCGTGCTGGCTTGCGGCAACAAGAGCGAGCTCGCCGTCGGCTACAGCACCATCTACGGGGACGCTGTCGGCGGCTACGCACCGATCAAGGACGTGCCGAAGACCTGGGTCTGGAGGCTGGCGCGCTGGCGTAACGAGCAAGCCGTACAGCGTGGTGAGACTCCACCGATCCCGGAGAACTCGATCATCAAGGAACCGAGCGCCGAACTCCGGCCGGGACAGAAGGACACCGACTCGCTGCCCCCGTACGAGCTGCTCGACGATGTCCTGGACGACTATGTAGAAGGTGACGCGGGTCACGAGGAGATCGTGGCGATGGGCTTCGACCCTGAGCTGGCGGATCGGGTGATCAGGATGGTCGATCGCGCGGAGTACAAACGACGCCAGTATCCGCCCGGTACCAAGATCAGCTTCAAGGCATTCGGGCGGGACCGGCGGTTGCCGATCACCAATGGCTGGCGCGAGGGTCGCTGAGGTGACTGCACTCTGCTTCCGGAAGCCTGTGCAGTCAGATCGGCTGCTCAGGTAGCCACCGATGCAGGCTGCCGGCTGGTACCCCGACCCTGCGGGGGTGCCTGGGCGATACCGCTACTGGGACGGTTCGAAGTGGTCGACCGTCACCACCGACGACCCTCGCCGACTTACCCCGGCTGAGAGCCCGGCCGGCGGCCCAACCCCGAGTGAGCCCTCGAAGGCCCAACCGCACAGCGCACCATCGCGCAGGCGTCGGCTCGGCCTGATCATCGGTGTGCTGGCCGTCGCCGTGAGCGGAGTTGTGGCACTGGCCATCCTCGGCGGCAACTTCCGGTCGCTCGTCGGCAACCCGCTACCAGCCACGACCGTGAGTCCCAGCGACGCGCCGCCCGATCGTCGCCCCACGGCCACGCCAACGCCCTCCGCCGCTCGGACGCCGGAACCACTCGTGCCCTGCCCGAAGGGCAACCCCAATCAACGGGCTCGCCATCCCATCGACGGTCGGGTATACGGCGGAAACCTGTCATTCGAGGCGCAACCAACATTTGACCCCGCCGCGCTCGAGTCGCGCTTCACCTTCGCCTACGACGTGCTCCAGCAGTCACTCACGGTCCGCCAGAAGGACCCGACTTGGATCGCCCAGCTAGCGGTTGGGCAATTGCGCGGTGAGGACGGCTTTGTTCATGATGCACGGAACACGGTCGAGAGCTTGGCGGAGTGCGTCGTCACCGGAATCATGTACGCCCCATTCGTGCCTACGCGAGGCGACATTCGCAGCGAAAGCCTCAGCATCAACGGCCGGAACGGATGGCTGATCGAGAGCGAGATCACTGTCGACCAGCCCGATCTTGCGCTATTGGGAGATCACGTGATCTTCGTCGTGGTACGCGATGGTAAGGACTGGGGCTTCTTCTTCGGTGCTGTGCCGATCGGCAATGCCCAGTTGGACGCGGTGCTCGCCAGGACGGCACGCGGGCTTCGTGCGAGCTAATGGCCCCTGAGCTTGTCGAAGGGCCACATCGCGGGCTCCGTGCCAGCTAATGGCCCCTGAGCTTGTCGAAGGGCTCAGCCCGCATACAGGCCCGCTATCCCTCCACAGCCTCCTCTGAAATCACGGTCATCGATTCCAGCCACGGCGCGCCGAAGGTGGTGGCCATCGCAACATCGCTGGCGTCGCGACCGCGCCCGATGAGCACCCGTCCCTTACGTCGCTCGTTGTTTCGCGGATCGAACGTCCACCAGCGATCACCCAGATAGACCTCCATCCAGGCGGCGAAGTCCATCGGGTGATCGAGTGGCGGGATGTCGATCTCGGGCAGGTAGCCGAATACGTAACGAGCGGGGATGTTGAGCGCGCGGCAGAACGAAACCGCGAGGTGTGTGAAGTCCCGACATACTCCATAGCCGCTGGTATGGACATCGGCGGCCGTCGTCACCGCTGTGCTAGCGCCGTACTCAAAGCGGACGTGACCGTGCACGTGATCGCAGATCGCCTGGACCCGACGGTACCCGGGCGGCGTGCTGCCGAAGCGGCTCCAGGCTTCGGCGCCGAGGACATCCGGAAGGCAGAAGCGGCTGGGAAGCGTGTAGATCAGCGTCTCGTCGGGCAGCTGATCTGGGGTCAGCTCGGGCGCCTCCTCATCAACATCCTCCACCGCGTCAGGAACGATCACCGTCGCCTGATAGCTGATCACAGAGCGTCCGGCAGGAACGCTCAAGCGTCGACACGGATTGCCGTACAGGTCGGAGTAGGGATGGGTCGGTCCATCTGGCTCCAGCGACCAGCGCTCATCGATTACGTCGACCTTTTGATCGCTCAGCGGTTCGACTTGGAACACCGCGGGAACAGCAATCTCCGACTGGTGAATGAACTCGCAGCCGACCCTCAGCCGGCGTGTCACCTCCACCAGGATGTCCCGTCGCGAACTTGCACTAACGTCTCCCCTCGCTGAGCTTGATCATCATCTGGGCGGGAGTTTTACGAGGTAAGGATCGTATCGCGTCACCCGGGTGCGCAACGCAGGCCGAAGCGCTCGTCCATCTCAAATAACGAACGACATCCCACTGGGTTCTTTATCTCTATATTCTCTAGCGACCTAGTAGAGATAGAGGGGATCCCTCCCAAACGAAGGCGAGACATCATGTCCATACGCAAACTGCTACGCGTACGGTCCGTCGCGGCACTCTCAGCAGTCGCTGCCACAGTCCTCCTGCTCACCGGATGTGTCGGCGGCGCGGCCAAGGCGCCAGGTGCTGCCGGAGCCACGACTCTGCATCTCGTGGGCTATGCGGTACCGAAAGAGGCGAACAACGCGATCCAGAAGAAGTTCGCCCAGACCCCGGAAGGCAAGGACGTTGTCTGGGAAGAGTCGTACGGCGCCTCAGGTGACCAGAGCCGAGCAGTGGTGAACGGCCTCGCAGCCGACTACGTGAACTTCTCACTCGAGGGCGATGTGACCCGGCTGGTCAAGGCGGGTCTGGTCGACGAGGGCTGGAAGTCCGGACCCACCGAGGGCATCGTTTCAGATTCGACCGTCGTCATTGTGGTGCAGAAGGGCAATCCGCTCGGCATCAAAGATTGGTCGGACCTGGTCAAGCCGGGTGTCAAGATCGTCACGCCCAACCCGGCGTCGTCCGGTTCGGCGCGTTGGAACATTTTGGCGGCCTATCAGCAGGTGATCGCCAACGGCGGCACCGAGGCTGATGCCAAGGAATACCTGACCAAGTTCTTCAACCACGTGGCTGCCCTTCCGGGCAGCGGACGCGACGCCACCAACGCCTTCCTCGAGGGCGCAGCCAACGTACTGATCTCGTACGAGAACGAGGCCATCCTCGCCCGCCAGTCAGGTGAGGACTTCGACTACATCCTTCCTGACGCCACGATCAAGATCGAAAACCCCGGCGCGGTGTTGCAGAATGCCAATCCCAAGGCCAACGCCTACCTCGATTTCGTGCTCAGCAAGGCCGGACAGGAAGAGTTCGTGAAGAAGGGCTTCCGACCCGTCGTTGCGGACACTCCGATCGGCGAAGTGGCCGGCGCCAACGACCCGGCCAAGCCCTTCCCTGTGCCGCCCAAGCTGTTCACCGTCAGCGACCTCGGCGGTTGGGATGCGGTGAACGCGAAGTTCTTTGACGAGTCGACCGGCCTGGTGCCGCAGATCCAGCAGGCAACAGGCAGGTCTCAGTGACCCAACGGGCAGTAACAGTCGAGCCGCCTCGGCTCGACTCCGCTACGGCAGGCGCGGCCTCCAACGCTGGTGGCCGCCGCCTGCCGCGCGGGCGGCGCAGTGCGACGTCGCTCACCCCAGCGGCTGGGCTGGGACTGGGAGTTGCTCTGCTGTGGTTCAGCCTGCTGGTGCTGATTCCGCTGACGGCGGTGCTCGTCCAGGCTTCTGAGGGTGGCTGGTCGGCCTACTGGGCCAGCCTGCGCAGCCCACAGACGTTGGCTGCACTCAGGCTCACTGTGGGTCAAGCGATTCTTGTCACCGCAGTCAACGTCTTCATGGGGACCGCGATTGCCTGGGTGTTGGTCCGCGATCATTTTCCTGGCAAGCGGATGCTCGAAGTGGTCATCGACATCCCGCTGGCACTTCCGACCATCGTCGCCGGGCTGGTGCTCCTCAGCCTGTACGGGCCGTCGAGCCCTCTCGGCGTCAACTGGGCCAACACTCCGACCGCGGTGTTCTTGGCCTTCTTGTTCGTGACACTGCCGTTCATCGTGCGCACTGTGCAGCCAGTCCTGCTTGAGATCGAGCCCGAGGTAGAGGAGGCGGCCGCATCGCTCGGCGCGACTCAGTTCACGATCTTCGGGCGCGTGATCCTGCCCAGCCTGGCTCCGGCCATCGCCTCCGGCGCGGCTCTCTCATTCTGTCGGGCGATCAGCGAGTACGGATCACTGGTCCTGTTATCCGGAAACCTGCCGTACTCCACTGAGGTGGCGTCGGTGCGCATCCTGTCCTATGTCGAAGGTGACAAGCTCACCGAAGCAGCGGCGCTGGCCTCGATCCTGCTGATCGTCGCGCTCATCGTGATCGTCATTCTCGATGTCATCTCTCGAAGGGTCGCCCGCTATGCGTGACACCGCTGTACCGCAGACCGCGACTCGATGGGCGCTTCGGGTGCTCGTCGTTGGCTACCTGTTTCTCCTGGTGATCTGGCCGGTCGTGCTAGTCGCGCGGGAAACGTTCGCCTACGGACTGGTTCCAGTGATCAACGCCTTGCGCCAGCCTGAGGTGATCTTCGCATTCCAGCTGACGCTGTCGGCAGCCTTCTGGGCTGTCGTGGTCAACACCATCTTCGGCGTCGGCATCTCGCTGCTGCTGGTGCGCTACACGTTCCCCGGGAGGCGGACGCTGAATGCGCTGGTGGACCTGCCGCTGGCCGTGTCGCCCATTGTGGTCGGGCTGTCGCTGGTGCTGGTCTACAGCGGACGGACCGGCTGGTTGGGCGGGAGCCTGGAACAGGCTGGCCTGCAGATCATCTATGCGCCACCCGGGATCATCTTGGCCACCGCGTTCGTGAGCATGCCCCTGGTGATCCGTGAGGTGATTCCCGTACTCCAAGAGATCGGGACCGAACAGGAGCAGGCCGCCCGTAGCCTGGGCGCCTCAGGGCTGCAGACCTTCGCTCGCATCACCCTGCCGGCTATCCGCTGGGCACTGCTCTATGGCGTGGTGCTCAGTCTGGCCCGATCTCTTGGTGAATTCGGCGCGGTCAAGATCGTTTCCGGCGGCGTGGCGATGCGCACCCAAACAGCAACGCTCCTCGTTGAGGAGCGGTACCAGCAGTTCGGGGTCGAGAACTCGATCATCGCCTACACGGCAGCCTTCATCCTGGCGTTGATCGCGGTCATCGCCCTCGTTGTCGTGACCAGCTTCCGTCCCGACCAGGAAACTCCGCGATGAGCATCAAGATCGCAGACGTCGGCAAGAGGTTCGGCGACTTCACCGCCCTGGAGGGCATCGACCTCGACATCGCAACAGGTGAGTTGACAGCGCTGCTTGGACCGAGCGGTGGTGGCAAGTCAACACTGCTGCGGATCATCGCGGGCCTGGAAGTGGCAGATGTCGGATCTGTGGAGATTGAAGGGGTCGATGCCACCAGCCTGCCGGCCCGGAAGCGCAACGTCGGCTTCGTGTTCCAGCACTATGCCGCATTCCGGCATCTCAACGTGGCCGGCAATGTTGGCTTCGGGCTGAAGATCAGGAAGCGTCCGCGCCGGGAGATCAAAGCGCGGGTAGCTGAACTGCTCGAGCTGGTGCACCTCTCCCAATTCGCTGATCGGCTCCCGGCGCAGCTTTCCGGCGGGCAGCGGCAGCGGATGGCGCTGGCCCGCGCATTGGCAATCGAGCCCACTGTCTTGTTGCTGGACGAACCGTTCGGTGCTCTGGATGCAAATGTCCGCAAGGAGCTGCGGGCCTGGCTGCGCAGGCTGCATGACGAGGTGCACGTCACCACCGTCTTCGTCACTCATGATCAGGAGGAAGCGCTGGAAGTGGCCGACCGGATCGTGGTGATCAACCAGGGGCGGATCGAGCAGATTGGTCCGCCGCACGAGCTCTATGACCATCCGGCTTCGGAATTCGTGATGAGCTTCCTTGGGCCGGTGACCACACTCGACGGCCACCTAGTACGTCCGCACGACCTGGAGATTGAGACCCACCCGTTCGGCGACGCGTACCCGGGCCGCATTGAGCGCTTCAACCGCGTCGGCTTCGAGGTGCGGCTCGACGTCCGTCTGACCGAGGACGATGCAGCGCCGCCCGTGCTTGTCACACTGACTCGTGCGGATGCGACCGCCAAGGAACTGGAAGAGGGGGTGCTGGTGTGGATCACACCGGTGCCCGGCGCCTCTCAGGTTCGGATCCGCACGCCCGAGACGTCGGGGGTGGACAGCCTTGATCTCCCCCAGGAATCGCCGCCGACATCACCCACTGACTCGGTGCCGCAACCTACCTTCACCTAACAGCGGGCGGACCCTGTCAATGTCCCACGCTGCGTGGGATCTTGAAGCTGTACCTGGCATGCATGCCATGCACAGCGTGAACATCCCACGCTGCGTGGGATGTTCACCACTTGCCATGGAGCGGTCAGATGTCGTCGTTCCAGCGCGGGTCGTTGTCGTACGCCTCGTTGCGCTCTTCAACAATCTCGAGCGCGCGTTCGGCCTCCTCGCGCGTCTTGTAAGGGCCGAGCCGGTCGGCGATCTTGGTCTCGTTGTTATCCGGTACCACCGTCTTGGTCTTGAGGTCGTACCACCACTGGCCCTCAGCCATGTCACCCTCCTTTGGGCTGCACCTCAACGAGCTCGCAGCTTCGACGTTACTCCCGAGCTAAGAGCCCATTCGGCCCATCCCTTTCTTTGGGGCGTTCGCGCATCGCGCTTGGAAGCCGCCTACTTCGTCGTCACTCGCAGACGAAAAGCGTGTCCGCTAGCTCCTCCTCAGCACGGTGGCGCGCGATTACCGACGCTCACGCCCGTAGGATCACGAAGTGACCATCGAGCCTGCGACCGTCTCACCGCCACGCGAGGTGCCAGCCACCATTGAGCGGCCGCGCTACGTCGGCCAGCCTGCACCCGATCGTTACACCGGCGACGACATCCAACCGTCCGAGATCATCGAGAAGATGCGGATCGCAGGCCGCATCGCTGCCCAAGCAATGCACGCCGCCGCCGCGATGATCAGACCTGGCGTGACGACTGATGATCTTGATCAGATGGTCCACGAATTCCTGATCGACCACCGCGCTTACCCGTCAACGCTCGGTTATCGCGGGTTCCCGAAGTCCTGCTGCACTTCTGTCAATGAGGTCATCTGCCACGGCATCCCGGACGCTCGTCCGCTCGAGGATGGTGACATCGTCAAGATCGACGTCACCGCCTACATCGATGGCGTGCACGGGGACACTTGTGGGACGTTCTTCTGCGGCGAGGTCGATGAGCAGACCCGGCTGCTCACGGAACGGACCCAGGAGGCGCTGACGCGGGCAATCAATGCCGTGAAGCCGGGACGTCAGGTCAACGTCATCGGCCGGGTGATCGAGAGCTACGCCAGGCGCTTCGGCTACGGCGTGGTGCGCGACTACACCGGCCACGGCGTACACACGACCTTCCATTCCGGCCTCGTCATCCCGCACTACGACGAGCCGGCCTACGACACGGTGATCAAGCCCGGCATGACGTTCACGATTGAACCGATGATCACCCTCGGGTCTGGCGCTTGGTACATGTGGGACGACGGCTGGACCGTGCTCACTGCTGATGGCAGTCGGTGTGCCCAGTTCGAGCACACCCTCGCGGTCACCGAGAGCGGAGCGGAAGTCCTCACCCGTCCGTAGTCACTAGCGTTACTCGCTAGGCTTGGGGATTGGACGAGTCGGTCAGGCGATCGCGGCGGCGCATAGGCGCCGTTGAGGAAAGTCCGGACTCCACAGAGCAAGGTGGTGGGTAACACCCACCCGGGGTGACCCGCGGGACAGTGCCACAGAAAGCAGACCGCCTCTAACCACATGAGATGCCCAGCCATCTCATTGACACGGAGGTAAGGGTGAAACGGCGGTGTAAGAGACCACCAGCATCCCAGGTGACTGGGATGGCTCGGTAAACCCCACCTGGAGCAAGATCAAAAGGACGCGTACGCGCGTCTGCGGAGGCGCTTGAGGGCTGCTCGCCCGAGCCTCCGGGTAGATCGCACCAGGCCGCTGGCAACAGCGGTCGCAGATGGATGATCGCCACGGTCGGCAACGATCGACAGAATCCGGCTTACCGACCGACTCGTCC
>CAWIZB010000030.1:0-214808 GCA_963840505.1 uncultured Actinomycetota bacterium
ACTCGTGGCCGACTGCCCTGACCCAGGCATCCTGACTGAGCGGCTCGCCGCGTTCCAGCGGCCAGTCCCCCGCCCCCATCGGGTGGTCTCCGGGCTGACCGATCGGGAGCTCGGGGTGCTGCGGCTGCTGGCCGGCACCCTGTCCGAGCGCGACATCGCTCGCGAGCTGTATGTCTCCCACAACACGATCCACACGCACACCAAGTCGATTTTCCACAAGCTCGGCGTCTCCCTCCCGCGCCGAGGCAGTCGCGAAAGCGCGCGTCCTCGGCCTGTTCGGCGGCCAGACTCGTCCTTCGAGCTGATTCCGCCCTTAAGAGATTTACCCGTTCGGGTCCAGGCCCGCGAGTTCCATGGGCGACCTGCGGGCCGTGGTCGACCCGTGCGGCGTCATCGCGGATTCGCCGGACGCCGCTGATGCGTTCGGCAAGTTCCGGAGGGAGACCGAGGCGGCGCCCAGCGTGCCCTCCAGAGGCGGCGCCTCGAGCGTGGCCTAAGAGGCGGCGCCACAGCGTGCTGCGACGCCATAACGGCGTAGTGCGATGTGTGTCCATTTCCGCCGTTGATACTTAGCATGGGGCAAGCAGGAGCGCGCAAGAACCGGTGCCAGGCTTGAGCGCCTGAGGAGCCCTCGTGGCCAGGGAGCCGGGCGGGGGTGGGAGACTAGCGCCGGAGGTGAGGCGGGTGGCCGTGCGGATGATCGCGCATCCGAGCGTCGACGATCGCAAAGCCGCAGGTTTGGAGGCCCGTGACCAGGCGGCTTTGTCGAGCCACACGAAGTGGCGGCCTGCCGCGGACCGCCCCGACCCGGTAGGCCTGCTGGAAGAGCAGGACACCACTCGGGAGCCGGATCTGGTGCCGGTCCGCCACGGTCGGATGATGGTCTCGCCGTTCACGTTCTACCGGGGCGCGGCCAAGATCATGGCGGCGGACCTGAAGGACACGCCGGTGGCCGGTCTTGAGGTCCAGCTGTGCGGCGACGCTCACCTGTCGAACTTCGGCCTGTTCGCCTCGCCCGAACGGATCCTGCTGTTCGACGTGAACGACTTCGACGAGACACTGCCCGGGCCGTTCGAGTACGACCTGGCGCGGATGGCGGCCAGCTTCACCATCGCGGCCCGTAACAACGAGTTCGCCAAGGCGGACACGCGTGAGGTGACGCTGGCATCGGTGCGGGCATACCGGGAGGCGATGGCCTCGTTCGCGCAGATGGGAACGATGGACATCTGGTACGCCCACCTGGACGAGGATGAAGCTCATGGCGTCGATCCGCACCGCGGTGGCCGGGACGGCGAAACGCAGGAGAAGAAGGCCAGGAAGGAAGAGAAGAAGGACAGGCGGGCAAAGGCGCCGAAGAAGCAGGAGAAACGGGCGGCGAAGCGCGAGAAGGCCGACAGGCACGAGGAGCAGGCGGAGGTGCGGGCGGAGAAGCGGGCGGAGAAGATTGCCGCGAAGGCGCACACCCGCGACAGCCTGCAGGCGCTGTCGAAGCTGGGCGAGCTGGTGGATGGCAAATACCGAATCGTCAGCCAGCCACCGATCGTGGTCCCGGCGCGCGACCTGGCCGCCACCTCCGGTCTTTCCCGGGACGAAGTCGACCACGTGATCCGCGAACAGTTCCACGCCTACC
The DNA here is from genome assembly GCA_963840505.1 of uncultured Actinomycetota bacterium. Taxonomy (GTDB): domain Bacteria; phylum Actinomycetota; class Actinomycetes; order Propionibacteriales; family Propionibacteriaceae; genus Microlunatus. The sequence continues at coordinate 1,631 of CAWIZB010000030.1, forward strand.
GCGCCACCCTCCAAGATGACCAGCGGCACCTGCTGGAACGGTTCGAGATCGTGGACATGGCCCGCAAAGTGGTCGGCGTAGGCAGCGTCGGCACCCGGGCGTTCATCGTTCTGCTCCAGGGGCGCGACGCGCGCGACCCGCTCTTCCTGCAGGTCAAGGAGGCCACAGCCTCGGTGCTGGAGGGACACCTGCCCAGGAGCCGGTACAGGCAGCACGGCGAGCGGGTGGTGCAGGGGCAGCGAATGATGCAGGCCGCCAGCGACATCTACCTCGGCTGGACAAAACAGGTAAAGCCGAACCGCCACTTCTACTGGCGCCAGCTGCGCGACATGAAGGGCTCCGTGGATGTCGAGCACGCGACACCGGTCGGACTCACGTTCTACGCACGCACCTGCGGGTGGACACTGGCGCGGGCCCACGCCCGGTCCGGGGACCCGATCGCAATCGCCGAGTACCTGGGCGACAGCGACGCGCTCGACAACTCGGTCACCGACTTCTCCGAGCGGTACGCCAACCAGAACGAGCAGGACTACGAGCAGTTCGTGAACGCGGTCCGATCCGGGAGGCTGGAAGCGGTCGAGGGCGTCTGACGATCCAGGAGGTTGTTGCTGCGGGCCAGCGTCGCCGGGGGGATGCGCGATCCTCCTCGTCCATGGCCGTCATGGTTTCCTTGCCAGGTACTAGCGATGGAGCCACCTCGGCAGGACGCGTGGTGGTCGTGCATGACCGCGAAGAATCAACCTGGGGTCAGCCGACAGAGGCTGGACTAGCCGTCTTGATCGAGCGCGCTCGGCGCAGGCTAGCGGCACCGCTCGCTGGCCGGGAGCTGGAATACGTGACCGCGACCGAAGTCCTCGGAGAGGTCGCCGCGACCATCGCGTTGATGGCGTCATCGTCACCGACGGCGAGCGCATAGTCGAGCCCGTCGAGATCGGAGGGGCGGTTTCCGTGGCATCCTGCGTAGGGTCGCTCTTGTACACCGCGAGCCCGTCAGCTTCGGCGGCCCGCACGTGCTCCTCGTTGGCGGTCCATAGCAACACGGTCAGCCTCCGGGCTTGACGGACGCGCCCGATTGCGCGTCTGACCAGGCTCGAACCAACCAGTAGAACCCCTCCCGGGCCCGCGCGACGCCGAGCGCGCGAGCCACCGGACCCCCGCCGAGCCCGTAGATACGCGCATTTGCGACGATCACCACGAATGTGATCGGGATCAGGTTCTGCGCTCCGCCGCCGATATCGGCCTGGGTTGGGCCGAATGCGAACGTCGACGAGGTCGCGGTCGCGACGATCCCCGGGTGCCATCCAGACGATGAACGCACGCTCGCGCCAACCAAAAGATGAGCCGAATGTCGACAGCGCGACGGCTAGCGGCCGGCGCGCTCGTTCTGTCGCTGGTGATCCGATGGGCCGGCCTGGAGCGGAGGGCCTACGCGCTGGGGATCCGCCCGGTCTCCACTCTGATCGACGCCCCCAATTGGATCCCGTTCATCGTCGCGTTCCTGGCCGGAGTGGGGGCGTTCTATCAATCACGGAGGCGCGATCGAGCACCTTGATCGGGGTGTTCATCTCGGTCAGGACCATCCCCGCCCCAGCCGACATCGGCGTGTCGCTGGCATTCGGCAGCGGGAGCGAGGCCTGGGGCTCCGCCTCCAGCTCCTTCTCCATGTCACTGTTCTGACAGCAGTAACGATCGCCGGACTCCCCACGCAGCAGACCCGTTGGCGACGGGCCGCCCACCGGCCCGCGAAACCTGGGACGCCGTCACATAACCAGCATCCGGGGCACCAGCACCGGGCGGCCGGACCTCGCCGGGTCCGGCGACCGGACCCTCTGCGGGTCGGATGACTGAGGCGGAGTTCCGCTCGCTGCATCAGCGGCTGCGCTACCAGCTGAGGTCGGGCGCGTCGACAGAACCGGCATCTGCTCGGGTGTGTAGCCCTTCATGATCTGGGCGTACTGCTCCTAGGTTCGGCTGTTTGCCCATCTCGCGGTGAAGGCGCTGATGTGATCAGCGACGAACCCGTCAATCGTCAGTCGCTGATTCGGGTCGTCCGGGAGATTGAACGGCGCGGTCATCTTCGCAGCAGTCGGATCGGGTTGCTGATCTCCTTGCCGATGGCCCCCTCGAAGGACTTCACCTCCCCAGGTTCATAGAGGCGTCCGATCAAATGATCGAACGGGGTTCTCGAACATGACGACGACGACATGGCCCAGCTCACTCTGTCGGTTAGGCGGGGTCATGAGCACCTCCGCGGGGCTCAGCGTTGCATGTGGAGTGGCTCCAATTGATGCTGGCGAACTGATCGTTCATGGCTGCGGGGGCCGTTTGACCTCGGTATCCAGATCCCCCTGCGCCGCTGCAGAGCCGCTGCGGCCACCGCCGTACCCGCGGAGCACGAACGCGAAGCCAACCGCGATCGCAGCTCCTGTCAACGGCCCCGCGACATAGACCCAGTAGGCGGTGAAGTCGGTTCCGACCAGGTCGGGGCCGAAGGTGCGTGCGGGGTTCATCGACGCTCCCGAGATCGGGCTGCCCCACAAGCCAGCCAGGATGATGTAGGAGCCCACGCCCAGCGCGCCGATCACGCCGAGGTTCTGCGCGCCCGATGCCGTCCCGAGAATCACGCTCACCAAACCCAAGGTGAGTATCGCTTCCATCAGGTATGCGTCGAAGGAGGAGTATCCAGCGGCGGGATAGTTAGAGCCGAACGTCGCCGATACGCCGACAACGGACCGGAGGAACAAGGCCGCGAGCGTTGCTCCGGCGAGCTGAGCCACAATGTAGCCGGGCACCCGCCGCCACGGGAAGTCCCCTCGCAGCGAGAACGCCAAACTCACCGCAGGATTGAGATGCGCGCCGGACACCTTCCCCATGAACAAAATGATGGCCATCACCATCAGCCCCGGTGCGGTCACGGCCGCGCCACGACTGATGGTGTTCGGGAAGGCTTGACCCAACATCCCGCCACCTGCGGCGACCAGCACCAAGAAGAAGGTCCCGAGCAGCTCAGAGAACAAGCGCCGCCACTCCTGGCTCGGATCCTGGAAGTCCGCCATCGGCTGGACAACCTCCACCTCGAACCATCGATCGAAGCGTCCCGCCTGCGTCGGGGCCTGTTCCTGAGACATCATTCCTCCCATGCACCAGCACGGATCTCGAAACACTCGAGAGATGAGCCGTCCGGTCCCTGCCACGAGACGCTAGCCCGAAATTCGGCCCGGCGACAGGCCGACCTCGAGATCCGACTGTTGGTAGGCCTGGTCAAGGCGTTCGGGATCTACTTCGTGATCGTCGGCGCGGTCTTCCTCGATGCCTACAAGGTGCCGTCATCAAGTTCGAAGATTGGCAGCAACTACTGGCCGCGATTCCGCTCGGCCTGCTCGCCACCGTCATCGCGACAGTGTTGGTCGCGTCTACCGCGGGGTTGACCCGCTTGTTCACTCGGTTGCCGATTCCCAGCATCGCGAAGCGACCTTGGGAAGAGCATTGTTCGGCTTTATCAGAGTCGCGTTGCCGCTGACATTCAGTCAACCTAAAGAGGCTGCCGACGAGTCGAGCGGTCATCACGACGATCTCTGGACGTGCTTCACGTACCCCCAGCCGATTTCAAGATCCGATGTGCCACACACCCGATGCACTGTCGGAAGGAGCTCGGGTCGGCATGACCGCCTGGGCGGCTTGTACCCCCTTTGGGTGGGTGTGACGATGAGCATCCACAAGCTCACAGCGGGAGCAGGTTATGACTACCTGACCCGCCAGGTCGCAGCGCTGGACGCAACCGAAAAAGGGCACACCGGGCTGGCGTCGTACTACACCGAACGCGGTGAGACCCCAGGCGTCTGGATCGGCTCCGGCTTGGACGGGATCGACGGCCTGGCCGTCGGCGACCCGGTGACCGCCGAGCAGATGCGAGCGTTGTTCGGCTGCGGTCTGCATCCGTTGGCCGAGCTGCGCCAGCAGCAGCTTGAAGGGCCAGCACTCACCATCCGCGACTTCCAAGAAGTGACCCAGCTGGGCGCGCCGTTCAAGATCTTCGATGGCAACGTCAGCCCGTTCCGGCTCGAGGTCGCCAGGCGCATTGCCGCAATCAACAGCGCTGCCGGCCTTCCCGCGGACGCACCGCTGCCGGCCGCGGACCGGGCCCGGGTACGGACCGAGGTGGCCCGGGAGTTCTTCCTCGCCGAGCATGGCCGGGAGCCGATGGATGCCCGGGAACTGGCGGGACAGATCGCGAAGGACACGCGGCCGCGGACACAGACGGTTGCCGGGTATGACCTGACGTTCTCCCCGGTGAAGTCGGTGTCGAGTTTGTGGGCGGTCGCCGATCCGGCGGTGGCGGCGGTGATCCAACAGGCCCATCAGGCCGCAGTCAAGGACGCCTTGATGTTCATCGAGAACCATGCTCTGTTCACCCGGACGGGGCCGCAGGGGATCCGGCAGGTCAACGTCCGAGGCCTCGTCGGCACCGCGTTCATCCACCGCGACAGCCGGGCCGGCGACCCGGATCTGCACACCCACGTCGCAGTAGCCAACAAGGTACAGACCCTCGACGGACGCTGGCTGTCCATCGACGGACGGGTGCTGTTCAAGGCCAACGTTGCCGCGTCGGAGACATACAACACCGCCCTTGAGCAGCATCTCCGCGACACGTTAGGGGTGCGGTTCAGCGAACGGCCCGGCACCGACCCAACAAAGCGGCCGATCCGAGAGATCGTCGGCGTCGACCCCCGACTGAACCAACGCTGGTCGACCCGCCGTATCCACATCAACACCCGCCGCGGCGAGCTGGCCATCCAATTCCAGCAGGATCATGGCCGGCCACCGACCCCGGTGGAGGCGTTGCATCTGGCGCAGCAGGCGACCTTGGAGACCCGCGACGCCAAACACGAACCCCGATCCCTGACCGAGCAACGCACAACGTGGCTTGGCGAAGCCGCAGCCGTATTGGGCGGACGTGGCGCTGTGGCGTCGATGGTGCGGACGGCGCTGGCACCGCACACCGAGGCGACTGCGATCGTCGACACCCGCTGGGTGGCACAGAGGACTGATCACATTCTGACCGTTATGGAGGAAAGCCGGTCGACCTGGCAGATGTGGCATGTTCGCGCCGAGGCAGAACGCCAGATTCGCGAGGCGAACGTGACTGTGGAGCGGGCGAGTGCCTTGGTGGACCTGCTGGTCGATGAGGTGCTCAATCGCCGGTCCGTTCCCCTCGCCGCACCTGCTGACCACATCGAGGAGCCGGAGGTCTTGCGGCGGGTCGACGGGTCGTCGGTCTACACCGTCGCCGGCGCCACCCTGTACACCTCGCAGCGGATCCTGGACGCCGAGGCCCGTCTCGTCGCGGCGGCGGGACATGACGGCGGTGCGTCGATCGAGCAGACGGCGGTCGACCTGGCTCTGCTGGAGATGGCGGCGAACGGCACTGCACTCGATGCTGGGCAGGCCTCGCTGGTCCGCCAGATGTGCACCTCCGGGGCGCGTCTGCAGCTCGCGATCGCCCCCGCCGGCGCCGGTAAGACCACCGCCATGCGTGCCCTCACTCTCGCTTGGACCGAAGGCGGCGGTCAGGTGCTCGGCCTGGCCCCGTCGGCCGCGGCCGCCGCTGTCCTTGGCGAGCAGACCGGCATTCGCGCCGACACCCTCGCCAAACTCACCTGGTCTTTGCGGCACGGCGACCTGCCGGACTGGGCGGCTACGGTCGGCCCGTCGACCCTTGTGATCATCGATGAAGCCGGCATGGCCGACACTCTGTCCCTCGACACGGCCGTCCAGTTCGCCATCGGTCGCGGTGCGAGTATCCGCTTGGTGGGTGATGATCAACAGCTCGCGGCGATCGGCGCCGGCGGTGTGCTGCGCGACATCACACACACCCGCGGCGCCCTGCGCCTGACTGAGCTGCATCGCTTCACCGACCCGGCCGAAGCGGCAGCGTCACTCGCACTCCGCGAAGGCGACCCTTCGGGGCTGGAGTTCTACCTTGATCACGGTCGTGTTCATGTCGGCGACGTGGCCGCCACGACTGAAGATGCGTTCAACGCTTGGGTTTCCGACCGAGCGGCCGGGCACGACACCATCATGCTCGCCCCCACCCGTCACCTGGTCGCCCAACTGAACCGCCGTGCGAGGGCGCATCGTCTTGATCATTCCGAGGCGACAGCGGAGGTGCCCTTGGCCGACGGGAACGGGGGCAGCGTCGGAGACGTGATCATCACCCGCAGCAACGACCGCCGACTCCGACTCACCGCCACTGATTGGGTTAAGAACGGCGACCGTTGGACCATCACCGGTATCGGCCTGCGCGGTGAGCTGACTGTCCGGCACAACCGCAGCCACCACATGGTCCGACTCCCCGCCGACTATGTCCGCCAGTCGACCGGTCTCGGCTACGCCAGCACCATCCACGCCGCCCAAGGCGTCACCGCCGACACCATGCACGGGCTCGCCACTGGGCAGGAATCCCGCCAGCAGCTGTACACCATGCTCACCCGCGGACGGGCGGCCAACTACCTCTACCTTCAAGTCGTTGGCGACGGCGACCCGCACATGATCATTCGACCTGAAACCGTCGCACCCCGCACGCCGATCGAGATCCTGCAGCAGATCCTCGCTCGGGACGACGCGCCCACCTCAGCCAGCACACTGCTGCGCCAACTGAGCGATCCGGCTGCCCAGCTGTTCGATGCCGTTCAGCGCTACACCGACGGGCTCCATGTCGCGGCCGAGCAGCTGGTTGGCCCCCAGATCGTTGAGACGCTCGATAGCCAAGCCGACAAGGCCGTCCCCGAACTCACCAGCGAACCGTCGTGGCCGACCCTGCGAGCACATCTGCTCGCTTTGGCGGCTGAGACCGGTGAGTCCCCACTCCTCCACCTCCAGGCAGCCGCCGCCGGACGAGAACTCCATACCGCCGGGGACATGGCCGCCGTGCTCGACTGGCGCCTGCCAGAGCCCGCACCTACGGACCCGGGACCGCTCCCGTGGCTTCCCGGCATTCCGGAGGCGCTTCATGATCATCCCGTTTGGAACCAGTATCTTGCCAAGCGCGCCGAGCTGGTCGCCGACCTCGCCGCTCAGGTCCGAAGAGACGCTGACGGGGACAGCACACCACCGGTATGGGCACCGCCGGGAAGCCACCCGACTGCCGCCCTCGTTGGTGAAGTCGCCGTCTGGCGTGCCGCCGTCGGCGTCGACCCCCAAGACCGCCGACCAACCGGAGCAGGACAGCTACAAGCGGCGGCCGCCTTTTGGCAACAGAACTTCGACCGAGACGTTGCCCTTTGCAGCCAGCGCCTTGGCGCAGATGTAGGGAAACGCCAGATTGGTGGACCCTCTCGAGATGACCAGCGCGAAGATCGACATCGCATGCCTCCAACACGCGCTGTTGGTCGGAGCGTCCCGCCCGGGCCCCGCTTGTGAGCGTCCAGTGTCAGCTCAAGAGATTTGGGTGATCAACGCTGGCGCCCGAGCCCCGAGCAAATGGCGCGCAGAAAGATTCGACGTGCGCACAGGACCGCCTGCGGTTCAGCGAGGCCTTAGGGCTAGGTGACAACAGTCACCGGAATCGGGCGGCCGTTATCCACAGATTGCCGCAGCACAGGCTTGGCGTCGGTCTTTGCTGGATCGTCGTCCCTGGGCGCACACGAGCACCGCTGGACTGCGACCCGTCCGAGACCGCCCGGCGAGGCAATCGGAGGACAAGCATGAACGATCCAGCCGCGAAGGTTCGAGTTCTCTACTCGGTTCCGGAGGCAATGGCTCTCCTCAACTTGAGTAGGACGCAGATCTATGAGCTCATTCGCACATCCCGCCTGGTGACGGTCACCCAAGGCCGTCGCAGGCTTGTGCCGGCCGACTCGATTACCGACTACGTCCAGCTATTGCTCGCCGAACGCGGGGGCAGCAGGCATGGCGCCCGCGACTGGGGTCTCCTGTGAGCACCGCGAAGCGGCGGGGCAATCATGAGGGCACCGTACCCAGACTGAGGCCCGATGGACGGTGGCAAATCGACCTCCGCTACCAAGACTCGAGCGGCGCACTCAAGCGCACTGCGGTCTATGGCAGGACCCAAGCCGAGGCGCGAGCCAAGGCGAAGGAGCTACGCAAGCGCCTTGAGCTTGGCCAGCCAGTCAGGGATACCGCAGACACCCTCGGCCGTTTCGCCGGCGAGTGGATCGCTACGGCGCTGGCGGCCTCGGAACGCAAGGCCAGCACCAAAGCCATGTATGCCAGCGTCGCCCGTAGCCAGATTGTGAGCTCGGCCCTCGGTGGCCTGCCATTGGGCAAGATCACCCCGCGCGCCGTTGAGGGCTGGCTGGTCGAGCTCCGCGGGAAAGGCCTGGCCGAGTCCACCGTCCGCATCAGCTACGCAATCTTGCTGGCCATCCTCTCCACGGCGGTCCGCGATGGCGCGTTAGGCCGCAATCCCGCCGCGGCTGTGAAGCGGCCGAGGGTCACCCGGAGGGAGGCCGACTACCTGAGCTCCGAGCAGGTGCGCGCGGTGCTCTCAGCGGCTCAGAGCACCCGTTACGCGCCGCTTTTCGAGCTACTGGTCAACACCGGTCTGAGGCGCGGCGAGGCGTTGGCTCTGCAATGGTCAGACGTCGACCTCGAGGCCGGCACTCTGCGGGTGCGTGGCACGTTGGCCAGAGTCAATGGCAGGCTCGAGGTGACCGAGCCGAAGACGGCAAAGTCAAAGCGCACCGTGCCCTTGTCAGAGCCGGCCGTGCAGGTCTTGCGCGCCATCCGGCTCGAGCAGGCTCAGGAGCGACTCAGAGCCGGCTCTTGGTGGCACCAGACGGGTTATGTGTTCACCACCTCCTCTGGTGAGCCGTACGAGCCACGTAACGCGCTGCGGGCTTTCAAGGCGGCCGCCAAGCGTGCCGGCTTGCCGACCTCGGTCGGGCTTCACACGCTGCGCCACACCGCGGCCTCGGTGATGCTCGAGAACGGCGTACCGCTCAAGATCGTTTCGGAGATTCTCGGCCACGCTTCGGTGGCCATCACCGGAGACATCTACGGCCACGTGGCTCCCGACGTTTCGCGTGAGGCTGTGGCCAAGCTAGCGGCCGCTCTGAGCGAAGTAAGGGTGCACTAATGGCGGTCAAAAAGGCGGTCAAAGTCTATAGTGAGGCTATTTCAAGATCACGCCGCGGCCGTTTTGATGGGTCTCACTAGGGCTAATAATGGTGGGAGCAAGCAGACTCGAACTGCTGACCCCTTGCTTGTAAGGCAAGTGCTCTAACCAACTGAGCTATGCTCCCGGGTCGCCGCGACAGTCTAGCGATCGAGTGGTCGAAGGGGTCCGCGATGACCGCGCGTATCTTGTTGAACTGAGGCGCGCTGGGGGCTGACGGCGGCTACTGAACACATGCCAAACAGCGGGCCAGGCCGCCACGGGCCGGAGATCTACGCAGAAGATCGTGACCGCAAAAAATGATCGACACCCACGTACATCATTGGGATCTCGGCAAATTCCGGTACCCATGGCTGGATGACGCGGCCTTCGATGATCTACGCAAGGATTACCTGCCCGCTGACTATCGCGCCGACTCCGCGGATGCGACTGTCGAGGGTTGGGTCCACATACAGGCGGAGGTCGACCACGAGCTTGACTCGGTCGCGGAGACCGCATGGGTGGAGTCGCTTGCTGAAGATGCGAGCGCTTCGGGTCTGCCGGGGCCGCTGGCGTGTGTCGGCTACGCCGACCTGCGGTCTGCGAATGTGCGTGAGGTGCTGTCACGTCAATGCCGCCACCCGCTGACCCGGGGAGTCCGGCAGGAGGCGTGGTTCGATCCGGCCTCGACCCGAGCGGACATCCCGCGTGAGGACCTACTCAGCGATCCTGCCTGGCAGGAGGGCTATCGGGCGTTGGCTGAGTTCGGACTCTCATTCGATCTGCTGGTCTGGCCCGCCCAGCTCCCGCAGGCAGCCGCGATCGCCGCCGAAGTTCCCGCGGTGCCGGTGGTGCTCGAGCATCTTGGCCTGCCCGACCCCACGAACGACCCGGGTCTACGGACCTGGCGAACTGGTGTGGCGACATTGGCTGAACTCCCGCACACCTGCGTCAAGCTGTCGGCGTTCAGCTGGCTCGGCAATCCGCGCGACGAACGGGCCGTGCGCGCTGTCGCGAGTCAGCTCCTGGAGCTCTTCGGCCCGCAGCGGTGCATGGTCGGGAGCAACTTCCCGGTCGAGCGTCTGGCCGGTGATTTCGGCTCGCTCTACCAACTGGTTCTCGCCACCCTGCGGGATCTGTCCAATGAGCAACGTGCAGACGTCCTCGCCGTCACCGCACGGCGCTTCTATCGGATACCGCAGACTGACTCCGCCCGTGACGAAACGTCGACCTAGGTCGGCAGATGCCGGACGCCAACCGCGACCCGTCGAACTACCTGTCGAAAGCCCGTCCCGACGAGCACAACATCCAGGCCCGGACGCGCCTCTGGTTCTTTCTGCGGGGGCATCAACCTAATGCAGCAGAGAGCGAAGAATTCACCGGACAGGTGTGGCACACCTGGCGGCTGCGGCGCGAACCGTCTGAGGGCCGATGGTTCGACAATGGCGAGTAGCGGCACAAATCGTTGAGGGATTTGCTCAGTTGAACGACAACGCCGCCAGGCTCTTTGGCGCACCCACGGAGGGACTACAAACCTGAAAGCGAGCAGCCAACTGAGCTTTCTATCGCGTCGCTGCGGGGGTGCACACAGCCGATACGACTAGGGTGTCGGTGCTAGCTCGACCAATTCTCTCTGACCGGCCAGTGGAGTAGGCATGCTGAACAAGAACCTGGCTATGGCCCTCGGAGTTTTGACCGGCCTGGTCGGTCTGGTCGCCATGATTCGGCTCGCATCTGGTGCCTTCACCCACGGGATGTCAGCTTTTGCCTGGGTGGTCATCCTCTCCGCCATGCTGCCCTGGATCGGGTACGCCGCCTGGCGTGGCCGCCACGGGCATCTCAGTAAGCGCAGTGCGCTGGCGGTGCTGCTGCTGGACCTTGTCGGGTGTGTGGTGGTCTGGCTGTTCGTGCTGGGCCCTGTGGTGGCGTTGGCCTGCTCGCTTGCCGCATTCGTGGTTATCTGGGTCAGCGATTGGCCACCTCGCCGCCCAACCAGCGAGGAGCGGTTTGTTCGTATTGAGGAGCTGCGCACTGAGGACTCTGACCAGCGTTTTCGCGGCTGAGCACCCGTACGTTGCCTTCCGCCTGGGTTACGGCGGCATGGCCGGGCCGCTGAGGTCAACTGCGCGTCCACGTAGAGTGGATCATTGTGGCCGGACCCGACTTCTCCGTCGCACTCGCTGACCTTGACAAGGCTTTGAGCTCGATTGAGGCTGTCGTCGACCCTGATCGCCAACGCGTTGAGATAGCCGAGTTGGAGCAGCAGGTTGCGGCTCCCGATCTGTGGGACAACCCGGAGAATGCGCAACGGGTGACATCGCGGCTTTCGGCCTTGCAGGCCGAAGTCGATCGATTGGTCGGGCTGCGAGCTCAGCTGGACGATATCGGCGCTCTTGTCGAGCTCGGCCAGGAAGAAAGCGATCAGGCCAGCCTCGACGAGGCGGCGGACGCGCTCAGCTCACTGCAGAAGGCGGTGGAGGCACTCGAGGTGCGAACGCTGCTGTCGGGTGAGTACGACGAGCGCGAGGCGCTCATCACCATTCGCTCTGAGGCCGGCGGCGTCGACGCAGCGGACTTCGCAGCGATGCTGCTCCGGATGTACCTGCGCTGGGCGGAACGTCATCGCTTCACAACCGAGGTCTACGACACCTCCTACGCCGAAGAGGCAGGCATCAAATCCGCCACATTCCAGGTAAAGGCGCCGTTCGCTTACGGAACTCTCTCGACGGAGCAGGGTACGCATCGGCTGGTGCGGATCTCGCCATTCGACAATCAGGGCCGCCGCCAGACCTCATTCGCTGGCGTCGAAGTGCTGCCGGTGACTGAGGCAACGGATCACATCGATATCCCCGAGAACGATCTGCGCATTGATGTCTTCCGCTCCTCCGGGCCGGGCGGGCAAAGCGTCAACACCACCGACTCAGCTGTACGCATCACCCACCTACCGACCGGCATCGTCGTCTCCTGCCAGAACGAGAAGTCACAACTGCAGAACAAGGCCGCGGCCCTTCGCGTGTTGCAGTCCCGGCTGCTGGAACGTGCTCGACAGGACCGCGAGGCGCGCCTCAATGCGCTCAAGGGCGACGGCGGCAACAGCTGGGGTTCGCAAATGCGGTCATACGTGCTGCACCCGTATCAGATGGTGAAGGACCTGCGCACCGAGTATGAGGTTTCCTCGCCTGACGCGGTCTTCGATGGCGACATCGATGGCTTCATTGAATCCGGCATCCGTTGGCGCAGGACGCGGGAGACGGCCGCAAGTTGAAATCTACGGCTCCGAGCGCGTATCCGAATGACGGGCTCAGGCCAATGACCGGTGCCAATTACATCAGCCTCACTTAGACTCGTGCTGGCCGTCTGGCGTCCGCAGGGCGTCGGAGCTGTCTATCTCGGGGGAAGCAATACACCTTGATTCGTTTTGAAAATGTCACCAAGACCTACGACGGCCAGCGTCGCGCAGCACTCGAGAACATCAATGTCGACATCGACAAGGGGGAGTTCGTCTTCCTGGTTGGAGCCTCCGGCTCCGGCAAGTCGACCTTCCTCAGACTGATCCTGCGCGAGCAGCGGGCAAGCAAGGGCAAGGTGTTCGTTGCCGGCCGGGAGCTCAACAAGCTGCACAGCTGGAAGATCCCGGCAATGCGTCGCCAGATCGGCACGGTCTTCCAGGATTTCCGGCTGCTGCCGAACAAGACCGTGATCGAGAATGTCGCATTCGCTCTTCAAGTCATTGGCAAGCCGGCCGCGACGATCAGTCGCGTGGTACCAGAAGTGCTGCAACTCGTTGGTCTCGGCGGGAAGGGCGACCGGCTGCCCGAGGAGCTGTCCGGCGGCGAGCAGCAGCGCGTCGCCATCGCACGCGCGTTCGTCAACCGGCCCATGATCCTGATCGCGGATGAGCCCACGGGAAACCTTGACCCCGCCACCAGTGTGGGCATCATGAAGCTGCTCGATCGGATCAATCGCGCTGACACAACGGTTCTGATGGCGACACACGACTCGACCATCGTGGACCAGATGCGCAAGCGGGTGATCGAACTGGACGACGGGGAAGTGGTCCGAGACCAGAGCAGGGGCGTGTACGGCTACCAGTGAGTCTTGCGCAGCTGAACAACGTGCCTGAACACGGTCGTAGCATCGCGCGCGACCTAGCGACCGCCGCGAGCCGAGTTATTGGGGATATTTGATGCGTTTTCGTCACATCTTGGCCGAGACCCGCGCCGGGCTTCGACAAAACCTCACCATGACCCTGGCGGTCATCATGACCATGTGGGTCTCGCTGTCGCTGTTTGGCGCCGGGCTGCTGGCGAGCCAACAGGTCGACCTGATGAAAGGCCGGTGGTACGACAAGATCGAGATTTCGATCTTCCTCTGTGCCGAGGACACCCGCGGCGACCAGTGTGATCCGGGTCAAGATGCCACCCAGGCCCAGAAGGACGAGATCCGTCGCACGCTGGAGGCCAATCCCGAGGTAGCGCCGGGTGGAATCTATTTCGAGACCAAGCAAGAGGCGTACACGGAGTTCCAGAGAGCGTATGAGGGCAGCCCGATCCAGGACTCGCTCACCGTCGACCAGATGCAGGAGTCGTTCCGCGTCAAGCTGAAGAATCCGGAGGAATACCAAGGTGTGGTGAGCTCGGTGGTCGGGCTCAAGGGGGTCCAGAAGGTGCAGGATCTGCACCAGCTGCTGGATCCGTTCTTTCGTGCCCTGAATGTGCTGCAGTGGTCGACCGCTGGCGCGTCGGCGTTGCTGCTGCTCGCATCGGCACTGCAGATCGGCAATACGATCCGATTGGCCACGTTTGCCCGGCGTCGAGAGATTGGCATCATGCGCCTGGTCGGCGCGAGCAACTTCTACATCACCATGCCGTTCCTGCTGGGCGCGGTGATCTCGGCGCTCATCGGGGTAGCTCTCGCCTGCATCACCATGGCGGCAGGCGTCTATTTCTGGATTATCCGGGGAGCCCAGAACTCGATCCGGTTCATAGCCTGGATCGGTTGGGAGCAGACGCTTCTGGCCATGCTCGGCGTGGCGGTAGTCGGAGTAGTGCTCGCCGTGATCCCGACTCTGGTGACGACCAGGCGATATCTCCGGGTCTGACTCCCTCAAGAACTGACATTCGTTTTCCGCTCCGCTGGCCTATGCGGCGTGTCAGCGGAACTGGCGTCAGTTTTTGAGAGACACGCGTCGAGGGCTTCACATTCGTCACAGAAACATCACAAAGATACTCAAATCACTTAAGTATCAGGTGAGACTTCACGCCTGATCAATGACGAAATGTCGTTTCCGGCGTTTCGGTCGTCCCAGCGCGCGTCGCGACCTGCCTATCATGCCGAGGCCGCATGCGGTCGCTGAGCGGCTGACCGCGCGCGGAGCGGCTTGCTGTCTGAACCTGTGCTACGGGCCGTTACAACCAAACATTGGATTGTTCTGCGAGCGCTGAAGACCGCCGCTGGCAGAGCACAAAAGATGGGGAAAGCTGTGGATCCGGACCTTCCCTACGTCCGTCAGGACGTTCCGGACGACAGCGAAGCACCTCGCTTCGCAAGGCTGGCAAGGAGTCAAGGACTCTTTGCCACGCCTCCTGCGTCCAAGGGCATAACTGCATATCTGGCAGCGGCACGCGACACCGGTGTCCGCACCCTGCGGGCAGCTGTCGTTGTCGCAGTCGCATCGACGCTAGCCCTGACTTTGCATGCGCCCCAAGCCTCCGCTGACGAACTCACCTCGCAACGGGCCCGGGTCAAGCAACAGATCGCCAAGACCAAAGGCGACCTCAATGAATCCAGCCAGGCACTGAGTGTGGCTGTCGTCGCTGCTGACAAGGCACAGAACAAACTGGACGCGGCCAGTGCGCGGCTCGCAACGACCCGCCAGGAGCTCGCCGCAGCCCAGACCAAGGACACCCAGATGGCGGCCAAGTTGCAGCAGGCTCGGGAGGACCTGGCCGCTGCAGTCGCCGCCGTTGTCGCCGGACAGGCGCGACTGAACGCTCAGGAAGCCAAAGCCGGCCAGGTGGTCCGTGATCAGTATCAGCAGCAGACCAACCTGCTGCCGATTGCGCTGCTCGTCGATCCCGACTCCTCTGAGGACCTGCAAACGCGCCTCCAATGGTCGACCACCCTCTTCGACGCCGCCCAGGCTGAGATCGATCGGTTGACCCTCTTGCAACGTCAGCTGAACGCCGCCCGGGCGCGACAGAGCGAACTTGAAGCGAGCGTCGCAACGGCTCGCCGGGAGGCGGCACTCAATCTCAAGATCAAGAAAGGACTTGAGGATCGCGCCGCGGCGGAGGAAGCGACCGTCACACGGCTCTTGAGCCAGCGCAAGGCGAGCTGAAGATGCCGCCGCAGCCGACGTAGCACAAGACAAGGCGCGCTACTCCGAATTGATCAAGGAGCGGGCCTCGGTCGAGCGGCGTATCGCGACACGGATCGCGAAGGCGGCAGCGGAGCGCAAGCGGGCCGCCGAGCGAGCGGCCGCAGAGCGCAAGCGGGGGGCCGAACGGAAGGCCAACAAATCGACAACGAAGCAAGCCCAACGCTCCAGGCAGGCACGACGCAGCAACCACTCCACGATGTCGAGCGCCGGCCACGGCTTTTCTTATCCGGTGCCGGTTCGGGTCACTTCCGCGTTCGGCATGCGCTTTCACCCGGTGCTCCGCTACTGGAAGCTGCACGATGGCACCGACTTCGGCGCCGGCTGCGGCACGCCAATCCGGGCACCCCGTTCCGGTCGGGTTGCCGAGCGCTACTACAACGCCGGTTATGGCAAACGGCTGATGATCGACCACGGCTACATCGGCGGCAGGTATGTAACTACGGGCTACAACCACGCCAGCCGCTACATAGTCCGCGTGGGTCAACGTGTCCACAAGGGCCAGGTCATCGGCTATGTCGGCAGCACCGGGTTCTCCACCGGCTGCCATCTCCACCTCATGGTCTGGCTGAACGGTCGGCTCCGAAATCCGATGACCTGGTTCTGAGCCCTCCCTGCCGCCGAAGCGATGCGGCGGCAGGCCAAGGGGGAGGATGGAGCCATGGCGAAGGAGCAGGGGCGCAAGCTGATCGCGCAGAACCGCAAGGCCCGGTACGACTACCACATCCATGACACGTACGAGGCCGGGATCGTACTCAGCGGCACTGAGGTGAAGTCGTTGCGTGAGGGGCGCGCCAACCTGACCGATGCCTACGCCACTGTCGACGATGGCGAGGTGTGGCTGCGGGCAGCGCATATCCCGGAGTACACCCACGGAACCTGGACCAACCACAACGCGCGTCGTACCCGCAAGCTGTTGTTGAACCGTCGCGAGATCGCCAAGATCCAGCGCGAGCTGGCCACCTCTGGCACCACCTTGGTGGCGTTATCGCTCTATTTCTCAGACGGGCACGCCAAGGTCGAGATCGCGGTGGCTACTGGCAAGCGCGAGTACGACAAGCGCCAGAGCATTGCAGCCCGGGAGTCGAGGCGCGAGGCCGAGCGGGCGATGGCCTCCCGCAATCGAGGACAATAAAGCAATGGTGCAATTCCGCGCGTCCGCTGCCGGGCGCCCTTGGCAGGTCCGTGGCCGATTCGCTCGGGGCGTAGTCGCGTTCCTCCTCATGTCGCTGACCGCGCTGGCTTGGGCTCTGGCTGCCCCGACCCCCGCGTACGCCGCGGACGATCAGATCGACTCCTTCGACGTCGACTACGACGTCCAGCCCAGCGGCGTGGTGAAGGTAAAGGAGACGATCACCTACCGGTTCGGTGACAACTCTGGACGCCACGGCATCGAGCGATTTCTCGTCACGCGGGAGCCGTACGACGAGACCCAGGATGCCGTCTACCAAATCACCAACATCAGCGTGACCAGCCCAGATGACGACGTGGCGACGCAGTTCAGTTCACGTACCGACGAGGCGAAGGGTGGCCGCGAGGAACAGCTCAGGCTGCGCATCGGTGACCCTGACCGGACCATCTCCGCTGCAACCGCGACTTATGTCATCTCCTACGACCTGGCCGGCGCTATGCGCACCTCGGGCAGCTACGACGAGTTCTATTGGGATGCCACCGGCCTGGATTGGACGGCCTCCATCAAGCAGGTCACCGTCTCGATTGCTGTCCCGGGCGGCGTTCAGGACACGACCTGCACCTATGGCCCGGTCAGCAGCACCGAACAGTGTGCGGCCAAGATCGTTGACGGTAAGGCCCAGTACACCCGGAGCGACCTTGCCCCCGGCGAGGGCGTCACCGTCAGCGCCAAGATCAAGCCGGGCCTCGTGGCCGACAACAAGCCGCACCTCGAACCGGACGGTTCGAAGCTCTCCTCAGGCGAGAGGATCGGCGCGATCGCCGCCGGTGTAGTTGGCCTCCTCATCACCGTGGGTTCGCCTCTAGTCGGAGTGTTGTGGTGGCGCAAGAACGGGCGCGACCAGCGCTATGCGGGTCTGCCGCCGGGAATGGTTCCGCTGGCCGGTCAGGAAGCGCACATCGTGCCGAATGATCCCGACATCCCCATCCCAGTCGCGTTCTCTCCGCCCAGGATCCCGGTTGCAGAGGCAGGCCTGCTGATAGACGGCCAAGTTGATTCCCGTGAGACGGCGGCCACGATCATCGACCTTGCAGTGCGCGGCGCGGTGAAGGTGCAGAGTACCGGCGAGGACGACTTCCAGGTGATCTTGGAGGACCCAAACAGGGCTGCTGCTCCGCACGAGATGGTGCTGCTGAACAGCCTGTTCGGTGGCGATCCTCCCGGCGCGGTCAGGGATCTCTCGGCAAAAGGCAGCCTGGCCAGCGCTCACGAGGCCATGCGGGACTCGGTACGCGATCAGGTCACTGCCCGAGGCTGGTTCCGCAAGGTTCCCTCGGCGGCGGCCCGCAGCATCAGCTTCGGTGTGATCGCCATTGCGGTGTTCGCGGCTTTTGCCGTGGGCGCCTGGGTGCTGTTGCTCCTGATCCCACTGCTGCCGATCATCATCACCGTAGCCGTCATCCGCTACAAGCTCCGGCGCGGCCAGCGCACTGCCGAAGGTCGAGCTGTCTGCGACCAGGTCGAAGGCTTCAAGACCTATCTTGCAACTGCGGAGGCTGACCAGCTCAAGTTCGAGGAGGGCGAGGACATCTTCTCGAAGTACCTGCCCTGGGCGATCATTTTCGAGCTCGCCGACCGTTGGTCGAAGATCTGTGCCGACCTAGTGACGATGGGCCGGCTGCCAGACGTCGTTCCCTACTGGTTCGTCGGAAATTATCACCTGGCGGCCTTCAACACCTCGTTCCTCACCAGCAGCTTGACCAGCGCTGCCACCCCGCTGCCCTCCGCCGGCAGCGGCGGCACGGGATTCGGCGGCGGCAGTTCGTTCTCCGGAGGCGGCTTCTCAGGGGGCGGCGGCGGTGGCGGCGGGGGCGGCAGCTGGTGATCGAAAACCGGCAGACGTCGTAGCTTCTCGGGGTAGGTCCGGGGGAGTGCCCGATGGTGCATGACTGGCCACCGAACAATGCTGGTCAGCATGAACGCGATCTATGAGCACCCCAGCCTCAAAATGCAGGTCACGCCCGAACAACGTGATCGCGCCGAATCCTGGCTCAAGGATGCCTACGCCGAAGGCCGGATCAGTGAGTCGGAGTTCGACCGGCGGATCGGCCAGGTCCTCACCGCTGACTCCCGCAAAGAGCTCAATGAGGCCTTCTACGGTCTGGTGCAGATACCGGCCCCGTCCCGGGCGCTCGGCGCCCACCCCGCCTACCAACCACTGGTCCGACCCGAGACACGTGACCAGGCCGGCCGCGGCGCTGCCGCAGTGGCGCACTTCTCGGTGTTCTTCCTCTGGCTCTTCGGCCCAGGTCTGGTCTACGCCTTGTCGACGCCCGGGACCTATGCACGCAAGGAGGCGGCCAAGTCGTTCAACTTCCAGCTGATCTCTTCGATCGCGTTCGTGCTGGTCGCCATATTGGGCGGCATTACCGGTCTTGACCTCTTCGGCTGGTTGCTGCCGTTCATGGGTCTCGGCTGGTTGATCCTCACCATTGTCGGCGGCGCCAAGGCCCTGCAGGGTCAGGACTGGAAGAACCCGGTCAAGAGCGTGATCAAGCTCGAGGTGCTGTCGGAGAAGTAGCGCGCACCAGGGCGCCGGATCCTCTGGGTCCGGCGCCTTTGCGTCTCCGGCGGGAATCAATTGGGCTGCCGCCGCATTGCATGATCGGTAGACTTTGTCCGGTTGCGGTCGATCGTGGCCCTACGGGATCGCTGCCAAGCCCAACACGTTGGGAACAACTCAATAGGGGGTGATCGGTTTCGACTTGGGTCGATAGTCCCAGGAGAAGCGGGCCGAGAATCCAAGGTCAACTCGTAAATGTCCCTTGGGAACCAATAAATGCCGAGAATAAAACTCAGCAAAACTTCGCTCTCGCTGCCTAAGCAGTGATCGAAGGGTCAGACCGGGAGCGCCTCCGCCCCGGACCCTGGCCTCGTCAAGGAGGCTTTACCTGCTGAGAGTGGGCTCAGGGCTTAGCAGGGAAATGAACTGAGTCTGGGCTTGTCTGCAACGTGCTGGCGCGAGTGCAGGAGCCGAGAGAACGCCTAGCCAGCTGCGCCCGGAGAAGACCTGGTTCGTCACTCGAGGACGCGGGTTCGATTCCCGCCACCTCCACTGTGCAGAATGCCTTACGCCGATGGCTGGGCATTCTCGGCCCGAAGACAGCCAGACGGATCGCCAACCAGTTGCAGGGTGATTGAGACTTGGCGCGTGAACTATCTGCCGCCGCTGCGAGATCCAGTCCGTACCATCGGCCGACGCACCTTCGACTTTGATCATGAGATCGTCGTGATGGGAATCGTGAATCGTACGCCGGATTCCTTCTTCGACCAGGGCCGCACCTACGCACTTGATCATGCCATCGCCGCCGCTCTGGTTGCCGCTGAGGCCGGCGCGGGCTGGATAGATATCGGGGGCGTGCCATTCTCACCGGACACTCCGGAGGTCACGTTGGCCGAGGAGATCGATCGTGTGGTGCCGGTTGTTGAGCAGGTCGCAGCCCAAAGCGACATCGTCATCTCCGTTGATACGTTCCGTCCTGAGGTGGCTGCCCGTGGCATCGCCGCGGGAGCAGCGGTGATCAACGACACCAGTGGACTGCACGATCCTGAGCTGGCTGACGTGGTAGCCGCACACGGAGCAACAGTGGTGATCACGCACAGCTTGGCCCTGCCGCGGCAGCACCATCATCGGCCGCAATACTCCGACATCACGTCCGAGATCAAGGCATTCCTCGCCGAACGCGTGCAGCTGGCGAAAGATCACGGGGTCCCTGAGAGCCGGATCGTGATTGACCCCGGCCACGATCTCAACAAGAACACGCTGCACACGCTCGAGCTGACGCGTCGGCTGGCCGAGGTTGCTGATCTTGGGCTTCCCATGCTGGCGGCAGTGTCCAACAAGGACTTCATCGGCGAGGCGACCGGCTTGCCGAAGTCCGACCGGACGCCGCCTTCGATCGCGGCCGCGACCATCTGTGTTCTCAACGGTGCCAGGATCCTGCGGATGCATGACGTCGCCGCTTCGGTGGCGGCGGCTCGCATGATCGAGGCAGTGCTGGGGTTCCGTAAGCCTGCCTACCTGCACCACAACATGAAGTGAGATCGCAGCAAAGGTGGTGTCGGTGAGGACAACTACTGTGTTCGCCATGGACGTGTGGTCGCGGGAGCGGGTCCTGTCCCTGGCCTCCGATCGAGCCTCGGCTCGGGCTGCCGCAGCCCTGGCGCAGACCCAGGTGTGGCGCGATACCGGCGCCAACTCCTCCGGAATCTGGGGGTGGTGCACGGGCGGCAGTCGGCCCTACCAGATCGTCGTCGAATTGGGCTCGCCGCCGGTGCACGACTGCAGCTGCCCGAGCCGGAAAGTACCGTGCAAGCATGCGTTGGCCCTGCTCCTGCAATGGAGCGCCGGCCAGGTGCCGCCTGGCGAGCCGCCAGATTTCGCAGCGGCCTGGTTACGCGCAGGGGCAGCGCGGAGACAGCCAGCGCCGGACTTTGCTGGACGCCAAAAGGGCGAGCTGGCCGATCCTGCCGGCGCAGCCAAACGGGCAGCGGCCCGTGCCGAGCGGGTTGCCAGTGGGCTTGAGGAGCTCGACCAGTGGCTGTGCGACCAGGTGCGCGGCGGCATCGCCAGCTTGGAAAGGGCCGGTTATGCCCACTTCGACAGGATGGCCGCACGCATGGTCGATGCGCAGGCGCCAGGAGTCGCTGGCCTGCTCCGATCCATCCCGGCCGAGTTCGCCAGCGCCGGGTGGCCAAGCCGGGTGCTCGAGCAGCTGGGCGCTCTGCATCTGCTCGTTCAGGCACACCGACGACTTGATCAGCTGCCCGCCGACCTCGCGGCGACCGTCCGCGCCCGGATCGGTTATTCGGTCGGCAAGGCGGAGGTTCTTGCGCTGCCGGGCGTCCTGGACCACTGGTTCGCGGTCGGCATGGTCGACACGGCCGAGTACCGGCTCGACACCCGGCGGGTCTGGCTCTACGGCGCGGCCTCGGGTCGCTGGGCCGTGATCATGAGCTTCGCACCGCCCGGTGGTGCGCTGGATGCGACGGTCCTGGCCGGTCATGTGCTTCACGCCCAGTTGCACTTCTACCCAGGCGCGGGGCAATTCCGCGCTCAGGTTGGCGAGCAGACCAGTGCGACCGCCGGCCCAACGATGCCACCGGCCGAGTCCTTCGGCGACGTTCGCGCTCGCTTTGCCCAGCTTGTTGCATCCGACCCCTGGGCGGTACGGATGCCGGCAGTGATCAAAGCGGTTCCCGTTCCCGGCCCCGGACCGTGGCGACTTCGGGCTGACGACGGCGAGTGCTGCGACATCATCGACCTTCCAGAAGAGCCCTGGCCGCTGCTCGCCCGTTCCGCGGGTGATCCGATCGAGGTCTTCGGCGAATGGACCGTTCGCGGCTTCCGGCCGCTCAGCCTGCTCGGCACGGACGCAACCGAACCATTCAGCACCGCAGTTGTGGCAAGGGCGGCTTGAACGATGGCGGTGTGGGAGGACGTTGTCACGGCTGGGCTCATTGGCACGGACCGGCGGCCGGTTCCCGACCAGCTGCCACCAGGCTGGGGGACGGGACGCGACCAAGGCACCGATCCAGCGCACGCGGTGCTGTCGCTGGCCGCCCGGCATCGTGCCGTCACCCGAGCAGGTGGTCTCTTGGGGGCATGCCCGCCGGCAGCACTCGGCCCGCCCAGCCGAGAACCGGTCGCGAGCCGGGTAGCCCACGAGATCCTGGACCGGCTGCTGTCCCCGCCACAGGTTGACCTGCTCAATCTCTGGTTGGTTGCTGCCGTTCAACATGGTCAGCGGGCGTCCGCCAACTATTGGACACCGCTCGCCATGGTGGCGGCTCGGTCCACCGCAGTGGCGCGGACTGCCCTCGCTCGGGCAATTGGGGAGCGCGGCGTGTGGTTTGTCGCGCAGAATCCACAGTGGGCCCGGCTGTCCAGCAGCCTCAGTCCCGGTCTGCACGATGATCTTTTGCCCGACCGGAACGCTCCGCGTGTTGTGGTGACTGAGGATGCCGTACGCGCCGATCCGGAGTTGATCTTGCACGCCGCCACCCCGTGGTCGAAGCAACTCAGTGAGACGGCCCTCGAAATCATTGGCAGCGGCCGGTTACGGGAACATGGGTCGCGTTACGCCGCAGCAATCGGAGCGTGCCTGCCGCTCGAGCACTACGAGCTGTTGCGGTCGGCCGTGCAGGCAACCCCAGCGCCGGACGAGCCGCCGACGCCACTCGCGTTGCGGTCGGTACGTGAGGCTTTCCGCGCTTTGGAGCAAGTGGCCTGGGTTCGGATCGAGATACAGAGCGCCTTCGCCGGCGAGCCGATTGCGGTGCAGCGCCTCGAGATGCCGCCGTGGTGATGTCCGAGCTAGGCGAGCAGCAAGGAGAGCCAGTGAGCCATCCGTTCGAGGGCGCCAGCCAGCCGCTCCGGCCGCATGCCGAGCAGGCCTACCAGGCGGAACTGGCCGCATTGCGGGCTACCGACGACCGACCGCGGCCGCCACATTGGCAGCTTTCGCCGTGGGCCGCTGTGACGTATCTGATGGGCGGCACCCTCGGCGACGGCACTGTGATCTCACCGAAGTACGTCGGCTACCGCCGGCTGATCGAGGTGGCGGTGGCGACTTTGGCGACCGATCGAGCCCTGCTCCTCCTCGGCGTGCCAGGTACCGCAAAGTCCTGGGTGTCGGAACACTTGGCCGCCGCCATCTCTAACGACTCGACCTTGATGATCCAGGGCACCTCGGGCACAGCAGAAGAGACCATCAGGTATGGCTGGAACTACGCCCGTCTGATCGCCGAGGGGCCCAGTCCACAGGCACTGGTTCCCTCGCCGGTGATGGTGGCGATGGAACGCGGCTCGATTGCGCGGATCGAGGAATTGACGCGAATCCCTGCCGATGTGCAGGACGCACTGATCACGATTCTCTCTGAGAAGACTCTGCCGATACCGGAGCTGGGCGGAGAAACCCAGGCTGTTCGGGGATTCAACGTGATTGCCACTGCCAACGACCGTGACAAGGGCATCAACGAGCTGTCATCGGCGCTCCGTCGACGTTTCAACACCGTCATCATGCCGCTGCCGGACAGTGAGGACGACGAGGTGAATATCGTCACGACGCGGGTAGCAGACCTGTCGTCCTCACTGGAGTTACCTGAGGTGCCTCCTGCGGTCGATGAGATCCGCCGCGTGGTGACGGTGTTCCGTGAACTGCGATCTGGCGTCACCTCAGACGGCCGCACCAAGATCAAGTCGCCATCGGGGTCACTCTCAACGGCGGAGGCAATCTCAGTGATCACCAGTGGAATTGCTCTGTCAGTGCATTTCGGCGATGGCCGGCTCAGGCCAGCCGACGTTGCTGCCGGCATCGTAGGGGCGGTGGTCAAAGACCCCATCGCTGATCACGTGGCGTGGAGTGAGTACCTCGAAGTGGTCGCCCGGGAGCGGGAAGGCTGGTCTGAGTTCTACACCGCCTGCCGCGACGTCTCGTGATCTCCACGCTCACTCCTGTCGCGGTTGACGATCATGTCGTCGACCAGGAGCTAGACGATGCCTCGGCGGAGCGGCCGCCGGTCGAAGTGTTCGGTATCCGCCACCATGGGCCCGGTTCGGCCCGCTCCCTTGTCGCGGCGCTGGCGGACTATCAGCCGGATGCCGTGCTCATCGAAGGCCCGGCCGATGCCGATTCCTTGCTCCATTGGGTGCTGGCCGATGGAATGACGCCACCGCTCGCGCTGCTGGGCTACGCCGCAGACCGCCCGCAGACAGCCGCGTTCTGGCCGTACGCGGTCTTCTCCCCTGAATGGCAAGCGATGCGGTACGCGTTGCAGCGTGATGTCGAGGTCGCCTTTTGCGACCTTCCCGCAACTGCCGTGCTTGCCAGGTGGCCCCGCCCGGTGGCGCAAGACGATGATGATGATGATCTTGCGGAGGCGGCCGATGAGCCAGGTGAGATCCTCCGACCACTCCTGCTCGAACGCCATGATCCGCTGGCCGTGCTGGCGCAGGCCGCCGGCTATGACGATCCGGAGCGGTGGTGGGACGATCTTGTGGAGTCGCGGCTGGATTCGTCCTCGCCTTTCCCGATGATCACCGACGCGATGGCGGAGCTCCGGATGATCATGGACCAGGACGGCCGCCATGCCGAGCGCGAAGCTCGGCGTGAGGCGTACATGCGGCAGCAGATCCGGGCGGCTCTCAAGCGCGGTCGGGAACGCGTGGCGGTGGTCTGCGGCGCCTGGCACGCGCCTGTGCTGCGGTGGCCGCTGCCGCCGGCGGCCGCCGATGTGCGGAGGCTTCGCGGCATGCCGCGGCGCAAGATCATCTTGACCTGGGTGCCCTGGACCCATCAGCGGCTTGCATTCGCGACCGGCTACGGGGCCGGGGTCGCCTCGCCAGGCTGGTATCACCATCTCTGGGTCGCTCCAGACCGTCCGATCGTTCGTTGGCTGGCCAGGGTCGCCCAGGCCCTGCGGGCCCGCGACCTTCCGGTCTCCAGCGCGCACGTCATCGAGGCCGTCCGGCTCGCGGAGACGTTGGCCAGTCTGCGCGGCCGGCCGCTCGCCGGGTTGACAGAGGTAACCGAGGCAACGCGCGCAGTGCTGTGTGACGGTGATGAACTGGCAGTCCGCTACATCAGTGACCATCTCGTGGTCGGGCAGGCACTCGGCTCGGTCAACGAGGGTGTGCCCACTGTGCCGCTGGAGGCCGACCTGGTCCGTACCTGCCGCACACTGCGAGTCAGGCGGGAGGCAGAGATCCGGTTTCATGATCTCGACCTGCGAAGGTCGATCGATCAAGCCCGATCGCAGCTATTCCATCGGCTGCGCCTGCTTGGCCTCGGATGGATCGTGCCGGCAGAGAGCGGCGTGCAGAGCCAGGGCACATTCCGGGAGACATGGAAATCGAAGTGGGAACCCGAGTACTCAGTGGCCATCGTCGAGGCGTCCGTCTGGGGGACCACCCTGGAGTCGGCAGCGACGGCACGGGTGCAGAAGATCATCGACGAAGGGTCCCTGGTCGAGCTGACGCAGGCCGTCGAACGCTGTCTGTTGGCCGATCTGTCACAGGCGCTGGACGGGCTGCTCGGCACACTCACCGATAAGGCTGCATTGGACGCGGATGTCATCCACCTGATGGATGCCCTCCCTGCCCTGGCGCGGGCCCAGCGCTACGGCGATGTACGGCAAACCGATACGCGGGCGCTGGGCAGGGTGAGTGAGGTGCTGGTCGTCCGGATCTGTGCCGGGCTTCCGACGGCGGTCGCGAGTCTGGACGCGACGAACGCCGCCACGATGCGGCGCCGCATCGATGACGTCAACGCCGCGATCGGCCTCCTCGCCGAGTCAGCGAAGCATGGGTCAAGACTCGGCAGACTCGACCCACCTCGACCTGCGTTCTCGCTGGCTCGAAACGCTGGCCACGATGATCGACCGAACTGATGTGCATGGTCTTCTGCTCGGTCGCATCGTGCGGCTGCTGTTGGATGCAGACCGGCTCACCGATGTTGCGGTGCGCCTGGCACGTGCCCTCTCCGCTGGAGTGCCGGCCGGAGACAAGGCGGCTTGGGTCGACGGCTTCTTCACTGATGGCGCGCTGCTGTTGATTCACGATGCGGAGTTGCGACACCTGCTCGACGAATGGGTTAGCCAGCTGGACGAGGTGCAGTTCGTCGACATGTTGCCGCTCCTGCGGCGCACCTTCGGGACCTTCGCTCCCGCCGAACGTCAAGCCATTGCAGAACGGATTGCGCTCGGCGCGAAGAATCTTGATCGTCAGCCTTCCGAGGAGGTTGACCTCGAGTTGGCAGCACCAGCTCTGGCTACTGTCGATCTCATTCTGGGCACGCGCCATGACTGAGACCCGGGAGCGAACTGAGCTCCAGACCAGGCTGTTGCGCTGGCGGCTGATGCTCGGAGAGGCATCCGCAGACGAGTTGGACACCTCCCTGAGTCGTGAGGAGCAGAAGATGGACGGTGCCCTCGCGGCACTCTACGACGCAGCCGAGGAAGACGGCATTGACTCGCAGCGACGCTCCGGAGGCTTGGGTTCGTCCGCGCCGCGGGTCGCTCGCTGGCTGGGCGACATCCGGACCTACTTCCCGACGACCGTGGTCCAGGTCATGCAGCGAGATGCCATCGAGCGGTTGCAGCTCACCTCGATGTTGCTGGAGCCGGAGCTGCTCGACTCCATCCAGCCCGATGTTCATCTGGTCAGCTCCCTGGTGAGTCTGAGTCACGTGATGCCCGACTCCACCAAGCGCACTGCACGTGTCGTGGTGGGCCAGGTGGTCGCTGAGATCGAGCGGCGGATCGCGAACAAGACTCGCGCCGCCGTCACCGGAGCGGTCAGCCGAGCCAGTCGGACTCGCCGGCCGAGGCCACGCGACATCGACTGGAATACGACCATCCGCCGGAACCTCCACCACTACCTACCGGACCAGCGAACAATCGTTCCTGAGCGACTGGTGGGCTACGGTCGCGGTGCGAACGCCGTCGTGAAGGAGGTGGTGGTCGCGATCGACCAGTCCGGATCGATGGCGGAGTCGGTGGTCTACGCCGCTGTCTTTGGCGCCACCCTGGCATCCATCCGGTCGGTGAAGACCTCTGTGGTGGCCTTTGACACCGAGATCGCCGATCTCACCGAGAAGCTGTCCGATCCGGTCGATGTCCTGTTTGGTTGCCAGCTTGGTGGCGGCACGGACATCAATCGGGCACTGGCGTACTGTCAGCGGCTGATCACCCGGCCGACCGAGTCCGTTCTGGTGCTGATCTCCGACCTCTACGAAGGCGGTATCGCCGAGGAGATGCTGCGCCGTGTCGCCGATCTGCTGCGGGCCGGCGTCACGGTGGTCGCCCTGCTCGCCTTGTCGGACTCGGGAGCGCCGGCGTACGACCACGAGCATGCGGCAGCGCTGGCAGCGCTCGGCGTGCCGGCTTTTGCATGCACCCCCGACCAGTTTCCGGAGCTGCTGGCCGTCGCCATCAGCAAAGGTGACATCACTCGCTGGGCTGCGACAGTCGCCAGTGAGGCGGCCGCCCCCAGCCGAACTCGGGTGGCAAAGCACGATCATGGCTGAGCCGCTGAAGAACCATTACGGGCCGGATGTGCCAGCGCGGATTGCACGGATGATCAGCGAGGTCGATAGCGCATTTGACGAGGACGCTTTCCTGGCCGACGCGCTCGATGGCTACCTGGCGCTGGAGCTCACGCCGCGTGCTTGGCAGATTGCGGATGCGCTTGGCCGACACCTGCCGCAGGACTACGGGCGTGCGATCGACATCCTGATCGCATCGCTTGGGCCAAAGCTCGAAGTGGCCGAACTCACCGGCATGGACGTGTTCGTCTACCTACCGCACGTGTTCTTCGTGGCGAGGTTCGGCGCTGACCATTTTGAGGCATCGATGCACGCGCAGTACGAGCTGACGCAGCGGTTTACAGCGGAGTACAGCATCCGAGTCTTCCTGGAGCGTTATCCGCAGCGGACGCTCGCCCGGCTGCGGGAGTGGGCGCGCGATTCGAACGTGCATGTCCGGCGGCTGGTTTCCGAGGGAACCCGGCCCCGGCTGCCGTGGGCGCCGCGGCTGCGTGTCTTTCAGGACGATCCGCGACCGGTGCTCGAGCTGCTCGACATCCTCAAGGATGATCCCGAGCTTCTGGTTCGCCGGTCGGTCGCCAACAACCTGAACGACATCGGCAAGGACCACCCGGCAGCCCTTGTCGAGACGTGCCGGCGATGGATGAGAGACGCTACCCCCGAGCGGTCCTGGTTGGTGCGGCACGCGCTTCGGTCAGCGGTGAAACGAGGGGAGCCGGAGGCGCTTGAGATCCTTGGCTTCGTTCCGGCGACCGGCGTCCAGGTGCGTGACATTCACATCGCGCCGGCCGTGGCCTCGATCGGCGAGTCAGTCACATTCACCGTTGAGCTCGCCAACGGAGGCTCGACAGCCAAGCAGTTGCTGGTCGAACTTCGGGTGCATTTCATCAAGGCGAACGGGAGGCCGAGCCCGAAGGTCTTCGCGCTGAAGGAGCTCGGACTCCAGCCACGCGGGTCTGCGCGGCTCACGAAGACGATCTCCCTGGCCCAACACACAACCCGCACCCACTATCCGGGACAGCATCGTGTGGAGGTCGTGGTGAATGGACGCACCAGCGGTGACGGCGTGTTCGATCTCGTAGCTGAAAGCCGTATCTCCACTTCATGATCATCTGACGACCAAAGAATCGCTAGGCGGTATGGCTGCTCGAGCCGAGCTTCTGGGCCACCGCCGGCCGCCTAGGCCGTGAGAGGATCGGGTCCGTGACAGCCGTTCCATCCGTCTCGTACTCGATCACTGTGCGGCTGGAGGTTCCGGCGGGAGGGGCCTCGGTCAGCCAGCTGACGACCGCTGTTGAGCATGCTGGCGGCGCTGTCAACGCTCTCGACGTCACTGCGTCTGGACCCGAGCGGCTCCGGATCGATGTGACCTGCGCGGCCCGCGACACCGAGCATGCAGAACTGCTCGTCGAGGCGATGCGCGGCGTACCTGGTGTCGTGATCGGTAAGGTCAGCGATCGCACGTTCTTGATGCACCTTGGCGGAAAGATCGCGATGAACAGCAAGCACCCGATTCGCAACCGTGACGACCTGTCCATGATCTATACCCCCGGTGTGGCGAGAGTGTGTTTGGCGATTGCGAAGAACAAGGAGGACGCCCGCCGGCTGACCATCAAGCGGAACAGCATCGCCGTAGTCACCGATGGATCAGCGGTACTCGGACTCGGCAATCTCGGCCCAGAGGCTGCACTGCCAGTCATGGAAGGAAAGGCGGCGCTGTTCAAGCGCTTTGGTGGCATCGATGCCTGGCCGTTGTGCCTGGATACCCAAGACGTCGACGAGATCATCAAAGTGGTGCATGCAGTAGCGCCGGGCTTTGCCGGGATCAATCTGGAGGATATTTCGGCTCCGCGCTGCTTCGAGATTGAGCGTCGGCTGCGTGAGCAGCTGGATATCCCGGTCTTCCATGATGATCAGCACGGCACCGCGATCGTGGTGCTGGCTGCGCTCTACAACGCATTGCGCGTCGTGGACAAGCAGATCGCGGACGTCCGGATTGTGATGTCTGGCGCAGGTGCGGCGGGGACGGCGGTTATCAAACTGCTGCTGGCCGCTGGCGCACGGAATGTTGTCGTGGCCGACATCGCCGGAGTGGTGCATCGCGGCCGTGAGGATCTGACCGGGGAGCTGGAATGGCTGGCCCAGAACACCAACCAACTCGACTTCACGGGTTCGCTGAGGGAGGCCGTGGTTGGCGCTGACGTATTCATTGGGCTCTCCGTGCCCGGCGTACTCTCTGGGTCCGACGTGGCGGCGATGGCGGATCGGTCGATCGTGTTCGCTTTGGCCAATCCGGAGCCGGAGGTGGATCCTGCGGAGGCGACCCGGTATGCGGCGGTTGTCGCCACGGGCCGTTCGGATTTCCCGAATCAGATCAACAATGTGTTGGCGTTTCCGGGGGTTTTCCGCGGACTGCTCGATGCGCACTCCGCCGAGATCACAACGACCATGCTGCTGGCTGCTGCCCGCGCACTTGCCGGCGTTGTGAGTGACGATGAGCTCAACGCCGCCTACATCATGCCGAGTGTGTTCCATGCCGAGGTGCATCACGCCGTCGCCGCGGCAGTACGCAGAGCAGCCGGGGGCCCGACCGAATTGCCTTCCGACACCGAAGTCGCCGTATAGGACCATGTCGTACTCACGATTGCCGGACGGCCCGCGGGCCTCGACGCTGCGCAGCTGGCACATCGTCGCAGGAGGCGCTGTTGTCGCGGTGCTGCTGCAGCTGTGGGGGCTCTACCGTGTCACCGGCCCGCCCCAGCCGGCCTGGTTTCCGTACGCCGACAAACTCGCACACACCATAGGCTTTGCGCTCCCGGTGATATTGATCTTGCTGGCGGCCGCGCTGCGCCGGCCGCTGGGTTCACAGCGGCCAGGTCTCAGAACGACGGCGCTGGTGGTTGGCGTGTTTGCGGCGCACGCTGTGGTCAGCGAGCTGATCCAGCATGTGTGGTACCAAAATCGGACGGGCGATCTGCTGGATGTGGTAGCGGACTGGATCGGTATCGCAGCCGGTGTGGTGCTGGTTCGGGTGATTGTGCTGCACGCGTCCAACAGCGCCGACCGACGGCTCGCTGCATCATGAGCGAACCAGCGGGACGACCAGCGACCACGCGTGAGCCGGTCGCGGGAGATCTTTTGGTGGCGAGCATCATGCTCGCTGATGGTGTCTTCAACCAAACCGTCGTGCTGATCTTGGACTCCGATGAGGACGGCGCTCTTGGAGTGATCTTGAACGAGATCTCCCAGACGCCGCTGGATGCGGTGCTACCGGAGTGGGTGAGTACGGTGTCGGAGCCCCGACTGCTCTTCCACGGCGGGCCGGTGTCACCCAACGGCGCGATCTGCCTGGCCAGTGTGGCAGCTGATGGTGAGGAGCCTCCAGGCTGGCGGCCGCTGTTCCAAAACGTCGGTCTGTTGCACCTGGACACTCCGATCGAGATCGTCTCCGGGGCATACCGCGACCTGAGGATCTTTGCCGGCTACGCAGGCTGGGCCTCGGGCCAGTTGCAGGAGGAGATCGCTGAAGGCATGTGGCACCTGGCGCCGGCGGACTACAGCGATGTCTTCGGCGACCAGCCCCTCGAGCTGTGGCGTACGGTGCTGCGTCGTCAGAAAGGCGAGCTCGCGTTCTTCTCAACGTGGGTGGAGAACCCCGAGCTCAACTGAGGGCCGATCCGCCGCGCCTGCCAGGCAGCGTCAGTGACCGCGACACTGTCCCAATGTTGTGAAGCTGGTTTTCAAGGTGCATAGGATTACGTCGCAGGAGTCGCCTAGTGAGAAGGTGATCGCGGGTGTGCTCACCGAGACGTCGGTGTTCATATCGCACTGACCGAAGGGATACGGGTGTCTGAAACAACCAAGAGTGCAGGGGCGCGCAGCCGGGTGCTGGTGGTTGACGACGACGCGGCGCTTGCCGAAATGCTGTCGATCGTGCTTCGGAACGAGGGGTTCGAGCCGATCTGGTGCGCGCACGGGGACAAAGCGTTCTCGGCGTTCAAGGAGGCAAAGCCGGACCTGGTGCTGCTCGACCTGATGCTGCCAGGGCGCGATGGTGTGGACGTCTGCCGCGACATCCGCGCTGAGTCCGGCGTGCCCATTGTGATGCTGACAGCCAAGACCGACACCATCGACGTGGTCGAAGGATTGGAAGCCGGAGCCGATGACTACGTCGCCAAGCCCTTCAAGGCGAAGGAACTGGTCGCGCGAATCAAAACTCGGCTTCGCCGCATGCCGGCCTCAGATGAGGTCGACGTCGAGACCTTGCGGATCGGGGATCTCTCGATCAGCGTGGACGGGCATTCAGTGAAGCGGGACGGTGTTCAGATCCAGCTCACGCCTTTGGAGTTCGACCTCCTGCTGGCCTTGGCCCGACGGCCTTGGCAGGTCTTCAGTCGCGAGGTATTGCTCGAGCAGGTCTGGGGCTACCGCCACGCCGCCGACACCCGGCTGGTCAACGTACATGTGCAGCGGCTGCGTTCGAAAATCGAGAGGGATCCCGAGCACCCTGAGATCGTGGTAACAGTACGAGGGATCGGCTACAAGGCCGGCGAAACCACCCAGGCCCGATAGCCGGTCCCGCTTGAAGGCGGTCTGTGATGTGAACGTCGATATATGGTCTCCATTCTGAGGATCCTGAAATCCCGCTGGTGGCGGTTCCCCATCACGTGGTGGTGGCGGTCGCTGCCGCTCCGGGTCGTACTGACCGTTTTTGTTGCCTCGGTGCTGGTGCTGGTCCTCGGCGGGTTCTTACTGATGCAGCAAGCCACGATCGGGGTAATCGACGGCAAGGAGAAGGCCGCCAAGAACCAAGCCCGGCAGGCGGTCAATACAGCGCAACAACAGCTCAACGCCGCCGACCTCACTGGTGATGTCAACGTCGACAAGCTGCTCCTCGACCTGGCCACCGGCTTCGCCAATCGGTCCGGGGAGCAATTCGAGGTGATCATCATGGCCCCCAGCCAGACAATCACCGCTGGGAACGCGGCAGCCAGCAGCATTCCGGATCAGCTGCGTAAGCAGGTCGAAGAGAGCAACAACCTGCTGATCACCCCAACCGAGATCGACTACCGGGACCTGCGGCCCTCAGTTCCCGGCCTTGCGGCAGGCGCGACCCTGACCCTGCCGCTGACCGGCCGCTACCAGATCTACCTGATGTTCCCGCTGACCCAGGAGGTCGCCACTCTCGGCGTGCTCCGTTACGCAGTGGTGACGACTGGGGTGATTCTAGTGATCCTGCTCACCTTCATCGCGGCGCTGGTCAGCCGCCAGGTCGTTACGCCGGTACGTGCCGCCCGCAGGGCGGCCGAAAGCCTCGCGTCGGGCAACCTGCATGATCGGATGAAGGTACGCGGCCAGGACGACCTAGCCCGACTGGCAACGTCGATGAACTACATGGCATCCGAGCTGGAGAAGCAGATCAACACGCTCGAGGAACTGTCTGCCGTCCAACAGCGTTTCGTCTCCGATGTCTCGCACGAGCTACGTACGCCGTTGACCACTGTTCGGATGGCCGCTGAGGTGCTGCACGAGGCCCGCGAGGACTTCGACCCGGTTGCCGCGCGCTCTGCAGAGCTGCTGCAGAAGGAGCTTGATCGTTTCGAGGCGCTGCTCACTGATCTACTGGAGATCTCGCGCTTCGACGCGGGGGCGGCCATGCTCAATCCCGAGGAGGCGGATCTGCGTGATCTGGTGCATCGGGTAGTTGAGGCCAACGCACCGCTCGCCGAGACAAACCACACCGAGATCACCGTGCACGCGAGCGGCGAGGCGAAGGCCGAGATCGAACCCCGGCGGATTGAACGAATCCTGCGCAATCTCCTTATCAACGCTATTGAGCACAGCGAGGGTCATCCGATCGACATCTTCATCGAAAGCGATGACGTCGCGGTGGCGGTTGCGGTTCGCGACCACGGCGTCGGGTTTGAAGCGAGTCAGGCCAGGCAGGTCTTCCATCGTTTCTGGCGCGGGGATGCGTCGCGGGCACGGGCGGTCGGCGGCACTGGTCTCGGCCTGTCGATCGCCATGGAGGACGCGAACCTCCACGGCGGCTGGCTGACAGCATGGGGCCGCCCGGCCATGGGTGCCCAGTTCCGGCTGACCCTGCCGCGGCAAGCGGGGGCGATCCTCGAGACATCACCGCTTCCGCTGGTTCCCCGCGATCTGGTCGGCCCCGGTGGCTCCAGGCTCGACGGGCTGGAGGCGCCGGCTCCTCTTGCCCCAAGTTCCCCGGCGACGCCAGCCTCAGTCCCACGACCATCGGCTGCTGCGGAGACAACGGTGAGCCCATCGTGAAACGGACCCTCATGAATCAGGCCCTGCATGAATCAGGCCCCGTTCTGAATCAGGTACAGCGTCATTGTGCGGTGATCCTCATCGTCCTAGCCAGCCTGCTGGGTGCGGCCGGCTGCGTGAGTGTCCCAATCTCAGGCCCGATCGAGAAGGTGCAGGGACAGGAAGCAGGCTGCCAGAACTGCGTCAACGTTCAGGTCCAACCTCCGGGAGCTGGCGACAAGCCGAGGGATATTGTCGAGGGTTACCTGCGCGCGACCTCCAATTACCAGCCCAACTACTCGGTCGCCAAGCAGTTCCTGAGCCGGATGGCGGCCGAAAAATGGAGCCCCGAGCGCGGAGTGTCAATCTACACAGGTTCACCGGCCGCGACTCCGGACCCTGACACGGTGAGGTTGAAAGGGAAACTGGTCGGTGAGTTGCTACCGGATCGCACCTACCTCGCTCGAGACCAGGATCTGCTAAAGGACTTCCGACTAGTGCAGGAGGACGGCGAATGGCGGATCGATAATCCGCCGCCGGGTCTGATGGTTGCCGAGTACTCCTTTACCTCCTTCTACCAGCCCTACGATCTGTACTTTGTAGGGAACGGCACTTCGCTGGTTCCGGACCACATCCATCTGCCGGCGCTGAGCAACCCAGCCAACGTCGCCTCGGCACTGATGAAGGCGCTGCTCAAGGGGCCCTCGGAGTGGCTGAAGCCCGCCGTCGCCAGTGCGATCCCGCCGAACACCAGCCTGAGCGTGGATTCGGTGACGATCACCGACGGCATCGCCGTGGTGCCGCTCAGTGACTCGGTGCTGGCGCTGCCGGATCCGCAGCGCAGCTTGTTGGCCGCCCAGATCGTCTACACCCTGAGACAGGTCGGCGGAGTCCGAGGTGTCCTGATCAAGGTGGACGAGCAGCCGTACCGAGTGCCCGGAAGTGACCCGACCAGCCTGACGATTTCCGTTGACGCCATTCCGCGTGACATCGACCCCGTTCCGTTCGTGTCCGAGGATCAGCTGTACGCGGTCCGCGACGGGGCAGTCGAGCAGGTTAGGACGACCACCGACACGGCGGCTACCGAGCCGCTCGAGGGACCGCTGGGCAAGGGGCAGTCTCGCGTCGACGCACTTGCTGTATCGGTGACGAACACCGATCTCGCCGTCACGACTGACGGTCGGACAACGCTCCGGCGTGCATCTATAGCGACCGGGGAGTCAGGCACGCCACGCACGTTGCTCAGGGGAGTCACCGATCTGCTCAGGCCACAGATCACCAGATATGGCGAGATCTGGGCAATCGAAGGCGGTGACCAGCAACGGATGTGGATGTTCACCAACAAAAAGATCCAAGTCGAGGCAGCAGTGCTTCAAGGCGCCAAGATAACGGCGTTCAAGATCTCACCCGACGGCACCCGGATGGCGTTGGTTCGTCGCACCGCGAAGGGGTCCGAGCTCGGGCTCGCGAAAATCATCCGCTCGCAGGACAAGATCACGGTTGACGGCTGGCGAGCGTTGAACACCGCACAAACCACCATGCCGCCAATCCGCACGATCGCCGATGTCGCATGGCTGGATGCCACTGAGCTGCTCGTGTTGGGAGCCGCCGATCCCGCCAGCGCGAACGCGCCGTACCGGGTGGTCGCGGATGCGTCGCGAATCACCGCGGAGGGCGAGCCTCAGAACTGGGATGCCGTCGAGCTCGCAGTACTTCCCCGGATGCAGACTGCAATCATCGTGGGCCGCCAGGGCCACACCTGGAAGGACGACGGCAGTCAGTGGCTGCCCTTCCTCGACAGGATCACTATCAGCACCATCGCCTACCCCGGCTGAGGGGCTGGACCGCTTCCCATACAGGCTGTCCACAGATTGCCGAGCGCCCGCCGGTTCTGAAGTTGAGACGTTGCAGACTCAGCCAGTGGGTTTTGAGCATTGGCTGGCGGCAGCGAGCGACCTGTTGCTCGGCGCCAGCTGCCACGGCTGCGGTCAGCCCTGGTGGGGTATCTGTCCGCACTGTCGTCAGCAGGTCGCCAGCCGACATCCCTTCTTCACCACTCCAATTCCGTGCCCCGACGGATTTCCGGACACAGTCACGTCCTCGACCTACGACCCGATCCTGCGCAGGCTGATCAGCGCGCACAAGGAGCGGCAGGCGTTGGCGCTGACCGGTTTTCTCGCCGAGCGGCTGGCATTGAGCGTGCACGGATTGTTGGCCCGCGAGCCGTACGCCGTTGGTACCAGCAGCATCGTCTTGGTGCCCATCCCTTCAGCAGCGCGGACGGTCCGTCAGCGGGGATTCGATGCCACCGCCTCGATAGCCCGGCTTGCCGCGCGTCGCCTCCGGATCCGGTACCCGATGACGGTTCGATCAGCACTCACCCAGGGACGGCGGGTCGCGGATCAAGCCGGACTGCGTGCAGCTGCCCGCCGGGAGAACCTTGCAGGCGCGTTCCGGCTACGGAGGCCGATCTCGACCGGTGCGGTTGTTCTGGTCGATGACGTGGTGACAACCGGGAGCAGCCTGACCGAAGCAGCGCGGGCGCTCCGGGCGGCCAGCATCCCCGTGCTGGGCGCAGCAACGGTGGCCGCGACCGTACGCGTAAGGCCCCTGTTCGCGGACTGAGAACTCAGTGAGGATCCTCAGGAACCGGTAGAAATACCGGATAGCAACGATTAGCTTCTTTCTATGGCGCTTGCGCACCAGGGGGATCTTTGGTAAGGCCGGAACCAAGGTGCGCCGAGTGCCTTCGTCATTTCTGGATCGTCTCCCCAGCGCGGCCCGCAGCCGCGATCGAACGCCGGGCGCATGTTCGCCTGATCGTGCGGTTCGAACTACCAACTCCTCAATGGAGGTAAACATGGATGTTGTCGTCAAGTCCCGGCATTGCAATGTGTCGGATGAATTCCGCTCCTATGTGGATGAGAAGATCACTCGCCTTGAGAAGCTCAACGACCGGGCTATTCGCGTCGAGGTAGAGGTATCGGCAGAGCGGAACAGGCGACAACACGACCAGGCGAGCCGTGTCGAGATCACGCTTCGCACCAAAGGCCCGGTGATACGGGCGGAGGCGGCGGCCGAAGACAAGCTTGCTGCTTTCGATCTGGCGTTGGACAAACTGATGGCGCAGCTACGCAAGGCAGCCGACCGCAAGCGGGTCCATCGTGGCCAGCACTCGCCGCGCTCGCTGCACGACGCGGCGGCCGAACTGCCGCTGATCGAGAATGGTGCAGCGGAGACCAATGGGTCGGTGCGCAGGGTCGCCGGGATTGAGGTTCAGGGCGACGGGCCCATGGTGGTTCGCGAGAAGTTTCATCCGGCGATACCGATGAGCCTGGATCAGGCGCTGTTGGAGATGGAGCTCGTCGGCCATGACTTCTATCTCTTCATCGACTCCGAGTACATGGCGCCCAGCGTCGTATACCGCCGCCGAGCCTACGACTACGGCGTGATCCGCCTCGACGTGGCCTACGCCATGGTCTCCTGATCGGACGCCACCACGTCGCTCTGGCTCCTTTCCCAGGCCTAACACCGTGAGGCGTCCGGGCCCGCTAGGCAAACGTGGGCTTCAGTTCTGGACGTCGGCGTGGGTCGCTGCATGCTCGGGATTCAAACATCTTAGGTTTGCTACGCGGGCCCGGAGGCCTCCCGGTGTTAGGGGACCGGTCGGGGCCAAACGTGGCGCTCGGCTCTCAGGAGCCGCGTTTCGCAGGGCTAAGCATCTTAGGTTTGCTACGCCCGCCCGTACGCCTCCCCGAACCTTCACGGCAGCAAGCCCGAACACATTGTCGGCGTGTGCCAGTACCGTCTCCTAGGTGCGACGGGAACAGCTGAGCAAGGCTGAGGCGCGGCGGATCGCGCTTGGTGCGCAGGGCTTTGGGGTGCCGAAGCGCGAGCGGCCGCTCACTATGCGCGATGTGCAGGCGGTGACGAGTCGGTTGGCGCAGTTCCAGATCGACTCGATCAATGTCGTCACACGGGCGCACTTCATGCCGTTGTTCTCAAGGCTTGGACACTATGACCCGGGGTTGTTGGAGCGCGCCGCCTATCGACCACCGCGTCGACTCTTCGAGTACTGGGGCCATGCGGCCAGCCTCATCGACGTCTCGCTGCAGCCATTGCTCCGGTTTCGGATGCAGGCTGGGTTCCGTGACGTCTGGACCGGAGTTGAGCAAGTGGCGCGCGAGAACCCCGACCTGGTTCGGTTCGTCCGCGACGAGGTCGCCGCGCGTGGGCCGATCAGCGCCAGAGAGCTCGAGGTCGTCGAGGAGCGCGACCGCAGTAATTGGGGTTGGAACTGGTCCCGCGTCAAGACTGTTTTGGAGTGGCTGTTCTATGTCGGCGAGGTGACGTCGGCCTACCGCAACTCGCAGTTCGAGAGGGTCTATGACCTCCCGGAGCGCGTCATTCCCAGCTCGGTGCTTGCGATGCCAACTCCGACACCGCAGGAGTCAGTGACCGGTCTGATCCGGCGCGCGGTGCGAGCCCTCGGGATAGCGAGCGAGTCCTGCTTGCGCGACTATTTCCGTACCCGTGTGGCAATGACGCACCAGGCGATCGCGACATTGGTGGAAAGTGGCGAGCTCATCCCGGTGGTGG
Organism: uncultured Actinomycetota bacterium; assembly: GCA_963840505.1. GTDB lineage: Bacteria > Actinomycetota > Actinomycetes > Propionibacteriales > Propionibacteriaceae > Microlunatus. The sequence goes on from CAWIZB010000030.1 coordinate 40,234, forward strand.
TGCAGGGATCTGGGAGCCGGCCCTGGTACCTGTGGCACGAGACACGGGTACCACGTCGAATCGAGGCCCGCGCGCTGCTGAGTCCTTTCGATTCGATGATCTTCGAGAGGGCGCGCCTGGAGCGCCTGTTCGATTTCGTCTATCGGATTGAGATCTACGTGCCCGAGCCAAAGCGGGTCCACGGCTATTACGTCTATCCGTTCCTGCTGCACGAACAGTTCGTGGCGCGGGTGGATCTCAAGGCGGATCGGATGCGTGGCGTGCTGCGTGTCAATGCCGCCTGGATCGAGCCTGATCAACAGCCGTATGACGTGGCCACTGAGCTCGCATCAGAGCTCAAGATCATGGCCGAGTGGCTTGGTCTGCAAGCTGTGGAGATCCTGCCGCGGGGAGACCTGGCACCCGCGCTCGCCGCAGCCTGAGGATAGCTAGTGCCCTGGAAGGGAAATCTCTTGACGCTTCGCGGCGCCCAGGCACGCACCTCGCGGCGTTCTCCTCGGTCGACATACGACCCGGTATTCCTCCCTCGTCGGCCTTGCGATGCACGCACCTGAACGTCGCCAAGCGCCAAGGAACTTCCCTTCCAGGGCACTAGCGGCTCGCGGCAATCGTCGCCACTCGTCCGCTGGCTTACGATAGGGGGCGCTGCTGCGGCACTTCTACGATGGATGAAGTCTGGCGCTGAGCCCAGCGGCATGAGGGAACAACTCGGCGCCATAGACCGTGCAGGTAAGTGATGACAAGGTAAGGGAGCCAGTTTCCGTGGCTTTGATGGATAGGTTGCTGCGCGTAGGCGAGGGCAAACTTCTCAGGCAGCTCACGAATATCGCCAAACAGGTGAGCGCGATCGAGGATGACTTTGTCGCGATGAGCGACGAGGAGCTGCGCAGTCAGACTGGTGAGTTCCGGGCGCGCTTCGACAGAGGCGAGATTCTCGAGTCGCTGCTGCCTGAGGCGTTCGCGACCGTTCGTGAGGCCAGCCGCCGGGTCCTGGACAAGCGGCACTTCGATGTCCAGGTCATGGGCGGCGCGGCATTGCACATGGGCAACATCGCCGAGATGAAGACAGGCGAGGGCAAGACGCTGGTGGCAACCATGCCGTCGTACCTCAACGCATTGACCGGCCGCGGCGTCCACATTGTCACCGTCAACGATTACCTGGCCAAGCGCGACTCAGAGTGGATGGGACGTATCCACCACTTCCTCGGCGTGGAAGTCGGCGCCATTCTGTCCCAGATGGATCCTGCTGAGCGGCGCAGGGCGTACCACGCGGACATCACCTATGGCACCAACAACGAGTTCGGCTTCGACTACTTGCGGGACAACATGGCGCTCAGCCTCGAGGACTGTGTACAGCGCGGGCACCACTACGCCATTGTTGACGAGGTCGACTCGATCTTGATCGACGAAGCACGTACGCCGCTGATCATTTCCGGCCCGGCGGAAGACACCGGCAAGTGGTATCCCGAGTTTGCCAAGCTCGTGAACCGACTGCGTCGCGACGAGCATTACGAGGTCGACGAGAAGAAGCGGACCGTCGCAATCATCGAGGCAGGGATCGATTCTGTCGAGGATTGGCTGGGCATCCACAATCTCTACGAGTCGGCGAACACGCCGCTGATTTCCTACCTGAACAACGCCATCAAGGCCAAGGAACTGTTCAAGCTGGACCGCGATTACGTGGTGATCGACGGCGAAGTACTGATCGTCGACGAGCACACCGGACGCACCTTGATCGGGCGCCGCTACAACGAGGGTTTGCACCAAGCCATCGAGGCCAAAGAAGGCGTGCAGATACGCGACGAATACCAGACGCTCGCCACAATCAGCCTGCAGAACTACTTCCGGATGTATGAGAAGCTCGCCGGGATGACGGGCACCGCACTCACCGAGGCCAGCGAGTTCCAGAAGATCTACGGCCTCGGCGTCGTGCCGATCCCGACCAACATGCCGATGATCCGCGGCGACCAGCGCGACCTGATCTATCGCACCGAAGAGGCCAAGTTCGAGGCCATCGTCGAGGACGTAGCCGAGCGGCACGAGAAGGGTCAGCCAGTCCTCATCGGCACCGCATCTGTCGCCAAATCCGAGATCTTGTCCGGGATGCTGAAGCGCGCCGGAGTCAAGCACGAAGTGCTCAACGCCAAGCAGCATGAGCGTGAAGCGGCCATTATCGCTATGGCGGGCGCCAAGGCCGCTGTCACAGTGGCCACCAACATGGCCGGCCGCGGCACCGACATTATCTTGGGCGGAAACGCTGAGTTTCTCGCTGACAAGCAGCTGCACGACTCCGGCATCGATGCCCTCGAGAGCTCCGAGGAGTACGAGAAGCTCTACCCCGAACTTCTCAGGGAGCTCGAGAAGGACACCCAGGATGAACACGACGAGGTAGTCGACCTCGGCGGTCTCTATGTCGTCGGATCAGAACGGCACGAGTCACGCCGAATCGACAACCAGCTACGCGGCCGTTCCGGCCGTCAGGGCGATCCTGGGGCGAGTCGGTTCTACCTGTCGCTGGGCGACGACCTGATGCGGCTGTTCAAGTCCGACATTGTGGACTGGGTGCTGCAGGCCCTCAAGATGCCAGACGACGTGCCCATCGAGAACAAGCGTGTGACAGCCTCGATTGCCAGCGCCCAGAGCCAGGTCGAGGCCCAGAACTTCGAAATCCGCAAGAACCTTCTCAAGTACGACGACGTGATGAACCGGCAACGGCATGCGGTCTACAACGACCGTCGCAAGGTGCTGGAGGGCGCTGACGTCGAGTCGCGTCTGCGGGCCACCGTCGACACAGTGGTCGAGCAGTACGTCATCGGGGCGACTGAAGGGTTTGCCGAGGACTGGGACCTGGAACAGCTCTGGAGCAACATGAACACGCTCTATCCGGTGTCACTGATCCGTGCTGAGTACGAGGAGCGCGACGACCTTGACCGGGAGATGCTGATCGATGACTTTAAAGCTGACGCCCAGGCCGCGTACGACAAGCGGGAGGAGAGTCTCGGCGAGGAAGTCATGCGGGAGCTCGAACGGCGGGTGCTGCTGACCGTTCTGGACCGTAAGTGGCGCGAGCATCTCTACGAGATGGACTACCTCCGCGAGGGCATCGGCTTGCGGGCCATGGCGCAGCGCGATCCGCTGGTGGAATACCAGCGGGAGGGCGGCGACATGTTCAACCTCATGATGGAAGCCTTCATGGAGGAGGTTGTTGGATACGTCTTCCACCTTGAGGTCGAAGTCCAGGAGGCACCTGCAGTCGGCGTCGTCACCGACTCCGATGGCCAAGCGATTCAGATCGGAGCTGGCCGGACCGATGCTGGTAGCCAGAACGGTCACGACCGAGCCGATCGACACTTGGTGGAGTCTGGACCGGACCCCGACGGCCCTGGCATCGCGGTGCACACCGTCGATGAGGAGGAGTCTGAGCCTGAAGTTCTGGTTGAGGAACCAGTTGCAGCCCCGCCGAAGGTGAAGGCCAAGGGCCTCGCCGGCGAGACTCGTTCGGGTGCCGGGCTCAGCTACTCAGCTCCGGCCGAGGACGGTTCAGTCAAGACAACCGGCAAGACGGCGAGCAAGGCCGACAACCCGTACGCCAACGTCGGCCGCAACGCGCCCTGCCCATGCGGCTCGGGTAAGAAGTTCAAGATGTGTCACGGACGGTCAGGCGCCGTCTAGCGGGCTGGATTGTCACTCTGCGAGATCGCTGAGGTAACTGTCATGCCCACTCGTTCATGAGTCGGCCACGCCTCGCGTTGCTCATCGTTGCTGCGGCCGCCGTCCTGGTCGCCGGCGGCATCGGTCTCGCGGCTGTGACCAGCGGCCCGGCGTCTGACCCGCACACGACCAGCTCGATCTCAAGTGAGTCTCCAGCGCCGACCACGACAACCGAGCCGCAGAAGACCACCGACCCACTAACTGGCGGCGAGGTCAGCGACCATGAGGTGATCGCTGCGAAGGTGGAGAACATCGGAGCGGCCAGACCTCAGGTGGGCTTGAGCCAGGCTGACATCACCTTCATTCAAGAGGTCGAGGGCGCGCAGACGCGACTCCTCGCGGTCTATCACTCGAGATTCCCGAAGCGTCTCGGACCGATCCGCAGTGCACGCAGCACCGACGCGCAGTTACTGCCGCTGTTCGGCAAACCTGGGCTGGTCTATTCCGGAGCCAACGCCTCGGTACAGCGCAAGATCGACAATGCCTCGATCGTGCCAATCCGACGTTCCACTCGCGACAGTCGGCGGGTTGCGCCGCACAACGTCTTCGTCAACCTGGACAAGATCGCGAAGTCGACGGAGCTGGCCAAGGCGAAGTCCATTGGCTGGACGTTCAACGGCGCTGCACCACGAGGTGCGACCGCGAATGCGGTGAAGGTGCGCGTGGGACATGACACTTTCGATTTCAGATACAGCTCGGGTCGATACACGGTGCGCTGGAACGGATCTCGGTACGCCGACGGTGACAGCGGGGCGATCAGCAAGACTGACAACGTCGTGATCATGAAGGTGCGCAACCATCCAGACGGCAATCGCGATGTTCAGGGTGTGCCATCGGTTCAGTCCGACACGGTCGGTACTGGTGCAGTGACAATTTACCGGGACGGGCGGAAGATCGAGGGCCGCTGGGAACGGACCAAGGCCGCCGCGCCGCTGCGTTTCAGCGACAAGTCCGGCAATGTGATCGCTCTGAAGCCCGGTCAGACCTGGGTTGCGCTTGCCGGCTAGTGCCCTTCCAGGGCACTAGGACACTGCTGCAGACGCAGCACTGAACTCAGGCGGGATCACGGCGGCGGAAGCGTAACCCCGAACCCGCTCATCGCCAGACGGAGCAGCACCTGACCTGGTCTGAGCAAGTCGGCGATCTTGGCGGCGGCAAGCAGTTCGAGCTCAGCTAGCCGATCACTGTAAGCATTGGAGCCCTCCAGGCGTGCCCGCTGCAGTTCGGCAACGTTCAGCCAGACCTTCTGTCGGGCCTCCCACAGGAAACGCCGCGAGCTCAGCCGATTCGCCGGCGTAAGAATCCGATCCAGCATGCTGCGTGCGCCGCCCATCGCGTGATCCTCAGCCGTCACTCGCCCCGCCAGGATCCGATTGATACGTTCATGATCACGACGACGCCTGTCGATCAGCACCGGGTCTTCGAAATCATGATCGTTGATCACCGAAAGGGTGGCTGGCGGTAGGTCATAGTTTATGTGCGCGTTCATGCCCAAGAGCAAATGGACGACGGTCGGTAGCGCCGGATCGGCCTGGAACGCCAATCGCCACGGTCGCGGCACCTCGCCGCCCATCCGATCAGCGTCATGAGCCACGATGAACAGTTCCGCGAAGGCGACATCCCAGCGCACCACCCAGTCAGGATCCTCAAAGAAGGCAGCATCAACCGCATCGCTGACTGCCTGCGTGGTGCGCTGATACGTCGTGACAAAGGTGCGGCGGTGCACCTGTTCAAGCGGCAGGGCGTCGATCCGTTCTTGGAGCTGGTCGACGACTTGGCTGATGGTCGGCGCTGGTTGGCTGCTGGGGCCGTCATGCATAGTGCAAGTCTTCCCTCACACGATTTGATGAGGAAGGATCGGGCCATGCCAGGGAGAGCCCCGCGATTCGCATTCGATCCTGTCGCAGTTGGTCGCAGCGAATGTGACGCCTGGGCTGGGTACTACCGCCGCGACTGGCCGCGCATGCTGGCGGGACTGCTCGGCATGGTGCGGCACGGCTTTGCGTTGGGACCATTCGCAAATCTGAAGGCGGCATGGCACGTCCTGCGTGGCAGCCAGGCCTGGGCGCCGTATCCAGACAATGATCCAGAAGCCGCCCGGCGCCACATGGCACGGTTCTTTCGCGTGGCTAGCCGGGCCGGTCGGTTCGGCGGCGATCCGCGACTCGCGGCCGAACTGGAGGTGGCCTGGTGGCACGCCCACCGGGCGCAGCAGCATGATGCTCGGGTCACTTACGACGACCTTGTCACCGCCATGGTCCGCTTCTACTGCTACGTCTATCAGGCAGATCCGGCTGACGTGCGTCGGGCGGCCGAGCTGAGGGTGCAGGCCATGGCCCTCTCCGACGCTTGGGTCGCTGCGGGATGCCAACTGGACGACCCGACGCTAGCCCAGGAGCGGTTGACGCTCGTGGCCTCCTATGCCGCGCTGCGTGACGCCAGCGACCGCGGTGCCCTCACTCTCGGCGAGAGTCGGTAGGCACCTCCAGGAGCGCCGCGAGCACAGCCAGATAGAACTTGCCTACAACTAGCGATGGTCAGGACTAAATCGTGACCGGCGACCATTTCGTATTCTGGTCTCTTACTCGAATCCGAGTCTGGCAGGGCCCGCACCACCGATCTCCGCGCCTTGCCGCATAGCGCGCGTATGTAGAGCGCCAGGGCCTGGCCACGACCCTCCGTACCCCGCACCGAGGGATTAAATCGACTGGCTATGCAGGTTGTTCTCTGCGCACGATGGTCTCCGCCCTGCCCGCCTGAGGTCTTTCTTGCCTGCTGATTCTGACTTAGTCACGCTGCGCCCCGCGCCGGTGCGCCGGAACGGAACGCCTCGCACCGGGTCGTGGGTGTCGCTGTGGCGCTTCCGCTCCTACCTGCGCCCGTACGCGCTGCGCTTCGTCTCGATGGCCGTCTTCGCCGGCCTGGGCATCGCGGCGACGATCGTCGTCCCGCTCATCACCCGTGCGGTGGTCGACGGGCCCATTGCCGAGTCCGACCGGCGCGGCCTGTACGCACTCGGCGCGGCGGCCATCGCCCTCGGGATTGTCGAGGCGCTGCTGATGTTCTTCCGACGCTGGGTCGTGTCCAAGGCGACGCTTGGAGTGGAGACCGACGTTCGGGTCGAGCTGTACGCGCGGCTGCAGCGCCTGCCGATGCTCTTCCATAGCCGCTGGGAATCCGGTCAGCTGCTCTCGCGCATGATGAGCGACCTGTCGACGATCCGGCGCTTCCTCGGCTTCGGCATGCTCTTCATCGTCGTCAACATCGCGCAGATCGCAGTCGTGGTCGCGATCCTCGTCCACCTCTACTGGCCGCTCGGCCTGGTGGTGCTCGCCTCCACGGTGCCGGTGGTCTGGGTCTCGATGCGCACCGAAAAGGCGTACACCCGCCTCTCGCGGGCCGTCCAGGACGAGACCGGCGACGTGGCCTCGGCGGTGGAGGAGGCGGCCCACGGCCTCCGCGCCACCAAGTCCTTCGGCCGATTCGACCATGTGGTAGCCACTTTCGACACCCGCGCCGTGCGCTTGCACGACACAGCGCTAGAGCGCGTTCGGGTGCAGTCGCAGTTCTGGACCTTCCTCGGCGTCATCCCGAGCGTGACCCTGATCATCGTCCTCGGCTTCGGCGCGCTCGCGGCCGGGCAGGGCCGCGTCACCCTCGGCACCCTGGTCGCCTTCACCGCGCTGATGATGTCGCTCGTGTGGCCGGTCTCGGCGCTGGGTTTCCTGCTGTCGATGGCCCAGGAGTCCATGACCGCCGCCGACCGCATCGCCGAGATCCTCGACGCTGAGAACCCCATCACCGAGGGCACCCGCGAGCTGACCGACGTCCACGGTGAGCTCGCCCTGGAGCACGTGTCCTTCCGCTTCCCGGACGCCGATGCCGATGTCCTGCATGACGTCAACCTGCACCTGCGGCCCGGTGAGACCATCGCCCTCGTCGGCGCAACCGGCTCGGGCAAGTCGATCCTCACCAACCTCATCGCGCGGCTGTGGGACGTCACGCGTGGTCGGATCACCCTCGACGGGGTCGACGTGCGCGACCTGCGGCTGCGGCAGTTGCGCCAGTTGGTGGCGACCGCCTTCGAAGATCCGACGCTGTTCTCGATGTCGGCGCGGGAGAACCTTACGCTCGGTCGGCCGGACGCGAGCGACGCCGACGTCGCCCAGGGGATCGACGTGGCGCAGGCGCAGTTTCTCTATGACCTGCCCTTCGGCCTGGACACCCGGATCGGCGAGCAGGGTCTGAGCCTGTCAGGCGGGCAGCGGCAGCGGCTCGCCCTGGCCCGGGCGGTGCTTGCCCGACCAGCGGTGCTCGTGCTCGACGACACCCTCTCCGCGCTCGACATCCACACCGAGGCACTGGTGGAGGCGGCGCTGCAGCGCGTGCTGCGCGGCGTGACCGGCATCGTCGTGGCCCACCGCGCGTCGACGGTGCTCCTCGCCGACCGAGTCGCCCTGCTCTCGGGTGGCACGATCACCCACATCGGCACGCACGCTGAGCTGCTGGCCAGGGTGCCGGAGTACCGGGACCTGCTCTCGGCCGAGTTCGCCGAGGATGACCGGTTGCTAGAGGTCGCGTCGTGAGCTCGGCGACCCAGACCCAACCACGATCGGGGGAGCAGTGGCGCGGCGTCCTCGAGGAGCCCGGCGAGGAGTCCGAGCGTCTCACGCCGGCGCCCCGGCACGGCAGTCGCCGGCTGCTTGTTGACCTGCTTCGTCCCCACCGAGGGCGTCTGGCGCTGGTCATCGGCGTGGTGCTCGTCGAGAACGCCGCCCGCCTCAGCCTGCCGTGGCTCGTCGCGCGCGGGATCGACCACGGGCTGCCGCCGATCATCGCGGGCGGCAGCGCGCGCACCCTGCTGGAGATCGTCGCCGTCATGGTCATCGCCGTGGTGCTGCAGTCGATCGGCCGGATCAGCTTCCTGCGCATCTCCGGTCGGATCGGGCAGGCCGTGCTGCTCTCGCTGCGGCGCCGCGTGTTCGCGCACTTCCAGCGACTCGACGTGGCTTTTCACGACCGGTACACCTCCGGTCGTGTCACGTCCCGGCTGACCAGCGACATCGACGCGATCACCGAGCTGCTGGCAGGCGGCTTCGACGGCCTGGTGACCGCCGTGCTGACCATGGTCGGGGTCGGCGTCCTGATGTTGAGTCTCGACCTCGAGCTCGGCCTCGTCTGTCTGCTGTGCTTCCCGCTGTTGGTGCTGCTCGTGCGCTGGTTCGCGCGTACGTCGGCCGTGGTCTACCGCAAGGTGCGCGAGGCGTCGGCACTGGTCATCGTGCAGTTCGTGGAGACGATGACGGGTATCCGCGCCGTGCAGGCGTATCGGCGCCAGCCGCGCAACGCCGAGATCTTCGGTGACCTGGCGACACGCTACCGCGACGTCAACACGACGTCATTCCGGCTCGTCGCGGTCTTCATGCCGGGGGTCCGGCTGATCGGCAATGTGACCATCGGTGTGGCCCTGCTCTACGGCGGCCTACGGGCACTCGAGGGGGACTTGACGATTGGGGTACTGACCGCGTTCCTGCTCTACCTGCGGATGTTCTTCGAGCCGATGCAGGAGATCAGCCAGTTCTTCAACACCTTCCAGTCGGCGTCGTCGGCGCTGGAGAAGCTGTCCGGGGTGCTGGCCGAGCGGCCCGGCGTACCGGAGCCGACGAGCCCCGTTCCCTTGCCGCGTGTCCGCGGTGAGGTGCGCTTCGACCACCTGACCTTCGGCTACCTCCCCGAGCGGCCGGTCCTTCCCCACCTGGACCTGAAGATCGCCGAGGGCGAGACCGTCGCGCTCGTCGGTACCACCGGGGCCGGCAAGACGACTATCGCCAAGCTGATGGCCCGGTTCTACGACCCGACCAGCGGCGGGGTCCGACTCGACGGGGTCGACCTCCGCGACATCGCTGACACCGACCTGCGGCGGGCCGTGGTGATGGTGACCCAGGAGAACTTCATGTTCTCCGGCTCGGTCGCCGACAACATCGCCTTCGGTCGGCCCTCGGCGAGCAGGGCCGAGATCGAGGACGCCGCTCGCGCGGTGGGCGCACACGAGTTCATCACGTCGCTGCCGGAGGGTTATGACACCGACGTCGCCAAGCGCGGCGAGCGGCTGTCGGCGGGACAGCGGCAGCTCGTAGCGTTCGCCCGGGCCTTCCTCGCCGACCCCGCCGTGCTGATCCTCGACGAGGCGACATCCAGTCTCGACATTCCGAGCGAGCGACTGGTCCAGCAGGGCCTGCAGACGATCCTGGCCGATCGCACGGCGGTGATCATCGCCCATCGGCTCAGCACTGTCGAGATCGCCGACCGGGTGCTGGTGCTCGAGCACGGGCAGGTGGTCGAGCAGGGCTCACCTGTGGAGCTGGTCGGGCGAACCGGCGGTCGTTACGCCATCCTGCACCGGGCCTGGGAGGAGTCGCTAGCCTGAGCTGTTCGATGGTGCTCTTCTCCCACCCGAACGACTAGGTCATTTACCGCGTAGGCCTCAGGCTATTCCTCTTGCGTCTCGATCGGGGTCATGAGCGTGGCTTCCTCACCGCTTGCGCGATCGCCCCGGCGGTGATGCCGGCCTTGTCGAGGAAGAGGTCGACTCCGGCTGAGCTGGCCAGGATCGCGTCCGTGTGGGTCACGGACATGAGCACGATTGCGGGAGGCGTTGCAGCGGCCACGCCCGCAGGCCGACACGCGGGCGCAGGCCCTCGGCCGCCCCCGCCAGCCCCGGGGTGGCGCTGCTCAGGGGCCTCGTAGTCGCGTCAGCTACGGCGTTGGGCACCGCACCTGGCCCTCGGCCTCGATGCCACCGGGAACACGCCGCATGCGCAGTTCCTGGCGACTGAGCATTGGAGCCTGCTGGCCACCCGCAGCATGACCTGGAACGAGATCTTCAGCCGGACCGGCACGTATCTGACCGTTCTTTCGGCTACCGTCATCGCACTCTCGCTGGTGGCGAACGCGACCGGCTTCGGGCAGGCCTTCAGGACGTTCGCGCTCCTGGTCCTGCCGGTTGTCCTACTCGTTGGCGTGGGAACGTACTTCCGCCTGGTCGAGGCCGATATCGAGGACGCCTGGCTGGTGATCGGCATGAACCGGCTACGGCATGCCTACCTCGAGCTCGCACCGGAGCTGGAGCTGTACTTTGTCACAAGCCATCACGATGACGCGCCGGGCATGTTGCAGACGTACAGCTTCCGCAGTCGGGTCGGCCTGACCCACTGGCTGTCGGGATCGCCGGTCATCGTGGGCATCATCGACGCGGTCGTCACCGGCGTGCTGGGGGGAACCCTGACCAACGTCCCAGGCGCCACGAGCGCCGGCGCCATCACGGGCGGGCACCGAAGACTATCGAAATGCTCGGGGCGAAGGGCGTTGATCACGGACCACCCGAAGGTCCTCATAAGGCCACATTGCGGCTGAGCCTGGTCCCATAGCCAGCGCGCGTGTGCAACCGATCCGACGACGACCACCCGCCGCTGGAACTGTCGGGGGCGGACTGAGCAGATCCTGGCTCCTCGCGACTGGCTGTCGCCGATGGGTCGGCGAGCTTAGCCCGGGTTCTCGTTGCGCTGAGAATCGTAATAGTGTTCTAATAAGATCATGCAATATCACGATCCGACTCAGTACGGCGAAGCGGATGTTGGCGGTCGGCGTCGTGCCGAACGTTTGTTGGCGCGCGAGAGACCACCGCTGCTCATGGCTGAGCAAGATCATCTGCGGCGTGATCTTCTACGAGAGTCTGGGCAAAGCCGATGCCCCGGCGTGCCGGGGTTGACTCCCCACTCGAGGCGGCCATACGTTCGAACTTTCGTTTGCCCATCGCGAGCACGGCTCTCGCTTCGTCATCTGGTACTCCGTGGACGATCCTGAGCCAGGGAAACAGATATGCCGACGACGATCATTAATTTGAAAGTTAAGACAGTTGAGGAGAAGGCCGTCACCCCACAGAACAACCAACTGGGCAACATGATCGCCTCCAGCGAGGACATCACCGTAATCAACGGTGATCCAAGCCTCAGAGGCCAACACTCAGGTTTCTGTGTCCGTGTTCGCAGGCCGGATTTCTGGCTATGTGAAGCTGGATACATCTTGCCGGGACTCCCAGGTACGCCTTTCCCGAATGGCGGTCAACTGCAGACCCGAGGGCTCCTCAAATTTTCCAGTCTGGTGAACACAGTCGCGATCATCGGAGGGACCGACGATTACCGGTGTGCTTCAGGTCAGGTCAAGATCGACGGGAACAACTTCGAGCTGACCATCGAAACTCCGTGAGACGCGGCCGACGTCTGCTTCAGGCTCAAGCGCTGCTCGACTTCTCTAGTGCCACCGAAGCCGAGTTCCGCGAGCGGGCAAATCGTTCCTGGATCCTTGGCAGGGATGCGTCACATCACCGCCGCCGCTCGGCGCCACCGCCGCTGCCCTCGGCCTGATCGAAGGCATTGCCGAATAGCGCCGGATGGCGACGTCGGTCGCGAAGGCAGCGACGCCGATCGGAGTAGTGAGATATCCACAGATTGACCTCGAGGAGGTTACGCGCCGACGGCTATCTCAGTCATCCTTTGGTCAGCGCCGACCAGAGGAGGCTGGGACATGTCAACGACCACGACGTCGCCGCGTACACCCTGCGTGCAGTGGCTGATCGAGAGCCGGCCGCCCAGTCTCACCTGGTCGCGGCCCTCGCCGTCGCAGCCCAACCAGCCACCGCTGGACTTGACCGATCACGAACCAGCCGATGCCGAGGTCGCGGCCCCGAACGACCAAGGCGTCCGGGTGAGCATGGTGAAGGCACGCTGGGCCGCCAAACAGCGACCCGGTCTACCCGATGCCAGGGAGTGGAGCACCACGCTTGCACTGGCACTGACTCAGTCGCTGCTGGGCCAGCGTCCAGTCGCTCAAGCCATTCGCTGAAGATGTGCCCTAGCGATGGTCAGGACTAGATCGTGACCTGAACCTACAGCGACGGCCAAGTGATCTTGATCGGTAGCCGTCCCTCAGCGACTCCAGCCCAGGTATTTGGCTCTGACCACCTTGGTGCTGAGGGGGATAGTTCGGCGTGGATGAGGCGACCGTGGGCCGGATGCTGCGGATCTGCCGGACGCTGGACGGCATGGCGCTGGCGTTCGAGCTGGCCGCGCCGGGTGCGCGTGCTCTCCCCGCCGCAGATCGCAGCGCGGCTGGGTGGCCGGCTCGTGAGCGGTATGCCGGCTGGCGTGGCTCGCTCCGTGAAGTGCGGCACTGTCGGCGACTCCTACGACAACGGCATGGCCGAGTTGGTGATCGGCCTTTACAAGACCGAGTGTGTCAGCCACGACGGCCCCTTCCGGGGCGTCGATGATCTTGAACTGGCCACTCTGTCGTGGGTGCACTGGTTCAACAACGACCGCCTGTACAGCTCGATCGGCTACCAAACACCGATCGAACACGAGGACGAGTGCTCCATCAAAACAGGCCCCGACAGCAACCGCTGCGGGAGAACCCGCCCTCCACTAAACCCCGGGCAGTTCACGATGCCCTCGGGGGTCAGGGGCAAGACTGGCAGGATGATGCTGCCACGGTGGGATCCTTCGGGTTCAAGGTGACGGCGTCGTTGCATCCGGCACTTAAGTCGTGTTTCGAATCCGAGGACCGCTGAGATTGGCTGTGTGACATGAGGAGTGTGGCCGTTGGCCGACGGTGCGAATGTGGACGAAGGCAACTTTGAGCTCGTCGTTCGGGCGGGTGGCCCGTGCTGAAGAGGGTCGCGTGGATGCTGGGGCTCGGACTTTGTCTGTTGTCTTGTGTCGTGACGCTGGCGTTTGCGGCCGGATCTCTGCTTGATCCTGCCTCGAGCATGTACGCGATGTGGTCCTCGTTTGCGTGGCCGCTTCTCGGCCCGCACCTGACCGTCTTGACGCTGGTGTGCCTGCTGGTCGCCGTGGTAGCCGTACGGCGGGGTCCCCGCATTCTCGGGTGGACGTGCTTGTGTGTCGCAGCCATCGCATTGCTGTCCAGCGCATTGATTACGGGCCGAATTATCGCAGCAACGTCCGCCGCCGGCGGATCGGCCAATCCCTTCTCGGGGCTGTGGCTGCGCACGCTCAACGCGAAACCTGACAGCGCTGTCACCTTTGAGGAGGTTGACGGCCAGAAGTTGTCGGCGGTCGTGTACAAGCCAAGCGACAGCACTTCCTTGGCACCGGTCATCATGTACATCCACGGTGGCGGCTGGATCCAGGGGTCCGCAGCCAACCTCGGACACGACATGCGATGGTTCGCCGACCGGGGCTACCTGGTCGTCAGTGTCGACTATCGCCTGGCCACGGCCTCGCAGTCGACCTGGGACAAGGCGCCACAGGACGTGGCCTGCGCCTTGACCTGGGTTCACCAGAACGCGGCGCGGTACGGAGGGGATCCCCAACGCGTCGTCGTTGCAGGAGACTCCGCTGGAGGAAATCTGGCTGTGAACCTCGCCTACAGTGCAGCGCAGGGTCGCGCACGATCCGGATGTGGGGGACAGGTCCCGACCCCTGAGGCTGTGCTCGTCCAGTACCCGATCGTCGCCCCGCAAGACGCCTACGACAACGGCTACCCGCTCCGAGGCTTCGAGCCGAAGATGTTCACTGAACGCTACCTGGGCGGTGTTCCCAACGAGCTGCCCGACCGCCTGGCAGCAATCTCCTCGACAACGCACCTGTCAGCGAAGGCCCCGCCGACGTTGATTGTCGAGCCCGAGAACGATGGTTTGATTCCGTCGCGTGGAGTATTGGGATTCGCCGAAAAGGCCCAAGCTGCAGGTGTAGATGTCACCGTGCACCGGATTCCCCACTCGAACCACATTTATGACGAACTGTTCGCCGGCTCGATCGGGAACCAGGCAGGGTTGACCATCCGGCAGACGTACCTCGCCAAACTCGGTCTAGCTCCTTAGCGGACGACGAAATCTCGCTCTGCCAACCTGTCGGAGGATCGACAAGACGCAGGTGGCGATCAAGGCATTCGATCGGCCACGGCGCGAACTACCCGAAAGCGGTCGCCAAGATCGTCGATCACGCCAACGTGCTGCTCGAGTTCTACCGCTACCCGGCCGAGCGTTGGATCCACCTGCGCACCACGAACCTTATCGAATGCACTTTCGCGACGGTGCGTTTGCCCACCAAGATCACCAAAGGCCGCGGGTCTCACGCCGCCGGTCTGGCGATGGCCTGCAGTCGCAGCTGGCGCTTGTCATCCTTTAAGGTTTTGGCCGATGGTTCTTGGGCCGCGGGTCAGGGTAGCTCCGCTTGGAGGCGCTATGCATTGATTGACCGTGCGAGTGACTTCCCAGCGGCGGCATCTGGCGAAGTCGCGGACGCGGGCTGGGGACCTCTGGAGTCGCCAGAGGGTAGTTAAGGGATTCCCATTGTTCGGCCAACTGCATCAGTTCTGCGGTAGCTGCCGTGTCGGCTTCCACAGCTTCGAGGGTGGAGGGCGCGATCGCGGCATCCGCCCCTTGGATCGCGCGGCGGCCGTGATGGTCGCGCTGGTGATCGGTTTCGACTTCGCCGTGCGCGAGGGCTTCCTCCGCATCCTGGGCGACCCACCCGCGGGAACCGAACATGACCGCCTCGCCGACCTGTTGAGTGCGAGCACGGCCCCCGCGTCCCCGGTTCTCGGCTGGGTTCTCGCGGCAGCCTGGCGGGCGGCGCTCGTGGCCGTCGCCGAAGGTTCGGACCCGCAGCAGGCGCGCGCGGCACTCCTCGCGTTGGAGTTCCGACTCTCGTCGTGACCGCCGAGCGCCGGTACGCTCCAACCGTGATGACGCCGTCTCCCGTGCCCGGCGCTGCCGTGACGCAGTTCGCCGTGATCGACGCGCTGCTCGCCGGCGCCTACGAGTCGGGCCTGCGCGTCGCCGAAGCGCGCGCGATCGGGGATTTCGGGCTCGGGTGCGTCGACCACCTCGGCGGCGAGGTCGTCCTCGTCGACGGCGAGGCGATCGAGTGCACGCTCGACGGTCCGCCGGTGGCGATGGACGACGAGGACATCCTCCCGTTCGCGATCGTGTGCCGATTTCCTGACGTCCCGCGAGTCGGCTTGGGCGAGCAGGACTTCGCGGGTTTCGCGGCGTCCGTCGAGGGTGCGCTCACGAGTCGGAACCTGTTCCACGCCGTGCGCTTCGACGGCGTGTTGTCAGAGGTCCGCGTGCGGGTCACGCCTCGTCAGCATCATCCGTTCCCGCGGCTCGCCGAGGTGACGAGTCACCAGGTCGAGACGGTGGCGCGCGACATCCGCGGCACGGTGGTCGGATTCTGGACGCCGGCGATCTACCAGGGCATCGCGGTCGCGGGCCTTCACCTCCACTTCCTGAGCGAGGATCGCAGCATCGGCGGACACGTGCTCGACCTCGCCGCCAAGTCCGGCGACCTCCACGTGGCGGCCTTCGCTCGCTTCGACCTGCACCTGCCGACGGACGACCTGTTCCTCCGCACGGAACTCACCCACGCCGAGGACCATCGCATCGTCGCGGTCGAGGGCGGTGTGGCGGTATCCGCCGAGGAACCGTCCTGACCCGAACGCGTCAGGGGCCGGCGCGCATCTCGTAGTCCTTAGACGCGGATCAATGGGGGAACAGGCCCACAAGATCAAAACCAGCTAAGAGGGGACGTCGATAAGTCGACGACAGGAAGATCAACATGCGCGATCGCAAACGCCAACGCGCCAGCGCGGTCTGGTGACGGCACTCCACGCTTTCGCATTTCATCCTTGGACTCCACGGCGATCTGGCCCTTCGATGTCAGCTGACACTTGATTCGCCCAGCTGCTTGGCGAGTTGATCATCGTTGGGATCGATGTCGATGTCGCCACTCTCGAAACGCTCCCGAAGATCCCAGCAGCATGACGCTCAGGTCAGCTACGACGACATCGTCACCGCCATGGTCCGCTCTATTGCTACATCTACCAAGCAGAGCCGGCCGACGTACGCCGTGCGGCCGAGCCAAGGGTGCACACGATTGCCATTTCCGACGCTTGGGTCGCTGCTGGATGCGACGTGGACGACCGGACGTTAGCCGCGGAGCGGTTGGCGCTCGTGGCCTCTTATGTCGCGCTGCGCGACGCCAGCGATCGCAGTGAGCTATCCACAGATTGAGCTCGAGGGGTTACGCGTCGGCGGCTGCATGCGTCACCCTAGTCAGCGCCCCCAACCTAGGAGGCTTGCATGTCGACGACCACGACATCGTCGCGTACGTCCTACATCCAGTGGCTGATCGAGAGCCGGCCGCCCAGCCTTACCTGGTCGCGGCCCTCGGCGTTGCAGCCCAACCAGCCACCGCTGGACTTGACCGATCACGAACCAGCCGATGCCGAGGTCGCGGCCCCGAACGACCAAGGCGTCCGGGTGAGCATGGTGAAGGCACGCTGGGCCGCCAAACAGCGACCGGGACTTCCCGATGCCAGGGAGTGGAGCACCACGCTTGCACTGGCACTGACTCAGTCGCTGCTGGGCCAGCGTCCAGTCGCTCAGCTCAACCGCTGGGTGGTCGATGAGGTGCTCGTAGCGATCAGCATGTACCAGCGCCGGAGCCTCGCGCTGCATGGGCGAATCGCGATCCCAACTGCAGTGCGCTCAGTTCGCGTCCAGCACCCCGATCCGGAGGTGGCTGAGGTGGCAGCGCACGTCGCTATGGGGAGGCGATCGGCGGCCATGGCCCTCCGGTTAGAGGCCTTGGGCGACCGCTGGCTATGCACCGCCCTGGAGCTCGGCGCTCGATGGAGCCGCGCAGACCTGCGGCCTGATCATGTCGAACGGGCGCGGTCTACGGGCTTCGACGGGCTCAGCCCGCAAAGTCGCACGGCACGCTCTGGCTAGCCCACGAGCGAAGACTGGATTGAGTAGTGCGCGGCGTGATACATGTGGCGGCCGAACTCGACGAACTGGCCAACATCGTCGTAGGTGAGGCGGTCGACGGTCAGGCATGCCGCCGGTGTCTCCTCATCCAGAAGCTCCGCTTCCTCTTCGGTCATCAGCCTGGCAGAGATCTGCTGATGGGCGATCTTGAGGTTGACACCGAGAGCGCGCAGGCAGGCGTAAAGGCTCTTGCTCTGCATGTCAGCCTCGGTGATCTCGAAGCGGGCCGGGAGGTAGTTGGTAAGGATCGCAAGTGGCACGTCATCGGCCAGCCGCAGCCTTCTGATCTTGATGAATTCGGTGTCGGTAACAGCCGCGGCGGCGATGGCATCGCGAATGTCTTGATCGAGCGTTCCGATGGAGAATTCGAGTAGTCGGGTACTCGGAATCTTGCCGGCCTTGGCGATGTCCTCGTTGAGGCTACTGAGCGCTTCGTTCCGCCGGAACTGTGAGCGCACGACCTGGGTGCCGACCCCTCGTTTGCGTACCAGCAAGCCCTTCTTGACCAGCTCCTGAATCGCTTGACGAACAGTGGGCCTTGATAGGCCCAGTCGGCTGGTGAGAGACAGCTCGTTCTCAAGGCGATCCGCCGGGGCGAGAGCGCCGGTGTTGATCGCATGCTCGATGGACTGCGCCAGCTGGTAATAGAGGGGGACAGGTGAGTTGCGCTCGAGGGTGATGTCGAGTTCGCGCACCGGGGGCGCCTCTGTCATGGACGAAGCATAAGGTCCGGGTCCGCAGTTCTACAGAGGCAAGCCAGATTTTGTCAGAACAAATTCAGCGGGCGAGAGTCACCCAGCGGCGGCTTTGTGCTGACTCGGCCAGCGCCTCAATGATCTCGGCCGCGTAGAGCGCGTCCTCAACGGTTGCTCCATGAGCCTTGCCGGTTGCGATCGACTGGACGAGATGATGGGCCTCTACGATCTTGAGGTCGTCGTAACTCATCGCGATGCCCGCAGCGGGTTGGAACCGAGCAAAATCACCGTCCCCAGGTGCCACGTAGTGAGTACTGAAGTAGGCGTTCTGATAGTTCTGATCCAGGCACAGCTGCAATTCGCCCATCCGCCTGAAGTCCCAGCAGAGCGCGCCTCGAGCGCCGTGGACTTCGACGCCATATGTGCACTGCTCGCCAATCGAGGCTCGGCTGGACTCGAGTATTCCGAGGCCGCCGCCGCGAAAGCGCACCAGTGCAGCGATGTAGTCCTCATTCTCAACCGCTCCCATGGGGCCGCCCGTACCGCGGGAGAAGTGGGAAGCCGTCATACCCACCTGGGGTCGCTGCGCGATGAAGGTGGCGGCGTCGCACATCAGGTCGGTGATGTCGCCCACGAGGTAGCGACCAAGGTCGACACCGTGGCTGGCCAGGTCAGAGAGCACGCCGGAACCGGACCATTCGGTCTTGAAGCGCCAGGTCAACGCACCGTCCGGGTGTGCGGCGTAGTCGGCCAGCAGCCGAATGTAGACGTGCTTGATCTGGCCAAGCCGGCCGTCGGCGATCAGCTGTCGGGCCATCTCGATGGCCGGTACGTTGCGGTAGTTGAATCCGACCGCGGACTGCACCCCGTTGGCACGCACCGCATCGCTGATCGATCGAGTCTCTGTGGCGTTGCGCCCAGCCGGCTTCTCAACCCACACATGCTTCCCGGCCTCCGCGGCAGCGACTGCTACCTCACGGTGGATGAAGTTAGGGCCTGTCACGCTCACCACATCGACGTCGTCTCGGGCGACCAGGTCGCGCCAGTCTGCATGCGCCTCACGGAAGCCGAAAGTGTCGATCGCGCTGGCAAGTCGATCGTCGGCTGCGTTGTCGGCCACCGCGACCAGACCCGGACTCAGGGGCGCATCGGGATAATGCTGGCGCAGCCTCGCGTACGCGCGTGCGTGCACCTGACCCATCCAGCCCCAGCCCACGACGCCGACCCCCAGGCGGGGCGACTCTTCGCTGGCGTGGTCGTTCACCATCGATAGGACCTACCTCTCAGTCCGGCGTCACCAAGACTTCCTTACTTGGATGTTCCCCGTTGGCACCGTCCCCTTCCTTCGCCGCAAGCTCGGGCTGTGGGACTTGCGAACGACCGTATCACGATATATCTTGATAGAGTCGTTTGAAAGGAGAACATATGCGACACGGAACACGACATGGAGACTTTGACCGCCGGCAGGAGGCTGGCAGGGATGGTGAGCCACACGGCAAGGCCGAGCCCTGGGAGGAGCAGCACCACCCCCACGGCCACCGCGGACGAGGGGGACGTCGCGGGCCCGGTCGCCATGGCCGCGGGCGTGCCCAACGGGGCGATGTGCGGACCGCGATCTTGTTGGTGCTAGCCGACCAGCCGATGCACGGCTACCAACTCATGCAGGCGATGCGTGACCGCACCGGTGGCGCATGGCGTCCGAGCCCCGGCGCCGTCTATCCCACCATCGCGCAGCTCGAGGACGAGGGCCTGGTGACTACCCATGAGGAGGGCGGACGCCGGTTGGTAACCCTCACTCCCGAAGGGCGCAGCTACCTGGAGGAGCGCAGCGCCCGACTGGGCGACCCGTTCGCCGACTACGCCGACCGCCCTTCCTGGCCTGATCTGAGAGACCCGATGCAGGAACTGCAGGCGGCAGCACGTCAGATCGTGAACAGTGGGGACACGTCGCAGCTCAAGGCGGCCGCGGACGTGCTCGCGCAGGCGCGGCGCTCGTTGTATTTGATCTTGGCTGGCGAGCCGGAAGATGCTAGTGAGTAAGCCACGGGGTCAAGGGGAGAACAACAGCACCAAGCCGGCGCAGGTGTAGCCGACCATCACCAGCAGCAACGGCCACTGACCACGCAGCGCGCGATCCGGCGGCAGCAGTGCGACGGCCTTCTCGTGTGCGCAGACGATGCCGAGCACATGCCCGCCGACAATGGCACACAGCTGGACCAGGGCGACCGCAGTGGGGTAGCTGAAGATCGCGGAGTTCACTCCCATCTCCGCTGATCCGAAGACATTCCAACCGCGGCCGAGCGGGTCGGAGAAGTTGATCGCTGTCCGCTGCCCTTCGACGATGAGCAGCGTTGCATAGTGGGCCACCACATAACCCAGCACGATCGGCAGCAGAGAGGCCACCATCAGCCGCGGATATGCCGAGGCTGGCAGGCTCCCGTAGCGACCCATCCAGGCGGCCGCGAGGCTGAAGCTGGTGAAGACGATGATGATCAACACCAGAAGGCCGCCGGTACCCCATACGACGGTGGGCACATCCGAGCTCTGCACGACTCTGATCCACCAACTGGTGTTGGCAAAGCTGTCGAACGCTGTGCTGCCGAGCAGCGCCGCTACCACTGCGGTCGCTCCCGGGGGTGCGTGCCAGGCGTTCAGGCCAGCCAGCGGGTTGACCAGCCTCAGCTGCTCACCGACCCGCCGCCAGATCGATACCTGGGCGAGCGTGCTCGAGTACACCTCGAAGGGATCCGCCGCGCCGATCCAACGCTGGCCGAACACGATCGCGCCCAACACCAGGATCACCAACCAGGCGAGCGCCCACACCCGCAGCACCGCAAGTGTGGTCCGGTCCGGCTGGACCAGCTCAAGCCAGGCGAATCCAAACATGCCGGCTGCGGCCGGCCACACGCCAATCCTGGCCGGCAATGCAACCAGACCCACTTCCGGGTCGACACGAGCCAGCGCACAGAGCCCGCGATGAATTGTCCGTAGTGGATTGGTTGCTCGCCAGAACTGTCCAAGCAGCAGCGAGATGGGGACCAGGCCAACCCACATCCACACAAAGACGAAGCCGAAGATCGGATTGGTCAGCAAGTCCTGGCCAGCCATCATCGCGAGCCCGGCCCAGGCGAACGCGGCAAGGACCACCGCACGTGCGACCAGCCGGGTGATCGGATGGTCGACGACTGCGGTCAGCCGTGGCATCGGGTGGCCACCCACCCGGTCGAAGCGCGGCTGGCGCCAAGCAAAGATCAAGATGACGAAGGAGATCGTCAACGCAAGGATGGCGCCGACTATGACGAAGGAGAACGGCAGCGGCAGGTCGTGCCGGGACGCGATCCCGTGCAGCGGTACCAGCATGAAATGACTGGAGCCTGCGCTAGCGCGCGTTCAGGATCACGATGGTCTTCTCGAGATGGTGAGACTCCACCTCGAAGCTGCCTGGGCTTTCAAGGGTGAATGATCCCTTAGCCGGCTTGCCCGCCTGCACCGGCAACTCATAGTCCTTTTCACCAAGATGGGCATGGATCTCATCATCGGTATCGCTGATCACATTCAAGATCACCTTCTGGTCCACCCGTACGTTGATCTTCTCCCCGTTCGGGACCGTCTTGCCGCGCGCGATCTCGATGTTGATGGTCAGTGCGTAGTCAGCATTGAGCGACGGAGATCTCACCGGAACCGACGTTGGTGATGTGGCCGGCGATGACGGTTCGCTGGGGCTGCCGACGACCGCCGAGGGGCTCGCGGACGCCTCAGATTCAGGATTGCTCGTGCAACCGGTCAGCAGCAGGCCGAGGGCCACCGTCCCACAGATCAGTGCACTTCTCGCCGGCATGCTGGTGTCCCTCTCCATCCATCCATCCTCTACGAAGCTGGTGATGATTGGGTTCCCGGCAATGGGACCATGCGCCTGGCGGACGAGTCGTGGTTTCCGGCGGGAGTACCGTAATTGCTCCAGGGATTCGCACGAGCAGGGAGGGCTCGCATGCCGCAGCGGCTCACGCCTCTCGAGGTGTCGTTGCTGGCACTGGACACAGCGCACACCCCAAGCCATGTGGGTACCGTACACATTTTCGATCCCGGTCCTGACGGCTTCGATTACGAACGGCTGGTCGCGCTGATCCACGAGCGACTCGCCTTCGTCCCGCGCTACCGGCAACGGGTGCGCGGAATCCCTGCCCGGCTCGCTGGACCGGTGTGGGTCGACGACGAGAACTTCGACCTCACCTTCCACGTACGACGGTCGGCTTTGCCCCGCCCAGGCACCCTGGTCCAGCTCCAAGAGTTCGTCGGCCGGGTACTCGCGCGCCGCCTCGACCGGTCGCGGCCACTGTGGGAGATCTACCTGGTCGAGGGTCTGGAGGACGACCGATTTGCACTGCTGGCCAAGTCACATCTCTGCCTTGTCGACGGAATCGACACGGTGGAGATCGGTCAGGTGCTACTCGACTCGACCGCTCGCTCGCACGCCATCCCAAGCAGTGGAGCCGATGAGACCTCCTGGCACCCGGTCCCGGAGCCGTCGTCATTGGAGTTGGCCGCCGGGGCGGTCTGGGAGAACGTGCAAGATCCCGCGATGGCGGTTGAGAACTTGCGTGGGGCAATGACCAGTGTGCTCGGTGTCGCGGTTCAGGTCGGCGAAGCGGTAGGAGGTGTGGTCGGGGCGCTAGGTGAGCTGGCCGCTGACGCACTGGGTGGGCGCCGTCCAGCCTCCGACTCGCCGCTCACCGGGCTGGTGTCCGAGCAGCGCCGCTTTGCGACTGTTGTCGCGTCCCTCACCGATCTCCAGGCAGTTCGTCAGGAGCATCACCACACCATCAACGATGCGATAATGGCCATGATCACTGGAGGGCTCCGCTCGTGGTTGCTGACTCGCGGTGAGTCGATCATCCCGGGAAGCTCCCTGACCGCGCTGGTGCCGATGAGCGTCACCGAGAATGACGGCGCGCCGACCTCGTTGGGCAGCCAGGTCGCGCCACACCTGCAGCGCTTGCCGGTAGGGGAGCCGAACCCGCTGATGCGGCTGCACCAGGTCGCCTATGACACCCAGGCTCACAAGGACTCTGGACGGGCGGTCGCTGCGCGCTCGCTCGCCGACATTGCCGGCTTTGCACCGACTACTCTGCACGCGCTCGGCGTACGAACATCCACCGAAGTGGTGCGTAAACAACACGACCTGGTGATCACCAATGTTCCAGGTCCCCAGGTATCGCTTTACGCGGCGGGTGCACAGCTTGTTGCGAGCTACCCGGTCCTTCCACTCTCGGCCGGCCACATGCTTGCCATTGGAGTTACCTCCTACGACGGCGAGGTTTTCTTCGGTCTCACCTCCGACCGGGACGCCATCAGCGACCTCGAGGTGCTCGCTCAATGCCTGCTCGATGCTCTCGAAGAGCTCTTGGACACAACCGTCCGAGCGACGAATGCGCGTCAGCCCACTCGCAAGGCGACCGCTGCCGCCCGCCGCACCGCTGCGAAGAAGGCAGCAGCGCGGCAGGAGGCAGCACGTAAGGCGGCCGGACTGAAACGTGCTGCCGTACGCAACTTGGTCTTCCGTGCTGCTGAGCTGGGCAGTGGTGCGACGGCGCCTCCAATCTCGACGAACCCAGCGAAATCAGACAAGTCACGCGTGCCTGCATCTGAACAGGACGCTGCCAGGAAGTCCCCGCCACCGAAGGCGGCCGCCGAGAAGCCCCCTGCTCGCGAGCCGCCGAACAACGCACCGGCCGCCGAGCCTGAACCACCCCAGGCCACATCCCAAAGCCCTTCGAGCGGCGATGCAGCGGACACGTCCGCCGCGCCGTGGTAGCACGCCAGCCCTGATGTCCCCAATGGTCTTCGTTCCGATGACCTGGGATGAGGCGAACGATCTGCGCTCGGGTATCGCGGCCGATGCGCCGTATCGGGGGTGCGCGGCGACGCCAAGCTTGGTTGCTTCGTTGGAAGCGGACACCCTCATCGAGGAGGCCGAGTACGCCGCTCTCAGCTGCGCCAGCGTGCTGGCGCTGGTGCTGAAGCCAGGTTCGCCACGCCTGGTGATTGCTGCGGAGCTGCAGCCCGGACAGCTCACGGATCTGGGTGAACCGATGGGGGAGGTCGAGCTTCGCGGACTGACCTGGGCTCAGGTGCGGGCGCTGTTCGCCGACGAGCCGGGCGCGATAGAGGCAGCGACACTGGCGGGTGAGGCCGTAGCAGGGCAGAGCCTGGCCGCTGCACTCGCCGCACCGGAGGTCGGACTGGTACTCGACCGGTACGACCTGTTGTGGTTCGCTCCCGAAGAGCTCGACCAGCTGCAGCGCCGAATTGTGGCATGAGGTTGCTGGCAGGGCGGCCGCGGCGTGGGGGACTCCCTCGATCGGATCAGGCAGACTAGGACCATGCCTCGTTCAATCTGGAAGGGCGCAATCTCCTTCGGGCTGGTCACGATTCCTGTGAAGCTCTTCTCGGCGACCGAGGAGAAGGACATCAGTTTTCGCCAGGTCCACCCCGAAGATGGCGGTCGGATCAAGTACAAGCGTGTCTGCGAGAAGTGCGGAAATGAGATTCCCTACGCCGAGATCGCCAAAGGATATGAGATGCCGGACGGCCGGATGGTGATCTTGGAGGCAGAGGACTTCGACGCACTCCCGCTGGCGACCACGAAGGCGGTCGAGGTCGTACAGTTCGTCGCCGAGGAGGACGTCGATCCCACGTATTTCAACAAGACGTACTTCCTCCAGGCTGATGGCCCGGGCATCAAACCGTACGTGCTGCTGCGTGATGCCTTGATCAAGAGTGGGCAGAGCGCCGTAGTCAAGGTCGCGCTGCGGTCACGCGAAGCATTGGCGCTGATCCGTCCCAAGGATGGTGTATTGCGGATGCACACGATGTTGTGGCCAGATGAGCTCCGGGATGGTTCCTTCGCCGCGCCACCGGAGGACGTCACCGTGTCGGATGCGGAAGTCACAATGGCACAGTCGTTCATCGATGCGCTGGCAGGTGACTTCAATCCGGAGGACTTCACCGACTCCTACCGCGAGGCTCTCGAAGCTTTGGTGCAGAGCAAGGCCGAAGGCGTACCACTGGTCGAGGAGCCAGAGGCGCCAAAGGAGGCTGAGGTGGTCGACTTGGTGGCCGCGCTGCGTGCTTCCGTCGAGGCTGCGAAGAAGCGGCGGGAAGAGGCCGAGAGCGCGAAGGCGGTTTAAGGCCGGCTCCGCGCCGATCCAATGGGCGAGCGGCGCCTCGCGGTTGCCGTCCGCACATAGCTTCATTACCCCCGACGAAGCTGTCACTGCTGAAACCGACGAGGGTAGCGTGGCTATGTGGATGCCATCGCACAGGTTCCGGTGCCGGTCAACGAGGCAGTGCTCGGTTACGGCCCAGGTTCGAAGGAACGCACAAAGCTCGAGTCAGCTCTCGGCAAGATGGCGGGTGCCGATCCGATCGAGCTGACAGCGACCATTGGCGGAGTGAGCAAGCCGGCGGGTGGCGACCCGTTCGATGTGACGATGCCATCCGACCATTCGCACATCCTTGGGCACGCGGCCAACGCGACCCAGGCCGACGCGGCAGAGGCCATCGATGCGGCGCTGGCGGCTGCTCCCGAATGGGCAGAGCTGGGCTTCGAGCAGCGGGCAGCGGTTTTCCTGCGTGCCGCCGACCTACTCGCCGGGCCCTGGCGGGACACGTTGAACGCAGCCACGATGCTCGGTCAGGCAAAGACCGTGCAGCAGGCTGAAATCGATGCGGCCTGCGAGCTGATCGACTTCTGGCGGTTCAATGTCGCGTTCGCGCGACACATCTTCGAAGATCAGCCGATCTCATCACCCGGAATCTGGAACAGAACCGACTATCGGCCGCTCGAGGGCTTCGTATACGCCATTACCCCGTTCAACTTCACCGCGATTGCGGGCAACCTGCCAACCTCGGCGGCCCTGATGGGCAACGTGGTGATCTGGAAGCCGAGCCCGACCCAGCAGTTTGCCGCGCATTTCACTATGCGGCTCCTGGAGGCGGCGGGCCTGCCGCCCGGCGTGATCAACATGCTGCCCGGTGACGGCATTGAAGTTTCCGATGTCGCACTCAACCATCCGGCTCTCGCCGGTATCCACTTCACCGGATCGACCAAGACGTTCCAGCACCTGTGGCAGAGTGTCGGAGCCAACATCGGTCGCTATCGGGCATACCCAAGGCTGGTAGGGGAGACCGGAGGCAAGGACTTCGTGGTCGCCCACCCCAGCGCAAGCCCAGAGGTGGTGCGTACGGCTCTGGTCCGAGGAGCCTTCGAGTATTCCGGGCAAAAATGCTCAGCGGCGTCTCGCGCGTACATTGCGCGCAGCATCTGGGATCGAATGGGCGACGAACTGGTCGACTCCACCGAGGGCCTAGCAGTCGGGGACGTGCGGGATCTGTCCAACTTCACCTCTGCCGTGATTGATCAACGTGCCTTCAGCAAACACGCCGCGGCCATCAAGCGGGCCCAGGACTCTGCGGATGCGAAGATCATCGCCGGCGGTATCACTGATGATCGGGAAGGGTGGTACATCCGGCCGACCTTGATCATCTCCGAAGACCCTAGGAACGACATCTTCACGACCGAGTATTTCGGGCCGATTCTGGGCATCTACGTGTTCGACGACGCAGACTTCGAGGTGGTCCTCGATGAAGTTGATCAGGCGGCTCGGTACGCGCTCACCGGCGCAGTGATCGGCGATGATCGCGTGGCACTCGAACGGGCCAGCCGGCGGCTGCGGAACGCGGCCGGAAACTTCTATCTGAATGACAAACCCACCGGCGCGGTGGTCGGCCAGCAGCCGTTCGGCGGCGCCCGAGCATCCGGCACCAACGACAAGGCCGGCTCGATGTGGAATCTGATCCGCTGGACCAGTCCGCGTTCGATCAAGGAGACCTTCGTGCCGGCGACTGATCACGGCTATCCCCACATGACCTGAGTAGCCAGACCGGCCTGGCGTACTTGATCTTGTCAGGGTTCAACTCCGCATCAGTTACCTGGATGCCGCATCATCTGCTGGTGATGCAGTTCAACCAACTGATGCGGAGTGGAGTTACGGGCGACGCTGGGCCGGCCAGCCAAGCAAGATCAGCTCGCGAGCCAGCGATCGCCGACCTCTTGCTGCGTCTTGTACCCGTCCATCACCGCCGGCGCCGCGGACTCCTCGAGCTTCCTTCCTAGCAGCGGGATCGCGACCTTCAGCTCGCCGCTGATGTCCACCACACTTCCGCGACCTCCAGCCGAGAGCTGCACCTTGCCCCGGAACGTGACCGGCTGGCCAAGTACCGTCATCGTCACCGCTCCGCTCCGCGAGCCATCGGATGACTGATCGCCCCAGACGACTTCCTCGTTGACTGTCAACTTGGGTCCGGTAAACCGGGCCGCCGAATCAGGCGCCGGCAGGGTACGTGAAGTCTTGGTGGTCGGGCCTTCCGCCGAAGCGTGGTAGCTGAGTGATCCGCTGGCGACGCAGACCTCATCCAGGTACTTCTGGTCGGTCATCATGGCGTACACGTCAGTGGGTTGGGCAGCGAAGTCAAGGTGGGTCGAGATGTCCATGCCGCACATGATGTCATCGCCAGCCTGCAAATCCTGGCAATCCTCGCCCGAGGATTTGCCTTCTGGTGGCCATAGTTTGCTAGGCCCGCCGGTGCGGCGTACGAGGGTTGGCTTCAGGCCTTGGAGGGGGAAAGCCTAAAGGTCGGGTTGTCGTTCGTACGGCGTGTGACGACGAGGGCTAATGTCGGAGTAGCCACACAGCGGGGTGCGGCGGCAGGGATCGGACGGTAGACGTGACCACTTTTGAGGTCGAGCTCGAGCATGAGAAGACCGAGAAGATTGCACAGGTAGCCGCTCGGGGGGCGAAGATCGCCGACGAACTCGGTCAGGACCCGGACGCCGTCCAGATGTTCCTCCAGCACTACTTCCGGCATGTCGACGCAGACGAGGTCGATGAGCGCAGTGTCGAGAACCTCCTCGGCCTGGTCGAAAGCCATTACCGAGCAGCGATGCACCGGCCCGCCGCTCGCGCCGTGATCAAGATCCGGACGCCCAGCAAGAACGATGACGGCTGGACCGCCGGTGGCGCCACTGTGGTACAGATCATCACCGACGACCGGCCCTTCCTCGTCGACTCGGTCACCATGGAGGTGTTGCGCCAGGGGTGGAGCATGCGCGAGGTGTTCCATCCACAGTTCCTGGTCCGGCGAGATCTCGACGGGAACTTGCAAGGCATCGTCCGCACCAGCGAGGCTGAGAGCGATCCAACCGTCATGGCCGAGTCCTGGATGCATCTGGAGATCCTTCCGCCCGCCCGCCCGGACCGTCGCGACTCGCTGGTGTCCGATCTTGAAAACGGGTTGCTCGAGGTCCTGCGACTTGTCGAGGAGGCGGTTCAGGACTGGCAGAAGATGATCACGAGGTCCGAAGACACCATTGAGCTGCTGAGAGACCGCGCGGTTATCGGCGGCCGCGTGAAGCAGGCAGATCTTGCCTGCGAGCTGCTCAGCTGGCTGAATGCCAACCACTTCACCTTCCTCGGGTATCGCGAGTACGACGTGGTCAATGATCAATCCGGCGTTCAGTTCAAGGTCCGTCCGGGGACCGGGCTCGGTATCTTGCGTGCCGATCAGGACCCTCCAGGAACCTTCCATGCGGTGCCGTTGCCCGTCGAACCTGAGTTGATGATCATCACCAAGGACAACCAGAAGTCCCGAGTACACAGGCCTGCCTATCTCGACTACATCGCCTTCCGCATCTTCGACACCGAGCATCGGGTCATCGGTGAGCGGCGCTTCCTCGGGTTGTTCTCCTCGTCTGCGTACTCAGAAAGTGTGTCCCGGGTGCCGGTACTTCGGCAGAAGGCTGCTGCGATCATCGCGCGCTCGGGTTATAGCGAGGCCAGCCATGGCGGCAAGGCGATCACAGACGTGCTGGAGACCTATCCCCGCGACGAGTTCTTCCAGACACCGGTGCCCGAGCTCGCCGCCATTGTGGAGAAGGTCGCCCACCTCAAGGAGCGCCGGCAGGTCCGGATGTTCGTCCGGCGTGATCCGTACGGGCGCTATCTCTCCTGTTTGATCTATCTGCCACGAGACCGGTACACGACCGCGGTACGCAGGCGGATGGAAGACATCCTCACTCGTGCTCTCGGCGGAGCCTCAGTCGAGTACACGGCGCGCGTTACCGAGTCAGTGCTTGCGAGGCTCCACCTGGTGGTGCGGATGCCTGTCGGCAAGGCGATGGGCGAGGTCGATGTGCGCTCCGTGGAACGAGAGCTGACCTTGGCAACCCGCTCCTGGGACGACGAGTTCGCCGACGTGATAGTTGGCATCGACGAGGCCGACCGGCTTGCATCGTTGGTGGGGTGGCTCCCTGAGGGCTACAAGGAGGACTACACCCCGCGGCAGGCGGCTCAGGACCTCACCGCGCTGCTGACACTCGAGGATGTCCATGACATGTCGATGGCGATGTACGTCCCGGATCGCACTGACGATGAGGCAGAGCTGCGGCTGAAGATCTTCCGGCGCGAGGCGTCGCTGTCCCTGTCGAGGATCATGCCGCACCTTTCGCTGCTCGGCGTCGACGTCATTGACGAGCGGCCGTACGAGTTGACGATGGCCAAGGACCAACGGGCGTTCGTCTACGACTTCGGGGTACGGGTGCCAGGTGGCGCCGCCGCTGTCCGTACCCGTTGGACACCGGAGGCGCGGCAGCGGTTCACAGACGCCTTTTCGGCTTCCTACGTCGGCGAGAGTGAATCCGACGGTTTCAACGCGCTGGTTATGGGTGCCGATCTCGACTGGCGTGACGTCAGTGTGCTGCGGTCGATCGGCCGCTATCTCCGGCAGGTCGGATTCACCTACAGCCAGAGCTATTTTGCCCAGGCGCTGAGCAGCAACGTCGACATTGCCCGGCAGCTCATCCAGCTTTTCCAGACTCGTTTCGATCCCAGGACCGGTCTCGACGTCAAGGCCCGGGCGGCGGCGACCAACGAGCTCGTCGACAAGATCAAGAAGGCGCTGAACGACGTGGTCAGTCTCGATCATGATCGAATCTTGAGGTTCTTCCTTGCGGTGATCCAGGCGATGATTCGAACCAACTTCTACGTGCCAGGCCGCCAGGCGATCGCATTGAAGCTGCTGCCACGCCAGATTCCTGATCTGCCTGAGCCTCGTCCGGAGTTCGAGATCTTCGTCTATTCACCGCGCATGGAGGGCGTCCACCTGCGCTACGGCAGGGTTGCCCGTGGCGGTGTGCGTTGGTCTGACCGTGCCGAAGACTTCCGTACCGAGGTGCTTGGTTTGGTCAAGGCCCAGATGGTGAAGAACACCGTGATCGTCCCCGAGGGTGCCAAGGGCGGGTTCTACTGCAAACGGCTGCCTGATTCACGGGAGCGCGAAGCCTGGCTTGCCGAAGGTCTCGCGTGCTATCAGCTCTACGTGTCGAGCCTGCTCGACGTCACTGACAATATCGTCGATGGCGTCGTCGTTCCTCCCGCTGGTGTCGTCCGGTACGACGCTGATGACCCGTACCTGGTCGTCGCGGCGGACAAAGGAACCGCCACCTTCTCCGACGTAGCCAACAAGCTCTCGGTCGACTCCAGATTCTGGCTCGGTGACGCGTTCGCATCCGGCGGCTCGGCCGGGTATGACCACAAGGCCATGGGCATCACCGCTCGGGGAGCCTGGGAGTCCGTACGCCGGCACTTTCGTGAGATGGGCGTGGACCCCCAGAGCACGGACTTCACCTGTGTCGGCATCGGTGACATGAGCGGTGATGTCTTCGGCAACGGGATGCTGTTGAGCAAGCACATCAAGCTCCTTGCAGCGTTCGATCATCGGCACATTTTCATCGATCCACGGCCCGATCCGGCGCGCAGTTGGGAGGAGCGCGCGCGGCTGTTCGCACTGCCACGCTCGAGTTGGGCGGACTACGACCCCACTTTGATCTCCGAGGGCGGCGGAGTCTTTCCACGCACGCTGAAGTCCGTGGTGATCACTGAGCAGATGCGCGCGGCACTGAGCATCGACAAGTCCGTCGAGGCGCTGACACCTGCCGAGTTGATCAAGGCCTGCCTACGGGCACCCGTCGATCTGCTGTGGAACGGTGGCGTCGGCACTTATGTCAAGGCGATCACTGAGACCAACGACGATGTCGGCGACAAGGCCAATGACGGGCTGCGCGTGGACGGCTGTGAGCTACGCGCCAAGTGCGTGGCCGAGGGTGGGAACCTTGGCTTCACCCAGCTCGGCCGGGTGGAGTACGCCGAGAGGGGAGGCCGGATCAACACCGACTTCATTGACAATTCCGCCGGGGTCGACACGTCCGATTATGAGGTCAATATCAAGATCTTGCTCATCGGAGAGGTGAATGCCGGTCGGCTGTCGCAGGCCGATCGTGACGAGTTGCTCGCTTCGATGACCGACGAGGTCGCCGAGCTTGTGCTCAAAGACAACTACGATCAGAACCTGGCCTTGGCCAACGCCGTGTATCACTCAGTGTCGATGGTGGGCGTTCACGAAGACTGGATGGAGCGCTTGGAGAGCCAGGGCCTGCTCGATCGAGAGGTCGAGCACTTGCCGTCGACCGATGCTGTGGAGGCTCGGCGCAGTACCCACAAGGGACTGACCTCACCTGAACTGGCGACGCTGCTCGCCTACACCAAAATCGTTCTCGAGGATGACATCTTGGCCTCGGATCTTCCAGATGACCCGTACCTGCTGGACAGACTGATCACCTACTTCCCGAGTGCGATGCGGCAGCGCTATGCCGACCAGATGCCCAAGCATCGGCTATACCGGGAGATCATCACCACAGTTGAGGTCAATGAGTTCGTGAATGAATCGGGGATCACGTGCTTCCACCGATTGTCGAGTGAGACGGGGGCCCGGGCGTCCGATGTGATCCGGGCGCAGATCGCCGCTCGCGTGATCTTTGGCGCTACTGATCTTGACAAGGCCATCGCGGCATTTGATCACCGGATCAGTGCGCAGATGCAAACGGCCCTACGGATGGAAGTACGCACCCTGGTGGAGCGCGCCACTCGTTGGCTGATCAACAACCGGCGCCACCCGATCGACATTGGCGCCGCGGTTGCCCAATTCTCCGATGGAGTGCGGACGGTGGAGCAGGCTCTGCCCACCATCTTGACCGGTCGGGATAAGGAGGCACTCGAGCAGCGTCTCAAGGGCTATCAGGCCTCAGGGGTACCCGATGAGCTGGCGACTGCGATCGCAGCGCTGCCGCTGGCGTACGGGGCACTGACAATCGGGCAGACCGCATCGCAGACCGGGGTCGACGTGTTGAAGGTGGCCGAGCTGCACTTCACGCTCGGTCAGCGGCTCGGTCTCGACAGGCTGCTGGCACGGATCATCGAGCTACCTCGCGAAGACCGGTGGCAGACCATGGCACGGGCCGCCCTGCGTGATGACCTGCATGCGGTGCACGCCCAGCTCACCGCCGAGGTCCTCAACATCAATGGGGCGGCGACCAGGAGCGCCCGGGACGTAGTCCTTGGCTGGGAGAAGTCGAACGCCGCGGTACACGAGTCGGTGAAGACCCTGCGCTCCGTCACCAGCGGCCGAGCCGATCTCGCACGGATGTCGGTGGGTCTGCGGGTCGTCCGCCGCTTGCTCTCGAGACTGTGATGCAAACCACGACACTGGAGGCAGCGTGATAGGTCTGAGTCATGCGGATTGACCTGCATACTCACTCCTCGGTCTCCGATGGGACAGATGCGCCGGCTGAGCTGGTGCGCAAGGCTCTCGACGCAGGGCTCGATGTCGTTGCACTGACTGATCACGACACCTTTGATGGCCTCGATGAAGCAGCGGCGGAGGGAGAACGGCTAGGTCTTCGTGTGGTACGCGGAATGGAGCTCTCTTGCTCTCGGCACGGCAGCAGCGTGCACGTCTTGGCCTACGGCGCTGATCCGGCCAGTCCAGGCCTGGCCGCCGAGATGGCGCGAGTCCGCGACGGCCGGCTTGGTCGGCTCGCCGGAGTCCTCAGGAAGCTGGCTGAGCTTGGTGTGCCGGTCAGCGAAGCGGAAGTGATGGCAGAGGTCGGCAACAGTCCGTCGGTTGGCCGCCCGCACATCGCCGATGCGCTGATCAAGGCAGGCCATGTGCGCGACCGGCAGGAAGCATTCGACCGCTTCCTGGCCGATGGCGGTCCAGCGCACGTTCACCGCTACACGATCGAGGTGGATCGTGGCGTCGACCTTGTGCACGAGGCGGGCGGCGTTGCGGTGATCGCCCACCCCTGGGGTCGCGGCCGCGAGCAGCTGCTTCCGCCGAGTGTGCTCGAGGCCCTCGCCCGTGATCACGGGTTGGATGGCATCGAAGTCGACCATCAAGATCATGATTCCGACATCCGGCGGCGGCTCCGTGCGCTGGCTGAACGCCTCGGGCTGCTCGCCACGGGATCCAGCGACTACCACGGCACCGGGAAGCTTGATCATGATCTGGGGTGCAACACGACCGACCCCGAGGTCTTCACCGAGATGCAGGGGCGATTGGGAACTAGTTCGTGAGAATGTTCTGGCTGCGGACCCTGTTCAACTGGCAGATGCCCTGATTGCCTCCGTGTCGTGATCGGTCGACCGGCCTGACAGCTCGGCATACAGCTGGTCAAGCTGAACGGCCGGGGTGCCAAGGCCGTCCAGCGCATCGAGCTGGCAAGCAATCCTCTCCGATCGCCATTCGTAAGCAAGCAGATCCATGGCAACCCACACCGCCAAGGCATGGTGATGCAGGATCGCATCCAATCGGCGGCGCCGCTCTTCGTCCGCGGGATCATCACACGCCCGCGGAAGCAGATCGCGGAGGCCGAAGAAGCGGCGCACCAGCGGCCCGCCACGAGGAGCCAGAAAGCCGAGGCCCTCACGAGCCCGCGCGCCTCGAATGACGGCCTCGGCCTCGTCCTGGAGTATCACCGCCTCAGCGGCGACCCGGCGCAGGGCAGCCCGCGGGTCACTCGGCGGTCCGGCGTGCCCAGCCAGGGTCTGGCCCGTCCCACCAAGCTGCTCGACTGCCGGGGCCAACGCTGGCCTGCGGCGTCGAAAGCCGCGCATGTGCACGACTGTATCTCCGTGAACCGCATGCCGATCCACCTGTGACCTCTTCGGTATCTCGCGGGGGCGTCCCTACGGTCGCATCACGCCGTGGCGCTAGGGCTACGGATGCGGCGCCACCATGACCAGGAGCGAGGTTGTCGACAAG
This sequence comes from uncultured Actinomycetota bacterium, assembly GCA_963840505.1. GTDB lineage: Bacteria > Actinomycetota > Actinomycetes > Propionibacteriales > Propionibacteriaceae > Microlunatus. The sequence goes on from CAWIZB010000030.1 coordinate 74,710, forward strand.
ATCACAAAGGCGATGCAGAGCTCGGCTCCCATGACCACGGCGAGAGTCGAGATGCCGCCCGTTCTTATGGGCACATCAGGCGGCTGATGCTGTTGCCGAAACGCCGCACGGATCGCGTACTTGCGACCCTCGTTGCCCATCAGCAGCATCAAGCCGAAGATCGAGACCTTGATCAGCAGAACCAGCCCGTAGCGAGAACTGGCGAGCTGGTACACGCCGCCGGCGACCGCTAGAGCGTGCACGATCCCGGTCACCATGAGGGTCACGACACTCAGCTGTGCCACCCGTGAGAACCGCGGGATGACCTGGTCAAGCTCCTGCACCTTCTCTCCTGGGATCAAAACGGTGGCCAGGGCGACGAGTCCACCGAGCCAGGCGCAGGTTGCCAGCACATGCAACCCGGTAGCACCGATCTTGGCGACCTCCCAGGGGCCACCAATGGCATTGGACTGCGCCACCATGGACGCCGCGATCACCAGCACCAGCGTCAGCGCGAGGATGCGACGCCAGCCGACGACGGCACCGCTGATGATGTCCGGGAGGAAGAACATCGCGGCCACCAGCGCGGCGAGCCTCGCCAGCTGGGCGGCGCCACCGAGTGGAGTCACGATGTCGCCCAGCAGCCGGCCTCCGAAGATCATCTGAATCGCCGGACCGGCAAGCGTCCCAATGATCATCGCTGTAGTTCCGGCAAGTGCGAGCATGACAAGACGCCGATTCCTCCGACCGTCCGGCCATACCACGCTCCAGAAGGTCAATGTGCCCGCGAGTAGCACATAGCCGGCGTAGGTCAGCACCCGGTTCGCCCCAAGGGCTAGGTCAACGAGATCTTGGATCATCCCTTACCCAGTCCACCACTGCCGCGCCGCCAATCTCATTGCGGTCTCGGCAGGTCGAACTGGACAACAATCACTGCGCTGCGCCACGGCAGCTTTCGATTGACGCGCAGGTGTGGCGCACGTCCAGCGGAACATGCCCGATCGCGCAGCCGTAGGACGGGGCACTCGATATTGAGCACGGTGTTGCCGCTGATCCTCAGTGCGACCGGGAGAGTCTTGGGAACACCTTCGACCAAGGGACTGATGGCAGTCAGCGCACGGCCGGCGCGCGAGGGGATGCTGCGTATGGTGATTCCCCTCAGGTTGTACCGCAACTCGATCTTCTTCGCAGGAACGGCCAGTGCAAGGTTCATGCGCTGGTTGACATGACCACCAGGGACCATCACCGGCTGGTTCCCGGCGCTGACCTGGATCTGAGAGGCAACCGGCTTGGCCTTGGCAAAGCGGCTTCCGGCCAGCGCCAGCTCTGGTGGACCAAGCCGGATTGAAGAGGTCGGGGTGGCGAGGAGCACGATCTCGGCGACGTCGAAGCTACCGTCGCGCAACGGGCTTGCCATGAGCAAGATGCCGGGCTCAGTGGTACCAGGGCCCTTCGGCAGTTTCGTCTTGACCGGGGCAATCGTAGGAGCGGGCTTCGGTGTGGTCGTCGGCGACGGCGAGGCTGAAGACGTGCCGACGGTTGGCGGCGAGGCTGTCGAAGGCGTACCGCCTGCCATTGAGGGGGCTGATCGCGGAAGCTCGGCGTCACGGTAGAAGGTGACGGCTGAGACACACAGTCCCGCCACCAATATCAAACCGATCGCTCGACGTAGCCCAGCCGCCCGCGGGTGACCAACCACGGTTAATTTGCCCAAGGCGACACCCCCCGCGGCAATTGGTGAACGCTTTATCGGATACCCGACGGCGCAGCAGTGCGGGCCCTATATTACGCTTTGGATCTTTGGGGCCTGGGGTAGGAACCACGAGCAAAGGGCGGGGTGGGTGGAACGTGATTACTAAGCGCGCAGCGCGATGGTCGAAGCTGGCTCTACTGGCTGCAGGAGTCTTAGGGTTGGCGGGGCTGACGATCAGTCCAAGCTACGCGGCCAATGACACCGAGATCTACATCGTGCAAGGTGTGCCAGGCAAGGACCTGGACGTCGCGATCGATGGAGAATCTGTGGCAGAGGATGTCAAGACCGCGGCCGTAGCCGGCCCGTTCAAAGTCGAGCCTGGTAGCCGTATGGTCACCTTCAGCGAGAACGGCACCAAATTCCTCGAGAACACCTTCTCGATCAAAGAAGGCGCCAAGGCCGATATCGTCGCACATTTGCCGGAATCCCCATCAGGCGATCCTCTGGTGACGGTGTACAAGTACGACGCAGACACGGTGGCCAAGGGCAAGGCTCGGCTGGTCGTTTCGCACGTCGCGGCAGTGCCGCCGGCCGATATTCTGGTGAACGGTCAGGTGCTTTTTGCCAACATTGCCAATGGCGAGTCGCTCGAGCTGGTGGTGCCCGTCGCCACTTACAAGGTCTCCATCGTGCCGAGCGGCGAAGAGGAGCCCGTCTTCTTCGGTCCGGTCAGCCTGACCGTCAAGGGCGGGGCGATCAACCGGGTCTATGCTGTGGGCGACCCGGAGAAGAAGACTATGAACGTTGCCGTGCATGTCCTTACCACCGGCACAACCGGCTCTGGAAAGCCGTCGGAGGTGAACACCGGCACCGGCGGTCAGGCAGTTGGCGACGGTCCATCGCTGGCGGCGAACCTGGTGCGTTGACGACAGGAGCCCTACAGCTACAGTCCCGGTCCCGGCGCCGCCCTCAGCGGCACCGACCGGGACTGCGTCGCTCCATCGTGTTCGTCCTCTGCCTGCTGACCTGTCTGTGCGGTTGCTCCGCACAGGCAATGCCCGGCATCTCGACCTCCAAGGGTGACGCGCCCGATCACTCCCCGGTCGCCCCCGCACGTCAGGGTCGGCCTGCCGCTAGTCAGCGGATCCAGTTCATTCCAGAGCACCTCACGCTCCCAGGCAATGCGGGCGCGGCAGTACATCCCGCGGCCACGGTCGATGGTCTGCTCCGAGTTCCCGAGAACGTCCGGCATGTGGGTTGGTGGGATGGCAGCGCACGCGCGGGCGAAGCCTTCGGGTCGACGGTGATCGCGGGACATGTCGATTCAGATACGTATGGCATTGGATTCTTCGCTCGGCTGCGCAGGATCAAGGTGGGCGACACTGTCACGCTTCGCGGGGACTCACATCGGCTTAAATATCGCGTCACTTCGGTCAAGAAGGTGGACAAGAGGGCGCTCGCGACGAAGAGCCAGGCGTTCCAGCAGACCGGGCCGCACCGGCTGGTGCTGATCACCTGCACTGGCAACTTCCATCGGGACCGGGGCGGCTATGACAGCAACCTTGTCGTGGTCGCTAAACCTGTGGAACCAGCTCGCTAGTGAGCCACCACAGCGTGACGGTGCTGACGGTCCGCCGGCTCGTCGGTGGAAGTCCTGTGATCACGTGAGCGCGTTACGTCTTCTTCCGCTCGACAGGGACACCATCGCGGAGCCGTCGCCGCGTGCGGGTGCGGCTGCGGCTTGCGTCCGTACCAGGTCGAGCGCGGGCTGACTTCGAGGGACTGGACTCATCCGGTCGCTTCGATGTGTGCGGTTTGCTGGGCCTGATGGTGCCCTTGGCCGCAGGGTCGATACCGAGATCGTGGTAAAGGTGCGGCGAGGTGGAGTAGGTCTCCTCTGGCTGCTCGAACGGCAGACCCAAGCTGTGATTGATCATCTTCCAGCGCGCCAGGTCCTGCCAGTCGACGAAGGTGATCGCGACTCCAGAGGCCCCTGCGCGCCCGGTACGGCCGATTCGGTGCACGTACACACTCTCGTCCTCCGGGCACTCAAAGTTGATCACATGGCTAACGCCCTCGACATCGATTCCTCGCCCGGCGACGTCGGTCGCGACCAAGACGTCGATCCGTCCTTCGCGGAAGCGTCGCAAAGCCTTCTCCCTTGCGATCTGGTTCAGGTCGCCATGGATCGACGCCGCTGCAAAACCGCGGTCGACAAGATCATCGGCCAATCGCTGCGCCGACCGCTTGGTACGGCAGAAGATCATCGCGCGGGTGCAGTTCTCGGCTTGCAGAATGCGGGCGACAATCTCGGGCTTGTCCAGCTCATGAGCTTGATAGACGAACTGAGCTGTTGCTGGCACGGTTGTGGTGTCGCCAGGGGATTCGGCTCGGATGTTGACCGGATGACGCATGTGGCGACGAGCCAGGGAGACGATTTCCGCGGGCATGGTCGCTGAGAACAGCATCGTCTGACGCAGCTCAGGGGTATTAGCCAAGATTCGCTCAACGTCCGGCAGGAACCCCAGATCCAACATCCGGTCCGCTTCATCGAGTACCAGCACCTTGATATGACCAAGATCGAGCGCGTTACGGTCGACGAGGTCGAGCAGCCGCCCGGGCGTGCCAACCACGACCTCAACTCCACCCCTCAGCGTGCTGAGCTGATGTTCGTAGCCCACGCCACCGTAGACCGTGAGCACTCTGGCGTGTCTGCGCGTCGATGCGGCTACCAGGTCAGAAGCGACTTGGCTCGCCAACTCGCGGGTCGGTGTCACCACAAGGCCTTGTGGGGCACCCGGCTTGGAAAGCTCGGCATAGTCGCGTTCGCCCGGTACAACGATTCGCTGCAGTAGCGAGATGCCGAACGCCAAAGTCTTTCCCGTACCGGTACGTGCTTGACCGATCATGTCCGTGCCGGTCAGGGCGATGGGAATGGCCAAGGCCTGAATCGGAAAAGGTGTGGTGATGCCGACCTGGTCGAGGGCCTGCACAATCGGGTCTATGACGCCGACATTGGCAAAAGTGGTCGACGGGATCGCCGTCTGGGGAACTTCCGGCCCAGGTTGGGCCTCAGGGATGGTTTTCGTGCTCAGGATCGCCTCAATGCTCGTTGCAGGTCGATGAGTCGCTCAGCCCGCGCGTCATGCGCATGGTGGGAAGAGTGCTACGACTCCATCGGTTGTGAACTCGAGGCAGTCTACCGACCTCTCAGCTCTGGGTCGTCCCATCAGCCAGTCGGAACGCGAGTTCGGTGCGCCAAGTGTTCATGTCGGGTTGCTCGATTGGGTCGCTGTGGTAGATCTCCAGCCGGCATCCCCAGCGCTCGCCAACCGGGCTGTCATTCATGTCCCACCGCAAGCCTTGGGTCTCCGCCCACTGCAAAAGCTCCGCTGTGGCGTTCTCGAGGCCGTCGGGATGGCCCACGAAAAACGCGCGTACGAAGCGTCCGCCAGGAAGGGTTTGAGCTACCACTCCACCGTCGGGCCGTTCGGCGAGGTCGAGGGGGGCGTCGACCGGCACGCCTGCCTCAACCTCGAGCTCGCGTTCCATATCGATGGTCAGGTAGCGAAAGAACGCAGCTCCGGATGGTGCCTTGCCACGTTGGGCAAGCCAGTCCAGCAGCTCCGGAATGCGGTCGGCGACGCTACTGAGAGTGGACATGGTGACAGACTCGCGGGCGGCCACGTACGGCTGCGGCGGCCGCTCGATGATCTGTGGGGTGCTCTGAAAGCTGCTCATACGGCGTAGAGACTGCTAGCTGGCTCGAAAGTCATCGGGGAGACCGTAGCGGTCCGCGCCCATCACAAGATAGGGCACCCAGCAACCTGCAGACCGGCACTATCCTGCGACCATGAGCGATGGGTCGCAGCAGTTCGAGGTCGTTCCTCATGCTGGGGCGGAACCCTGGGTCGCCGAGCCGGAGTATCGGCAAGGTGCTGTCGACCTGCTCGGCATCTTGGCGTACGGGGCTTTGGCGGCCTTCGACCGCCTGGCCGAGGACGCGCGTCGGGCACCCAGCCTGGCCGACAAGGTGTACATGGCGTCGCTGGCGGCGCTGCAGATCAAGCACTTCGACACGGTACGTGACCGACTGGGCGAGCTGGACGCGGATGTCATGATGGCAATGGAACCGTTCCACGCTCCGTTCGATGAGTTCCACGCGCACACCAAGCCGAAGGACTGGTTGGAGGGGCTGGTGTTGGCCTATGTGGGTAACGGTTTCGCCGCCGACTTCTACCGCGAAGTTGCGGCATTCGTCGATGCGGACACGCGCGCTCTGGTCCACCAGGTGCTGGCCGACGAGGGCCATGCGGACTTCGTGATCGAGGAGGTGCGGGCCGCCATCGCCGCGGATCCCCGAGTGGCGGGTCGGTTGGCGCTCTGGGGGCGGCGCCTGGTCGGGGAAGCGCTGAGCCAGGCTCAGCGTGTCGCGGCCGACAGGGAGGCCCTGACTCACCTGCTGACCGGGACCGTCGACCGACCAGGAATGGACCTCGCAGCGATCAGCCGGATGTTCTCACGATTGGTCGAGAACCACACCCGCCGTATGGCCAAGCTCGGCCTCCAGGCTTGAGCCTGAGATCGAGTAAGCACCAGGTTCGCGAGCGCTTGAACGTGAGCGAACAGGCCCAACAAGATTGCGCGAGCGAACAGGCCAGACTAGACCGCGCCGAAGCCGACGTGTCGGGCGTTTTCCTCGCCCAGATCGACGTAGGCGATCTTCGATACAGGAATCAGCACCTTGCGGCCGCGTTCGTCGGAGAGTGTGAAAACCCCGTCGCCGCCGATTGCTATTGAGCTGAGCAGTTCCTTCTCCACATCGGTGGCCGACTCGGTGCTCTCCACCACGATTTCCCGACTGACATGCTGAATGCCGACCTTGACCTCCACTGTTCCTCCTGGTGAGAGCTGACCTGCCGCGGGTGACACTGAAGCAACGGTGCCACACTCCAGGCACGAAGCCTTGCAGTGTTCGCGCAGAGCGTTGCGCTGGCGTACGCGACGACTAAGCCAGACCTGCTATCTCGTCATCCGTCGCCCGCCGGATCACAATACGGGTCCAGGCGCCGACATAGATCCGATCATCAGCAGCGAGCTCATGCTTGACCCCGACCCGGATGGGGTCGGACGGGAGCGCACCTGTGGCCGGCGCGACGAATGTTCCGTTGGCCGATTCCAAATCCTCGACCCACCATCGGGTGCCGTCCGTCGTCAGTTGGGTCTGGCGGCGGCTGACACCGGAGTCAGACTCACAGTCGATCTGCGGATGGATGTTGCGACTTCGGGATGTCCGGCCTATCAAGATCGACTTCGAACGTAGCGGAACGACGACCGGCAGTCCGGGGGACGGCAGCCGATCCGGACTTTGCTGGGCTTCGTACCAGGCCGGATCGATCCATACCTCGGCTACCCAATCGAACGTCTCCGCAGACGGGCTGGTGCCGTCGCCGATGGTCGGAGTAGTGGAGGTCGGAGCTGATTGCGCCTGCTCGATACGAGTTGCGTCCGGCGACTCAGAGGCAACCAGTGGCCGGGGCATGGTTCCTGTCGTGAAGTCGTAGCCGCAGTTCTCGCAGAACAACGCATCGACGGAGTTAGCCGTCCCGCAGTTCGGACAGGGCTGCTGACCTGGTCCAATGCTGGTCGCACCGGTTGCTGGCCCAGTAGATGGTCCCGTCGCCGGTGGTTCTGTCGAGTTGATAGCCAGCCCGCAGACATCGCAGTAGTCCTGCGCTAGTGAGGCGTGGCCCACCGGACAGATGGCAATCATCGGCGACGGCCGGAGGCCGGACTCACGGTCGATTCTGAGGTCGGGAGCATGTGTCGCGCCTTCTGGTCGAGGGGAACGATCATCCCCTGATCCTGGTTGTCTTCGTTGACGCGGTGTCCAAGGCCATCTCATCTGCCTTGTCGACCGCACGCTTCAGACGCACGGTACCGGTTTCAGCGTCCTCGATGTCGACCACCTTGCGGAGTTTGGTGGTCGCCTCCTCGTTGCCTGTTTCGGCGGCCAGCTCGACCGCGCGGCCCAGCTTCTTAGTGGCGGTCTCCTCGTCGCCTGCGGCCTTGGCGGCCAAACCCTCCTGGATGGCCTCCGCGAGCTCAGTCTGGCCGGTGTAGTGGGCCACCTCGGGATTGATCCGGGTAGTCAGACCCTCGTCGTCAGACCACTTGGCTTTGACGAGACCCTGGGTGGCCATTTGATTGCCGACGGCAAGTTGCACGCGGGCCGCGAGCTGCTCTTGCCCAATGGCTTTCGCGGACAGCCGCACGCTTACGTGATAATCGCGGGACTCATCGCCCCACGATCCTGTCGGATACCCCCCGGTGAGGGGATTGATCTCCACCCGGCGGGAGGTCAGATCCTCCACCGTCGGGGAGACCTGGCGTACGAATAGCACCTGTGCGCCCTGTGGCGCCCAGACGCGCAACTGTGCATCGGCGACGCCGCGACTCATCGACTGTTGCATCAGCTCGGCGAAGACCTGACTCATCTGGTCCGGCTCGGGAATGATGTCCACGGTTCCCAGTAGGGCCTGGGCGATCCGGCGTACTTCGGCAACCTGCCAGTCGACGCCCACCCCTCGGCAGTCGCATTGGAACTTGTCGGTCACCCCGCGGATCGCGTTCGTCAGTTGGTCCGGCGTCTCGTTGTGGTTCTCACCGTCGGTCAGCAAGATCGCGTGTCGCTGCGCCAGCATCGGCACGGAGTCGAACAGCCGACCTGCCAGGGTGAGCCAGGTCCCCATCGCGGTGCCCCCGTCAGAGCGGAACTGGTTGATCGCCTGATGAGCCGCATACCTGGCGTTGCTGTCCATCTGCACCAAGCCCCTGCCTGATCGCACGAGCGGGAATGCCAGGTAGGCCTGGTGAGTGCCAGCGACCACGGCAAACCAGGTGCCGTCGATGATTTGATCCACAGCCGCGGCGGCTGCCACCTTGGCCGCCTCGAGCTTGGCCCGACCCATGGAACCGGAGGTGTCGACGATGATGATCTCCCCGGCATCACCGGACCCGGTCTGGCCGGCTGTTCCTGCTCCAGTGCAGGTCATCGTGACGATGGCGCTGACGTCAGTTCCGCCTTCTGGCAGGAATTCGTTCTGGTACACCTCGGCGGTGAACTCGGCCATGATCAACTTCCTTTCCAGTCCTGGCTGGTCGGTTCAGTATGCCTGGGGGACCTCAGGCGGCTCAGCGGGGCGTCAGAGACGCGCCAGCGCCACAGCGATGTTGTCCTTGCCTCCTTGGCTGTTTGCCCAGTCGACGAGGGCTACCGCCAACGTGAGCGGATCGGAGTCCTGCGTGCTGAGTTTCGCTATCAGCGGCTGGAGCGCCGTGGCCTCCGATGCGTAGTTCCACAAGCCGTCAGAACACACCACGACCCAGCCAGGCGACTTGACGACGATGGATCCGGTACGTGGTACGAAGTCGGGGCTGTCGCGTCCCAGCCACTTGGTAATGGCGTGTGCCTGTGGGCCGTTCTCGGCCTCGGCGCGCGGAGTGCCCATCGCGATTCGTGCCTGGGCAACCGAGTCGTCGACGCTGAGCTCTGTGGGATTGCCGTTCGCGCCATGATCAGGAATCCAATAGACCCGGCTGTCGCCTACGTTGCCGAACACGACGAGGTCAGCTTCGACGACTGCCGCGGCGAGGGTGCAGGAAGCGGCGTTCTCACTGTCCGGCGCTGTGTTGTCGATCACCGCGGCGTTGGCCGCAGCGGCTGCCTTGACCACAGCGCCCGAGATTGCGGCCACGCGACTGGCCGGAGTACCTAATCCCGCGGGCCGATGCGCCAGGAGAACGTCGCGGGCCTTACGAGCGGCCGCCAGGCTGGCGATATCGGAGTCGAGGGATGTTGACACCCCATCGCAAACCACCAGCACCGCTCGGGTACCTGGTGTCGGCTCAGCGGCGACTGCTGTGGCGTCCTCGTTGCGGTGATGCCGTACGCCGCGATCGCAGCAGGCGGCAACCCACGGTGCTGGATGCTCGGTGTAGTGGTCCCGTTCCGTCGGGGCCTTGGTGCCGCAGGTCTCGCAGTAACCGTCCGCCCCAATCACACCGCCACAGTTGGCGCAGGGGCGGGTGATGACAACCGTCTCCTGGTTGTCAGCGTCTGTTTGGATCGAGCGCGTGATCTCGATGGGTGCTGCCAGCTCGTCGTGCTCATCGTCAGCACTGACAGCCGTCGGCGTGAGGGCGCCGCCGCACGCCTCACAGAACGCCTCCTGCGCTGCCACCTCAGCGCGACAATGCGGGCAGAGAATACTCCCGTCGGCTTGGCGGAGCCCGCCAGGCGGCACCGCAGCAACAGGCTCGGTCATCGTAGGGTCCACCTTCGCACGGCGTTGGCTTTGTCGACCAACGCGTAGCGGCGTTGCTCATCGGTCTCGGTCCCTGCTAGCTGGCGGTAGGTCGCTTCCAAGCCGTCGCGCAGTGTCTCATCGCTCGCCGGATAGGGGCCGATCTTGACATCAGTCTTTGACCCGTTCTTGCCAACCTCGGCGATGGCCCGCTCCAATATCTGGGCCGTCAGCTCAGACTGATCACGCGGATCCAGTCGGACTCCGTTGATGCTGTCCATCGCCTGTGCCAACGCCGGCAGGCCCTGGCCCGACTCGTAGAGCTGGACCGCCCGCAGCCGGCGTGCCTCTGGGTAGCTTCTGCTGGTCGATGGCACCAAGTCCAACGCCTGCACGGCGCCAGGCACATCGTCTCGGTCCGCCCGGACACGCGCCATCCCGAACGCCGCGGCAGCCACATAGTTGGCGTCGGTGCTGGCACAGGTCTGATACAACCCCTCCGCGATGTCTCCCTCACCGCCGCGCTCGCAGGCCAAAGCCAGCGCAAGTTTCGGGGCCAGCTCGCCCGGAACCTGACCATAAACGGCGTTGAAGGACGACTGCGCCGATGCGAAGTCGCCGGCGTCTAATGCCGAAAGGCCAGCGACCCAGACCGCGCGCCATTCCCAGGGATCCTCGATCAACATCTCGTTGACGATCTGCTCCACCAAGTCCCGCCGACGCAGCTCCAGCGCGGCATGAGCCTGCGCCAGCCGGACCTCGGCAGTGGCTATGGGGGCTTGTCGAAGCTCCTCGAGGCGCATCTCAGGGTCGTCAACGGAGATGTTGCTGAGCCAGGCGTACTGCGAATCGCTGGTGTCGACTCGCAATGCTGGTAGCTCGTTCCACTCCAGCGCCTCGCTGGTGATCGCCGGCGCTTCGAACAGCACGGATGCAGCCGAGGTCAGGGCCGTTCCAGGCGTCCTGCTTGCGACCACCTCACGGAGTACGCCGAGCAGCTGCACCCGGAACTCATCGACAGAGGCGAACCGGTCCGCCGGGTCGGCCGCGCAGGCCTTCGACAGCAGCCGGTACAAGGAGTCATGGGTGGCGAACAGCGGCGCCTCTTCGACTGGCGGCAGGCTCGCGACGTATTTGGTTTGGTAGCCCCGGAATTCCATCATCAGCACCACACAGGTGCGCCCGATCGTGTAGATATCGGACGCCACAGTGGGTCCGACCTGAGCCACCTCGGGTGCCTGGTAGCCGACGGTGCCGTAAATGGCCGATTCTTCATCATCAATGCGCCGCACCCCGCCAAGATCAATGAGCTTGACCGCATCGCCAATCTGAATCAGGTTGTCTGGCTTGAAATCGCAGTAGATCAGACCAAGATCATGCAGGTAGCTGAAGGCAGGCAGGATCTCCAAGATGTAGGCCAGCGCCTGGTCAACGGGCAGCGGATCGAACCTTCCGTTGTTGGCCCGCATCCGATCTTTCAAGATCTGCTTGAGCGATGTTCCGCCGACGTACTCCATCACGATGTAGCCCGCATCGCCGTAAGTGACGAAGTTGTAGATCTCGACGATCAACGGGTGCTCGACCTGGGCGAGGAACTGCTTCTCCACAATTGCCACGGCCAACGCGTCTTTATCGCCGGTATTGAGCAGGCCCTTCAGCACCACCCAGCGATCCGACACATTGTGGTCTTTGGCGAGATAGATCCAGCCCAGCCCGCCGTGCGCCAAGCAGCCGGCCACTTCGTACTGATTCCCCACCAGATCGCCCGGCTGCAACTTGGGTGTGAAAGAAAATGCGTTGCCGCACTTCGGGCAGAAGCCTTCGGTTCGTCCTGGCTGGCCGTCTCGGGACCGACCGACCGGCGAGCCGCAGTTGGGGCAGTTTCGTTTCTCCTCCGGAACCTGCGGGTTCTTCATGATCGCCTGGGCGGGGTCGATCACAGGTGCCGGGGGCACACGCGTGAGCCCAGCCCCGAGTCGAGCCGACCGGAGCCGCTGGGAACCCGAGCGAACCCGTTTGGTGATCTTGGAACCATCTCCGGAGGCCCGCTGCGAGCCGAGGGCGGTCGACTGCAGCCGGGCGGAACCCCCAGTGATCGCCGAGACTGCACCGCCAGTGGATAGCGGCGTCTGATCCTCGGCGGCCGGCTCGTCGGCCGGTGCAGCCGGACTGCCGCAGACGTCGCAGTAGCCGTCGACGATGGTGCCGGGACAGCCGGGTTGAGTGCAGCGGGTGCTGGAGGAGTTGGGCGTCGCGGCAGCCTGGGCGGTACCCGTGCCCGAAGCCTCAGGCGAGGTGCTGACGGGCGCGGGGCTGCCGCACACGTCGCAGTAGCCGTCGACGATCGTGCCGGGACAGCCCGGCTGGGTGCATCGTGTCATTCAATCGCCCTCTTCAATTTGCCTCCGACGATGTAGCTGGATACACCGCATGCGGCGCGGGGGTGGTCTGCAGGTACGTCCGGTAGACAGTGACGAGCTGTTCGGCAAGCACCATCCGGCTAGGCCTCTCATCCAGCGCATTCCGAGCCAGCTGATAGGCCTGCGCAACGTCAGGAACATCCGCGACACCGGTCGCCGCCGCCTTGGCGCGATACGCCTCGAGTCGGCTGGCGAGCTCGTCGTGATCTTGCAACGCCTTTGCGTAGGCCGTCTGCGCGATGGTCATCGCCCGAGACACCTGATCCAGGCGACGCAGGTAGGCCTCCAGCTCCTCGCGGGTGTTCGGCACCGGACCCAGGGTCGCAGTGTCGGGCACCGCGTAGCGGGGCGCTGGGTCGACGCGGCGCACGCAATCTTCAACGATGCTGTGCAGCGCAGCCTCACGGGCCTCGAGGTCGGCGCGTTGTTCACGGGCCCGTTGCACCAGAGCCGCCGCGTCGCGTCGCCGTGCCCCACCAACGATCAGATCACGTTCGAATGTGGATGCGTCGATCTCCAAAGGTCCCAGCAGTCCCGCAACGTCCCCGCCCCGCCCAGCCTTGTCAGCAAGCTCCTTCAGCCTGCGTGCCAGTCGGGATTGCTCGAGTGCTGCCTGCTGCTGGGCGGCGCCCGCCGGCTCGAGGTCGATCTGTTCCCGAATACGTTCCATCTGGGCACGAAGCTGTCGGATCCGTTCGGTGATCTCCAGCCCCGACGGATCGAGTCCGAGCTTGACGCGGAGCTGCGAGAGCAGTGCATCGGACAGCCGGCACGCCTCGGGCAGCGAGACCGACAGCCCTGAGGCGGTATTGGCATCCAGCCGTCCCCAGATCAGCGTCGACAATTGCATCAGCTCGGTGGCTCCCACTCGCCCGGAGTTCCAGGTAGCGAGCAGTAGCTCGTAGCGATCTGACACCGCCTTCCATAGCGCCATCGACAAAAGGATGTCGCCCGTGGCAGCTGACCCTGTTGCTGCCTGCAACGCAGCCTTGTCCAGTTCGTCCAGCTCGCGACGTCGGCCATCCCGCCAGCGGCCGAGTTCGCCCAGATAGACATCGGCCGCCCGCGCTTCCAGAGCCGAGCCCATCCGCCCCGGTGCGACTGGTGCAGTCACCTGTCCGGCAGGCGTGATCACGCTCATCACGTCCTGCCGTAGACCGCTCTGGGCGGGTTAGGCGCCGGTCCAAGGGCATCCCTAAGCCACCTGTTGTAGATCCTGGTCCACTCACCATCGGCGCGCATCTCGTCCAACCGAGCGTTGACGAAGCGTACGAAGTCCACATCATCTTCGTTGAAGCCCAGTCCGTACGGCTCGTCGGTAAACGCCTTCTGCTCGGGCACCACCGCATACGGGTCCTGCGCTGCCAGACCAGCTAGCACGGTGTCGTCACCAGTGATGGCCGCCACCTCGCCCTGCTGGAAGAGCGCGAGGCAACCCGTGTGGTTGTCCGCGCCCACCGGTATGGCCTTGGGAGCTTCCTTGATCAGGTTGTCCATGCTGGAGGTGCCTTTCGGGGCACACACCTTCTGTCCGTCGAGGTCGTTGATCGAGTTGGCTTTCGACCCTTTCCGCACCAAGATCTTCTGACCCGACCGGTAGTACTCAGTGGAGAAGGCAATCTGCTTCCAGCGATCACAGTTGATCGTCATGTTCCGGGCGACGATGTCGACGTCGCCCTTCTCGAGCGCGGGAATCCGTTGAGCTGCGGTGATGACCTTGAGCTGATAGCGGTTCTCGTTCCCGAAGATCGCCTCGGTAACGGCCTTGACCATGTCAATGTCGAAACCTTCGATCTCACCGGTTAACGGGTTTCGCGACCCCAGCAGGTAAGTGTCGGCCGATACCCCGGCGACCAGTCGGCCGCGCTTTTTGATCTTGGCCATAGTGGATCCGGCGGGCAGAGTCTGCGACGTTAGCAGCAGGCCGGTGGGCTGGTACGAGGCGAGCGGGTTGCTACAGCTGCTTGGTTTCGCCGCCGAGGTGCTCGTGGTCGGCTGCGGCGACGGGCTTGCCTCGGGCAGCGGCGTCGGGGTGTAGCTGAACAATGTGCACGCCGAGAGCGCGGTCACCGAGGCGACGGTTGCCAGGCCCAGCAGCGGCGTACGCCAGATTGGTCTCATCGGTATTCCTTCAGCCGAGCGCGAATGCCCCAACGGCCGAGGAGCGCGGCCGCCAGCCCGCCGAGGAGGGCGAGGATGGCGGCAACGACCATGACCGGCCGTTCGTCTGCCAGCGAGCTGGAAGCGTCCTGGCTAACCTCGTCGAGGTAGCTCGCCAGATTACTGTCGAACGTGCCGAAGACAGTGTTGGACGACTTGTCGCCAGACCCTGTGGCGAGGGACACTGCCCTTTCCCACCTGCCCCCGTCGTCGAGGGCACGTATATCAGCGTGCACATCGCTGTAGGCCTGCCATTGAGTCACCAGCTCCGGCCGGTCGGTGAGTCCCTGGACGCTGCTCGCTACCGAGTCGGCTGAGGATTTCCACGCGTCCTCGAAAGCCTGCCCGGACCCCCGTGCAATCAGCGTCAAGCTCTCGTTTGACTTGGCGTTGTTGGCATCGATACGGGCATCCGCAGCGGTGTTCACCGCGGCGAGGCTGCCGTTTGAGATCGAGCTGAGCGAGCTGCTCAGCTGTTGCACTGCAATCAGGCCGCCGACCGTGAGGACGAGCAGCACGGCGGCACTTGCCAGCATTCCAACGTTGATGGTCCGCCTGAACCGCCGGGCCAGCCACACCTGACCGACAATCACGCCAGCCAGCGCAAGTAGCGAGATGACAGGGAAGAGATAGCCGATGCCTGCGTCCATCTGGTCCGCAGCTCGTGCCGCATTTGAGCTGATGAGGTTGTCCAGGATCGGAAGTGCCGTGTTCCGCAGATCGGCGCTTGCATTGCGTAGGTACTGGGCACCGACCGGAAGCCCCTGGCGGTTGTTCGCGCGCGCCTGCTCGATGGTGGCCGCATAGCTGATGACCTGCTGATTGAGAGCGGACAGGGCTGCAGCGTCGGCTGGTTGTGCCTGGGAAGCTTCGACAATGAGCGAGCTCGTGCTGCTCAGTGCCTGGTCATACACCGCACGTTGCGCCGGCGGTTCCAGGCCGCCAACCAGGAATGCGTTGGTGGCGGTCGCGTCGGCGCTGAGGAGGTTGGACTGGATCTTCTGAACCCGGATGAGTTGCGCGGTGTCCGCTTGGGCTCGGTTCAGCGAGAAGGCCAGATAGGAGAAGGTCAGGGCGCCCAGCAGAGCGACAACTAGGCCGGCGACGACGACGCCAAGGCTGAGCAATCGGAGTCGCCGCGGCGTATCCATTGTCTTAACTGCCGGAGCGGGAGCCGCTTCACTCGGGGTGGCTGGGCCGGGGCGTGCGGGCATTGTCGCTGGAGTCGTGGTCGCGGGGGCGGTCGTCGTTGTTGCTGCGGCAACGGGCGGTGCGGCGACCCCGGTTGCACCGCCCTGAGGGCTGGCCTGGCTCACTGCTGTGCTCCTTGGGTCTCGGAACCATCCTCGGCTGGTTGCTCGACGTCTACCTCGTTCGATGTTGGCGGGCTGGCTAGCTGATCCGCGATGACGGGCGGCGGCTCATCTTCGGCAGCCGCCTCGTCAAAGTCCTCAGGGATCAGCTTGCGTAGCTCTTCGACTGTCGGCTCGGTGACGTCGCGAAGCCGCCATGCATGCTTGCCAATCGCCGCCTCCAACATATTGCGTGCAAATCGCCCGTTGCCGAACATGGGACCGCGCGGTGTCAGGGCAAGGAGTCCGGTAAAGCGTGCCACACACGCGTCGTCGAGGTCGTAGTCCGCTGCTTTTGCCATCTCCTTGAGGATGCTCACCAGTTCTTCGTCGGTGTAGTCGTCAAACTCGATCGTGGTACGAAACCGGCTCGCCAGCCCTGGGTTCTGGGCGATGAAGATCGCCATCGGAACGGGATAGCCAGCAACGATCAACACGAGATCGTCGCGTCGGTCCTCCATTTCCTTGACCAGTGTGTCGACCGACTCCTGGCCGTACTGGTCCCCGGCCAGGCTGTACGCCTCATCGATGAAGAGGACTCCGCCAGCTGCGGATGCGACCACCTCGGCTGTCTTCATTGCCGTCTGCCCCAAATAGCCGGCGACCAGCTCAGAGCGGTCAACCTCGACGAGCTGGCCCTTCGACAGCAGTCCGAGGGCTCGATAGATTCCGCCGACCAGCCGGGCCACAGTTGTCTTGCCGGTGCCTGGATTGCCGACGAAGACCAGATGCCGGGTGATCGTCGGAGACTTCAAGCCCGCCTTGCTACGCAGCGTCTCGATCCGAAGCACCGCCACTTGCCGGTGGATCTCAGCTTTGACCTCCGTAAGGCCAATGAGCGCATCAAGTTCGGCAAGCAGCTCCTCGAGCGTCTTGGGTTCGGGTTCTTCCTTGGTCTCCGAGCTCTCCGCTTTCTTGTCGGAGGTTTCCCCGCTGGGCACCGCGCCCTCAGTAATGTGCACTGAGCCTGTCGAAGTGTCAGGCGGTTGCCCTTCGACAAGATCAGGGCGCATCTTGGCATCCTCAGCCGAATTTATCCCGGAAAAGCCGCCCGGTATGTCCATCGACCTCAGGTCGAGCGAACTCTCCTCGAGGACACGAAGCATGTCGATGACCTCGGGCCGCGTCGTGGTACGGACCTCGGGTGCAGTCAGCGCGCCCAGCTGAGCTGCGGCCGCCACGGCGGCATTGCCAGGGGTCCTTGCGTTTGGTAAGCCCAACGTCTGCGCGGTGCGACAGACCTCGGCCAAAGCTTCGGCATAGCTGGCGGCCTTGGGCGACCGGTTCAAGACCAGCTGTCCGAGTAGCGCGGTGGGGGCAGCGCGCCACCGTCGGCCACGGTGGGCCGCGTCGAAGAAGGCCTGCGGGTCCTGGTGGCCGGTCTGCTCGCACCAGTCGCGATAAGCCTGCTCTGCCGACTCCGCGACGGCTGCGGCCAGCGCCTCGCCCTCGCGGACCGCCGTTTCAGGCTCCAGGCCAGCTGCGGCGGCTACGCTGCGGAGCTCGTCCAAAGCTGCAGCAAGGGTGCGGGTCGATGGTTCTGTCACGGCAAGTCCAACGTGCTGCGCGGCGCCTCCGGCGCTGGCTGATCGCCGATGTTCAACGCTCCTCCGGTGGAGGCATGACCGAACTTCTCCTGCAGGAAGCGGCCATGCACGATGAGCGCGTCCGCGTCGACCCGGACTACCGCGTCAAAGATCTTGTCCATCGTGGCGCTCAGCAGGTCTAGCTGGTCAATCAGCAACATCAGTGAGGTCTTGCCATTCTCGATCGGGCGAGAGTCGGCCCACTGTCGTGGTAGCCGGGTGTACGCGCCGACCGCTTCGGGTAGGTAGTCAGTGGCCGTTGCCATGACCGAGTACGCCTCCGGACTGCCCAGCCCGAGGTTACGCAGTCGGGGCATGGTCTCGCGTACGGTCTGAGCAACACGGCGGACTCTGGACTGAACCGGCGCCGGTACCACGCCACCGTCGACCATGTCCTCGACGCGATCCAGAGCATGCATGATGTCGGATTCGGTCGGCGCTGCTGGTGCTGGCTGTACTGGGAGTGGTGGTGGTTGCGGACGCCTCCCGGTGATGGTTGCGATCCAGTCCTTGAAGCCCATCAGACGCAGACGATGATCGAGAAGCCGGATATCGGATCAGCGCAGCCCACCGGGCGTGGCGCCACCCTCGAGGTCCAAGGCGCCCGAGGCCAGTTGCTGATCTTGGCGCTGCACTCGATCGAGGTATTCGCGGGACTTGGCGACTTCGGTCTCCAAAGTGCCGATGGTGGCTGCCATGCTGTCCAAGGCTTGGAGCTTGAACGTGTCGATGGAATCCATCGTGGCGTAGATGTTCTGGAACGCGGCCTGCAGCTGGGGGAGTCCGATGGTCGCTGAGGCCGCCTGCTGCTGGATCTGCGCAGAGGTGTCACGCATCATCTCCGACGTGCGCTGGATGAGGTCGGAGGTTGTGGTGTTCAAAGCCGTGATCTGGTCCAGAACCAGTCTCTGGTTTCCAAGTGCTTGCGCCACGATCACAGCCGTGCGGAGGGCGGAGATTGTCGTCGTCGAGGCCCGATCGACGCCTTTGATCAGCTCGATGTTGTTCTTGATGATGATGTCGATGGCGAGATAGCTCTGAATTGACACGGCGAGCTGGGTCAGCAGATCTTGGTGCTTCTGACGGACGTAGAACAATACGTCCTGGCTCAGCGCCTTAGCGCGTTCTGGGTCTGAGATCTCCAGCTGTGCAATGGTTGCAGCGAGCCGTGCGTCGAGCCGCTCAGCGACATAGATGTAGGCGTTGAGGCGCCCCATTGCTCCCCAGAGGTTCTGCTTCTCCAGGTTGAGCGCGACGTTGTCCTTGGTCAGCTCGTCCTGGCCATTGCGGAGAGCGTGCAGGATCCCGTCCAAGTGGCCCTGGGCGGACTCGTAGCGTCGGAAGTAATCTGTGATCTTGTCGCCGAAGGGAATCATTCCAAGAAACTTGCGCGTCCCAGTCGCCCGGCTCGGGTCCAGGTCCTCGACCGTGCGGCGAAGCTCCAGCAGAGTGTTGCCGACCTTGGACCCTTGGGCGAGTCCGCCCTCCTTGAGCGCGCGTACCGGAGTCTGCAGCAGGCGATTGGAGGTCTCGGCGGCTCGGCGGATGTCGGCGTCTCCCATGGCGCGGACATCGGCGGCCTGCTTGGCGAACTCAGGTGAACGGGTCTGAGCCGTCATCAAAGCACCAAGGAAGCCGTCAACCTTGCTATCGAGCTCCGGCAGCAGAGCGGGATCCACTTGTGGAGCCATGGTCGGCGCCTGGGTGGCGACAACTAGTGCTGGAGGAGCGGGTGCGGTCAGGGTCAGCGGGTTGCCCTCGGGCGGAGTGAGCGGCGCAGGGGCGGCGGCGGACGACGTAGGTTCGGTCATCGACTTCCTCTCAGGCGCTGGCTTCGTGCGTGCTGCGTTTCTATCGCAAGCTGGTCGCGCTTCGGGCTTTAACGAGCAAATCTACTCGACGCTGGTTGCCCGAACGTGAGCTCAGCGAAGCTTGCGCGAGCAGCTTCAAAAAAAGGGGCGCGTCCGGCAACGGAGGTCTGCCATTTTTGACGGCTGGGGGGATGTTGCACGCCCCGTTGATGATCTTGGGGAGGTGTGCACGTAGGCGTGGGAGGTCCAGTCGCGAACCGGCGGCACCAAGAACCCTGATCTCGATGCATCTGCCGATACGACTTCGCCATGATCAATTCTCGGGAACCGGGCCACCGGCACGCACCCCGACCCGCGCGCCCCCAGATCTTGCAGCATCCCCGCAGGTGTCAGGACGGACGGGTAACTGACGCTCTGGCGTGCGTCCTTATCAGATTTTTATCATTAGAACTTTTGAACCAACTGTGGGTCCGCTGCGTACGACTTTCTGTGAGAGCACAGACCCAAAGGGGCGGGTAGCAAGCGGCCGCTGGTGCGTTGCGGGGGCAGCGCAGTGCACGACATACAACGGCGCGTACGGCGTCACTACCGGTTGTGCTTGCCTCCCGTTCCCAGCTCGGTTCGCGCTTTCAGTGCATTGGCCAGCAACGATTTCTCAGCGGGGAGAAAGCGATGTCCATGACCATTGATGTTGCGAACGCTGCAGTGTTCGAGCATCGGAAATCTCAGGTTCTTAACTATTGCCGGAGCATCGACTCGATCTTCGACACCGCCAGGCGGCCTCATGCGCGCCGTCGACCGACCGGAGAACACCGGGTTCCTATCTGGCGCGGGTTCGCTGAATTGCGGGCACAACGACCCAAACCGGCGGTCAGCCCTCACCGAATACCTGGTGCGTGACGGTATCAAACATGGGCGTTGGCCTCTCTTCGCTTCTTGAGGGGCAAGCAGAGGGTTTGGCCCCTGCTTCTTCCACCAGCTACGCGAGTACGGAACAGCAGCGGACTGCGCTGCCGTGGAGATGGAGATCAAGGTGACAATCATTTCGACGCCTCAGGGTTTCAACGAGGAGGAGCTCTACGTCGATCTTGAGTCGACCTTTGGGCGCTCGCTGTTCTTGAAGTGTGAGGGCTTCAACTTCGCCGGGTCGATCAAGCTGAAGGCGGCGGCGGAGATGGTGGAGGCGGCTGAGCGGGACGGACTCTTGACGCCGGGGTCGGTGCTGGTGGAGTCGTCGTCTGGGAATCTGGGTGTTGCGCTGAGCATGATCGCGGCGAACAAGGGCTACGGGTTCTTGTGCGTGACTGACTCTCGCTGCAACTTGTCGACCAAGCGATTGATGCAGGCGTTCGGCAGCCAGGTTCACGTCATCACCGAGCCGGATCCGGTCGGCGGTTTCCTGGGTGCGCGGATCAACTATGTCCGTGGGATTGTGCGCTTCTGACGATCGCTATGTATGGCTGAATCAGTACTCCAATCCGCAGAACTGGAGGGCGCACTACCGCAGTACCGGGCCGGCGATTGCCCGGGCATTCCCGCAACTGGATGTGTTGTTCGTCGGCGCCGGGACCTGCGGAACCTTGATGGGTTGTGCCCGCTACTTCCGGGAGTGGCACCGGCCAGTCCGGGTAGTGGCAGTGGACAGCGTGGGCTCGGTGACCTTTGGTGGTGCTCCGGGACGTCGGATGATCCCCGGGCTAGGCATGAACGTGCGTCCGCCTCAGCTTGACGAGTCCTATGTGGACGACGTCGTAATTGTCGAGGAGGCGGACACCATCCGTGCCTGCCATCGGCTGGCGAGCAGGGGATTCTTGTTCGGCGGCTCCACGGGCACAGTGGTCAGCGGTGCGATGGACTGGTTGACCCTGCATGGCTGCCAGGACCTTACCGCGGTGGCTATCGCCCCGGACTTCGGTGAGCGCTATCTCGACACCGTCTACCACACCAACTGGGTGCAGGACCTGTACGGCGAGGACGTGCTCAGCTCCGATGAGCTGATCACCGCTTCGGGTCCGCCTGAACCGGGCCACCGAAACGGCCACCGCCGCCGCTGATCACATGACTTGCCGAGCAATCACGAGATCGTCGACTTCTTGTTCAAGGAGCTCACATGGTGCAAGTCGCTCTTGGTGACTTGACAGCCGATCTGGCTGATTCGTCCACCACACAAGTCCTCGACGCTCGCCCAGAGTCGAGCACCGAGAGCACCTTCGCTGAGGTGCTGGCTGAGGTTATGGGCGTCGAGCGGGTGTCGGTCGACAGCAACTTCTTCGATGACTTGGGCGCCGATTCGATGGTGATGGCCCGGTTCTGTGCTCGGGTTCGGAAGCGGCCTGATTTGCCGGCGGTGTCGATCAAGGACATCTACCAGCACCCCACGATCAAAAGCCTGGCCACAGCGCTCGCGGACACCGCGCCTATGCCTGTCGAGCGGGTCTTCGCCGACATGCTCGCTGATGTCATGGGCGTAGAGCGAGTGTCGGTGGACAGCAACTTCTTCGATGATCTGGGCGCGGATTCAATGGTGATGGCCCGGTTCTGTGCCCGGGTCAGAAAGCGGCCGGACCTGCCCTCGGTGTCGATCAAGGACATTTACCAGCATCCCACGATCACAGGTCTGGCTACCGCACTGGGGGATACCGCGCCTGTTGTTGTGGAGTCGCCGGCTGCGCCCTCGGTCGAGGTGGCCGAAACGGGCGGGAACACTGCAGGTCGTGCTCTGTGGGGCGCTGCAGTTGTTGATCTTCCTGGGATATTCCTATCTGGCTGCGCTGGTCATCGCTCAGGGCTATGAGTGGATTTCGGCGGGCTCGGGTGTGCTCGACATCTATCTCCGGTCGGTGCTTTCCGGCTGCGCAATGTTCCTGTTCTTGTTCACTGTTCCGATCCTGGCGAAGTGGATCCTGATCGGTCGATGGAAACCACAGCAGATCCGCATCTGGAGCCTGGCGTATGTCCGGTTTTGGGTTGTCAAGACGCTGGTGCGGCGGAACCCGATTGTGCTGTTCACCGGTTCGCCGCTGTTCAACCTTTATCTGCGGGCGCTGGGCGCGAAGATCGGACGCGGCGTTGTGATCTTCTCGACACACGTGCCCATCTGCACCGATCTGCTCACTATCGGCGATGGCACGGTGATCCGTAAAGACTCCTTCATCAACGGCTATCGAGCACACGCCGGGTTCATCCAGGTCGGCGCCGATCACCATCGGGAAGAACGCGGTGATCAGCGAGGCAACGGTCATCGACATCGAGACCTCGATGGGCGACGAGACCCAGCTGGGCCATGCCTCCTCGCTGCACGCCGGGCAGACCGTGCCCGACGGCGAACGCTGGCACGGAACCCCAGGGCAGCAGACCTTGGCGGACAACTTCTTAACGGTCTTTCCGGCTAGTTGCAGCACCGTGCGGCGGGTCGCCTACGCCGTCCTGGCAACTGCTGACTCTGTTGCTGGTGTACCTGCCGGTGGGGATCGGCGGAGCTCAGCTTGTTGCTGCTCAAGGTCCCCAGGCTGAACGAGCTGATGGCTGAGGGGACCGGTGCCTTCACCAGCTGGACGTTCTACCGCGACGCCTTGGTCGTGTCCTCTCGTGCTGTACTTCGGCTCGCTGCTCGTCGGCTTCGTCATCGTGACGACCGTCCCGCGCCTGCTCAACCTGCTCATCAGGCCCAACAAGGTCTACCGCCTGTACGGCTTCCACTATGGGATCCATCGGTGGATCGTGCGTTTGACGAACGCCAAGGTCTTGAGCAACCTCGTCGGCGACAGCTCGTGGATCGTGCACTACCTGCGCGGCATCGGGTACGACCTCGGAAAGATCGTTCAGACCGGGGCGAACTTCGGCGGCAACGTCAAGCATGAGAGCCCGTACCTGAGCTCCGATCGGCACTGGAACGATGGTCGCCGACGCGCTGTCGATGATGAACGCGGAGTTCTCGACCACGACCTTCCGGCTGTCCCGGACGTCCATCGGAGAACGCAACTACCTCGGCAACGGCATCGCCTATCCGCCGCGAAGCAAGACGGGCGACAACTGCCTGCTCGCGACGAAGGTCATGGTGCCGATCAGCGGGAAGGTCCGGGAGAATGTCGGGCTGCTGGGCTCCCCAGCCTTCGAGATCCCGCGGTCGGTCGAGCGCGACAGCAGCTTCGATCACCTGATGCAGGGGGAGGAGTTCCGCCGCCGCCTCGCCGCCAAGAACAGGCACAACTTCGCCACCATCTTGTGGTGTCTGTTCGCGCGGTGGTTCTTCTTCTTCATGCTCACTGTGCTCACGGGCATCGCTGGGGACTTCTACGCCTCATTGGGTGCGGCAGCGATCGTGTTGGAACTCGTGCTCTGCCGCTGTGCTCGGCATCGCGTACTGGATCTTGGTCGAACGGATCGTGACGCGATTCAATCCCGTGCGACCTGTGTTCTGCTCGATCTACGAGCCCGCGATGTGGCGCCACGAACGGTACTGGAAGGTGCCCGTCGACGCCATATCTCACGGCTTTCGTTGGCACCCCGTTCATCAACATGATCCTGCGCCGAGTGGGTACCCGGATCGGCCGCCGGGTTTTCAACGACGGCTGCGCTATGACGGAGCGGTCGCTGGTCACCATCGGCGATGACTGCACGCTCAACGAGACAAGCTGGATCCAATGCCACTCGCAGGAGGACGGCATCTTCAAATCGGACTACTCGACCCTCGGCTCCAACGTAACCCTCGGGACCGGCACCCTCGTCCATTACGGCGTGACGATCGGTGACGGTGCCGAGCTCACCACCGATTCCTTCCTGATGAAGGGTGAACAGGTCCCGGCCGGCGCGCGGTGGGGCGGAAACCCGGCCTATGAGATTCGAGATCGACAACTGGTCGCGGTGGGCACCCGCGGGTGAGGGAACTCCATGGACGTAATGACTGAGACGGATCGCGAGTACTGGCGTGGCGTGCTCGTCGCGGGCGGGTTCACCGCAATCCCGCGGTGGACCTTTGATCCGGCGGCGGGCACAGCCGAGCACGAAGCGAAGATCTCTGACGACCTCGTGACGGCGTTGCGCCGGCTGGCGTGTCGAGCTGGACGTGCCGCTCAGTTCGGTGTTGTTGGCTGCGCATGCCAAGGTGCTCTCCGCGCTGTCCGGCGAGCGCCAGGTCGCGACCGGCTACGTCGGCGGGACCGGTCACGGACCGTTGCCGTGCCGGCTTACGACGGAGGCCGAGTCGTGGCGCGAGCTGCTGCTCGACACCCATCGCGTCGAGGCGCAGCTGCTGTCGCATGCGGACTTTCCGGTTGGACGAGCTCAGGCGCGAGCTGGGCCTGACGGGACCGGCATTCGAGACCGTCTTCGACCCGACTGGCGCGGACGGCGACCTCGTCGAGGACACCGTGCTGTCGGCTGGGGATCTCGCAGCGACGACGACCAGTTGGTACTGAGACTGCGGTACCGGACCGAGGTGTTGGATGCGGACTGCGCAGCCCGGATCGCCGGCTATCACCTGACGGCGCTGGAGCTGATGGTCGCGGATCTGGATGCCGAGCACCGACGGCAGAGCCTGCTGTCTGCTGAGGAGCTCTACTTCCAGCTGGAAGGGCTGGCCGGGCCGCGGCGGGAGTTGCCGGATCGCCGGGTGCATGAGTTGTTTGAGCAGCAGGTGGCGGCTCATCCTGACGCCGTCGCGGCCGTGTGCGGCGAGGGCAGCCTGACGTACGGGCAGCTCAATGCTCGCGCCAACCGGTTGGCTCGGGCTTTGTTGGCGCGCGGGCTGGGCCGCGAGGATGTGGTTGGTGTGGTGACGGAGCGGAATCTGGATTGGCTGGCTGCGGTGCTGGCGGTGTTCAAGGCGGGTGGGGTGTATCTGCCGATTGAGCCGCATTTCCCGGCGGATCGTATTGCGGCGATGCTTACCCGCGCGGGCTGCGGCCTGGTGCTGACCGAACCCGGTAGCACGACCACGCTGGATCAGGCCTTGGACTCGCTGCCGGATGCCCAGACGCTGTTTATTGATGCTGCCTTCGCGGAGGATCATCGCGACGGCAATCTTGGCGTCGAGGTTGCTGCGGATCAGCTTGCCTACATCTATTTCACGTCTGGTTCGACTGGTGAGCCGAAGGGTGCGATGTGTGAGCACGCCGGCATGGTGAACCATCTGTTCGCCAAGATCGATGATTTGGGGATCGGCGAAGGTCAGGTGGTGGCCCAGACCGCGCCGCAGTGTTTCGACATTTCGTTGTGGCAGCTGGTTTCTGCGCTGCTGGTCGGGGGCCGCACGTTGCTGATCGAGCAGCAGGTGATCTTGGATGTGCAGCGGTTCGTCGACACGATTATCGATGGCCGGGTCACGGTGATGCAGGTGGTGCCGTCGTATCTGGAAGTTGTGCTGTCTTATCTGGAACAGCACCCTCGGCCGTTGCCCGATCTGCGCTTTGTCTCGGTGACTGGTGAGGCGATTAAGAAGGAGCTCACGCAGCGCTGGTTCGCCGCACAGCCGCAGATCAAGCTGGTGAATGCCTATGGGCTGACCGAGACCTCTGATGACACCAACCATGAGGTGATGGACCGTGCTCCCGACGGCGATCGGGTTCCGTTGGGTCGCGCGATCAACAATGTGCAGATCGAGGTGGTTGATGAGTATTTGGCACCGGTGCCGCTGGGTGCGCCTGGGGAGATCGTCTTTTCTGGGGTGTGTGTGGGCCGCGGCTACATTAATGATCCGGAACGGACCCGGGCGGCGTTTCTGACCGATCCGGACGGCCGGCGGCGCGGTATCGCAGTGGTGATCATGGTCGGTGGCGGCCGGATGGGAAGTTGGAGTTTTTGGGCCGGCGGGATTCTCAGTTGAAGATTCGTGGTTTCCGGATTGAGCTGGGTGAGATTGAGAACACGTTGTTGCGGGTGCCGGGGGTTCGTGACGGTGCGGTGGTGGTTGCGGAGCGGGCCGATCAGAGCAAGCATCTGGTGGCGTTCTATTCCAGCCAGCAACCACTCGACGTCGATGTGTTGCGGGACCGGTTGGGTGAGTCGTTGCCGGAGTACATGGTTCCGTCGGCTTTTCATTGGCGGGAGCGTTTGCCGTTGACGGCCAACAGCAAGATCGACAAGAAGGCGCTGACGGCGCTGGCCGGGCAGCTCAGCGTCGTCGAGGACAACTACGACGCTCCGAATACGCCGACCGAACAGCGGCTGGCGGCCGGCTGGGCGAAGGTGCTCGGCATCCCGCAGGACCAGATCGGCCGAAAAGACCACTTCTTCGACCTGGGCGGCACGTCGCTGTCGGCAGTGAAGCTGGCGGTCACGCTGGATCGTGCTTTCTCCCTCAAGGACCTCACCGGCCATCCGGTCCTCGCCGACCTGGCGGGCGTCGTGGACGGCAGGTCCAAGGGCAGTGCCGAGCTGCTGCAGGCCCTGTCCGAATCGAATGGGTCGGAATCGAATGGTGGCGCAGCGACGGCGCCCTTGTGTGCTTTCCGTACGCCGGCGGCAACGCGGTGAACTTCCAGCCGATGGCGAAGGCGCTGCGCGGCAGCGGTCTCGCGGTGTACGCGGTCGAGCTGCCCGGTCACGACGTCGCCGCCGGGAGCGAGTCCTTCGCGCCGTTGGCCCAGGTGGTCGACCGCGTGGTCGCCGAGATCAGCCAGCGCGGCCTGACCACCGTGCTGCTGTGGGGACACTCCTCCGGCGCCGCCCTCGCCGTCGAGACAGCCCGGCGGCTGCAGCAGGCAGGGACCACCGTGCCGCGGGTCTTCCTCGGCGCGCAGCTGCTCGGTGCCGCGACGGACCGGCGCGTCGCCGTCACCGAGCTCGGCGAACGCAGCAACGCCGAGATCTCTGCGCGGCTGAGCGCAGACAGCGGCTACACCGAGCTCGGCGAGCTGGACGCGGAACGCGCCGAGCATGTCGCTGCCGCGTACCGCCACGACTACGTGTCGGCGAACCGCTATTTCGCCGAGGTCCTGGACAACCCGCCACCGGAACGGCTGGCCGCGCCGGTCACCGTGGTGGTCGCTGCGGACGACCCCACCACGGCGGGGTTCCGGGCACGCCACCGCGACTGGGAGCTGCTGGCCGAGCACGTCGAGCTGCATGAGCTCGCTGACGGCGGTCATTACTTCACGCGTACCCGTCCGGCCGAGGCGGGGCAGGCCGTCCTGCAGTCCGCCGGAATGCTCGCTTCTCAATATCCGACAAATTGAAGGGAGCCCAGATGTCGTCGTTACCTCTGGCATCACAGCTCGATATGGAACTGCAGCACGGCAAGCCCCCGATCCTGCGGGCCGAGGCCACCGGCGACGCGCCCGGCTGGGCCGCCGAACACCGGGACGCGTTGCGGGCCGTCGTGGCGGAGCATGGCGCGGTCTTGGTCCGTGGCCTCGGGCTGCGTGACGCCACCCAGACCACCGCGGTCTTCCGGCGGCTGGCGACCAGCCTGATGACCGAGAAGGAGGCCTTCGCTCGCCGGCAGGTTTATGCCGACGGGGTGTACTCCTCCGCGACCTGGCCGGCGAACCAGCCGATGTGCATGCACCACGAGCTGAGCTACCGGCTCGAGATCCCCAGCCTGCTGCTGTTCGCCTGCCTCGGCGCCCCCACCCGCGGCGGAGCCACCGCGGTGTCCGATTCGCCGACCGTACTGGAGGCGCTGCCCAAGGACCTGACCGAACGGTTCGAGCGGGACGGTTGGATTCTCACCCGTAGCTACAACGACGAGATCGGGGCGACCCTGGCGGAGGCGTTCGGCACCGACGACCGGGGTGCTATCGAGAGCTACTGCCGTGCCAACGCGATCGGCTTCGAGTGGCAACCCGACGGCGAACTGCGCACCTGGCAACGCCGCAGCGCCGTGGTGCGGCACACGATGACCGGGAAACGCTGCTTCTTCAACCAGATCGCCTTCCTCAACGAGTGGACGATCGATCCCGAAGTGCGTGAGTACCTGGTGGACATGTACGGCGCCGACGGGCTGCCGTTCAACACCCGCTTCGGCAACGGCGAGCCGCTCACCGAGGAGATTGTGGAAATGATCAACGCGGTCTATGAGGCCAATACCGTGCGGGAGCCGTGGCAGGCTGGCGACCTGATGCTGGTCGACAACATCCGCACCGCACACAGCAGGGAGGCCTACGAAGGGCCGCGCGAGATCCTCGTCGGGATGGCCGAACCGGTACGCCTTTCCGATGCCTCGCCCACCAATGAGGTGAGGCCGGCATGACTACCACGCTTTCGGCTGCGACCGCGCGCGAAGGGGCCGAGCGGGCAACGGTGCCGCCGTTCGCGGTGATTCCTGGAGTCCAGGTGCAGCGTCTGTTGCAGGGGCAAGAGAGGGAGATTGTGGAGTTGGTGGAGGCTACTTATCGGCTGCATGGTGTGGGGGATTCGGTGAATCCGCCGTCGTATTTTCTGCGTTTCCCGGATCGGCCGTCGTCTCGGATTATTGCGTTGCCGGCCTCGATTGGCGGGCCGGCTGCGGGTGGATGGTTTGAAGTGGATTTCTAGTTTCCCGGAGAATGTGGCGGCTGGGGTTCCGCGGGCGTCGGCGGTGTTGATCTTGAATGATCATGACACCGGGTATCCGTTTGCCTGCCTGGAGGCCTCGATCATTAGTGCTACGAGGACGGCTGCGTCGGCGGCGTTGGCGGCTGATTGGTTGAGCCGCGGCCGATCCCGTCCGAGGCGTATCGGGTTTGTTGGGACGGGTTTGATCGCCCGCTACATTCACACGTTCCTGGCCGGTACGGGTTGGTCGTTTGATGAGATAGCGGTGCATGACCTGTCCGCCGATAGTGCGGCAGGTTTCCGCAGCTATCTGGAACAGCGGGGGCACTGGCCGGGTGACGGTGTGTGATAGTGCGGAGCAGGTGATCCGGTCCAGCGATCTGGTGGTGTTCGCCACTGTGGCCGGGCAGCCCCATGTCGAGGAGGTGTCGTGGTTTACCCACAATCCGTTGGTGCTGCATGTCTCGCTGCGCGACCTGGCACCACAGATTCTGCTGGCCTCCACCAACATCGTGGATGACGTTGAGCATTGTTTGAAGGCCAACACTTCACCGCATCTGGTGGAGCAGCTCACCGGCAACCGGGACTTCCTGGCCGGCACCTTAGACGATGTGATGGCTGGGCGGGTGAAGGTGCCGGCGGATCGGCCGGTGATCTTTTCCCCGTTCGGCCTGGGGGTGTTGGATCTGGCGGTCGGCAAGTATGTCTATGACCAGGTGGCCTCTTCGGGCGACTTGCAGGTCATCGACGACTTTTTCCACGAGCTACGCCGCCACGGCTGAGCAACGCTGCCGCAGAGAAGTCATGCTCGATTTGATTCTGCCGGCTGGGGTGGAGAGCCAGGAGCGCTTCGGCGAGCCAACCGATGATCAGCTGTTCCCGGAAGAAGAGAAGATCATCGCCCAAGCCGTGCCGACGCGCCGCCGTCAGTATGCGGCGGTGCGGAGTTGCGCCCGTGACTGCCTGCAGCGGCTGGGTTATGCGCCGGCTCCGATCCTGCCCGGCATCGGCGGTGCACCCACCTGGCCGGTCGGGATACGGGGCAGCATGACGCACTCCACCGGTTACGCCGGAGCCGCGGTCGGACCCGTCCGGCGCATCTTTGCTATCGGTATTGACGCCGAACCGGACGCACCGCTTCCAGACGGTGTCGTAGACCTGATCGCCACAGCCGCCGAACAAGATCACCTGGTCAGGATTCAGCCGGGGCTCGACGGCCCGAACTGGGACCGGTTGTTGTTCAGCGCCAAGGAGGCGGTGTATAAGGCATGGTTCCCGCTGGTCGGGGAGTGGTTGGACCATCAACAGGCCGAGATCATCTTCCACCCACACGATGGGACCTTCGCGGCGCTGCTGACCCGCGATGGGCTGATCGTCAACGGCCGCCAGGTCCGACGCCTCCACGGCTGCTGGATCCGGGAGCGCGGGATCCTGCTGACCGCTGTCGTCTTGGGCTCAGCCTGAACTGCGTCAGCGCAGTTTGTCTGTGGATGTGGCGAAGTGGGCGAGTGTGCCGGCGATGGCCCGCAGGTAGTGGTCGAGCAGATCCCGGTTGACGTTGTCGATGGTGTCGCACGCCTGGTGGTAGCACGGGTCGTAGACCTCACCGGCCTGCCCGCCCCAGGCTTTGGCCTGCTTGCGCGTCTTCTCCTCATCATCGCCGCTCTCCGCACCGCCGACCGGGATGCCCGCCTCGATGAAGGGTGATTCGTCGTCTCCGACGAACTCGATGACCTCCGGGGAGGACACCCCCGTCTTGACCAGCTGGTCAGCCAGCACCCGCCCGATCGTGGCCGAACCGGCGGGTCCTGATTCGTCCGGGTCATTGCCTTTGCCACCCTGGGCGAAGTAGCCGCCGTTCGGGGAGGCCACCATGTCCACGTTCAGGTAGAGCTTGATCTTCTTGCGGTTGTTGGCGGACAGGCCCTCTAGGTAGCCGGTGGAGCCTTGGGCGCCGCTCTCCTCGTTGTCGAAGAACGCGAACCGCACTGTGTTCTGCACCGATGGGTCTGCGCCGAGCTGGGTGGCGATCTCCAGCAAGGTCGCCACCCCGGAGCCGTTGTCGACGATGCCCGGGCCGTCTTCGACCGAGTCGAGGTGGGCGCCGATCATCACGACATGGTTAGGGTCTCCGGTGCGGGTTTGGGCGATGACGTTGCGGCCTGTCCCGTTCCCATCGTCGTCTCCCGACACCTCATAGGTCGGGGTGCTCACCTTGAGCCCGGCGCCGCGCAACACGTCGACCACGTACTTGACGCTGGCGTCGTAGCCGGGAGTCCCGGAGGCCCGGTTACCGTCGTGTTCGTCGGCGATCTTCTGCAGCGCCTGAAGGTGCTTCACTGCCCTGGCATCGCTCACCTGACCGGCCAGTCGCTGCACTGATGGCCTGTCAGACGCGGTGGCGGTGGGGCTCGGCGGCGACTGCGTCGCGGTGGGGCTGGGCGGCGACTGCGATGCGGTGGCGGTGGGGCTCTGCGGCGCGGTGGGCGGCGGCTGCACTGCTGCAGAGCCGCAGGCCGTGGCGGCGAGAATGACCGAGATCCCCACGAACCCGAGTTTCGCTTGCCTAGACCACCTGACGGGTCGAGCCGCCGATTCGTCGACAAGGCCAGGTCGTTCGGGCGTGAGGTTGCGTTGGGCGCTGCCCACGTCCCGACTAACCCTGGCGCTCGCTGCGAAGTTCCCGATTCTGCGGTTGGCGAACGCTAGTCGACTAGCGTGCTGCGGCCAACACCTAGGCCGGCGCAAGATCAGCGAGGAAGCCGCACATCCCGAGCAGCGGTTGTGCGCCTCATCCTACGTGCGGCTGCTGCGCAGGCCGTTCGGTATCGGCGCACCGGCCACCAGACCTGCGGCTAGCGCAGCTGCCATGGCCTGCTCGAGCACGGTGATCGGAGAGAGATCCTGCTCATCCGCGGCCCGCTCAAGATCATCGAACTCAGGCGTGACTTGCCAGATCGTCCCGTGGCGATGCGCGATCTTGATTGATATGCAGCTGCCGGCGACGATCAAATCGACCCATCCTCGTGGTAGGGCCGTCTTCCGCACTTTGGTCTCCCGCACACCGATGCTGCTCGTCAGGGTCAAGAGCAGGTAGCGAAGATAGGCTGCCTGATCGGGCCGCGCCAGAACGCTGACTGTGTGCGCGGGTCGACCTTTCTTCATGATGATCGGGACGAGCCATGCGTCGGCGGCTCCGGCTCTGATCAAGCTGGTGAGTACACCAGGCCATAGTCGAGGGTCCAGATCGTCGACATTGGCCTCGATCAGCACATCTGCCTCTGACAGATCGTCATCGGGGTGCGTGACTCGTTCGCCGATGAGAACGCGCGTGAGGTTGGGCCGACCGGGCGTATCTCGGCTGCCGGCGCCAGCCCCGGAAGCCTCCAGGGTGAGCAGCGGCAGGTTTTCGCAGCGCTCGGCCAGGGCCGACACCAATGCCATGCCGGTTGGCGTCGTAAGTTCGCCTGAGCCGCCGGCGAAGAGCTTCCATCCTGCAGCCAGCTCGACGACTGCCGGCACGGGAACCCCCAGATCACCATGGGCGCCTCCGCTCCGCCCGGATCCGACCGCTATGGCACTCGCGCTGATGCTGTCGATCTCGAGGGAGTGCAGGGCGGCCGCGACTCCCACAATGTCTGCAATGGCGTCGAGTGCGCCGACCTCGTGAAAATGAACCTGGTCTTGTGGCATCTGGTGGATTTTGCCCTCCGCTTGGGCAAGTCGCTCAAAAGTGCCGAGTGCCCGATCCCGGACGGGTGCGGCGAGATCTGCGGTAGTTAGGAGATCTTCGATTGCCTTCCATTCCCGTACCGGAACATCTTGGGCGAGCACTTCTACCGATATGCGGTTTGCGTGCTGTCCGGCTCGGGTCACTGATGTCGAGATCAACCTGACAGAGTCAGCGATCACGGCGTCGACGGCCTGCTGCACAACCGCAAGATCGGCACCCGCGTCGATCAGGGCGCCCAACAACATGTCGCCGGCAACCCCAGCTGAGGCATCGATCCAGGCATGGCGTCGGCTGCTCATGGCGCCGCGATCTGAGCCGCTAGATGCCCAGCGCCATAGCCGTTGTCGATGTTCACCACCGCTACGCCGGGCGCGCAAGCGTTGAGCATTGCCAAGAGAGCGGCCAGTCCTTCGAAGGCCGCGCCGTAGCCCACTGAGGTGGGCAACGCCACCACGGGCGCTGCAATAAGCCCTGCCACCACGCTCGGAAGAGCGCCATCCATGCCCGCAGCGACCACGACCGCCCGGGCCTGCCGGAGCAAGTCGAGACGGCTCAAGACCCGATGAAGGCCCGCGACACCGACGTCGACGATGAGTTCGGTGGACCTTCCCAGATACGAAGCCGTGAGCTGCGCTTCCTTGGCCACGGGCAGATCGGAGGTTCCGGCCGCCAGGACGACAACCAGTCCGCCAGTCGCTGCTGGCGGATTGGGCGGCCAGGCCAGCAGACCCGCCTCTTGATCATTAAAGGCGCCGGGGAGCTCGGACAGGATGGCTGCGGCATGCTGCTTGCTCGCTCGAGTGAACAGCGTCACGTGCGGTTGATCACGAACAGCGGCGGCGATCATGGCAACCTGTTCAGGAGTCTTGCCTGTGCAATAGATCGCCTCCGGATAGCCGCGTCGCTCGGCGCGGTCGTGATCAAGGTCGGCGAACGGCTCGACGGATGGCCGAGAGCGCGCCGATTCAGTCATGATCAGAATTCAGCAATGGCAAGGTGAATGCGCCGGACTGGATCCCACCGACATCCACCGCGACAAATCGGAATCCGGCGCGTCGTACGGCGGCCAGCACCTGGGTGCGAAGCGGATCGCTGACGGCCCGGATCAGATCTGCGGCAGGCAGCTCGATGCGGGCGACGTCGTCGTGATGTCGAACTCTCAACTCCGCGAATCCGAGCCGTCGCAAGGCCGACTCGGCGCGTTCGATCTGGCTGAGTTTGGCCGGTGTGACCGACTGGTGGTGCGGGATCCGTGACGCGAGGCAAGGCGCGGCAGGCTTGTTCGCCACCTGTAGGCCCACGGCCCGCGCGAGCGTGCGCACGGCCAGCTTGGTCATTCCAGCGTCTGCAAGCGGCCGGAGGACATGGTGGTTCGTGGCGGCACGGGCACCTGGTCGGTCTGGTCGCCGAGCATCATCGGCGTTCTCCCCATACGCAACGGCGTCCAGGCCGTACCGGTCGGCAATCCCGTCATCGATCCGGCTGAAGAGTTCTTCCTTGCAGTGAAAACACCGATCGGGTCCGTTCGCCTGATACTCCGGGCGATCACCCTCGTATGTCATCACTTCGACGACCCGTACGCCGATCTGGCGTGCGACATCGTGCGCAGCAGTCCGCTCCTCGGCAGCGAGGCTGGGGGATACGCCGAGCAGGGCTATCACGCTGTCGACCCCGAGCGCCCGCGTTGCGAGCGCAAGCAACAGAGACGAGTCGACACCACCGGAGAAGGCAACTCCTAGCCGCCGGATTCCCTTGAGGCTGGCCGAGACAGCCGCGACGCCGCGTTCCACAGTCCACTCTTCGCCCGTACCGAGCGGGATCATCTCAGAGATCGTCATGGTCGACTCCCTTTCAGCTACCCAGCTCAGTCGACACTACTAGATCGGGTGGCGGGATCTCGCCCGAACCACGGGCGATGAGCTTGGCCGCGACGACGATGGTTTGCACGGGTGAGGTGTCGCCGTCCAGTCGCGCGAAGGTGCGCTCAGCCGCGATCGTGCCAAGCCTGGTGGGATCTGGTGCCATAACCGTGATTGCGGGACGCACCAGGTCGGCAAGGACAAGGTCGTCGAAACCGATCAGGGCGATCTGCTGCTCCAGCTGGAGATCATGAAGCGCGCGGATCGCGCCGAGGGTGATCAAATAGTGCGAGCTGAACAGCGCGGTGGGCGGATGGTCGAGGTGCACAAGGCCGTGCACGGCGGCATAGCCCTCCTGCTCAGAGCGCAAGCCAGCAATCTGCAGCGAAGTCTCCGCCAGCCCCGCTGCTGCCATCGCATCTGTGAATCCGCGTTGTCGGCCTCGGGCCATCGAGATTGCAGGCTCGTTGCCGAGATAGGCGATCTTGCGATGGCCGTGATCGATCAGATGCCGCGTTGCCTGGATCGTTGCTTCGTAGTTGTTGGTGATGACGGCATCGGCCAGCAGCCCGGTCGGCGGCCGGCCGACGAACACCAGCGGCGTGCCCTGCTCGCGTTCCACGTGAAGGTAACCCTGATCTTCAGTGATCGTGCTCAAGATCAGCCCGTCGACGCGCCGACGGGTGAAGGCATCGACCATGGCGCGTTCGCGATGAGCATCATTGTCGGAACTGGCGGCGAGAACTGCGGTGTCTCTGCCGTAGGCTACGGTCTCGACAGCACGATTGATCGCGGCTGAGAATGGGTTGTCCACGGCATCAAGGAGGAGGCCGAGGGTGAGCGTCTTGCGATCGCCGCGACGCAATGCGCCAGCACCCTGGTTTGGTTTGAAATTTAAGGCCAATACGGCGCGTTGGACTCGCTCTCGGGTCTGGGGCGATACGTTGGCCTCGTCGTTAATAACGCGCGACACGGTCTTGGTTCCCACGCCTGCCAACGCCGCAACGTCACGGATGGTCGCCCTCACTCGAGGAGCCGATCCGGTAGGCGGCGTTGACATCGATGTCTCCCTTTCTCAGGAGTAGCGTACCCAGATACCAATTCGTTAATCTGCTGGGGTTGACATCAAAGCTGAGAACCACTTAAGAATGAGCTTGACACCGTTGTCATGATCGGCGGTGCGGATACGGAGAGGATCATCTATGAAGTATTTACCGCCGAACCGCAGGGGCTCACGCCTCGCTGCGGCCCTGGCGTTGACTGCGGCAGCTTCACTGACCTTCGCCGCCTGTGGTGGCGGCGGGGACACCGCGGGCTCCGAGGGAAGCCCGGGTGGCGAGGCGGCCGAGCCGGTTGCCGTCACCTTGATCACCAAGACCAGCACCAACCCGTTCTTCATCGCGATGCAGAAGGGTGCGGAGGAGGCCGGGAAGGCCAACAACGTCACGATCACCACGGCAGCGGGTAAGGAGGATGGCGACGAGGCCACTCAGATCCAGGCCATCGAGGCAGCCATCGCTCGCGGCGACTCCGGCATCTTGATCACGCCGGCCACCGATGGTGTCAACCCGGCCATCACGCAGGCCCGCGACGCCGGCCTCTACGTCATCGCGCTGGACACCCCGCCGGACCCGCCGGACACCGTCGACATCACCTTCGCCACTGACAACTTCAAGGCAGGCGAGCTGATCGGGAAGTGGGCGGCCGCGCAGATGAATGGCCAGAAGGCGAACATTGCCATGCTCGATTTGTTCAATGACAAGGTCGCCTCTGTGGATTACAACCGTGATCAGGGCTTCCTGACCGGCATGGGCATCGATGTGGCCGACAAGACGAAGAATGGCGACGAGGCACCGTCCGGCAAGTACACCGGTGGCAAGGGCGGGGACTACACGATCGTCTGCAACGAGCCGACCCAGGGTGCCGCAGGACGGAGGCAAGACGGCCATGGAGACCTGCCTGGCCAAGTCGAAGGACATCAACCTCGTCTACACCATCAATGAACCGTCTGGCGGTGGTGCGGCTGAGGCACTGAATGCTGCAGGGGTGAAAGCCACCATCGTCTCGGTTGACGGTGGCTGCGATCCGGGTCTGGTGCTCGTCAAAGACGGCACCATTGGGGCCACCTCGCAGCAGTACCCGGTGAAGATGGCCGAGCTGGGTGTCGAGGCGATTGCCAAGTTCAAGGCGACCGGCGAGAAGCCAGAGGTCACGCCTGGCCTGGACTTCTACGACACCGGCGTGGCGCTCGTGACCGACAAGCCGGTCGAGGGCCTGGACAGCATCACTGTCGCTGAAGGTGAGAAGTTGTGCTGGGGCTAGAACTCAGTTGAACGACAAAGCGGCTGGCTCCACCCCGCACCGAGCCAAGGTTGGCTCGGCCGGCGGGGCGGAGCCAGCCCGTCGCGGGGCGGCGTCGGTCGCCTCGCGAAATACCGGAGTATCTCCTACAGCAAGGAAGCCCACATGAGTGTAGACACCCACGCACCGGCGACTGCCGCTGAGCAGTTCGCCCAACGCCAACAGTCGCCCGTGCAGCGGATCCAGCAGCTGCTGCACTCCCATCCCGCGCTCAGCCCGCTGATGGTGCTGATCGTGGCCTGCATCATTTTCACGATCATCAACCCGCGGTTCGCCTCGCCCGGGACAATCTCAATCATCCTGCAGCAGACTGCGGTGATCGCTGCCTTGGCCATCGGTCAGACCTTGATCATCCTTACTGCCGGCATCGACTTGGCGGTTGGCGCGACCGCTATCCTCGCGATGCTCGTGATGGCCAACCTGGCCGCCAACAACGGTGTGCCGGGGGGGCTGGCTCTGCTGATCGGCTTTGTCGTCGGCACCGTATGCGGGCTGATCAACGGCCTGCTGGTCACTCGACTGAACCTGCCGCCGTTCATCGCCACGCTCGGCACGCTGAGCATCTATACCGCCGTCGGTCTCCTGTACTCCGGGGGAGCCAGCGTCGGCAGGAACGATATGCCCCCCATCCTCAACGCCATGGGCACGCGGTTCGCGATCGGCCCGTTCCGCCTGACTGTCGGCGTAATCGTTGTGGCCGTCCTCGCGGTTATTGTCGCCTTCGTGCTCAGCCAGACCAGCTGGGGTCGCCACCTGTACGCCGTCGGCGACGACCTCGAGGCCGCCCGGCTGGTCGGTATCCAGGTCGACAAGGTGCTGCTCAGCGTTTACACCGTGGCCGGACTGATCTACGGCTTTACCGCCTGGGTGATGATCGGCCGGGCCGGGACGGCGAGCCCGAACGCGATCGTGGGCGCCAATCTGGAGACCATTACCGCGGTCGTGATCGGCGGCACCAGCCTGTTCGGCGGTCGCGGCGGCATCATCGGCACCATCCTCGGTGCACTGATTGTCTACGTGTTCAACAACGGGCTTGCCCTGGCCGGCGTAGATGACCAGCTGCGAATTCTGGCGATTGGCGTGCTGATCATCGTCGCGGTAACCATCGACCAGTGGATCAGAAAGGTGAAGGCATGACCACGACGCCTCCTACAAGTGACCTGTCGGAAGAAGAGAAGAGCAAGGTCGGGCTCGGTAATCCCCCGGTGCTCGCCGACCCTGGCGAAACGGTGCTGTCGGGCCGCGGTCTGATCAAGACCTTCGGCAAGGTCGTCGGTCTCGACGGTGTGAACGTCGACCTGTTTCCGGGCGAGGTCCTCGCGGTCATCGGTGACAATGGTGCCGGCAAGTCGACGCTCATCAAGGCCCTGACCGGAGCCTTGATCGCCGACTCCGGACAGGTCTACATGGATGGCAATGAAGTTCACTTCAAGACGCCCCAGGATGCCCGCAGCGCCGGCATCGAGACGGTCTACCAGACTCTCGCAGTCGCCCCGGCGCTGGACATCGCGGCCAACATGTTCCTCGGTCGGGAACAGAGGCGAAGTGGGATCCTAGGGTCTGTCTTCCGCATGCTCGACAAGAAGGGCATGAAGGAGGCCGCCGGCACGTCCATGGCCAACCTGGGCATCGCGACCGTGCAGAACATGGGGCAGGCCGTGGAGACTCTGTCCGGCGGTCAGCGGCAAGCCGTGGCGGTCGCCAGGGCGGCAACCTTCGCCACCAAGTTCGTCGTGCTCGATGAGCCCACGGCGGCGTTGGGGGTGAAGGAGACGGGCCAGGTGCTCAACCTCATCCAGCAGATCAAGGAAAAGGGCCTGCCCGTGATCTTGATCAGCCACAACATGCCGAATGTGTTCGAGGTATCCGATCGGATCCACATCGCCAGGCTCGGCGGCTGCGCTGGCGTGATCACGCCGAAGTCACATACGCCGACCGAGGCAGTGGCCATCATGACTGGAGCCACCACGCTGGCGAAGGGCTGACTCGGTCGACCCTGCACTACCGCAACCCCTCGGCCATGGTCGAGGGGTTGTTACTTGCTTCGCGAGTGAAGCCTGAAACGTGCCTAGCGTTCGGCCAGACCGCTGGTACGTGCGGCCCTGTCGTGTTCGGTGAGTGGAAAGCCACCGATGCCGCGCCACGCCAGGATGCTGACAAGCTGCTTGGCCTCGTCGAGCGCGATCGTTGAGGTACCGCCTGAGATCCAATAGCGTGCGCTTACCTGGGCGATACCCACCAGCGAGACCGCGAGCAGCTTGGCTTGCTGGACAGGCAGTGAGGTGTCTTCGGCAATGACTTCCGCGATAGCGTCCGAGATCTCGTCATTGACGCGCGCCAGTCGCTGCTGCACCGCCCGATCACCGGTCAGATCGGATTCGAAGACGAAGCGGAACTCACCGCTGTCGGAGGAGACGAACTCATAGAACGCTCCGACGGTGGCAACCACGCGATCCGCGTTGTCCTCAGTCGAAGCCAACGCCTCCTCGACGACCTCCACCAGCCGATCACAGCTCTGGTCGAGAAGCGCGAGGTAGAGGTCCATTTTGGATGGAAAGTGCTGGTATAACACGGGTTTGGAGACCCCGGCGGCCTCCGCGATGTCGTCCATGGCCGCTGCGTGGTAGCCCTTCGAGGTGAAGACCTCGTTGGCGGCATCAAGTAGCTGGATGCGCCGCTGATCCCGTGGCAGGCGGGTTCCCCGGTTGCCCATCGGCTCCTTCTCCAGCTTGGCGGTCACGGTTTCACCCTAGCCGTGCGGCTTTCTCGTCGTGCTCGCACGAAGCCTGTGGGGGAGCACAGCGCAGGATTAGGCAGTCTGGCTAGTGCGGATCTCACCAGCGCGGGATGTCACGGGCAACCCGCGCCACCTCAGCCCTCGTCGGGTAAGGGCGGAGCATTCGACGTCAACAGGTCGCGGGCCAGGTCCCCGTGTTCGGCGACTCTCGCCAGGACCTCTTCGGGCGCAAACTGCAGATCCGCGGGCCTTCGTACGCTGCCCAGCTCCTCCCAGGTCACAGGCGTGGCGACTGCCGGGCGTTCCCGGCCCCGCATCGAGTAAGGGGCAATGGTGTTGCGTGCTGCCAGGTTCTGGTTGTAATCGACATAGATCCGGCCGGCCCTTTGTTGGACCGACATGGTCGATACAAAGAAGTCTGGCTGGGCCTTGTGCAGCGCGGCATTGAGCTGCTTGACGTAGCCCCAGGCAGTCTTGCTGCGGGTCGGAGCAATCGCGGCATAGACCTGGATGCCCTTGCTGCCCGAGGTTTGCGCGATCGGAATCATGCCGTCCGCGGCAAGCCTGGCAGCCACGATCAGCGCTGCGCGGGCGCTCTCGACGATGGTCATGCCGGCTCCAGGGTCCAGGTCGACGACTACGCGGTCGGCCAGCGGCTCTCCACGACGGGGTTTCAGCTCGGGGAGGTTGATCACGTCTTTCACGGGCGTGGCGCTGCCTACCGTCCACTGCGGGACGTGCATCTCGAGCGCAGCAAGGTTGGCCAGCCACACGATTGCCGCTTCGTCGTCGGCGACGATGTAGTCGATGATGCCGTCGCTGGTGCCGACGTTCACGCGGCGTACCCAGTCGGGCGTACCCATGGGGGCGTTCTTCTCGTAGAAGGAGAACTTGTCTGCGCCGACCCCGTCCGGGAACCGCAGCCTGGTCATCACGCGGTCGCGGATGTGGGGGAGCATCACGGGAGCGATGCGGAGGTAGTAATCAATCACCTCGGCCTTGGTGAACCCGACGCTGGGGTAGAGCACCTTATCGAGATTGGTGAGGCTCAGGGTTCGCTCACCTACCCGGGTGGTGATGTCCCCTGCGGCGGCCATGGCTCTATCCCATCATCCGGAATAGCACTTGTCGGGCGAGCGTTAGCGCTGAAGATCCAGAAGTCTGGTTCCGCGGTGACGTGCCGCGCCCTTGAACTGGAGGAGAACCGTGGCCTTGCCGCCGCTGGTAGCGCCCGCCGATGAGCTGACCATCGACGAGGTACGCCGTTACAGCCGTCACTTGATCATTCCCGATGTCGGGATGGACGGCCAGAAGCGGCTGAAGAACACTCGAGTACTGGTGATCGGAGCCGGAGGTCTGGGCAGTCCAGCGCTGCTCTATCTCGCTGCTGCTGGAGTCGGCACGCTTGGCATCGTCGATTTCGACACAGTTGATGAGTCCAACCTGCAGCGCCAGATCATTCATGGCCAATCCGACATTGGAAAGTCCAAGGCCGAGTCAGCCAGGGAGTCCATCGTCCAGACCAACCCGTTTGTCAAAGTCGTGGTACACGATGTCCGACTGGACAACGACAACGTGTTGGAGATCTTCGGGCAGTACGACCTGATCATCGACGGCACTGACAACTTCGCGACCCGCTACATGGTCAACGATGCCGCGGTGCTCCTCGGAAAGCCGTATGTGTGGGGCTCGATCTATCGATTCGACGGTCAGGTCAGTGTCTTCTGGGCTGAGCACGGTCCGTGCTATCGCTGCCTCTACCCGGAGCCTCCGCCTCCCGGCATGGTGCCTAGTTGCGCTGAGGGTGGCGTCCTCGGGGTGCTCTGTGCCTCGATCGGAGCCACGCAGGTCACCGAAGCGATCAAGTTGCTGACGGGTATTGGGGAACCGCTGATTGGACGGCTGCAGATCTACGACGCGCTGGAGATGAGCTGGCGTCAGCTGAGGGTTCGCAAAGATCCACAATGCGCAGTCTGCGGTGAGAACCCGACAGTTACCGAGCTGATCGACTATGACGAATTCTGTGGAGCGATCACCGATGAGGCGGCCCAGGCGGTGGCGGGGCACACGGTCGGCGTCCAGCAGCTGGAGGAGTGGCTTGCTGAGCGTGACTCCGGCAAGAAGGACTTCGTCCTGATCGACGTACGCGAGAAGGTCGAGCGGGACATCAATCAGATCCCCGGATCTGTTCTGATTCCCAAGGGTGACTTCCAGACCGGTGTCGCCCTGGCCGGGCTGCCGCATGACAAGCAGGTGGTGCTTTACTGCAAAACTGGCGTGCGATCTGCGGAGGTATTGGCCCTGGTTCACGGAGCCGGGCTAGCCGACGCGGTACATGTCGGTGGCGGCGTCAGTGCCTGGGTCCGCCAGATCGACCCCTCGCAGCCGGCGTACTGACTCGTTCGGCGCTCGTCGCGCTGTCATCGCCCGTCAATATCCCACGCTGCGTGGGATATTGACGCTGTGCATGGCATGCACGCCATGCACAGCGTGAGCAACCCACGCAGCGTGGGATGTTGACGTCCGGCGAGGGAGCGGACTGGCATGACTCCGAAATTGCCAGAGCCACCACAAAGCCTCGGTACCGATCGGTACCGAGGCTTTGTGGTGGCAAAACTCAGATCGCGTGGACCTGGTCGGCCTGCGGGCCCTTTGGTCCCTGGGTGGTTTGGAACTCAACGCGCTGGCCCTCATCGAGCGTTCGGAATCCCGTCGACTCGATCGCGCTGTAATGGACGAAAACGTCCGGACCGCCGCCGTCCACGGCGATGAAGCCGTAGCCCTTTTCGGCGTTGAACCACTTAACGGTTCCCTGCGCCATGAAACTCTCCTAGCATCTGCATTCGAAACCGCACCTCACGATCCCGACTGCTGTCGGACGCCAGGACTTTCCTCACGCCCACGCAAAGTTCTGGGGGCGTAGCACTGACCACAGACCACTTGCAACAGCGGTCCTTAGCCTGTCATAGATCACGGCGCAATGTGAACCCTGCATAGAGTCGTGTCGGCATGAGTTTTTGATCACAGCGGGTCGCCGGATCTCAGCTGCTGCCGCCATCAATTCTGAACCGTGCCCGCTCCAGGTCAACGCGGTCACCCTTGAGCGGAGTCTTGTCGGCTTTGAGGAGTCTCAAGCCGGACACCTCGAGGTTGCGGGCAGGCCGCCCATCGGCGCGTACGACACGCCACCACGGCACTCCGCCGCCCCACAGCGCCATCACGTGACCGACTTGCCGAGGTCCGCCGCGACCCACAATTTCAGCAATGTCTCCGTACGTCGCGACCTGGCCGGGTGGTATTCGCTCGACGACGCTCAGCACGAGTTCGGCATACTCGCCATCCATCTAGTTCACCAGTCCTCGGTGCCCGGCCCACCCTTGAACGGGCCGGTCACTGTCGAGGTGATCCACCCACCGTAAAAGCCTCCCGGCTGCGGCACCACCCGCTCGCCATCGACCAGGCACTCGTCCATCGCCCCGGCATAGATCGCAACATGATCAAGAATCGCCGCGTAGCCGGCCTTCGGATGTGGGTAGTACCACGCTGCCCGGGCAGCGACCTTGCTGCCGCCGATCACATCGAGGTAGGCGGCGCGGCCCTTCCACTCACAAAACGTCGTCCCGCGTGCCGGCATCAGTGAACCCTCG
The DNA here is from genome assembly GCA_963840505.1 of uncultured Actinomycetota bacterium. Lineage (GTDB taxonomy): Bacteria > Actinomycetota > Actinomycetes > Propionibacteriales > Propionibacteriaceae > Microlunatus. The sequence continues at coordinate 117,828 of CAWIZB010000030.1, forward strand.
ACGAAGATCGAACGAGGCAGGTAGTAGGTCGGTGGGTGCCCAGTCTCCAGAATCCGCAAGCTGGTCCGGGTCGCACAGATCTCCACGCCGCCCAAGATCACGATGATCTCCTCATCGCTGGAACGGATCGCCGGCGGGCGCGGGTAGTCCCAGACCGATTCCTCACCTGGTGCGATTGGTTCAGGGACGGGACGAGCAGGCATGGGTGGAGCGTACGCCGGCGCCAACTCACCTGATGCTTCACCAGACGGCGATACTGAACCAGTGAGCACGCCGAAGATCGCCATGCCGGACATCGAGTTGCGCCGGGCACGGCAGCGTTTCCTCAGCCGAACCGATGGGGCCGAGACCTACCACAGCTTCTCCTTCGGCGAACACTACGATCCGACAAACGTCGACTTCGGTCGCCTCATGGTCAACAATGATCATTTGGTACGCGTCGGCGCCGGCTACCCGGACCATTCACATCGCGACGCCGAGATTGTCACCTGGGTACTTTCCGGATCACTTGTCCATGAAGACTCGCGCGGTAACTCAGGGCTGACCTACCCCGGACTGGTGCAGCGGATGAGCGCAGGCTCGGGCGTCGTGCACGCCGAGCGTAACGATGCCTACCGGATCGATCCGACGCTTCCCGCACAGCCCGTCCACTTCATCCAGATGTGGATCAGGCCTGACGAGGCTGGTGTCCCTCCGAGCTATCAGCAAGGGGAGCTGGCGCTTGGTGATCTTGCCAGGGATTGGGTGCCGATCGCCTCTGGTCGGCACTCCGATGCGGTGGTGAGCCTCGGCAGCGCCAGCTCCACGCTATGGGTCAGCGTGCTGCCAGCCGGGACTTCGCGCAGGCTGCCAGACGGTGATCTGCTGCATGTCCACCTGGCGCGCGGACTTGTGGACGTTGACACGATCGGGCGGTTGGAGCCGGGCGATTCGCTGCGGCTGTCAGGCGGCGCGGCCCAGCTGAGGCTCTCCGCACGTGCAGAGGCAGAGGTGCTGGTATGGGAGATGCCTAGGGAAGAAGGAAACCGACGATGAGCACACTTCGGGTCGCCGTTGCCCAAATCCTCAGCGGGGCAGACCCTCAGCAGAACCTGGAACTCGTGGCGTCGCAAACGGCCGAGGCGGCCGATCAGGGCGCGCAGCTTGTGGTGTTCCCCGAGGCAACCATGCGCCGCTTCGGATTGCCGCTGGCGGAGATCGCCGAACCGGTGGACGGACCTTGGGCCAAGCAGTTGCAAAAGATTGCCGCGCATCACGAGTTGGTTGTGCTGGCTGGCATGTTCAGTCCGAGCGCGGACGGCCGGGTCAACAACACGCTGCGCGTCGTCGGACCCGGTGTTGATGCGCATTACCACAAGATCCACCTGTTCGACGCTTTCGGATTCCGCGAATCCGACACGGTTGCGCCCGGTGCCGAGCCTGTGGTGATCACTGTAGGAGGCGCAAGAGTCGGCCTCACTTTGTGCTACGACATCAGGTTTCCCGGCCTGTACACGAGACTTGCCGATCTTGGAGCTCAGGTGATCTGCGTGGCCGCCTCCTGGGGTGCCGGACCGGGCAAGGTTGAGCAGTGGCAGCTACTGACCCGGGCACGTGCGCTGGACAGCACGTCATACCTGGTTGCTGCCGCGCAAGCGGACCCAGCCGCAACCGGAATTTCACTCGACGGGCGAGCCCCAACCGGGGTTGGCTACAGCGCGGTTATCTCTCCTCGCGGCGAGGTGCTGCAGTCACTGGGCGCGCAGCCCGGCCTGCTGCTGGCCGACCTTGATCTTGACGTGGTGGGGGAGACCCGGGCCGCCATCCCCGTACTCGCTAACCGCAGGTTCTGAGCGCGATTCGAGGGCTCGTTAGGGCATAGCCCTCAAGAACTGACGCCAGTTCCGTGTGCAGCCGGTCTGGACGGCGTGTCGGGGGAACTGGCGTCAGATTCTGAGGGAATCGGCCGACGCGACCCATCGCGGCGCGTATGGCTCCGGGTCCGTCATGATGACGGAGTGTCACAGTGGGACCCCGACTCGTACGGACATGTCAACACCCTGCAACAGCTTGTAGCCGAGCGAGCGCTGGCCGATCTGGTCCTGGATGGTGGCGAGCGCGTTCTCGACGTCGGTTGCGGCGACGGGAAGGTGACCGCGATGATCGCTGCCCGGCTGACCACCGGCACAGTCGTGGGTGTGGACCCCTCAGCCAGGATGATCGACGCTGCCAGGCAACTCCTTCCTGACACGAGCCGGTCCACGTTCATGGTAGGGACGGCGGCGACGCTCACTTTCCACGCGAGCTTCGACGTTGCCACCTCCTTCAACGCGCTGCATTGGGAGATTCGCTGGCTGGAAGCCCTCCGGAGGATCCGTTCGGCGCTGCGGGCGAACGGGCGCGCGCTTTTGGTGTTCGTCTGCGACGGGCAGCGTCCCAGCCTGGAGGACGTGGTGATGCAAACATGCCAGTCGTTGCGATGGCAGTCTGCCTTCGACGCATTCGGTGCGCCATTCGTGCACGTCGACCCGGATGCCTACGCTGCCGCCGCCGACTCCGCCGGCTTCGCGGTGGAACGGCTGGTGGTAGACGATCTTGAATGGGACTTCGGAACGAGAGCGGCGTTCATCGACTGGTGCGCGGCCGGCCTGGTTGCCTGGACGGGACGCCTAGCCCCGGACGATCGGGCGGACTTCGTGGAGGACGTGATCAGCGCGTATGCCGAAGTCAGTGGCTCGGACTCCCGGTTCCGGTTCCTCCAGTGTCGGATTCGGCTCACCACCTGATATAGAGAGACCGGCGATCCGGCCTCGAGATAGGAGCGCATTGCGACACCGTGTGCGGCTGGGTTCGCCGGTGCGATTGTATTTGAGGCTCGACACGCTGATCTGGAGTCGTCATGCGCATTCTGTTGACTAGCAACCCCCTCGTCGGCCACTGGCTGCCGATGCTGCCGCTCGCTCGGGCGGCGCAGGCAGCCGGGCACGAGGTCGTTGTCGCCGCGGGCCCGAACGTCGTCCCCGACATCGAACGACGTGGCCTCACGGCGTGGGCGATCGGTCCTCAGCTCGAGACCATCCAGGCCGGCTTGCGAAACCGTCCCCGAGGAGCCGCTGAGAGCGACGCGGATAGGACCGTGGCCGATGGGATGGCGATGTTCGCCGACCCCGCCATCGCCCGTGCCCACGACCTGCTGGATCGGACGACTGACTGGCGTCCGAACATCGTCGTGCGGGAGATCTACGAATTGGCCGGGATGTATGTCCCAGCTGATCTCCACGTTTTGCACGGGCTGGGCGCTCACTATCCAAACTTCGTCGCTCTCGCGCAGCTGGCCCTGGATCGGGTCCGCTCGAGCTTGGGTGATCCGGCGTGGCGGGTCCCGATGGCCGACACCCCTTACCTCGACCCGTTCCCTGCCGTGCTGCAGGCACCCGATGACCAGCCGTTCACCGACGTGATCCAGATCCGTCCGGACGCGGGCGAAGTCAGGCCGGGTGACGTGCTGCCTGAGCGCGTCATCGCGCTGCCGTACGAGCGAACCGTCTACCTGACCTTGGGAACCGTGTTCAATGCCGCCGCCGAGTTTGCCGCACCCCTGGATGCGCTCCGGGACCTGCCAGTGAACGTGGTCCTGACCTGTGGCTATGGGACCGAGCCGGAGGCGTTCGAACCACTGCCGCCCAACGTGGCCGTCGAACAGTACGTGTCCCAGACGTTGCTGCTGCCGCGGTGCAGCGCCGTCGTCTGCCATGCCGGCGCCGGCACCATCATCGGTGCGCTGGCGCACGGGGTGCCGCTAGTGTGCCTGCCGCGCGCCGCGGACCAGTTCGGAAACGCATTGCAGATTTCACGCATCGGCGCTGGCATCACGCTGCTGCCGGAGCAGGTCTCGGCGGAGACGATCCGCGACGCCACTCGAAGCGTTCTCGACGACGACTCTTACGCTGCTGCCGCGGCCAGCGTCAAGACCGAGATCGAGCGACTGCCCGGCCCGTCGGCCGTCGTCGAGGAGCTTGTGCGTCGGGCCAGCTGATCAAGGATCCGTTCATGGGCTGCGGCAGAAGGCGGCAATCTCCTCAAGGTCAGGACGCCACCCGTCGGAGGTGTCGACGTCGAGGGTGGGCGCGTCGACGTGGATAGCGTCGAAGGTCCGGGGCACAGAGAAGTGCTCGGCGTCGGCGTGGGCTGCGCGAGTCGGCTCGGCAGCCAGCCGGGTCAGCGCGCGTTGGCGGGCCAACTCGTCGGGCGCCTGGCAGCGCACGATCTTGAGTATCGCTAGGTCGGTCAGCGGCTCGAGGCCTTGCCACCAGATCGAATGCTGGAACCCTGCGTCGGCGACCAGCGTTACCTCGGCCCGCAGAAACAGTGCGATCGCCTCGAAGAACAGATCGTACGTCCGCGCAGTCAGCTGGTCGCTGATCGCAGGTACAAAGCCCGGGTTGGACGCGACCATGCCTTCCTTGATCTCGTCGCGACACAGAGCAGGACAGCCGAGGGTGGCAGCCAACTGATGCGCCAGGGTCGTCTTGCCAGAACCACCCGGCCCGGAGACGACGATCAGCGTTGGTACGCCCATTGGGCCGACGATATGTCACGCCGCACGCTTTCGGGTCGCCCGTAATGTCAGGGCATATGCAGGCCTTTTGCGGCATGATAGGGAGTGTTAGGATCTTTGGCTCCAGGCAATCCGGAATGATGAGGAAGTATAGAGATAATCCAGGCGGTACGTGATGGCTGACATTCTGACTCAATATGACGGCGTCACCACGCTCGTCTGCGACACCGATGGACCCACTATCGCCACGGTGCAGGACGCCCTCGACCTGATCGGCGCGGCACTCTCACAGACTGAGGTGGTCGCTGTACCCGCCACTCGGTTCGACGACGCCTTCTTCACCCTCAACACGGGCCTCGCCGGGGAGATCATGCAGAAATTCGTGAACTACCAGCTGCGGCTGGTGATCATCGGAGACCTGTCTCGGCAGCTGGATAGCAGCTCGGCCCTGCGCGCCCTGGTCCACGAGTCGAACCGGGGACAGCACATCTGGTTCGTCGCTGACCACGACGATCTCGGCGCCCGGCTCACGCAGACCGTACGGGAAGCGTGAGGAAGGATGTCGGAGCTCTACTCCGTAGAACAGGTCGCTGAACGCCTGGGCCTGCATGTGAAGACCGTCCGTAACTACGTACGGGAGGGCAGGCTCAAGGCGGTCCGGATAGGCAAGCAGTACCGCATCGCGGGCGAGGACCTCGCCGCGCTCACCGGCGGCAGCGTGCCGGCCACCCCGCGCGAGGATGCCCAGAGGACACGGCACGTCGAGGTGTCCAGCGTGGTCGCCGTCGACGCGATCTCCCGGCAGGACGCCGACCGGGTGATGACCCTGGTGATGGCCGCGGTCAATGGGCCTCGCGAGGATGACGATCCGATGCGAGTGCAGACGGTGTACGACGAGGAACGCGCGCGGCTGCGCATCATGCTGCTCGGGGGCGCGCAGACCAGCGCCGAACTGCTGCGCCTGGTAAGCGCCCTGCTGGAGTCGCGATGAGCTCTGTCTATCGGTCCGAGACCGGCCGCGACTTGGTCCAGGCACGCTACCGCGAGCTGCTGGAGCGCTGGCCCGCCGGCACCCGCCAGCTGCGGGTGCCTACCCGGGAGGGCGAGACCTTTGTCGTCAACTGCGGCCCCGCCGACGCACAGCCAGTTGTGATGCTCCAGGGTTCCGGCGCCAATGCTGCGATGTGGCTCCCCGACATAGCGGCGTACGCTCAGCGGCTGCGCGTTTATGCCGTCGATGTGATCGGCGAGCCGGGCGCCAGCGCGCCCTCCCGGCCGCCGCTGGGCTCAGCGGCATACGCCGAATGGCTCGACGACGTGCTCGACGGATTGAACCTGGACCGCGCCGCGCTGGTAGGGGTGTCGCTGGGTGGCGCGTTGGCCCTGGACTATGCGGTACGCCGCCCGCAGCGAGTCGCCCAGCTGGTGCTGCTAGCACCCAGCGGCATCGGGCGGCAGCGACCCAGCTTCCTGGTCAAGGCGGTCCTGCTACAGCTGCTCGGCGACCGCGGCCGCCGCAGGCTGCTGTCGTCGGCGCTGGGCGTGCGGCAGGGGCAAGCCGGGCCGCATGACCAGGCGTTGGGCGAGTTCGCGTTGCTGATCTTCAAGCACTTCCGGCCGCGACTGGATCGAGTGCCGCTGGCCGACGACACGACTCTGGCCGGACTCGTCCCGCCGACGCTGGTCATCGCTGGAGCGCAGGACGCGATGCTCGACTCCAATGACACCGCCCGCCGCCTGAGCCAATGTGGGCCGAACGTAGAGATGCGTCTGCTCCCCGACACCGGTCACTACCTCCCCGGCCAGGTGCAGGCGGTGCTCGACTTCCTCACCAAACCCGCCCACCACCCGTAACCCGCCGATATTCGGGTGGGCGGATGACCCATCAGCATCGCTGGCGCCGTTATCGGGCTCGACGGTCGCTGGCTTCGAAATCGGGTGAACGGGTACGGGTCCTGCATGTCCGCTTTCGGCTTCCACGCCTCGCACGAGCAGGTTCATCCCAGCGAACTGCTGGCCGCGGTGCAGCGCGCCGAAGAGGCCGGCTTCGACGCAGCGATGTCCTCGGATCATTTCTCGCCGTGGAGCGAGCGGCAAGGCCACTCCGGTTTTGCCTGGTCGTGGCTCGGCGCCGCGATGCAAGCCACCACGCTGCCGTTCGGGATTGTCAACGCGCCGGGACAGCGCTACCACCCTGCCGTGATCGCCCAGGCCATCGGCACCCTGAGCAGCATGTATCCCGGCCGGTTCTGGGCGGCGCTCGGCACCGGCGAGGCCAGCAACGAGCACATCACCGGTACCGGCTGGCCACGTAAGCAGCTACGCAACGACCGGCTGCGGGAATGCGTCGACATCATTCGCGCGCTACTGCGTGGCGAGGAAGTGAGCCACGACGGGCTGGTCCGCGTCGACCGGGCGCGAGTGTGGACCCGGCCACCCGATCCACCGCTGCTGCTCGGGGCTGCCGTCAGCGTGCCGACGGCCCGCTGGTGCGCAGATTGGGCGGACGGGCTGATCACAGTCAACGCCGACCGGGAGCACCTGCGCCGGCTGATCGACGCCTACCGCACGGCGGGCGGACGCGGACGGCTGCACCTGCAGGTCCATCTGAGCTGGGCACCCGACGACGCGCAGGCCGAGGCGATCGCCCACGAGCAGTGGCGCAGCAACGTGTTTCCGCCGCCGGCCTGCTGGGACATAGACAGCGCGGAAACCTTCGATGCCGTCTCCCAGGACGTCCCGATCGAGCGGGTGCGCCAGGTCGTGCATGTCTCCTCTGACCTCGGCCGGCACACCGCACAACTCGCCGCGTACGCGGAGTTGGGGTTCGACGAGATCGCGCTGCACCACGTCGGGCAGAGGCAAGAGGACTGGATCGAGATATTCGGGGCCGAGGTGCTGCCCCAGCTGCGGTAGGCGTCAAGCGACTAGTCACTCAGCGCGATGAACCGCTTGAGCTTGCCTGTCGAGGCGTGACGCGGGATCTGCTCAACAACGCTTACTTTGATCTCGGGATTCGCCAGCCCGTACGGCCGCAGCGCAGAGACGAGCGCCGCAGCAGCCTCAGAGACATCGGGCGACCCGACCACGAGCACGTCGGCCCCGCCCGCGGTCTGGCGCACCTGGTACTCCGAGATCAGCGGGTCGGTACCCAGCACGTGCCGGAACGCGCTCGCCGGAACCATTCGCTGGCCGTAGCGGAAGTCGTCGTCGCGCCTTCCGGCAATGTCGGCGATGCGCAGCATCGAACTGCCGCAGGTGCAGCGTCCGGGCAGCAGCGTGACCTCGTCGCCGAGGTCATAGCGAATGAACGGGAAGGTGCGGCCGGCAAGCCCCGTCGCGAGCGTGCGTGCGGCCGCCTCATCGGGGCCCACCGGGCGTCCGGCCGAATCGACCCGCTCGAGAATCACCTCGTCCTCACAGATGTGAAGGCCCTCGCCGTGGCCGCAGCCGACTGCCTGGACGCCGATCTCGGTCGAGCCCCAGAGGTTGTGGATGGGCGCCCCCCAGGCGCCCTCGATCGCGTCGCGGTCCTCCTCGCTGAGCGGTTCGGAGTTGGTGCTCACACGAATCGGCCGGATATCGAGCTCACCAGCGATTGCGGCACGGGCGAGGTGTCCGATCACCGAGGCGTAGCCCACGAGATGAGTCGGGCGTGCGTCCGCCACCGCCCGTAGCACCTGGTCGAACGGCTCCGCCGCCGGAATCACGACGGTCTCCATCAACGGCCCGGTCGAGACGTCGAACAACGGCGTGCTGGCGTGTGGCGGCTCGCCGGCCTCCAACACAGCCAATCGCGCCGGGCGGACGTCGGACCCGGAAGCGCGCTCAGCACGCAGCTGCCACCGCCAGGCCAGACAGGCCAGCGTTATGAACTGCTCCCAATCCCAGACGTACACCCCGCGCACCCCGCTTGAGCCGCCTGAGCTGAACACCTGGTGTCCCGCTGGCGTGTAGCAGAACCAGCGCTGCTGGGCCAACACCCGCTCGGCCCCGAAGCGGTCGATATCGGGCGTGGTGACAATCGCGTCCCATTCGTCCTGGGCATCCTGCTTGACCATGGGCGGCAGCCGTACGAGGTCTTCGACCGTCGCCGTGGCCGGGTCGAGGTCGGCCATCCGGGCGGCGTGGAACGGCGAGCGCTCGCGCGCAAACCCGAGCAACGACCGGAGTCGCTCGGTTCGGTACCGCTCGATTCGCTGCTGCGGCCAGTCCAGCCGCGCCACGTGGTCCTCGAGCGAGGCTCGCACCGCATTCAGGTGTGCTGTGCGCAGCTGCTCGTAGGCCACCTTCGGGTCCTCGTGGGGCACGCGCTCAGTATGCCTTTTGCGCGTCCCTCACGACGTGCGGTGCCACGTCGTTGCGTGCACGGGACCATTCGGCCGCAACGTCATTGAGGACCGGCCGGCAGTCAGCGGAGTGTCGTGGACGCGGAGGCGCCACGCGCGGCCTAGCTCGGCCAGCATCGTTGCGGCCTCCGACCAGGCAAACTGCTCCCCGATACACATCCGGGGTCCGGCACCGAAGGGCAGGTATGCGCCGCGCGGTTGGCCTGGGGACTTGGGGTCGAAGCGGTCGGCCTGCCCCGATACGCGCCGCAGCCAGCGGTCTGGCTGGAATTGTTCGGGTTCGGCCCACGCCCGCGGGTCGCGATGCAGCAAAGCCGGGCTGATCAGGCACATCGTCCCCACGGGCACGGTGCGCCCGCCGAGCACAACCGGCTCGAGGACCCGGCGGCTGAACATCCAGGACGGCGGCCACAGCCGTAATGTCTCGGCAAGGACCGCCGTGGTCAGGGGCAGCGCGTCCGCAAGCTCAGCCGCCGGAAGTGACTCCTGCTTGGCGTCCCACTCGGCCTGCAGATCGGCGCGCACCGCCGGCGTCTGGTCTATCGCGGCGAGGGCCCAGGTAAGGGCCATGGCCGTCGTCTCGTGCCCGGCCAAGAGCAACGTCATCACCTCGTCCCGGGCGTGACCGTCGCTGAATTCCGGCTGCGAAGCCAGCAGTTCCAGCACCGGTCCGGGTGGAAACTCACCGGCCCATCGCCCCCGGATGAGATCGTCGACGACGGTCTCCAGCTCGGCCTTGGCTGCGCGCACCCGAATGGCGACGGGCAGCGGAGAGCGGAGCAGCGCGGGACCCCCCGGGGCCATGGCAAGCCGGAAGCCCGCAAGCAGATTGGTCAGCGCGCGGGTGATCTGCGGCGCTGCCGCGCGGAGGTCGGAGCCGAACAGCGCCGTCGCGGCGCCGTCCAGCGTCATGGCCGACATCTCTGCGACTAGGTCGATGTCGCCACCGTCGGACCACCGGTCGGCCGCGCGCCGCGCGGCGCAGGCGAAGTGCGCCAGGTAGTCGGCGATTCGCTGCGTGTGGAACGCCGGCTGCAGGGCGCGGCGGTGCCGCAGGTGCGCGTCACCCTCGCTGGTGAGCAGGCCCTGGCCGAGCAGTAGTCGCGCGCGTACCAGCCCGCGGCCCTTACCGGTACGACGGGCGTGCGTGGTCAGCAATTCCCAGACCTGGGTGGGGTCGTCAACGAGCAGCACTCGCTCGGGTCCCATCCGCAGCGGGACGGTGCCGGCACCACTGGCCACCAGCACGTCGAGGAAGTCGATCGGTGAGCGGCGGAACGCACGCATCAGTGCCACGTTCACCGCCAGAGACCGCGCGGATCGGGCAAGCAGGTCAGGCGCACTCAGGATGACCGCTGCTTTGCCCGTGGCGTCGTCCACCGTTTGATTGTGCCCCTCAGGGACACCTGATGCGCACGGACGATGGAGCGCGTAACAAGGCTAATGAAGCGCCGAGATTACACGGCGCTCCACTAGCCGGCCGAGCAAACTAGATGGGGCGAACCTTGTCCGCCTGAGCGCCCTTCGGGCCCTGGGTTGTGTCGAACTCCACGCGCTGGCCTTCATCGAGCGAACGGAAACCGGACGACTCGATTGCGCTGTAGTGGACGAACACGTCGGGGCCGCCCCCATCTACTGCGATGAAGCCGAAGCCCTTTTCGCCGTTGAACCATTTGACGGTTCCTTGTGCCATGAAACATCTCCTAGCATCTCGAGGTCGCACCTCACGACTCTCGACTGCTGTCGAACGCCAGACATTTGCCAACGCCCACGCAAAACTCCCGGGAACGTAGCACTAACCACGACACAAGACTTGCAACAGCGACTCAAGCCTCTCACATCTTTCCAAGGACGACGACGCCGGCGGATTCTTTGCGCGATGCGCGAGCAGCCAAAGACTTTGGGATCGGCTCTGCCCGATCGGCGCGACCTTGGGGGAGAGCCGCGCGTAGCTTTAGGCCATGAAGGCGGTCGTCTTGACCCGGACGGGTGGTCCGGAGGTGCTCGAGGTCCAGGAATGGCCAGACCCTGCAGTGGGTACGGGTGAGGTCCGGATCACGGTGCGTGCGGCGGGCCTCAACTTCGCAGACACGATGGCGCGGGTGGGGTTTTATCCTGCGACACCGAAGACGCCATGCGTTCTGGGCTATGAGGTCGCCGGCGAAGTCGAGACCATCGGCGCCGGTGTCAGCGGGTTGGTCATCGGGCAGCGGGTGATGGCCGGGACTCAATTCGGGGGTCAGGCCGAGCTGGCTACCGCTCAGGCCCGAGATGTTTTGCCAATGCCGGACAACCTCAGCTTCGAGGAAGGTGCGGCGTTCCCTGTGAGCTACGGCACGGGGTACGCCGCGCTGATGATCATGGGCGGCCTCCGCGCGGAGAACCGGGTACTGATCCACTCAGCCGCCGGTGGCGTTGGGATCGCCGCGACTCAGATCGCTCGTAACGCCGGCGCGGAGATCTTCGCCACGGCATCGGCGGCCAAGCATCCGGCCATCCAGGCTCAGGGGGTGCATCATCCCATCGACTACCGCAGCCAAGACTTCAAGGCCGAAGTTCGCCGGCTCACCGACGGTGAAGGTGTCGACATCGTGTTGGACGCCTTGGGGCCGACCTCGTTTCGAAAGGACTACCGGATCCTTCGGCCGGGGGGTCGGCTGATCATGTACAACCTGTCGGATGCTCTCAACGAAAACGGCCTCAACGTACGCGCCGCCGTGAGCAGCGTGCTCCGCTTGCCGACTTCGACCATGCCGTGGTGGCACGCCGGCCGGATGTTAAATCAGAATCGTGGTGTCTTCGGTCTCAATCTGCTGAGCTGGTGGCGGCGGGAAGGTGGCATGGACAGGATCACAACGCCGCTGCTCGCCGATCTGGCAGCGGGCCGCCTAGCGCCCGTCGTCGCGAAGGCTTTTCCGTTCGAGCGGGCCGGCGACGCTCACAGATTCCTCGCCGAACGTCGCAACATCGGCAAGGTCGTCCTTACCCCGAGCTGAGCCTCTGGCCGGCGAGTCAGCTGAGCCCCAGGCCTCCAGTCGCCGCGTACCCAGAATGAGCCCGCGAGCGGCTCTGAACCGGGACGCTAGATCGCCTGGACGGCCGCCACGACCGGCGTGTCGCCGCCGATCAGGTCCACGGTCTTGCCGATCGCGTTCGGCGAGTCAAGCACGGCGGCGATGACCGCAGCGACGTCGTCGCGCGTGACTTGCCCGCGCGGGAGGCTCTCGCCGATGCTGACGCGGCCAGTGCCGGCGTCGTTGGTCAGCCCACCGGGGCGCACGACGGTTGCGTCGAGCCCGCTCGCGCGCACCGCGTCGTCCGCGCGGCCCTTCGCGCGCTGGTACACGCTGAAGGTGTCGTCGCCGGATAGGTCGGGGTCCGCCCCCATGCTGCTGACGATTACGTAGCGGCCGACCCCGGCCTGCTGCGCCGCCGCGATCAGCTTCACCGCGCCGCCATAGTCCATCGTCTCCTTGCGCTTGGGCCCGCTCCCGGGACCGGCGCCGGCGGCGAACACGACGGCGTCGGTGCCGGCGATCGCCTGCGCCACATCGCCCTCGCTCGCATGCTCGAGATCGATCACAGCGGGCTCGGCGCCAGCTTGTCTCACGTCGTTCGCGTGGTCGGGGTTGCGGATCAGGGCGACGACCTCGTCGCCGCGCTCTGACAAGACCTTGGCGAGGCGCAGGGCGATCTGGCCGTGGCCTCCGGCGATGGCTACTCGCATGGCCTCAACCTAGACCGGCACACGACGCGGCGGCCGGCGGGTCGGTGCGCCGTGGTCCCTGGCTCGAGCATCACGCACTCGAGAGCTGAGGACCACACGGGCCTTAGTGTCATCCTGCTTCAGCAAGGCGACTCGGAGTAAGCGCGTCAGCTGCTGTCCCGCTGCCTTGACTATTGGCGGGGCCAAGGTGACGACAGCCAGACTGCCAAGGAACTCAACAGCCTTGCCATCGCTTACCGCAACACCGATCGCCACGATCAGGCTCGCGCGTTATTCACCGAAGGCATATCCCTGGCCGAACGGAGCGGTGACACAAGTCGCCTGGCAGCTCTACTGTCCAATTTGGGGATCCTCGAAACTGATGTTGGCACTCCGGCCGCTGCCATCGATCTATTCGACCGGGCGCTCGCCTTGGACCGTGAGCTCGAGGACGGGTGGGCGGAAGCGTGCGACCGGGTCAACCTTGCCGCTGCTCGGATCCGCGCCGGCATATTGAGGTTGCCTACCGAGAGCTACGTGACGTTTCCCCCGACGCGCTGGCCGTGAATGACATCGACCTCACCATCGGTCTGATCGAACAGTTGGCCTTGCTGTGGGGAGAGTCCGGCGATATCCGCAGAAGCGCACGGCTTTTCGGCACTTCGGAGGCGATGCGCGAGGAGGCCAACTTGCCCCGACCACCACCGGACGTCGCCCATCTGAGTCGGTCGCTAGCCAAGAACCGGTCAAGGGTGAGCGAGGACGTCTGGTCCAGCTACATCAATGAAGGTCGCCAGTTAAGTGGTGAGGCAGCGATAGCGGAAGGCATCAGCTGAGTTGTCGCCACAAGGGAAACGTCACAAGCGGTAGGGTGTCGATAACCCCTCCAATTCCTTGTGCTCGGCACCATCAGGTGCCCACGAGAGGACTAGGTCATGACCGCATCAGACCCACCGAGCACTCCGGTCGCCGCCGACGAGGCGCACCTGGCCGCATTGGGCTACAGCGGCGACTTCCACCGCTCGATGAGCTTGTGGTCCAACCTCGCTCTCGGGTTTACCTACCTCTCACCCCTGGTCGGGGTGTACTCGCTGTTCGGGCTCAGCCTGGCGGCGGGTGGACCGCCCGCGATTTGGTGGATCGTGATCGTGGGAAGCGGCCAGATGCTCGTGGCGCTAATCTTCGGCGAGGTCGTGTCGCAGTACCCGCTGGCGGGCGGCATCTACCAGTGGTGCAGGCGGCTATGGGGCCGTCGATACGCCTGGATCGTCTCGTGGGTGTACCTGTGGGCGGTCATCGTTACGGTGACAGCGGTGGCCGAGTTCGGTGGCGGGTTCGTCGCCGCGCTGTTCGGGCTCGAGGCCACGCCCCTCGTCGGCCTTATCACCGCTGTCGTACTGCTGTTGCTCGCGCTGGCGTTCAACTTCTCGGGCACGCATATGCTCGCGCGAGTGGCGAAGATCGGGCTGGGGGCCGAGCTTGCCGGCGTCATAGCGCTGGGCCTGTACCTCTTGATATTCGACCGTAAGCAGCCCTTCTCGGTGTTCTTCGACGCCCTCGGTGCAGGCGGGGATCAGGCATACCTGATCACGTTCCTCGGGGCCTCGCTGTCCGGGCTGTTCCTCTTCTACGGGTTCGAGGCATGCGGCAGCGTCGCGGAGGAGGTCAAGGACCCGACCCGCCGCATCCCCAAAGCCATGATCATGACGATCCTGATCGGCGGGGTATCCGGGCTCATGTCGTATGCCGGGTATGTGCTCGCTGCGCCGGACTTGCAGGCGATCGTGGACGGCAATGAACCCGACCCGATCCCGTCGATCCTCGAGGACTCGCTCGGTACCGTCGGATCGAAGCTGTTCCTGATCGTCGCGATCACGGCGTTCATCTCCTGTGTGCTGTCCTTGCAGGCAGCGGGCAGCCGGCTGCTCTACGGCTCGGCCCGGGACCGGATGCTGCCGTTCAGCCCTTGGCTCTCGCGCATGTCTGCGAAGCATGCCGTGCCCACCAATTCGCTGCTCGTGGCCTGCTTGGTGCCGATCGCGCTCTGCCTGTTTATCTTTTGGCGGCCGGACTCCCTGGCCAGGGTCACCGCGTTCGCGATACTCGGTATTTATATTGCCTTCCAAGCGGTGGTTCTCGCGGCCCTGCGGCAGCGCCTCCGTGGTTGGCGCCCGGCGGGGTTGTGGAACCTCGGGTCGGCCGGGATGGTCGTCAATGTGGCCGCGCTGGCCTACGGAATCTTCGCGATCTTCTTGCTCGCCCGGCCAGGCGACGCCGATACCTTCCTCGATCGGTGGATCGTGGTCATCGGCGCGATCCTCGTCTTCACCACCGGGCTGGCGTACATGCTCATCGCCAAGCCATACGACCACTCAGAGGGTGTCCCCGAGGGCGACGCGATCGAGGTCGCCGACCGACTGCGGAGCCTCCGCGAGCAGTCACCTGCCGGTTGAACCATCTCCCGCGAGCATCCGCGTGCCACGCACCGACGTGCGCGGCGGCGCGTTGTCCCCGCGCATATTGCGAAGCCGCCTCATCGTGCACGGGTGGCGGCTCAAGAAGGGCGGGCAGGGAACTCAGTACGGGAGGATTGGCTTTGGGTGCCGCGCAGGCGCCTCTGGCGGCGGCGGGTAGGCCTCGCCGCTCGGCTGGCCCGGCCCCAGATCCAGCTCGGACTCGATGCCTGCGACCAGCGTCTCGTCGGCAAAGTGCTCGTGCATCCAGTTCAGGTGCTCGTTGCGGCTCTCCACGATGCGGAGCGTGTCCCACAGGGGCATGTTCTGCTGCCGGAAGTGGATGCCCATGAGGTCCGGGTCGACCTCGTACACGTGCTCCAGCCGCATGATCACGCCGTCCGAGACCCGGGTGGCTTCGGGGCGCACGTACTGCTGCTTGTAGACGAAACGTCGCACGGCTTGCTCCTCAGCTCTCGTAGGCCTGGTCGAGCATCTGCTTGCCAGGGTTCATGATGTTGTTCGGGTCGAGGGCCTTCTTGATCTTCAGCATTACGTCCCAACCGCCGCCCATCTCCTCGGGCACCAGCTCGGCGTCGCCGTATCGCGTGGTCCCGTGGCAGTTGCTGATCGAGCCGCCGTATTTCAGCGTCACCTTGGCGATCTCGGTCTTGAAATCGTGCCAGCCGGCCCACGTCTCGTCGTCGAGCTTCTCCTCCCAGATACCGATGTCGATCTCGGTGAGGTAGTCGCC
Source organism: uncultured Actinomycetota bacterium (assembly GCA_963840505.1). Lineage (GTDB taxonomy): Bacteria > Actinomycetota > Actinomycetes > Propionibacteriales > Propionibacteriaceae > Microlunatus. The sequence continues at coordinate 133,627 of CAWIZB010000030.1, forward strand.
CCACGGCTTGTAGGACGCGCTGGTGTAGCAGTACATCCCCCAGTTGTCGAAGATCCCGTACTTGTCGATGTACTTCTGCGCGATCGCCGTCCACTCCTCGCGCACCTTAGGGATCGCGCTCCAGTTCACGGACGCGTCCTCGCAGTGCCACGACATCGGGGCGACGGTGCCGTCCGGGAGGCGCCCGTGCAGAGGGTTGGCGTAGCGGTCATGCCGTGACGCCCAGTCGCCCACGGCCATCTCGTCGCCGGTGTAGCGCCCGCCTTCCTTGCGGCCGAGATCCATGAGGATCTTCGATGCCTCGCGGACCTCCGCCTTCGTCCCGTAGAGGGCCGTTGCCACGATCGAGTTCACCCACGGCGGCATCGGGATGAACGCCTCGTCGTCGCGGCGCAGGTACTCAACCTTCTTTTCGTCGAACAGCACGGTTCCGGCGAGCGTTGCGATGCCGGAGGTGACGATCCCGTGCACTGTGCGATGGGCGTTGAGGAAGTCGTCGAAGGCGAAGAACGCGGCAAACTCCGCCTCTGGCCTTGGCACCAACTCCAGCGTGGCTTCGGTGACGATGCCGAGCGTCCCCTGATGGCCCATGAACAGGTGCTTGAGGTGGTAGCCCGTCGAGGACTTGCGGATCTTCTTCCCGCCGCCGTCGCCGACCCGGATGATCTCCCCGGTCGGCAGCACCATCTCGAAGGACATCACCAGGTCACGGGTATGGCCGAAGCGAGAGCCCAGCAGCGAGAAGCCACTGCACGCGATCCGCCCACCCACTAAGGAGCACGGGTAGGACGCCGGCGTGTCGGGGAACAGTACGCCGTAGCGCTTCAGCTCCTCGTTGAGCTTCATCATGCTGATGCCAGGTCCGACGGTGACAGTCCGGTCGGCCAGGTCGATCTCATGAATCTGGTTCATCCGCTTAACGTCGACCAGGATCCCGCCGCGGAGTGGCACCGCTCCGTCATTGAGGCCGGTCCCGCCGGCGCGAGGGACGACGGGGATCTTGGCGCGGTTGGCCAGCTTGACGATCTCCGCGACCTGCTGTGCGGTTCGCGGCAGCACCACGACCGCCGGCATGTGCTCTGCCCATCTGTGCACCGGGAAGGGCGCGGGCACACGGGCTCGATTGGCCCGGCTGGAAACCCCGGTCAGCACGGATCCGGGCTCGTCCATGATCGCCTCGAGCTCGGCGACAACGGCGTCGTCGATTGTCATGACGGGCGCGGTGGTCATCGGGCGGCCTCCAGGTCTGACGCCCCGCGGCGGCCACCGATCTCGATGCCTGCCGACTCGGCGACCAGCTCGATGATGTCGGCGACCTCGATCCCGGCCTTGTGTCCCGCAGTCGCAAGCGGACGCTCCGACCAGACGCACGCACTGACCAGCATGTCGACGTCGAGCTCCTTGGCCCTGGCCACGCGGGTGTCGCTGATGGCTTCGGTGATTTCGGGCTTCTCGATGGGTAGTCCGCCGCCACCACCGGAGCAGTACGACCACTGGGTGACGTGATCGACGTCCTTGAAGACCAAACCAGGGATCGAGTTCAGGATGAAGCGTGGCGCCTCGTGAATTCCCTTGCGCTTGTTGAGCCGGCAAGGGTCGTGGTAGGTCACGGTCTTGTTGATTGGTGTCTCGAGCTTGAGCTGGCCGTTCTTGATGAGATCGGCGACCAGTTCGACGATTTGCACCACCTCGATGTCGAAGTCCTCCCCGAAGTAGGCCGGGTAGTCCTCCGTGAAGTGGATGTAGTCGTGCGGCTCGATCGCGATGACTCGCTTGACGCCGGAGGCGCGCCAGTCGGCCAGATTGTGCTCGGCGAAAGCCCGGGACTGCTCGACGTACCCCATCTCGGCTGCCGGGCCGCCGCAGCACCACTGCTCGTTCATCAGGCCGAACTCAAAGCCCGCCTTCTGCAGTACCTGGGCGGTGGCACGCGTGTTCGACGTACGGTAGAAGGCGGCCTCGCAGTCGACGAACATGATCGTCTCGCCGCCGATCGGGATCTGGAGACCTTCTGCCCAGTCACGGACGTGCTCCTGGCCGTTGGGCTGGCCGTTCTGTGTGCCGAGCACGGGCTCGTTCTTGAGCTCGTTCGTCAGCCGGTTCCAGAGCTTCCAGCCGTCCCTGTCCAACCCTTTGTCCACCATCAGTGCCCGTGCGGCCCGTACGACCTTCACCGTCTCGGTGCGGGCCTGATAGAAGTCACCGACGAACAAGGTGTTCGGGCACCGGATCTCACACGCCCCGCACTGGGTGCAGTGGACGTAGTCATCGGCGACGTCCTCGATGTCGAGCAGACCCTTGTCCATCGCAATGATGTTGGCGTGGAACGCGGTCGGCGTATGGTTCTCGTTCCGCGTCACCTGTGTGACCGGGCAGACCTCGCGGCAGAACTTGTGGCCGGATGAGAAGCAGTTGTAGCCGTTTTGCCGCCACTTCTCGACGAACTCACGCTGGAGTTGCCCGTCTTGACCCGCTGTGGAAGCTTCGCTTGCTGAGTCATCAAAAGTCACCGCTCACCCCTTGTCGTCGGGGGGCGCCATTGCGGCGCTCCAGCATGGACGTAGTTTGCACAATAATTGGCGGCCGTACGGACCGTCAATGAAACGACAGAGCATCGGAAATGCCTGCCTATATGGACTGTCTGCAACTGAGATGGTCTGATGGAGACACACCCCTCCGCGGCGTAGTTCGCCGTGTCCGGACGGTGTGATCACAGAGGGAGGGCAACATGAGGTTCAGTTACGTGATGCTCCCGGACTACCCACTCGAGGAGTCGTTACGGGCGATCAAGTTGGCGGACGAGCTGGGTTTCTACGCTTGCTACGCGGCCGACGAAACATGGCACAAGGACCTGTGGCTGCTCTTCGCGGCCGCGGCGAGGGACACGACCAACATCCGCTTCGGACCAAGCCTCTCTGGGGTGGTGCTGCGCGAGCCAACGCTCATCGCCCAGGCGGCGGCGACGCTCGACGAGCTCACCAACGGTCGCGCCGAGGTCGTCCTCGGATCAGGCAACTTCGGCCTGCTGTCCCAGTACGACATCAACTGGGCACAGACCAAGCCGTTGTCCCGGGTCAAGGAGGGCGTCCAGGTGATCCGGACCTTGCTCGACGACGGCGCTATCACGTTCGACGGCGAGTTCTTCAAATATCACGGGCTGTTCACCTTTGCGCGGCCGGTCCAGGAGCGGTTGCCCGTCAAGATGGGGTCCATGCGTGGCCCGAAGTCGTTCGAGGTGGCCGGTGAGTTCTCTGACGGTTGCCACCACGCACTCGGCTACACCAGACGGGCCTACGAGTATGGATTCGAACACTTCAGCGCCGGTGCCAAAAGGGCTGGGAAGAACCCAGACGACCTTGATTTCGCGGCTTGGGTTTGTACGGCGGTCGGGCGGGATTCGGCGGCGGCGAAGCAGGCAGCTCGCTCAATGGTCGGTATCTACGCCTCCTCAATGCCGAATGAGCTACTCGAACGGAACGGGGTCGACCCGGCCGAGCTCACCCCCATTGTCGAAGCCATGGGTGAAGGTGACCTGGCCAAGAGCATTGAACTCACCAGTCCAGAGCTGGCGGAGAAGTTGTCGATCGCCGGCACGCCCGAGGAAGTCACGACCAAGATCAAGTCCGAGCTCGAGGGTAGCGGTGTCAACCACTACATCGCCGCAATCACTGACGCCTCTCTGGTGAAGGCCTTCACCGGGCAAACGGTCGAAGGTGTAGCCACCGTCGACGAGCAGCTGCGGCTGCTCGCGGATGAGGTCATGCCGAACTTCCGCTGATTCACCGGAATCGGTTGTTGAAACTGAGGCTCATGTCCTCGCCGACCAGCCCACCCAGCGTTCGACATCGACGGCGAGGACAGGGCCTGAGGGTGGCTGCTCGCGGTACTGCGGGTACTTGTCGCTCAACGAACGGATCGCCCGTTCGGTCTCGGCTGTGTTGTCGACGAGCCGGGCTTGCCCATCCAGTCGGACCCACCAGAGTCTGGACCAGTCCTCGTGGTACTCGTCGACCAGGAGGCTCGCTGTCCCGGTGGCTGTGATGTTGCTGACTCGCTGAAGGTGTCGGTGTCGCTTGGGCTTGTCGTCGACGGCAGAGTAGACAACGTCGTCGGTGATTACGAAGCAGATGGGCACGACATGCGGGCGACCGTCGCGGCGTACCGTCGCGAGGCGGGCGACCGGCGCCAGCGAGACGAGCCGGCGCATCGTCTCCTTGTCCATGGGTGCACGTTAACCGCCAACAAGGCGACCGGCCCCTGGTCGAAAGTGCAACGCGCGGATCATCGGTAGGCGTCGCAACCGTACGACGATAGTTTCGGGTGAGGTTGTCGTTTCCGGAGGCAGCGGTATGCCCAAGCAGATGATCGGTCGCGCGGCGGAGCAGGTGCTGCTGCGCGATCTTGTGGATCAGGCGCGCTCCGGGCACGGTCAGTTCCTCATGATCATCGGCGAGCCCGGGGTGGGCAAGTCGATGTTGCTCAACACGTTGTCCTGCTACGCCGGCGAAACAGCCGTCACTGTGATGAGCGGTAGGGCCGTCGAAGGAGCGGGTACGTTCCGCCCGCTGGCCGAGGCGTTGATGCCGCCGTTGCGAGCCGGCACGCTGCCCGACGTGGCCGAGCTCCGTCCCTATCGGGCCGCGCTGGGGCGGCTGCTGCCCGACTGGGCTGCGCCATCGGTCCCGGAGGCCAGCGTCGACCCCATCCTGGTGCTGGGCGAGGGCCTGCTGCGGCTACTGACGGCGCTGGACCCAGCAGGCTGTGTCCTGCTGTTGGAAGACCTGCATTGGGCCGACGCCGAGACGTTGGGACTGCTCGACTATCTGAGCGGCGCAGTGGCGGCTGCTCCGCTGCTGATCGCGGCGACAGCGCGCGAACACCCGTCGTCTTCGGCTTTGAAACGTCTGATCGGAACCGCCTCGTCGGTGATCGAGTTGGGCCGGCTCGAGCCGAGTGAGGTCGACGAGATGATCGAGCTGAGTGGACGGTCACTCGATGAAGCCGAGCGCGATCTGATTCGTCGCCGGTCGGAGGGCTTGCCTCTGCTGGTAGACGAGCTGCTCACCTCCGTGCCCTCCAACAGCTCCGATCACGGCGGAGGACCCTGGTCCGTCCCAGCCAGTTTCGCTGCCGTCGTGGAATCTCGTTTGGACTCCCTGGATGAGCCCGGACGTCGAGTCCTGTCCGCGGCCGCGACTTTGGGCGTGCAGCCGGACTGGGATCTTGTCCCCGCGATCGCGGAACTGGACGGCGGTCAAGCGGTGACCTCCCTCCGACGAGCTGTGCGTGCCGAGCTCTTGATCATCGAGGGGTCGGTCCTCACCTGGCGACATGCGCTCACTCGTGAAGCGATTTGGGCCGGCCTGTTGCCGCCCGAACGCTCGGTGCTGAGTCGACGGGCAGCCCAGGTCCTGCTGGATCGCGGCGGAGCGGACCAGGAGTTGGCGGCGGCCGAGCTGCTGGTCAAGGCCGGGGACTCCGACGACGGTGCCGCTTTGCTGCTACGAATTGCTGAGCGAGAGCTGGCCGCGGGGGCGCTGCGCAGCGCGGAATCGATTCTCGATCAGGTAGCGGCGACCGGGCGCTTTCCCACTGCCCTGGCCAGCGACCGGGTCGAGCTCCTGGCCCTGACCGGGCGGCTGGACCAGGCCCTCCAGATCGGGGTGGCCGCCCTCGACAGCGCCACTGGAGACGATCATGCCGAGCTCTGCTTACGGCTGGCGCGGGTTGCCATTCTGGTCCGCCGTTGGGACGACGCCGACGCATACGTGGCCCGGGCGCGCCGCCCGAGCGACCCACGTTCGCTGATCTTGCTGGCCGACTCCGCTCACGGCGCGGGTCGCATCGAGGCCGCCGGCCAGTTCGCGGCCCGAGCCGTCGAGCTTGCCGAGCAGACCGCCGAGGCGGAGGTCGGCTGCGAAGCCTTGATCGTGCAGGCCCGGATTGTGCGGCTCAGTGATGGCGACCGGGCCGGTGAGCTATTCCGACGTGCCGCAGAACTTGCCGCCGAGCATGGGCTGAAGCCTTGGCGGGTCGAGGCCCTGCTCGGCTGCGGCACCATCGAGCTGATGCGCGACGAGAAGTCGCCGACGTTGCTCGAGGCCCGTGACCTGGCCACCGACCTCGGCTTGCTGGTCAAGGCCACCAGTGCTGAGCTGCTGCTGGCTGATCACCGGATGGTGGTCGAGGGCCCGGGCGCCGTTCAGGAGGCGTCCGCGTTCCTCGCTGAACGTGGGCGGCTGTTGCAGCTTCCGATGTTCGTGATCAACGGGCAGTTGTTCCGGACGACCGCTCGAGCGGTGGCCGGCGACCGGGCGGCAGTAGCCGCTGATCTGGACGGCCTCCCTTCCGAATCCGAGCTCTTGCCGGAATTCCGAGCCCAGGTGGAGATGATGTGGGCCATCGTGGCGGCAGTCGATCATGATCTGCGAACCGCGGTCGGGCACCTCAATGCCGGCGTGGAGCCGCTGCTAGATCATGGCTCGGTTCCGCCGCTGCACCCTTTCGGCTTCTGGGTTTTGATACGCACCGTGATCGGGGATCGAGACGAAGAAGCGCGCTCGAAATTGCGGCAATCGGGGGTCTCCCAGCGCCGCGCGAACGCGGGTGCTCTGCACTACGCCGACGCCGTAGCTGCCGGTCGGCAAGGCGACCGAGCCGGAGCTGAGCAGGCCTATGCAATGGGGGAGGAGGCCCTGACTCCGGTGCCGTGGTGGCACCGATTCCTGCGGCTGTTCACGCTGGAGTGCGCTGTGGCGGACGGCTGGGGCGACCCGGTACCGCAACTGCGGGCTGATCTGACCGCGTTCGAGGCTTCTGGAGACGAAAAGCTGGCTCGGTTCTGCCGTGATCTGTTACGTCGTGCTGGCGCCCCCACCCGGCGGGGCCGCGGGGACTCGACCGTGCCGCCGGCGCTCCGCACCTTGGGAATCACCAGTCGGGAACTGGACGTGCTGACTGCTGTCACCGCCGGCCGCAGCAACGCCGAGGTCGCTGAGCAGCTGTTCCTCTCAGTCCGTACGGTCGAGACGCATGTGGCGAACCTGCTCGCCAAAGCCGGAGTCGGTAACCGTACGGAGCTGCGCGACTGGCACGCCCGGTTAACTCCGTAGTCGGCACGGATCCGTACCACCACCGCGCCGCGCAGAGTGGTGATCACCACACATCGCGGACGGCAAGGAGCCAGCAGCCATGCACGCCAATGACATGAACGACCAGCGGTACGACTATGACGTGATCGTGATCGGGGCAGGGCCGTCCGGGCTCACCACCGCGACGGCCCTCGCCCGATCGGGAGTGCGCGTGCTGGTGGTGGAGAAGCATCGGGGCCTCTCGATCTTCCCCAAGGCCACCGGCATCCGTCCACGGAGCATGGAGATCCTGCGCGGCTGGGGGTTGGAAGCGGCGATCCGCCGTCGTTCGCAGCCCAATCAATTGGGGATGGCGATCTCGCCGATTCTCGCCGTGCCCGGTCAGGTTGTCGATCTTGGCCTGCCCACCGACGAGCTTGTCTCGGCCGTCACCCCCACCCGACTCGCCATCTGTGGTCAAGATCAACTCGAGCAGGTGCTGCATGATCATCTGCGCGTTCGAGGTGGGACGATCCGGTTCCGCACCGAAATGGTTGGGTTCAGCGAGACCGACGACGCCGTCTGCGTCACGCTGCGTCCACGCGACGGCCAGGCGAGCTACCAGGTCACGGCTCCGTATCTGGTCGGCGCCGACGGCGGACGTAGTCAGGTGCGGTCGGGGGTCGGCATCGAATTCGAGCCGCTGGGCTCGGAAGGCAATCACCTTGCGGTCTTGTTCGATGCCGATCTGTCGGCCGTGCTTCCGGACCCGCCCTACGTCTTGAATGCGGTGGTGGCGCCCGGTGTTGAGGGCCTGTTCGCAGCGACCGGACAGCCAACCCGCTGGATCTACGACATGGAGTGGCACCCCGAGGCAGGGGAACAGCTCCAGGACTGGGCGGCGGAGCGAATCATCGCCCGGTTGCGGGCTGCGTCCGGTCTGCCTGACCTGAACCCGAAGATCATCGGGGTCTTCCCGTGGGACTTCGGCGCAGGCATAGCGCACGGTTACCGGCGGGGGAGGGTCTTCCTTGTCGGAGATGCCGCCCACCGAACGACCCCGCGAGGAGCCACCGGGATGAACACCGGGATCGCCGACGGGCACAACCTGGGCTGGAAGCTCACGTGGGTGATCAAGGGCTGGGCGACGGACGCGCTGTTGGACTCCTACGAGGCCGAGCGCGAACCAGTGGGCCGGGCCAACGCCGCGGCCTCCCTGCAGACCATGATCGACAGGCCGTCCGGCGACTGGCAAGCGCACGACTTCGGCGTCGAGTACGCCTCCGCGGCGATCGTCGGTGGTACGCCCCTGGCGGGTCACCGCGCCCCCCACGCTTGGACCGAGCTGCGCGATCCTCGTGCCCGGAGCTCATCGAATGGCCTGGGCGACGCTTCGACAGGCTCGCGGCGCGTCCCGCGCGTGTCCACCATCGACCTCTTTGACGGCAGCTTCACCCTGATCACCGGCCCGGATGGACAGCCGTGGCGAGCGGCCGCGGCCGAGCTGGCCGAGGCCGGCGTACCGATCTCGGTGCTGAGTGTGGGCGCCGAACTTGCCGACCCGTACGGGGAACTGGTGAGTCGCTATCAGCTCGCAGACCGAGGTTGTGTTCTGGTTCGACCGGATGGCTACGTGAGCTGGGGCTGCGACGGAGCGCCTGAGCGAGCCGGTGATCGACTGCGCGACGTCGTACGGCTGGCGACCGGACACCGGGTCGCCGATCTGGTCCGGTGAGCGTCGTCGGGTCATGAGGAGTTCCAGGTGGTCAGGAGGCCACATCTGTGTCGCCGTCGGGAATCGACCGAGTGAGAGCGCCGAGTATCACGTCGAGCCCGAACTCGAACTCGTTGCCGAAGTCGTAGCCGGGTTGGAGGATGTACTCGGTCGCCATCTCGACGAGGTGCGGGTAGGCGTCTACCGGGAACTGCTGCATCATCGGTTCGGCAACGTCGACGGCGGTGTTCGGCCCTTCGAAGGGCAGCGACGCTTCCTGCAGGGCGAATCCGTAGATGAAGCTATCGAGTAGGGCGTAGGCATGAGCGGTCATCTCCACCGAGAAGCCGGCTCCCCGGAGGGCGCCGATGACGGCGTCGTGGTGTCGCAGCGTAGCGGGGCCGGGATTCTTCCGTGACTCCATCAGCCCGATGGCCCAGGAGTGGCGCCGTAGCGCCCGACGGGCCGAGTTTGCTCGCCGCACGATCTCCGAGCGCCAGTCGCCACCGACCGAGGGGAGTTCGATCTCACTGAAGACGAGATCGACGATGCCATCGAGGATTTCGTCTTTCCCGGCGACGTAGTAGTACAGCGACATCGGCTTGGCGCCAAGGTGCTGGGCGAGCGAGCGAATCGTCAGCGACCCGATTCCGCCGGAGTCGGCCACCGCTAATGCGCCGCGTAACACCCGCTCTCGGCTGAGCGGGATGCGTTTGGTCGAACTCTCGTTGTCTGCCTGAGACATTCATCCTCCCCATTGGTCTTCTCGTACATTGTACTGTAGCGTTCGTACTAAGTGCGGTAAATCGATCGCGCCCAATCATTTGAAAAAGGGAAAGCGGTCATGAAATCTCAGACACCCCACTCAGCCACAGCTACCGACACAGAAAGTCCGGTCGCAGTGCACGCCACGATGCGGGCCATCGTGCAAGACAAGTACGGCGAGGACGCCGCCGACGTCCTTCGGCTGGCGGAGATCGATCGGCCTCAGGTCGGCGACGACGACGTACTCGTTCGCGTTCACGCCGCCAGCGTCCACATCGGTGACTGGCACGTGATGACCGGACTGCCATATCTGTTGCGCGTCGTGGGTTTCGGATTCCGCGCACCCAAGGTCCGTGTCCGTGGCATGGATGTCGCCGGCACAGTCGAGACCGTCGGCAGCAATGTGACCAAGTTCCGGGCGGGCGACGACGTGTTCGGGACCTGCGAGGGTTCCTTTGCGGAGTACGCCTCCACACCCCAGGACACGCTCGCCCCGAAACCGCAGAACCTGACCTTTGAGCAGGCGGCCACCGTACCCACCTCCGCCATCGCGGCTCTCCAGGCGCTTCGCGACGCCGGCAGGCTCACCTCCGGCCAGCGGGTGCTAGTCGTCGGTGCCTCGGGAGGTGTCGGGCTGTTCGCAGTACAGATCGCCAAAGCGTTCGGCGCCGAGGTGACTGGTGTCTGCAGCACGGCGAAGGTGGCCCTGGTCCGCTCCCTGGGCGCTGACGATGTCATCGACTACACGCAAGAAGACTTCACCCGCAGCGGGCCGCAGTACGACCTGATCCTCGACATGGGTGGTAACCGTTCGCTGTCGCAGCTCCGGCGCGCCCTTCGCCCCGGAGGGGCCCTTGTATCGGTCGGCAGTGAACAGGGCAATCGGTGGGTCGGGGGCAGGGGTTGGATTCAATCCATGCTGTTGTCACGGTTCGTCAAGAGTCTGCGGCCACTCGCCTCGGAGCCGAACCAAGCCGACCTGCGAGTCCTGAAAGAGCTCATCGAGACCGACAAAGTCACGCCTGTGATCGACAAGACGTATCCGCTGAGCGAGGTGCCAGCAGCCATCCGCTATCTGAAAGCGGGACATGCCCGGGGAAAGATCGTCGTCGCCGTCTGAGGCGCGGACCCAACCCTCAGTTCATCGGGGCAAGATCCCGACCTGCCAACACCCTCAGGAGACAGACCATGCAGGACCAGCCGCAAGTAACCGTGCCAAACCAACTCAGCCGTAACAACTTCCGGACGACCGCACGCGTCATAGGTGTGCTGTATCTCGCGGGAATGGTGGTTGGCATTGGAGGGAACCTACTCATCCAATCCATTCTTGGTGCACCGGATCCACTTTCGGCGGTTGCCGCGAACACCATGATGCTGGCCGTCGGCGCTGTGTTCTGGTTGAGCACCGTCGCTGGCGACGCCGCGCACGGCGTCTTGATGTTTCCGGTACTGAAGCGACACAGTGAGCTCGGGGCCTTGGGCTACTTCGGGGCCAGAATCATTGACGCCACCTTCATTGCCGTCATGGCGCTCTTGATACTTGTTCAAATACCGATAGGTATCGAGTACCTGAACGCAGGATCATCCGACACCTCCTACCTCCAAGCCCTGAGTGCTGTGTTCACCGAGGCGAATCTTTATGCCTACGAGTTCGGCATGATCGCTGTGGGAGTCGCAGGTTTGATCCTCTGCTCCATCTTCTACCGAGCTCAGTTAGTACCGCGGCTCCTGGCCATTTGGGGCCTCATCGGCTACGCAATCCTTCTGTCAGGGTCTGTACTGCAAGTCCTAGGTTTCAATCTGAATTCGATCCAAGCCATCCCGGGCGGCCTTTGGGAACTGTTCATCGGCGTGTGGCTGATCGCCAAGGGCTTCAACTCCCCACCTGTCCCCTCCGAGCCGAACGATGTGACCGTGTCAACCACCACCTCACGCCCGGTGGTCAGCACAACCATCTGAGGCGCCAACACGAGCCCCGACCAACCGAAGGGTCACCCACCATGCAACAGATACAGAGCGGGCCGATGGCGGGCAAGACGGTGCTGGTCACCGGTGGCAGCAGCGGCATCGGCAAGGCCACCGCCCTGGGCTTGGCCACCATGGGTGCACACATCGCGATCACCGGCCGAGACCGCGAGCGCACCGATAGCGCGGCTCGAGAGATCCGTGCCGCGGGCGGCGGGCCGGTAGACGTCCTGGTCGCCGACCTGTCCTCCCAATCTGAGGTGCGGCGGCTGGCCGACGAGGTACTTCAGCGGCTTCCCCGAATCGATGTGCTGGTCAACAACGTCGGGGGGTACTGGAACAGCCGGCATGTCACCGCCGACGGCCTCGAACGCACCTTCGCCCTTAACCACCTTGCGCCGTTCCTCCTCACCCACCTGCTCCTCGACCGGCTGACGCACAGCTCTCCGGCCCGAGTGGTCACGGTTTCGTCCCAAGCGCATACTCAAGGGCGCATCGACTTCGACGACCTGCAAGGTGAACCGGACTACTCCGGCGCCACGGCCTACAACCAGTCCAAGCTCGCCAACGTCTTGTTCACCTACGAGCTGGCCAGGAGGCTGCAGGCCACACCGCTGCTCGATCAAGCAGTCGTCACTGCCAACGTGCTGCACCCCGGGGTGGTCAGTACATCGTTTGGAGCCGAAGACCCCGCCACGGTCCAGCGACTGTTCGTCCCATTGCTGCGACATCTCATGAAAGCCCCGGCCCAAGGTGCCGCCACTTCCATTTACGTGGCCTCCGCTCCTCATCTCGAGCGATGTGACGGGTCGCTACTTCACCAACAGCAAACCCAAGAAGTCCTCCCAGCGCAGTTACGACGAGGACGTCGCGGCGCGGCTTTGGCACGTCAGCGCCGATCTTGTGCACGTGGCGGCGACCAGGCAGTAAGAGCGTCAGCCACGTGCCGCGGTCGCCCTCTCCGCCCGGTCCTTCAGCGCCGTGTTCATCGCGTGGAACGCTGGCAGCGTGCCACGGTCCAGCGAGCCCTGGAGGAACGGCACCAGCAGACCGCTGAACTGCTCTTGCTGGACAAGTCGCGACCCAGCCGCACCCTGCGGCTCCACGGTGAACAGATGGTCGGCGTCGAACAGCCGTGGCACCCCCAGGCGGCCCTGCCAGCGAAGTCGCTGACCGTCGACCACCTCGACCACGGTGGGGCGCAGCGTCACCGCTGACCCGCCGACGGGTTGCATGCGGAGTGTGAGCCGACCGCCAACTTCCAGTCGGCCCTCTGCCTGCGTGATGAACGGGTTCCACGCCGGGAACGCTGCGAAGTCGACGAGCACTTCCCACACTCTTTCGGCTGGCGCCGCGATGTCGATCGTGCTGACAAGTTCCTTGCTCATGTCTCCTCCTGGCTGATGTTGTGCTGACTCTTGGCTAGCTGTTCCGTCAGGGCTGCTCGATCTGCCGGTGGGCGGTGCGGGACAGGTTCTCGGCGCCGGTCGCGATCACAATGGCTGCCGCCGCGACGACAGTGAGCGCGACATAGATAAGGAAGGGCTGCGCCATCTGGCTGCCGAGGGGAGTGATGAGCACCGTGATCGGCAGGTTGCTCGCTGCGTGGTAGAGCACGACGATGAGCAGGCTGCCACCTGTGTTGTTGTACAGCCAGGTGTAGAACACGGATGAGGCGACTACCGCGACGACGAAGGGGACGTAGAGGCTGATCGGATGGCCCTCGCTCCCGGTCAGCCACAGCGGCAGGTGCCAGGGTCCCCAGAGGATCCCGATGAGAAGGCTGGCCTTCAGGGCACTGTGGCGGGCCTGCATACGTGGTAGGACGAAACCCCGCCATCCGATCTCTTCACCCAAAGCGCTGCCCGGGAAAATCATGAACGCGAACAGGAACAGGACGCCGAAGATGGTGTTGTCGACGACCGGGGTGTCCCCACCCATCAGGATGCTCACGCCGACCGCGAGTGGGACCAGCATGGTCAGGGCCAGCGCCGCCAGGTACCAGCGCAACCCGATCCGGCCCTTAAGCAGGCGCCGCAGCACCCTCCGCACGCCGGGTCTCCCCCGGAGGAGGCCGATGAACACCAGGCCGAGCGTGGACGGTACGAGGGAGCCCAGCAGGGTCAGGATGAATGCCACCGGGCCGGGGATGCTGTCGCGGAAGATGACCAGTGGGGCCCAGAGCAACCACGCGATGGCGTAGGTCAGGACGTAGAAGCTGATCAGGGGGTGCCGCCGAACCAGGCTCTGGGTGTGAACTGGGCTCAGGGCACCTGTGGTGGTGGACATGGATTCTCCTTTAGCCGGTTGCGGGGATCAGATCGGTGGTGGCGCCGGTCGAGGGCGAGGCGCCTGGGAAGGCGGAGTGCGCAAAGTGCGGATTGCCCAGATGAATCTGGCCAGGCCCCAGCCGAAGGCGAGGACGGCGCTGGCCACCAGCGGGTAGCCGAGGTCGGGCAGTCCCATCAGGACGGCCGGCAGCGGTGCGCGGATGACCCGCGGCAGTCCGACCAGCACGAGAAGGGCCCACGACCAGCTCACAAGAAGGGGCAGGCCAACTCGGAGCGCGATCCGCAGGGCTCCCGTCGGGCGTCGCGATGGGACGGTGTGCCACGTACGGATGGTCCGCACGCTCCGGACCATCCCGGCGACCTGAATGGCGAGGATCCCCAGGACGACTCCGTAGACCACCCACAGCGACCAGCTCGAGGATGACGGCACGGGTGGTTCCTCACCGATCAGCATGCCGGCGACGCCGTTGGCGATGCCGGTCATGCGGCGCGAACCGAAGAACTCGTCCGGGGAGTTCTCGCCGTTCTCCATCACCACGACTCCCCAACCGCGGTCGGGGATGAGGACGACGTTTGCGTGTGAGTCGAAGCCGCTGCCGTCGTGGGAGATCGTCGTGGTGCCGTGGATCCGGCCCACGTCCCAGCCCATCGCGTAGGAGACGCCGTCCAGGCCGGTGGGGACTCCGGCCCGCTGCAGTTCGGCGGCACCGGCGGGTGAGACCAGCGCGGTGGTGCCGTGTCGGCCACGGTTGAGGTAGAGGCTGAGGTAGCCGGTCATGTCCTGCGCGCTGGAGCTGAGGCCTTGGGAACCCAGGCCGCCGCGATCGAAGGGCAGTTCGGAGGCGACGGGAAAGCCGTACCAGTAGCGGTGCCCGGTGGGCAGGCCGTGCTGCTCCGCCTCGGTCCCCGACGTGTAGGAGTTGCCCATCTGCAGCGGGTCGAAGATGTGCTGCTGGATGTAGGTCTCGTACGACTGGCCCGAGACGGCCTGCACGATCATGCCCAGGGTCCAGTAGTTGGCATTGCTGTACTGCCAGGTCGTGCCCACCGGCGCGGTGAGTTCGGCATCGCGCAGCGCCCGGACCCGGTCCTCGAGGGCGGAGTCGTGGGTGTCCCCGCTGGTCGCGTACGCGTTGCCGGTCGCCTTCGACAGCCCGCTGACCTGGTACAGCAGATGACGAACCGTGATCTGGGTTGACGCGTCCGGATCGGCGACCCGCCACCACGGCAGGTAGCGCTGCACCGGCGCGTCCAGTTGCATCCGGCCCGCCTCGCTCAGCTGCATGATGGCCAGCGCAGTGAACGACTTGGTCACCGAACCGATCAGGAACGGCGTCTCCGGGGTCACCTCCCGTCCGGACCTGTCCGCCTCTCCGAAGCCCTGCACGTGCACGATGCGGTCCCCGTGCACGATGCCGAGCGCCAAGCCGGGGATGCGCTGCGCGTCCATCTCCGAGCGCACGTACCGGTCGATGGCAGCAAGGTCCGGGCCGTCGTCCGCGGTGGCAGAGACGGGCCCGAGCACCATCAATGCGATGCCGCAGGCCACTGCCGCAAGAAACACGGCAATGGTTCGTGCCGGCTTCATGCCTGTACCTCTGCCCTGCTGGAGGATCTCGGATCGTCGGCGATCAGCCGGATGCGAGATTCCGACTCGAATGTGAGGCCGATCCAACCGATCGCAATCGCCAACGGGATCTGGTACGGCGTCGACAGGGCGAGCGGTCCCGCCAGCCCGCCGACGAGCAGCAGCAGAGCCGCGGCGCGGGGGAAGGCGTGGGCGCGGAGGGCCGCGAGGCCGAACAGCGTCCAGCCCACCGTGTACAGCCCAACCGTGGCGATAGCGCCGACGAGCACCGACCCGGATATTGGCAGGTCGAGAACCTCAGGCGCCTCGGTTGCAATCCTCGGGATCACAAATGCCTCGAACCACCAGTCGCCGGCGACCATCACGGTGCCGAGGAACGCGGTGAGATAGCCGATCAGACCAAGCCTGCCCAGGGCGGCAGACTCGCGGGTGTAGATGGCAGTCAGTGCGAGCAGCAGGGCAGCCATCCCGAGCAGGGCGATGCTGTAGGTCACGGTGTACGCCGGCGTCGTCACCCAGTCTGGTCCGAGCAGCCGTACGACCCCCAGGCGCAAGACCTGGCTCAGGACGATCAGCACCGCTGCAGTGAGGCTGAGCACGCCTGCCCGACGACTGAGAGGCGACAGCGCCATCGAAGATCTCCCTTGGGTGGATCGTCCTTCCGGACGGCTGCTCCCATCACATCGGTCAGCGAGGCCGGGACCCATCGTGGTGGCCGCACCGTGGGGGAGGGCATCCGCGACATTCCGGCGGGTCGCCGTGCGGTCAGCCCCACTGGGGGAGGGGGTCGGATACCTATCCCTATCTCCAAGCCGAGAGCAGACTGTTGAGATGAGCGGTTGGTGGCCGCGCGGTCGCTGGCGGTCGTCCTTACGAGGACGTCTGCGGGAGCATCTCCTCGTACTGACCGGTCTGGTGGCGTTCGTCGGCGCGGTCTACGTCGCGGTGGTGATCGTCGTGGGCCTGCTCGTGGGCCGTTCGGACGCACCCAGCCCGCTGCTGTCGGTGGTCGCCACGGCGATCGTCGCGGTGGGGTTCGAACCTGTGCGAAGGAGACTGCGGGCGTGGGCGAACCGCCTATCGGGTCGCCCACACCCGCTGCCGTACGACGTGCTCGCCCATTTCGCACCAGACAGTGGGGCGTCGGCGCAGGAGACGCCGCTGTGGATGGCGAAGGTTCTCGCTGCCGGGGTGGGTGCCCGCCGGGTCCAGGTGTGGCTGTTGGCCGGCGGTCGATTCAGGCTTGCTGCGGTCCACCCAGAGGGCGACGGCGAGCCTCCGGCCCCACCTGAGCTCTCGGACGATCCCAGACCGGTGCCTGGCCGGCACGTCCGCCCCGTCCGGCACAGCGGTGAACTGCTGGGCGTACTCGTCGTCGAGGAACGCGAGGGTGAGCGACTGACGCCGGTGGAGGAGGAGTTGCTGGACAGCCTTGCGACGCAGGCGGGTCTGGTGCTGCGCAACCTGGCCTTGACAACCGAACTGCATGACCAACTGCTCGACGTCTCGGCCCGGGCTGACCTGCTGCGTACATCCAGGCGCAGAGTCGTTGCGTCGGAGGACGTGGAGCGTCAGCTCCTCGAGCGGGACATCCATGACGGCGCACAGCAGCAGCTGGTGGCGCTGGCGGTGAACATACGGCTGGTGCAGAACCTGCTGACTCGCAGCCCGCGCCGGGCGGGTGAGCTGCTGGAGGGTCTGGACCGATCCGTCGAGCAAGCGGCGACAGATCTGTTGGAGGTAGTGGGGGGTCGACCGCGGCTGCTCGCCCAGGCAGGCCTGACGGCCGCCCTGCGCTCAGCCGCCGGCACCAGCCCGTTACCGGTCGAGCTCGTGAGCAGCGGACTGGGGCGATACTCGGCCGACGTGGAGCTCGCCCTGTACTTCTGCTGCATGGAGGCGTTGCAGAACGTCGCCAAGCATGCCGCGGCTCATGCGGTGGTGATCAAGCTTCACGGCGACGAGCGGAGCATCACCGCGTCTGTCAGCGATGACGGGCGAGGCTTCGACGTGCAGGCATCGGGCCACGGAGGCCTCGCCCACATGACCGAACGCATCCAGGAAGTGGGCGGAGCCCTGTCGATTCGCTCGGGCCACCGAGACGGGACTACGGTGCGGGCCGAGATTCCTCTGGCGGCGTTGGGGTCCGCGTCATGAGGGCACCCACCGCGAGACGCCTCGCGTGGTCCATGTTCACCGCGACCGCGGTGCTCGCCACCGCGCACGGCGTCCTGGTGGTTTCAGGGCCCGTCGGGCTGGTCGACCCGGAGGCCGGGCTCAACTCGTTCCCCATCATCACCCTGGGCTGCGTGCTGGGCGCACTGATCGGCGCTTTGATCGCCGCGCGGCAGCCCCGCAACCCGATCGGTTGGCTGTTCCTGGCGGGTCAGCTCGGTACGGCGATCGGCTTGGTGAGTCAGGCGTACGCCTCCCGTGTTCTGCAGGACGGCGCGCTGGGCCCGCCGCTGGCGGGCCAACTCGCCACCGTGGTGGCATCAGCGCTCGGTGCCAGCTGGGCGCTGGCGGTCCTCGCGGCGGTGTTCCTGCTGTTTCCGGACGGGACGCTGCCGTCGCGCCGGTGGCGTGCCGTGCTGTGGGCCCTTCCGGTGCCGCAGGTCGCCATCATCCTCAGCACCGTCCTGGTGGTGCCGATCGACTCGATCACCCGTGCCGATGAGTTGAGCCCTCTGGTATCGACCGTCGGAGTTGTATCGGCCATGGTGAGTGTCCTGCTGCTACTGCTCAGTCTTGTCGCGCTGGTGCAGCGACTTCGCCACTCCCGCGGGGAGCAGCGTCAGCAGCTGCGCTGGCTCACCGCTGCCGCATTCGCCCTGGTAGCAGGCTTCGTGCTCGCGAATCTGGCCGGGCTCGGTAGCGACGACACCCAGGTGTGGGCGGTGGTTCCTCTCTTCGTTGCCTATGCCTGCGTGCCGGTCGCTGCCGGGGTGGCGATTCTGCGCTACCACCTGTATGACATCGATCTGGTCATCAACCGCGCGGTGGTAGGTGGCGCCGTGGTCATCTTCGTGACCCTCGGGTACGTCACCGCCGTGGTCCTGCTGGGGGCGCTCGTGGGTGGGCGGGTCTCTGAGGAGTACTGGGCATCGGTGGTCGCGACCGCCCTGGTGGCGCTGGCGTTCCAGCCGCTGCGGCGTTGGGTGCAGCGGCTGGGCGACCGGGCCGTCTACGGACGCAGGGCCGCGCCGTACCAGGCCCTGGCTGACTTGTGCCGCCGCCTCGCCCGGGCGGTCTCGCTGGAGCAGGTCCTGCCGGGGGTAGCGGAGGTATCCGGTCGCAGCATCGGCGCCGCACATGCCACCGCCAGGCTGGCTGTGGCCGGCGCCGACGACGTGGTCGCGCACTGGCCGACGCCTCCAGCGCCCGGCGGCCCGTCCGGCAGCGAGCATTCGGAGCCGGTGTGGGAGGGCACCGAGCGAATCGGTGAGATCACGGTAAGCATGCCGGCGGGACGGCAGGTCTCCGGAGCGGACAGGACCCTGCTCGCTGACATCGCCACCCAGGCCGGGCTGGGGATGCGTAACGCCCAGCTCGCGGCGCAGCTGCGCGTCCAGGTGCATCAGGCTGGCGCGCAGACCGAGGAGCTCGAGGCCTCCCGACTGCGACTGCTGGCCGCCCAGGAGTCCCAGCGTCAGCGACTGACCCGGGCGGTCAGCGCGGAGGTGCTGCCTTATCTGGCCCAGCTACGGGTTGGGCTCGCACAGGCAGCGGCTGCGACCGACCCGACGGCGGCGAGTCGGTTCCTGGACGCGGCCATGGAAACAACCAACCGGGCCCTGGAAGCGCTGCGGGACATCGCCCGGGGGGTCTTTCCCCCTTTGCTCGCCCGCAAAGGGTTGGCCGCGGCGCTGCGTGTGTACGCGGCGCGGGCCGGCGGCCGCGTCGCCCTGACCGTCGCCCCTCCCGCACGGACCGTGCGCTTCCCCTCCCACCTCGAGGCGGTCACGTACTTTTGCGCTGTCGAGACGGTTCGCGAGCTGGGCGGCTCGGCGCTGGTCGACCTGGACCTCGACGAGTCGCACCTCATCCTGACCGTCACCGCCGTCGACCTCAGTGGCCGGCTCGCCGAGGGCGGGCAGGGCGCGGTCGACCGTGTGCTGGCCTGGGATGGCACGGTGACGATCGACGCGCAGGGCGCACCAGCGAGGTTGCGGGTCAGCTTCCCTCAGCTGCCGCTCACAGCCCAAACCGCCGTCAACGTGTCGGGCCCGAACGCGGACTTGGCGATATAGGCCACGGCCCCGCACTCCCGGGCCTGTCCATCCCAGTCGTCCTCGTCGTATGTCGAGAGGAGCACGACGGCGCCCGCCATCGAATCGGCGCGCAGCCTGCGGGTGGCCTCCATCCCATCGATACCTGGGAGATTCACGTCCATCAAGATCAGATCCGGGCGCAGGCGTCCGGCTGTCACGATCGATTCCTCGCCTGACGCTGCGCTGCCCACTAGGACGAATCCCGCTGTCTCGTCGACGACAGCGCTCATCACGCGCCGGAACAGCGCCTGGTCATCGACGACGAGAACACGGACCGGATTCACCGGCTCACCTCCTGTCAGCCATCATCGTGGACGGGAGCTCTCCAGAGCAGGGTGCTGGCCACACGACGTGATGCGGACCGCCCCGCTGGCCGCGCGGGTTTACAGTGCGGAAGGTGACCTTGCGCGTGGTCTTCGCGGACGACAACTACCTCGTACGGGCGGGTGTGTCCGCCCTGCTCAGCGAGGATGATGAGATCGAGTTGGTTAGTGCCGTCGGGGACGCCGACGCGCTAATCCGGGCGGTGGCCGAGCATCGTCCGGATGCGGTACTGACTGACATCAGAATGCCACCAACCCACACCATCGAGGGCATCGACGCCGCGAAGCGGATCCGCGCGGAATACCCCGACATCGGCGTGGTCGTCCTGTCCCAGTTCGCCGACGACGACTATGCGTTCGAGCTGCTCGAGGACGGGGTGGGCGGCCTCGGGTATCTCCTGAAGGAGCGCGTCACTGACCGGGACGAGCTGATCCGTGCGCTGCAGGAGGTCTCTCGAGGCGGGTCTGCTCTTGACCCGAAGGTCATCGAAGTATTGCTCGCCCGCAAGTCGCACGAGGAGCCATCTGCGCTACTCGGACTGTCCGTCCGTGAGCGTGAGGTGCTCCAGCAGATGGCAACCGGGCGCAACAACCACACCATCGCCAAGACTCTCTACATGAGTGACCGCGCGGTCGAGAAGCACATCGGCTCAATCTTCCAAAAGCTCGGCCTCGTCGAGGAACGGGAAGTGAATCGCCGGATCATGGCCGTGCTCGCCTTTCTCGAAGCCACCGGCTCGGCAAGCTGACACGGCTGCGAGGAGATGGATCGACCCATCTCACTGAGGCACTTCTGCCGAAGGTCAGATGAGCCAACTTCCGATCAGTCCTCAGCCCTGGCCTGCACGAGGACGTAGATGGACGCTTCGACGTCTCCGGTGGTCGTGCGAACGGTGATCACGACGCGCTGGTAGCCAGGTCCCTCGAAGGCGTCCAGGCGTGCCCAGTGAGCCGGCAGGTCGACCGACTCGAAGACGTGGACATCGATAGGCGAGCCGTCAGGATCAAGAACCAGTGCCGGATAGCCCAGGCCGGCACCCCAGCCGGCATCGACGAGCATTCCGTTGACATGGCCCGCCAACCAGCGGCCTTCGAGCCCGTCGAGCTGATGATGGTTGGGACGACCCGGTGCAAGGCTCCCGTACGTCGCCAAGCGATGGAGGGCCGTGTTCACGCCAGTCCCACCGTGTCGCCGGCTCACATCGTCGTCCATCGTCGCTAGAAGATCAGCTTGTCGATCTCACGGTGAGTGTCGAGGTTGTTGGCCTGAAGAGCGTTGCCCGAGAGTATGTAGACGGTGTCGCCAATGAC
Source organism: uncultured Actinomycetota bacterium (assembly GCA_963840505.1). GTDB lineage: Bacteria > Actinomycetota > Actinomycetes > Propionibacteriales > Propionibacteriaceae > Microlunatus. The sequence goes on from CAWIZB010000030.1 coordinate 154,925, forward strand.
CACAGAACGGTTGACCGTGCCGTCGGCCCCTGTGGTTGCAAGGCGGCCGACCACCTTGAGTCCATCCGCGTTGGCTCGCAGTAACACAAGACCGCTGAACGCTCCCCGCCCTCGGTGGTCACCATGCAAGTTCGTGGGAGCAATGATCAGATTGCGTGGCTTCCAGTACAGGAACGCCTTTGGGTCGAACTCGGCTGCCGCAGCGCCTCCACCGTAGGTCTGGGTGTCGATACGGCGAGGAAGCGCGGGGTCGCTGATATCGAACAAGGAGAACTGCACGCCGGTCTGGCCGCCACGAATCGGCGGAGATGGGTTGTTGCCGGAGTCCAACCCGCTTTGCCCGACACCGAGCAGCAGGTTCTCACCGATCGGGTGCAGGTAGCCCGAGTAGCCGGGGATCTTCAGCTCGCCGACGACCTTCGGCGTTGCAGCATTGCGAAGGTCGAGAACGTAGAGGGGATCGGTTTGACGAAACGTCACGACATACCCGCGCTCCTCGATGAATCGCACCGCTCGGATCGATTCGTTGTCCTGCCTACCAAGTCCGCCAACCTGTCCCAGTTGGCGCAGCGCACCGCCCTGCTCATGCAGAGTCGTGACCAGACCTTCGGTTGCCTGACGAGAGTTGACCCAGCCCCGGCGCTCAGACACCGTGCTCGCGACACGCAACACGCCGTTGTACTCCGACATCGCGTACTGATTCAGCAAGGTTCCGGGAACCTCACCCGATCCTTTGTAGGTAGTTGCACCCGATGGTTCGGTGACGAACTTGTGCAAGCTCGTCATTGCGGCTGAATCGTCGCGGCTCCAATCCGTCGTCGAGACATACGTCGACGTGTCGGTCGCATATATCTGCTGCCCGCCGGCGATGACCCCCACTGTCTTCCGGGACTGCAGAGCGGACCCCATATCGAACGACGACACCGCCACCGTGTCGAGCCCCGAAAACGTCTCGGGACGAGCCAGATTGGCGCATTCCACAAGACGTCCCTCGCCCACCTGCTCGCCCGCACCGTCTCGCAGGGTGTAGCTCGGAATCCAGTCGTCGACATTCGTCTTAGCGACAGCAGCCCGTAGTTCGTCTTTGGACTCTTGAGAGACACCGCCATCTGGCGCGTAGACCGGCGACGGAGCATCAACGTCGGGCGACCAAGCCGTCGCGACGCGCACCTGCGTTCCCACAAGTCGTGCGTCGAGCACGTCGCCGTCGACTGTCAATGTGGCGATGAGTTTTGGATTGCTGAGGCTTGAGATGTCATACATCGACAGGGCGGCCTGCTGACCTGCCCAACGCAACCCCGGTTCGGAACTCTGAACCGTTTGACCGCTGAACACAAGCACACGTTCGCCGGAAAGAAACACATTACGAACCATCGTGTCCGGAAGAGTCTTGCGTAGTGTCATCTTGCCGCCGTCGAGCCCAACTAAGTGCACTCGGCCCTGCGCGACCGCAACAATGCGATTCCCATCCGTCTTCACGATGTCAGGCTCATCAACTCCTGCCTCTTGTACGTTCGTACTCGAGTGCTCTGGCGGCGTACTCCCCGACTCAGCGGTCGTAGCCGCCGAGTCAGCGCCGGCCTCGGTGGTTCTGTTAGCCGCTTTGAGACCGCTCGCGCGTTCGATCAGATGCTCGGGAGCCTGATCCTTGAAGTACTGGAGAACGGTGTCACAGGTGTCGAACGGCTTCAACGCTCCGGTCAGCGCGAACGCCGCGCCATCGGCAACCGACGGTGTTCCGGGAGCGCCACCGCGGGGTAACGCGATCGCGACGCCGGCGATGAGTACTGCTGCCGCGGCGACCGCACTCGGAATGGCTACCCGGCCGGGCGACCGCTGCGCGCGCCGGATTCCCTTCTCGTGGTGAGGAGTGCTCTCGGCAATCTGCTGCCGAACTGCATCGGCTGCTTTTCGTGCTCGTGAATCGAAGTCGCTCATTGTGGATCCTCTAACTGCAATTGACGCGCGACTGCATCGCGCGCCCGGCTCAGGTGGGTTTTGACGGTGCCTTCGCTGCAGTCAAGGACCTCGGCGATCTCCCTCACGCTGTAGCCCTCCATGTAATAGAGGGCCACTGCTTGTGCTTGACGGGGTGGTAGACGACGAACCGCTTGCCAGAACGCTTCATCGCCTTCATCCAATTCGATGCAGGTCTGCGTCCGCCCGGCAAGATGCACCAACGCCTTTGCCTCGCGCACGCGTCGCCGCAACACCGACGCCGCTCGATTACAGGTGACTCGCCGAACCCATGCGGCCGGCGAGTCGTAGGCAACGATGGAACGCCAACGCCGAAATGCAGCCGTGAACGCATCCTGTGCGGTGTCCTCGGCCACCCACTGGTTGCCGGTCAGTACAAACGCCAGGCCAAGCACATGTCCGTACTCCTTCCGGTAGAAGTCGTCAAACGTCAGCGAGTCGTTAGACGCCTCGACTGCAGGTTCGACAGCGGCTGCCGCTGCTCCTTGGCTTTCCATCAACGAGTAACTCGCCGCAGAGGGCTCTTCGGTTGACATGACGGAGAGATTCTCTCCGGAAAGTTCGCTGCAGGTTGTGAGAGCACCTCGATTGATCGGCCTCATGCCGAGATCAACGATCAGAGGACGCTGGGCGGGCCCGAAACCGCAAACCCACAGCCCAGTCAGCTGCACGATACTGAACACCGTGAGTGACCGTCCGGAGCCGGAGTATCTACAGCCGCCAGTTCGTGCCGACGGTCCGATCTTTCTCGCGGATCCTGACCCGGCATGGGTCGGGCAGTATGCCCGGGAGGAGAAGCGCATCCGGACGGCCCTGGGCCAGCGGGCGATCTTGATCGAACACGTCGGCTCGACCTCCGTACCGGAGCTTGCTGCCAAGCCGGTCATTGACATCGTGCTCGTGGTGGGCGACTCCGCGAATGAGTCAAGCTACTTGCCTGATCTGGAGACTGCCGGGTACGAACTGCAATTTCGAGAGCCCGACCTGGACGAGCATCGCCTGTTGCGGGATCACAACCCAGACGTCCAGGTCCACGTGTTCACCGCCGGCAATCCCGAGGTGGAGCGGATGTTGTTGTTCCGCGACCGGCTGCGGGCGATACCTCAAGATCGCGATCTGTATCAACGCACCAAGCGTGAGCTTGCTGAGCGTCGGTGGGATTACATCCAGGACTACGCGGATGCAAAGTCTTCGGTGGTTGAAGAGATCATCGCGCGGGCTCAGGCAGATCAACACGCCGGCTCCGCATAGGCCTGCTAGCACTCCCAGCGCGGTCTCGGGACGAGCTGCGAGAAAGGACGCATCTGATGGACGTGCTGGAGGCTGAGGCCGAGCGGCTGCGGGTCGCAATCGACGCCGTTGTGCCTGCCGACGACTTCCCGTCGGCCTCCGAGGCCGGTGGGCTGCGGTTCTGGAGCCTGATCACCGGGAGTGAGCGCCCGGAGTGGGCTGATCGGGTGATCACGGTGTTGGACCTGCTCGACCGCCGGTCCGACGGGCGGTTCGCCAACCTGGATGTGGACGCCCGCGCTGCCGTCCTGGACGGTCTGGATGACGACCCCGACTTCGTTTGGTTCGCTCAGCTGGTCAACGCGGGGTTCTACGCCGACCCCGGCAACGGCGGCAATGACGATGCCGTCTCCTGGCGGATGCTGGGCTGGAGTCCGGCGCCAGCCGGTGGCTGGCCGGCGGAGGACGTCTGGGCGCCGGACCGCGGCCCGATCATCCGGCGTGACCAGGTGGCCGCGCGCTACGACGCCGTGGTGGTGGGTTCGGGTGCTGGCGGCGGGGTGGCGGCTTGGGCGCTGGCGCAGTCCGGCCGGTCGGTGCTGCTGGTGGAGCGGGGCGACTACCCGGACACGGCCTACCTGGCTCGCGATCACTTGCGCAACCCCCGCACCGACAGCGGGCTCGGATCATCGGACGCTGCGCTCGTCGGCGGAGAACCCGCGCACCTTGCTGCTCGGTCTGGACCCGGTCGTCTTGCCGGCATGGGACCCGCGCTACGGCAGCAACGCCGATACGTTCGGCGGTGGCACCCGGGTGTACGGCGCGCAGGCCTGGCGGTTCATGGCGGAGGACTTCGCCATGGCGAGCACGTACGGGATACCGGACGGCAGTGCCCTGGCCGACTGGCCGATCGACTACGACGAGATGGAGCCGTTCTACACGCAGGCCGAGTACGAGATCGGGGTTTGCGGCTCCGCCGAACCCCACGCCGGGTCGACCCGACGTTCGCGGCCTTACCCGATGGCACCGATGCCCCTGACGGCACCCGCCCGTCTGCTGCTGGCGGGTGCCGAGGCGCTCGGGCTGACCACCGTGCCGGTGCCGCTAGCCATCAACTCCACGCCGTACGACGGCCGAGCGGCGTGCGCCCGCTGCCGGCAGTGCGTCGGCTTTGCTTGCCCCGTCGAGGCCAAGAACGGTTCGCACAACACCGTGCTCGCCCGGGCCGGCGCGACCGGGAACCTCAGCGTGCTGCTCGGGACTCGCGCGGAGCGGATCGTCACCGACGCCACCGGACAGGTCATTGGCGTCGACCTAGTCGGGGACGTCGGCGGCTCACGCTGGCGCCTCACTGTGGACGCGGAGGACGTGGTCGTGGCAGCCGGTGCGGTGGAGTCGGCTCGGCTCCTGTTGGCCAGCGGGAGCGACCGGGAGCCTGACGGCCTAGGCAATACCCACGACCAGGTGGGCCGCCACCTGCAGGGGCACCTGTACGGCGGGGCGATCGGACTCTTCGACGAGGTGGTCAACGATCTGGTGGGACCGGGTCCGTCGATCTCCACCCACGAGTTCCGGCACGGCAACGATGGTCTGGTGGGCGGCGGGATGATCGCGAACGAGTTCGTTCCAACGCCGGCCAGCACCTTCGGCAATCTCCGACACGCCGGCCTGATCGGGCTGCACGGGCTGGCGGCCAAGCAGGGCATGCGGCAGCCTGCTGCCGAGGATGCAGGGCGTGGTCGGTCCCGTGCAGGAGGTGACCTCGGCCGACTCGCGCGTCCGGCTCGACCCCTCGGTGACCGACAGCCTGGGTATCCCGGTCGCCCGGCTCAGCGGCCGGCTGCACCCCAACGACCTCGCGGTGCAGCAGCTGCTGGGGGAGCGCGCCGCCGACTGGCTGCGGGCCGCCGGCGCGACCACCACGATCGCCTACCGCCCCAGTCCGGAGAACGAGGTGCCGAGCAGCGGCCAGCACCAGGCCGGAACCTGCCGAATGGGTACCGACCCGGCGACCTCGGTCACCGATCCCTACGGCCAGGTCTGGAACCATCCCAACCTGCGAGTGATCGACGGCTCGCTGCACGTGACCAACGGTGGGGTGAATCCGGTACTGACGATCTTCGCCAACGCGTTCCGGATCATGCACAGCTGGGTGGGGTCGGGTCGGGGCTACATCTGAGCTCCATTCCGAGGGCGGAGGTGATCGTCGGCCAGCACGATCAAGGCCCTGCTGCACCCTCCCGCGCCGCAACCGTCGTATGCGCTGCCAGTGCTTCGTAGCATCAGGGCGCTTCGGCCCATGCTGGAGGTCTCGTTCGTCATGGGGCAACACACTAGGCAACAGACTGAGGGATGCGGCAGAGCCCGCAGCCACCCAATTCCACTTCCACCTCATCAAGGCCATTGCCGATGAGCAGCTTGGGGGTCCTGTTTTGGCCGCACCGGCCGCCGCCGATGAGTCTGCGCTTGCAACTTGGTCTGACCTAGGAGACCTGCATCTGTTGAGAGGACATCACTGTGCCCCAGTTACCGTTCCAGCAATTGACCACTCAGGCCGCGCCATCGATCCTCGACCGGGAAGACTGGCTCGCCGCCTGCGACGACTTGCTGACCCGAGAAAAGGCCCACACCCGGGAGGGCGACGCCATCGCGGCTGCCCGCCGCAGGCTCCCGATGACAGAGGTCCCCGCCGACGTCACTGTGGTGGGGGCCGACGGCCGCATCCCGTTCGTTGATGCCTTCGAAGGCCGCCGCCAGTTAGTCGGCTACTTTCACATGTGGCACGACGGGAAGCCGTGGGAGCAACAGTGCGAGGGCTGCACCTTCTTCACCGCACAGGTCCAGCGGCCCGCGTACCTGCACAGCCGCGATGCCACTCTCGCGGTGTTCTGCCAGGGAACCTACGCCGAGAGCCGGCCGTACGCCGACTTCGTGGAGAACCGGCTGCCCTGGTACTCCGCCCGCGACGCCGACGCACTGCTGGCCGGACGCTCATTCGGCTTTCTCGCTTGCTATCTCCGTGTTGACGACCGTGTGTACGAGACCTATTGGAGCACCGGCCGCGGCACCGAGGCGATGGCTTGGAGCTATGCGCTGCTCGATCGGACCATCTACGGTCGCCAGGAGACCTGGGAGGACTCGCCTGATGGATGGCCGCGTGACATTGGCACGCGCGGGGAACAGTTCCGGAGCGCTGGCCGACCAACGATCCAATGGAGCGTGACCGACCCAGCGCGGCCGGGGCTCGGGTGATCAATGAGGTCAAGGAAACGCAAACCGGAGTCTTGAGGCGTCGGTCGCTCGCGCAGCGGACGGCGTGTCAATCATCGAGCCGTACGTGCAGATGCATGTCGTGCCACCCATCCTCATGCAGAGCTTGGCTGCGCTTCGTGCTCTCCAGGGAGTAGCCGGCCTTCTCGGCGACCCGACAAGATGCCTCGTTTCTCGTGGAGTGCTCGAGCTCAAGGCGGTGCAACCCGAGTTCGTTAATGGCCCAGTCACTCACGGCGACTAATGTGCGTGGTGCGATACCACGGCCCCTTGCGGCCGAAACCACCCAGTAGCCGATCCCCGCCAGCCCGTCCTCCAGATCTAATGTCCGCAGCGACATGCGTCCTACCAGCTCACCGCCCTCGGTCACTGCCCAGTTGGCCGCCGTTTCGTTTGTCCAACTGCCGTTGACCGCGGACACCCACTCATCGGCTTCGGTCAGCGTCATCGACCGGGTGTGCCAGCGCTGGATGGCGGGATCTGCATATGCGGCGACCAGCGATGGAACATCGCCAATCGTCCACGGCCGCAATGTCAGCTCGTCGACGTACAAGACAGGTTGGGCACGGCCCCCCAGGCTGCCTGGGACGACCACAGGGGCCACAGTCTTCGGCACAAATCCAGAATGTCACCTAGGCCTCCCCAGGCAGTGCCACAGGCGGACCCAGTAGCGGGACAGCCGAAGCTGCCGCAACCAAATCCGCCCCGGATCCCTTCCTCGCTGCTGTGGCGTGCACCGCGCCGGCGGAGAAAGATCACCGGAAGTCCGAGGGAGCGGTGTGGCAAAGTCGGGTCGGTGGGCATCAGGTTTGTCACTGTGCGAGACCGGCCCGACCTACTCAGGCCGATGTGGGAGCTCCCCAACCCATGGCCGACGTTCATGCAGCAGGACGTCGTGGCCGCCTTCAGCTACGACCTGATGCCGGTGCGCTTTCCGGAATATCAGCTCCTCGCCGTTGACGGTGATCAGGTGCGAGGTCGCGTCAACGCGGTGCCGTACGCCTGGAGCGGGGTGGATGAGGACCTTCCCGAAAACGGCTGGGACTTCGCCCTGGGGATGGCGTTCCGACCGGAGATGCCCGAGGCGGCCACCGCCGTTTGCCTGATCGAGGCACGGATCCATCCCGACATGGCCGGCGCCGGACTTGGCACCGACCTACTGCTGGCGGCCCGAGAGAACGCGGCAGCGCTCGGCTACTCGCACCTGCTCGCGCCGATTCGGCCGACCCGCAAACACCGGGAGCCCGACACGCCGATCGAGGAGTACATCCGGCGTACCCGCCCCGATGGCACTTCGTTCGACCCCTGGCTCCGCACTCACTTCCGACTTGGCGGCCGGCTGGCCCGGATCTGCCACACGGCGATGACGATTGCCGGAAGCCTGGCCGAGTGGCGGGCCTGGACCGGCCTGCCCTTCGACACATCAGGGACTGTGCACGTGGAGGGGGCGCTCAACCCGGTGCATGTCTCAGTGGAGAACGACTACGCCGTCTACGTCGAACCGAACATCTGGATCGTCCACCGCACCGCTCGAGGCTGACCTGGTGAGAAGGGAGGAACGCGGGACCTCACCGCAGCGTCGGTGGGCGGTGGGTCGGTCCCGTGTTCGGCGTTTCAAAGTGTCCGGGATAGCGGGTCGTGTTTCCTTTGATACTCGCTCCACCGTGCCCGATGCCCTGGCAGAGCAGGATTGCGTACGGTCTAGTCGTGTTCACAATTCGACTTGACGACGACCGGGGAAGCTGGGAGCGGCAGTGATGAAGGCGTTCATTAGTGAGAAATACGGGCCGCCTGAGACGCTTCGGATGGCCGAGGTCGAGAAGCCTGCCCCGAACGCCGATGAGGTCTTGGTGAAGGTGCTCGGAATATCGGTCAATCCGGCCGACTGGCATTCGATGCGTGGCAAGCCCCTCTTCTCGCGGGCCACCCTTGGGTTGCGGCGGCCGAAACATCGCATCCTCGGCGTGGACATTGCCGGGCAGGTGGAGGCGGTCGGCAGCAGTGTTACTCAGTTCAAGCCCGGCGATGAGATCTATGCCAATCTCTTGGACCACGGGTACGGCGGCTTTGCAGAATACGCTTCTGTGCCAGTTGACGTCTGCTCGTTGAAGCCGGCGAACCTGTCATTCGAGGAAGCGGCTGCCGTACCGATGGCGGCGGTAACCGCGCTCCAGGGCCTTCACCACCACGGAACGATCCGGCCCGAGCAGAAGGTCCTGATCAATGGTGCTTCGGGCGGCATCGGCACGTTTGCGGTCCAGATCGCCAAGTCATATGGGCCCGAGGTGACGGGCGTTACCAGCACCCGGAACATCGACCTCGTAGGTTCGCTGGGCGCAGATCACGTCGTCGACTACACGAGGACGGACTTCCTCGGTGACGGGCAGCGCTACGACCTCATTCTCGACACGATCGGGAACCGGTCGGCGCACGATCTCAAACGTGCCCTTGCCGAAGGCGGCAAGGCCGCCGTCGTCGGGTTCACCAGCGTCCCAAAGCTGATCGGCATTTCGCTGCGCGGCGGCAAGGCCATCGCCATGGTGACGGCGCACGCAGCCGCCAAGGATCTGGAACTGCTTTCGGAGCTGATTCAGACCGGCAAGGTGCGTCCGCAGATTGACCGGCGCTATCCGTTCACCGAAATCCCCGCAGCGATCGCCTACCTGGAACACGGTCACGCCCGGGGGAAGGTAGTCGTGGGCGTGGCGTGACTAGCTAGTCAGGTTTCGTCTCGAGCAGCCGCTGCGGGATCATCGCTGACAGTGGTGAGTTCGAAAACCGGATGTCGGTCTGCCTCGGCAACGAAGGCTGCGACAGGAGCATCGACCGACGCGGCGAAGTACGGTCGCGCGGCGCTGGCGATCCGGACGTACCGCTGGAGGACCGGTCCGGCCTCCTCTGCAGACACTTGCCGCACCGCGTACGTCCTCCTCGTCCGGCTGCGGCTCAGCTGGACCTGCCCGGCTGCTCGGGCGTTGTGCACCCATGACACCTCGCCGTAAGGCGCGACCAGCCACCGGCGCCCGCCCTCGGTGATGGGGATCACCGGTGTCTTCCGCAGCTGGCCCGTCCTGCGCCCGCGGGTGATGAGCGACCAGGCAGGACCGATTCCAAGCCGCGCAAGACCACGAAACAGTGCGTCATTGAGCCGATCGATCCGTCGCATCCGAAAGGTCGGCAGTGGCGGACCCGCGTCCGACGGCGAGGCCATGTGGGTCCTCCTCGGCTAGTCCAGGCCGGCAGGGTTTATTCCAGATGCTCTATCTCACCACCATTAAGGGCCTGTACCGGGTAGGGCTTCGAGAGCCTGGATCTCGTCCTTGGTCAGCCTGGATGAATGTGGCTGCGGAAGCGGTGATCATCCGTTTTGAGGTAGCTCCCAGACGGAGATGTGGCTGCGGCTCTCGTTCGTGAACGTCTCATGGTTCCAGCCGCTCCACCGCTCACGGAGCGTCATTCCGGCAAGCCGCGCCATCAGGTCCAGCTCAGAGGGCCAGACGTAGCGATGAGGGGATGTCATCATCTCGAGCCGACCGTCGATCACCCAGTAGTGGTAGGAGATCGCGATCTGGGTCGCGATCTCATACTCCTCGTAGCCAACGTGGGTAGGCGTCGCGGTGAACAGGTGCGTGGTCTCACCCGGCGGTAGCCGTCGGTCGGATCGACCACCGCGCGATCGAACAGCTCCGGCCAGAGGGTCTCGTAACGCTCGGCGATCCACTCATCGAAGTGGGTTTCTGGCATACGGCGAGCATGCCCGAGCGTCGATTAAGCTGGGCCGGCGCCCGGGCAGGAGCAGCAGCGCCGCGATCACCAGAGCCCATAAGATGCCGATCGAGACGGAGAGAACCGCGCCCGGGGGAATGTCGGGGATGAAGTAGACCGGCAGCCCATCAGGGCGGGCACCAGGCAGGCGGCGCTGAGTCCCTCGGCCTGCCAGAGGCTGACGCCGGTGCGATCGCCGGAATCTCCACCGCGTCCCGAGCAACCGCTCAACAGGCTCATCCCTTTGCCGAACTCGGTTGCCTGGGACCAGATCGAAAGGGGTTCTCGACCCGTACACCGTCAACGACGGCGCCATCGTCGAGGTCCTCGGTGAGGATGCATGCACATCCGGCGCGTGCGGCGGCGGCGACGACGAGGGAGTCCCAGTACGACAACGCATGCACAGCGTGCAGGTCCATTGCCCGTCGAACTAGGTCTGCATCGATCGGCTCCACTGTGGTCCAGCTGAGAGCCATGACGATCTCGCGGGCCTGGGCTCTTGACAACAGTTGTTTGCCTGGGCGGGTTGTCACGACATAGAACTCGTTCAAGACCTGGGTGCTGATGATGAGCTCGCTCGGGCTGAGATCGGCCAGCACAGCTAATGCTCGGTCGTGTTTCGCCTCGTCGGCTCGGTCGTGGGCATAGACCAGCACATTGGTGTCGATAAAGGACTTCATGGTCGGTACAGCTCGTCGCGGGTCCAGTCTCGACCGTGCTCGGACGCGGCGGTGGTCGAGCGGGCGCTGGCTAGGAAGGCTGCCCACCCGCTCTGCTGCAAGTCTCCTTCGACGAAATGATCAAGATAGTCTGCCAGGACTCGACTCACCGAGGTGCCCTCTTGGAGCGCCTTGATCCGGGCTCGGCGCAGGGTTTCGTCGTCGACCTTGATGGTGAGGTTCGCCATGCTGCTCAGATTAGCACGAGAATCGTGCCGTACGACTCTCGTGCTAGGAACGTTGCACGCCACTCGTGGCGTCTGGTCGGTGGGTGCCCCGGCTTGCCGCGCCGGCAGCCTCAATGCGTCGCCGTCCAGTTAAATCGCTCTGGTTCGGCGTCTGGAAGATGGGCCTGGTTGGTCGCTGTCGCTACCCTGCCCACTGACGGGCATGAAACGAGGAGGTCTCAATGACAGTGCCACCCGCACCAGCTGGTTGGACACGATTCCTGGTGAAGAGCAAGTTCGGCGCCGGTCGGGACTTCGCTGTATCCGATCCGGAGACTGAGGAGCAGCTCTACTTCGTGGACGGCAAGGTCGGGATTCAGCCGAAGGCCGAGATCCGAGCGGGCGGGAATGATCGTGTTTATCGCGTCAAAGGCTCGCTGCTGGGGATCCCGAAGCACATGACCATCACTGATGCGATGGGTGCCGAGGTGGCGTCGCTGCGGGCGAAGACGGTCTCCCCAATCAAGTCCAAGATGACCCTCGAAATGGTGTCGGGTGAGCCGTGGGTCCTGGAGGGCTCCTTCATCGAGAAGAACTACACGATCCGCTCGTCCGGGAAGCCGATCGTTGAAATCAGCCAGAAGTGGATCACGATGAGGGACAGGTACACACTCGATGTCGCCGACGGGGTCGACCCTGGCCTGGCACTTGCCATTCTGTGGGCGGTTGACCGTTGGGTCGAGCGGGACTGACAGACCCTGGCTTGATTCCGAGCCCGTCAGCGTTGTCCAGCAACGCGTCGGAATAGTCCGCATGGAGTCCGCAAAATTCCGTTGAGGTGCTGGAAACGCCGAACACCACTGACAGCATTCCGGCTAGTCAAGCGTGCATTTCCACAAGTCGCAGCGGCACTCGAGCCCCTCGTAATGGGTAGGTCGAGACACCCCCAAGGTGCACGGCTGCCGCGTACCCACGGGTCCGTTGTTGAACTGCCTCTGATGTCAATCGGCCGCGCGGGTGGTTAGGGTCGAATGCATGCCGGCGGGACTGGTAAGCCAGACCACGCTGCGGCTGCTCGCCGCCGAACTCGGCCCGGAATCGCCGCTGCCGCCGTTCGCCGGGCTGCAGAAGCTTCCTGATCCCTCGTCTTCTCCCGACCTGCCACCCGACATGCGTGAGCGCATCACGTACGGCCAGCTGGCCAATCCGTTGCCGTACGCGTTGCAGAACGCCTACCGGCGCGACTTGCGACCTCAGGAGATCGGCGCAATCCAGATGACCAACGGTCGGCTGGAGGCACTAGTGCTTCCGAGTCTTGGGGGCCGGCTCTGGTCGCTGCGCGAGGTGGTGGCCGACCGGGATCTGGTGTTCACCAACCGGCGCTTGCAGTTCGCCAACTTCGCCCTCACCGACGCCTGGTTCGCCGGCGGCATCGAGTGGAACCTGGGCTCCACCGGCCACTCGGCCACGACGTGCCGACCGGTCTTCGCAGGCAGAGTGCCGTCCGACCGCGGAGCCGCACTGCGGATCTGGGAGTGGGAGCGCACCCGAGATCTCGTGTTCTCTGTCGACCTGCTGCTGCCCGAGGACCGTCCACTGCTGCTTGCTTTCGTCCGTGTCCGCAACCCCGACCCCGAGCCCAAACCGCTCTACTGGTGGACGAACATCGCCGCTCCGGAGGAACCGGGCGTGCGGGTCTTGGCCCCCGCCGCTCGAGCTTGGCGGACCGAGTATGACGGATCCATCGCGGGGGTCGACATACCCTTCGCCGACCCGGGCACCGATGTCAGCTACCCATTGTCGGCGCAGCGAGCCGCCGACTACTTCTTCCAGGTGCCTTCCGAGCGACGGCCGTGGATCGCCGCAGTGCAGGCCGACGGCCGAGGGCTGATGCAGACCTCCACCACTCAGCTGCGCGGTCGCAAGCTGTTCTGTTGGGGCACGGCCACCGGGGGTCGGCGCTGGCAGGAGTGGCTGTGCGGGCCAGGGTCTCGTTACCTGGAGATCCAGGCTGGTCTGGCCACGACGCAACTCGAGCACCTGCGGTTGGAGGCGAGGGCCGAGATCAGCTGGGCGGAGGCCTACGCCCCGATCGAAGCGTCGCCGGGGGCGGTACACGGTTCTTGGCCGGACGCGCTCGCCGAGGTCGCTGAGCTGGTGGACCGAGCGGTTCCCGATGAGGAGCTCGACGAATGGCACCGCTGGTGGCGAGCCGAGATGGCCGATCGGGCGCCGCAGCAGATGGCGGCCGGCTCTGGCGCTGGTGAGGCTGAACTCGTGGTACGCGGCGAGGATCCCGACGGTCTGCCCGGTACCCCGTTCGGACAGCCGCTTTCCGACGGCTTCGGACACCTTGTCGAGCTGGCTCGCACAGGCGAGGTCGACCAGGACGCCGTCGGAGCGGATGTCCTGGTGCCACCGATCACAGGTCGCTGGGCCGCCGTGTTCCACCGCGCAGCGGAGGGCTGGTGGGGCCAACTCATGAACGCCATTCGGTCCCAGGCACGCGGAGACCTTGAGGCGGCGCGGCTCGGCTACCTGCGCTGCGACCGGCTCAGGTCGACCCCCTGGGCGGCTCGCGGTCTGGCCCTGATCGCCGGTACGCGGGGCGATCACGTGAGCGCCGCGGAACTGTACGCCCGCGCCACCGCCCAGGCGCCGACCTGCCTGCCGCTGCTGATCGAGGCCACCGACCAATTGCTGGCAGCGGGTCAGCCCGCCGCCTGCCTCGCGATGATCGACAGGGCACCGGAAGAGATTGCTGCACACGGCCGAGTGGTCCTGCAGCGGACACGCGCCCTGCTGGCCGACAGGCAAGCCGACGCGGCCCGTGCCCTCCTCGAAGCCGGGATCGAGGTGCCCGATCTTCGGGAGGGGGAGACGCTGGGTGGGCTCTGGCGCGCAGCGTTCGGCGAGCGGCCGCTGCCGTACCACTACGACTTCCGGATGCGGCCCGATCTCCACCGGTGAAGTTGGGTTGGGAGGGGATGGCGGTCGCGACGCTTCCCGCGCTGAGTGTGTCAGTGTTGGCCGATGACTCTGCAGCCTGGCGGGCGGTTCGGCGGCACTGGCGCGGTTGTGACTGGGGGCGCTCACGGCATTGGCCGGGCGTGTGCCATACGCCTTGCAGCGGAAGGCGCGCTAGTTGCGATCGCCGATCTCGACCAGGCGGCCGCGCGGGCAGTGAGGGACAACCTGCCCGAAACCGTGCGTCCGCACTTGGCACTGCCCATGGATGTGACCGACTCATCCTCGGTCGAGCAGGCGATCAGCCAGGCCGCCCACGAGCTCGGTCAGATCGATGTCTTGGTCAACGTGGCCGGTGGTGATACCGAGCACGGCAGGTTCGAAGACACCGATGATGAAGTGTGGACGCGCATGCTGGAGCTGAATCTCCTCGGTGTCGTCCGTTGCTGCCGTGCGGCCATCCCGCACCTTCGGAGGGGCACCCGAGGCTCGGCCATCGTGAGCGTCAGCTCCGTCAACGCCCTCACTGCTCTGGGCAGTGAGCCGTACTCATCGGCGAAGGCCGGTATCACCTCGTTGACGACGAACCTCGCCGCGAGCCTGGCACGCGACGGGATCCGGGTGAACGCGGTCGCGCCGGGAACCATCAGGACCCGGGTCTGGGACGGACAAGAGGGCGGCGCCGACCGTCTCCAACCGTTGTACCCACTGGGCCGCGTCGGCGAACCAGAAGACGTCGCCGGGGCCGTAGCGTTCCTCGCATCGAACGACGCCGCCTGGATTACGGGCCACACGCTCCCAGTCGACGGCGGTCTCCTTGCCATCAGCCGGCCGGCATGACAATGAATCCCAGCACCGGCTCCGTGTCTTACCGTGATCCAGCGGCCATCAGACGAGCCTTGCTAGCCCGCACTTGGGCCGTCGTCGGGCTGACCCGCCACGAATATCGGGCCGCGCACGCCGTGGCGGCTTTCCTGCAGGCCAATGGCATGCGGATCGTGCCGGTGAATCCGCTGGCCGAATCAGTACTTGGCGAGACTGGCTACGCCCGCCTCTCCGACATCGACTTTCCGATCGATGTCGTCGACATCTTCCGCCGCTCTGATAAAGCCGGGCCGCACGTCGATGAGGCGATCGCGATCGGCGCGCGCTGCGTCTGGCTACAGCTTGGCGTCGTCGATGAGCAGGCAGCCAAACGCGCGCAGGATGCGGGCCTCGACGTCGTCATGGACGCATGCCCCGTAATCGAGTGGCCGCGCTACGGGAGGTGATACTGAGGCCTGTGGGCAGCAGCGGGGTGCTGGCCGTCACCGCCTGCCTGGGCGATTACCGCCATGTGCCAACGTCTGGGCAGGCCCAGTCTCGATTACGCTGACGGCCGTGGAGAGGGTGCGGTGGGGAATTATCGGCGTCGGGAATGTGACTGAACGCAAGAGCGGGCCCGGTTTTCAGCAGGCCGAACGATCCGAACTAGTTGCCGTAATGCGCCGAAATGGCGATCTCGCCGCTGACTACGCTCGACGAAACAACGTCCCGCGCTGGTACGACGATGCCGACAAGCTGATCAACGATCCGGAGGTCGACGCCGTCTACGTTGCAACTCCACCTGACTCACATCGGGAGTATGTGCTCCGCGTCGCGCAGGCAGGCAAGCCCGTCTATGTCGAGAAGCCGATGGCTCGTACGGCGCTGGAGTGTGAGGAGATGATTTCGGCCTGCGACGAGGCGGGGGTGGGGCTGTTCGTGGCCTACTACCGTCGCGCCATGCCGCGCTTTGTCACCGTCAAAAGAACTATTGGACAGCGGTCGGATCGGTCAGCTCCGGTCGGTCAGCATCCGCAACGAGCGGCCCGCCCCAGTGGGTGAGGATGACCATGAGGGGTGGCGGGTAGATCCCGAGATCTCGGGCGGTGGCCACTTCGTCGACCTCGGCTCTCACATCCTCGATTTGTTGGACTGGCTGCTTGGTCCGGTGACTCATGCGGCCGGAATCGCTACGAATCGCGGTGGACGCTACCCAGCCGAGGACCTGGTCACCGGTGTCTTCAGCTTTCGTTCCGGTGTGGAAGGTGTCGGTGTCTGGAACTACGACTCGTTCCAACACAAAGATCAAGTTGAGATCATCGGAACAGGGGGAGCGCTGCGCTTCTCCTGCTTCGCCGAGGAGCCCTTGCGGCTGCTCACTGCTCGCGGTGTGGAACAGATCAACGCGCCCTACCCCGAGACGGTTCAACTGCCCCTCATCCAGACCGTGGTCGATGCTCTGACCGGGCAGGGCGACTCGCCCAGCAATGGACATAGTGCTGTGAGAACGGCTCGCGTTATCGACGCGCTGCTATCGGACTACAGGGACAGTCACGGAATCAACAACCCTCCACGAAGCCAGGTCAACTAGGCCCCCGGCTGAACCGAGCACGTCCCGCCGGTGAGCGGAGACAAGGGTTGACGCCAACGGCACCGGGTCGGCTTACAGTCTGCAGCCCCTGCACATCCACCTCTGGACAAAAAAGTGTGCATCCCTGCCAAGCAGGTGGGTAAGTCCCAAAACAAGGACCCTGCAATGGAGGTTTTCAGATGGCTGACCGCAGCACGCCCGTCTATGAGTCGGGAGAAGCTGATCGACTGCCCGCTCATGACCACGAGGTCTACAACACAATCGCTCAGGAGAGCGATTTCGTGGAGCTGCGCCGGCGGTATAGAAGCTTCGCCTTCCCGGCGACGATCGCGTTCATGACCTGGTACATCCTGTACATCGTCTGCAACAACTGGGCCCGCGACTTCATGAACACTGAAGTCATCGGGAACATCAACGTCGCGTTGGTGTGGGGGTTGCTGCAATTCGTCTCGACGTTCACGATCGCCTACTTCTATGCCCGCCACGCCAGAAAGTCGCTGGACCCGCTGGCTTCGGAATTACGGGACGAGTTTGAACGGGAGACCGACCGATGAGCACCGCAATGCTGATACCGCTCGCCACCGGCAGCCGTGCCCTGACAATCGGCCTGTTTCTCGCTGTTGTCGCAGTCACTCTCTACATCACCTTCTGGGCGTCGCGTCAAAGCAAGACCACCG
Organism: uncultured Actinomycetota bacterium; assembly: GCA_963840505.1. Classification (GTDB taxonomy): domain Bacteria; phylum Actinomycetota; class Actinomycetes; order Propionibacteriales; family Propionibacteriaceae; genus Microlunatus. Next base: position 172,092 of record CAWIZB010000030.1, read on the forward strand.
CGGACTACTACGCCGGCGGCCGCTCCTTCAGCGGCTTCCAGAACGGCCTGGCGGTGAGCGGGGACTACATGTCCGCCGCGTCATTCCTCGGTATCTCCGGGGCGATCGCCCTCTACGGCTACGACGGCTTTCTCTATTCCATTGGATTCTTGGTGGCTTGGCTGGTCGCGCTGCTGCTGATCGCGGAGCTGCTGCGCAACTCCGGCCGGTACACGATGGCCGACCAGCTGGCCTACCGGATGCGCCAGACACCCGTCCGCACCGCGGCTGCCACGTCGACGATCGTCGTCTCGATCTTCTACCTGCTCGCCCAGATGGTCGGCGCCGGAGCCCTCGTGGGTCTGCTGCTCGGGGTCACCGGCACGGCACTGAAGAACATCGTGATCGTCCTGGTCGGCGTGCTGATGATCATTTACGTCACCTTTGGTGGGATGAAGGGCACCACCTGGGTCCAGATCGTCAAGGCTGTGATGCTGATGGCCGGCACAGTGGTGATCACGTTCTTGGTGCTGGTCGAGTTCGGCTTCAACTTGTCCGACCTGCTTGGGGCGGCAGCCGAGAAGTCCGGCAAGGGCGAAGCCTTCCTGCAGCCTGGACAGCTCTACGGGAAGGACCTGGTCGGCAAGTTCGACTTCATGTCACTTGGCTTGGCCCTGGTCCTCGGCACCGCTGGCCTGCCGCATATCCTCATTCGCTTCTACACCACGCCCACTGCTAAGGCGGCGCGGAAGTCGGTGCTCTGGGCGATCGGTCTGATCGGTTCCTTCTACCTGATGACGCTGGTGCTGGGCTTTGGCGCCGCGGCGCTGGTCCCCACAGGCGACGGCAGTCAGATCAAGACGTCGGCCGGCAATGCCGCCTCACCTCTGCTGGCCCAGGCGGTCGGCGGTGGTGAGGGCACGCTTGGTGGATCGATCCTGCTGGCTGTGATCTCAGCGGTGGCCTTCGCCACGATCCTCGCGGTGGTCGCCGGCCTGACCCTTACCTCGGCGTCCTCGGTCGCGCATGACCTCTACGCCAACGTGATCAAGAAGGGGCAGGCATCGGAGAAGAGCGAGCTTGTCGTAGTCCGGATCGCAGCCTTTGCCATCGGGGCGGTCGCGATCTTGCTCGCGATTCCCGCACAGCGGCTGAACATCGCCTTCCTGGTGGCGCTGGCCTTTGCGGTCGCGGCATCGGCCAACCTGCCGGCATTGCTGTACAACCTGTTCTGGAAGCGTTTCAACACGATGGGCGCGGTCTTCAGCATCTACGGCGGATTGATCATGTCAGTGCTGCTGGTGACCTTCTCGCCGGTCGTCTCAGGTACGCCCACGTCGCTGTTCCCAAGTGCCGACTTCGACTGGTTCCCACTACGCAACCCCGGGCTGATCTCGATCCCGTTCGGGTTCCTGTGCGGCTTCGTCGGGACCTTGATCAGCAAGGAGACCCACTCTGCCGAGCGCTACGACGAGCTGTCCGTACGGGCGCTGACCGGGGCGGGAGCCGAGAAGGCGGTGGTTCACTGAAGCGCCAGCTTCACTTAACCCGGATCCACCGATGAAGTGGGCGGGTTGAGCGTGCTGTAAAGCGAGGATGCCCTTTCGTGCTTGGAGAATTGGACTTGTCTAAGGTCCCAGCTCGCCGAGCAGGAAGGGCATCTCTCGGATGCAACTCTCTCCGGCGACCCTCGGGGCGGCCGCCCCGCTCCCGTACCCGCTTCCACCTCTGTCTGATCCCGACCGGGACCGCTAGTCTGTGGGTACGGCGGGTCCGACGCCGAACTCCCAGACCGGGTCTCCACGCGACTCGGCGAGGCGGGAGCAAAGGGGACTTCGCGAGCCTCCAGGACAGCCAGCCGATGTGCATATCTCGAGCACGGTCGCGCGACGTTCCGAGGCGTGGGGTCGGGCGTCGAATCGCGGCCGGAAGGTTTCGATGTGACATCGCAGAAGCAGCTCAAAGCCCGCATCCGGACACGGATGGCCGCCACCGGCGAGCGATACGCCGCCGCCCGGGCCCAGCTGGTCGGGACCGGCGGAGACCATGATGATTTCCGGTCGGTGGTCGACACCGGGTGGACGCTACGGGGCGGTTCCGATCCGGACGCCGCCGCCCTGGCGAACATCTTGGCCAACTCACGTGTGGTCGGTCCCGAGGGGCCGCTGTCGGAAGAGTTGATCTTCCTCGTCGGGGGCGGGCTCGGCGCCGGCTACATCCTCTGGGAGTTCCAGCACGACGACAGCCGGATCGTGACCCTGGGATTCACGCACCTCGGGCAGTATCTCGACCGCCGGCTGTCGGCGGCCATCAGCCGGCTCGGAGTCCAGGCGGACTGGTCGCGGACATCGGGCGTCGTGGGAGCAGCGGCGGAGCTGCGGCGGGAGCTCGCGGCCGGACAGCCGGTCGTCGTCTGGCCCGACCGCTACCTGATCGGCTACTGGCAGCTGCCCGCCTTCGATGGCCTTGGCGGCCACCCGGTGATCGCCTACGCCGAACGGGACGGTCGGATCCACCTGGATGACCGGACTCTGGCCCCGCTGACCGTGGCGGGCGAGGACGTCGACCGGGCCCGGGCCCGGGTCGGCAGTTACCGGAACGCCATGCTCGCGGTTCGCACCCGCGACATCGCGATCCCGGAGGAACGGTTGCGTACTGCGGTCCTGTCCGGCCTGGAGGACATGGTCGGAAGCCTCGGCGGCCGGTCGGACTCCTTCGCTGTCCCGGCCTGGCGGAAGTGGGCGCGGATGTTGGTGGCGTCCGGACCTGCCAAGGCGTGGCCGCGGGTGTTCGCCGACGGAGCCGGCCTGTTCGGAGCGCTGTTGAGCGTGTGGGAAGGTGTCGAGCCCGCCGGCATGACCGGTGGCAACCTGCGCCGCGAGTTCGCGGCGGGTCTGACCGAGGCGGCCGCGCTGCTCGACGAGCCGAGGCTCGGCGACGAGGCGGCGCGCTGGGTCGAGATCGGCGAGCTCTGGCACAGCCTGGCTGAAGCGGCCGTGCCGACCAGTGTCCCGGCGTGTGCCCAGGCCCGCGAGCTCACCGCGGCCGTGACGGGCGCTGTCGCGGAGGGTGATGCCGGCCGGGCCGACAGCGCCGCCGCGGCGCACAACCTCTGGGCGTTGCGCGACCGCTACGCCGCCGAGCCGCCGTTCGCTCCCGAGGAGATCACCGCGATCCTGGCCGCCATGAGCGGCATCCTCGGGGAGATCTACGAGGCCGAGAAGGCAGCCGTCGGACGGCTCGAGGAGTTGGTCGTCGCCCGTACCCGGTGAACCAGTCGTCGAGCTCAACCATGGTGGTGAAGTTCGTTCCCAGTTCCGCCGTCGAGTCACCGCCCACCCACACGTCGAACGTCGACGCGGAGGATGCCCTTCGTGCTTGGAGAATTGGACTTGTCTAAGGGTGGGTAGGCAGACCTGAAGACACCAGAAACCCGCCCATCAAGCCGCTAGTCCGCCACCTGTGCGTTAGACCCACACCGATGTCACGGTGAGAGTGCTGTCGATCGCATTCGAAGAGGCACCATGACCAGTCGTGTGACATCTCGAAATCTCTATGGACCCGACCTGTCGTGGGCCGGATTGTCTCGGGCGATCCAGAAGGCCCTCGATGGTGAGGCGTCCGCATTCGCCGCTGCCCCGGCTGGCGTTCCCCAGCACTCGATCCACGGGCTATTGGCCAACGCCTGCCTGGACTACGTGCCGCAGGTGCACACCTACAACGAGATGCAGCAGCGACTTGAACTCGGCCGTCAGCTGGCCCAGATCGATGGCGGCGCACTCCTCACACGTACCGGTGACGGTCACACCTCGATCTACACGTCGGACTGCGCCCGGTCGGCCGCGGAGGCGTTCCTGGTCGAGCGCGGTGGCGAAGCCAACCGCATCTGCGAGAGTTGATACCGCCACGCTCTGGAAGTGGACTCATGAAAACAATGACCTCGTCTCACGAAACACTCGCATCACCGCAACCCCGGCGGCGCACCAACCGCTTTGTCTTCTGGGCCGGACGTGTCCTCCTCGGGCTGCTGGCGCTGATCGTCCTTCTGGCGGCGAGCGGCGCGGCCTACGAGGCGATCATGGCTTCTGGCGACACGAGGCGCTATCCACCTCCAGGGCAGCTGGTGGATGTCGGCGGCTACCGCATGCACCTGCATTGCGTCGGACAGGGCAGCCCGACCGTCGTGCTCGATGCCGGCTTGGGCGCGTTCTCCCTCGATTGGGGTGCGGTCCAACCTCAGATCGCCACATCAACGCGCGTTTGCGCGTACGACCGCGCCGGCCTCGGCTGGAGCGAACCTGGCCCGCCGCCCCGCAGCCCGCAGCAGTTTGCCACCGAGCTGCATACGCTGCTGACCAACGCTGGCGTCCAAGGTCCGTATGTGCTCGTCACGCACTCAATCTCTGGTAAGACGGCACGACTCTTCGCCAGCCAGCACCCGAACCAGGTTGCGGGGATGGTGCTCGTCGACGCGCGACACGAGTCCGTCGACGATCACTTAACGCCAGAGCAGGTCGCGGCCGAGGACGCCCAGCAGCAGCGCTTCCAGGCCATGATCAAGTGGATGGCAAGGTTTGGGCTGGTGCGCGTGCTGTGGGCGCCGGCATGGCCGAGCATGCTGCCGGGAAGCGAGAACCTCTCGCCGCAGAGCCGGACGACTATCGGCGTTCTACAGGCACGCCCGAAGCAGATCGAGAACGCTCTGGCTGAGGGCCAGGGCCGCATGGAGAGCAACTCTCTGCTTCGAGCGGCGGCGCCGCTTGGCGACAAACCACTCGTCGTCCTGGCATCGGCGCAGAGCATCGATAACTTGCCATTCTGGAAGGAAGCCCAACAGGTCATGACCGGCCTATCGTCAAACAGCCGCCTGATCATCGCCCCGGGCGGCCACGCTGTTCATTTCGAGCAGCCAGCATTGGTGGTGGAGAGCATTCGTCAGGTCCTAGTCGCCGCGCGTACAGGTCAGCCGTTGAAGCCGTAACCGGTCCTTCGTTGCGATCCGCCCGGACTAGTTCACGATGGCTTTGGCTGCCAGCCGATCCTCCGTGAAGCAGAGCTCATAGAGGGGCGTGGGAGCGAACTGCCGGACGCGGTAATACACGCAGCCCGGTTTCTTCACATCGCTCGGTCCGACCTCGTAGCTGACGGACGGCACCCTGGTTTGCACCTCGGTCGCACTGTCGCCCGGACGAATCGCCTCGTACGCCGCGCTCCCCAACACCGAATGCGTCTCGGTATAGGTCCACAACCCGAACATGAGCAAGGCGAGAACAGCGCCCGCGGCCACCGGTGCCACGACCGCTTGCCTCAGGCCGCGTCGGACCCGGCGCCGGGCATGCTCGAGCTCGCGCTGCGAGATCGACGGTGCGGGCTCCACGGCAGTGGCGGTGGTGCCAGTCAGCGGCATCCGCGCCACAACCATGAACCCGCCGTCCGCTGACGGGCCGTGAGACAGGGTTCCGCCCCCGAGTCGCACCCGCTCGTCCAGGCCCACCAGGCCGGCGCGGCCTGAGGCCAGGCCTGAACTCGGCTCGGTGGGTTGAGCGTTGCGGACGGTCGTGGTGACGCTGTCCTTGTCCCGAACGACATGCACGTCGACCGCTGCTCCCGGTGCGTGCTTCGCCGCGTTCGTCAGGCCTTCCTGTACGACGCGGTGGACCGCTCGGTCGGTCATCGGAGGCACCTTCGGCCCTTCGCCCGACTCGCGCAGTGTCACCGTCATCCCTGAGCCCCGCGCCCGCGCGACCGCCTCTGCCGCCGTCTCGTTCACGGGCGTGGTGGGCGCCGCACCGCCCTGCAGGGCAGGACAACCCCGCTGGTCAGCATCAGCAGCAGAGTGAGCCAGCCCCACAGCCAGACCGAGCCGCCGAGCAGCGGCGCCGCCGAGCAGCGACCCTGACGAGAAAGTCAGGGTCGAGTGGTTCCGATCGTCTATGGTGTGCGGCCGGGTTCCGGTCGTACGCTCGCGCCATGATCACGCTGACCGGCCTGACCAAGCGGTACGGCGACAAGACCGCTGTCGACGGCCTCACCGTCGAGATCACGCCGGGCCGGGTCACCGGCTTCCTCGGCCCGAACGGTGCCGGCAAGTCCACCACCATGCGTCTCATCCTCGGGCTCGACCGGCCGACCGCCGGACGAGCCTTGGTCAACGGCAAGCGGTACGCCGAACACCGCTACCCGATGCGCGAGATCGGTGGCCTGCTCGACGCCACCGCGGTCCACCCGCGGCGCAGCGCCCGCAACCACCTGCTCGCCATGGCCGCCACCCACCGCATTCCCGCTCGCCGGGTCGACGAGGTGCTGAACGCGGTGGGACTCACCGATGTCGCCGGCCGGCTTGCCGGCACCTTCTCACTGGGGATGAGCCAGCGGCTCGGCATCGCGGGCGCGCTCCTCGGCGACCCGCACGTGCTGATGCTGGACGAGCCGGTGAACGGCTTGGACCCGGACGGGGTGCGGTGGATCCGCACCTTCCTGCGCGAGTTCGCCGACCAAGGCCGGACGGTATTCGTCTCCTCCCATCTGATGAGCGAGATGGAGCAGACCGCTGACCGGCTGGTCGTCATCGGGCGGGGCAGGTTGATCTCCGACACCGAGATGGGCGCGCTGCTGACTGGTGGCTCGGTACGCGTGCGCGGACCCGAGCTCGCAAGACTTGCGGCTGCGCTGGCTGGCCACGCGCTTCACTGGGCGTCCGCGACAGAGCTGGTTGTCAGCGGCCTGAGCACCGAGCAGGTCGGCGACCTTGCGTACCAGACCGGTGTGCGGCTGCACGAGCTGCGGCCCGTCGAAACGACCTTGGAGCAGGCCTACATGGAACTGACCGCGGACAGCGTCGAGTACACGGAGCCGACGACCAGATGAAAACGCTGAGCCTGGTGTGGATCTCGGAATGGATCAAACTGCGAAGCGTCCGCTCCACCTGGTGGGCGGTGGGCGGAGCCGTCCTGGCAATGGCGGTCGCAGCCGCGCTGGACGGCACCAGTACGGCCAACGAGATGCAGGCCGAGGCAGCGCCCCCAGGATCGATGACGTATGTGAGCCTCGCGATCAGTGGCGTCAACTTCGTGCAGTTCATCGTGCCCGTGCCCGCGATGCTGTTGATCACCTCGGAGTACGCGTCCCGTTCGATCACCTTCTCGCTGCAGTGCGTACCGGCACGCACCCGGCTGCTCCTCGGCAAGGCCGGAATCGTGGCGGCCTTCGGGTTCGTGGTGGGCACGCTGCTGGGTGTCGTGGGTGTCGCGGTCGGCGTGCCGGCCCTGGGGGAGTACGGCCAGTTCTCTGCCGGTGAAACCGTACGCTCGGTGCTGGCGATCGGCCTGTACAGCGGGCTGACCAGTGTGGTCGCACTCGGCGTCGGCACGCTGACACGCAGCTCGGCGGCCACGGTCTCGATACTGTTCCTGCTGCTGCTGGTCGCCTCCGCTTTGTTGGGCGGACTCGGTACATCCTTGGGCTGGGACTGGCTGGTGACGATCTCGACCTACTTCCCGAACATCGCCGGGCAGACGTTCATCACCGGGGCGGACCAGCCGTACAGCCCATTCGTTGGACTGCTGACTCTCACCGGCTGGGCCGCCGCCGCCTTCATCGCAGGAGCAGCCGCACTCAACACCCGCGACGCCTAGAGCGCTTCTCATAGCGCCAATCCAACACGCGCGAAACTTCAGTGGCCCTCGAGCAGCCCGGCCTCGTAGGCCAGGATCGCCAACTGCACGCGGTTCCTGAGCCCCAGCCGCGCCAGGACCGCGCTGACATGCGCCTTGACCGTACCTTCGACGACGTGCAGCCTGGCTGCGATCTCCGCGTTGGACAGCCCAGCTCCCACCAGTCCGACCACGTCGCGCTCGCGGCCGGTCAAGCCTTCCAGCCTCGTTCGCGCCCTGACCGCACGGTCCATCCGGCCACCCCCGTGGAGGTGAGTGATGATGCGGTGGGCTACCTCCGGCGAGAGGTACGCGGCACCGCCTGAGACGGCCCGGATGCCGGCGATCAACTCGCGCGGATCCCCTGACTTGAGTCACGAAGCCACTGACACCGAGGCTCAGAGCCTGGGCTATGAACTCATCCTCGGAGAACGTGGTCAGCATCATCAGCGACGTGTCGGGTGCCACCCGGCGGAGCTCCTGGGCGGCGGCCAGTCCGTCGAGACGGGGCATCCGGATGTCGAGCAGGGCGATGTCCGGTCGGTGCCTCAGCGTCAGGTCGACGGCCTCGCGCCCGTCGGCGGCTCGGCGACCACCTCCAGCCCAGGATCCGTGGCCAGGATGGTGCGAACGCCGACCCGGATCATCGCCTCGTCGTCGGCCAGCAACACACGGATCACCCGGCCAGCGTAGGGTCGCCGAGATCCGTCCGTGTCTTCGCCGCTGCACGGCCTCCCCGACTGCAAACTCAGCGCTGGTATACGACGAACGAGGTGCGATGGGCGAGCGTGTCGTAGAGGGAGCGCGCCGGGGCGTTGTACTCCTGGGTGAGCCAGTAGACACTGGCGGCGCCTAACTCGTCGGCGAGTGCGTAGACGGCCTCGATGAGCCGGTGTGCGATGTTCTCGCCGCGCCACAGCTTGGCGACGTAAAGATCTTCCAGGTAGCAGGTCGGGCGCGTGCCCCAGGTGGTGGGATGCAGGACCAAGTGCGCGAGCCCGGCCAGATGATCTTCCTGCTCGGCGACGAGTCCGTGCACCGCCGAGGTCGAATCGCACAGCGCCGCCCAGGTTCGCTCGGTGACGTCCTGGGGGAGCACGGCCCGGTAGAAGTCGAGATAACCGTGCCACAGCGGTTCCCAGCGTTCTCGGTCGTCCACTCGGATCGGTCTGATGGTCACTTCGCTGCTGATGTGGCACCTCCCGTTACTTGGCTCGATAGGGCCCCAGCGGAATCGTGTCCGTCCTGGATTCGTGCCGCTGAATGGCTCTGATCATGCCGGTTGGAAGTAACCGAGGATAATGAAGCACATACATAATGAGGCATACTCAAGGTATGTCTAGTGCTGTCGCCATCTTCGACCGGCTGCTTCAGATCGCCATGCTCATACAAGACGACATGGCCCGGTATTTCGCGGACACCGCACTCACCCCAGCCCGTACGCATCTGCTCTGGGAGCTGAACCGTCTCGGGCCCTCGACGCAGCAGGCACTAGCAACGACACTCCGGGTCAGTCCACGCAATATCACCGGGTTGATTGATGCGCTGGAGGCCGCGGGCTTCGTGATCCGTCGATCACACCCAAGGGACCGGCGGGCGACCCTGGTCACGCTGACCGACCAAGGCAGCCAGACGATCGCCGAGATGGCGAATGAGCGGGCTCAAATCGCCTCCACATTGATTGCCAACCTGTCATCGGACCAGGTGGAGCAGCTCCGGCAGGGGCTGGAAACTGTTGCGGCTCGACTCGAGGCCCTCGCGGCGGCTGCCGCCGATCAGACGCGGGCCACATGATGAGCACTACGACAGCCCGCCCAAGGCGCACCTGGTGGCAGTTCGCCGGATACCTCGCGAAACGCGCCACCTTGATAGAGCTTCGCGGGTACCAAAGCATCTACCGCTTCCTGTTCCGGCGGCCGAAAGTGCCTGCCGGCGCCGACGGCTTCAGCTACCACCAGCCAATCTTTGCCATCATGATCGTCTTCATCGTGGTGTCGGTCGTCGAACTGATCGTGGTCGACCGGATTGTGAGTCGATGGACCTACATCAGGATCCCGCTGCTGATCATCAGCATCTGGGGCCTGGTATGGATGCTCGGCTTTCTGTTCGGGATGCTGGTACGTCCGCATTCCGTCGGCCCCGACGGTATCCGGGTGCGCTATGGCAGCGAAGTCGACATCCCGGTCGACTGGAACGACGTCTATTCCGTCACCCGCCAAAAGCAAGTCGTTCAGGACAAACAACCCAAGGTGACCATCGACGACAACGGGGTCGCCACGTTGCACATGCGCATCCAGAACGAGACCAACATCGAGGTTCAGCTCGAGCGTCCCCTTCCGATGAAGCTGCCCCACGGCACCGAGACTGTCAGCACAGTCAAGCTCTATACCGACGATCCGAAACGGTTCATGGACGCGGTTCGAGGCCACCTCTAAGGCCGCCAGTTCGCATCTGCCGACCCGTCAGGGGTATTTGCCATCCCCGCGTTCGGCTCGGCCTAGGATCGATTGGGTTTGCCCGGGAGCGCGGGCGGGTACTTCAGGGCCATGAGCAACATCACTCTCATCATCGTGATTGTCGTTGCGGTCGTGGTGATCGCCGCGATCGTCATCCTCGGCTACCAGATGGCCCGCAAGAGGCGGACCACGCAGCTACGTGAGCAGTATGGACCGGAGTACGACCACGCCCTCGACCAGGCGGAGAGCCAACACGAGGCGGAGTCCGAGCTGCGAGGCCGGGCCAAGCGGCACGAACAGTTGGAGCTGCGCAGCCTCGACTCGTCTGAGCGTGAGGACTTCGAGCGGCGTTGGTCAGATGTACAGGGCCAATTCGTGGACGACCCAAGTACCGCGGTGCGCAACGCCGACCTGCTCGTCGTGGAGGTGATGTCCGCACGTGGCTACCCGGTCGATGACTTCGACCAGCGGGCCGACGATCTCTCAGTGAGCCACCCCGAGGTTACCCAGCGTTACCGGGAGGCCCGCCGTATCGCGCATGCAAACGAGGACGGAACCGTCGACACCGAGGATCTTCGCCAGGCCGTGACCTCCTACCGGTCGTTGGTGATGGCCCTGCTGGTGGATGACGACGATCGCAGTCGGCAGAACGGCAGGGAGAGCGAGCACGACAACAACCAGATGACGGAACGGGAGACACAAGCATGAGCGGCACCGAGGCGAGAACCACCGACGGCGGACCGACGGGCAATACCGAGACCAGAGACGAGGCCGGTAGCGCGGCCGAGCGGCTGGGCGGGCCCCTCGAGGACGAGCAGACCCGCGACACGACGGGCGAGGCCGAGGCCGACGTTGGTCGTCGAGCGGACACGACCGCCGGCGAGGACGAGCGGAGCTCGGACGCGGCGAGCGAAGTTGAGACCGACGTTGGTCGCCGAGCGGACACCACCGCCGACGAGGGTGAGCAGAGCCCCGACGCGGCGAGCGAAGTTGAGACCGACGTTGATCGTCGAGCCGACACGACCGCTGGCGAGGGCGAGCAGAGCTCCGACACGGCGACCGAGGCCCAGACCGACGCTGATCGTCAAACCGACACCGACGCAGGACAGCGCACGGCACTAATCGAGCCTGAGCGGGCAGAGAGCTACAACAGTCGGTGGAATGAGCTCAAGAGCGAATTCGTCGACGATCCGCGCCGTGCCGTTCGAGGCGCGAACGAGCTGGTCGGAGAGGTGCTCGACGAGCTGGAAGAGCTGTTCCGCAGCCAGCGCGCCGACCTCGAACACGGCCTGGACAGCGAGCAGACCAGCACCGAGGATCTGCGGCAGGCACTGGGACGCTATCGCTCCTTCTTCGATCGCCTGCTCTCGTTCTGAGCGCTGCAAACTGACCCCGAGCGGGCGCGCATGTTGGCGTCATTCCTCTCGTTCCGGGCGGTCGGAAGCCTGCGCTCGTCGTTCGTAGCGAGAGCGTGCGAGCTGGTAGGCGGTATGTAGTAGTTCCCGCAATGTCTCATTGGTCCGCTCGCCCGGGTTCTTTATTGCGAGCCACCCGAGGGAGCCGTAGACAGGATGTGCGATCACCACATCTGAGGCGCTGGGGTCGTCGGTGTTCGCCGCTGACTCTCTCGGAGAGTGGCCGGTCCAGTGGACGAAGGCTTGTTTGCCTGCCGCGACGTTGACGCGGAACGCCCCGGGAGGATCCAACTCGGACTTGTCGTCGCCTGGGTAGTCCTTGGTCACGATCGTCGCAAACGGTTGAGTTGTCTGCGGCACAACCCCGTCCGGGGAGTAGTAGAAGAACGTGTCGCCCCAGGCGATCTCTGGTGTGCCGTCGCCGGGCTCTGGTTTGAGGGTCAGCACTCCATCGAGCCCGTCCACGAAGGTGATGATCTCGTCGATGGTCATGCCCTCCAGCGTTTCACTTCACCCTTCGCCTGTGGTGGCTGCCAGCCGAGGAGGTGCTCTCCTGATAGATCTCACTGCTCGGTGTTAGCTGATGCTGTGCCGTGCAGTCGCCGGGGAGGATGTTCACCGGCTAGGTTCTCGCCGCGGGAGCCCAGCCGCTGCGTAGCACGCGTCGATCACCGTCATGTTGGCGACCGCGTCGTCCGGTCCGGTAAGCAGAGGTTCGCCCCGCAAGATGGCGCCGGTGAACGCCCGCAGCTGGCTGGCATAGGTGGACGGCCGCCGTGGTACGTGTTCGACCGCGCGCCGGGTGCTTGAGCGAACCGCGACGCGATGCCCGAGTTGAGGGAAATATGGACTCAACACCTTCATCGTGCCGCGGGTTCCGCGCACCCGGGCACCCGCGCCCAGGACTTGGCCCGACAGCATGGATGCTGTGATCGACCCGGTGCAACCACCGGGGAAGGCCAGCTCGGCTTGCAGCAGCCGGTCCACTGCATCGCGCCGGGTCTTGGCTGTCGCGGAGGAGACCTCAGGTTCCGCACCCGCTAGCGTCCGTAGCAGGTGGATCGGGTAGCAGCCGGCATCCATCAGTGCTCCGCCCGCAAGCTGGTAGTCCCACCGGACGTTGTTCGCGGGCAGCAGTGGAAAGCAGAACCACGCGTCCATCTTGATGATGGTGCCCAGCTCACCAGAGTTGATGATCTCCAGCATCCTTCCCGCCAACGCGTGATACCTGTAGTGGAAGGCCTCCATCACGACCAGGCCCGAGCGCCGCGCAGCCTCAGCGACCGAAGCCGCCTCCTCGGCGTTGGCAGTGAAAGGCTTCTCACACAGCACATGCTTGCCGGCATCCAACGCGGCCTTGGTCCACCGTCCGTGCAGCCCATTCGGCACGGCTATGTAAACAGCGTCGATGCTTGGGTCCGCGAGCAGCTGCGCGTACGAGCCGTACGCGGTGGGGATTCTGTGTTTTGCGGCGAACCGGCGGGCGCGTTCGATCTCGCGTGCCGCGACAGCGGTCACCTCAGCCTCAGACTCTTCGGCGGCGGGCCTCACCATGGCCATAGGTGCGATCCTCGCCGCCCCGAGGATTCCGAAGCGGACTCGTCCCCTCTGCTGGTGATGCAGGGTCTCTTCAGCGCTTGCCTCATGGATCGCTTCAGACATCACCTCACCCCTGGAAGATCGAGGACTTCATCACGTCCGCTGCGGATTCATTGTCTGGCTCGGCAGAATCGAGGTCACAGTCGGGCAGGGTCCGCCGGGCGTGAGCACTCGATTCGAGGCCACTCACCGGGCGCTCCAGTTCCGCTGTCTAGATCCGCTTTATTGTCGCCAACCAGGCCGGTGCGCCGTCCGCGTCGAACCTCGTCTTGATTCTTTCCGGCTTGATGGCCGTGACATTCCAGCCATTGCTGCGGTTGAACGCCGCTCTCAGCTCTTCCTGACTGGTGGGATGCGGGCCACCTGCACCGGGGCCGACGTCGCTGAAGCACAACACATACAGGGTTGCGCCACGCTCAGTCACCGACGTCAAACTCGCCACGTAGCCTCGCCGCTCATCACCATCGAGGGTATGGAACAGGCCGCAGTCCAGCACCGTCTCAAACAAGCGGCCCAGACGACCCAACTGGAGCGCATCAGCTACCACGAACTCGGCATCGATTCCGCGGGCGTCGGCCTTCTCCCGTGCCATCGCCAGTGCGGTCTCAGCGACATCAACACCCAGAACCTGCAGCCCAAGCGAGGCGACATGAAGAGTGTTCTCGCCGGTCCCGCAGCCCGCATCGAGAACCGCACCGGCGAATCCGCCCTCGGAGGCCAGGTTTACGACTGCTGGCTGTGGCTGCCCGGTGTCCCAAGGTGCGGGGCCGTCGTGGTACGACGCATCCCAGGGCTGACCCGCCCGTCGCTCGTGACTGGTCGGCTGCCGGCCGCTGAACGGATCGTCAGCGGGGATTCCAGATCGCTCGGACATCTGCGTCCCTTTCCCTGCGACTGGTCTCAGCGCCTCATCGTTGCATGCCATGCCCGGAAGATGCCCATAGCAGGTTCGACCCAGACGCGCAAGACGGTCGCGTCCGACGGCGGTGCAAAATCATGTCCATGACCGTGCCACGGAACCCGTATCGGCACCACACGCACCGCCTCGACCTCGAAGACCCCTCGATCCGGGAGTGGGTCGCCACGGTGCTGTTCGCTGACCCCGATCAGGGCATCGTGCTCGACCGGTCCGCGTTCTATCCCGGCGGCGGCGGGCAACCGCCCGATCAAGGCGTGCTGCTGTGGGGGAATGTTCGGACGCGGATTGTCGGTACGCGCAAGGGTGAGGACCACTTCCTCTTACCGGCCGAGGGAGACCCTCTGCCTCCGGCGGGCACAAGCGTCCACGGTGGCCTTGACGACGAGCGCCGAACGAGCCTCATGCGCACGCATTCCGGTCTACATGTGCTCAGCGCAATCGTGCTGCGGGACTTCGGCGCCCCAGTGACCGGTGGGAACATGGAACCGCTCATCGCGCGGATGGACTTCGACCTGCCCGATGTGCCCGCGGATTTCAAGCAGCGCGTTGAGGATGCTTGCAACGAGGCGGTGCGCCTGGACCGGCAGATCGACGTCCGGGTGCTACCGCGGGAGCAGGCCCTGGCGATCCCGAACGTCATCCGCACTGCGAGCGACCTGCTGCCGCCGGACATCGAGATGGTTCGGATCGTCGACATCAACGGCATCGACATCCAGGCCGACGGCGGTACTCACGTGGCCTCCACGGCCATGATCGGGCGCATCGCGGTGACGAAAATGGAGAGTAAGGGTCGCGGCTTTCGTCGCCTGCGGATCCGGATCGAGGACGCCGAGTAGTACTACGCGCAGATGACAAATCAGGTGTTGGGATCTGCGGGCAGCACCCGTTCGAACAGGTGCTGGTACCGAATCACTAAACCTTGATCGTCCACCTGCAGGTCTGCCTCGAAGCCGGCCGAGAGCCCGAGGTCGACGTAGCGCAACCGCTCCGGACCCAGACGGTCATATCTCTGACGGGAACGCGCCACCGTCATCGCCACACCGTCCACGAAGCACGTGTCGATCGTCAGGCTTGTCTCCGGCTCTTCGGACGTCCGACGGATCGGCAAGGTGTTGCAGAAGGGAGTGACCGAGAGGTCCGGCTCCTCCGCTCCGTCGAGGTCGGGACGTCGCTCGCCGTCGAGGCTCCAACCGCCGTCTGTTCGTTCGAGAATTATGCGATCATGCCCGCCCGGCCCCCATCGCTCCACGTCCAGCGACAAGGCTCGCCAGTCTGGCGTCAACCTCCACTTGTGATCGAGTCGGAAGCCGCCGTCCTCGAGGCAGATCACCGTAGATTCGGCCCAGACGGCGTCGGCGGAGACGCTCAGGGTCAGCCGCTCCAGGCCCGGCACGTCCGTACGCCGCCAATAGAGGATCTTGGGCTCGCTCTGCATGTGTCATCCTCACTCGTGGCTCACCGGGACGCCTTCGGGAGGCACTAGCTGCGCAGCAAGGTGCGGGCGTCGGTGGTCCGAAGTTCCACTGATGGTCCGCCCCGCACCTCGACACGGCAATGCTGCCCCGGCCCGATCGGATGTATTCCGGTGATGGCGCCTGTGGCGAAGACCATGCCTGCTCGCACCGGTTGGCCTCGGCTGGCGAGGATGTTCAGGGCAGTCGCCAGGCCATGATGAATTCCCCCGGGCAGGTTCTCAGCAGATCCTTCCCCGATCAGTTGCGCGTCGATGTAACAGGCAAGCTGGACCGGAGCTCCACTGGGCCAGTCCGCAAGGACTGAGCCGAGCACCAGACCGTTGTTGTTCCCGAAGTCGGCGGCGATCACTGTCGGGCCGAGCGAGTTGATGTCAGGGATCGGGCTGCTGGCCACCTCGATGGCAACCAGCAGATGCTGCTCCAGGTCCGCCGCATCTTCGGCTGTCCAGGCGCTCTTTTCGTGGTCGGGCAGATCGTGCCGGAGCCGAATGACCAGCTCTGCTTCCACGGCCGCGAACCCGGACGAGAAGATACCGACCTCGACTGGAGATGCATGCTCCTCGCTAAGGTGAAATTGCTGACGCCAGATTGGGCCAACCAGCCGGTCCGGATCCCCGGCCGTGCGCCGATCCGCAGAGATGTAGCCAATCTTCCAGCCGACCAGCGAGTCCTGCCATCTTGCCATCGCCAGCTCCTGGATCTGGTATGCCTCGGCCATGCTGGCCGGGACCACACCCGGAAAGCGGGTCAGGCTCCGCCCCTCTCTTCGGGCAGCCACCAGCTCGGCGGCGACTAAGTCCTCAGCTGGCGGTGCGCTCATCTCGACCCCTCCGGTCTGCGCTCACCTCGGTGAAGCGCGTACCAAACGCTAGACGATTCGATGGGAACCATCCTCAGACGGACGGCTCGACCAGGTAGACGCGGCGCCCTTCCGTCAGTCCCTTCAGCTCCCGCAGGCCGCGATCAGTGAAGCCGATCGGCGAGCCCGCCAGGAGCTCTCGGGTCGCCCACGAGGCGTAGACCTGGCCCGGCTCAGCCAGGTCAGCGATCCGCGCCGCAATGTGCACCGCCGCGCCGCGGACGTTGCCGCCCTCCAGCTCGATCTCGCCGGTGTGGACCGCGGCCCGGACCACGAGGCCGATGCCCGACGCCGCCCGACCGATCTCATGAGCGGCATGGATGGCTCGCTCAGCGCCGTCGAACACGGCCACAAACCCGTCACCGGTCGTCGTGACCTCGCGGCCCCGAAAGCGATCGAGCACGGCCCTCACCGCATGGTCGTGCCGGGCCAGCAGGTCACGCCACGGGCCGTCACCAAGCTCGAGGGCACGGGCGGTGGAGTCCACGATGTCGGTTACCAGGAGCGTCGCGACCACTCGGTCGAAGCCACCGCCCTCCGCACGCGCGAACGCCGTACTCGGCTGCCAATCGATCGTGATCCACGGCACGTCACCCACGACCCAGGAGTCGTGGCCGGGCGGAACCTCATAGAACTGGCCGGCCTCGACCAGCAGCTCGGCACCCTCACGCATCAAGATCCGTGCGCTGCCGGAGACGCATAGGCCGATGTGGTGGTACTCGCACAGCTCGGTTCGTGCGATCGGCTTGATCGACTCGCTCCAGCGCCAGCCAGGCTGGAGCACCGAGCGGCCGATGCGGATATCGCCCATGTCGTACGTCTCGAGGCGGCCGTACGGGATCTCGCGGACATCGTCCGGCTCGCCGAACGGCCGCCGCTGAAGCTTCACCATCGGCACCGCACAATACGCCTTCACCCTCGGCTTACGAGGCCCGGACCACGGCCAGAGGGTCCGCTGCCAGCGGAGACCCTTGCGATGATGCTGCGCCAGCCGCGGCCGGGCTGACGCGTCGTCAGGCTTGACGGCGCGACGCGCTCCAGCTCAACAACGCCCCGGCCGAACCGGTATTGATCACGCGGTCTCCGGTGACGCCGCATTCGGCAGCGCGATCACAGCCGATGTACTGCCATTCGAGTTGTCCGGGCGCATGCGCGTCGGTGTCGACGGAGAATTGACAGCCGATCTCGACTGCGAGTTTGAGCAAATCGCGCGGCGGGTCTTTGCGCTCAGGGCGTGAGTTGATCTCGACGGCGACGTTGCTCTCGCGACAGGCTGCGAATACTGCTTCGTGCTCGAACTCGGACGGCGGTCGACCGCGGGGGCCGACGACGATGCGACCGGTGCAATGCCCGAGAATGTCCATGTTCGGATCGGCAATGGCGCGCAGCATGCGCTCAGTCATGGTTTTGCGGTCGGAACGCAGCTTTGAATGCACACTCGCAACGACGATGTCGAGGCTTTCGAGAATCTCAGGTTCTTGGTCGAGTGTGCCGTCTTCGTTGATGTCGCACTCGATGCCGCTGAGAACTCGAAACTCGGGCGCACCTTGTGATGCCTCTTTTGAAAGTTGCTGGTTGACTGCGCGCAATTCATCGAGCTGTTCCATCAAACGTTCCACAGACAGACCGTTGGCGACGGTCAGCCGAGGGGAGTGGTCGGTCATGACGATGTACTCGTGCCCCAACGAACGTGCCGCGTACGCCATCTCGATGATCGGACTGCCACCGTCGGACCAGAGCGAATGAGTGTGACAGTCACCTCGCAAGGCGCGTCGCAACGCATCGCCAGCAACAGCAAACGGTTGAGGCTCCGCTTCCAACCTCGCGAGGTATTCGGGGACTTTGCCCGCCAGCGCTTCCACGATCACGGTCTCGGTTGCTTCACCGATTCCTTTCAGGGAGCGAAGCCCATTGTTAGGGGCTATGCGTTCCAATTCGCCGGGTTCGAGCGCGGAGATTGTCTCGGCGGCGCGACGGAATGCAGCGACGCGATACGTCGGCGCCTGTGATCGCTCCAATAGGCGGGCGATTCGCTTCAGCGCCTCCACCGGCTCCATGAGGTCTGAGCCTAGGGTGACTTGAGTGGAACGACTTGTTTCGGATGGATGATCTTGTTCCGGCCGTTCGAGAGCTCCGTCATTTGACGACCCCTTGCCGCGCATGAGGTTGATGAACTGGCCCGAGGTGGTGTGCCCAGAACATTAGAGTCGAGTCGTGATTAGGGTTTGCTTCGCTGGCGTCACCGGCTGGACAGCGCCGCCGATCGTGGCTGCGATCGATGCGGCGGATGACCTCAGCTTGACCTGTGGTGTGTCCCGGTCCGCGGCGGGGCGCACAATGGCCGACGCGAGCTCGTCTCGAAGCGTTGGGCCCATCTACGCCTCGGTGTCTGAGGCGTTGCAGTCCGCCGAGGTCGACGTGCTCCTCGACTACACCAGCGCCGCCGCAGTCAAGCAGAACGTGTTGACCGCGGTACGAGCCGGGGTGCATGTCGTCGTCGGCTCCAGCGGGCTCGTCGCCGAAGACTACGCCGAGATCGACCGCCTCGCCCGCGACCGGGGCGTGGGGGTTATTGCCGCGGGCAACTTCTCGATCATGGCCGCGATCTTGAAGCGGGCCGCTGCGCTGGCCGCCCGGCATCTGCAGCATTGGGAGATTCTCGACTACGCCAGCGCGGACAAGCCGGATGTGCCCAGCGGCACCTCCCGAGAACTTGCCGAGACCCTGGCCGAGGTCCGCACACCACAGTCCGCGGTGCCGCTGGCGCAGTTGGACGGCCCGATCCAGGCACGCGGCGCCGAGGTCGCGGGCACCCAGATCCACTCGGTGCGGCTGCCCAGCTTCGTGGTGACCACAGAGATCGTCTTCGGTGGCGCGGGGGAGCGACTGGTGATGCGCCATGATCCGGGCGAAAGCCCGGATCCGTACGTGGCCGGCACCCTACTTGCCATCCGGAACGTCGCAGACATCGCCGGCGTGCGTCGAGGACTGGACTCACTGCTGATCGACCCAGCCTCCGGTTCCTAGAGCGTCCGAACGCGTCGGCATACAACCTGTGCTGGTCGACGCCACGCCGCTCGGTAACAGTGAACGCCTTCAGAGAGCGACGTTAGCGTTCAACGGGTTATTCTCGGCCGTCTCTGCGACCGACTCCAGCAGCTGCGCGACGAGCTCAAGGGTCTGTGCGTCGTGATCGGTCATCCGCCGCCCGAACGGCCCGCGTGCCCGCGCCACACCGGAGCCGACGCGGAGTATGGCATCGCGGGTTTCCCGGCTGATTTCCGGGGAAACTCGCTCGAGTAGGGACGTAACTTGACTCAGGCCGGAGACGATAGAGCGGCCATCGAGCATGAACTCGTCCAACAGCCATTCCCGGTTTCGCGAAATAGCTTGCATCAGTTGCCAAGTCAGGGCCGAATCTCCGACCGGTGCCTGCTCGACGGCCTGCCAGAACGCGTCCTTCTCGAGTTCATCGAAGCGGTTGCGACCCATCAACGCACTGATCACCCAGACCGGCCCCAGCTGCAGGGTGAGCCACTCCGCGTCGGACCATCCGTACATAAGGGAACTATGCGCCGCTGAAGTGCTCAGGGCAACTAACTTCCGAAGAACAACGACGCCCTCCTGGACCGGGATGTTTCCGCAGGCAGTGACGCGGTCAGGCGGTGTCCGCTCGGCCAGGTTCGGGCTCGTGGTTGCTCGCTCGGATGAGGTCGGCGGCGCGTTCAGCGATCATGACGGTCGGCGCGTGGGTGTGGCCGCGGATGATTCGCGGCATTACCGAGGCGTCCACCACCCGCAACCCATCCAGGCCGCGGACCCGCAGCTCAGAGTCCACCACCGCGGCGTCGTCGCTGCCCATACGGCAGGTTCCGACGGGGTGGAACGCCGTCTGGGCGTGTTCCCGAATGACCGTCGCCAGCTTCGCATCATCGACCTTGCCCGGCCAGGGCGCCATGGGCGCGCCGACGTAGGGGCGCAGCGCAGCGGCGTCGCACAGCCGCTCGGCGATGCGCATGCCAGCAACAAGACCGCGCAGGTCCGACGCGGCAGTGAGGTAGCCAGGGTCGATGACCGGCGGCTCCGCCGGGTCGCGACTGGCAAGACGGATGTCGCCGAGGCTGTCCGGTTGCAGGAGCTCCACCCCCAAGGTCAGCCCGTGTCCGGGTGGAGGGGTCAGGCCACCGCCCAGCAGCGGCACCGGAAGCCAGACCAGCTCAAGATCGGGGGCGGCCAGAGCTGGGTCGCTGCGGACGAAGGCAACCGCCTCATTCACGCTGGAGGTGAGCATCCCGCGACGCGCGAGTAGGAACCGGGCCAGCTGCGCCGGGGAGTCGGCCGCGAAGAGTGTGACCGGCTTCGGGCAGTGCACGACGACCGCGCAGGCCAGGTGGTCCTGCAGGTTCGCACCAACACCAACCAGCTCATGTCGCGGCTCCACGCCCACGGCGCGCAGCTGGTCGGGCTCGCCGATGCCTGAGAGCATCAACAGCTGCGGTGAGTTGACGGTGCCGGCGCTGAGTATCACCTCGCGGGAGGCGGTCACTCGCTGGGTCACACCGGCCGTATCCCGGTACACCACGCCGGTGGCACGGGTCCCGTCGAGCAGAATCCGCTGGGCATGCGCACCGGTGAGGACGGTCAGGTTGGGTCGGCGCCTGGCGGGCCGCAAATACGCGTCTGCGGCGCTGTGCCGTAGCCCGCGCCGCTGGGTCACCGCCGTCGGCGCATATCCGGTGTTGTCCGGCTCGTTGAGTTCGCCGAGACGGCGCATGCCCAGCTCGGCGCAGGCGGCCAGGAACGCCAATGTGGTCGGGTTCGGGTCGCGCAGTTCGGAGATGAATTGCGGGCCGGAGGTGCCATACACCCCGCCGGCGTTGCTGCCGACGCGGTGCTCGGCTCGCTGGAAGTACGGCAGCACCTCCTCCCAGGACCAGCCCGGGCAGCTTTGCGCCCAGCCGTCGTAGTCGACGCGGTGCCCACGGGTCCACGCCTGCCCGTTGATCGATGACGAACCGCCGAGGGTCTTGCCACGCGGCCAGTAGATCTGCCGCTCCGCCAGCTGCGGCTGCTTGGTAGTGCGGTAGTTCCAGTCGTACTCGGTCATGAGGAGTTTGATGAACCCCGCCGGAATGCGGATCTCCCGCTTGCGGTCCGGCCCGCCGGCCTCAAGCAGTGCAACCTGGCACGCGGGGTCGGCCGAGAGTCGGTTGGCAAGTACACAGCCCGCCGACCCGGCGCCCACGATGACGTAGCGATAATCTCCGCCAGCCATCACACCTCCTCATCTCGGCTCCAAGCATCAGCCGAGCGGCGAGCGGTGAGTCGAGCGGCCTGCGCCAGTAACGTCAACCCTGGCACCTAGTCTGGTTCCTCGTTGATGCAGCCCTGGGTCATCTTCTCCTTGTCAAGAGAAGTTGATCAACCCCTAGGCCGGCGAGCCTGCTTCACCTCGCGGGCGATCGCCCAGGCGTCCGCCACGGGACCCAGGTGTCCGAGCTTGTCGGGGTTGGCCACCGAGCGGATCGTCTGGATACGCCCGCCGAGTACGTCTAGCGTCATCGTGCCGACGACCTTGTCGTTCCGATCGCGAACGATCGCACCCGGGTGGCCGTTCAACTCGCGTGGCTCCACTTTCGCATCGATCTTGACGAGTAACGGGAAGTTCGAGGCGAGCACGCGGGCCACGTTGTCGGCACCGATCACGCTCTTGGCGAACGCAGGCGCCTTGCCTCCCCCATCCGCGACCAGCTGGACGTCGGCAGCGAGCAGCTCCCTCAGTCCGTCGATGTCGCCATCCCGGAGCGCATCGAAGAACCGCGCGGCCAGCTCGTCGCGTTCCCGGCGGTCCGCCTCGAACCGAGTGCGCCCGACGTCCATATGGCGTCGCGCCCGAGCCGCGAGCTGGCGGCACGCCGCCTCCGAGCGCCCGACCGCAACTGCGACCTCGGGATAGCCGAATCCGAACACCTCCCGCAGCACGAAGACCGCCCGTTCGAGCGGGGTCAGCCGCTCGAGCAGCAACAGAGCCGCCATCGACAACGAATCCGCCAACTCCGCTGACCGAGCCGGGTCCTCGTAGGGGTCTTGGAGCAATGGCTCGGGGAACCACTGCCCGACGTACGTCTCCCGCCGGACGCGCGCCGAGCGCAGCACGTCGATCGAGACTCGCGTGACCACGGCTGAGAGGAAGGCCTTGGTGGAGGTGGGTTGTGTCGGGGAGGCCTCGTAGCGCAGCCAGGTCTCCTGGACCGCGTCCTCGGCCTCGACCACGCTGCCAAGGATCCGATAGGCGATCGCAAACAGCAGCGGCCGCAGCTCCTCGAACTCCTCGCTTCGGGTCATGCGAGTTCTTCCTTAAACCCTTGCCGCCACGACGGATAGCGCAGCTCCCAGCCGAGCTCCCGCTTGGCCTTGGCGTTG
Organism: uncultured Actinomycetota bacterium; assembly: GCA_963840505.1. Taxonomy (GTDB): domain Bacteria; phylum Actinomycetota; class Actinomycetes; order Propionibacteriales; family Propionibacteriaceae; genus Microlunatus. The sequence goes on from CAWIZB010000030.1 coordinate 194,869, forward strand.
GAGAAGGCGCTCCCCTCGGTAACCAACTTCACCATTTCCCCGGCCAACAGCTGCGCCACCCACTTGGGCAGCCGCATCGGCCGCCTAGCCCCAGCGCTCTCGGCGAGATACGGCAGCCACTCCCGGACCTGGGCAGGCTCATCATCGACGATGTTGAACACGCCATTCGCCCTCTGCTCCAGGGCCAGGACGGTGGCGCTCGCCGCGTCGTCGAGATGCACCCAATTGAAATAGCCGGTGCCGCACCCGACAAGTGGGAACCGACGCTTGTGTACGAGCTCGACCAGGTCGTCGGTGGAGCCCGGCCCGTAGAGCGCACCGTATCGCAGGGCTGCGCCACCAGCCTTGACGACAACGTCCTCGACGTGGCGGAGCGCCTCAGCCGCCCCGCGCAACTTCGGCCCTACCTCCTCCGACTGCAGCGGGTCCTCCTCGCTCACCGGTCCACCATCGCGGATTTCGGTCCAGGTGGCGACGCTCTGCGCGACGACGTGCGAGACTCCGGTCGCCTCGGCGGCGGCCAGCAGGTGGTCCGTTCCCTCGGTGCGCAGCCGGTTGGTAGTGGCGGCGAACCGCTCGGGGTGCCTGAAGTTGGGCTTGCCGTTGAGCGCCACGGCAAGCGCCGTCATCTCGTGCACGATGGCGTCCGGCCGGGCCGCGGCTACTGCCTCGCCTACCGACGCCGCATCCAGCCCGTCCATCACGACGGCCTCGGCGCCCAGTTGCTCCAGCAGCCCCAGCTTGCCCGCGCTCGTCGTCGTCGCAGTCACCTGGTGCCCACGGGCCAGCAGTTGCGGCACCAGACGACGCCCGATGACCCCGGTCCCGCCTGCCACGAACACTCGCATAACGTCACACTCCTCGTCCGATACTGGCTCTCCTCATCGAGACGAGACAGCCCGCCAGCCTGTGACATATGGGAGACGGCCGCGCGGACGTCGGCCGCGTCGGAACATCATCGGACTGAACGGGCGAGTTCTGCCTTGAAACCTTGCCGCCACGACGGATAACGCAGCTCCCAGCCGAGCTCACGCTTGGCCTTGGCGTTCGAGAAGCCACGCCCTTCGGTCATCATCCCCACCGCCATCTCGCCGGCCAGCAGCCGGGCCAGCCACCTAGGAAGCCGCCGCGGTGGTTTGGCCCCGGCGCACTCCGCGAGATAGGGCAGCCACTCGCTGATCGGTGCGGGCTCATCATCGACGATGTTGAACACGCCCTTCGCCTTCTGCTCCACCGCCAGGACGGTAGCGCTCGCCGCGTCGTCGACATGCACCCACGAGACGTAGCCGGTGGCACCACCGACGAGCGGGAACAGCCGCTTCCCCACGAGCTTGAGCTGATCGTCGTTGGCGCCCGGCCCGTAGAACCCGCCGTAGCGCAGAACCGCGCCGCCTGCCTTGACGACCACGTCCTCGAGGTGGCTGATCGCCTTCGTCCCCTCCAACATCTCCAGCGGGTCCTCCTCAGTCTTGACCCATCCACCCTTGCGGATTCCGTTCATGCTGGCGTGGCCCTGCGCGACCACGTGGGCGACACCGGTCGCCTCGGCCGCGGCCAAAAGGTGGTCGGCCCCCTCGCTGCGGAGCCGGTTGGTGGGAGCGAAGAAGCGGTCGGCCTTCCTCAGGTTGGGCTTGCCGGCGTGCGCCTCCGACAGGGCCGTCATCTGATTCACGATCGCATCCGGTCGTGCCGCGGCGACCGCCTCGCCCACCAACAGCCCATCCAGCCCGTCCATCACGACAGCCTCGGCGCCCAATTGCTCTAGCAGCCCCAGCTTGCCCGCGCTCGTCGTCGTCGCAGTCACCTGGTGACCTCGGACCACCAGCTGCAGCACCAGACGACGCCCGATAACCCCGGACCCGCCCGCCACGAACACTCGCATCACGTCACGCTCCTCATCCGATACTGGCTCTCGTCACCGAGACGAGACAGCCCGGCAGCCTGTGACATGGGAGACGGCCCCGCGGTCGTCCCGTAAGAGAATGATGATCAGCAGTTCAGTCAGACGTGGTGAAGTGGTTCCTGGGCGTCGTCGGGATCGCCTTCCGCCCGCTGCTCCGCGGTTTCAGACCGGTCTGATGTGCGGCACCGACGATGCTTGCGCCGGAGGCAGAGCCGGACACAAGCATTCTCACCAGTACCGCTACTAATCAGAAATAGGGCTCCGCGATGGGCACTGCGGCTCAACTCGCCGTTCGCGCCGCTGTGGGAGTCTTGCTGGCCCTTACCATCCGAAGAGCTGGTGATCGAGCGAGCGGGTTATCGGCCAGGCGCCGTTGGACCAGTTCGCGATGACCGTATGGGTCGTGTCGGAATCGGGGTCATGCACGGTGCGGAAGGAGACACCCGCGTCGTATCCCTCGAGCATCACCCCCGGACCGGTCGCGTGCAGCCAGAAGCCGAGGCCGTAACGGCTACCTTCCGCGGGAACATCGCTTCGGGGCCGCCACGCCGCCGCCAGCGCCGCTCGATCAAGGACCGTGCCATCCTTCAGCGCAGTCCACAGTCGATGAACGTCGGCGACCGTCGTGTATGCACCCCCATCGCCGCTGCCCCGTACTGGAAGATGAAGGACGTTGCTGCGGTGACTCTGGGCGTCGAGGTAGCCCGAAGCAGTCCGCTCAGGAAGCGCGTCCGACCGTAGGTACGCGGTGTTCTCCAAGTTGGCCGGTTCGCAGACGCGCTGCTGCACCAGGTCGACAAACTTGGTACCGGTAGCTCGTTCGGCGAGAAGAGCCAAGACGACGAAGCCTCCGTTGTTGTAAGCGAAGCGTTCGCCGGGCCGGAAGCACTGGGGGTGTCCGTCGAGCACTGTCAGGTAGTCGATGGTCTCGGCCAAGGTATGCACCGGAACAGTTAGCACATAGTCATCGATCTGGTATGCCTCGTTCTCGTCGAGGTAGTCGCCGATGCCTGACCGGTGGGCCAACAGGTGCTCGACGGTTACGCCGTCATCAATTAGGGGCAGGTCGTCCCCCAGCAGTTCGCGTGCCGGTGTCGTCAAAGGGAGTGTGCCGCCGGCTGCCAGCGACAAGACGACGAGCGCGGTGAACCATTTGGATCCGCTGGCGATGGCGAGTCGGGTGTCGACCGTCATCGCTACTTCATGCGCTCGGTGGGCCCAACCCGCCGATTGTTCCAGCACCGTCTCACCGGCCCGGTCTACCCGGATCACACCGGAGAAGCGAGTCTCCGTGATCAGCGCGTTGATCTGCGCCGCCAAGCCCTCAACGCTCACGGGCGTCGACGATACGCCGTGTCGGTCTAGGTCTTCGTGTCGGTTTAGGTCTTCGCTGCCACGCAAACCCAGCTCCCGCACACAGCGGCGACCTGAGTGCACAACTTTGGTCAGTACTACTGACCTACTGTGGGGACAGTGTCAAGGGTCGAATGGGTCGAGGTCGCCCAAGATGTATTCGTCGGTGCCTACGAACCTCTCACGATCAACATTTGCGTGATCCGTGATCGCGACCGTCTCGTGGTGGTGGACAGCCGGGCCTCCGCGACCGAGGGGGCGCAGCTCGTTGCCGACCTGACCTGGTTCGCGCCAGCCCGGGTGCAAGCGTTGATCAACACGCACGCGCACTTCGACCACACCTTCGGCAATCAGCACTTTGGCTACGGCTCGGCGACGGCAGTGCCGATATACGGTCATCACCTGCTGCCAGCGCACCTCGAGCAGTACGAGGGTCCTCGACTAGAGGCATGGCGCAGCGGAAGCGGGAACGAGCCGACCCGGGACTGGGACGACGTTGTGATCACTCCGCCTACGCACCTGGTGAGGACCCGCCAGCAGTATCTGCTCGGCGCACGCCGCCTCGAGCTCATCCCGCTCTCCCCGGGGCACACCGACACAGACCTCGTGGTGCACGTGCCCGATGCCGACACGTGGGTCGTAGGCGACGTGATCGAGGCCTCCGGCCCACCCATGTTCGGTTCAGGGTGCTACCCGTTGGAGTTCCCCGGCAGTCTGCGGGAGCTGCTCTCCGAGATCAGTCCGGCCGACACGATCGTCCCGGGCCACGGTCCGCTCGTGGACCGCAGCTTCGCGGTTGCCCAGCTGGCAGACCTCACAGACCTGGCCACGCGCCTCCGAGCACTGCACAGATCCAAGGCCACCCAGCACCAAGCCTTCGCCGCGATACAAGCCGTTCCGTCACTGCGGGTTGATGGCCTGGGGTTGGCTGTCGCCCGGGCCTACTCGAGCTTGGCCGGCTGGCCCGCGCAGATCGAACCCATGCCCGCATCTGAGTGAAAGATCCCTGCCTTTGCCATGCGACGACAGGTAGTCGTGACTCAGCCGCATCAAGCCGGATGGGCCGTGTGGAAGCAGCGACGCTGGTCCTACGATCTAAAGTCCCGAGACTCTGCAAGATGAGGACACGCCGTGGACACCCAACTGGTCCTGTTCATACAGGGCGCAGGGAGCATGCACGAGCCCGAGGGTAGTGGCCGGCTCGCTGCCTACCTCGCCCGCGAACTCAGCACCGACTACCGCGTCATCGCCCCGGAGATGCCCGATGCGGACAATCCCCACTACCAACCCTGGAGGGATCGGATCGAGCAGGAGCTCGAGGCGATCGATGGGGAGGTGATACTCATCGGTCACTCGTTCGGCGGCTCCGTACTCCTGAAATACCTCGCCGAAGGGTCGTACCGGAAGCCTGTCGCTGGCCTGTTCCTTGTCTCGGTCCCCAACTGGGGGCCGGACGGCTGGGCGTACGACGAATATGCGGCACCGAATGACATTGGCTCGCGGCTGCCCGCATCGAGGATCTTCCTGTACCACAGTCGCGATGACCCTGAGGTGCCGTTCGCGCACCTGAGCTACTACCAGGAACACCTCCCGACGGCGACGGCCCGGCCAATCGACGGATCGGAGCACTCCTTCATTGAAGGGCTTCCGACGCTTGTCGACGACATCAAGAGCCTGCGGGGCGGGACCTTGGGTTCGTGACCAATCAGGCTTGTGCCGGACTGCTCTTTGCCAGCTGTGCGCTGAGGTAGCGCACCTTCCCGCTCTCGAGCGCGGCGTAGTTCCTTGTTCCTGCGATGCCGGCGAACACACGAAACGGCCGGTGAAACACTCGCGGGATGAAGGCGTCGATGAGTTCCAGCTTCCGTGCATTGTCCAGCCGCAGTGCGGTCAGGACATTGGTTGTGATGTCGCTTTCCTTCTCCACTGTCAGGCCGCAGGCGTTGAACTGTTCCCGGAGGGTGTCAACACCGTCCATGCTGCGCAGATCGGCGAAGAAGAACCGGCCACCCGGTCGTAGCACCCGGCGCACCTCGGAGAGAAAGGTGTCCATGGACTCATAGCAGTGGGAGGACTCGATGTTGACGACAGCGTCGAAAGAGGAGGCCGGGAACGGCATTGATTGGGCGTCGCCACACACAAATGCCAAGCCGGGGGCAAGCCGGTGCCGGTTGCACAAGTCCACCGCCTCTTGGGAGAAGTCCATCCCCGTCATCGATCGTGGTCGCAGGTAGCGGCTGATGTAGGAAGCGCCGCCGCCTCGTCCCGAGCCCACCTCCAAGACATCGCTATCTCGCAAATCACAGTGGCCGATCGCATGGAGATAGAGCTGGATGCACAGCCGATCCCGTTCATCGGACGACCTCAACGGCGGGGTGCTGGCAGCTACCGTCGCGGGAGCGTAGCCATAGTTCATGAACGCCCAGTCCGGGGTCGGCACACGTTTCGCCAGGGCCTCATAACAGGCTCGCCACACGAATCGCCGGACGGCCATAGGCCAAGGTATCGCTCGGTAAGCGGGCCGGCTAGCGGGACGCGTGCCGCGGGAACGTGGTCACACACACGGAAGGGGTGATCGGCGCACTGAACGGTTGCATGAGCCACGGCAGCCACGTCGATAGCGCCGTGATTCGGCCCAAGCGCCAGAACAAAGACCTCAAGGATGCCATGGCGAGTAACAGGAGGTTCAGAAGGCTATAAAGGGCGCCAGATATTATTGTTGATTGCCGTACAGTACAAGCAAATTCTGGTAGTCAATTGGATCCGGATCAAAAACATCATCGTAGGTGTCGCCATTCATAAGTACGTCTTCTGTCTCCCTGTGTGCAAGGCCAACAGCATGTCCCATTTCGTGAATGGCAACATTTGTCTTGGCACCGTCAGTAAGTGAGCTGGAATAGTCTATATGGCCTCCGACGGTAAAGCCTCCTGACTCAACTGCATCGAAGTTACCATCTCCCCCCACACTGCTTTCAGGAGCAACATTTACCGTTACGCAGTTCCTATTTGGTTTGCAGGTCTGGACGAGCCTCGTATCCAAACATGGACTGCGGTTCCAGGCTGCAACTCCTTTTTGCATTTCGGCGACCCAATCAGGTGTTACATTCTTAGTCTCAAACGTAATGACGACTTTGGCAGCCCCATTGCGTTTCCATGGCAGCTGATGATCACTCCGATCCTGGTCCTGTAACGCCACTCCTGCCGGTGCAACACAGGCATCAGCAGTCGCGCCTGATGGCTGGGGCACTGTAGAAGCCCGGCGGTCCTCTGTGGTCTTCGCGGGCGAGCAGGACGTCAGCATTGCCAGCGTCACAACAAGAACGAGGGCCAACCGCCACGTCCGCCAGATCATGCGCCGACCCTACGCGAGCTCGAGACACCTCAACCGAGCCGACTCGCGCCCAATCGCTGAGCACTCGACACAGCCGCACGCGCTCGGTGTCAGTGATGATTGCATCTACGTCGATCACGGGCTAACCGGCAATGACCGCGACCGATCCGGCCTGAGGCCGGCGCCGGCCGCAGGCCGGGCTGGTGACGCCTCGGCCGGGATACCCTGCTACTGGCGCGCCTGGGCCCGGAGATCATCGACAGCTCCTGTGTGACTGACCACTGTGGAGGTGACCCGCTGAGGCGGGACGCGCCAGCGCGTTCTCGTGGCTTCGGGCTGCTTCGGATGAGAACCTTCGACCATGGACGACGCGAAGTCGGCACGCGATCAGCGGCTGCTGATGTTCTCGATCTGGGCGTCGGCCGGCTTCGCGGTGCTGTCGTCGGTGTGGGGCATCCTCAGCGGGTCCAGCATGATCGTCTTCGACGGGCTCTACTCGTTCGTCAGCATCGGGCTGACGGGGCTCGCCGTGCTGGCGCTGCGGTTCTCCCGTCGCGGGGCCGACGAGCGCTTTCCGTGGGGGCGTGACGCGGCCGAACCGCTCGTGGTCGTGATCAAGGCGGCCACCCTTGGTGCGCTCTGCGCGTACGCCGCGGTCAGCGGGATCCTCGACATCGTCAACGGCGGCCGGGAGATCGCGGTTGGCTCAGCTGTCGTGTACGCGGTGGTGGCCACACTCGGTGGCCTGGTGGTAACGCTGGTGCTCCGGCGGGCCACCCGGGATGGTTCCGATCTCGTCCGCGCCGAGGCCGCCGAGTGGCTGGGTGACACGCTGTTGTCGGTCGGGGTGCTGATCGGCTTCCTCGTTGCCTATGCCCTCGTGGCGGCGGGCCGCGACGACCTGGCGGCCTACGTCGACCCCGGCATGGTCACCCTCGTCTCGCTGGCGTTCCTCTGGGTCCCGATCAAGCTGATCGTCTCCGGCCTGCGCGAGATCTTGTCGATGGCCCCAGAGGCGGACGTGCTCGACCAGCTCCGCGCGTGCATAGCCGCCGTCGAGGAGCGGTACGCATTCTCCGAGTCTTTTCTGCGGGCATCGAAGGTGGGAAACCGAATGGACATCGAAATTGACTTCGTCGTCGGTGCGGAGTCGGCGGTCCGAACGATCGCCGACAGCGACACCGTGCGCCAGGACCTGCACGAGCAGCTCGCCGCACTAGGGTACGAGCGCTCGGTCGTCGTGACGTTCACCGTGGACCGGCGGTGGGCGGTATGAGCGCCGGCGCCGAGCAACGTCCGCGGCGGGTCGGCGAGGACGTCATCGTCACGCTGTATCGCCCGGCCGAGCTGTTGAGCGTCAACCCCGAAGCCATGCTGGAGCGGGACGCGCGGATCGAGCCTGGGGCCGATGAGATCGTCAGCGAGCTGCTCGGCCGTTCGAAGGTGCAGCGGCGGGCCCGCATCGTCGTGACGCTGCCCGCGGAGCAGATCACCGATGGTATTGCCGAGACACTCCACGTGGCGCTTCGACGGTACTGCGAGGCGCGGCTTGCGCGGGTGCAGCGCGAGACCGAGCTGGCCTGGCGGCAGGGACTTCGCTCACTGGGTAGCGGGTCGATCCTGTTCGTCGTCGGGCTGCTGCTCTCCGCGGGGTTCCTCGAGCCGGACGTCCCCGAGTTCTGGCAGAACCTGCTCGGCAACGGAGTCTTCCTCGTCATTGGCTGGGTCGGTCTGTGGTATCCGCTTGACCTGCTCTTCTTCGCCCGGCAGCCGCTGAAGCGCGAGGCGCGGATCGTCAAGGCGATCAGCCGGATGCCGCTCTTGGTGCAACCCGCCGATGCTCCGTGAACGACGGGCCCAGCGGAGCACCGGACGCGGCTTCGAGCTACTGTCTCGCCGCGGGGAGAGCGATCACATTGATCGGCTCTGTGCGCCCACGGATCTCCACGGTGCGTCGCTCGAGTTGGTCGGTCGCCATGCCTGCGGCCTCGGCGGCCGCCACACTAACGATCACCTCGCCCGCACCCGCAGCCGATGCGAGTCGCGCGGTGATGTTGACGGCATCACCGAGCGCGGTGAAGTCGTCGACGGTTGTGCCAAGCCCGGTCGCCCCAACGAATGCCACGCCGGTGTGGACAGCCGTTCCCACTGGAATCGACGCCGACGGCGTGGTCCTGGGCTGTGTCGCTCGCTCGGCCAGGTCGATTGCGGCTGCTACCGCAACTGCCGCGTGGTGTGGCCCGCTGATTCCCCCGAAGAAGAGCCCGACAACCTCATCACCCACGACTTTGTCGACGATGCCATCATGAGCAACGATCGAATCAGATGCCAATCGATAGAAGCGGTCGAGGAACCTGTGGAAGTCGGCCGGGCGCATTCGTTCCCCCATGGCTGTCGAGCCGCGGATATCGGAGAACAGCAAGGTGATCGGGATCTCTACCCCCGTCATGTGACGTTTGCGAAGCTCGTTGATGCATCTCGTGCAGAGAGCTGGATTGCCCGGGGATTTCCCGTACCCCGCAGGCCTAAGAACGAGCCCACCCAGCCCGGCGAAGGGAGCTGCGCACAGCTTGCACCGTGGAGGGGACGGGATTCGTCGGAACACCCGCCGCTGCTTGGCTAGTCCGGGACTCTCCCCGGTTAGCACGGCGCGGACTCGTTCAGGGTTGTATCCCTCGGCCGCCATTTGGTCAATCTATTTCGGCGCCTCGAGCAAGCACGTCAAGCCCCCCGGTTCCATCACCCAGCCGCGTGATCCAGGCTGCCTAGCGCACCCGGGTGTAGACCAGGTCGAAGTCAGCCTTCCAGCCGTCTCCCTCGTCGTACTCCCAGCGGCCCTCGATCTTGTTGCCGTCCTAGTTTTTGGGCCTGTGGATCTGGACGATCACGCCATCATCGCCGACGGTCTTCAGTCAGCCAGCGCCGCTCAGCTGAACCAACTCATCCTCGACGGCTCGCCAAGGGCCAAGCATCAACTCTGTCCAGCTGCCTCGCCGATGACGACAGTCCAGGGTCGGATGGTCCATGAGGTGACCAAGCCATTGCGAACGTACGGATCGCCGTCAGCGAAGCGCTCAACAACGGAGCGATCGTCCGTCCGCCAAACGAGAACCGCTCTATCAGGCGGCTCGGCAAGGGCACCTGCGAGGATCAGGTCCCCACGGCGATGGGCTTCTCGAGCGAGTGCTAGATGCACTTCCCGGAAGGCGGCGCGCCGAGCTAGATAGTCCTCAACCAGTGCGTACTCCAGCAGGTAGTAACTCATGTGGAAAGTGTGGTACGGGCCGCCCGGACCCATGCCACCTGATCCGCAGGACGACCCTCTACCGTGCGGTCCCAGCAGCCATCGCCACCGCGCCCGGTCCACGGCTCGAGCATCTCGACGGCACTAGTCTGACGAAATGCCACCGCCGGACCGAGCGGCGATCGCCGTCTTCGTCCAGGACTTCACCGACGCCACCGGCCTGGGTGTCACGTCGAAGCCGTTCTGCTTCGGCGACTCCCCACAGCTCGCAGACGAACTAGCGGCGCTGGTCCGCAGCGGTCGCAAGCGCGCCACCGCGACGATGGCCGTCGAGTTCGAGTACGAGGGCGAGCCGCTGCCGACCATCGGCCAGCACTCAGTCGTCTACGACGGCGCCGGCCAGCCGGTGTGCGTGATCCGCACTGATCACGTGAGTGTGGGGCCCCTGGATGAGGTATTGGATCCAGCGTTCGCCTGGGATGAGGGCGAGGGGGACCGCACGTACGAGGATTGGCTGGCGCAGCATTCGGCGTACTGGCGGCGAGTGCTGCCGAACGTCGGCGCCGAGTTCACCCCGAACCTGGGCGTGGTACTCGAGCGTTTCTCGGTCCTCTGGCCGCAGCCGGACGAAGCGGAGGTTCTGGCGGCGCGGGAGGACGCGTATGTGCGTCCGGTCTGGGTTGAGGATCGGGACTGGCTCGCGGACACGATGCGGCAGCGCTGGGACGGGGTGGTCGTCTCCCGCGGCGAACTCCTGGTGCCCGCGCGCCTGCCAGCATTGGTCGCAGTGGACCGGGGCGGGCTCCGCCTCGGCGCTCTGACGTTTCGACCGAGACCCGGCTCGAGCGACAGGGTCGAGACCGAGGTCGTCACCGTAGATGCATTGGAATCGGGGCGAGGTGTCGGGTCCCTGCTGCTGAATGCCGCCGCTACGTTGGCGCGGCGCGCGGGTTGGCGGAGGCTGTGGCTCGTCACCACCAACGACAACACCGCCGCCTTGCGGTTCTACCAGAGGGCCGGCTGGGATCTCGTCGCGTTCCACCGCAACGCTTTGGTGCGGTCACGGTCGCTGAAGCCATCGATCCCTCAGATGGGCCTCGATTCGATCCCGATTCGACACGAGTTGGAACTAGAGCTCCCGCTGCCATGAACGCTGCGGGACCCTCGACTGGGCGCGTCATTACCGATTCGTACGATCTGTTCCATGCAGCTGCGCCGCAAGCGCTTCGACCGCCCTGACGAGGTCCGGACGGTCGAGAGGGCCCGCATCGAGCTGGTCGAGCTGGGTGAGCTTGCTGTCGGACGCGCCGTCTTCGAGCCCGGCTGGCGGTGGTCTGAGCACGTCAAGCCGATCGTCGGTACCGAGAGTTGCCAGGTTCACCACATCGGCTACGTGGTGTCCGGGCATCTCCACATCGAGATGACCGACGGCGCCTCCCTGGAGCTCATGGGCGGCGATGCCTTCGAGATCCCGCCCGGTCACGATGCCTGGGTTATCGGCGACGAGTCCTGGGTGTCGATCGACTGGGCTGGCCGCAGGCTCTTCGCGAAGTCGCCGAAGGAGATCTCCGATCGCATCTTCGCCACCGTCGTCTTCACCGACCTGTCCGGCTCCACAGAGACGCTGAACAGGATCGGCGACGCCCGGTGGCGGCTGCTCCTCGCAGAGCACAACCAGGCGGTGCGAACCGAGATCGAGCGCTTCGGCGGACGGGAGGTGAAGACCACCGGGGACGGCTTCCTCGTTCTTTTCGATAGCCCGGGCCGCGCGGTGCGTGGAGCGGCAGCGATGATCGAGGCCTCCACCGACCACGGCCTCACCGCTCGCGCGGGAATCCACGCCGGCGAGATCGAGCTTCAGGGCGAGGAGGTGCGAGGGATCGCGGTCCACGCCGCAGCGCGCATCCTCGGCGTGTCGCAGCCGGGCGAAGTCTTGGTCTCCACCACCGTCCGCGACCTGCTCTCTGGGTCAGGGCTCGAATTCACCGACCGGGGTGAGTTCGAACTGCGTGGCCTCGACGGGCGCCGCAGTCTGGCGGCGCTGGTTCGCTAGTGCCCTTCCAGGGCACTAGGGCCTTGCGAGGACACGCGTCGCCGGAGGACCGTCAGCGGGCCGACCGACCCAGCTTGTGCAAGGGACCGGATCGTCGTGGAAGGATCAAGGTTTCCGGCAATCCGAAGGCGTCCCGGTCAGACGGTTCGTCCCATTAACGCATGGACGCGACGGTGCGCTGGTGGCCGGGTTTCCCAATGTCGAAAGCGTGGTTCAGGCGGAGCCCAATGACCCGTCAGAGGGCAGCGTCAGGGGCGCATGCCGGCGTCAAGGTGGGCCTGCGCCTCTCGTGACTGATGCGGTCGGACCGAACGGGAGCAGGGTGCCGATTGCCCTGACGCCCCGTACCAGCCGGTCGTCGGGCACGCCGGAGAAGCTCACTCGGGCATGGTGTGGTTCCTGGTGGACCGGGAAGAACGTCGCTCCTGGAACGAACGCCACTTTGGCCTCGGGCAGTAATCGCTCGGCCATGAACGCGGCGGCATCGAACCCCTCGGGGAACGTCAGCCAGGTGAACAGCCCGCCATCCGGCTCAGTCCAGCTGACGCGATCGGGGAACGTCTCTGCCATCGTGCCTAGCATCAGGTCCCGTTTGTGGCGATAGACCGGCACCGATCGAGCGATGTGGGCGTCGAGGTCGAAGCGGGCCAGATAGGCCGAAGTCGCCGCCATATTGAGGGTGCTGTTTTGGGTGTCGGCGGCAAGTTTCAGCAAGCTCAGCCGTTCCAGTATCTCCGGTTTCGCGACGGCCCAGCCGAGCCTGAGGCCCGGTGCCAGAATCTTGGAGAAGCTGCCCAGGTGCAGCACCCGGCCTTCGGTGTCCAGGCTCTTCAGGGTGGGCAGGTGGTCGCCCGAGTAGCGCAGCGGCCGGTAGGGAGTGTCCTCGATAACCAGCACGTCATGCTCGTTCGCCAATTCGATCAGCCGATGCCGCCGCGGCAGGCTCAACGTTGTCCCGGTGGGGTTAGCGAAGTCCGGTACGACATAGATCATCTTCGCCTTCGGCTCGGTCGCCAGGACCCGTGCCAGGTCGTCGGTGTCCATGCCGTCCTCGTCGCTGGAGGCCGTGGCGTACGTCGGCTCGGACGGATTGAACGCGATCAGCGCTCCCAGGAAAGTGGGATTCTCGGTGATCACGACATCGCCCGGATCGATCATCAATCGCGCGGCCAGGTCCAGTCCTTGCTGGGCGCCTTGAATGATCAGTACGTCCTCTGAGGTGCAGGCGATACCATCCCGACCCAACCGCTCTGCAACCTGCGCGCGCAGCATCGACAGCCCGACAGAAGCCGTGTACTGCAGGGATTCGGCACGCTCTGGTACCAGCAGTTCAGCGAACACATCGGCAAGCTCAGCGACCGGAAACAGCGCTGGATCCGGATAGCCACCACCGAAGCTGATGACCTCCGGATCTGCCCCCAGCCGGAGCAGCTCACGAATCGCCGACGGCTGCACTCGCTGCATCCGACGGGCGTAAGACTTGGTCACGAAGAATCCGCCTCGCGCTTGCCAGCAACCAGCCGGGTCACCTCGATCGAACGGAGCCGATCAAGCACATCAGGAATAGTCGTCATCCAGCCCATCCTTCGAACATCACCACAAGCCCGATGTCTCGCTGGCTCGCTGAGCCAGGAACCAAGATCGTTGCCACGGCCGCACGCCCTGCATCCACCATCCTCAGCAGCACAGTAGCCGCGAGCAGCCGCAACAAACGTCAAGGAGGCGTCACACATCGTGACGTCGAGTGAAGATGGTCAGAATGTGGTCGGACCGAGCGAGTCCTGTGGCGCTGGGATCGGGCGCCGTTCCTTGAGTTCGATGAAGATTGAGTGGCTAGCTGTGTCGCCCACGTTTCGGCCCTGATGTTCCTGGGCGTCGAGCCATCGCACTTGGCCAGCGTCAAGTTCCACGGGTACCTCGCGGCCACCGGACACGATCACTCGCTTGAAGGCAGCGAGCGTCACCATCACGCTGTCCGGGTGTGTATGAACGTGCGTTGCGTCGCCCGGAGCATCGATGTATTCAAGGATTCTCACGCGGTCGTTCTCCCACACAACACGGTAGAGACTTGGGTCCGTGATCACGGGGTCGGTCATGTGACCAAAGTACATAAAGGCATGGTGATGCCCTTTGAATCCACGGGACGACGGTGCACGTTCAACCACCGGCTTACGAACGGCTACGGGGTTGTCGCGGTGTAAGAACCTCCTTGAAGAAGCCTCGGCAGAGGTGTCGGATCGGGTGGGAGGCGTTCGTAGCAGGGGTGAGGAGCGGGCCGAACGGGCCCCACGAAACCTGAGGAGACAGAGATGACGCGGTACCTGATGTCGGTCTTCGGGCCGGCTGAGTACAAGCAGTACGGCAACTATCCCTCCGAGGAGGCGATGAAGCAGGCGCTCGCAGACACGGGCGTTTTCAACCAGCGACTGCAGGAGGAGGGCTACTGGGTCTTCGCCGACGGCCTGGCGCCAGCCACGAGCGCGACCGTCGTCGACGGACAGGGTGCCGAGCCGGTTGTCACCGACGGCCCCTACCTGGAATCGAAGGAATACCTCGGCGGCTTCTGGATCATTGAGGCTCCCGACCTCGACGTGGCGCTGAAGTTGGCCGCCGAGGGATCGAAGGCTTGCCGGGGCAAGGTCGAGGTGCGTCCCTTCGCGGCCGAGTGACGACCGTCGGCGAGGCGATCACCCGGGTCCACCGCGAGGAGTGGGCCCGGGTGGTTGCCGCGCTGACAAGGCGCTTCGGCGACCTGGACATCGCCGAGGAGATGGCGGCAGAGGCGTTCGCGGTCGCCGTCGAGCGCTGGCCCACCGACGGCGTACCCCCCAATCCCGGCGCCTGGATCACCGTTACCGCCAGCCGGCGCGCCATCGACCGGCTGCGCCGTGAGTCCCGTCGTGACGACAAGCAGAAGGAGGCTCAGATGCTGTACGACGACACCCCGCCTGAGCCGCCCAACGTCTTCGCGGAGAGGGCGATCGACGACGACCGGCTCCGGCTGATCTTCACGTGCTGTCACCCGGCCCTGGCGATGGAGGCCAGGGTCGCGCTGACGCTGCGCATGGTCGGCGGGCTGACCGTATCCGAGATCGCCCGCGCCTTCCTGGTGACGGAGGCCACGATGGGTCAGCGGATCACCCGCGCGAAGGGCAAGATCAAGGCGGCGAGGATCCCGTACCGGGTTCCCTCCGCTGAGGACCTCCCCGCCCGCATCTCGGGCGTCCTGGCGGTTCTCTTCCTGGTCTTCAACGAGGGCTACCTCGCCTCCGATCCCGAGAAGGACGCCGTCCGCGGCGACCTCACCCTCGAGGCGATCCGGCTGACCCGGCTGCTCCAGGCCTTGCTGCCGTCTGACGGTGAGGTGGCCGGCTTGTTGGCGCTGATGCTGCTCACCGAGGCCCGCCGGTCGGCGCGGGTATCGGCGTCGGGTGAGCTGGTTACGCTCGACGAGCAGGACCGCGGCGCCTGGGATGCGGCGCTGATAGCTGAGGGGCACGCACTGGTCCGGGAGCGGATCGCCGCCGTCTCCGCAGGTCAGGGTCCCCCTGGCCGCTACCAGATCCTGGCTGCCATCAACGCGGTGCACACCTCCGCCAGGGACGTCCGCGACACCGACTGGTCCCAGGTCGTCGCCCTCTACGACCAGCTCGCCGGCATCGACCCCTCACCGATCGTCGCGCTCAATCGGGCCATCGCGCTCGCCGAGCTCGACGGACCCGAGGTGGCGCTGGCGGTGGTCGACAGACTGGACCTGGGCAGCTACCACGCCTACCACGCGACCCGCGCCGACCTGCTACGCCGACTCAGCCGCTCGGCGGATGCCCGCGCTGCGTACCAGAAGGCCCTCGAGCTGGCAGGCAACACCGCCGAGGTCGCATACCTCACTCGCCGGCGCGACCAACTGGGGCCCACGTGAAGCTGAGGTGGACGAAAATGCAGTTGGCTCGGTGGGCCGCAATGGACCCTTAACCAGACAGGCGCTCGCGTAGCTCAGCTAGATACTCCTCAGCCTCCCGGCGCTCCTCCGGCCTGGCGGTGGTGTCACGGGCCAGAGCGCCGGATAAGATCTTCGCCGCCTGCGCAGCGTCGCCGTGGGAGTCCGCGATCACGACCGCGTTGTCGACGGCGGCCCGCAGTCGGCTCGCCGAAGCGTCCGAGGACGACTCGACGGGTGAGCGCTCCGCAGTCACCCGGATCCAGTTGCCGCTCGGGTCGATCAGGCTAAACCCGGTTCGGTTGTCGTTGTTCTTCCGCCGGCGGGGGCGGGTAATCCGCGGGAAGCCGCTCACCGGGAGCTTCCCGTACGCGGCTCGCAGCCCGGCGGCGAAGGCGTCGAACAGTGCCTCGATGTCGTCGGTGATCACCACGCAGCTGCCGTAGGAGTCCTCCGGCAGGAAGCCCGGGATGCCGAAGTAGTGCAGCTCCAGGCCGTCTCGGTCCAGCGCCACGTACGGGTTGGGCCGCACCTGGCGGTAGGTGACCCGGAAGCCGAGGTGGTCGGCGAACTTGGCGATCTCGTCGATCGACGCGCAGGGCAGCAGCGGAATCGTCCGCACGGCTTCGGAGCCTAGCGCAGCACCCTGTCCACATGACCTGCACGAGACTCTCTGAGGGTCAGGGATGCATGCCAGCACGTGCGCCGAGCAGCGGATCTAGCGTGGCTCGTTCGGGCGTGCCCGTCGTGCAGCGGGACGTGGTTCGTTGGTCGGCAGCGGGGACTTCGGCTCGGCTTTGGCGAAGTCTGCGGCCCGACGGGTCAGCAGGTACCCCGAGACCAGCACCATGATGATCATGGTCACCACGCCGGTCTCGGTCGTCACATAGGCCATGGTCGCCGGCGAGGTTGCGATCGCCAAGCCGGCGGCGGTCTCCATCAGATTGTTGAAGGCGCTGTGAGACGAGAGTGACCGGCCAGATGCTTCCCGACCACAGTCGCAACCACCCGTACCAAACACCTGCCAGCGTGAGCGTGACCATCACCATCGGCACCACGATCCAGCGGTTTCCCTCGCTCTGGTAGGTGGTGGTGAGCAGCAGCAAGGGTAGATGGAAGATTGCGTGGAAGGCACCGGTTATGACAGCTGCGCGCCGTCCTGAGGTGAGCTCAGCCACGCGAAAGAGCAGGTAGCCGCGCCAGCCGATCTCTTCGCCGAGGAAGACGACCGCGAAGATGATGATGGTTACGGTGAGGTTGAGAACGACCCTGCCGAAGCCCGGAGGCAGGCCTGCAAATTGGACTACCCCGAAGGCGGCCGCGATGCCGAAGCTCAGGGCGATGATCGCCGCCGGCCCCAGGACGGCGATGAGCAGACCCCGGCCTCTCCGGGGGTTGAATCCGACCGCCGCCCAGACCGCGCGTCGCTGACCACGGGGAACGGTGAAAGCGACGGTGAGTGCGACCGCGATCACCGGAAAGGCAATGGCGATCAGCGGTGTGATCCCGGCGTGCGGTAGTGCAAGCGCAACGGCGAGCGTCAGCCCGTAGGTGATGCACAAGTACACGACAACTTGACGTGAGAGGACGGTACGTTCTCGGTGGTGCCGGCTCTTCAGCCGTTCGTCGCTGTTGCATCGGTTCTCCTCTGATTCCTGCCGCTTGTTCATCTGCCTGCCGAATGACGCACGCCGAACGTCAGCGCGGTGCCCGATGAGTAGCCGCCCATCACGACCTCCGAGCCATCACCTCATTGTCACCCGCCACCAGCGGCGGCCACGGCCTACCGGAACACATCCCGTGGGCGTGCGCCCAGTCGAGGTCGCCAAAGCACTCGATCTCGGCAAAGCCGACATCTTCGAGCAGGCGATTCGACGCGGGTTTACTGCCGCGTGCCCCGAAACGACCCTGTCGGGCGATCGATCAACAGAGAGTAGGCGGCGCACTGCACGGTCCGATCGCCCGACCGCCAGGCATCGTCGGTCGGGGCCAGCCAGTAGATAGCGAGGTCGGAATCGTCGTACGCCTTGCCGATATAGGCACCGAACGCGGGGAGGCAGTTCCGGGTCACGTACGTCCCGAACGCGTCGTCGGTCGGGTAGCTGCCCTCGCCCATCGCCCCGACGTAGAAGACCTGGAACACGTGCTCGGTCGTGCACGGGACCGCCTTGACGTCCTCGATCTCGTCGGCGGAGACCTCATCCTTGAGGTCGAAACAGTCCCCGACGCGCAGGTCGACGACGCGCAGCTTGTAATCGTGCGGATTCCCGCCGAGCCAACCGCTCTCGCCGGTCGCCGATCGGCTCGCGTCAGCGCTCTGTGTCACGGTGACCGTGGCGTTTGGTGCTCCCGTTGTGGCGGTGTTAACTCCAATGAAGTACCAGCCGACGACGGCGCCCACCAGCACGAGCGCGCCGGCGATTTCCAACCAGACGGCCGGGATCCGTCGCCAGAAGGGCCGGGTGTCGGCGGCATAGAGCGGCCAACCGGCCGGGGCATCCGGACCGGCGGTCCAGGGTGGCGGCGCCCAGCCGGCGATCGAGCCCTGATCGGACTGCGGCTCGGCAGCCGGCCGGTTGGCCCACGGGGGCGGTGCCAAGTCAACCGCCTCGGCCTGTGGTGGCAACGGCGGCGGCGGGAATTCCCTGGCCGGTGCCCGGTTGGCCGGCTCGTCAGGCTGGTTCGGGATTTCCGTGCTCATGACTGCCCCCGGTGACGCCACCGAGTCACCTGATGAACGGCGCTATGCGCTCGCATAACGCTGCCGACCAGTCACACCTCCGCCGACCCAGTGCCCGATGTCGAAGACAAAGCCGAGGACCACAAAGATCCATCCCCAACCGCCCACTCCGCCGCTAACCGGGTTGTAAGCAAGGACGTAGAACAGGGTCGCATAGGGAAAGACGATCAGCCCGAGGAGCGGGATGAGGAAGCCGTCGAATGCACGGTCCACCAAGTTCGTGAAAATCCAGATCAGCGCGAGAGCGACTCTTGGCGCGAACCCGGCAAGCAGTGCGAGCAGACACCCCATCCGCCGACCTTCCCTCCGGCCCACGGTGTGAGCCTCTCGACACGACATTGTAGAAGTCCCCGACAGACCTCCGGTGCCAGAAGTTTCTCACCGCTGCAGACCCCAATACGGCAGGCGGATGCAGTCACCGCGAAAAAATTCTGGGCACTCGTCCGCGCGTTAGTCCGAAGCAGTGCAGACGTTCTTGAAACTCACCGTCCAGCGACGGGCAGACCCCTTATGACTCCGCGACTTGATATCCCCCGGTCCCCCCACCAGGCAGTCTGCACAAGCGCCATGGTCACGATTCGTCGTTGGTCCTAGCCGACATCTACCATTCGATCGCAGGCCGCGAAGATCGCATCCTGGAGGGCGGGGTCCCGCAGCGGTCCGGGGACCGGAGTTGGCGCCCGGTTCTTCCAGTAGGGCGCCGAGGCCAGGTCGGGTGCCGTGCAGCAGAAGGCGATAGTGTCCGCGGACGAGCTGACGTCGCCGGGGGCGCCGGGGCTGGCCAGCTTGGTCTTGACCCACCCCGGGTCGACGGCCACCGAGGTGACGTCCGGCAATCTACGATTCCAGGCCAGGGCCAGGGCAACGTCGCACGCCTTGCTCTCGGCGTACGCCCGCCGCGGATCGGTCTCCCGGCCAAGGGCCGCGGGCTGCGGGCGTACGGACCCGGCCAGGCCCGAGCCCAGCCAGAGCAACCGTCCCTGCAGCTCGGTGGACAGCAGGTGGGTCAGTAGGTGCGGCGCCAGGACGTTCACCGCAAAGGTCGTCTCGTGACCGTCCGCCGAGGTCCGCGGCGTGCTGCCCCGCACCCATACGCCCGCGTTGTGCACCCACGTGTCGATCGGGCCGTGCTCGCGGGCCTGGTCGGCCAATCGACGTACGTCATCAATCCGCGCCAGATCGCCAACCACCAGAGTGACGTCGCCACCCAGGGCTTTCGCGACGGGTTCCCCCCGCTCCCGACTGCGTGCGTGAACCAGGACGCGGTGCCCGTCGGCTAGCAGCACCCGTGCCGTCGCGCGTCCGATGCCGTCGGTCGATCCGGTGATACCGATGACCGCCATGGTCGCCATCCTGCCCAGGCCGGCGGACCGGCGCGA
>CAWIZB010000031.1:0-70451 GCA_963840505.1 uncultured Actinomycetota bacterium
GTCCGGCGATCGTTACTGCTGTCAGAACAGTGACATGGAGAAGGAGCTGGAGGCGGAGCCCCAGGCCTCGCTCCCGCTGCCGAATGCCAGCGACACGCCGATGTCGGCTGGGGCGGGGATGGTCCTATCGATGAACACCCCGATCAAGGTGCTCGATCGCGCCTCCGTGATTGATAGAACGCCCCCACTCCGGCCAGGAACGCGACGATGAACGGGATCCAATTGGGGGCGTCGATCAGAGTGGAGACCGGGCGGATCCCCAGCGCGTAGGCCCTCCGCTCGAGGCCGGCCCATCGGATCACCAGCGACAGAACGAGCGCGCCGGCCGCTAGCCGTCGCGCTGTCGACATTCGGCTCATCTTTTGGTTGGCGCGAGCGTGCGTTCATCGTCTGGATGGCACCCGGGGATCGTCGCGACCGCGACCTCGTCGACGTTCGCATTCGGCCCCTACCCAGGCCGATATCGGCGGCGGAGCGCAGAACCTGATCCCGGTCACATTCGTGGTGATCGTCGCAAATGCGCGTATCTACGGGCTCGGCGGGGGTCCGGTGGCTCGCGCGCTCGGCGTCGCGCGGGCCCGGGAGGGGTTCTACTGGTTGGTTCGAGCCTGGTCAGACGCGCAATCGGGCGCGTCCGTCAAGCCCGGAGGCTGACCGTGTTGCTATGGACCGCCAACGAGGAGCACGTGCGGGCCGCCGAAGCTGACGGGCTCGCGGTGTACAAGAGCGACCCTACGCAGGATGCCACGGAAACCGCCCCTCCGATCTCGACGGGCTCGACTATGCGCTCGCCGTCGGTGACGATGACGCCATCAACGCGATGGTCGCGGCGACCTCTCCGAGGACTTCGGTCGCGGTCACGTATTCCAGCTCCCGGCCAGCGAGCGGTGCCGCTAGCCTGCGCCGAGCGCGCTCGATCAAGACGGCTAGTCCAGCCTCTGTCGGCTGACCCCAGGTTGATTCTTCGCGGCGACCGGCACCACCACGACGTGCTGCCGAGGTGGCTCCATCGCTAGTACCTGGCAAGGAAACCATGACGGCCATGGACGAGGAGGATCGCGCATCCCCCCGGGGCGACGCTGGCCCGCAGCAACAACCTCCCGGATCGTCAGACGCCCTCTACCGCTTCCAGCCGGCCGGATCGGACGGCGTTCACGACTGCTGGTAGTCCCGCTCGTTCTGGTTGGCGTACCGCTCGGAGAAGTCGGTGATCGAGTTGGTCGAGCGCGTCGTCGTCGCCGAGGTACTCGGCGAGGGCGATCGGTCTGACCGGGCGTGTGCCCGCGCCAGCGTCCACCCGCAGGTGCGCGCGTAGAACGTGAGTCCGACGGTGTCGCGGCTCGGCACCACGCAGAGCCCTTCATGTCGCGCAGCTGCCGCCAGTAGAAGTGGCGGCTCGGCCCTACCTGTCTCGGGTCCAGCCGAGGGGGATGTCGCTGCGCGGCCTGCATCATTCGCTGCCCCTGCACCACCCGCTCGCCGGGCTGCTGGTACCGGCTCTTGGGCAGGTGTCCCTCCAGTACCGAGGCTGTGGCCTCCTTGACCTGCAGGAAGAGCGGGTCGCGCGCGTCGCGCCCCTGGAGCAGAACGATGAACGCCCGGGCGCCGACGCTGCCTACGCCGACCACTTTGCGGGCCATGTCCACGATCTCGAACCGTTCCAGCAGGTGCCGCTGGTCATCTTGGAGGGTGGCGCGGTAGGCGTGGAACTGTTCGCGGATCACGGTCGACTTCGTCCCGGGAAAGACCGGAGGTGGCGGCCAGGTCGCGCGCCGGGACCACGATCGGTGGCTGGCTGACGATTGGCATCTTCGCTATTCCACCAGCTCGCCCAGCTTCGACAGCGCCTGCAGGCTGTCGCGGGTGTGCGCCTTCGCGGCAATCTTCTCCGCCCGCTTCTCCGCCCGCACCTCCGCCTGCTCCTCGTGCCTGTCGGCCTTCTCGTGCTTCGCCGCCCGTTTCTCCTGTTCGCGGCCCGCCTGTCCTTCTTCTCTTCCTTCCTGGCCTTCTTCTCCTGCGTCGCCGTCCCGGCCACCGCGGTGCGGATCGACGCCATGAGCTCATCCTCGTCCAGGTGGGCGTACCAGATGTCCATCGTTCCCATCTGCGCGAACGAGGCCATCGCCTCCCGGTATGCCCGCACCGATGCCAGCGTCACCTCACTGTGTCCGCCTTGGCGAACTCGTTGTTACGGGCCGCGATGGTGAAGCTGGCCGCCATCCGCGCCAGGTTCTTCTTGCACCCAGAACGGACCGGCAGTGTCTCGTCGAAGTCGTTGACGTCGAACAGCAGGTCCGTTCGGCGAGGCGAACAGACCGAAGTTCGACAGGTGAGCGTCGCCGCAGATCTGGACTTCAAGACCGGGACCGGGGGGTGCTTTTAGGCCGCCGGGAGGTCGTCACCGCGCCCCGGTAGAACGTGAACGGCGAGACCATCATCCGACCGTGGCGGACCGGCACCAGATCCGGCTCCCGAGTGGTGTCCTGCTCTTCCAGCAGGCCTACCGGGGTCGGGGCGGTCCGCGGCAGGCCGCCACTTCGTGTGGCTCGACAAAGCCGCCTGGTCACGGGCCTCCAAACCTGCGGCTTTGCGATCGTCTCACGCTCGGATGCGCGATCATCCGCACGGCCACCCGCCTCACCTCCGGCGCTAGTCTCCCACCCCCGCCCGGCCCCCTGGCCACGAGGGCTCCTCAGGCGCTCAAGACCTGGCACCGGTCTGTGTGTCTCCTGCTTGCCCCATGCTAAGCATCAACGGCGGAAATGGACACACATCGCACTACGCCGTTATGGCGTCGCAGCACGCTGTGGCGCCGCCTCTTGGAGGGCACGCTGTGGCGCCGCCTCTTGGAGGACGCCGCCGGCGCCGCCTCGGTCTCCTCCAGGGACTTTCCGAACGCATCAGCGGCGTCCGGCGAATCCGCGACTGACGCCGCACGGGTCGACCACGGCCCGCAGGTCGCCCATGGAACTCGCGGGCCTGGACCCGAATGGGTAAATCTCTTAAGGGCGGAATCAGCTCGAAGGACGAGTCTGGCCGCCGAACAGGCCGAGGACGCGCGCTTTCTCGCGACTGCCTCGGCGCGGGAGGAGACGCCGAGCTTGTGGAAAATCGACTTGGTGTGCGTGTGGATCGTGTTGTGGGAGACATACAGCTCGCGAGCGATGTCGCGCTCGGACAGGGTGCCGGCCAGCAGCCGCAGCACCCCGAGCTCCCGATCGGTCAGCCCCGGACCCACCCGATGGGTGGGGGACGGGCCGCTGGAACGCGGCGAGCCGCTCAGTCAGGATGCCTGGGTCAGGGCAGTCGGCCACGAGTGTCGCGGCCTCGGCGGCCGCGACGGCGGCGGCCGTGCGCTCACCCAACGCGCGAAGCAGTACTGCCTGGAGGATCAAGGCGTGCGCGAGGTCGAGAGGCTGGCCGAAGTCACGCAACACCTTGACCCCCCGCTCCAGCTCGGGGCGAGCATCGTCGAGTTCTCCGCGAGCCTGAGGTCCTCACCGAGCGCCAAGTAGACCTCACCGTCGATGTCGTCGATCGACCGGTCCTCAGCTAGAGTAACGGCCGATTTGGCGAGCCTGCCCTGCTCGGACTGATCACCCCGCGTCCCGGCGATGAGGGATCGGTAGGCGAGCGACGAGGCGGCTACAAGCCACTGCTGGACGGCAGGTGCCCGCTCAACTGCCTCCGCGAACCAATGGTCCGCCTCGTCGTACTGACCGCTGTAGTAGTGACCCATGCCGAGGGCCCAGCAGACGGCGGGGCGCGATGGTGACTCCGGCGGCTCAAGCTGCTCCGCCCGGATGGCGTTGCTCAGACCCTGCAACCGACGTCGCCCCAAGGGACGCAGGCGCGAAGCGTGGCGAGACCGGCTTCGATGGATGAGAACCCGTCAGCCAGCGGTTCGCTGCCGAAGCCGCCGAGGGCTTCAATCCTGGTCATCGCCACATTGGCGGTGTCCCGGTTTCCGGCGAGCGACTGCAAGATGGCCTCGACGAGCAGCAGCGGCGGGTCCGAGTCCAGCACGGCACGAGGGAACTCACGCAGCCAGCCGAGACCCGTCGCACCCTTCGACGCATTCATGTACAAGGGCCAAACCGAGCCGATCACATCACCTGCCTCGGCGAAGGCGCCCGCTTGCAATGCGTGGTCCACGGCCTCGTCGACCAAGGACCGCTCGCGATACCACTCCAACGCACGTCGGTGCAGGGGAAGGGGCTAAGCCGGGGTGGCGATGCTCGAGCTCTGCCCGCAGCAACTGGGCGAACAGGTGGTGGAACCGGTACCACTCGCCATGTTCGTCCAACGGGATCAGGAACAGATTCGTTCGCGACAGGGTGCGCAGCAGATCGCCGCAGCCCTGCTGGTCGAGTACGGCATCGCAGAGCGGCCCGGACATCCGACCCAGGACGGAGCAGTGCAGCATTAGTTCCTGAAGCCGGGCGTCGTGAGCCTCGAGCACCTCTGGGATGAGGAAGTCGACGACGTGGCGATGCTCGCCGCCAAACTTGGGCGATGAAGTCATGGCTGTCGGTGCTGCCGCGAAGTGACAATGCGGCCAAGTACAGTCCTGCGGGCCACCCTTCGGTGCGAGCCACGAGCTCGTCAACATCGTGGCGGTCAAGCGAGAGCCCGAGCCGGTCATTCAACAGCACATCGGCCTCGTCGGAGGTGAAGTCGAGGTCTCCGGCGCGCAGCTCATCCAGTTCCCCGTGGGCACGGAGTCGGGCCAACGGCAGTCCAGGCTCGGTTCGCGATGCGACCACGATGTGCAGCGTCGGTGGCGCGTGCTCGATCAGCCAGGCCAGGCTCTCGCGAGCAACCCCGGTCGACAAAACGTGGAAATCATCGAGAACCAAGCTGATGTCGCCCTGCCGGGCAAGCTCGTTGACAAAGCGCGGTAGCAACACTGCGGAGATGCCGGGAACGCCGACGATGTCGGGCGGTGGCACGGCACTGAGCTCCGGACAGACGAGCTGGATGGCCGCCAGTATGTGCGACCAGAGGGTCACCGGGTCGTTGTCGCGCTCGTCGAGGCTTACCCAGCCGACCGGGCTTGCCTCAGCCTGGACCTCGGCCCAGAGAGCCAGCAGGGTGGTCTTGCCGAACCCGGCGGGTGCCGCGACCAGATTCAACCGCACACCGGGCCGTGCGGTGAGCGATTGAATCAGCCGGGGACGCTCCACCGTTTGCTCGTGCCGGGACGGCGGGTGCAGCTCTGGCGACCACCAAGGTCCGCGGCCCGGCACCGTCCACGCCTCAACCATCCCGCCGTTCGAAACCAAGGACGACGTAACGCCTGTCCGACAGACTAGTTGGGCACCCAGTGGCGACCAGCCCGGGGTCTTGGCGCAAGCCTCTACGGGCTCGGCGTGCTCGCTCGCGTCCTGCTGCAGGCGATCGCCGCCGCTTCCATCGTGGGATTCTTCCTTCGTCATCGCAGACACTAGTCCGTCTGGGCGGCACGCGTCGCCCCTGCGCTGGGCGGCCTTGGGTTGGTTGTCGGCCTGAGCTTCATGATCGACCACTACTCCACGCTCACCGGAGGCACCCTGCCCGACCTCGCCAATCTGCCATGGTTGCTGCCCATTGCCGCCGTCGCGGGCGCTATCGCTGGCGGGAACCTGGCCGGACCGGTGGCATCAACGCGGCAGTGATCCCTTCGTAGGGGCCGGACACGGCGCCCTCATAGCGGGTCGAACTGGCACAAACATGGCACTTGTATACCCAGAGATACCGAACCTGCCTGATCTTGGTTTGATCGCGGTGCGGGGTCGTTCAACTAGGTCGTTCCTGAGCCGTTCCACGTCGGCACCTGGCCCCTCAGACGGAGCGTTCGATCAACGAAGAGCGCGCTCCGGCGGTTCCGTCGCCGCGCCCCAAGGGTTGGGTGCATCGGGGGGTGCCCCGGCGGCACCTTTTCACCTAGGTGAACTGATAGTCGCGTTGCCCTCCCCCGCTTCCGTGCAATTCTCAGCGGCAGGATCAGCGAGGCATCGGGCGATGCTCGTGCCGCAGGCCGAGGGAGGAGCGGAGTGAAGGATGCCCCATATCGACTTGTGGTCGCCGGGGAGTTGGACGCGTGCTACATCCACCTGTTCAACGGCATGCAGCTGTCACATGTGGGAGGAAAACGACGGTCCTCTCCGGAAGGGTCCGGGACGATTCGCAGCTGTACGGGTTCATCGAACGGATTTCCGAACTCGGCCTCGAGCTCCTAATGGTGCAGCGGCTGAGCGAGCAGGACATGGGCGGGAAGGACAGGAAGGCAACGGAGATGAGTGATGAAAGCCGAACATCGTGTTCTTCTACTCGGGCAATTTCGGTGGGGTGAGCTCGGCTGCTACTCGGCGTGCGTTGCGCGGCGCCCCCACGCCGCGGATCGACGGGCTCGCCGCCGAGGGGTTGAAGCTCCTGAACTTCAACGTCGAAGGCGCAGTGCACGCCAAGCCGATCGGCGCTCTTGACCGGTCGCCATGCCATCCGCTCAGGGACGAGGCCAGCGGTGCCGATCGCAGGCGGCCCGGACGGGTTGACGCGCTGGGAGGTGACGACCGCCCAGGCGCTTTCCGATGCCGGGTACGAGGATGGGGACGTGGGGCAAGTGGCACCTGGGCAGCGACCCCGAGAGTCGAAGCCCGTCGACTTCGGCTTCGACGAGGCCGTCTGGAGCCCGCGCACGGCCGACGAGGTGCTGTGGACGATGCAGTCCGACTTCCGGCTCAACGGAGACGCGACCGCGGCGCCGTATGCCGGTCCCACGAAGATCCCGCTCGAGCCGGAACCAATCTTCTCGAGGAAGAAGGGCGAGAAGCACGAGGTGGTCGCCACCTACGACGCTGAGTTTCGGGCTGGGTTCGACCGCAAGATCACCCAGTGGGCGACCGACTTCATGACGCGGTCGAAGGAGGCGGGCAAGCCGTTCTACGTGTACCTGCCCTACACGCAGGTGCACATCCCTCCGATTCCCGACCCGGAGTACGTCGGTAAGACCAAGCGCGGGAAACTGGGGCGACATCCTCACCCAGATGGACGACTTCACCGGAGTCGTGCTTGACAAGCTCGACGAGCTCGGGATCGCGGACGACACGATCGTCATCTGGGCCTCCGACAACGGCGCCGACACCACCTACCACTATCCCGCGATCGACCCGGATCCGGTGGGGGTCAATGGCACGGGTTTCTCGGCTGTGGCGCGGCGGGCTGTTCACGGCGCTAGAGGGGTCGAACCGGACGCCCTGCATCGTTCGATGGCCGGGGAAGGTACCGGCCCGGGAAGGTCAGCAACGAGCTCGTGCAACACGGTCGACTGGTTTACGACGCTGCTGAACGTCGCAGGCGCGAACGTCCCCGACGACCGGATCATCGACGGCATGGACCTGCGCGACTTCCGCTCGGCGACGCCGAGGAGTCGGGTCGTGACCTCATCCTGCACCTTCAGGGGAACCGGGTCCAAGCGGCCAGTGGCACCAGTGGAAGGTCCATCTCTTCAAGCAGGACTGACTTCTACTCGACCTGGTCGCCGCTGAACTTACCGCTGATCTACAACCTCGAGTGGGACCCCCGCGAGGAGCACCAGGTCGACTTCGCCCACGTCTGGGGAATCCACCCGATGGCCGCCGCCGCGGGCGCGTTCCTGAAGTCGCTGGTGGTCGAGCCTCCGATCAAGACGGGGACGCCCGACCCGTACACGCCGCCGAAACCGGGCACGTTCGTGCCCGAAGACACATCTCCAGATCGGGCCGATCATCCAGTTCGTCACCACGCTCGTCCAGGAGCACGACGAGGCACCGGTCCCCAGCCACGGAATCGAACACCACGCCGGGCGACGTCTGCCCCGAGGGCTGAGGAAGGAGGTCGCGATGTCAGCCGAGCAACCGCGCGATGGTCCGATGAGCGAAGGCACAAGCGGCAAGAACGGCAAGCAGCTCGGGGTGCTTCTGGTGTGCTTCGACTCGCTCAAGGCGGCCGCGGCGGCAGCACGCCGTCCTCTGGACAAGCAGCTGGAGTCGCGCGGTGCCTCCGTTGTTGACACAGTGGTCCTGCTGTTGTATTCCATCATCGAGCACCAGGCCTCGTGACTCATCCCTGCTGCGTAGGGCAGCAGCGTGACTGCAGGACGCTTGACCTGCGCCGACCTGGGACTGTTCGGCCTCATAATGGGCGGCCTCGAAGGCCGGCCATCTGGGCCGCTGGCGTCCGTCGCGGTGGTATTCTCGCCTGACTCCAGCGAACACCTGCCTCAGCAGCGGGATCGGCAGCACATCGGCAGTGGCTTTCGGCAAACACGTCCGCTCTTGTCGTCTTCGCAGAAACCACTGACCCTGGCAGCCTCCTCGAGGCAAGCAAGGATCATGCACCGACAGCCGCGGCGTGGCCGCCATCGGTGCCGATCCTGTCCGGCGCGCGTGATCGCCGGAGCCGCCTTCCCGATCGACCTGCCTCGCGGCTCGGCCAACACCCAACAGCTGGCCAGCCGGCGGCCGCTCTCAACCTGGGTCTGGTCCGGTACCCGAGTCCTGAAGCCGCGAAGCAGGTCGCATCCGGCGTGTCGCCCCGAAGTCCACGAAGGAGGCGGGACCTGTCGAGGTGGAGCGGCGCACTGGAGACCGACGACGGTGCCGTCGACATGTTGCAGACCCGCAGCAGGGGGTAGCCGCATGGGCCAGGAGTGACACGATCAGTTGGGCGCATTCGGCCTCGTCGTCGGAGCGCTGGTCGGGGTCTTCGGCGGCGGTGGATTCTGGGGTCTCGTGGAAGAGGGCCTGGTCACCGGCATCGGCTGGGCGCTCTTCGGCCTGGTGGCCGGCGCGCTCTATGGCCTTTGGGCGGGCCGCGGCGTGTCCGCTCGCAGGTCAAGGGGCTCGGCGGCCTGCTCCCTGCCGGAACCTCTATGGTGGTCGCCTGGGCCGAGGGATCGGTGCCGCCGGAAACGTTCGAGCAAACTCGCGCCAGCCGGCGCACAGCGGCTCATCCTGCGCTTCAACCCTGTCGACGGCGGTGCCGTATTGGTAGGCAGCCTGATGACCGCCGAAGAACTGTTCAACGCCACCTTCAACGAGGCGGCCCTCGTCGTCATGCCGCTGACGCCGACACGGGCCCTGGGCATGACATTCAGCTTCAAACAGATCCTGGAGCCTCTCCGCAGAGTCTGGCACGACACGCTGCCACCGGGAAAGCCACGGCGACTGCACCTGCGCCTGACCCGTCACCGGCAACGGCGACGTCCGGGCAGGCAACATGACGGGGATGCAGTCCAGCCACGCAGCGCCACTCGACGCGGGCATGGTGTGGAATACGGGGTGGTTCCTTTCTCATGGGGTCGGAGGACTTCTACCCCGAAGAGCGTCCGATCTCCCGGGTCGAGGTCGACGGGTTCTTCATGGACGAGCACCCAGTGTCCGCCGAGTTCGCCCGTTTCGTCGCTGCTCTCGGGTACGTGACTGTCGCCGAACGTCCGCTAGACCCCACTGAGTACCCGGAAGCCGATCCAGATCTGCTGCGGCCGGGCTCGTTGGTGTTCCAGCGCACCGACGGCCCTGTGGACCTGCGAGACAACACACAGTGGTGGCGATACGTGCCTGGCGCTGACTGGCGCCATCCGCGTGGCCCGGGAAGCAGCGTGGACGGTCTCGGCGATCATCCGGTCACTCACGTCGCCGCCGAGGATGCCGAGGCATACGCAGCCTGGGTGGGCAAGGAGCTACCGAGCGAGGCTGAGTGGGAGTTTGCCGCCCGTGGTGGCCTCGAGGACTGCGTCTACACCTGGGGGCGGCGAATTCGCCCCAGATGGCACGATGATGGCCAACACGTGGCAGGGCGAGTTCCCGGTGGCAGAACCTCATGACCGACGGATGGGAGGAAACATCTCCGGTCAAGAGCTTCCCGGCCAACGGTTACGGCCTCTATGACATGGCCGGCAACGTGTGGGGAGTGGACGGGCGACTACTTCAGCAGACGCCCGACCGCGACAGTCGTGCATGCCTGCTGCGCCCCCCGCAATCCACGGGTCACCTCGGCCGAGGCAAGCCTGGTCGTCGGTGAGCCCGGCGGCCAGATTCCACGGCGGGTGACGAAAGGGGGCTCCCACCTGTGCGCCCCCAACTACTGCCTGCGCTACCGGCCCGCCGCACGGCAGGCCGAGGCGATTGACACCTCCACGTGCCATCTCGGCTTCCGCTGCATCGCGCGGGATCCCGGGAGCCGGTCCGGCTAGCGGCGTGAAGCCACAGGCGAACCGATGACCGGCTCCGGCGTCCCGTCTTCCTCACCAGGCCGTGCCCCCGCGTCGGGGGTCGCTCGGCTGGTGGACACCGCAGATCCCGAAGGCGCGGCGACGACGCCGGTCGACGTCGCCGAACGTGTCCACAAGGGCAGGTTCTTCTGGCTCGATCTCGAGGGTCTGGGCGACCAGGAGCTTTTGGAGTTCGGCGAAAATCTCCAGCTCTCTGCAGACACCATCGAAAACGTGGCGCACGGTACTGCGCGGTCATGGTTCGGCCCCGCTACTAACTCACTGGTGGCCGTGCTTCCTTGGGTGACGGAAAGCGATCCGTTGGCTTCAGAGAACGCGGACTACCTGAGGCTCGTCCTCACTGACCGGTTCCTGATGACCGTTCACTCCACCCCCTGCGAGCCGTTGCGGCGCGCTTCCACAAGTCTGAGCTCCGTGGCCGGCGACGACGCGAGGGACTACGCCCCGCGCTTCCTGTTCCTGATCCTCGACTCCCTGGTCGACAGCTTCAAGCCTCAGCTGCTGGCGATCGACGACCGGCTCGGCGAAATCCAGCTGGAACTGCTCAGGGGCGGCTCGCCAGCAGTTCACGATGAGCTGATCAGTACCCTCGGTGTGCTCACGGACGGCATCCAGGAGTTCGGATGGTACTCGCATGATCTCGAGGACATCGCCGAGACATTGGTGCAGCTACCGGGCATGCGACCCGACTCGCAGCAGCACCTTGAACAGCACCGGCAACGGATCACTCGAATGAGGGACAACGCTCGAGAGATCCGGGAGGAGGCGAAGGACGCGCTCAGCCACTACTCCGCCTCGATCGCCAACCGACAAGCTCAGGTCATCAACACACTGACGATCGTTGCGACTGTCTTCCTCCCGCTGTCCTTCTGGACTGGCTACCTCGGGATGAACTTCAGCAGCCTCACCTCCGGCCCGCAGGAAACGCTCTGGGGATTCATCCTGCTTGGCGTGCTCCTGCCGCTGTCCAGCGTCGCGTTGTCCTTGGCGCTCATCCATCGGTTGGAGCGACGTCTCAGCATCACCAGCCTGAGCGAGCCGCCAGGCTAGTGGCGGCGGTGGGAGAACGCGCGTTCCGCCCGGCCAACGGCAGGTCAATCACCTAGGTGAATGACCCCTCGCCACCTCTCCGCTCACCTGGTTGGTCGTTAGCCTCCGACCAGCCGCTCCGTCGCAGCCTCCTGTGTCTGCTATCGCACGGGGCCACGGTCCCTCCTAGTGCTGATTGGAGTGAGAACAAGTGGATATCAATTGGGGCGGTTTCGTCTTCACCGGCAACTTCACAACGATCGACTTGATCGCCGCGACGACCAATGCACTCAACGGTGCGCTGCTCGCTCGTCGTCCGGATCACTTTCGCAACTTCACGATCGTCGGCGTCTTACTGATGGCCTTGCTCGGGGGGATCGGGGGAGGAGTGACGCGCGACGTCTTGGTGAACGAGGTGCCTGGTGCACTCACGAATCCGGCGTACATCACCCTCTGCTTGGCGGCTGGGATTGTCGGTTACTTGATCGCATTCAAGAAAGGGCAGCTCTTCCGAGAGGGCTTGTTCCAATTCATGACCTCGTTCTCGCTCCCCTGGTACGCGATCGCCGGGGCACAAAAGGGCGCCACGGTCGGCCTCCCCCTCCTGGGGATCCTGCTGCTCGCCGTCGTGGGTCCGACCGCCGGTCGCTACTACATCGATATCACCAGCGGTGTAGTGCCGAAGCAGTTCATCCGCGGTGAGTGGTTCGTCGTGATCGCCCTGCTCACAGGAGTGATCTGGGTAATC
Organism: uncultured Actinomycetota bacterium; assembly: GCA_963840505.1. Lineage (GTDB taxonomy): Bacteria > Actinomycetota > Actinomycetes > Propionibacteriales > Propionibacteriaceae > Microlunatus. Next base: position 12,033 of record CAWIZB010000031.1, read on the forward strand.
TGTGACGCCGCGGGGCTGGGGACCTGGCCATCGGTCGTAATCGCCTTCGCGATCGGCTTCACCCTCAGAGTGGTCGCCCTCTACCGCGGTTGGGAAGAGCCCCTCGCCAAGGAGCCCACCGGCGTGTATCAGCACAGCGACGGCCGACCTCTGCTCGGCCGCAAGCTCCAAGGCAAGTCGGTTCGCGAGATGAGGGATCTGGGCCTCGTCGTGCCAGAACCCGAGGCGAAGTAGACGGCTCAGAGACCGCCATGGGAGTGCAGTCGCTCATCTCACTCGCCATCCTGGCTCTCCTTGCAGCTGGGAGACGCGACGTGAAGAGAGCTGAATGTCGAGACTGCTCGGCTCTCCGAACGGCAGGAGGCCGCGCCACATCACCTGCTGCGGGCAGGCGGGGACTGGGATTGCGGCGCGATAATTACTGCAGGGGGAGCAGCGCCTGTCCGGTCATGGAATCGACAGATCGAAGGCGAAAATGCCCGCGGTCGATCAGTTTGATCCCTATCGATGTTGCGGTCATTCACGACCTGGCCCGCGTCAACGCATTGGACACAACGATGGAGGACTCATGGCCACGAGCATCGTCAGCAGCGACACCAGCGTCGAGGACCGGCAGGCGATCGGCGAACGGGCACGTGACGATACGCCGCTGTCGTCTCAGGCTGACTGGGAGCCGGCTGCCGGGCGGCCCGACCCGGTTGAGTTGCTGATCGAGCAGAACGCCACCCGGGAGGCCGATCTGGTGCCGGTGAGGCACGGCCGGATGACGGTGTCACCGTTCACTTTCTACCGCGGCGCGGCGAGGGTGATGGCGACCGATCTGGCCACTACGCCGATGGCCGGTCTGGTGGTGCAGCTGTGCGGCGACGCCCATCTGTCCAACTTCGGCCTCTTCGCGTCACCGGAGCGGGAGCTGCTGTTCGGCCTGAACGATTTCGATGAGACCCTGCCCGGACCGTTCGAGTACGACCTGAAGCGGATGGCCGCCAGCTTCACGATCGCAGCCCGCAACAACGGCTTCATCCCCGCCGACGCGCGAGCGGTGACGGTGGAGTCGGTGAAGGCCTACCGGTTAGGGATGGCCGAGTTCGCCGCGATGCGCACACTAGACACTTGGTATGCGCACATGACCGAACAGGACATCGAGGATGCGATGCGGGCAGTCGAAGAAGCCTCGGTCGCGAAACCGCGCAAAGGCAAGACCGGGAAGAAGAAACATGACGCCTCGACGGCCGGCAACGACGAGGCCGCCCTGATCGCCAAAGCGCACAAGAGATGGAACAAGACGCTCCGCAAGGCCCACACCCGCGACAGCCTCGACGCATTGACCAAGTTCGCTGAAGTCGTCGACGGCCGCCCACGCATCGTCAGCCGACCACCGGTCATCATCCCCCTGCGGGACCTGGCGGCCAGCTACGAGATGACACCCGAGCAGGCCTGGAATGAGGTCGAGGAGCAGTTCCGCGTCTACAAGGCCACCCTCACCAACAACCGCCGACAACTCCTGGACAGATTCACCATCGTCGACATGGCACGCAAGGTGGTCGGCGTCGGCAGCGTCGGCACCCGAGCCTTCATGGTGCTGCTGCAAGGCCGCGACAACACCGACCCCCTGTTCCTCCAGCTCAAGGAGGCCACTAGCTCGGTCCTGGAGGACCACCTGCCCAAGAGCCGCTACAACACCCCCGGCCGGCGCGTGGTGGAAGGTCAGCGGTTGCTGCAGGCCGCCTCCGACATCTTCCTCGGCTGGACCAGAGGAGCATTCCAAGCCAACCGGCACTACTACTGGCGCCAGCTACGCGACATGAAAGGCTCCGCGCCGGTCGAGCGTATGTCACCGGTCGGCATGAGGTTCTACGCCCGAATGTGCGGCTGGACTCTTGCCCGCGCCCACGCCCGATCCGGCGACCCCATCGCCATCGCCGAATACCTCGGCACCGACGACACCGTCGATAACGCCATCGCCGACTTCTCCACCCGCTACGCCAACCAGAACCAACGCGACTACGACACCTTCGTCAAAGCCATAACCGACGGCCGAATCCAAGCCGTAACCGGGATCTGAGCCGACCTCCTGACACACAGACACACACCTGCCGCGCGGCGATCGGGAAAGTCTTCCGACGGCGGCGAAGAGCCGGGCCTTGGCCACGGCCCGGCTGTCGATGGTCGGGGGAAGCGTGCCGAACAGAACCAGCGGGCGATCTTGGCAGGGGCGGAACGAATACGCCGAGCAGGATAACGAACGATGGCGTGCCTCACGCGGCAAGGCGGGATGCTGCGTGCCGGCGGCTACGATCGGGGCTTCTTTACTTCATCGCTTTTGCACTGCGTGCTCATGGTCCTTCGGCCAAGACGGGATCGACGAGGGGCGCCCATAGGGAAATATTCGTGACTGGTTGGTGCGCGGGTGCCCACCAACGGCCTGGGTTGGGTGTCAGTCGCCATGAGGAAGCCAAGCCTCGAGCGTGTGCCCCATGTGTGCCCCCAGTTGCACGAAGGCTCCTCTGCCGCTGCAACATGCACGTCAATCACGGAGCGCTCACGCCAAACCAGATGTACGCGATGCCTTCGCAACGAGAAGGTCAACTTGACGACACGCTGATTACCAAACTGCTTACCAATCCGCTCGCACAATCGCGGTCAACGGCGGACTCGGGTGACCAATCGCCAGCCTCAAGGCCGGACCACCTCACAGGCCGACTGTCGATGGCATGGAACGGCGCGTACCCGGGGCTACTCTCGCTCCACACGGTCTTCGAGCGTTGGCGCAAGCTGGAAGGAGTTGTGGCCTTGACGTCTAAGAGAGTTCAGCGAAATGGCACGCCAGAGCAGCCGCGCTCGGCCCTGGTCGATCACGCCAAACGCCGGTTCGACTTCCTTGCCGCTGAGTCCAGCGATGATCAACCGAGTCGTTCGCTGCTGGCCTACCTGATTCCTCCAGACATGTTTGTCGAAGTCGAACTCGACTAGCGAGGCTGCCGTCTTCGTGCTGGTGGGTAAGTTGATCGATGGACGTCGACCCGGTGGCTACTACGTGGATCCGACCGGCACCCGTGTCCGCTGGCATCTTGGCGCCGCCTTGGAGGCCAGCGCCGAACCGAGTCGGCGGGCAGACGCGGAAGCGCTTCGAAGGGTGACCCGACGTTTCGGTTCCAAAAGCCATGTCGGATCAATCGACCTGTCCTCGAAGGTGCTGCGGAAAATGGCAACCGAACTGCCTCTCCTTGTGGAACGGCTGTTCGCCCAACCGCCTCAGCCACCTGCGGGTCGCAGCGGTCCCAGCAAGGGAGAGCGCGTGTGAATGCGATCCGTGGCGCTCGACGCTTGCATCCCTTTTCTGAGGAGCTGCTCGGCGCGGTGATCATGGAAGATCAGGATTCGGATGTGACTGACCCTGCGGACTGGACGAGTGCTGCGACGCCTGGGCGCTGTCTTCGCCTCGGTGGCGCAGAGACTGCGTGGATGCAACCCGGCGCTGTGGTTCAGCTCCGGCCGGCGAACGTCGGATCGGTTCCCATTCGACGCATGGGCAGAGTTCAGTGGTGTTGAAGGATCCGGCTCGGAGGGGACATCGAACACGACGATCTGTGCCGCGCCACCGTGGACATCTCCGCGGGAGGAGGGTTCGTGCTCACAATGGACCGAGTCGGACGCTGCCCCGGGACGCACCGGAGGCGGTCGGCAATGCTCCTTCATACGTGGTTTTGGTCTGAGCCGTTAATTGATCTTGGTCTCTCCTCCAATCCGCTTAGCTAAGCTATGGTTCTGACCGCCATTTTGACCGCCATTAGTGACCGCTCCGGGGTGTTCTCTGGTGTGCACTGGTGTGCTAATTCCCTTACAGGTAAGGATTTTCGAACGCTGGCGTACAGCAGCGGACACGCCGCCGGTAACTTACAAGCAAGGGGTCAGCAGTTCGAGTCTGCTTGCTCCCACCATCATCAGCCCTAATGGGACTGCAACGGCGGCCTGTGAGGGATGCTGTTGTCCGAGCCGGCTGCCGGTGAGCACTTGAAGCGTCCTAGGTTTCGTGCCGCTCTCATGTGGGCTGCATCTCGGGCTTGAGGGCAGCGTAGTGGGCTTGCTCGTTCGATTGGCGGGACCATCCCGATTGATCCGTGGAGCCTGCGGTTATTGTACCAGTCGACCCAGCCGGCGGTGGCGTACTCGAGGTCGGCGAGGGTCTTGTATGGCCCTTGATGAAAGACGGTGGTGCGGATGCATTCGGCCTTGAACAAGCCGATGATGGTCTCCATCAGGGCGTTGTCGAACGCGTCGCCGACGCGGCCGATGGAGGGTCGGATACCTTCCAGGGCCAGATGTTCGGTGAACCGGATCGCGGTGTATTGCCCAGGTTCAAGGGGTGGTCGCAACACCGGCACTTTGCAGGAAGAGTAGATGATCAATCAGAGTTTCGGCTGGTGTCTTCCAACTGAGTGTCTTGCGTGGCCTGCCGTTGAGTGCCGCGGCAACGGCCTCCAGGTCAGAGGCAGTGTGCTTGCTGAGATCGGTTCCCTTGGGGAAGTACTGCCGGAGCAAGCCGTTCGTGTTCTCATTCGTGCCGCGCTGCCAGGGACTTCGCGGGTCGCAGAAGTAGATCGCGAGCCCGGTGTCGATGCGGAGCTGGGCGTGCTGGGCCATCTCCGCACCTTGGTCCCAGGTCAGCGACTTGCGCAGCTGCTCAGGCAGCGTCGTAATCGTGGCGGCGATGGCATCACGGACGGCTTCGGCGCCGTGACCGGCCAACGCGGGCCCGTTCTTCACCCGGGAACCTGTGCCGTGACCCTCCATTGGAGGAAGGTGCAACAGCATCGTGAACCGGGTCTTGCGCTCCACCAGCGTGCCAATCGCCGAGCCCCCTAGTCCGAGCACGAGATCTCCTTCCCAATGTCCCGGTACTGCCCGGTCATCGGCCTCCGCGGGGCGTTCGCTGATCATCACCTCCGTGGTGAGGAACTTCTTGCCGCGCCCGCGGGTCCTCGCCCGCGGCACCCGCAATGCACGTCCGGTACGCAGACAAGCGCTCAGCTCGCGACGTAGGGCACCACGGCCCTGAACGTAAAGCGCCTGGTAGATCGCCTCGTGGGAGATACGCATCGACTCATCATCAGGGAAGTCGAACCTCAGCCGGTGGGCGATCTGTTCCGGACTCCATGCCGTGGCCCAACGACGATCCTGACGGCGTCCGTGGCGCCGACCGATCCAGCGAACATCCGGGCCGGTGATGGCTGTCCCGTCTTGAGCCATCACCGCACCGGCCAAACGATCTTGCACGTACTCACGCAGTCGGTTGTTCTCGGCGAGCTTGCTGACCTTCGGCCGACGGGCGTTCCGCTCGGCCTTCCATTGGGCGATCGAGGCCCGATAGTCCAGCCTGCCGCCGCGGGTTGTGGCGTTTCGACGCAGCTCCCGAGAGATCGTCGACGGCGGCCGGCCCAGCCGGCGCGCGATCTCACGGACCCCGCCCTCCCGGGCCTTCAACAATGCGATCTCCTCACGCTCTGCGAACGACAAGAAACGTCCCGACGGTGGGGCCAAACTGATCGAGGGCATGCCGCCACCGTGGCGGAACCACCGTGTCCCCACCGGCGCCGACACGCCGCACGCCACCGCGGCGTCCTCACTCGTCAAACCCTCGGCGATCTTCGCCCAGAACCGCCGCTCGACCTCCCGACTAACCCTCGGCCGCCCCGGCGACCGCATCGGCCGGTGCAACGACCGACCCGCACTACGCGCGCTTCTCCTCTTCGCCACAACACGCCTCCGTGATCGGGGTGTTGCGACGACCATTTGAATCCGCCTTGGGAGCCCGCGTCGCTGTGGTGAATCAGGCCTTCCAGGCGGCCGGCGGGGTCGGTGTGCCCGGCGCGGTCGCGCTGCCACAGCGCCATCCGCAACGGTGTCATGACCAGTTCGGTGGTCTTGGTTGTCGCGGCGTGCCAGGCCACGATCTTCTGGGCGAACACGTCGACGATGAAGGCCACGTAGCAGAACCCGGCCCAGCTGCGGCAGTAGGTGAAGTCGGTCACCCACACCTGGTTCGGGGCGGCGGCGGTGAAGTCGCGGTTCAGCAGATCCCCGGCCCGTTTGCCGTCCTTGGCCGGGGTTGTGGTCCGGATCCCCTTGTCACGGCGGACACCAACCAACCCAAGGACCCTCATGGCCCGGTCCACAGCGCCGGAACTGATCGTAGGCATCGTGGTGCGACGCAGGTAGGCCGTCATCTTGCGTCGCCCATACAGGCCCTCGGCGGCCAGCACCCGTCGACCCTCAGCGTTGATGGTCCAGGCGATGTCGCGGATCGTGTTGACCACCTGGGCGTCGCTGATGGTTCGGGCCGCTGGTCGGCGCCTCCGCAAGGCCCGGTAGGTGCGCGCAGCGACCTGGCAGCCCTGCTCACGCAGCACCCGGCAGGTCGACTCGACTGCGTGCCCGTCAGCTCTCATGGCGTCGATGAATCCCATGATCAGCGGTTGCGGGGGTCGAGTTCCCCACGAGGAAAACCGTCGCTGCCTTCAAGATCGCCTTCCTCAAGCCGACGGACCTGGGCTTTCAACGCCTTGATCTCAGCATGCTCTGAGCTGGACACACCCGGGCGGATGCCGCCGTCCACCTCGGACTGCACAATCCAGCGACGCACCGTCTCACGGCCCAGCCGTTCTCGAGCCGCGATCACCTTGGCCAGCTCGGTTGGGGTCGCGTACTCCGAGCGATGCTCGGTGATCATCCGCATCACCCGCTCGCGCACCGCGGGATCGATCTTCTTTGGCATCTGCACATCCTCCTGGACTCAGAACGATGCGGCATCAAACCTGGGGCGCTTCACCGCTTGCGGTCGTGGGATGTCTAGTCAGGGCCCACGAAAATAGACCGCCATGATCTTGAAAGGCCTCGAGGTTGGGGTCTGACCGCCATGAGTGACCGCCATTTGGCCGTGTGTGCAGTTCCGGTCATGCTTGACCATCGGGTTCCGGTAGCTGCTTGACAGTTTCAAGACGCGAATCCGGTTCCTGCGCGCCAGTCGTTCCGCGCATCCCCGCTGCAAGCGGAACCCTAAGACCTGCGGTAGGCCTGGTAGAGCGGCAGGGGCTTGGCGACGCCTTTCAGCTCGACCGCTCCCAACGGGTCGAACCACACCTGGCGGTCGCCGGAGCGCTGCGCCGTCTCCTGGCTCACCACCACCTGTCCGGCCTGTGCATACGACGCAATCCGAGCCGCCAGGTTCACGGTCCTTCCATAGACGTCTCCGTCCTGTGAGACGACAGGGCCGGTGTGGATGCCCACATGGGCTGGTGGCAGATCGGCCGCAGGGCCGCGCTCGACCAGGTCGAGGCCGGCGACCACGGCTGTCCCGGGCTCCCGAAAGTAGAACATCCCGCCGTCCCCGAGCCACCTGACGGGCCGGCCCCCTCGACGCCGGGAGATGTCGTTCACCAGCGCGACCAGCCGCCCCGCGACCTGCGCAGCGGCTTCGTCGCCGCGCTCCTCGGTCAAGCGGGTGTAGCCGGTCAGGTCGACAAAGCAGATGGCCGGTGGCTGCGGCACTCGTGCCTGGAGACCGGAACTCTCAAGTGCCTCCTCGACATGGTTGATGGCGTGCTCGGTCCAGACGTGCTCGCGACGGCGGCGGTAGACCATCAGAAGCACTCGTTCCAGCAACCCGATGACCCGATCGCCGAGCCGGGTGCCGAGCTCGATCAGCTGACGCTCGTCTAGTCCTTCGGCGCGGAGGCGGCGCTCAATGTTGGCCTCGTAGTAGTCCGCCTCGGCCTTGGCGATGCGGCGCAGGCCATCGGCGTACACGGCCAGCAACCGCAGGGTGGCATCGTCGCCTACTCCCGCGCCCCGGAACAACCCTGCCACCTCCAACATGGTCGCGTCGTCCTCGCCAGCCATGTCGCCGGGCTCCGGAGGGCCGAAGCCGAGCGATTGGTGGAGTGCCTGCACCAAGCTCATCGGCACCCCACGCTCGGCGGCAAGCTCCTCGTAGGAGCGGTCCAGGCGTTCAGGCAAATCCATCACCGGCGCATCCAGGAATGCCAGCGACAGGGCGCCCTTATTGATCAGCCCAAGGACCGTCTCGACCGAGAGCCCCGCTGCCGTCCAAGACCACAGCAGCCTTGCACGCCGGACCGCGCCGGAGGATCCCAACTCACCCTCATCGCCGGGCAGCGCGCCGCCCGCGATCAGCTGTCGCACAAAGCCCTCGGGCACGTTAGCGCGCTTGGCGATTTCTTCGATGCGGTCAGACACTTCAGCTCCTGCCTCCTCGATTGCTCATCATTGCTGCCCAAACTCGACGCCGAGTGGAGCTGGTCGAAGAGACGCCATCGGTGGGAACCTGCTGGTGCCTCTTCGGATCAGCCCGCACAGCGGTACCGCCGCGCGACTACGCCGGCGGCCTGGGGGCAGACTGCTTCATCTGCGCGAGGCGTTGGTGCCACGTGGCTCTCTATCGTTGGCCTTATTGATCGGCTGGCAACGCATCGGAGTATCCGCAGAAGCTACGGTCGGGAGGGATGTGCCCTACAGCTCGGTAGGCGTCATTCGGGCGAGATGTCGGATCAAACCGGGACGCTAGCTGGCCACAGGCTCGCATCAGCATCGACCTTTATCGAATTGAGGCCACCATAGCCGGGACGAATCAGGACAGTGGCGACCTCCAGGAACCCGGACGCCCGGAGCCCACGCGTCGAGGACGCATCGGGTTGATCGTCGCCGGATCGTTGGCGGCTGGACTGGTTGTTGCCCTGATTCTTGTCGCCGCCCCGTTCATCGCGGCACAGGAGAATGCCCTCACGGGTGCGGTTTTGCTCGGCTTTGCTTTCGGTTGGGCGTTGTTGGCTGTGCTATCCGTCCGGTTTACCGATCAGCCCCAACGGTGGGCAGCCGCGCCGGCCGCGTTTATGGCGCTGGTCGGTCTCGCTTTGCTCAGCGGGTCCGCTGCTGTGCACGATCTGCTCGGTTGGGTGTGGCCGCCAGCACTGTTTGGGCTGGTCGTCTGGATGTTTCTGCAGGCCCGGCGGCAGCTGCGCAGCCGAGGCGCGCGGTGGCTGGTCTACCTGGTACTGGCCGCGTTGGGTATTGCCTCGGTAGGCGGCGGTTATGAGACCGTGCGTGAGTCGCTCGACGCGAGGGCCTATCCCATGCCGGGCCAGCTGATTGATGTAGGTGGGCACCGGCTGCATCTGCACTGCACTGGCTCGGGCAGCCCCACGGTCGTCTTGGAACCGGGTATGGGGGCGGCCTCCTCGGACCTCGGTTGGATTGCACCGGCCGTAGCCCGCGACAGCAGAGTCTGCGTGTATGACCGCGCCGGTCGCGGCTGGAGCGACGCAGCGGACGGCCCTCAGGACGGTGCCCACATTGCCGCTGACCTGCACACGCTGCTTGACCGCGCCAATGTTCCGGGCCCGTACGTGCTGGCCGGTCACTCGTTCGGCGGCCTGTACATACTCAGCTTCGCCGCTCAATTTCCAGATCAGGTCGCCGGCATGGTGTTACTCGACTCCACTGCACCCAAACCCGGTCCGGCCCTGCCAACCACCGAGTCCGACAGCTTCGTCGGTCGCGTCGCCGCGTTGTTGCCCGCGGTCGCTCACCTCGGAGCCGTACGCCTGGTCGCCCACGCCGACTTCGGCAGTCTGCCGCCACGCTCGCGGGACGAGGCACGCGCCAATTCCTCGACCGCCCAGCACCTCGCGAGCTTCATCGAGGAGTCTGTCGAGGGATCCGCCTCGGTGCACCAGGCGGCGTCGCTGACCGACCTCGACGGTAAGCCGCTTATCGTCCTCACCGCCGATAGAAACGCCGACGATGAATGGCAGTCGACGCAGGACCACCTGGCCACGCTGTCGACCAACAGTCTCCACCGTCACGTCGACGCCACCCACGCGTCGCTTTTGGACGACGAAGCGGACTCCGCCGCAGCCATCCAGGCAATTCACGACGTCGTCGCGTCCGTACGCACCTCCCAGCCGCTCGCCACGCGCTGAGGCGATGTCGACGACGTTACGACCTCCGTGTCCTGCTGACCGCCATTGGCCGCACTCCCCTACTCGGTCAGTGCGCCCGCGAGCTTGGCCGCTGCCTCGCGGGATACATCTGGGCTCGGCAGGCGAATCCTGGCGACGAAACGTTGCGAAGCGCTTTCTTCTCAGCGGCACCCGGCCCTTACCCGCCCAGTCGACAAAGTCATCAGCCGAAGACGGTCGGACCGGCTTCCGTCGGCGTGATCCGGATCAAGCAGCGGCGCTGTTTGATCATGGCGGCACGATAGTCGTCCCAGTCCGGATGCTCCCCGGAGATGGAGCGGTAGTACTCGACCAGCGGTTCCATCGCCTCGGGCAGGTTGACGACCTCGACGTCGCCACTGAGCTGCGCCCAGTCGCCGAAGAACCTGTCATTGAGCACACACAACCAGGCTCGGGGGTCGCGGCGGACGTTCAAGGTCTTCATTGCGGATTCGCGGGTACTGACGACCAGACGATCCTGCGAGTCGACGCTGACCAGTACCGGTGACAACTGAGGCGTGCCGTCACGTTTCATGGTTGCAAGAACGGCATGTGGGTTCTTACGTGCGAACGCGAGTGCTTCTGCGGCATCCATATCAGCGGCAAGTCAATCAGAATCGGCGACGATGCCGCTAGCCAGTGAATCGAGCATCTATTCGATACCTCGAGGCCTGTCAGTCCGACCTCGAGTCGGGAACGAAACTACGGCGTACGAGGCCGCGCCGTCGGTTCCTCTTGCGCTGGCGCAGCGCCGTCGCCCGTCGGCTCCGGCACCGCGGGCCGCCGGAGCGCAACGAAGGCGAATGCGGCCGCGACCAGCATGAGCCCGCCGCCGATCAGCAGCGCCACCTGCAGGCCGTCGACGAAGGCGCTGTTGGCGAGCGGTTCTGCAGCTGTACCGAGCTGTTGCGCGACGACGCTGCCCTGTCCCCCGCTCACGTCCTGGACGATGTCCGGGGCACCTGCTTGGGCTGACGTCGGCAGTTGGGCGGACAGGGCCGTCCAGGAGTTGCGGGTGACCGCCAGCCCGACCGTCCCAAGTACGGCCAGTCCGACCGCCGCACCCACTTGGCGAGCCGAGTTCAGCACGCCGGAGGCCAGTCCGCTGTGTTCCGGCGGCAGCGCAGACACCGCGACGGCTGAGATCGTCGGCACCGCCATCCCGTAGCCGGCCCCGATCAGCACGTAGCCGGGAGATGCCGCCAGCAAGCCGGAGCCCGGCGTCAGAAACGCCAGGGTAAGGACGCCGAGTCCGCCGAGCAGGACGCCGAGCCAGCAGGTGGCGCTACCGATCCACGCGGCGAGGCGGCCGGCCAGCGTTGACGCGATGAGGAATGGCGTGTTCATGATCAACCAAGACAGGCCGACCTCAAGCGCCGACCACCCTTCGACATTCTGGAAGAACAGCGTGACGAAGAAGAAGGTCGAGGTCAGCGCGAGGTACATGATCGCATAGACCCCGCAGGACACGGTGAACCGGAAGTCTCCGAACAGCCCGAGCGGCATCATCGGCTCGCGGACCCTGGACTCGACCACTACGAAGGAAACGAGCAGCACGCCTGCGGCCGCGAGCAGCATGATCATGGTCGGTGATGTCCAGCCGAGACTCTCGGATTCGACGATCGCGAAGGTCAGGACGCACAGGCCGGTGGCGATGAGCACGGCGCCAGGTAGATCCAGCCTGCGGGCATTTGGGTTGCGCGACTCGCGGACACCGGTGATCACGAGGACCAGCCCGATGATGCCGACGGGTACGTTCACCCAGAAGACGGCCGACCAAGAGAAAAGCTCGACCAGGATGCCGCCGACGACCGGCCCGGCACCGAACCCCAACCCGGCGGCGGCAGCCCAGATTCCGATGGCAGCCGTGCGACGCTCCGGTGGGTACGCGTCAACCAGGATCGACAAGCTGAGTGGGGCGACAAGAGCGGCACCGACGCCCTGCGCGGCGCGAGCGGCAATGAGCGCCGACTCGTTCGGTGCGAGGGCGCAAGCGGCAGACATCGCGGTGAAGATCGCCAGCCCGACAATGAACACGCGCTTGCGGCCGTACCGATCGCCCAAGGTCCCGCCGACCAGGATGAGTGAGGCGAGGGCGAGGACGTAAGCGTTGACGACCCAGAGCAGGTTGGCAGGGTCCACGTCGAGCTCACGCTGGATCGACGGCAGGGCAACGTTGACGATCGTGTTGTCGAGCAGGATCATGCCCTGGGCGACGCACATCGCGACGAGCGTCACGACCCGACGTCGGGCACTGAGCGGTGGCCCAGCCACGTGTAAAGCCTGACGGGCGGCGGGACTGCCGTCAACGCACAATGGCGCAACGGCGGTTGGGCCGCTGCCGTGAGTTTGCGCTCAGATGAAGAGCGGCTCGAGCCCGAAAGCGGCGTCTAGGTCCCGCATCTGGTCCTCGCTTGGCCGAGAAGTAAACCGTTCGGCTGCGTCGATCACCTTCGGTAGCAGGTGAATGTCGCCAACACTGTTGAGGAAGACCCCGTCACGTCCCAGCACCCAGGCCACGGCAGTGTCAATCGCGTCTTGGTCGGTGAGCGGCTCATACCAGGTATTGGCCGTCGGCTGGTGATCACCCCACGGGCCGCGGGTGATGGCCTTGATCGTCTGGACGGCCACACCGCGCTCGGCACAGACGGCTGCGAGTTCGGAAAACTCGGCGAGGTAGGCGGCGTTCATCGACATCGGGTAGTTGTAGGGCAGCAGCACCGAGTCGAAGGGGTACTGCTCAAGCGACCGCAAGTGCTGCCTGGCCACAGTCACCCCGTGTCCGGTGACGCCGATGTAGCGGACCAGTCCCTCGGCCTGAGCCTCGATCACGGCCTCGATCGCGCCACCGCCCGCGAAGGCGGTCTCCCACTCATCGGGGTCGACAAGGTTGTGCAGCTGAATCAGGTCGACATGATCGGTGCGCAGCCGCTCGAGCGAGCGCTCGATCTCCTCGAAGGCCCGCGCCCGGGTCCGCTCCCCGGTCTTGGTGGCGAGGAAGAACTCATCACGGTGCGTCTCCATCCACGGGCCGAGCCGGAGCTCGGCGTCACCGTAACTGGCGGCGGTGTCGATGTGGTTGATCCCATGCTCGCGGATCAGCTCCATGGTCTGATCCGCCTCCTGTTGGCTGACGTTGCCGATGGCGGCGGCGCCGAAGATGATTCGCGTGCTGTCGTGACCGGTGGGGCCGAAAGGCTGCTGCTGGATCATGCCGCCATTCTCCGCTACGGAAGATCACCCTTGCGCTCGGCCAGCAGCACCGGGATCTCGCGCTTAGTCCTTTCCTGATAGCTCGCGTACGTCGGGTAGACCTCGACGGCCCGCTGCCACCAGAGCGCCCGCTCCTCACCATGAAGCTCTCGCGCGGTGGCGTCGAAGCGCTCCGCACCGTCCTGCACCATCAGCGCCTCAGGATCAGCCTTCAAGTTGAGGTACCACTTCGGATGCTTCGGCGCACCGCCCTCCGAGCCGACCATGGCGTACTTGCCGTCATGCTCCACACGCATCAACGCAAACTTTCTGATCTTGCCACTCTTGCGACCGCGCGTAGTGAAGACGACAATCGGCCGACGGCTTCCTGGCAGCGTGTTGGCTTCGCGTCCATCTGTGGCTTCGTAACGCTCGACCTGATCCCGTACCCACTTACGCGGGCTGGGCTCATACTCTCCGCTCAATGACACCCAGCCATCATAAATTCGCCGTGGCGGCGAGCACCGCCGCCAGCTCACGTGGCTCGTTGATCTGGTTGACCTGCTGCCACCTGAGATGGCTTGCGGAGTCCAACACGAAGGTGCCACGCCGAGCGCACCCGGACTGTTCGTCGAACACGCCGTACGCTCGCGCAATCGCACCGTGCGGCCAATGATCACTCAGCAGATCGAACGGGATCCCTTCCGCGTCCGCGTAGGCACGCAGGGTGTACATCGCATCACAGGAGACCGCCAGCACCCGCGCACCAAGTGCCACGAACCGCTCGTGATCATCTCGAACGGCGGCCAATTCGTCGCGGCAGATGCTGGAGAACGCCCAGGGATAGAAAATGATCACGGCTGGAGCGCCTCGCAGGCCACTCACAGTGAGCAACTCGCCGTGCTGGTTGCGAGCCGTGAAGCGTGGAGCCGGCTCTCCGAGCCCCAGCGTCTCCGACGCACCCGATTGGGCCCGACTCACCGACGCGTACCCCTGGGCCGTACCAGCTTGGTGGCGGTCCAATCAGACGACACAGGCACGCTGTTGGTGAGAGCCAGACCGGCCGTCACGGCCGCTTCGGCCAGATCGGCGGCATCGACGTAGCCGTTGCGTCCAACTTTCGGCGTCATCAGCCAGATGTAGCCGGCGTCGGTGAGATCGGTCAGCGCATCGACCAGACTGTCGACCAGATCGCCGTCCCCGTCACGCCACCACAGCAGCACCAGATCGACGGCCTCCATCGCCTCCTCGATGAGCTCGCCTTCGATCGCATCCTCGACCATGAGCCGCACGTCATCGTCGACGTCCTCGTCCCAGCCGAGTTCCTGTACGACCAGGCCGCGAGTTAGGCCTAGCTTGTCACTCAAACTCCTAGATCCCCCGGCACCAGCTGTGGAGGTCACCCAGACCTCCACCGTGTTGACCAGGAGAAGTGGGCTGACCAGGAGTGGCGGCCGCGGAGCGCTGTGGCGCTCTGATCACGGCGAGAAGAGATCCCGCTCATCCCGGCGTGCCGCCTCCCTTCAGCCTTGGCTCCAGCTAGCACCGAAGCTATGAATCCCGTCCGGGTGAACTTCCTGGGCACAGCCTGCCAGAGGCGTACTGCCCCGCGTAACCCCACGTCGCCTATGAGGGACAGCATCTGGCACCCCGCGGGGTGCAGTTGATCATGCGGAAGTGACAGGATGGGTGTGCAACGTTGCGACCTGCACCCCAGCCCCCACCGGAGTTGGATGAGACGTAAGGAGCTTGCATGGCTACGCCAGGACCTCATCCGGCCATCACTGCTGACGGCTTGCCGAGCCAACTACCCGACATCGATCCTGACGAGACTGGCGATTGGCTAGAGTCACTGGACGGCCTGCTCGAGGACAAAGGCAGGAACCGTGCCCGGTTCATCATGCTCAAGCTCCTTGAGCGCGCGCGAGCGCGCCAGGTGGGCCTGCCCGCGCTGCGGAGCAGCGATTACATCAATACGATTCCACCTGAGGCCGAACCGTGGTTCCCAGGCGACGAGCACATCGAGCGCCGGATTCGTGCCTTCATCCGGTGGAACGCGGCGATCATGGTCAGCAAGGCCAACCGCAAGGGGCTCGAGGTCGGCGGTCACATCGCGACCTACCAGAGTGCCGCCAGCCTCTACGAGGTCGGCTTCAACCACTTCTTCCGCGGCAAGGATCATCCAGGCGGTGGGGACCATGTCTTCATCCAGGGCCATGCGTCTCCCGGCATCTACGCTCGGGCGTACCTCGAAGGACGGCTGACCACCGACCAGCTGGACGCCTTCCGGCAGGAGGTGTCGCACGGACCGGGAAATGGGCTTTCCTCCTATCCGCATCCCAGGCTGATGCCACACTTCTGGGAGTTTCCGACCGTTTCCATGGGTATCGGCGCTATCAACTCGATTTACCAGGCGCGGTTCAACCACTACCTGCACAACCGCGGCATCAAGGACACATCCCAACAGCGCATCTGGGGGTTCCTCGGCGACGGCGAGATGGGTGAGCCGGAATCACTCGGGGCCATCGGACTGCCAGCTCGAGAGGAACTCGACAACCTCACTTGGGTGATCAACTGCAACCTGCAACAGCTCGATGGTCCGGTCCGCGGTAACGGCAAGATCGTCCAAGAGCTCGAGTCGATCTTCCTCGGCGCCGGCTGGAACGTGATCAAGGTGCTGTGGGGCCGCGACTGGGATCCGCTGTTGGCTGCGGACGCGCATGGTGCGCTGGTAAACAAGATGAACACCACGCCGGACGGGCAGTTCCAGACCTACCTGGTGGAGGACGGTGCCTACATCCGGAACAACTTCTTCTCCGATCCGCGGCTGCAGAAGATGGTCTCGGGAATGTCCGACGATCAGATCAAGGTGCTCTCCCGCGGCGGCCACGACTACCGCAAGGTGTATGCGGCGTTCAAGGCGGCCACTGAGCATGTCGGCCAGCCGACAGTGATCTTGGCGCAAACCGTCAAGGGCTGGACGATCGACGCGTTGGAGGGCAAGAACGCCACCCACCAGATGAAGAAGCTGACCACAAAGGACCTCAAGGCCTTCCGAGACCGGCTCTACTTGGAGATCCCCGACGAGTCGCTGGAGGATGCGTACAACCCTCCGTACTACCACCCAGGCAACGACTCAGACGAGATCAAGTACCTGCAGGAGCGGCGTCGCGAGTTGATGGGCTACCTCCCAGAGCGCCGGGTCCGGCCGACGATCATCAAGCTGCCGGGCGATGAGGTTTACGCGGCGCTGATGGAGCCGGCCGGTGAGAAGACCAAGGTGGCAACGACCCAGGCCTTTGTGCGGCTGCTCCGGGACCTGATGCGCGACAAGGAAATCGGGCATCGGATCGTGCCGATCGCGCCGGACGAGTTCCGTACCTTCGGCATGGACTCGATGTTCCCCACTGCCAAGATCTACAACCCGCATGGCCAGACCTACGAGTCGGTCGACCGCAAGCTGTTGCTGTCGTACAAGGAGTCCGAGAAGGGCCAGCTGCTGCACGAAGGCATCTCGGAGGTTGGCGCCATGGGCTCGATGATCGCCGCCGGATCGGCGTACGCGATGCACGGCGAGCCGATGATCCCGTTCTACATCTTCTATTCGATGTTCGGCTTCCAGCGGACGGGCGACTGGATCTGGGCGATGGCGGACCAGTTGGCGCGCGGATTCCTGCTCGGCGCGACAGCAGGCCGGACCACGCTGACCGGCGAGGGCTTGCAGCACGCCGACGGCCACTCGCCATTGCTTGCCAGCACCAACCCGGCCGTCGTTCACTACGACCCGGCCTTCGGTTTTGAGGTCGCGCACATCGTCAAAGAAGGTCTGCGGCGCATGTACGGCCACGACGATCCCGACCACCCTGACGGCGAAGACCTGATCTTCTACATCACCGTCTACAACGAGCCCGTCGGCCAGCCGGGTGCACCGGAGAACCTGGACGTGGAGGCGCTGCTGCGCGGCGTCTACCACTACGCCTCGTCCCCGCTGGAGGGGGATCAGCCGCGTGCTCAGGTCTTGGCCTCCGGCGTGGCCATGACTGCCGCACTCAAGGCGCAGCGGATGCTGGCCGACGAGTGGGGCGTTGCGGCCGACCTTTGGTCCGTCACCTCGTGGAACGAACTGCGCCGGGACGCGGTCGCTGTGGAGCACTGGAACCTCACCCACCTGCGTGAGGAACGCCGCTCGCCGTATGTCACTACCGCTCTCGACGGCACACCGGGACCGGTGATCGCGGTCAGCGACTACATGCGCGCAGTCCAAGA
The DNA here is from genome assembly GCA_963840505.1 of uncultured Actinomycetota bacterium. Classification (GTDB taxonomy): domain Bacteria; phylum Actinomycetota; class Actinomycetes; order Propionibacteriales; family Propionibacteriaceae; genus Microlunatus. Next base: position 29,507 of record CAWIZB010000031.1, read on the forward strand.
TCAGATCGCTCAGTGGGTGGGTCATACCTGGTGTTCGCTGGGCACCGACGGCTTCGGGTTCGCCGACACCCGGGCGGCGGCACGGCGTTACTTCTTGGTCGATGCGGAGTCGATCGTAGTGGCTACGCTGCATGCTCTCGCTCGCGACGGACTGTACGACGGCAACGCAGCCGCGGAGGCCTTCGATCGCTATTCCCTCGGCGACCCAACCGCTGTTGCCGGAGTCGCGCAAGAAGGCGCCGGGGCGTAGGGCGCTCTGCTGCCCGAATCAGTCCTCTGCTGCGCGCCGGAGGGTGGTCTTGACGTCCTCGACGGCTTTGGCATTGCCTGCGATCTGCCAGCGGTTCGTACTCAGCACGAGCTCATCGGCAACCCCACCTGCGCCGATGACAAGTGCCGCGCCTGGGTACCAATCCCACCCGTTCAGATTGGCCTGCAGAAACACGCCCAGCCTGCTGCTCGCCACTCCTGCCATGTCAACTGACGCCGACCCGAGGATCCGCACTGTCGCGGCGGCGGCAATCACCGACTGCCACGCGGCCAGGCGCTGTCGATCCCCGAAGTGCCGCGGATGCAGGTAAGTCGCGACCGAGACCTCGGACAGGGGTTGGCTCAGCAGTGTGGCCACCGGCTCACCGTTCACTGTGGTCGGACTCTCTCGCCCACCCAGCCAAAGCTGATCGATGGCTGGATAGTAGACCGCTCCCAACAAGGGCCCCTCGGGGTCCACGAGGCCTAGCGCCGAGCACCAGTACGGAATACCGGACAAAAAGTTGTACGTGCCGTCGACCGGATCGATGTACCAGGTTCGACCGTCGCCAGCCTTGCGAGCGCCCTCTTCCCCCACCAGTCCGTCATCGGGCCGGCTCTCCGCAAGCCTGCGACTGATCTGTTCCTCGGCCGCCTGGTCCGCCGCAGAGACCACGTCTGAGATCGAAGTCTTATAGCGAGTCTCCAGACCCTGTCTGAGCATCTCGCTGGCCAAGGTTCCTGCCTCGCGCACCAGTTCGGCGGCCAGGCTCACATCATCCACCCGCCGACCCTAACGCGCTCAGGTGACAACCGTTTGCGTGTCACTTCAGCGGTGAGCCGTCTCAAGCGGACTTTCCGGACTTTCCGGTTGCAGACCTTGAGGTCTGACGAGACGAATCAAAAAGAGTCGGCGAGCCGGGGTTTCCTCTCTGTCTCAGGCGCTGGGGTGGAGGGCCTGCAGAATCACGGTGGATATCTCCTCCACGGACCTGGTCGAGGAGTTGATCACGGGAAGGTGATGGTTGCGATACATTGCCTCGGCTTGGCGCAGCTCGTACATGCACTGTTCGAGCGAGGCATAGCGGGAGTTGGGCCGCCTTTCGTGCCGAACCTGACTGAGCCGCGCCGGCGTGGTGGTCAGGCCGAAACATCGATTGCGCAACCCGCGTACCGGGCCCGGCAGCTCCGCAATCGCGAAGTCTTCGTCGACCAGTGGGTAGTTCGCGACGAAGATCCCGTGCTGCAGGGCTAGATACATCGTGGTTGGTGTCTTGCCGCAGCGCGATGGGGCCAGCAAGATCACATCCGCTTTGTCCAGTGCTCGCATGCTCTGGCCGTCATCGTGTTCGATCGCGTACTCAACCGCAGCCATCCGCGTGTTGTAGCGCTTGACGTCCCCCATCCCGTGCAACCGGGCCGCGACCCGGATTCCTTTGGCTCCAAGAATCGGCTCGACCTGTTCCATATGCATGCCGAAGAAGTCGATCAACGGGCACTTGGAGCGCAAGAGCTCCTGGCGCACCTCTTCGACCGCGGTAGTGGAAAAAGCCAGCGGGGTCACCGGACCTGCGGCCGCAGCGTCCAAGATCGCCACCACCCGGCGGGCCTCCTCCACCGAGGAGATGAACGGTATGAGACGACGTTCGAACCGTAGGTCGGGAAACTGAATCAGCAGGGCGTTTCCCATCGTCTCTGCGCTGATTCCGGTGCTGTCGGAGAGGAAGAAGACTGGGACAGCAGGCGGGTTTCCCGTCTCGATCCGCTCATCCCCCTCGGCCACTAGTCACTACCTCCGACGCTCAGGACACCGCATCACGCTATACCAGCGGCACGAATGGTCATGGCTCAGAGCCGCCGCGACCCGGCAGCGAACCCGGGCATATGGGAGTTGCGCGCATTTCGCGCGCGGCCCGATCAGTTGGCACTGTCGGGAGCTGCGAGCGTCGGCAGAATCGCGGATCCCACCCGCGATTGCGCGAGCAGCCCTCAAAAGGGTGGGTCGACACGCTTGGTAAGCGGTAAGGGACGTCGGGAGCGTTGACCTGGTCCCAGCCCCAGATCTAAGGTCTTGCGATTGTGCGTACCTACGTCGAACTCGCCAAGGCCGAGTTCCGCAGGTACAGCACATACCGAGCCGCCACCCTCGCCGGCATCTTCACCAACTCCATCTTCGGATTCATCAGGCTGGGCGTGCTGCTGGCGGCGATAAGCGCAGCAGGGGGCAGCCTTGGTGGCTACGGTCCGCAGGAGGCCTCGACCTATGTCTGGCTGGGTCAGGCCTTCCTTGCGCCAGTGGCCATGTTTGCGTGGGCGGACCTGGCCGATCGAGTGCGCACCGGCGAGATCGCGGTTGATCTTGCCCGACCGCTGGACCTGCAACTGTCATGGTGGGTCCGCGACCTCGGCCGAGCGGCATTCGCCCTGCCCACGCGTGGGTTGGGGCCGCTGCTGGTCGGCGCGCTCACCATCGGCGTTGCCTTATCAGAGACCTGGACCTCCTATCCGCTGGGCATTGTGAGTCTGCTGCTCGGCATCTCGGTGAGCTTCCTCTGCCGGTACGGCATGAACCTGATCGCGTTCTGGACTGTCGACGTCCAAGGCTTCCTGAACCTCTACGCCTTGGTGCTGGGACTGCTCAGCGGCTTCTACCTGCCGGTGCACGTCTTCCCCGAATGGCTGCAAACCGTAGCCTTTGCATCTCCGTTCCCGGCGATGTTCCAGGCCCCGATCGATGTCATGTCCGGTCGTGTGGTCGGCGCGGCCGCGTGGCGGGTGATCGCATGGCAGGTGAGTTGGATGATTGGCTTGGTTATTCTCACCCGGGTCGTGCTCTGGCGAGCGACCCGGCGTTTGGTGGTGCAGGGTGGCTGACCCGGTGCTCTCGCTGCGGCAGAGCTACGCGATCTTGGTCGGATCGCGGGTCCGTGCCCAGCTGGCATACCGGTCGAGCTTCGTGGTCAACGCGCTGACCGCGTTCGCCATCGGCGCGCTGGAGTTCACCGAGCTGTATGTGCTGCTGGCCACGGTGCCGACGCTTGGCGGACTAACCCTGATCCAGGTTGCCCTGGTCTTCGCGCTTGCCAACACCGCGTTCTCGCTGGCTGATCTGATCTTCGGACAGCTCGACCAAATCAACCGCTATCTGCGGGAAGGCAAGCTGGAGGCGTTCCTGGTCCGACCACTCCCGCTGATGGCCCAGCTGGTGACGGCGGACTTCCAGTTGCGACGGGCAGGTCGGATGGTGTTCGCTCTGCTCGTCGGGGCGGTCGTGCTGATACAGGCCGACCTGGTCCTGGACGTTCGAACCGTCTACCTGTTGATCATCACCCCGTTCGTGGGCGCCGCCATCTATGGGGCGCTGTTCGTCCTGGCGGGCGGGATGCAGTTCTGGCTGGTTGACGGAGCCGAGTTCACCAACGCCTTCGTCTACGGCGGCGCGTATGCCGGCCAGGTGCCGGGCAGCACCCTGCTGCTGCCGATCCGGGTGCTCTTCACCTTCGTCATCCCGGCTACCATCGTCGCCTACCTGCCCGCGATGTTGATCTTGCGGTTACCCGGGCCGGCGCTGCTCCCCAGCTGGCTGGGTTGGCTGGCACCTCTCTTCGCCGTCTGGATCTGGCTGCTTTCGCTGCTCATCTGGCGCGCCGGCATCCGCCGATTCACCGGGGCCGGAGGCTGATCGGGCAGATGGCCGAGCCAATTATCCAGATGACCGACCTGCGCCGGTCGTTCGTCGTGCGCGATAAGGCCGGGCGAGTACGCCGGGCCAGGCGGGTGGTCCACGCCGTCGACGGGATCACTGCCACCATCGAGGCCGGTCAGTCCTGCGGTTACATAGGTGCCAATGGGGCCGGCAAGTCGACCACGATCAAGATGCTGAGCGGCATCCTGGTACCAACGTCGGGGCAGGTACGGACCTGTGGTCTGGACCCGGTCCCCAACCGCCGCGCCCTGGCTCGCGACCTCGGAGTCGTCTTTGGTCAGCGCAGCCAGCTGTGGTGGGACCTGCCGCTGCGGGACTCCTTCCGGATCCTGGCCGCAATTCACCGGCTGGACCCGTCTGCGGCCGGCCGGCGGACCGAACAGCTGGTCACCGAACTCGGGTTGACCGGGTTGCTCAGCACCCCGGTACGCCAGCTGTCCCTCGGCGAGCGGATGCGAGGCGAAGTGGCCGCAGCCCTGGTGCACTCGCCACGCTTGCTGGTGCTGGACGAGCCGACCATCGGCCTTGACATGATCAGCAAGGAACGGCTGCGGCAGTTCCTCATCGGCGAGCGTCAGGCTCACGGCACCACGCTGCTGCTGACCACGCACGACATGAGCGACATCGAGCGGCTGTGTGAGCGAGTCCTGGTCGTCGACCATGGCCGGTTGGTTTACGACGGGACACTCGCCGACCTCGCGGTGCGGGTGGCGCTGCAGCGGGTGCTGGTCGTCGACCTGTGGGGACCGAGCGCCCCGCTTCAGGTCGCCGACGCCGAGCACATCGGCAGCGAGCTCAATGGCGTACGGCAGCGGCTGGCGTTCTCGCCAGAGCTGACTACGGCTGCCCGTGTGCTTGCGGAGGTGTCCGCACAGGTGGAGGTGCGCGACCTGACACTGGAGGAACCGGCGATCGAAGATATCGTCCGGACCCTCTACCACCGTTCCGGCTGAGCGCGGGACCCTGCTGCGAGAGCCGAGTGCGGTGGAGCTTAGGTCGGCGGTAGGCCGTCCACCTCGAGTGCCTCAACGGACGGCAGGGCGGGCCGGGCGGCGGCGGGCCGGTCCAGGTAGAACCAGCAGGTGGAGGCCACGTCGTCGCTGCGTAGCCGGTAGCGCCCGTCCGGCCGCCAGCCGAGAACCTGGATGTCGACCCGCAGCTCCCGGGCGAAGTGGATCGGGTCCATCACATGCCAGCGGTAGAGCCCGAAACGCTGCTGGCTGGCGTACAGCCCGTCCGGGCGCAGTACCTGCGGCATTCCGAGGTAGGGCGTACTGAACGCCGTGTACCCGTGCGGAGGAACGTCGAAGTTCCACGCGCCGCCGAAGTAGTCCTCGGTCCCGGTGCCAGCAATGGTGGGAAACTCCTGGTCGCCGTCGAGATAGAACTTGATCTCTCCTTCACCCCACCACCCGGGGGAGTTGATCCCCCAACTGAGATAAGTGCCCACATAGTGTCCACGGCCTTCGATCCGGTCGAGGATCGGATGCATTTCCCCTCGCGGCACCGGGTTGCTCCGCCTGAACTGCGCATGCAGGTAGCCCAACTCACTGGTATCCGCCCCGAGTTCGTAGGTGATCTGGTAATAGACGGTTGCCGTTCGGTCGGCGCGGTTCTCGACGCTGATCCGCGCGCTCTCCGCGAACGGCATTGGCCAGTACGAGTTGAAACCGCCGCTGGGATTGACCGCGATCAACGCTGATGACACCTGGGCGAACCGCCCCCAGCCCTGGCAGAAGAAGTCGCCGAGCGGAACCTCGATCGCCGGCTCATCGGACTCGTCCCACCAGGCCCGCAAGATCAGGGTTCGCCAATGGTCGCGGGCGGTGGTCAACCAGATGTGGGTGATCACACCCGACCCGGTGATCGCTGCCAGCTCACACTCCGCACCAGCTTCGATGTTGACCGACGGTGAAATCTTCCAGCCGACACCAAGATCGCGAGCAGCATCCGCCCCGGTGCCAGTAGTCGCTCGGGCACCGCCACCCCGGGATCCGTCTGGGTTCTCGGCACTGATCGATCGGGTCTCGACCTCACGCAGCCGGCTGACCTCGTACGGGCCCATGGCTCACTTTCCCACAGGAAAGACGAACCTCAGACCACCACTGCCGCTGCATAGGTAGCAACCATGCAGACCGTCAGGAAATATCCAGACCTCGGCGGCATCTCTCTCGGCGGCGTCAGGCTTTCGCGCACCACGCCAGCAGCTTGTCGGCCGACCACGTGTTGATCACCCGATCGGGATCCAATCCCAGCTCTTCGGCGCGCTGGCAACCGTAGATCTGGAATTCGAGTTGTCCCGGCGCATGCGCGTCGGTGTCGATGGAGAACAGACAGTCCATCTCCATTGCCATCTTCAGCAGCCTGGTCGGCGGGTCACGTCGCTCAGGACGGGAATTGATTTCGACAGCCACGTTGAACGAGCGACAGGCCTCGAACACGACCTCAGCGTCGAACACCGACGGCGGCCGGAGGCCGCGTTCTCCCTGAATCAGCCGCCCCGTGCAGTGACCCAAGATGTTGGTCCGGGGATTCGCGATCCCACCGACCATTCGATGTGTCATCGTCTCTGAGTCTGAGCGGAGCTTGGAGTGGACGCTCGCCACGACAACGTCAAGTTCAGCCAGCAGCTCGTCGTCTTGATCAAGACCACCATCCTCGAGGATGTCAACCTCGATGCCACGCAGGCAGCGAAACGGCGCCATGGCCTCGTTGAGATCAGCAATCACGGTGATCTGCTGGCGTAACCGATCAGCACTCAACCCACGTGCCACCTGCAGCCGCGGTGAGTGATCGGTAATGGCGCAGTATTCGTGTCCGAGCGCCTGTGCGGTGATCATCATTTCCTCGAGCGGACTGCCACCGTCCGACCAGGACGAGTGACAGTGCAGGTCACCTTTCACGGCTTCCCGAATGTTCAGTCCACCCTCGACAAGAGGCTGCTTCTCCTCGCGCAACTTCTGCAGGTATTCCGGTACCTGCCCATCCATCGCCTGGGTGATCACCGTCGCCGTCTTGGGGCCAACCCCGGACACTTTCGCCCAGCTTCTCTGCTCCTGATGGTGGCGGCGCTCCTCCTCGCTCAGCCGGGATACGACGTCTGCGGCGCCGCGGTAGGCACGTACCCGATAGGTATCGGAACGCGAGCGCTCCAGCAGGTATCCGATCTCCCGCAAGGCCTGTACTGGATTCACTCGGACCGGCTCCGTCGCGGACGTGGTTTGAGCTGAACCGTCGGCATTGGCGGCGCCTCCATGACGTTCTCCGAGCGGCTGACGATGGGTGAGAATCGGGGATCCCGCTTTTCCCAAGCCGACCTGAAGTCCACGATTTCCTGATGGCTTCGTCCGATGAAGTTCCACCACATCACGATGTCCTCGGCGAAGGGCTGGCCCCCGAGCATGATCATCCAGGCGCCTTGCTCGCTCCGCAGGTGGAGGTTTCGCCGGTTGGCGCCAAGGTAGAGCAGCTGATCGACTCCGACCGTGGTCGACTCCACGACGACCGAACCCGCAACCACAAAGATGCCGTACTCGAACCCTTCCTCGACAGCGAGCACAACATCGGCACCGGCATCGAGTTTCAGGTCTGCACCACAGAGCGGCGAGTATGCCAGTGCCGGTGACCGCGCATCCGCTACGCCACCGATCAGTACCTTGCCGCGAAGCCCTGGCCGAATCAGGTCTGGCAGGTCGGCGTAGCTCTCGAACGCCGGGGAGAGATCGCGCACTGCATCCGGAAGCGCGACCCATAGCTGCACCCCATGCAGCATCGGCGGCTTGTCCGGCTGGGAGATCTCACTATGCACGATGCCATGACCGGCAGTCATGATGTTGAGCTCGCCCGGCCGTACTGTCGCCCGAGAGCCGAGACTGTCGCGATGCTCGACCTCGCCGTCCAGCAACCAGGTGACGGTCTGCAGGCCGGTGTGGGGATGCGCCCACACCTGCATGCCCGCTGAGCCGCTCACGTCCTCCGGTCCGTAATGATCAAGGAAGCACCATGCGCCGATCATCCGAATCTGCTTGTCGGGGAGCGCACGTGCCACCTCGGTGGTCTTGCCCAGATAGACCCGACGAGCCGTCAGCAACAGCTCCTCAGGGCCGCCATCGAGCCGACCTGCGCACACATATTCCTGGGGCTGCGTATCAAGATCACTCACATACTTGTCCTTGCTCTGCTCGCGCGTCGCGCGCTCTGTCTGATTGCTCGCTCCGCTCGCAGCGACGTTCGCTGGGTTGCCGCCGTCTTCGTCGCAGCCGACGGAACGGAAAGGCGTTGTTCCGTCAGATCCTCCTGCAGATCGGCGTCGCGAACATCGATCCCCGCCTATCGGCGCTGCGAAGCGGCGACAACGGTCGGCGGTTTACAGTCAGCCTATGGCGGCAAGTACGCGAGAGATCAACAGGTCCCTGCTTCCGTCGGCCAAAACTCGAGCCACGATCTCAAAACGGCTCGCGGGCGTCACCGGCAAGATGACCACCGCCACAGTCGAAGAGATGGAGACGCGGTATCACTGGTTCCGCCGGCTGGACGCCGAGCACCGATCATGGATCACTCTGGTGGCTCAGGCCGGCATCGACGGCTTCGTACGCTGGTTCGCTGCCCCGGGTCCGGAGGTGCCGAGCACGTCGGAGGTATTCGGCTCGGCGCCGCGTGAGCTGGCGCGCAAGATCTCCCTCTACCAGACCGTGGAGCTGGTGCGGACGACGATCGAGGTGGTCGAAAGCCAGATCGATGAGTTGATGCCGAAAGGCGACCGGCCCGTCCTGCATGCGGCGATCAACGAGTACAGCCGGGAGGTTGCCTTTTCGGCGGCCGAGATCTACGCGCGTGCGGCCGAGCTGCGCGGCGCCTGGGATGAGCGGCTGGAAGCTCTGGTTGTCGATGCCGTACTGCGCGGGGAGACCGACGAGACTGTGCTGTCTCGGGCATCGACGCTGGGTTGGCATTCCACCGGGGGCGTGGTCGTCGTCGTTGGGCCCGCCCCACAACTGGAGCCGGCGCAGGCCTTGGAGTCCATCCGGCATATCGCGGCCATCGCCGGGAGCGACATGCTCGGCGCAGTGCAGGGCGACAGGATGGTCGTCGTGCTGGGCGGCGACAGACTGAATCCACCTGACCGCGCCGTGGAAGTAGTCCGCAAGTTCGTCACGATGTTTGGTCCGGGGGCGGTGGTCTTGGGACCAACAGTGGAGCACCTCATGGACGCGGCTACCAGCACTCGGGAGGCGGTCTCGGCTTACCGCGCCGCGGGTGGTTGGCCGGAGGCGCCGCGGCCGGTAACTTCTCATGATCTGCTGCCCGAGCGCGCACTGTCAGGCGATGGACATGCTCGCCGCGCGCTGGCCCACGACATCTACGAGCCGTTGCAAGCAGCCGGAGGCGGCCTGCTGGAGACGCTGGTCACGTTCCTGGATCAGGGGCTCTCGGTGGAGGCGGCCGCCCGCGCGTTGTTCGTGCACGCCAACACCGTCCGCTACCGACTGCGCCGAATCCACGAGGTCACCGGCTACAGCCCAACCGACCCGCGTGACGCGTACGCCCTGCGGCTGGCGATCACTCTCGGCCGGCTCTTCGCTCGCTCCCACCCGGAGGAGCCAGCACCTACCGGGCGATGAATGCCAAGGAAATCTCCGGGATGGAGCCCGGATCGCGCGCCGCCGTCCAGAAGCTCCTGCAAGCTGCGAGCGTCGGCAATCGCGCGCCCGACGATCGGAGGAACGATGAGCGAACGCGCTCTTTGTCCGCGAAAAGTGACGACGACGTCGGACCCCCACGCGCGATGCGCGAGCAGCAAGCCCAAACAAAACTGTAGAGAAGTGACAATTCGGCATCGGAAGATTCGTGGCGTACCGATACGTCCTTTTAGTCGAGGTCAAGAAATAGTACAGATGTGCTTGCGATTGTGGCGCCCGGTCAGGGGGCGCAGACGCCAGGCTTCCTCGGGCCGTGGCTTGATGAGCCCTCTTTCTCTGACCGGCTGAACTGGCTGTCGGCGGTGTCGGGCCTTGATTTGAGGCATTACGGCACCGAAGCCGACGCCGAGACCATCCGAGACACCGCTATTGCCCAACCACTGCTGGTTGCGGCAGGCCTTCTTGCCGCGCTCGAACTGTTTCCTCATCCGGCCGATGCTTACCCGCTCGTCGGAGTAGTTGCGGGTCACTCGGTCGGTGAAATCACCGCGGCGGCAGGTGTCGGTGTGCTGTCGGCGGAGCAGGCGATGGTCTTGGTACGCGAACGTGGCCGCGCCATGGCGGAGGCCAGCGCCGCAACGCCAACCTCGATGACTGCCGTCATCGGTGGTGACCTTGAAGATGTGCTCACCAGGCTGACAGCACACGGTCTGACGGCTGCCAACAACAACGGCAGCGGCCAGATCGTCGCTGCCGGCACCAAGGATCAACTGGCCGCGTTGGCCGCAGATCCTCCGGCCCGGGCCAGGCTCATCGAGCTCAGCGTCGCGGGGGCGTTCCACACCGTGCACATGGAGCCCGCCGTCGCTCGGCTCGAGGCCCTCGCGCGCGCCATCTCCACCCACGACCCGCGAACCCGCTTGCTGTCGAATGCGGATGGCCAGGTCGTGCACGATGGCCGCGAGGTACTCAAGCGGCTGGTGGGGCAGGTGGCCGCGCCGGTCCGCTGGGACTTTTGCATGGCAGCGATGAGCGATCTCGGCGTCACCGGCCTGCTGGAGATGCCGCCGGCAGGCACACTGACCGGCATCGCAAAGCGGAACCTCAAGGGCGTGGAGCTCTTCGCTCTGAACACTCCGGATCAGCTGGAAGAGGCGATGCAGTTCGTGCAGAAGCACGGCGGCGCCGCATCCGCCTCCCCGATTGCAGGCAATCCCACGTGGCGTCTCATCGTCTCCCCGGGCAAAGGCCAGTTCGTACGCACCGAGGACATCGTGGCTGACACGATCCTGCCGAACCGCAGCACCGTCGGGATGGTCAAGAACCTCCGGGACGAGATGCCGGTCAGCGCGCCTCACGGTGGCATCGTCGTGGAGTGGCTGGTTGAGGATGGGGATCCCGTCTCCCCTGGTCAGCCGCTGCTTCGGCTGCATCCGATTGTCGAATCCGCTGACGCAACCGAGGTGACCCGATGATGCTCAAGGTGACACCTGGGGCCAAGTACTCCGCCATCCTCGCAGTGGGTGGCTATCGCCCACGTCGCGTGGTCGACAACGCTGAGATCTGCACGATGATCGACTCCTCCGACGAGTGGATCCGTACCCGATCCGGGATCATCGAGCGCCGCTGGGCATCCGATGATGAGACCATCCAGATGATGTCGGTTGCCGCCGCCCGTAAAGCGCTGGATCGCGCCGGCATCGAAGCCGGCCAGATCGACACCGTCATCGTGTCTACCGTCACCCACCTCTACCAGACACCCGCGGTCGCCACCACGATCGCCAGCGAACTTGGAGCGAAGAGCGCTGCAGCCTTCGACATCTCGGCCGCCTGCGCCGGGTTCTGCTACGCCACCGCGATGGCTGACTCGTTCATTCGCAGTGGCGCCTCCAACTATGTGTTGATCATCGGCGTCGAGCGGCTCACCGACATGACCAACCGCTCCGACCGGTCGACGGCCTTCCTCTTCGCCGACGGTGCCGGTGCCGCCGTGATCGGTCCCAGTGAGTCTTCTGGGATCGGACCGGTGGTCTGGGGGTCTGATGGTGATCAAGCTCCGCTGATTCAGCAGACCGAGCCCTGGGACGCCGCGTTGGCCTGGGACACGGAGTCGTATCGATCCACCGAAGGCGAGGCCAGTTGGCCGACCCTCAAGATGGAAGGCAATCCAGTCTTCAAGTGGGCCTCTTACACGATGGCAAAGACCGCCGCTGAGGCACTCGATGCCGCCGGCGTACGTCCCGAAGACCTGGATGTCTTCGCCCCGCATCAGGCCAACATGCGGATCACCGATGCCATGTTCCGTGCTCTCAAACTGCCGAGCGGCGTCGTCGTCGCACGCGACATCGCGCGTCAGGGCAATACGTCGGCTGCATCGATTCCGCTGGCCATCGAGACTTTGCTGGAGTCCGGCGAGGCACACAGCGGGCAGACCTGCCTGATCATTGGCTTCGGCGCCGGCCTGGTTTATGCCGGCCAGGTGATCATCCTGCCCTGAAATCTGGACCCCTGAAATCTGGACCTCAGGAACCATCCCAACCACTACTGAAGGAGCTCTATTGATGCCCACCACCGAGGAAGTCCGCGCGGATCTAGCTGAGATCGTCAATGAGGTCGCCGGCGTTCCAGCCGACGACGTCCAGCTGGACAAGTCGTTCACCGATGATCTGGATGTGGACTCGCTGTCGATGGTCGAGATCATCTATGCCGCTGAAGAAAAGTTCGGCGTCAGCATTCCCGATGAAGAGGCCAAGAACCTCAAAACCGTGGGCGATGCCGTCGCCTACATCGAGCGCGCTGCCGCCTGATCAACGCTGATCGTGTCGGGGCCATCCGACGCAAGGTGGCCCCGAACTCAGCCAAAACAACTCGACACGCATCGCAGGAGTCACCACAAATGTCACGCATCCGCGTTGTCGTCACCGGCCTCGGAGCTACGACTCCGCTCGGTGGCGACGTACCCACCACGTGGGACGGCCTGTTGGCCGGCAAGTCCGGCGTACACAGGATCGAAGCCGACTGGGCTGCTGATCTGCCAGTGCAGATCGCGGCACAGGCCGCCGTCGATCCTGCGGAGATCTTGGAACGCGTCGAGGCCCGCCGGCTCGACCGCTCCGCGCAACTAGCGGTTGTCGCCGCACTGGAGGCCTGGCAGGACGCCGGTTACGGGCTCCAAGAGGACAATCCCGTCGACCGCGAGCGGCTAGGCGTTGCCATCGCCACCGGCATCGGCGGGATGATCACTCTGCTTACCAACTGGGACATCCAGAAGGAGAAAGGCGCTCGCCGCGTCAGCCCACTGGGCATCCCAATGCTGATGGCCAACGCCTCCGCAGCCAACGTCAGCTTGCGGCTCGGAGCCCGGGCTGGGGTGCACACGCCCGTGTCAGCCTGCGCGTCGAGCAACGAGTCGATCTCGCTCGGCCTGGACATGCTGCGGCTGGGTCGTGCTGATGTTGCCGTCGTGGGTGGTACCGAGGGCGTCATCCATCCGCTGCCGATCGCCAGCTTCGCCCAGATGCAAGCAATGAGCCGACGCAACGACGAGCCGGAGCGGGCATCGCGGCCATGGGACGTCGATCGAGACGGCTTTGTGCTCGCCGAGGGCGCAGCCATATTCGTTATCGAGACGCTGGAGCACGCACAGGCGCGGGGCGCCCGTATTTACGGCGAGCTCGCCGGGGCGGGCATCACAGCCGACGCACACGATATCGTTCAGCCGGACCCGACCGGCGCAAGTCAGGCATTGGCCATGACGAAAGCACTCCGCGAGTCCGACCTTGCGCCCGGCGACATCGTGCACGTCAACGCCCACGCCACCTCCACACCACAAGGTGATCTCACTGAGGCCAGCTCCATTCGGCAGTCGTTGGGCGAAAACACCGAGGCGATCGTTACCGCAACCAAGTCGATGACCGGGCATCTACTTGGTGGCGCCGGCGCGCTGGAATCGCTGGCGGCCCTCCTCGCCCTCTACTACCGCACGGTCCCGCCCACCATCAACCTGGACAACCCAGAACCTGATCTTGGTATCGATATCGCCACCAAGGTGCGCGACCTGCCAAGCGGTGATCTGGCGGCGATCAACAACTCGTTTGGCTTCGGCGGTCACAACGTCGCAGTCGCCTTCACCAATGCCTACGCCACAGGAGGCTTGAGATGACCATGACAACCGACCGGGGCATCGCCCCGGGCACCGCACCCGCTCCGCGGGCCACTGCAGCCGCCGCACCCACCAAGGTCAAGCTCCCCCGCGAGCAGGATCCGCGTAATCCGAACCGCCGGCTGCAGGCACTGTTTGACGCCGGTTCGATCGAGTTGATCACTCCGGACGATGACTCTGGGATGTTGGCCGCGACCGGCACCATCAATGGCTGCCGGGTGGTTGCCTTCTGCTCCGACGCCACCGTGATGGGCGGCGCGATGGGCACGGACGGTTGCGATGTCGTGGTGCGCGCCTATGAGCGCGCGATGCACGACCGGGTGCCGATTTTGGGGATTTGGCACTCCGGCGGCGCCCGCCTCGCCGAGGGTGTGCTGTCCTTGCACGGCGTCGGTCGGATCTTTCACGCGATGACCCAGGCCTCGGGCAAGATCCCGCAGATCTCCATCGTGCTGGGCTTCGCAGCCGGCGGCGCAGCATACGGACCGGCGTTGACCGACCTGGTGATCTTGGCCCCGGAAGGTCGGATTTTCGTTACCGGCCCCGATGTCGTGCGCTCGGTCACCGGTGAGGATGTCGACATGCTGCGGCTGGGCGGACCCGACACTCACGGGCGCCGATCAGGTGTGGTGCACGTGGTCGCCGACGACGAGTCGCATGCCATCGATCAGGGCCGGGCGCTGGCGACCCTGCTGGCCAGTCAGGGTCTGACCGCCAGGCAGGTTGCCGATGTTGATCTTGCTGCGCTCTTGCCTGAGTCGCCAAGGCGAGCCTACGACGTGCATCCACTGATCAACGGCCTGCTGGATAAGGGCTCGACGGTCGAACTGCACGCCCGGTGGGCTCCCAACGTCACCATTGCCCTCGGGCGGCTTGGCGGGCGGACGGTCGGCGTCATCGCGAACAACCCGCTGCGACTCGGAGGCTGCCTGGACTCACTTAGCGCGGAGAAGGCAGCCCGATTCGTTCGGATGTGCGACACCTTCGGGGTGCCGCTGCTGGTGATCGTGGACGTACCCGGCTACCTGCCAGGTGTCGGGCAGGAGTGGGACGGGGTGGTACGGCGCGGCGCGAAGCTGCTGCACGCATTCGGCGAAGCTGTAGTGCCGCGGGTGACGCTGGTGACCCGCAAGGCGTACGGCGGCGCCTACATCGCTATGAATGCGCGCTCACTCGGTGCCACCCGGGTCTTCGCATGGCCGGGAGCCGAGGTGGCCGTGATGGGCCCGATCGCCGCCGTACGCATTCTGCATCGGCGCAAGCTGGCTGAGGTCGCCGACGACGTGCGCCCCCAACTCGAAGCTGAGCTCGCTACCGAGCATGAGCGCATCGCCGGAGGTGTGGAAAAGGCAGTCGAGATCGGGGTTGTGGACGAGATCGTCGCGCCCGACGCAACTCGATCGGCCCTGGCGGCCGCGATCCGAGACGCCGATACCGGCCAACGCGGCGCCCATACCAACATCCCCCTTTGACACCGACTTGTCAGTGTGGGTGAGGAGTTAGACGACGTTGTGGAGCCAGCGGACCGGGGCTCCGTCACCGGCGTAGCGGAAGGGCTCGAGCTCTTCGTCCCAGGCGCTGCCAAGCAGATCGTGCAGAGCGTCGGTGAGGTTTTTGCCCGCGAGAGCGGAGAGCGCCATCGCATGCTTGATCCGATCTTCGGGAATCATGATGTCGCCATGGATACCGGTGTTTGCGTGGAACATGCCAAGCGTTGGAGTGTAGGAGTAGCGCTCGCCCTCGGTGCCTGAAGCGGCCTCCTCGGTGACCTCGTAACGAACCCGCTGCCAACCCTTGAGGGCGCTCGCCAGTCGCGCTGCCGTTCCACAAGGCCCGGCCCAGGAGTACTCGGTCCGATAGCAGGCACGCTCGATTGGCTGAACGATCCAGTCAACGCGTATGGGCATACCAAAGACGCCGCCGGCCGCCCACTCGATGTGTGGGCACAGCGCTGACGGCGCGGAGTGGATGTACAAAACCCCACGGGTCGTACTCATGGCCAGATCCTCCAAGTGCGAGACCAAAGGCAACCTGAGGGCTGCCTTCCCCAACAGCCTCAGGCCGGTCACGCGGGTGGACCTGGTGTCTGCTCCTATCTTGCACCATGCGCCACAGTTGCACCAAGAAGTGACAGCCGACTCGCGCCTTTTGTCTTGTGGCTAGCGCGTCGAACCCGGAATCCGACGTCGTCGTCGCGATAGCCGACGCTCGCGGCGGCGGACCTCAATAGATTGAGCCTGTGACGATTGCCCCGTACGGATCATGGGTGTCCCCAATCTCAGTCGACGAGTTGACCAGTTCTTCAGTTGGACTCTCCGCTGTGCAGATCGAAGAGGAGCACCTCTATTGGCTGGAGTCCCGAGCCGACGAAGGAGGCCGGGCCAGTCTGTGGCGGCGGTCTATTGCCGGCGGTGAGCCGGTCGAGGTCACTCCAGCACCCGCCTACGTACGCGACAGAGTGCACGAGTATGGCGGCGGTGAATACCACGTATCGGGCGGAGTTGTGGTCTATTCGGAGTTCAGTGACGGACGCCTGTACGCAGTTCGCGGCGAGGGTCAGCCGCAGCCGATCACCCCTGAGGGTGACTTCCGATTCGGCGACATTCGAGTCCATCCCGAGCGAGGACTCGTACTTGCGGTACGCGAGGACCACTCGGGTGGCGGCGAACCAGCCAACACGATCGTGGCCCTTGATCTTGATGGTCCGAACCCCGATTGGGGTACGGTGCTGTGCGCTGGTGCCGACTTCTACTCCACCCCGGAGCTGTCGGCGAGTGGGCGATTGGCCTGGACTCAGTGGAACCATCCGAACATGCCCTGGGACTCCACCACGATCATGGTCGGCTCCCTGAGCGGTACGACGATCATGAACAGTCAACCCGTCGCGGGTGGCCCCCTCGAGTCCGCACTGCAGCCTCGTTGGCTTGGTGACAAGCTGATCTTCGTTTCTGATCGTACGAACTGGTGGAACCTCTACCTGTGGGAGGAGGACGGGGTACGACCGCTCTGTGCGACAGAGGCGGAGTTCTGCCAACCACAATGGATGCTTGGCCAGCGGCCGTACGCGATCATCGACGATGATCATCTGCTGTGCAGCATCAACCGCAGCGGCGAACAGAGCATTGCCACACTGAGCATCTCCGACGGCAAGCTTCAGCAACTCACTTCCTCCGGCATGGCTGCTACATCGCTGGACGTCGCAGCCGGCAATGCGGCTGCCGTGCTCAACTCACCGGACAAGCCAGCGGCGTTGGCGCTCCTCGACCTCGATCATCGCAACTGGACGGTCGTCCGGTCCTCCATGGCAATGATCATCGATGCGGCCTCGATCTCAGTTGCCCAACCGGTCAGCTGGACTGGTGAGCACGGTACTGTCCACGGCTTCTACTACCCCCCGTGCAACGCCCGCTGTAGCGCGCCCGCCGACAGCCTGCCACCCCTGATCACGCTGTCCCACGGAGGCCCGACCGGCTTCGCTGCAGCCGATTTCAAGATCGCGTACCAGTTCTGGACGTCTCGCGGCTTTGCCATTCTCGACGTCAACTACAGCGGCAGCGCCGGGTTTGGCCGCGCGTACCGAGACCGGCTGAAGGGACGCTGGGGCGTCGTTGATGTGCAGGACTGCATTGCTGGGTGCGGTATCGATGGGGTCGCAACGGCTCGCCGACCCAGCGCGGTTGGCAATCAAAGGCGGGAGTGCAGGCGGCTTCACGACTCTGGCTGCCCTCACCACCACGGATGTGTTCGCCGCCGGCATCAGCCTGTATGGCATCGCCGACCTCGAAGCGATGGCGACCGACACACACAAGTTTGAGGCGCGCTATCTCGACAGCCTGATAGGCCCGTATCCCGAGGACCGCCCTCGTTACGTCGAGCGCTCGCCGATCCACCATCTCGATCAACTCTCGGCACCGATCCTGTTGCTCCAGGGGACCGAGGACCGGGTCGTGTTGCCGGCACAGGCCGAGATGCTGGCTGAGGCAGCGCGCCAACAACATCTGCCCGTTGCCATGATCATGTTCGAGGGCGAAGGTCACGGTTTCCGCAGGGCGGACACGATCAAGGCCGCGACGGAGGCGCAGATCTATTTCCTCGGCCGGATTCTCGGCTTCGAGCCAGCGGATCGGGTCCAGCCCATTCCGATCGACAATCTGGAAACCTGATCAAGCCGCGTTGCCGGCGTGATCAATATCGGTCTGCCACGGGTGCAGCCGCGGCAACCAAGCCCGCACCGCCTGGCGGTAGCGCTGGTAGTCATCCCCGTAGCGCTTCAGCAACAGCGGCTCCTCATACCAGCGAACAAACGCTGCAAAGATCGCCCAGACGGTAATGGCGTATCCCAGCAATGCCAGCGAGCCGAAGATCATTGCCTGCCCGAGCACCGCCGTGACCACGCCGAGATACATCGGATTACGCACGAAGCGGTAGTCACCGCCGACAACCAGCCGCTCAGTTGGAGCGACCGGCGCTGGCGTTCCGCCGCCCTCAACAACAAAACGAGCGAAAGCGCGAACTACGCACGACGACCGCGACTACGAGGAGCACTGCACCGGCAGTCATCCGGATGATCCCGAATGGCGACATCGGTCCAGGTACCTGCCACCCGGTGATGAGCCAGGGCACCAGCCCGGCCACCACACAGGGCGCGACAAGGAAGAAAACGGCGCTGCCGACCGTGGCCGCCGATCGCCGCATGCCGAGACCCTCGGCTGTCGTCAGGTCGGCAGCCAGTAGGTGTCCGGTGACGGACGTGGGCCGAATATCGCCTGGCCGACCCTCACCGTGGTCGCCCCATACTCGATTGCGATCTCCAGATCACCAGACATACCCATGGACAGCTCCTCATACGTGCCGGCGACGTCATCGCTACTCTGAAGCCGTCGTTGCAAATCACGCATCCGTTCAAAGCAGGCCCGGATCTCTCGTTGATCATCCGACAGCACCGCCAAAGTCATCAGACCGCGGACTCGCAACGTTCCGTAGGCCCTGAGCGCGATAGCGAACGCCTCCACCTCGTCGGGTGGCAACCCGTACTTTTGCGGTTCGCCGGATGAGTTGACCTGCAGGAAGACATCGAGGCTGCGGCCCTGATCGTCCAAAGCCTGATCAAGCGCAGCGGCCACCTTGACGGTGTCCAGTGCATGGAACTCCGATGCGAGGGCAGCCGCGTGCCTAGCCTTGTTGGTTTGAAGATGGCCGATGATCGCCCACCTGAGATCAGGATGATCAGCGAAGTGCCTCGCCTTCTCCATCGCCTCCTGAACCTTGTTCTCCCCAAGCAGCCGGACCCCGGCCTCATACGCCTCCGAAATCAGGTCCATCCCTTGGTTTTTGCTCACCGGTAGCAATCGCACTTCACTCGGATCGCGCCCGACTCGCGTGCACGCCGCCTTGATTCGCGCCTCCACCGCGGCCAGATTCTCCGCCACGCTCCCCATGCCTGAACCTTAGTCTCGTGGGGGCACTGTGATGGCGCGTTATCCGGAGGTCAACGCTCTTACGGCCAGCGGGCGCCGAGGGAGATCAGCCCAAGAGCGGCAAGAATCGCAAAGCCCAACCCGAAGCCGGCGTAGCGCGAGGTGACTTCGCGGTCCACCTTTTCCTTGCCAACCGAGCTGCCGATGTCCCGGTACACGTCTTTCAGCTCTCCAGCAGACGCCGCGGTGTACGCCTCCCCGCCGGAGATCTTGGAGATGCGCGCCAGCTCAGCCCGATCTACCGGCACCGGCTCCCGCCTGCCACCGATATCGATGTAACCGTCGGGGGTCCCGTACGCGATGGTGTAGATCGGAACCGATTGGGCCCGCGCAGCCATCGCAGCCTGATCCGACGGACGGCCGACCTGGGTCTTGCCGTCACTGAGCAGGACGATGCGCGCAGGGGGGACCGTTTTCGGGTTGTCCGGGTCCGGCGGCACCTGGGCCAGCGCGGCAAGTGAGGTGTAGATGCCCTCACCGATTGCAGTCGAGGCTTGCGGACGTAAGGAACGGATTGCGGCTGTCAACGCTCCACGATCGAGGGTGGGCGGCACCAAAGTCGTTGCTGTGCCGGCGAAGGTCACCAGCGCGACGTTGAACTTGGGCGGGAGGGATGTCACAAACTGCTCGGCCGCGGCCTTCGCCGCCTCCAGCCGGTTTGGTTCCACGTCCTTGGCCTCCATGGACAGTGACACATCGATGGTCATCACGATGGTCGCCCGTTCCCGAGGCACGGAAACTTGATCCTTCGGCTTGGCGAAGGCCACCGTCAAGGTCAGCAGGCTGAGGATCGACAGACCGACCGCGACATGACGTAACCACGTGCGGTCCCGTGGGATGACGAGGTCGAACATCGTCTTGCTGACCTGCATACTCCGGTTCCGCTTACGCTGCACCAGCCAGAGGTAGAGACCGACCAGCAGCGGGATCAGCAAGAGCAACCACAGCCGCCCGGGCGCGAGGAAGGAGAGGAGCGGAATCATCCCTACCGCCACCCCCCAGGAAAGTGGTCACGAACATCACCAAAGGGGCCGGATTCGTTGCTGTTTGCGACCACTTTCGGGAGGAGAGACTCGGGAGTACTGACCATCACGGCCACTTTGCCCCCAAGGAAATCGCACCCAAGGCGGCGAGGACTGCGAGAGCCAGACCGTAGCCGGCAAAGCGGGAAGTCACTTCGCGATCGGCCTTCTCATAGCCGATATCAGATCCGATGTTCTCGTACACCGTCTTCAGCTGATCGGCAGTGGCCGCTGCGAAATACTCGCCATTGGTCGCCTCGGCGATTCGCTTCATTTCCTCGTGGTCGACCGGTACGGGCTCCCGGTTGCCGTCAAGATCGACAAAGCCGTTTTCAGTGCCGTAGGCGATCGTGTAGATCGGAATCTTGGCAGTCCTGGCCTCAGCGGCCGCCTGCAGCGGCGCGCGGCCGGTTGTGTTGGAGCCATCGCTGAGCATCACAATGGCGCCGGGCGCTATTGAGTTCGGATCGTCCTTATCCTTCGGAGCCTGCTGCAGAGCTCGGAGCGCTGTCGCGATTCCTTCGCCGATCGCTGTCGATTCCTGCAGTTGGATGGTATTGATCGCGTTTTGCACCGTGGTATGTGCCGTGGTCGGCGGCACCAGAATCGCTGCAGCTCCCGCCATCGAGACCACCGAGACGTTGTATTTCTCAGGCAGCTTGGTCACAAAGTCAGTGGCTGCCTCCTTGGCGGCGTCGAGCCGGGTGGGTTGGACATCAGTCGCCTGCATCGACAGCGAAGAATCGATCACCACGACGACCGTGGCGCGCTCGCGTGGTACGTCGATTTGAGTCTTCGGCCGTGCGAAGGCGGCGGTGAGCGTGATCAGACTCAGCAACGAGAGCGCGACAGCCAGGTGGCGCCGCCACTGTGACTGCTTGGGCACAACCACGTCCAGCATGGAGGTGTTGGTAAAGCGCATGCCGCGCCGGTTCTTGCGAAGGCTGGCGAAGATGTACGCGAGAATCATGACCGGAATGATGAGCAAGATCAGCAGCCGCTCCGGCGACAGGAACGCGAGCTGCGGAATCACCTGCTGCAACAGCAGCGCGGATCTCATTTCGTCACTCCCTGTGGCGGGGCGTGCAGCATGCTCGCCACGCGACGGTACGCCAACACGAACCGGGCAATGTCTTGCACCCAGTCCCGGTCGGTCCGCAACTGAATGTGCCCGACACCTGCACGACGAAGCGAGATACGTATTCGTTCCCGCTGTGCCGCGCTCGCCGCATCCATTCTGGCTCGCGCATCTGAGTCGCCCGTATTGACGTAGCGCTCAAAGTCAGTCTCAGGATCGCGGATCAGCATGTCGCCTACGTTGGGGAACTCGATCTCCCGTCGGTCGACCACTTCCACCGCAAGGACCTGGTTGCGTACGCTGAGCCGACGCATCGAGCGCTCCCACTCGGGTTCCACGTTGGGGTCCAGCTCATGATCACCCGGAGTCAGAAAGTCCGACACCACCAGCCGCAACCCGCGGCGACGCTGGGTTCGGGACAGCTGCTCGACACTTGCGGCCAGCGTCATCGGGCCAGTGGCGTGATCGGGCACGAACGGCTCGGTCAACATCTTGCGCAGCAAGCCGTACAAGGCTGAGCGGCCGGATCTGGCGGGCAGCCTGCGCAGGCTCTCCGGGCGCAAGATGTAGCCGCCGAATCGGTCACCCATCTTCTGACTGAGGAAACCGATCGTCGCCACCGCCGCGATGCCGAGATCCCGCTTGGTCACTCCTTCCGTGCCCCAGTTCATCGACGGAGTGACGTCAAGCAACGCCCACACCTCGAGCTCTCGATCAGCGATGGTGTCGCGAACGTAGGGCACGGTGGTTCGTGCTGTCACCGCCCAGTCGATCTTGCGGACGTCGTCCTCGCCAGGGATGTACATCCGGGCGTCGCTGATGTCCGAACCTGGTCCCGGCAGCAGGCCTATGTGATCGCCGTGCAGGAACCCCTCGAGGCGGCGCACGATGGTGAGCTCAAGTCGGCGCAGCGCGGCCTCCGGCGCCAGCTTGTGCAGCGGGATGGTGGCCCGGGTCGGCGCACCGAGCACCGAGGTGACCGCCCCCATGCTCTGCACCGGAGCAGCGAACTGTGCGGGGAAACCGCCAGGTGGCGGGTAACTCGCAGGCGTACCAGCGGGCGGCGGAAAGTCAGGTGTACCGATGGGCTGACCGCCTGGCGGCGGGAAGGACACATCAGCCTCAGTTGAAGTCCGGCTGGTTAGGCATGTTCGGCACCGGGTGTTGATAGGGGCCCGGCGGCGGGGTGTAGGTGTTGGCCGACGGCACTGAACGCCCGGATGGAGTTTGATGGTTCGGTCCGGACTGCTGATTCCAGACCGGCGTTGGCGGTGGCACCATGGCGACGATCCGCTCGATCACCTGGGCCGGAGCGATGTTGTCGGCCACAGCGTCGAAACCGAGCACAAGGCGGTGCGCCATCACATCTTTTGCCACCGACTGCACATCGGTTGGCAGCACATAGTCCCGACCATGGATCAGCGCCAGAGCACGAGCCGCGGCCACCAAGCCAAGCGTGGCACGTGGGCTGCAGCCGATCTGGATGACCGGGGTGAGATCCGGCAGGTTGAACTCGGCGGGCGTACGTGTCGCCAAGACGAGCCGGACGATGTACTCGGCGACGAGGTTGTGAACGAAGATCTCCTCGGCCTGACGCTGTAACTGGAGGATCAGCTGCGGGTTCAAGACTGGTTCTGAGCTCGGAGGGTCGACGCTCATCCTGCGGAGGATCTCGAACTCCTCGTTCCCGGCTGGATAGGGAACGTCGACCTTCAGCAGAAAGCGGTCACGCTGTGCCTCGGGGAGCGGATAGACACCCTCTGACTCAATAGGGTTCTGAGTGGCGATCACGATGAAAGGCTGCGGCACTGGATACGTCGCGCCCCCGATGGAAACCTGTCCCTCAGCCATCATCTCCAGCATCGCCGCCTGCACCTTGGCGGGTGCGCGGTTGACCTCATCCGCGAGGACGAAGTTCACAAAAATCGGCCCGAGCTCGACGTCGAAGCTCTCCTGGCTCGCGCGGTAGATGCGGGTGCCGATGATGTCGGAGGGGACCAGGTCGGGAGTGAACTGGATGCGGGCGAAGTCACCACCAACGACGGTGGCGAAACTGCGAACCGCCAGCGTCTTGGCTACACCGGGCACACCTTCGAGCAGGCAATGTCCTTGGGCGAGCAGAGCGACCATGAGTTGCTCGACCATGTGTTCCTGCCCGACGATCACCCGCTGAACCTGGGCGATGGCGTCCCCGAGGAGCTGCGAGGCGGTCTGGTTCTCAAGCTTGCCCGAGGTCCGAGCGGCCGAGCGCTCCTCAACAGGCTGGCCAAACGACGGACTACTCACGCACCTCTCCTGTTACTCGTCAATAGCGTCTGGGCGGACCCAGTACGGCAAACCGTCACTGCTTGCGCCGGACACCGAGCCAATTCTCGCAGACGCCGGACTCAAGGCTATGGGCCCGCACAAACCCGGAACTAGGCGAACCTGTCAGAGCGGGCTGTGAGCACGCTATGAATCAACCCAGAGCGCGCTATGACGCGGTCCGCCTCCGGCGCCTGAGGACCGTTTCTCCGCCAAGCCTGTAATGGCCGATTAGACTCTCCGTGCCCCGCACCGCGCGGCGGTCGGCCTCATCCGCATCGAGGTCGTGAGATGGAGAGCGATGTCGAGCACTGAGCCACCGGCCGGAGCGCCGAATGAACCTTGGGCCAGCTCCGGCAGCTCCTATCCACGCTTCGGCGAGAGGTCTGACGCCGGTCCGGCGTACGTACCGGTAACGCCGCTGCTGCCGGATGACCCACCGAAGGTTGGTGAGTTCTGGCTCGACGCACGAATCGGCGCAACGCCTGCAGGAATCGCGTTCACCGCGCACGACCCAGCCAACACGCCGGCGATGGTGATCTTGCTAGCCGAAGGGGCAGCGGCCGATGCGGCGGCGCGGGCGCGCCTCGCGGGCGAGATCAACGGGCTACACATCGACATGGTGCTCGCGCGGGGTGGCCATGGGCAGGACACTGGGCGACTAGGCCGCAAATACCGCAGCGCGGAGGAAGATCCTGTTGCGCCCGATGAGCGTCTTGTCGCACCATGGGCGGCGCTAGCCTACGACGGCTCGCCAGCTGCGGCGGCGCGGGCTATGCAGATCCTCGACGCCGTGCAGATCGCGACGCTCCCGCCGCAGGGTGTTCCCTCCGGCCCCGAATATCAGCAGTACTGGATCGAACGGGTGCGTCCGGGTCTGGCGCGCCTCTGGCCACTGCCGTGGCCCGGCCGTTTCGACCGGGCAGGTTGGCGAACGATCTTGGTGTCTTGGCTCCTCATGGTGCTGCTTGCGGCGCTGGCCGTGCTTATCGCGATCTTGATCTTCCGCAATCAACCACCACAGTCGCCGCCGCCGCCAACGGGCAGTTCCGCCGGGCCACAGTCAGGCTCGCCGCAGTCAGGCGACCCGCAATCGGGGTCTCCGCAGTCGCCCGGGTCGGGATCCCCGTCCTCCGGATCGCCGGGACCGTCAGGCACCGAGTCGGGCGGCGGCGAGCCGACGGAATCCGCGACTGGATCGCCAGCCGCCAGTCAAAGTCCACGCTCGAGGCTGTAGTGGTTAGCGCAGCTATCCGATCTCCGGAATCCTTGGCAAGCGCGGCTGAGACGTACGCTCCGGCGGCTCAGAAGGGTTTCTGGGTTCGACTCGCGGGCTGGCTAGGCGTCTGTGCTCTGCCGGTTCTTGTTGCTCTCTACGTCGGCGCGACCACCTTTGGCGGCGGCACCTTCATCCCGTGGCGTCCGATCATGGTCGATCTCGACGTCTATCGCCGCGCGGGTTCGGTGTTGCTTGCCGGGGGCGATTTCTACGATCTTCCCGGGCCCCTTCAGTTCCTGTATCCGCCCTTCGCAGCCGTCTTGGCGGCGCCGCTGGCCCTACTGCCAGCAACGGCGGTCCAGATTGGCTGGACCGCAGCCGGCGCCATGGCGCTTGTCGCGATCTTGCACCGCTTCGGGCTCACGGGCTGGCTGCTCAGCGTGGCCGGTGCTGTCGTGGTTTACATCGTCGAGCCCGTCGTCCAGACGCTGGCCTTCGGGCAACTCGGAATCTTCCTGGTGGCACTGGTTGTGTTGGACCTTGCCCCTGGTCCTCGAGTGTTTCCTCGGCGGCTGCTACCGGAAGGGATGCTGACCGCTGTCGCGGCCGCGATCAAGCTCACACCGGCGATCTTCGTGGTCTATCTGCTGGTGGTGCGGAAGTTTCGCGCCTTCTGGGTTGCTGTCGTCACGGGCATCGTCCTCACCCTCGCGAGCGCCGTCATAGTGCCGGCGGCGTCGTACGAGTTTTGGACCAGGTTGGCCCACGGCGACACCGGCCTCGGGCACAGCATCATCTACTACACCAACCAGTCGGTGATGGCCGACATCGTCCGGATCTTCGGGCTCGGCCCCGAGCCGGCGATCATCGGACTTGTCTTGTCCTGTGCGGTCGCGGTTGCCGGCGTTTGGGCCGCTGCCCTGTGGCACCGACTCGGTGATGTCCGGCTGGCGGTCACCCTGTGTGGTATTGCCGGACTGCTGGCCTCACCTGTGTCCTGGCTGCACCACTTCGTTTGGGTAGTCCCACTAGCGATGAGCCTCCTGGAGCCGCGACCGGTCAGCCCGCGCAGTCTCCCAACCTGGTATCTGGCTTTGGGGTGGCTCTTTGTCGGCTGGGTTGTGGTGGCACCGTTCATGGGACTGCCCAACGGAGCAGATGTCGAACTCCAGTGGACCTGGTCCCAACACCTGCTCGCCTCGATCACAACCGTTCTTGGCCTCGCACTGCTGGCCGGTGCGATCATGATCGCCCGGCCACGCGTACTGACGATCTTCGCTCGCCCGGAAAGCAAGGAAATCGCGTCGACCCGATAGCGCGGGTCAGCATGATCATGGAACGCGCAGCTGCCGAACCGAACCTATGGCCACCAGGAGTTGATCAAGTGTGAGGTCGGTAGGAGGGAAGGTCTGATCGGCCACCCCGCCGCAACCTAGTGCGACACCTGGATACGGCAGGTGATCACTCTGCCGCCTGACTGGTTAGGAAGCCGATGATGACGGCGGTCCACCAGAACGTTTGTGACGCGCCGGCGAGAACCATGCCACGGCGTACCACCGACCGTGCAGGGGTCGGCATTTGGCGTTCCATGAGCCGTGACGTCGACAGTGCAAGCACTCCGACAATTCCCACACCGAGCACACAGCAGAGCTTGACCACGATCAGCCACGAAGTCAGATCTGGCTTGAGCACCATTCCGCTGGCGGTGAGACCGGCGAGCCCAATCCAGATCAAGGGCGTCATCCGTTCGGCGGTGAGCAGCACATCGCCGATGGTTACCCGGCGAGACAGGGAGAGCAGCCCGTACCAGTCGACCGCGAGCACCGAGCCGAAGCCGACCACAAGAGAGATCAGATGGACGAAGAGAGCGACGACCTGAAGCCAGTGCGGAGCATCGATCGCCGTCGAAAGAAGGATCAACCCAACCATGGACGCGCTGACGACGCCGAGCAGCCGCGCTTCGGACGCGGTCGGTAGCCCCTCGAGCCTCACCGTGCGAGCGAACATTTGCAGCAAAAGCAGCTTCCCCCTGAAACTCTCTCGGCGCGATGCCGCATTGCCGACTCTACTGGTCGTGTCATTGTCCAAAGCGCGAACCCATGCCCTGTGAGATCCGGCGCTGTCGGAGGCAGCCATAGAAGATCAACTAGGGTATGAGGCCGCTCGAAAATTGACCCGGAGGCCATACAGCGAGCTGGTCGCGGTGATGTAGAGATGATTGCGCTGGCGGCCTCCAAAAGTGAGGTTCGCGGTGATCTCCGGCAGCCGGAGCTTGCCGATCAAGGAACCGTCCGGGTCATAGCAGTGCAGGCCGTCGTGAGCCGCTCCCCAGAGGCGACCGAGATGATCAAATCGGATCCCGTCGTAACCCTGGTCGTCAGCACAAAAGAGCTCACCGCCGGTCAGCATTCCATGATCAACATTGAAGACCCTGATGTGATGCAGCTCGCTGTCGACGATGAACAGGCGGCGCTCGTCGGGTGAGAACGCCAGGCCGTTGGGCTGAGCGAAGTCCTCGACCACCGCGGTCAGGTTTCCGTCCTCCGGATCCAGACGATAGACATTGCGGGAGCCAATCTCGGAGGAGGCTTCGTGCCCCTCGTAATCGGTGTGGATGCCGTAGCTGGGGTCGGTGAACCAGATCGATCCATCCGAATGCTCCACGACGTCATTGGGACTGTTCAGCCGGTGACCGTCGTATGAGGTTGCCAGGGTCGTGACCGAGCCGTCGTGTTCGGTTCGCGTTACCCGCCGCTCACCGTGCTCACAGGTCACGAATCGGCCTTGTCGATCGACCGTACGACCGTTGGTAAAGCCTGCTGGCCTTAGGAAAACGTCAGTACGCTCGCTCACCTCGTCATAGCGAAGGATTCGATCATTGGGGATGTCGCTGAACAACACGAATCGGCCAGCCGCGTGATACCCCGGTCCCTCCAGCCATCGACCACCGGAAAAGAGTCTGGCAACCGAACGGTCGCCGCCGGTACCTGCGAAGCGTGGATCAAGCACTTCAAACTCTGCCGGAATGAGATCCGCCACACACCCTCCTGTGGTTGTTGGCCTTGCGTCGGCAGGCTCCGGCGACTCTATCGAGAAGTGCCCTAGCCCGGCCGTAACGACGCGCCTGGGCCCCGCAAGGCCATCGTCGCTATCATCGGCCTCGATCAATCCGACCGACTTCCAACACTTGGGGCGGTAGCTCAGCCGGTTAGAGCAGGGGACTCATAATCCTCCGGTCGCGGGTTCGAGTCCCGCCCGCCCCACTACGCCGCGAAGCTCTTATCCGGTGCCCGCGACCTCCATGTTCCTTGAGACCACTTCGAGTGTCTTCTGCAGTTCGGTGGTAGGGCTGAATTCGACGACCTCGGTCCCGGCGTACAGCGTCGGCAGGTGCCCGGGCGGCGCGTAGTAGGCGTCACCGCCTTCGTAAAGCTCTTCGGTGCCGTCCGCGAAGGCGAACTTCACCCGGCCCTTGACCACGTACCCCATGTGGGGGCATTGGCAATGGTCATCAGGCAGACCAACAAACAGCGGTGCGAGCTCAGCATCGGCGGTGTAGGTCTCGAAGCCGACCGTATAGGGGCCGAAGTCCTCGAAGTGCCCTTCATACCCCTCAAGTTGCATGTGCTCCGACGCGCTGGACTTGGACGCTTTCGACATGTTTAGCTCCTTCGTTTCGTCTGTAGCTCGAGTATTCGGTCGGCGAATACGGCAGGGGTAGGGGCAAACGCCCTATTTCGACGTCTAAGTCACGAAACCGCGCACCGACGCTTAGGAGCTCGGCGTAGGCCGCAAGGCGGAGCTCTAGCAGCCGCTCTTTTCGTGGGCTCTTGCGCCGTACGACCTCACCCATAACTGGTGCGAAGAGTGTGCCAACGATTCCTGCAATGGCCACCAATACTGTGGTGTCCAAGCCGTCACCCCCTGTATCTAGCCGGGCAACACCACCGTCTCGAGGGCGCGCCCAATGGCTGGCCAGCGGCCGACACGAGAGTGCGAGAGAGCAAGTGCCCCCGACCATGACCGCCGTCGGCTGGTCCATCGAAGGACGTCGACCGCTCGATCCTGCTGGTGCGATCGAGTAGGTCAGGAAAGGTGCTGGCGCGGCGAGCTTCCGTGGTCGTCAGGCTCAGCCGTTGGTAGTAGCTCCGCGTGTTTGGCAGGTCCCCTCCGCTACCAGTTGATCCTTGACAGTCCGTACGAGCTCGATGCGCAGAAGTGCTCTGGTCGGGGTGGCCAGGAAGCCTGACCAGGCGGTGTTGTTGCATTAGGCATGAAGAAGATCGGGTTTCTGTCGTTCGGCCACTGGACGCCCTCACCGCAGTCGCAGACGCGCTCGGCCTCCGACGCACTGCTCCAGTCCCTCGAGCTTGCAGTCGTGGCCGAAGAGCTCGACGTCGACGGCGCGTACTTCCGCGTGCACCACTTCGCGCGCCAGTTGTCCTCTCCCTTCCCGCTGCTCGCTGCCATCGGGGCCAAGACCAGCCGGATCGAGATCGGGACGGGTGTAATCGACATGCGCTACGAGAATCCGCTCTATATGGCCGAGGACGCAGGTTCGGCAGATCTGATCGCTGGCGGGCGGCTCCAGCTGGGCATCAGCCGGGGGTCACCGGAGCAGGTGATCGACGGGTTTCGCTACTTCGGCCACGCGCCCGCCGAGGGCTCCGACCACGCGGCCATGGCCCGTGAGCACGCGCGGGTCTTCCTCGAGGTGATCAGCGGCGAGGGGTTCGCGCAGCCAAACCCGCGGCCGATGTTTCCGAACCCGCCGGGCCTGCTGCGAATAGAGCCACACTCGCCGGGACTGCGTGACCGGATCTGGTGGGGCGCCGGATCTCGCCGGACAGCTGAGTGGACCGCGGAGCAGGGCCTGAACCTGATGAGTTCGACGCTTCTCACGGAGGACACCGGTGTCCCGTTCCACCAACTCCAAGCCGAACAGATCCAGCGGTTCCATGACGCCTGGAAGGCCGCTGGCCACGAACGTGAGCCGCGAGTTTCGGTCAGCCGCAGCATCTTCCCAGTCGTCAGCGACCTGGACCGTGCCTACTTCGGCGACGCAGCGGGTAGCCAGGACCAGGTCGGCTACCTGGACGGCGGCCCGGCCCGATTCGGCAAGACGTACGCCGGGGAGCCGGATCAGCTCGTGAAGGATCTCGCCGAGGACGAGGCGGTCGCGGCAGCGGACACACTGCTTCTCACGCTTCCGAACCAGCTTGGCGTCGACTACAACGCGCACGTACTGGAGAGTGTGATGCGCCATCTGGCCCCGGAGCTTGGCTGGCGCTGAGGCTGTCTGCTGCAGACCGCGAGTTGAGTCCGCCTCGCGCTACTGGCGCGTGAATACAACAGTTCGGTGAAGCGAACAGCCGCGCGTCCGGTGGATTTTCCGGACACCATGGTGAGGTGCGGGTGGAGGAACAGTCTCTAGTAGGTCGTGAGCCGGAACTGACCGCCCTGGCAGGAATGATCGGCGACGCCAGAGCCGGTCGGGGGCGGGTGGCGGTCATGCTCGGCGAGGCCGGCATCGGAAAGACTCGCCTCGCCGAAGCGGCGGAGACGATGGCTCGGCAGTCGGGCTTCGATGTGGCGTGGGGTCGTTGCTCGTCGGCCGACATGCCGTCGTACTGGCCATGGAGGCAGGTGCTCAATAACCTGCTGGGCGAGACTGCCCTCCTTGACCAGGGCCGGTTCGCCTCCCAGCCGGAGCTCTTCGCCGCCATCGCTGAATCGATCGAAGCGCGGACCCATGCCCACGCCGTACTAGTGATCTTCGAGGACGCGCACTGGGCGGATCCCGACTCGCTTGCTCTGCTGGAGTTTCTTGCCGGTGTTGTCTCCGGACAGCGGCTGATGCTGCTGATCACGGCGAGGGACGAAGCGGTGTCACCTTCAGCCGGAGTACGACGTCTTCCATTGGCTGGGCTCAACGCGCACGCGACCGCCGCCCTGGTAGAGCACATCGTCGGCGTCGAAGCCAGCCAGGACTACATCGCTGAAGTGCACCGACGCACCGGCGGCAATCCTTTCTTCGCCTCAGAGGTCGCGCGCCTCCAGGTGAGCCGCGGAACGCCAACAGGCGCGATCCCGCCAGCTGTAAGGCAGGTCCTCGAGCACCGGCTCGCTCGGCTGCGTCAGGAATCTTTCGAGCTGCTCCAAGTGGCCAGCGTGGTCGGCTCGCCGCACATCGGCATCCTGGCGGGTATCACCGGGCGGCGCGAGCCCGACGTCGCGGCCCTGCTCATCGAACCGACCGATGCGGGCGTGATTGTGGCTGGTGCGTTCGCGCACGACCTGATGCGCGAGGCGTTGTACCTGGGGATGAGTCCAGCCCAGCGCGCGACGCTGCACCGTCAGGTCGCCGAGCACCTGCAGGCGGCGGGTCCAGCCGAGCTGGCCCGGCACTGGTCGCTGGCGTCAGGGGAAGACGCCCGGATACATGCGGCGGAGCTCGCGATCGTCGCCGGAGACATGGCAGTTGCGGGGCTAGCACATGAGCAAGCAATCGGTCACTATCGGATGGCACTCGAGCTCGGCACCGGAGGGCTCGATGTGCGGCGCCGCATGGGCGAGGCCCAGGTCCAGGCGGGCCACATCAGCGCTGGTCGGGACACTCTTCGGCGCGTCGCTCGGGAGGCCAGGGAGGCCGAGGCTGCCGAGGTCCTCGCCCGGGCAGTGCTTGCCATGGGTGGCGGAGTCGGTGGCTTCGAGGTGGACATCTTCGACCTCGAGCAGGAGCGCCTGCTCAAGGACGCCCTGCGACTTCTCCCCCACCAAGACAGCGCGCTCCGGGCTGCAGTCCTGGCCCGGCTTTCGGTCGCGGGCGCTGCCATCGCATCACCCGACGAGCGCGCCAGCCTTGCCGACCAGGCGGTCCATATGGCACGGCGGATCGGCGACATCGAGGCGGAAATGGCTGCCCTCGCCGCATTCTGCGACGCACGGTCCGGGCCGGCCCACGTACGCCATCGGATCGAGGCGGCCGGACGGATACTCAGCCTGGCCCATCACCATGCCCTTCTCGAGCTGCTCGGCCGACGCCTCCGGCTCCGAGCCCGCCTGGAGGTGGGTGACTTGACCGGAGTGGACGCGGACATCGCCGCGTATGCACGCATCGCGGACCCGCTACGCTCACCGACGTACAGCTGGCTGGTGCCGCTGTGGCGCGGAATGCGGGCGGTGCTCGACGGCGACCTGGACGCCGGGAGCCGGTACTCCGACGAGGTGGCCACGCTCGCCGGAAAGGCCCAGAGCGCAAACGCCGTGATGATGGCCTGGTCGCTCCGCTGGACAATCGCACGCTTGAGCCAGGACACCCGTGCGATGCGCGAGCTGGCTAGGCAGATGGCGGAGTGGGCCGAGAACTACCCCGCGTGGGACTGCACGTTCGCGCTGCTCTTCGCCGAATCGGGTGAGCCCGAGCGGGGACGACGACATCTGCGCCGAGTGATGGACGCCGGGCTGGACTCATTGCCCGTCGATTCCGAGTGGGTCGAGCTGCTGTGGTTGCTGGGTGAGGCGGCCATGCTGCTCGACGAGCGCGATGCCGCACGCGCGGTGCACGACACCCTCGAGCCGTACGCGGAACTGTGGGCTGTGGACGGCTACGGGGGTGCCTGCTTCGGCCAGGTCTCGGAGCTACTCGCCCGACTCGCGCAGTACCAGGACCTCCCATCGGCAACTCCGCCCGGCTGGGCCGCCTTCGTCCGAACCGGCGCCGTCTGGCAAGTGGAGTTCCGAGGCCGGTCCGTCACCGTGGTGGACTCCAAGGGAATGCGCGACCTCGCCGTGCTGCTCGGTCGACCCGGACAGGAGGTCCACGTCCTCGACCTGGTCGAGGCGTCCGGAGGTCCGTCCCGGGCCGAGGCCGGAAGTGACACCGGCCCGACGATCGACGCGGCCGCCCGCAACGCGTACCGTCGCCGGCTCGTGGATCTCGAAGAGGAGATCGATGATGCCTCTCGCGATCACGACCAGGGTCGGCTCGAGAAGCTCGGAGCGGAGAAGGACTTTCTTGCGGCCGAGCTGTCGGCGGCCCTGGGGCTTGGCGGCCGAGTGCGGGTCACCGGCGACCCGACCGAGCGGGCCCGGAAGGCGGTGGCCATGCGGATCGGGACCGCCTTGAAGGCCATCGAGACCGTGCATCCGGAATTGGCCCGGCATCTGCGGAACAGCGTCTCGACCGGAAGGTTCTGCAGCTACCGGCCGGACCAGGAGCAGACCTGGCAGCTGACCGCCACCACCTGACATCGCCACGCCGGATGTGGCGCCTCCCAAATGAGCGGGATGGTCCCGCACCTGAAGGAGGCAAGGCAATGTCCACCATCACAGAGATCGAGACGACACCGCAGGCGATCGAGGAGTTGGCCGGTCGGATCTTCATGGAGGGCGTCGGAGCGTTCCATCTTGGCACCGTGTACATCGGGCTGAAGCATGGGCTGTTCGCCGCGCTCGTCGAGGACGGCCCGCTCACCGCCGGCGAGCTTGCGATGCGCACCGGGCTGGACGGCTGGTACGTGCGTGAGTGGCTTCAAGCTGAAACAACCGCCGGGCTGCTGCTGGCCGACGATGACGACCTGACCACTGCGAGCTTCACAACCGCGCCGGGGGTCCGCGAAGCCCTGGTCGACGAGACCGGCCCGGCCTTCATGGGAGGTCTCCCACTCGCCACGGCCGCAGGGTTCTCAGTGATGCCGGAGCTGCTGAAGGCGTTCCGGAGTGGCGCGGGCGTTCCCTACGCGTCGTACGGCGAGGACGCGGTCGAGGCGCAGGCAGCTCTGAACCGGCCCGCATTCGTCAACGAGCTGGCCTCCGAGTGGATCCCTCGGATCCCAGACGTCGCGGCGCTGCTTGCGGACAGCAGTCGCGTGACGCGCGTGGCCGACGTGGGCTGCGGCCTCGGCTGGGCATCGATCGAGCTCGCCAAGGCGTACTCCCATCTTCGCGTCGATGGGTACGACACGGACGAGGAGTCGATCACCAGAGCTCGCCGAAACGCCGCCGACGCAGGGGTCTCAGACCGGGTCACATTCGACGTCGTCAACGCATCGAGCCCATACGGCGAGGGTCGCTACGACCTGATCTTGTTTTTTGAGTGCGTCCACGACATGGCCCATCCAGTCGAGGCCATTGCCCAGGCCAAAGCAGCACTGGCCGAAGGCGGGACCGTGATCGTCATGGACGAGCGCGTGAGCGAGACGCTCAACGCAGGCGACCCGACGGAGACATTCTTCGCCGCTGCGAGTGTGCTGTGGTGCCTCCCGCAAGGCAGGGTCGAGCCGGACTCCGAGGCGGTCGGCACGGTGATGCGCCCCAGCCGCTTCCGTAGCTATCGCGCGTCAAGCCGGATGGTCCGACATCGCGATCCTGCCGATCGACCACCCGTTCTGGAGGTTCTACCGACTCGTCGGCTGAGGCTGGTCCGCGTACCCCCGCCGCTTCGAGTTGTCAGAATCTGGGTGATCCCTGGGCGCCTCAGATTCTGACAACTCGGTAGGTATCCGCGGCACTCCGAGACGGGCCGAACGCTCTGAGTAGGGTGGCGGCCGTGCCGCCGATCCCCGCTGACGCCGCGAGCGACTTGCTGGCCGGACTCGTTGCAATCGACTCTGTCAACCCGGGGCTGGTTCCCGGCGCGGCGGGCGAGGCCGCAATCGTGACGTTCCTGCGGAACCGGCTCGTCGCGGCCGGCTTCGCCACCCTCGTCGTCACGCCGGAGGAGCATCCGGACCGCCCGAGTCTGCTGGCCTGGTACCGCGGTTCGCGACCCGGCCCGACGCTGCTGCTCAACGGGCACGTCGACACCGTCGGGGTCGAGGGCATGCCGGCGCCGTTCGAGCCCAAGGTCGAGGGTGATCGGCTGTACGGGCGGGGCGCCGCCGACATGAAGGGCGGGGTGGCCGGTCTGGTACTCGCCGCCGAGGAGATCTCGCGCGAGGACTGCGGGAGCGTCGTGCTCGCGCTGGTCGCCGACGAGGAGAACACCAGTCTCGGTATGGAGGCGGTGATCGCCTGCCTGCCCGAGACCGGGCTGCGGCCTGACGTCGCCGTGGTCGGGGAGCCGACCCATCTCGATCGGACGGTGAGTCTCCGCGGTTACGCGGTCGTCGACGTCGAATTCGCCGGCCAGCCGGCTCACAGTTCGCTGCCGGCGGACGGCGTCAACGCGGTCACCCATCTCGGCCGGTTGCTCGGCGCGGTGGAGGAGGCCGACGCCGCACTGCATGGGCGGGGTGTATGGCTGTCGACCGTGGTGTCGGGCGGCTCGGCGCCCTTCATGGTGCCGGCCCGTGCGCGGGCGACGATCGAGCGCCGGACTGTGCCCGGCGAGACGGTCGAGAACGCGGTCGGCGAGGTCGAACAGATGCTGCAGCGGCTGCGAGACGACGACCCGACCGTCTCCGCCACCGCGCGGCTAGTGCTCGGGCGCGCGGCCTGGCAACTGGAGGAGTCGGGTCCGGCGCACGACTTCGCCGGTCTCCTGGACACGGCCCTCGGCGGGGCACCGGGACGTCGCGAGGAGCCGTTCGCCGCGCCGTACTGGATGGAGGCCCCGCTCTTGCAGGCCGCCGGCATCCCGGCGGTGGTCTGCGGGCCGTCCGGTGGCGGGATGCACGCCGTCGACGAGTGGGTTGACCTGCGCCAGGTGCGGGCGTACCCGCGCGCGCTGATGACCGCCTTTCGGGCCTTTGCGACCGCAGCGTATGCCGACTGATCCGCAGGACCTGCGGGGCGACGCGCCGCTGTTCGACGCCTGGCTACGGTTCCACGAGCAGGCGCCGACCCCCTTCACCATCCCCGGGCACAAGCAGCGCCACGACCTGATCGGTGACGTCGTCGCCGGGGATGTGCCGCTGTACGCCGGGCTGGACACCATGCGCCTCGAGCGAGGCGTCCTGCGGGACGCCGAGGCGCGGGCCGCGGACCTGTGGGGCGCCGACGTGGCCAGGTTCTCAGTCGGAGGGTCGACGCACGGCAATCAGGCGGTGGCGTTGACGGTGGGCCGGGAGGGCGATCAGGTGCTGGTCGGCCGAACCCTGCACCGCTCGATGTTGCTCGGTCTGGTACTGGCCGGGCTGTCCCCGGTGTGGCTGCGGCCCGAGATCGATGCGGCGACCGGGCTGCCGCTCGGGGTGACCCCAGCTGCGGTGGCGGAGGGGTTCCGCCGGGCGCCCAAGGCAGTCGCCGTGTTGCTCGGCGAGCCTTCCTACGTCGGCACCGTGGCCGACGTGGACGGCACCGCGGACATCGCCCACGCGCGCGGCGTACCGCTGGTGATCGACGCGGCCTGGGCGGCGCATTTCGGCTTCCACCCAGACCTGCCGCCGCACGCACTGCAGCAGGGTGCCGACGCGCTGGTGACGTCGGCGCACAAGGCGTTCCCGGCCTGGTCGCAAGCGGCGCTGATCCTCGCCCGCGGCGAGCGGATCGACCTCGCGCGGCTCGACGCCGGCGTCGAGGCCACCGCGACCACCAGCCCGGCGGGCGCGATCCTGGCCAGCATCGACGCCTCCCGGGCTCTGGTCGCCCGAGACGGGCCGCGGTTGTTCGGTGCGCTGATAGAGCGGGTGGCCGCCGCCCGGGTGCGGCTGGGTGCGGTCCCCGGGCTGGTCGTGCTCGACGGTCCTCGGGTCGACCCGGTGAAGCTCACCGTGGTGCTGCCGGGTACCGGGGTCGACGGACTCGCGGTCGAGCGAGACTTGCTGGCGGCCGGGCTGCCGGTCGAGATGGCCGATCGCGACACCATCGTCGCCGTGGTTACCCCGGCAGACGACGAGGCTCGGCTGGACCGGCTCGTCGACGCGCTGGTCGAGGGGATCGAACGCCACCGCGGTGGCCCGCGGTCGGTCGTCCCCGCGGCGGCCTGGACGGTCGATCCGGTCGCGGTCGTCGATCCACGGACGGCCTTCTTCGCTCCGCACGCGACCGTGCCCGCCTCCGAGGCGATCGACCGGACCTGCGCCGAACTGATCGCGCCCTATCCGCCTGGCATCCCCGTACTCGCTCCGGGTGAGCGGGTCACCGCCGAAGCGGTTTCGGCATTGCTCGAGGCCCGGGATCAGGGGCTGCGGGTGGCGTACGCGGCCGACCCGACGCTGGCGACCCTGCGGGTGCTGGCGTAGTCGGCGACCGCCAAGATTGATGCCAGTGAATCCGCGCCGAGCGGTGGAGTCTTCAGACCTGCCTGATCGGGGCGGCACGAGCGACCGCGGCAATGGGAATGATCAACAAGGCCAGGAGCCCACCAGCGACGGTGAGCGTTGCGTAGCCCGCGGCCGCGACGATCAAGCCCGAGCTCAGCCCTGCGCCAGCACCCGCAAGCGCGATGCCAAGATCGACCACACCCTGCGTGCGCGCGCGCGTTGCCAACGGCGCTGCGTCGGTGACCAGGGTTGTGCCGCTCACCAGCCCCAGATTCCATCCGAGCCCGAGGAGTACAAGGGCCAATACCAGCGTTGCTACCGAATCCACTGGTGCCCACGCGGCAAGCAGACCCGCAGCCACCAAGGTGACACCCGCGGCGGCAGCGATCGCAAGGTGGCCAATCCGATCGACCAGCCAACCCGAGAACGGCGATGGCAGGAACATGCCGGCCACGTGCGCCGCGATCACTACTCCGGTCACGTCGATGCTGTGCCCGTGGTGCGCGATGTGGATCGGTGTCACAGTCATGATCGCGACCATGATCAACTGCGTGAGAATCATGATGCCGGCGCCGCTCGCGAGAGCCCACGACCATCGCCGAGGCTCAGAGTCACTTGCCATGGCTGGCGTGGTCGATACCGACGATCCTGTAGTGGTTTCCCCACCCTGGGACGACTTGGCTGCGTCAATACTGCGGGCCAGCAGGAGCGGATCTGGTCGCAGCATGACCCACAGCACGAGCCCAGCCGCGGCGTACGCTGCGCCAGCGAGCATGAACGGCCCCACCAGCGGCGGAACGCCGACCTCAATGGCGAGAGTGCCGGTCAGGCTGACCAGGTTGGGACCGATGATCGCGCCGACTGCCGTGGCGACAAGCACGATGCTGACAGCCCGTCCGCGCCGAGATGGTGCCGCCAGATCTGCTCCCGCGTATCGGGCCTGCAAATTGGTGGCAACACCAGCGCCATAGACAAGCAGTGAGGCGAAAAGCAGCACGACGTTGTCGAGGCCGGCTGCAACCACGACCCCCAGGCTGCCGAGGGCGCCGGTGAGATATCCGGCGCTCAGCCCCGCGCGACGGCCTAGACGCTGGCTGATGCGACCTACCACAAGAGCCGCAGCGGCCGAGCCTATGGTGAAGAAGACGATGGGCAGTCCAGAGAAGCGGCTGGAGCCCAGCATCTGCTCGGCAAGCAGCGCACCGACCGTGATTCCAGCCGCCAGACCCAGACCACTCAAGATCTGCGCGAAGAGCAGAACGGCGAGAGTCCGCCGCTGCTCGACAGGCTCGTCGAGCACGCTGCTGCTGGCCGAGGCTGCAAGCGAGTCGCTCACACCGAATCAGCCTTGGATCTGGTTAGCGAGCTCGTTCAGCCACGTCGCCAGACCCGTCGGGCCGTCGACGATCACATCGGACAGCTCGGTGAGCGCATCCTCCTCGGTCGAGGCTGAACACACGAGGAATCCGGCCACGCCTGCTGATGAAAGGTCCCGGACAGCTCGGAATGCCGAGAGGTCACCCAGGTCATCGCCGGCGAAGATCACCTGGCGCGCACCGGTTTCGTCGACGATGGAACGCAACGCGACACCCTTGTCCATGCCTGGCGCGCGGATCTC
Source organism: uncultured Actinomycetota bacterium (assembly GCA_963840505.1). GTDB lineage: Bacteria > Actinomycetota > Actinomycetes > Propionibacteriales > Propionibacteriaceae > Microlunatus. The sequence continues at coordinate 68,127 of CAWIZB010000031.1, forward strand.
CCACACCTTCTTGCCGGGTTCCAACACCAACCCGTACCGAGCGGCCAGCTCTCGAAGTCGACCTTCCAGCTTGACAAGCGCCGCCTCCGGATCGGGCAGCAAGCGAGTATGCACCGCGATTGCTCGGCCCTTGTCCTCGATCCTGGCTCCCGCTAGCCCAAGTGAGTCCAGGATTTCCGGCAGTTCCTTGGCCGCCGCGCTGACCTCGGGCGGCTCTGGCGGCAGCATGTACTCATCGTCGACCGCGTTCCACCGCTCCACCCCGTACTGCCCCAGCACGATCATTGAACCCAAGCCAGCGATCTCCCGAAACCCGCCGAGTTTGACTGCCGTACGCGCCGACCGCCCGGTGATCACGGCGACCGTACCGACGTATTGCCCGAGCCGGCCCAGTGCGGCCACCGCCCTCCGGTCCGCGGAAGCCTGTGCCGGGTCCTCGACAATCGGTGCCAGGGTGCCATCGAAGTCCGTGGCGATGAGCGTGTCCGATGGTGAGTCGATGATGGCTTGCAGAGCCTGACCCCCAGCAGCCGAGAGCGATTCGGGAAGGCTCATGAGGCGAGCCTGTCAGACATGGTGCCGCGTTAGCCACACCCCCAGAGCGAAAAGCCAACGCCGGATCGCGCGGAGTTCTTCTCTCTGCGAGGGACGACGAAGTCGGCGGACTCCAAGCGCGCTCCGCAGCGAGCGGAGCGAGCAATCAAACACAGCGAGCGGAGCGAGCAATCAAACGCAGCTCCCCGCGTCTCGTCCCGCCAGAGCGCGCTGGCTCACCGACGGACGGTGCAGCTAAGGTCGAGGAAACGCCGTAGGGAGGTCACGACGTTCATGAGTTCAGAACCCAAGGAATCGAAGCTCGATGTGGCCTCCTTCGTTGTGGTGGCCAACAGGCTCCCAGTCGAGCAAGTCGAGCTTCCCGACGGCTCCGCCGACTGGCGACCCTCGCCCGGCGGACTGGTTACCGCGTTCGAGCCGATCATGCACCGTCGCCGCGGCGCCTGGGTCGGCTGGCATGGAGCGGCCGACGAGGAACTGGAACCATTCGAGGACGATGGGCTAGAGCTGGTCCCAGTCCCGCTGTCAGCTTCTGACGTCGCCGAGTACTACGAGGGCTTCTCCAATGGGACGCTCTGGCCTCTCTATCACGACGCGATCGCGACGCCGAAGTTCCACCGGGAGTGGTGGGACACCTACGTCAGGGTCAACCAGCGGTTCGCTGACCGCACGGCCAACGTGGCAGCCGAAGGCGCGGTGGTGTGGGTTCAGGACTACCAGCTGCAGCTGGTTCCGCGGATGCTGCGCCGCCAGCGACCCGACTTGAGGATAGGTTTCTTCCTCCACATCCCTTTCCCTCCCACGGAGCTTTTCCAGCAGCTTCCGTGGCGAGACCAGATCTTGGACGGGCTCTTGGGCGCAGATCTGGTCGGTTTCCAACTGCCGGGCGGCGCCCAGAACTTTGTCCGGCTGGTTCGGAACCGGCTTGGCCTGGACACGCTGCGGGATCGGATCCGGATGTCGGACGGCCGCGAGGTGCTGGCGCGGGCTTATCCGATTGCCATCGACGCCAAAGCGCTCAACGAGCTGGCGGCGACCGAAGAGGCTGTGGAACGCGCCGCTGAGATCCGTCACGATCTCGGTGATCCGCGCGTGATGTTCCTCGGAGTGGATCGCCTCGACTACACGAAGGGACTGTTGGAGCGAATTCAAGCCTTCGGCGAATTGATCGCGGAGGAAAGGATCGACCCCGACGAGGTCGTCCTTCTGCAACTCGCCATCCCCTCACGCGAGAGGGTCGACCTGTATCGGCAGCTCAGGGATGACATCGACCGGCTGGTCGGCAGGATCAATGCCGAGAGCCCTCGCATCGGCCGGCCACCGATCACCTACTTGCACGTGTCGTACCCGCGCATCGAAATGGCCGCCATCTATCGGGCGGCCGACGTCATGGTGGTGACACCGCTGCGTGACGGCATGAATTTGGTGGCCAAGGAGTACATCGCGTGCCGTCAACAAGACGACGGTGCGCTGGTGCTCAGCGAGTTCACCGGCGCCGCGCGCGAGCTGCGCCAGGCTTACATGATCAATCCTCACGACATCAATGGCCTCAAGGATCGCCTGATGGAAGCCATGAACGATTCCCCGCGCAACAAGGCCCGGCGAATGAGGGTCATGCGCCGCCAGGTCTTCGAAAATGACATCGAGAAGTGGGCAAGCAGGTTTCTTGACGATCTGGAGGAGTTGAACGGGGTCAGGACAGCCAACCAAGTGGCCGGTTGAGCTCCCCGCTGTGCTCCCCCGGTTGGACTCGAACCAACAACCCTTCGG
>CAWIZB010000032.1:0-143175 GCA_963840505.1 uncultured Actinomycetota bacterium
GCGCACCCGGGGAGATTCGAACTCCCAACCTTCTGATCCGTAGTCAGATGCTCTATCCGTTGAGCCACGGGTGCGGGAGGCTCGAACGGCTAGTTGAGCCGCCGAGCAACACCGTGAGAGTGTAGCGGCCCGCGCTGGTCGGACCCAACCACAACCGTACTCAGGCCAGCGCCAGCTGGGCCGCCCGTACGCCGCTGTTCAGACTGACCTCGCTCAGCAGCCCCGGCGCGGCCACGCGGTCCCCCACGAGGTAGACGCCGTCGCCGCGATCGATCGCAGGCCGGTCTCGCCAGGACGTACCGGGAGAAGTCGACGGCTCCCGGTGCGGGCGTTGGCCAACGACTCGAGCCGATGTGTCGTACGCTCCCGCCAGCCAGGCAGCGCCTGATCGGCGATGATCTCCAGGCGCGCGACGCCATCGGCCTTGGAGGCTTCCGAGTCGATCGGCATCTGCATCTGTACGAGATGCTCACCTGCCGGCGCGATCGTCGGATCGGGCATGGTGAAGTTTTCCATCCAGCCACAGGTGTCAAGATCACTTACCACGAAGAGATCATGCCGGTCACGTTTCACACCAAGATCAAGAAGTGCGGTCCGCCCCGACGGCCACTCCAAGGAGTCATCGCCCAGCAGCGCCCGAGCCGACTCCAGCTCGGTCGCGACAATGGTGATCCCAGCACCAATGGAACTCACTCTGGACCCGAGCTCGATGATCACGCCCAGCCTCCGTGCGTACGCCCCGATCTCTTCGAACATGGCCCCCCAGCTGCCCTGGCGATACGACGCGGGGGGCGGCAGGGAGTAGACCCGGGACAGCCGCTCGGCGACGAAGGCTGCCGATAGCGAACCAGGGTCGTGGTGGAAGACACCGACTCCAGCCGCCGAAGCACCCATTTCGGCTGCCTCCTCGCCGACGAGCTTGGATGCCCATGCGCGGAAGGACTGATCAATCGGTACGTCCGGTCGACCGGATACGCGCAGTGCCCGGAGGAAGCCGCGGGGAGGCACCCGCCGCACCCGCCCCTCATGCCAGAACCGAAAGCGCGCGATCGCACCTACTGGTACTCGGCAGGTAGCACCCAGCAGGCCGCGTTCCTTCAGCCACGCCCAGGTCGGCCCGTCGCGATAGATCACGTGCGGTCCCTCATGCGCTCGATATGCGCGAGGGGCCCCGGACGGATTGGCGGCGGCCTTCCTTCGCACTGGTGTCGAGCGCCATCGGCCGCCCAGCGTTCGGTGGGCTTCGTGCAGCGTGACAGACGCACCGCCCTCGGCAGCCGTGATCGCTGCCGCAAGCCCACCCAAGCCGCCGCCGATCACGGTCACATCCGTCACGCTCCATACCATACCGTATGGTACGGTCACGGTGTGCCTACCCGGTCCGATTGGATTCAAGCCGGCCTCGCAGCCGTTGCTGACGACGGCCCCACTGGCGTCCGCATCGATCGGCTCTGCCGGCGCCTCGGCGTCAGCAAGGGCTCGTTCCACCATCACTTCGGGGGAGCAGGCGACTTCAAGCAGGCCCTCCTTGCCGCGTACGAGGCTCTTGTTGTCGAAGCGCTCGACCAGGCCATCGAGGAGACAGCGGACGACAGCCCGAAGGCAGCGCTGGTTGGTCTGACAGCTGCCATTACCGGCACAGAGAGCTTCTATCGGCCCGACCTTGAGGTTGCGATGCGCGCCTGGGCGTTCTCAGACCCAGAAGTTCGCGCAGTGCAGGAGCGGGTTGACACGCGGCGGCTCGAATCGCTGCAGGGCATCTGGTCCAGAATTCTCGACGATCCGGCGGCGGTGTACACCGCAGCCCTACTTCCCTACCTCGTCGGTATCGGCGCCAGCCTGATCCAGCCACCCACGCCGCCGGACCAGTTGCAGCGCGTTTACGAGCTGCTGCTGGGACTTGTGCCGAACAAAAGTCAGGAACAAGGTCCCTAAGGTATTGACCTGACTATCGAGACACTGGTATTGGCCACTTTGGCCTGGCTGTTCGTTCACCTATTGTTCACGGGGCGGCTAGGTTCTAACGTCAAGCCAGGTGCTCACCGACACCACGCCACCCGTTCCGGATGGGGACTGATGTGACCGAGCTGTTCGTCGTCATCACGGTTATCGCCGTAGCCCTCATCTTTGACTACACCAACGGGTTCCACGACAGCGCCAATGCGATGGCGGGGCCGATCGCCACCGGGGCGCTCCGACCGCGCACCGCGGTCATCCTCGCCGCCCTGCTCAATCTCCTCGGAGCCTGCCTCGCCACCGAAGTCGCAAAGACGATCTCAGGTGGTTTTTTTGACGACACGTTGATCACTGTTCCCATCATCCTGGCCGGGCTGGTGGGAGCGATCCTCTGGAACCTGGTCACCTGGTTGCTTGGCCTGCCGTCCAGCTCCTCTCACGCGCTCTTCGGCGGCCTCATCGGAGCGGTCATTGTCGGTGCCGGTATCGCCTCGGTACACGGTTGGGTGATCGTTTCAAAGGTCCTGCTGCCCGCCGTCGTCGCGCCATTGGTGGCCGGCATCGCGGCCGTCATGGCCACCCGGCTGGCCTATCGCATCACCAGGAGAACGCCGAGCGCACACACCAACTCCGGCTACAAGTACGGCCAGGCTTTTACGGCCTGCCTGGTGGCACTTGCTCACGGGACGTCTGACGGCCAGAAGACCATGGGCGTGATCACCCTGGTATTGATCGCCGCCAACTTGCAGGCACCGGGCACCGGACCGCAGTGGTGGGTGATCATCGCTGCTGGTGCTGCGATAGGCCTAGGTACCTATTCCGGCGGCTGGCGAATTATGCGCACCATGGGCAAAGGGATCGTCGAGATCGAGACCCCGCAGGGTGCTGCATCGGGCGCTGCAACGAGCGCGACCATCCTCGCATCGGCTCACTTCGGGTTCGGCCTCTCCACCACACACGTCAGCACCGGCAGCATCCTCGGTTCCGGGGTCGGCCGCGACGGCGCCGAGGTTCGCTGGAGCGTCGCCCGGCGGATGCTCTTCGCTTGGCTCCTCACTTTGCCTGGCGCCGGTCTGGTCGGCGGGCTAGCGGCGCTGCTCTCCGATCAAGGCGTTTTTGGGGTCATTGCGCTGCTGATGTTGCTCGCCGCTGCCTGTCTGGTGATCTACCTCCTCTCTCGTCGCCACAGGATCAGCCACTCCAACGTCACCGACAGCCACGAGGTCTTGGTGCTCGCTGCCGCTACTCCGCCGACCACGTACGCCAACGACCCGCGGCTGGAGACTCCTAGGCCAAGAAGGCCAAGAAGGTCAAGAAGCCCAAAGCGAAGAGCGCCGCCTGATGCATATCGACTGGGCTGCACTGGGCATCGTGGCCGTCGTCTCCATCGTCTCGTCGGTGATCTTCACGATCTTGCTGGCGAGCGGCATTCGCCTGGTCTCGGCCGCCAAGATCAAATCGAACCAGGGTGGCTCGAGTACCGCGACCGTCTCGCTGGGTTATGTCCTGCTCGGCCTCGCCGCGTTGCTCGTGCTTTTTGGTATCTACTTGATCGTCCCGCAGTTCCACTAGGAGTTCCTGGGCTGGAGCAGCGTATTTGAGGCGGGTTATGGCCGGAGTCAACACGTGATCAAACGCTCAGCGATGTTCGGCTCCTAATCGGAGGAGCGTGGCTGGGCTCCGAATGGAAGCGGTGCCATGATCATCTGCGGGTCATGAGGTACGCAGCCCAGCCCCGTGGCCAGGTTTCGAGGCCGGTCTCGCCGGCAACCTGCTTGATATCGAACGCGCTGCTGAACCAACGTTCGACCTCACCTGGCTGCAGTGCGATGTTGCCGAATGGCAGGATTGCCGACGCCAGCCGCTCCCATGGCTTGAGTTCCCACTCAAAGCACCACAGCAAGAACTTCCCACCAGGTTTTGCCAGCGACGTGGCGCGATCGACGTAGGCAGCGCGCTGCTTAGTGCTCAAGTCATCGAATGTGCCGTAGTCCACCACGATGTCGAATGTGCCGCTCACCATCGCGAGTGTTGTGATGTCGTCAATCACGAACTCAACATCAACACCTGCGTCGCTCGCCTTAGCCCTCGCCTTGGCAATGGCTGACGGCGCAAAATCCACGGCGGTGACCTGAAAACCATGCTCAGCGAGGAAGATCGCGTTGTCGCCTTCGCCGCAACCCAGATCAATCGCCCGGCCCGGCAGCAGGTCACCTGTTTGGACCATCTCGACCAGTTCCGGTCTGGCGTCCCCGACCCATGGAGGGGTTCCGAATCGGTACCACAAGTCGTAAAAGGCTTTCATCGATGACCTCCTCGTGCCTGGTGGGCGAGCAAGTCGGCGACCACAGCGGCTGACTCGTCGACCGACATGCCTGCTGCTTTCAACGCACCGAATGTCGCTGGGTGAAGTAGTCCGGCCGTGGTCTTTGCGAGCAGGTCGTCCTCGCTACCAGCGAGGGCCTGCATCGTACAACTGGTGAATCGAGCGCCAGAATGCGGCTTGAGCGCGAACCAGCGCCGGCACCTCCACAAGTTCGGCGCCGAGCAGATCGAACCAGTGCATGGTGCGGTCGTAGAACTCGAACATCGACCTGGTCAAGATCCGCAGCCGACCGGTCACCGACCGTGTGCCGACGAAGATCGTGCCGTCGGGGACTCGGACTTCGAGCAGTATGCGTTCCACGACGGCTTCAATTAGCGATTCCTGTGTATTGAAGTGGTTGCTGACTGTTGTCGGCGAGACGTCGGCCCGGCGGGCCAACTCGTTCATGGTTGTCCCCTGCGCGCCTCGTTCGCTGAATAACTCGAGTGCGGCGTCGAGGATCCGTTCGCGCGTCTGCGCCACTTGCGTCGACCGACGCTCCATCGAGTACGACCTCGGCATGTTGACATTGTAAATCATTTGGATGGATACTCAATCCAATTGAATCAGTTTTCGAGCAGTTGATCCAAAGCAGGTGAACAACACGTCTAGCGCCAGCATGATCGACCCGCTCGCCACAGCACTGGAGGTTTCGGTGAGTACACACCCCAACGCCGCGTTCATGCGGGCGATGTACGACGCCTACACAACTGGCGATCTTGCATCGCTGAGTGGCCATGCGCACGACGACTTCGCGTTCCATTTTCCGGGGCGTAGCTCGCTGGCCGGCGTCTACCACGGCTTGCCGGAAGTGATCCAACTCTTCACAAGACAGTTCGAACTAACGGGTGGGGACTTCCAAGTGATACCCCAGAAGATCCTGGCCGACGACGAAACCGGAATCGCTCTCATTCGAGTAAGAGGCACGCGCGGCACCCGCCGTCTCGACGCTCCAGGTGTCAACGTGGTCCGCTTTCAGGACGGCAAACTAGCCGAATACTGGTCATACACCTACGACCAGTACGCAGTGGACAAGTTTTGGAGCGAGCCCTAACTGCTCAAGGATTCGGGCGACTGGCAAACGTCAGGCAGTTCGGTCGAGGACTTCCTTGACGAGCTCCATCGACGTGTGTGGGTGCAGGAATGCAAATCGGCCGACCGTCTCGCCCTCCCACTTGGTGGGAGGTATGAACGCGACCCCCTCCTCGTGGAGGGCTTGAGCCCAGGCGTCGTAATCAGCGGGCTTCCAGCCGCTGCGACGGAACAGCACGACACCGAGATCCGGCTCCCGAATCAGCTCTAGATGCGGTGTCGCTTTGATCAATACCGCGGTCTCACGGGCGAGCCGGATCGCGGACTCGACCGCCTCGCGGTAGGTGTCGAGCCCGTAGACCGCCAACGAGAACCACAGTGGCAGTCCCCGTGCGCGGCGTGTCAGGTGGTAGGCGTAATCGGTCGGGTTCCACTCCCCTTCCGACACATGAATGACGTCCAAGTAGGACGCGTCCTGGGTGTGAGTTGATCTGGCGAGTTCAGGGCGTCGGTAGATCAGCGCACAGCAGTCGAAGGGTGTGAAGAGCCACTTGTGCGGGTCGAGGATGAACGAGTCAGCCTGCTCGATCCCGGCGTACTTGTCGCGCACCGATCGGGCAAAGATTCCGGATCCGCCGTACGCGCCGTCGACGTGGAACCACCAACCGCGCTGCTTCGCAATCTCAGCGAGCCCGGCCAGATCGTCGATGATGCCGCCATTGGTCGTACCCGAGGTGCCGACGATAGCGGCGACATCGCTAAGATCCGGATCTTCGTCGAGCGCGACGTTCACTGCATCCGCCGTCAGCCGGTGGTCTGGAGTCTCCACAACCAGGGCGTCCATTTCCAGAAGACGCAACGTGTTAACAATCGAGGAATGCGCGTCAGTGCCGACGACCACCCGCAGTCGCCGACCTGCCGCTCCGTCGCCGAGTCGCTTCTTGGCCGTCTCGCGGGCGACCGCAAGGGCGGAGAGATTGCCGGCGGACCCACCCGAGACAAAGCATCCACCAGCCGATTCGGGCAGCCCGGCCTCATCTGCGATGACCCGCAGCACGGTGTTCTCTGCCGCGATTGCACCCGATGCCTCAAGCCAGGAGATGCCTTGGATAGAGGCGCACGAGATCAACATGTCGAACAACAGGCTGGCCTTGGTCGGTGCAGCCGGGATGAAACCAAGGAACCGAGGGCTGTCCGCGGAGATGATGCTCGGCGCGATCACCGATGAGTAGATGCCCAGCACCTCATCGGGCGCCCGACCCTCGTTCCGGATGACGCCGTCAAGCACCTTGTACAGGTCGGCTGCTTGCTGCGTTCCCTTGTCGAGCGGCACCGGATCCATCCGCAGCCGGTTCTCGGCGTACGCCAGGACACTGCGCACCATCTGCTCGGTGGTTTGATCGACCTGGTGCATAGCTCCCATCCCTTCTGGCTTAGCCTTCTGGGTTCGCACCGGCTCATCCTTGATCAATCCGACATGCTCGTGCCGGCCGAGGTGCGAGTGACTCCTGCCGTACGCGAAATACCACGCGATCACAATCGCCGTCCAGACAAGGAAGACCAGAAGCGTGATCCAGTCAAGGCCCACAATGATCCACAAGCAACCGAGGACGGACAGGATCGGCGTCACCGGGTACCCAGGGACCTTGAATGTCCGGGGCAGGTCGGGCTCCCGACGCCGCAACACGATCACTGCGATCGAGACGATCCCGAAGGCGACGAGCGTACCCACGCTGGTCATCTCGGCCAGGAAATCGATCGGGATGAGTCCGGCGAGCAACGCGATGGCGGCAGCCACGATGATCGTATTCGGCACAGGCGTCCTGGTACGCGGATTCACTTTGTGGAACAACTCGGGGATCATCCCGTCGCGAGCCATAGTGAAGAGGATGCGGGTCTGCCCGTAAATGACCACCAAAGTGACGCTGAAGATAGAGATCACTGCGCCGGCAGCCAGCAACGTGCCCGGCCAGGTCGACCCAGTGATGTTCTCAAGGATCGCGGCCAGGCCGGCCTCCTGCCCCTCGAACTCGGTGTACGGCTGTGCCGCGACGGCCACGAGCGAGGTCAAGACGTACAACGAGGTCACGATGACCAGCGCGATGAGGATCGCCAGCGGCAAGTTGCGGTGCGGGTCCTTGACTTCCTCGCCGGCCGTCGAGACCGCGTCTAATCCGATATAAGAGAAGAAGATGGTTCCGGCGGCGGCGGTGACCCCAGCGACCCCGAACGGGGCGAAGTCTGCAAAATTATTCGAGTTCCATCCTGTGAAACCAATGATGATGAACAACAACAGGATGCCGATCTTGATCAGCACCATGACGGTATTCACAGTTGCAGACTCGCTCGCACCCCGGATGAGCAGCAATGTGCAAAGCAAGATCAAGATCACCGCTGGAAGGTTGAAGATTCCGCCCTGCTCCGGCGCCTGGGACAGCGCTTCCGGGATTTGTACACCGAACAGGTTGTTCAACAGTTGATTCAGATACTGCGACCAACCGACAGCGACAGCCGCGCCGGACACGCCGTACTCGAGCAGCAGGCAGCCCGCAACCGCCATTGCCGGCAGTTCACCAATGGTCGCGTAGGCGTACGAGTAGGAGGAACCGGACACCGGTACGGCGCCTGCCAGCTCGGCATAGCAGACCGCGGTTAGGCCGGCCACGACGCCAGCGATCAGGAAGGATAAGACGACCGCCGGACCGGCCTCCGGTACCGCCTCCGACAGGACGAAGAAGATACCAGTGCCGACCGTTGCGCCGACACCGAACATCGCCAGTTGGAAGAGACCGATGGAGCGACTGAGCTCGCTCTCCTCTGTCTCACTGCCCGATTCGGCTTCCATCTCGACGACGGGCTTGCGCCGGAAGAGTTCTGCACTCAGCGATGCCACGATTTGCCTCCCACCTTCTCTAGTGAGCCGACCCCAGATGGGCGCCACATCCGACAAAAACTATGGCGCTCATGAGACATCACGTGCGGCAAGATCATCCCACGTCTCCCGCCGTACGACAAGACTTGGCGTCCCAGACGCAACGAACACAACAGGGATGCGTCGATTTCCGTTGTAGTTGTTGGACATTGTGTAGCAATATGCCCCTGTTGCCGGCACCGCCAGAAGATCATCGACTCGGGGTGCATTAAGTGGCACACCGTCGACCAGGATGTCGCCGCTCTCACAGTGCCGACCGACGACGGTGACGATCTCGCCCTCCGTGGCGTCTAGCCGGTTCGCGATTCCGGCCTCGAAACGCTGATCAAAAAGCGCCACCTCGAGGTTGTCCCCCATGCCGCCGTCGACGGCAACGAAGGTGGTATGCCCGCGTTTGACGGTCACCACCCGATAAATGGTGGCGGCTGTTGTGGCGACCATGCTTCGGCCCGGCTCGATGATGATCTTTGCGTGCGATGGCAGCTGTTCCCGTGCCGCCTGGATCAACACGTCCAGATACTCCGCGACACTCGGCGGTTGGTCCGACCAGGTATAGCGGGCGCCGAGACCTCCGCCGAGGTCGTAGATCTCGAACTCACCGAGTGCAGCAAGGGGTGCGACGGCGTCCGCCAGAGGCTGAGCCTCAAGAATTTGTGAGCCGACGTGAGCATGAACGCCTCGCATCCGCAGCCGGGAACTGCGCTCGATGCGCTTGATCAGTTCAGTCGCAGCGGCCGGTGAGAGTCCGAACTTCGAGCCCTCATGACCCGTCAGCACGTGGGCGTGTGTGTCAGCCGTTACGCCGGGAATGACCCGTACCAAGACATCCTGAGTCCTTCCTGCAGGCACGATTGCCTCCAGCCGGTCGACGTCGTCGGGGCCGTCGACCACCACCAGACCGATGCCGTTCTCGACGGCCATCGTCATCTCTTCGGTCGTCTTGGCATTACCGTGCAACACGATGAGCGCCGGATCCACGCCGGCCTTGAGTGCAGTGAGAATCTCCCCGCCACCGGCGACGTCGAGTCCGATTCCTTCCTGCACCATGACTCGTTGCACCGCCGTGCACGGAAAGGCCTTGGATGCGAACACCACCCGTGAGTCGGACCATCGCGAGGACAGTTCACGAGCGTATTCCCTGGCTCGCTCCCGAAGCGCCTCTTCGGCTACGACCAGGACCGGCGTCCCGAACTCGGCCGCAAGATCATCGGCCCGGCAACCACCGATGATCAACATTCCATCGTCGTCGGTGGTGCTGCCTGCCGGGAAGAGACTCAGTAACTGGCTCATGCTTGCATGCTTGACCCGTTGCAGGCGGGTTGGCAATGGGCTAGACCATCCGGCGCCTCCGACAGAAGCCACTCAGTGCACTCAATGTGTCCAGCGAAAGGCCCGCACCACGTCTTCAGCCGAGGCTTCGGCAAACTGTTCAATCTCCGACTCGCGGACAGCGATCACCGATTCGACGAGCTCCGAGCCCAGCGCATCCCGCAACCTCGAGTCGGCGGCCAGCGCGTCGGTGGACTCGCGCAAGTTGGTCGGCAGCCGTCGGATGCCCCGTTTCTGGAGTTCCTCCGGCAGCAGCGCGGCCGGATCCACGTCGATCGGCTCGGGGAGTCGCGCTCCGCCGGCGACTCCGGCGGATCCAGCCGCCAACAACCCAGCCAGCAATAGATAGGGATTAGCCGTCAAGTCCACACACTTCACCTCGAGGTTGGCCGCCCAGTCGGTGCTGCCCGCCGACCCGGTGATCATGCGCAGCGCGGCCTCCCGGTTCTCCAGCCCCCAGCAGGCGTACACGCCGGCCCAGTGTGATGGCACCAACCGCAGATACGAGGCCACTGACGGTGCCCCGAGGGCCAGGAGACCGGGCAGCCGGTTCAAGATGCCGGCGGCGAACGCCTCGCCGTCACGGAGTCAGCCCGCAGGGTCCGTTCCCTCCAGCCATCAGGTTTTGTCCGTCGCGCCACGCGCTGAGGTGTACGTGACCGCCATTGCCAACGCCGTCGACCTCAACCTTGGGAGAGAAGGAGGTGCGGTAGCCGTAACGCCGCCCAACAGCTCCGATTGTGCTGCGTACCAGCACTGAAGTGTCGGCAGCGTCGACCGGCGACTCAGCCGCAACGGACAGCTCGAGCTGCCCGGCGGCGTACTCGGGATGGAATTGCTCGACCTTGATCCCTTCCGCGCTCAGCGCCTCGATGAGATCGCGGGCGTAATCGGAAACGCCGATCAGCCGGGACATGCCGTACGCGGGACCGACTGCCGCGGATATGAAGTCGTCTCCGTCGCCCGCCGAGATCACCCATTCGATCTCGAAAGCCGCCTTGATCTCCAGACCGTCTGCAGCCGCATCGTCGACGAGCCGTTGCAGCAGTAGCCGGCTGCAGCGATCATGCGGCTCGCCGTCCTGCCGGTACCGATCGCCCGGCGTCCAGGCCCAACCGGGTTGCGCGGCCAGCGGGACCAACCGCCGCAGGTCGGGAAGAACGCGAAGATCACCGACTGGCGCGGTGCCGCCAGGCGGCGCGGCCAACCAGTCGTCAAAGCGGAAATAGTCGAAGCTGGTTGAGGCCCCAACACCCCACGCAGCCAACTGCGGCAGCCGATCCAGCGGGACACTCTTCACGCGGGTGATCCCGGCATTGTCGATGAACGTCGTTGCCACCATGGTGACGCCGCGTTCGGCAAGGCTAGGCACGAGTTTTTCTGCCTGCGCGCTGCGGGCCTGCCGCTCGGGAACGTCCACGGGACCACAGAATAGGGCTGAAGTGGAACCCTGGTGCGAGCGGAGGAGCGATGCCTGCTGAGCCAGCCGACCTCGGACCGCTAGTTGATCACCACTGTCACGGCCTGGTGCTTGATGATCTTGACCGACCCGCGTTCGAGGGCTTGATGAACGAAGCGACTGGCCGGTCGTCTCTGGGGACGACCTTCTTTGATTCGATGCTGGGCCTGGCGATCCGTAGATGGTGCGCACCAGTCCTCGGTTTGGAGCCGCATGCGGTGGCCGAGGACTATCTGGCTCGCCGGCAGGAGCTGGGCACCGAGGCGAGCCGGTTGCTCGTGGCTTCGGCCGGCATCGACACCTTCTTGATCGACACGGGCATAGACGACGAGCGGTTGTGCTCCCCGGCGGACGCTTGCGGCGATGACCGGAGGCAAGGCGTACGAGGTGGTCCGGCTGGAGGCACTTGCGGAGCAGCTGCTCAACGAAGGTACCGGTGCGCCCGACTTCGCGGCGGCCGTCGAGCGGGCATTGCATGACTCCACTGCCGTTGCTGCAAAGAGCATCGCCGCGTACCGGGTGGGCCTCGACCTGCCGGCGGATCCGCCAAGCCCCGAGGCCTTGACTGCTGTGCTCGCCCGCTTGCGGCCCTCGGCCAGCGGTCGGTACCGGATCGCCGACCCAGTGATCAACGCCTGGCTCGCCTGGACGGCAATAAGGATCGGGATGCCGCTGCAGGTACACGTCGGGTACGGCGACGCCGACATCGACCTGCTCCACGCGGATCCGCTACGGCTGACCCCGTTCCTCCGCGCAACCGAGCGACGCGGGGTTCCGGTGCTGTTGCTGCACAACTACCCGTTCCACCGCCACGCCGCGTACCTGGCGCAGGTGTACAGCCACGTCTTCATCGATGTCGGCCTGGCCGTACACAACACCGGGGCGCTCAGCCAGACACTGATCCGCGAGACACTCGAGCTGGTCCCGTTCGGCAAGCTGCTGTTCTCCTCCGACGCGTACGGGCTGGCCGAGCTCTACCACCTCGGCGCCGGCCTGTTCCGACGAGGACTATCGGCCGTTCTCGACCAGCTGATCAAGGAAGGTGAGATGACGAGCCAGGATGCTGATCATGCCGCTCCTTGATCGCCCGCGACAATGCGCGCCGCGTCTACGGCCTCTGAGATCGGAACGATGCGCCCTGAGCCTGTCGAAGGGCCTTCGACAAGCTCAGGCCACATAGTGCCGTCGAGCCAATGCTCGCTCAGAACTCCACGGGGTCGCGGACCAGCGGGCAGGTCATGCAGTGGCCGCCGCCACGACCGCGACCTAGCTCGGCGCCGACGATGGAGATGACCTCGATGCCGGCCTTGCGTAGCAAGGTGTTGGTGGTCGTGTTGCGGTCGTAGGTGAATACCACTCCGGGTTCGACGGCAACGGCATTGTTGCCGCTGTCCCACTGCTGGCGCTCCGACGCGTACACGTCGCCGCCGGTCTCGATCACCCGCAGCTCCTTTAGCCCAAGGGCGTCGGCTACGACATCCACGAAGGATCTGCTCCCCTCATCGGTCACGTCGAGCCCGAGCGACTTGTCACTCGGACGGAGGCTGAACGTGTGGACTGCGTCCATGATCGTCGGGTAGAGCGTGACGACGTCCCGGTCGGCGAAGGTGAAGACCGTGTCAAGGTGCATCGCCGCTCGGAGCTTGGGCATACCTGCGACGACCACCCGCTCGGCGGCACCCTGCGCGAACAGGGCGGCGGCGACTTGCGTGATCGCCTGACGCGAGGTGCGCTCACTCATGCCCATCAGCACAGTGCCTTTGCCGATCGGCATGATGTCGCCGCCCTCGAAGGTGGCCTGGCCCCAATCCTGTTCCGGGTCGCCCCACCAGATCGTGGAGCCGAGGAAGTCGGGATGGAAGGAGTAGATCGCCTTGTAGATGAGGGTCTCGTCGTGTCGCGCCGGCCAGTAGAGCGGGTTCAACGTCAGGCCGCCGTACAGCCAGCAGGTGGTGTCCCTGGTGTACAGGGTGTTGGGAAGCGGCGGCATGAGGTACTCACGCGCACCGATCTGCTCACGAGCCAGCGCTACGTACTCGCTCTGGAACCCCGAAGAGATGTCGGAGACCGCTAGCCCACCGATCAGGTAGTCCACCAGGGCACGCGGAGCGAGCGCCTCCAGGAAGGCCCGGGTGTCATCGACAAGACCGAGTCCGACGATGTTCGGAATGATCTTCCGGTCCAGTAACCACGCCTTCGCGTCGGGAATCTTCATCGTCTCCGTCAGCAGGTCGTGCAACTCGACAACCTCGACGCCACGACCGCGCAACTTGTTCACGAAGTCGGCGTGGTCGCGCTGAGCGTTCTCTACCCACATCACGTCGTCGAAGAGCAGGTCGTCGGCGTTGGTCGGCGTCAGCCTGCGGTGGGCGAGACCGGGCGCACAGACAAGCACTTTCCGGAGCTTGCCGACCTCCGAGTGAACGCCGTGCTTCGCGTGGTCATTGGCGTTGGCGGTCATGCGGGTTCCCTCCTGGATGGTGATCCGACGGCGACGAGCGCGTCGACACTGAGTACGGCGCCGAGCGATGCGGCCTCCGGAAAGGCCACTTGGAGGTGCCGCAGTATTGGGCTCTCAGAATCAAACTTTGCGCCCGAGGCCAGATCAGCGTCAAGGACCACTCGCGCCCGGCCGCGGCGGCATCGCCGAGGGGCCCAGCTCGGCCCAAGCAACTCGTAGAGCACCGCCAGACCGAGATCACTAGGTGGGTCCTGAGAACAGTTGAATGCCGGCTCCCGGAACGGCTAACCAGAGGCATGGGCAACACTTGCACCCGAATGACCACGAACAGAAAGAGCACGACATGACAATCAAGGACATTGGACCTGAACCCCAGTCCTTCAATCTCGAACAGCAGACGGTGGAAAACTCCAACTACCGCACCGTCGCCTGGAGCGGCAGGTACCTGCAGCTGACGCTGATGTCCATCCCTGAGGGCGATGACATCGGACTCGAAATGCACCCCGAGACCGATCAGTTTCTCCGACTGGACGCCGGTCGCGGCCGCGTTCAGATGGGACCCGCCCGTGACAACCTCGAGTTCGACCAGGAGGTGTCCGACGGTTGGTGCATCCTGGTGCCGGCCGGTACCTGGCACAACGTCACCAACATCGGTGACGAGCCGATGCAGGTATACGCGATCTATGCACCTGCCCACCACAAGCCCGGCAAGGTACACGCGAGCGCGGCGGACGCAGCGGCGGACACCGACGACGAGCCCGCCAGCTGGTCGGTACAGCCGGTGCCGGCGACTGACGTCCACGGCTGAGAGCCGCCACATTGGGCGGCGATAACAGCGAAGGGACCACGTCTCCTGTGAGAGCGGAGGCGGCGGGATTTGAACCCGCGAGAGGGTTGAGCCCTCAACCCGCTTAGCAGGCGGGCGCCATAGACCGGACTAGGCGACGCCTCCCCATAACCAACGCTCCGCTTCGGCAGAACGCTCGGCAAGACTACCGACCCGACGATACGCGAAGCAAAACCGATCCTTGCGGCACGCGTACGCGATTCGGACGACCGACAAAGTAAGTCGCACAGTAATCTGCCAAATGCATATTGAGCCGATCCGGCACGTATTGTGGAGCGGGTTTCCATTCCGGGTCGCGCATAAAGGGATGTTGATGCCAAAACAAACGGAGCCGGGTCCGTGGAGCTGGCAGCTCCCCGATAGCCCCTCCGCGTCCGCGCGTAGGACCGACCCAACGCCACCGCCGCGGACGTTCCGGCGGGCCGTTGCGCTGACGGTGGCCGGAACTGCCATCCCCGGACTCGGGCTGATCGCCGGTCGACGACGCATCATCGGCAGCGTTATCCTCGGCCTCTTTGCTGCAGGCCTGCTCGCCCTCGGCGTCTATGCGACATTCGACCGTCAGGGCCTGCTGGCGCGTGCTGTCGATCCCACGACGCTTCGCCGAGCGGCCGTCGCCTTGGTCATCATCGGCATCGTGTGGGTAGCCGTCATCATCGCCAGTCACCTCTGCCTGCGCAGCCGACCGACGCGGGGACAGCGGGTGATCGGCGGCATACTCGTCGCCCTCCTCTCCTTCGCTGTCGCTGCACCGACGGCGGTTGCCGCGCACTACTCCTACGTCACGGCAAGCTCAGTCGCTGCGGTGTTCCAGAGTGAGAAGGACACCAAGAGCGCCACCCGGCCGACTCTGGAGGCCACCGAGACCGCCGGCGAGCCAAATCCGCAGGACCCCTGGGCCGGCAAGCCGCGGCTCAATGTCCTGCTGCTCGGCGGCGACGCTGGGCCAGGCCGGATAGGCACCCGCACCGACACCGTGATCTTGGCAAGCATCGACACCAAGACCGGCGACACCGCGCTCTTCAGCCTCCCCCGCACCACAGCTCGCATGCCCTTCCCATCGCGGTCACCGCTGCGCAAGCGCTACCCGTACGGGTTCACCAATGGGAATGGCAACGACGCCGAATACTTCCTGAACGCGATGTACCGCAATTTGCCGCGCTCGGTACCCAAGGATGTGCTTGGCCCGACGGACAATCTCGGTGCCGACGCGCTCAAGCTGTCAGTGGGTGAGGCACTGGACTTGCAGGTGGACTACTACATGCTGATCAACTTGCAGGGCTTCAGCCAGATGATCAATGCCCTCGGTGGCATCCGGCTGAACGTCAACACCTACATCCCGATCGGCGGCGACTCAGAACTCGGCATTCCGCCCAAGGAGTTCCTCAAGCCGGGGCCGAATCAGAAGCTCAATGGGCGCAGCGCCCTCTGGTACGCCCGCGGTCGCTATGGTTCCAGCGACTTCGACCGGATGGACCGGCAACGCTGCGTGATCAATGCGATCATCAAGCAGGCCAACCCCACCAACATGCTGGCCCGCTATGAGGACGTCGCGAAAGCCGGCAAGCAGCTCGTCTACACAGATATGCCCCAGGAAGTCTTGCCGCTGATGGTCGATCTGAGCCTGCGTGTGAAGGACGGCAATGTCCGCAGCATCGTCTTCAAGCATGGAGAAGCTGGTTTCTACGCCACGAATCCGGACTTCTCGCTGATGCGTAAGCGGGTCAAGGCCGCGCTCAGTGAGAGCAAGGACCCCAAGCCCGGAAAATCGAAAAAGAAATCGAGTGCCCGCTCCCCGCAGAGCGAAGACGTGAACGACACGTGCGCGTACGATCCCAAGGTTGCCGCGACATCCAGGCCGGTCCGCTGAACCCATCGGCGGGACGGAGCTGAGCGGCGCTAAGAAATCTGTCGGTAGCCGCGGTCGGCGTTCAGACGCTTCTGAATCTCGGCGATCAGCGCGGAGAACGTGGCATCGGTTTCAGCCCGTGCGTTGAATACGGTTACGTCTGAGCCGCCGCTCTCTGGCTTAGTGATCAACAACAGCCGCCGTCCCTGCCTTCTGACTATGTCGATCGTGGACCAAGCCACGACTCGACGACGCCGCCCATTGATGATCGTGATCGACTCCGGATCCAAGACCAATGTGGTACGCAGCCGCGCGGTGAGGACAAGCGCGACCACAGCCAGCACAACCGCAAAGATCATGAGGCCAACGCCGGCAATGGAAACGACCCGCGGCAGATCGAGGGCGCTACCGAGCACGATCGTGGCCGCTGCAATCACAGCCGCCCCGGCGCTGATCGCTAGCGAGCGCACCGGAGGCGGAGCAGTCAGCGTGAACCGCGTCTCCTGAGGTGGGCCGCCTGAATCGCTCACCGATGCACCTTACAAGTCCAACGCTGAGCTCCCACAGCCCACGTTGGCTGGCTGCGCGCAACGTTTCCGACAGCAGCGGCGAGGGTGGGATTCGAACCCACGGAACGGTCTCCCGCTCGGGCGCTTTCAAGGCGCCTGCACTAGTCCACTATGCGACCTCGCCCAGCGCGGTCTGAAGCTCGCGAGCTCGGCGAGCATCCAGATCCTAGCCGACTCACGGGTTGGTCTATGGCACGCTTTGGGGGGTGAAAGCCATCGTCGCGCGGGAAGCTGGCGCTCCAGACGTGCTGGAACTGCGAGAGGTCGAGCCCCCCAGCCCCCGTCCCAACGAGGTCTTGATCAAGGTCGCGGCGGCGGGCGTCAACCGTGCCGATCTGCTGCAGCGACAAGGGCACTACCAGCCCCCGCCCGGCGTCAGCCCGATTCTTGGTCTCGAGGTTTCCGGCACCGTCGCAGAGGTGGGTACGGAGGTTTCCAACTGGGCTGTCGACGACCCCTGCGTCGCACTCTTGGCCGGTGGCGGCTATGCCGAGTACGCCGCCGCGCCCGCAGGTCAAGTGGTACCACCGCCGTTAGGGGTGGAGCTGGGCGCGGCGGCAGCGGTCATCGAGGTCGCAGCAACCGTGTACTCCAACATCGAGTTCATCGGCCTTGCTGACGGTGACAGGTTTCTGGTGCATGGCGGCGCGGGCGGCATCGGCTCCTTCGCCATCCAGTACGCGAAGAGCATCGGGGCGACAGTGATCACCACTGCAGGTACCGAGGACAAGCTCAACTACTGCCGCTCAATCGGTGCAGATCATGCGATCTCTTATCGCGGTGACTGGCCGGCCGCAGTACGAGAGGTCGCCGGTGACGGCGTACACATGATCTTGGACAATATGGGCGCGAAGTACCTTGATGATCACGTTCAGCTGCTTGCCATCGATGGGGCACTAGTGATCATCGGTCTGCAAGGTGGCCGCAAGGGCACGCTAGACCTGGGATCCTTGATGGGGAGCCGTGGCCTCATCACCGCGAACTCGCTGCGCGCCCGGCCAGTCGAGGAGAAGGCCGCAATCTGCCGCGGTCTCGTCCAGAATGTTTGGCCGCTGATCGCCGACGACACGATCAAGCAATCGCCGCTGACTGTCTTTCCTCTGGCGGAAGCTGCCGCCGCCCACGCTCGCCTGGAGTCGGGCGACAACATCGGCAAGATCATCCTCTCCGTCGGGCGCTAGGCCCCTCGACGCAGCGTTTTTCCGCACAAGACCACGAATGCAGCTCGATCTGCCAGTTCGAAGCAACATTTCTCCGCACAAGGCCACGAGAGCGCTTCGACGGAGACCGAGCGACTTTCTTCGCCGGAAGCCCGGAGACATCTGACAGGTCCTAGGAGCGGACCATGAAATGGCGAGTCCACTCCTGCTTGAAAGACTTCGGAACACGAGCACCTCGCTCTTCCAGAGCTGTCCTGACCCGAAGCAGCGTCCGCAGCGGATCCCCATAGATGCCCTCAGAGATCACAATTAGGATTCGCCACCCCTCTTGATCAAGCCATTCACGCCGCTCAAGGTCATTGCTCCACTGCTTGGCATCGTAGGCATGCTGACGCCCGTCGTACTCGATGATCAGCTTGTACTCGGGGTAGCAGAGATCGAATCGCCAACGCCACTTGCTACCGGCAATGCGTACGATCACGTTGACCTGCGGTTCGGGCAGGCCGGCGAGAACAATGAGCAGCCGTAGTCGAGTCTCCATCGGCGAGTCGACGCCAGCCCGTACGAGCGAAGCAGCCCGGCGAGCACGCCTGGCGTTGCGACCCTGATATGCAGCCGCGGCCGCCACGAAGTGCCGCGGGTCAAGGTCGTTGGCCTTGACCAAACTGTCGCCCGCGATGACAAGGTCAACCAGGTTCACGCCAACGCTGGCCAGATCGAGGAAGGCCTGCACGGGCGTGGAGATCGGTAACCGATCGCAAGTCGTCGTCTGCGCCGACGGAGCGCCCAGATGCGCTGCGACGCCCGCCCGGCGGCATCGCGCCTCCCGGGATGGCATGCTGACGTGGATGTTGGCCGAGTCAGGAGCCACGCCACCCCACAGTCGTACGGCTGTGTGATGACTCACATGCGTCGCCGCCGGGAGCCGCTTCATGATCGTTCTGGCTTGAAGCCGCAAAGTGATCATCTGGCCGGAGCCCACGTAAGTGTCGTGAAAGAGGCGGGTGAAGCCAGGGCCGAGTAGGTCGGAGAGCGGGATTCCCATGGCTCGTGCCTTGGCTCTAGTGAGGACGATCGGGCCTGAGGTTTCCTTCATGCTGGTGAGTTTCATGCGATGCCGTCCACTCGCGCCGCATCGGGCAAGATCTGTGGATTAGCCACTTCAGTGGCTGTGGATACCTGCCGACTGGCGTTCCGCCTTGCTGATCGACCTTCCCGGCCTTGTGCGGAGAAACGCGGCCCGACGGCGTCGAATCCGCATACTTCGCGACCTTGTGCGGAGAAACGCCAGCAGAGCCGACCAGGCCAGCGCTACGAGGTCCAGGCACGCCAGAGGCGGGCATACTCGCCGCCGGCCTCGACCAGCTCGTGATGGCTGCCGAGCTCTGCGATCCGGCCGTCGATCACTACCGCAATCCGGTCGGCATCATGCGCGGTGTGCAACCGGTGCGCGATCGCGACGACGGTCCGATCCTGCAGCAGCGCAGCCATCGAGCCCTCCAGATGTCGAGCCGTACGCGGGTCGATCAAGGAGGTGGCCTCATCCAGCACCAGAGTGTGCGGGTCCGCGACCACCAACCGGGCCAACGCGACCTGCTGGGCCTGCGCGGGCGTCAGCTTCTGGTGACCGGAGCCGAGCATAGTGCCAAGCTGTTGGGGCAGCCGCTCTACCCAGTCCCACGCATCGACCGTGCGCAGCGCCTCGATCACCACGTCGTCAGGCGACGACTCTCGAGCCAAGATGATGTTGTCCCGCACCGTACCGACAAACACGTGGTGCTCCTGCGTCACCAACGCAACCTCCGTGCGCAGCACAGGCAGCGGCAGCGCAGTGAGCTCTACGCCACCTACCGTCACCGAGCCGGTACGCGGCTTGTTGATGCCGGACAGCAGCCGGCCCAGTGTGGACTTGCCTGAGCCGCTTGGCCCAACAATGGCCAGCCGTTCCCCAGGACGCAGCACCAGGTCGATGCCGTGCAAGACATCATGATCATCGCGATATGCGAAGCGCAGGTTCCGCCCGACGAGCCGATTGCCCACGGGCAACTCCTCGCCCTCCTCGCGATCCTGGGGGACGGCGGCGATGCCAAGCAGCCGGGAGGTCGAGGCGATGCCAACCTGCAGCCGGTCGACGTTGCGGATCAGCCGATCAAGCGGCTCAACCAGGGCCTGGATGTACAGGGTCGCCGCGGTCACCTGACCCAGGGTCACCCAGCCATTCGCATAGCCGATGCCGCCGAGGATCAGCACCAAGGGCAGCGGTGTGTCGTACGCGAAGCCGATCACGATGAACAGCAGGTTGCGAAGGGTCATCGTGTAGCGCTCGGCCTGCGCGGATACCGCGATGTCTTCATCGCCGCGCTCGAGACGAGTCGGCTGTAGCCCAAGGGCTTCGACCGTACGCGCGCCCTCGACGGTCTCGGTGAACGTCGAGTTGATCTGCGAGTATGTGCCGCCCTCAGTGATATAGCCCTTCGGCGCCCGTTTCAGGTAGCGCCTCGAAGCGAAGATCAACAACGGCAACGTGACCAGCAGTGGCAGTGTCAGCAGCGGTGAGTTCAGCAGCATCGCAACCACCGTCAGCAGGGTCGTCATGCCGGCGATCACGGACTCAGGCAGGCCGAAGCGGACACTCATGCTCATCGTGCCGACATCACGAGTCACCCGGGTGACCAGATCGCCGGTGCTCGCGCTCTCAACCCTGCCCAGCGGCAGCCCGAGGACTGTTCGAACGACGTACTCGCGTGCCTCCGCCAACAAATCCTGGCCAAAGAGCACCGACATCCACAGTGCGAAGAAGGTCAAGATCGCCTGCATCACGACCACGCCGGCGACCGCCAGAGCCAGCCCATCCAGCGTCCTTAGCGAGGTGCCGCCATCTGAGACAGCGTCCACCAGGGAACCGAGAATGCGCGGCACGACCAGGCCAGCCATGGCAGCCAGGGCGTGCAGCAACAGCAGCGCGGTGATCATCCCGCGTCGCCTGCGGAGCAAGCTCGAGGTGAAGGCACCCACGGCGCGCCGGTCGGCCACGGGAAGTCCGAGGTCAGGGTTGCGGGAGTCTGCGAAGAACTCCTCTGCCCGCCGCTGCCGTAGCAGATGGCGCTGCTGCCAGGCCCGCAACCGCGATACCAGGGAGCCGCTCCGCGGCGGCAGCAACGCCTCAGGCACCTGCGGCGACGGCGGCGTCGACCGCCACGTTTCGGCCGAGCCGCGTAGGCCGGTCTGCAGATCACTCATCGGAGTCCTCCGCCGGCTCGTCAAGTGCGCGCGCCACCGTACTGCGGTAGTTCGGGTTCGTCTGCAGAAGTTCCTCGTGGGTTCCGTACGCTGTGATCCGCTTGTCGACCAGAAACGCCACCCGGTCGGCATGGTGCAGCAGCAGTGGCGACACGGTGGCCACGATGGTCGTCTTTCCACGGCGATGCGCTACCAGCCGCTCGGCGATCATCGCCTCGGTATGCGCGTCGACGGCAGAGGTGGGATCGACCAAGATCAAGATCTGCGGGTCGAGCCCCAGCACTCGTGCCAGTACCACCCGCTGTCGTTGGCCGCCGGACAGTCCACGACCACGCTCGTCGATCCGACCCTGCCAACCTCCGTGCGAGCCAGCGAAGACATCCTCTGCCGCGGCGGCGCGCAGCACCGTCTCGGCCTCGGCGAGGCTGAGACGTCCGTGTGGATCGATGGCCGACTGCAGCGTGCCTGCGAAGACCTGGCTTGCAGTGTCGCTGACGACAATCCGCTTCCGCACTTGATCAATCGGCACGTCAGCGAGGTCCACGGTGCCTAGGCTCACGCCCCACTTCTGTCCGGCCAGCTGCCGATCTCGCTCGGCGAGCCGGGCTCGCTCGGCCCGCTGTTGTTTTCGGGCCCGGCGGGCAGCACGGCCCTTGAGGCCGTCCCCGACGTCCAGGCCCACCGGTTCATGATCAGCCGGCAGGTAGCGGCCGAGCCGGTCGGCCAACGCGGCTGAGTCGTCCGGGAGTGCGGACACGATGATCGTGAACTCGCCCGGCTCAGCGGTGAACTCAGACTCTTGATCATGCAAGACGGCGTGATCCGGCAGCGTCAACGGCTGACGAGGGGCCTGCCACGGCGGCTGCTGGTCCAGCACGGCAACGGTCTTGCGCGCCGAGACCACGCTGCGCACCCATTTCTGCGCCAGCTCGAAGAACGTCTGGATGGGCCACACCATGAAGATCGCGTAGCCGAAGAAACTGATCAACTGGCCGACACTCAGCTCTCCGGCCACGACCTCGTGGGCACCAATCCAGGTAAGGGCGACCAGGAACAGCCCTGAAAAGAGCACGCTTGTCGCATCGATGGCGCCCTGCCAGACACCAGCTGAGACGGCGGCCAGCCGGGTGTACCGCGACTGCTCGGTGTAGTTGCGGGCGAAGGTCTGCTCGCCGCCGATACCGCGCAGGATGCGCAGCCCGCCCACGATGTCGGTTGCCATTGACGTCAGATCCGACGTCCGGTTCCGCTCGATCTCCTCGCGCCGCTGCAGCGGGCGAAGCAGCGGCATCGCAAACAACACGATCAGCGGTGCCGTGACCAGCACCACGAGGCCGAGCTTGAGGGAGGTCGAGAGCACCAACCCCGCGATCACCAGGTACGCGATCAAGGCGCCGACGAAGCGTGACACGACCTCGGTCAACGCACCGAACTCATCAGAGTCACTAGCCGAGACACTAAGCACTTCGCCGGTCGGCGTACGTTGCGGAAGTACGTGCCCCATCTGGGTCGCCTTGCGCGTCACCAGCTTCATCGAGCCGTACATGGCAACCAGCCAGGTGCGTACCACGACCGTGTGGCCCAGCACGCTTGCGATGATCCCGATGACCACCAGACCGAACATGATCAGGCTGAGGCGGACGACTGTCGCAAGGTCGTGCGGAATGATTCCCTCGTCCACGATCTTGCCGACCAGATAGGGCCCCACCGAACCGGGCAGCCACTCGATCACACTGATCAGCGAGCTGAGCAGCAGTACCGGCAGCTGCTGCCACAGCAACCAGCCGAGGAATCGGACACCGCTGCGGGTCTCCGGTTGGGAGAAATCCCGCCTGGGCAGGCGCCAGCGCACCACGGCCCGCCCTCTACGAGTGGGAGTGGTGTGCGCGCGAGCCTCCGGCCCCGCCAAGTCCGGGACCAGCGGCGGGAAGTCGAGCATGACCAATTCAGCGTAGGGCTGGGGTGCGGACGCGCTCCACCGGTTTTCCAATCGCCGAAATGGGTGACTGCGTCGATCTAGGATCAAAGACATGACCACTGACTCGACAGCCGGCAATGAGCAGCCCGAGATGCAAGGTGTCGCGGGGGCGACCGAGGACGGGCGCGTCTATGTCGTGACACCACAGGCCATGGCCGTCGAGGGGCCGCCTCGTGAAGAGACAGACACGGATGAGCCGAAATCGGTCACAGACCTGGTCGAGCAACCTGCCAAGGTGATGAGAATCGGCAATATGATCCGGCAGCTGCTCGCTGAGGTGAAGTCGGCTCCACTCGACGATGCCAGCCGACAGCGGCTGCGAGCGATCCACCAGACCTCGATCACCGAGCTCAAGCAGGGACTCGCGCCCGAGCTCGCCGATGAACTGGAACGCCTCACCCTTCCGTTAGGTGACGACGCCACTCCCAGTGATGCTGAACTGCGGATCGCGCAAGCCCAACTTGTGGGCTGGCTCGAGGGTCTGTTCCAGGGCATCCAGACGGCACTTTTTGCGCAGCAGATGGCTGCTCGGGCGCAGCTTGAGCAGATGCGGCGGGCTTTGCCGGCCGGCACCGTGCCACCCCTGCCACCCGAAGGTCGGCAACGCGAGGGCAGCGGAGGGATGTACCTCTGAGAGGTTCAGTGGCGTCAGCCGCGAGCGTTGCACCCATTGATGTCAAGCAGTTCCGGCGGCTGCAAGGCTAGGTGTACGCGAGTCACTGCCCTGAGCTCCGGGGTTGGGCGAGTTTCGGATCGATCGCTACGGGTACCCATCTCTAGCGGACAACTGCGCGGCAGCGCCACGCACGGACAGAAGTCCCAGGTCCGCCGGACAGAAGGGAATTCGGTATGAGTGTCACCGGATGGATCATTCTCGGCATCGTCGTGCTCGTGATCTTGGCCGTTGTGGCGTTCTTCGTGATGAATCGCCGTGCCAGCGCACGGCGGACTCGCGCTGAGAAGATCAGGCAGGAGGCAACGGAGCGAGCCGCTGCCCTTGACAGGCAAGAGGCCGAGGCGAATGCGATGGCCGCGCAGGCTCAGGATGTACGCGCCGAGGCGAACCGGCTGGAGTCGGTTTCCGCAGAGCAACGAGAGCGCACTGCGGCGGAGCGTACGGACGTCGAGGACTCACTGCGTAAGGCGGACAGTATCGACCCTGACGTACGGGCCCGGGGAACCGACGACGACACCGGTCCCAGGCGAGCGACCGACGACGCACTAGATGATGACGACGTCCGGGATCGGGACGTCTCGGATCGCGACGTCTCAGATCGCGACGTCCGGGATCGCACTCGAAGCGATGAGGAAGTTAGCCCGGCTCGGCGCGATGTCGATGACAACTCAGTCCGTGATGACGTTCGCCGTAACGACGTCGCAGACCGACCGGTGGTCGACGACGAGAAGTCCTCGGATCCACGCCGCTGAGCGCTGCCTACCCAAACCAGTGACGTAACTCAGCCACCGGTCCGTCGTTGTCAAAGGACTCGGTTACGTCGTCCGCGGCGGCCTTGACCTCGTCGGGGGCGTCGCCGATGGCGAGGCCCCTGCCTGCCCAGCGCAGCATTTCGATGTCGTTCCGGCCGTCGCCGAACGCCAATACGTCCGCAGCCGAAACCCCGAAGCCTGCTGCCACCTCGGCGAGCGCGGTTGCCTTGTTCACCCCATCTGGGGCGATATCGAGCCAGGCACTCCAGCCGACGAAGTAGGTGACACCGTGCAGCCCGAGGTGTCGGGCCAGGGCGACGAAGTCCTCCTCGGAGCGGGTCGGATCTCTTACGATCACTCGTGTCACCGGCCGTGAGCTGAGCTGCTCGGCATCCTCGATGATCAACTCGCCGGTCAGGTCATCGCCTGGGAAACGATCATTGAGCCGGTAGCCACGGCCGATCTCCTCGACAGCGATCAACGAACCCGGGGCGAATTCCTCCACCTGGGTGATCACGGGTCGCGGGTCGAACGTGATCGCCTTGATGATCTCCTGGGGCGGATATCGCACGATCACGGCACCGTTGGAGCAGACGGTCGGTCCGGGCGGCAGACCGAGTTCCTCGAACACCGGCTTGGTGCCGTGCCAGGAACGACCAGTCGACAGCACTACCGGTACCCGAGCCTGGACAACGAGATCAACCGCCTCGGCCACGGTACGCGGCAGCACGCCGTTGCGATCCACCACGGTGCCGTCAATGTCCAGCGCGACCAGCCGCGGACGCCAGCCCCCACCAGCTGAGTTTGTCAACGCGGGGTCAGCGCCTCCCTGCCTCCCAGGTACGGCCGCAGCGCCTCGGGAACGCGTACCGATCCATCAGCCTGTTGGTGATTCTCCAAGATCATGATGATGGTCCTGGTCATCGCGCATAGCGTACCGTTCAAGGTTGCGACGGGTGCGGTGCCGGAATCGAGGCGGGCCCGGATGTTGAGCCGTCGCGCCTGGAAATCGGTGCAGTTGGAGGCCGAGGTGATCTCGCGATAACGATCTTGAGTGGGCAGCCAGCTGCAAATGTCGTACTTGCGGGCGGCACTCAGACCAAGATCAGCAGCAGCTAATTCGATCACCTGGAAGGGGATCTCCAGCGCAGTGACGAAGTCCTTCTGCCACTGCAACAATCTCTGATGCTCGGCCGCCGACGCCTCTGGAGCGCAGAAGACGAACATCTCGACCTTGTCGAACCAGTGGACCCGAAAGATGCCCCTGGTGTCCTTGCCGTGGGAGCCTGCCTCGCGCCGATAGCTGGGGCTGAAGCCGACGTAACGGCGCGGCAGCGAGTCAAGGTCGAGGATCTCATCGGCGTGGTAGGCAGCGAGCGGAACCTCCGCCGTGCCGACCAAATAAAGATCATCTTCTTCGAGATGGTAGACGTCCTGCGCGGCTTGACCGAGGAAGCCGGTGCCCTCCATCGCCTGTGGCTTGACGAGAGCGGGCGGGATGAACGGTATGAAGCCGTTCCCGATCGCGGTGTTCATCGCCAGGTTGATCAAGGCCAGCTCGAGTTCGGCCCCTTGGCCGGTGAGGTAGTAGAAGCGGGACCCAGACACCTTGGCGCCACGTTCCACATCGATCGCGCCGAGCAGTTGGCCGAGCTCCAGATGATCTTTGGGTCGGAAGCCCTCGGCGGCAAAGTCGCGTGGCGTACCAAGCGTCTCCAGCACGACATAGTCGTCCTCCCCGCCAGGCGGCACGTCTTCGAAGACCAGATTCCCGACCTGACGCAGCATCTGGTCGAAGGCGATGGCGATCTCGTTCTGAGCCGCCTCCGCCTTCTTGACCATGTCGGCGAGCTCTTTGGTACGGCTCAGCAGGATCGCACGGTCCTCGCCGGTGGCCTGTGCTACTTGCTTGCCGAGCGCCTTCTGCTCGGCCCGGAGCTCCTCGTACTGTGCAATAGCGTTGCGACGCGCCTCATCTGCAGTGACCAGGTCGTCGACCAGAGACGCCGACTCACCGCGAGCGCGCTGGGACGCCCGTACCCGGTCTGGATCGAGGCGGAGCACCTTGACATCAATCACCGGGCAAGCGTAACCACCGCCCATACGTTTCTCTGCTCGCGCGGCGCCCCTGGAAGATGGTGCGATCGGATTGTGATCCCCGGCAAACAGCACCCGCGTTGGGTCCTGCTGGGATGATGAAGCGGTTATGGTCCGTCGCCCCCCGAGCCGATCGTCGGTCTTGATCGCGATCTCGTTGCTGGTGGCTTTCGTCCTCTGGACCTGGCTCACCTTCCGTTCTGCGGCTCTCGCGGCCTTTGATCTGCGTACGCTGGCACCGCCACTGGACCCGGGCTCTGCCACCGCAGAGATCGTCGCCGCCTTTGCCCTGCTGACCTGGCCGGGGTTTGAGTACGCTGCGCTGGCGGCGATCGCCTTGTGGGCGCTGCGGCACCGATTGCGTCAGCTCGCGGTGGCGCTGGTCCTGGTGATCGCGCTCAGTTGGGGCGGCGTCGCGCTCCTCAAGATCACCTTCCAACGGCCGCGACCGGAGCAGGCGCTCGATCTGCTGACCTCAACCGGCTACGCCTACCCGTCCGGCCACATGGCCGGCGCCGTCGCCTTCTCGATCGCTGTTGGAGCAACTTTCGCCGTGACTAGGCAGACCGTGAGAGCCCGAATCCTGTGGCAGGTGGGCTCGGGCCTCCTGGTACTCGCGGTCGCCTTCGATCGCTGGATCACCGGCGCGCACTACATCTCCGACATCGTGGGCGGGGCCTTGTGGGGCGCGCTCGCTGCGACGATCGCGCTGCTGGTGGCGGGGGTCAAGGTGCCGATCCCGCACGAGCTGGTGGGCGAGATCGTACGCAGCCGGGCGGTTGCCGAGGAAGCGCCCATCGCACCATTGCGGCGCGCCGCGGTCATCTTCAACCCGGCCAAGGTCACCGACTGGATCACGTTCCGGCGGCACGTGGAATACGAGCTGAAGAGTCGCGGCTGGGATCGGGCACTCTGGCTCGAGACCACCAGCGAGGATCCCGGGCGGGCAATGACTGAGCAAGCCGTACGCGAGAACGTCGACCTGGTGTTGGGCGCTGGCGGCGACGGCACGATCCGGGTGATCTGTTCCGGGCTTGCCGACACTGGGATTCCCTTCGGTCTGATCCCTGCTGGCACAGGGAATCTGCTGGCCCGCAATATCGGCATCCCGCTGGACGAGGTGGCTGCGCTGGACGTTGCCTTCGACGGTTTCGACAAAGCGGTGGACCTGGTTCGCCTCCAGGTTGACGATCAGCCGCCTGATCATTTTGCGGTGATGGCGGGCATTGGCCTGGACGCGGTGATCGTCGAGCGTGCCGACCCGAAGATGAAGAAGGCTGTCGGCTCAGCCGCCTACTTCGTCTCGGCGGCGCAAAACGCCAACCATCCGGCGATGCACGCCACGATCGTGGTCGATGATCAACCGCCGATCAAGCGCCGCGCGCACCTCATCATGGTTGGCAATGTCGGTTTCCTGATGGCCAACATTCAACTGATGCCGAGCGCACGGGCTGATGACGGAATTCTGGACGTGGTTGTCGCCTCGCCGCGCACGCTCAGCGACTGGGTCAGGCTGACGACCCGCGTCTTGACCCGGCGCAAGCAACCCGACGATCAGCTGGATCGACTGACCGGTCACAAGGTCACCATCACCGTGGAGGAGCCTGATCAGGTTCAGCTTGACGGCGACACAGTCGGTGAGTGCAACACGTTGACCGCTGAGGTGGTGCCCGGTGCACTGCGGCTTCGGGTACCGAGGCTGGTCTACGAGCTGACGACGGGGGACGGCGAGGTCAGCTCCGCGCAGCGCTCGGGGCGAGTTCAGGTGCCCGGAGTCCAGGCTGTCAGCCGCGCAGCTTCCGCAGCCAGGTCGCGGCGGCGGCGTACTCCTGGTTAGAGGTGCCTTGCCGGATGAGCGGCTCAGTCAGGTCGGCGCGAGGATAGCTGCCGAGAAAGACCACGTCGCGGCAGACCCGATGCAGTCCCATCATCGCCTCAGCCATACGGGCGTCGTCGATATGCCCCTCCGCATCAACGCTGAAACAGTAGTCACCAAGGCTCTTCTTGGTCGGGCGCGACTCGATCCGGCACAGGTTGACACCGCGGCTGGCGAACTGTTCGAGGATCTCAAGAAGGGCACCCGGATGGTCGTCGCGCATGAACAAGACCATCGTGCTCTTGTCGGCGCCAGTGGCCGGGCCGACCGGTCCGGGCCGCGAGACCAGCACAAATCGCGTGACCGCGTCGGGGTTATCAGCAATGTCTTTCGCAAGCGGTACCAGGCCGTGCAGTTCGCCGGCGATCTGTGCACAGATCGCAGCATCGAACCGCGAAAGTGGATCGGTCACCTCTGCAGCGGCAGCTGCGGTCGAGCCACCCTCGGTGACGACCGCGTCGGGCAGATTGTCGGCCAGCCAGTCGCGGCATTGTGCTGCCGCATGCGGATGGGTGAGCACTCGGCGCACCTCGTGGAGCTGCGTTCCGTTGCGAGCAAAGAGGGTGAACTGAACCGGAAGCACTACCTCGCGGATGATCCTCAGTGGTTCCCCGTATGCCAGGTTGTCCAGCGTCGCAGAGACCCCACCTTCTACCGAGTTCTCAATCGGCACCAGGGCAGCACCGACGTCGCCGTCACGGACAGCCTGGAGAGCTTGCGCGACAGTCGCGTACGGCGTGGGTTCGTCGGCCAGTGCGGGCAGCGTCAGCAGGGCTTGGTGAGTGAAGGTTCCGACGGGCCCGTAATAGCCGTAGTGGTCAGGTGGGATTGCGAGCACCGGCACAGATTATCTCCGCGCGAAGATGCCGCCTGACCATTTCTCACCCGGACGGCTATGCGCCCCTGAGCTTGTCGAAGGGCGCGTAGCAGCCCGTCACGCGGCTTGTCGCGCACCGAGCCGCTCCGCCGCGCTCTCGCCGCGCCGCGCCACCGGCACGGACGACGTGGCAGCGGCCAGCCCCGAAACAGGCATGCCGGAGTAGATCGACTCGGCTCGCTCGACGAGATAGGTCTCGTGCCAGATGCCGACCGCGCCTGGAGCCTTACGCACCTGGCGATTGAACGCGGCCCAGGCCGGACGGTGGATTGCACTTCGGTCGCTTGCATACTGATACAGCTTCTCGTGCGAGTTCCAGTACTGCACCACGAACGGTCCGCCGGGGCCGAAAGCCAGCCGATAGCCGAGGAGGCCGGAGTCTTCGACCTTCGAAAGCTCAGCCAGCATTTTCGGCATGGCGTTGAACACCGGCAGCCAGAGATCGGGACGCCATGGCTTGTTGATGCGCATACCGATCAGAAATACGACAAGCTCCCCGTCATAGTCGTGAGTCATGCGAGCTGGAATCACGGCGGCCATGAGATCCTCCTATTGGATAGTGTTACTCTCCAATATTGGAGAGTAACACTATCCAATGTCAAGGGAGGTTGCCATGCGAATTTCTGAACTGTCGTCGCAGACCGGCGTCCCGGTTGCGACGATCAAGTTCTATCTGCGGGAGCAGCTGCTGCACGAGGGCGTTCGAACCTCGGCCACGCAGGCGCAGTACGACGAGAGCCATGTGGCGAGGCTGCGCCTTATTCGAGCGCTCATGGGCACAGCCGGGCTTTCGATCGCGGCAGCACACCGGGTGATTCAAGCCATCGAGGAACCGCCGGAGTCCGTGCACGAACTGCTCGGGGTGGCGGCGATAGCGGTGGCTCGGCCTGGCGTCAGCACCGATGGACATCCGCGCGTGCACGAACTCATGCGGCGCTGGGGATGGCAGATCGAGGAGAAGGATTGTCGAACTCATGCGGCCTTGGATGACGCACTCCGCGCGCTCGATGAGGCTGGCTTCGAACTGACTGAGGGCGCACTCGATTTCTACCTGGACCACATGCGCCAGATCGCGCAATACGAGATCGACAACGTGCCGACCGATTCGCCAACCGCAGCGGTGCGGTATGTGGTGCTGGGCACGATCCTCGTCGAACCACTCATCCTCGCCCTCCGTCGACTGGCCGAGCAGGAAGCCTCAGCTCGCCGCTTTGGCTGATTGCACTTCGACGAGCTCAGTGCGCATGTTCAGCGAATGCCGTACCTAGGTTCTTGACGCTGTGCACGGCATGCACGCCACGTACAGCTTGAACATCCCACGCAGCGTGGGATGTTGAGAGACTGGCCCCGTGGCGGTCACTGAGAGCTTCATCGCCGGTCTCCCCAAGGCGGAGCTGCACGTCCACCAGGTCGGCTCAGTGTCGCAGCGAGTCGTCGCTGAGCTGGCGGCGCGACATCCCGGAACCGTGCCGAGCGATCCGGACGAGCTGGCGCGGTTCTTCATCTTCGAGGACTTCCCGCACTTCATCCGGAACTATCTCGCGGTCGTCGATCTGATCAAGACTGCCGAGGATGTCCACTTGATCACCTATGGGGTCGCAGCCGACATGGCGGCCCAGAACATCCGCTACGCCGAGCTGACAGTGACGCCATACATATCGATCAGCGATGAGCTGCCGGCCGAAGCGTTCCTGGAGGCGATCGAGGACGCCCGCCAGTCGGCAGAACGTGATCTTGGTCTGGAGCTCCAGTGGATCTTCGACATCCCCGCCGACTTCGGGCTGCCGGCAGCCGAGCTGACCGCATCGGTCGCCCTTGATCACGAGGTACCTGGGCTGGTCGGCATCGGGGTTGGCGGATCGGAGCGCGGCTTTCCGCGTTTGATGTTTCGTGATCAGTTTGACCGGGCGCGGGCGGCCGGGTTGCACAGCGTGCCGCACGCCGGCGAGACCACTGGGCCCGAGACCGTCTGGGACGCCCTGGCGAGCCTCGGCGCCGAGCGGATCGAGCATGGCATTGCAGCAGTTGGCGACCAGCGACTGCTGCAACACCTGGCGGAGCACAAGATAGCGTTGGACCTCTGCCTGACCTCCAACCTCGCCTTACGCGTCGTGCCGGACCTTGATCATCACCCGATCCGCGAGCTGGTGGCCGCCGGAGTCACGGTGACCATCAACACCGACGACCCACCCATGGTCGGCACTGATCTCAACACCGAGTACGCGATCGCGGCGAGGCTGCTGGACCTCGATGAACCCGGGCTGACCGAGTTGGCCGTGACGGCCGTCGACGCATCCTTCGCCAGCCCCGCAACCAAGGCCGCGCTGCGCGCCGAAATCAGCTCCTACGCCGCGACGCCGACTTGGTGACCGGAGCCGAAGACTCCGCGACAACATCAACCCGACCAGCGCAATCGGAGCGCCAACGGCGAGGCCCCAAGCATGGCCGCCCGGGCGGGTCCCCGAAGCGCAGCAGCCCGGCCCGAAAGCATAAAGTTCGAAAATGAGCGGACTCACCGAACTTTCCATAGCAGGCCGGGTCGCAACGCCGGACGACCCAGACTGGGACGAGGCGCGCCAGGCCTGGAACCTCGCCGCCGATCCCCACCCCGCCGCGGTTGCATTCGTCCAGGGCGCCGACGACGTCGCCGCCGTGCTCCGGTACGCGGCGGCGCACGAGCTCAAGGTCCTCGGCCAGGGGACCGGGCACGGCGCCGTTGCCGTCGGTCCGGTCGAAGACACGATCGTGATCAAGACCGAGCGCATGCGCGGGATCGAGATCGATCGCGAGGCCCAGACCGCCCGAATCGAGGCCGGGGTACGGGCGATGGAGCTCGCCGCCGCAGCCCAGGAGGCCGGACTCTGCTTCCTCCCGGGCTCCTCACCCAACATTGGCGTCACCGGCTACACGCTGGGCGGCGGACTGAGTTGGCTCGGGCGTCGCTACGGCTTCGCCTGCAACCGGGTCGAGGCGATCGAGGTCGTGACCGCCGACGGCGAATCACGCCGGGTCGACCGCGAGTCCGAGCCTGAGCTCTATCTGGGCGCTGCGCGGCGGCGGCGGGAGCTACGCGATCGTCACCGCCCTGCACCTCCGCCTGCTGCCGATCGCCGAGGCGTTCGCGGGCGCGCTCGTGTTCCCGGCCGAGGTTGGGACCGAGGCGGTGCGGACCTATCGCGACTGGGCGGCGACTGCACCCGAGGAGATCACCTCGCGCGTTCGCTTCCTGCGCCCGCCGCCCCTTCCCGACGTGCCTGAGCCGCTTCGCGACAAGCCACTCCTCACCATCGACGGCGCCTTCGTCGGCGACCTCGACCAGGGCGACGAGCTGATCGCGCCGCTGCGCGAGATCGGCGAGCCGATCATGGACACCTTCGCCCGGATGCCGGTCGTAGGGCTGAGCCGCATCCACATGGACCCCGAGCCGCCGATCCCCGTCCTCGGCCATGGGGTACTGGTCCGCGAGCTCTCGAACGAGGCGATCGACGCCTTCTTCGACCAGGTTGGGCCCCAGGCGAAGTCGCCGTTGCTGCTCGCCGAGCTAGATCAGCTCGGCGGCGCGCTGGGACAGCCGGCCGAGGGCGCCGGCGCGCTCTCTCATCTCGACTCCGACTACGTGATGTTCGCAGCCGGCCTGCCGATGAATCCGGAGCAGGGCGCGGCGATCGTCGAGCGACTCGACGCGCTGGAGGATGCGCTGTCGCCGTGGGCCGGCAAGGGCGATTACTTCAACTTCGTCGAGCGGCCCAGCGACCTCGAGGCGATCTTCGACTCAGCTGTGTGCGACCGGCTCGCGGCGGTGAAGCGCCAGTGGGACCCGGATGGCGTCATCCGCGCCAACCACATGCCCAGCCTCGCCAGCGTCTGAGCCCCAGCGCCTGAGCACACAGCTCGTAGATCAGCTCCTCCGACGCGACGCCAGCTCCCTGACCGGGACTGGATCTTGAGAACGTGCCGCCTTCGACGGCGAGCTACGCGGCGACGGCGCCTTTGTGGGCGCCGCAGGTGGGCTGGGGACCGTCGGCGATGCCGCTGCCGGCGGGGTTTTCGACTTCTTGAAGGGGAAGAGTTCGGGACGGTCGGGTTGCCGCCACCACAAGACCACCGCAAGAACCATCGCCATCTGGACGATCGGCGAAACGGTATCCCGCATCCGGGTGGCGGTGAAGTCGAGAGCAGAACCAAGATCAATCGCGCGACCCGGGACGTAGGCCAGCGACAATGTTGCGCCCCTGATCACCATGATCTTGTCGAGCTTGCTGGCCGCCAGCACCGCGAGCGGCATCCAGGCGAGCAGGTCGTACCAGGACAGCGTGTACATCGAGGTGATCAGCCACGCGACCGACAGCACCAGCGCAGTCCGCAGCGCGATCGTAAGCGGGTCCCGCTGCAGGTCGGCATCCTTGTCCAGACCAGGAGCCGCGGTCCAGGGCACCACCCGGGAGAGCATCCAGGCGATCACGATCAAACCGATGTATGAGATGACACCGATAATGACCTTGGAGTGGAACCCAGTCATGAAGACATCTAAGAAGCGATAGAACGGATTGGCCCAAGACCCGACCGAGACATAACCACCGTTGCGCAGCGCCTGTAGGAATGCCGTTGGCTGCCACAGCACGTAGGCCAAACCCATCGGGACAGCAGTGCCAAGGCAGAGCAGAAGCGCCTTCTTCGGTTCTCGCCGGTACGCCCACAACATGGCGAGCCCCCACAGGCCGATACTCACCTTGGCGCACCCGGCAAGCCCGATGCCGAGACCGGCCACGAACGGGTTCTTTCGCATGAACAGCAGGCCGCCAACCGCAAACATCACCGCTAGCGGCTCGTTGTGCGCACCAGCGACCACAGCCCAGATCAACAACGGATTAGCGATGGTCAACAACGCGACGCGTCCCTGCCGCCGCGTATCGCCACGCGCCAGCAGCACCACGCCGGCACAGGCCAGGATGAACGGCACTACCGAGAACAGCTGCAGCCAGAACACGATGTCGTGCATGTTCTCGGCCCCGAACTTGTTGGCGACCAGCTGCGTCCAAGAGGTGATGGGGCCGTACACACTCGGGGTGTCCTGCCACGGCCGCTCGGTCCAGCGCAGCACCGGATCGAACTGGCCGCGGAACACCTCGGCTGGTGTGATCTCGTACGGGTCGCGCCCGATCGCCTGCAGCCGCCCGTACGCCGCGTACATCAAGACGTCCGCCGAAGTCATCGGCGGCACGCAGGCCGTCAGCAGGCTGAGCACCGTACCGAGTGCAAAGAGCTTCTTGAATCTGGGTTTCCAGCCGTCGGCGAGCGCCCGAAGCCCAACCCAGAGTCCGAGTGCACCGAGGCTGATCGCGGCCCAGATCAGAAGCGAAACGAACCATTCATTGGGATTCACTACGCCGGCCGGCAGGTACCAGGGAGGCAGGTAGGAGTCCCGTGGACCAAGTGTCAAGGTGACCGCGGAGGGACCGAGGAAACCGGCAAGCAACGTCAGCGCGGTGGCGCCGACGATTCCGAACAGTGCGAACTGGTGATTCCGGTGCCAGATCCCTGGTCGGTACTGGGGCTTTGGCGGCTTGGCCGGATTCCCGCTCCGGCGCTTGTGCTTGGTCGCCGTCATCGATTCATGCCTGCTTACCTCGGAGTCGTCTGAACACGCCGGTCACACCACCGGAGGACTTTAGATCCTTTAGGCCGGCGTGCACCAGTCCGCGGGCCGCGAGCGCGCGAGTCACGTCGCGCAACTGGGCTGCCCGATGTAGTTGCGCGCCGATGTCGGTGCCGGTGGCGCGGTGCCGCAGGTCGATCTCGATCTCGAGTATCTTCAACCCGGCCCGCAGCACATCGATGGTCATACCCACCTCAAGCCCCCAACCGGCAGCCAATGGGCTGGCCAGCTCGAACGCCCGCCGGGTGAGGCAACGCTGGCCCGAAAGCGGGGCCCGCGGTGTCCAGCCGGTCAGCTCGGCAATCCCGCGCCGTGCGGTGTTGACGACCAAACCGAAGCCGCCGGGCGCGCCACCCTCCGCGGTGATTTGAGCCGGCAGCACAGCGATCGTCAAATCAGCCTCACCCGTGACCACTGGCGAGATCAGTGGTGCGCAGTTCGCGGCGGATTCTGCAAGATCGGCATCGAGCAGCAGCAGGCTTCCTGCTTCCGGCCTCTTGTCGCGCTGCTCGATCACGCCCAGCCCATTGACCGCCGACTCAACTGCGGCAGCCTTGCCTCGGTTGTGGGCATGGGAGACGACGATCGCGCCGGCGCCGGCCGCATACTCCGCCGTACGATCGCTGCTGCCGTCGTCGCAGACGATCACGATCTCGACGCCTGGGAGATCTCTTGCTGCGGTCACGGTGGCGGCGATTCGTTGCTCCTCGTCCTTAGCCGGGATGACGCACGCGACACGGGACAGGTCGGAGCTCACCAGCCAAGGCTAGTCCGGCAAGACGGCTCGCCTGGCGGGTTCCGACAATCGGTAATCTCACGTGCATGTCCATTGAGGCAGTGACTGCACCGGGGGTCCGGTCCGAGGTTGGCCGGTTGCGGACAGTGCTGCTGCATCGTCCCGGCAACGAGCTGAAGCGATTGACGCCGCGCAACAACGATGCGCTGCTTTTCGACGGGTTGCCTTGGGTCGACCGCGCGCAGCAGGAGCACGACGGGTTCGCCGAGGCGCTCCGCAGTCGCGGAGTTGAGGTGCTCTATGTGAGCAAGCTGCTTGTCGAGACGCTGGCCGACGCCACTGCGCGTGCCAAGGCCATCCAAGATCTCGTCTCCGACATCCGGCTGGGTGAGACGCTGCGGACCTACCTGCTGAGTTATCTCACTGATCTTGATCCTGAAGAGCTGGCCGAGATCATGATGGCCGGCCTGCGCAACGATGAGGTGCAGGGCACGGGCAGTCTGGTTGCGGCTCTCTACCGAGCCGACCACTTCCTGATCGATCCGCTGCCCAACCTGCTCTTCACTCGCGACTCCAGCGTTTGGATCGCAGACCGGGTCACGATCACCTCGTTGGCGATGCCCGCGCGCCGGCGCGAGACCCAACTGACCGAACTGATCTACGCTTTCCATCCGCGCTTCTCCGGAATCGAGCGGATCCACGGCTGGCGGGAGGAATACCTGGAGGGTGGAGACGTCTTGGCCATGGGCGACGGCGTTTTGGCGGTTGGGGTGGGTGAACGGACTCAGCCCTCCGGAGCCGAGCGTCTGGCACGAACCAGCTTCCGGCTCGGCCTCGCGCACACCGTCCTTGTGGTGCCGATCAATCAAGATCGCGCCACCATGCACCTGGACACCATCTGCACCATGGTCGATGTCGACGCGGTGGTGATGTATCCGAACGTGGCACACCAGCTGTCCGCGATCACCGTCCGTTCCGGCAACGGCTCGGACCTCATCGTCGATCAGCCGGCACCCTTTCTCGAGGCCGCGGCCCGAGCGATGGGCATCGACCAGCTCCAGCTGATCGACACCGGGCTCGACCCGGTGACCGCGGAGCGCGAGCAGTGGGACGACGGCAACAACACTTTGGCTATCGAGCCGAAGGTTGCGGTCGCGTACGAGCGGAACGCGGAGACCAACCAGCGTCTCGTCGAGGCGGGCATCGAAGTGATCCCTATCGCTGGATCGGAGCTGGGTTCCGGTCGCGGCGGGCCGCGGTGTATGTCGTGCCCGATCGCCCGCGATGATGTGCCCTGAGCCCTTCGACAAGCGCCGTCCTGAGCCTATCGAAGGGCTCAGCGCGCATCTACTCCGCGAGGATAGCTGCCACTCGATCGGGGTAGTCGGTGGTGAACCCTGTCACCCCAAGATCACGGCAAAACCTGATGTCGTCAGGCTCGTTCGCGGTCCAGACATGCACCCGGTGCCCGCGCTGTAGTGACCGCTCCACGAACTTGGGATCTTCCTTGATCAACGTCAGATCTGGGCCGACAACGCGTACACCGTCCGGCAGCTTGCCGTCCCGCCACCGGCCAAGATCATCTTCGATCAGCAGCGTGCGGTTCAGTCCGGGTAGCAGCCAGCCGAATCGCCTGAGTGCCTTGACCGAAAAGGAGAGCAACCGGACCGGCGCGCCCGGCTGATCCCAGCCGAACTCTACGAGCATTGCGGCAACGCGTTCCTCGACTGCGCGACCCCGATCGTTGGGATGCTTGGTTTCGATCACCATGCTGACCGGTATGTGTTCTTCCCGCGCATCCCGGACCATGACCATCAGTTCCCGCAGGGTCAGCAGCTCGCGCTGCTCGGGTTCTGGATCAGCAACGCTCCGGGAGCCGAAATCTAGCTGCTTGAGTTCCGCTACGGTGCGCTCGTACGCCCGTCCCGAGCTGGTAGAGGTCCGATCCAAGGTCAGATCGTGCAGGCAGATGAGCTCGTCATCGGCGCTGAAATGCACGTCGCACTCGAGCCCGAGGGGGATCTCGGTCTCGTGCGCCCAATCAATCGCCGCCTGATACGCCGCCCGCGTCATCTCCGGATGTCGCGAGGAGAAGCCGCGATGGGCGATCAGGACCGGCGGACTCATCACGTCAGCTGACACGCTCGCCAAGGTGTCATGTGTGGACCACACTCCGGTGACGTAGCGCCAAACCGCTGATCAACATGACTAGCCCGCCGACCACTATCGCTGCCACAGAAGAGCCGAGCCAGCCGGGCGGTGTGAATCCGACAGTTGCGTTGACCGAAGTCCAGAAATCGGCCCAACCAGGGACAGTTCCGGGATAGACCAGCTGGTACGCGACGAATCCGCAGGCCCAGGCGATCACCGGCGCCACTCGCAGCCGGGAGGTTGTCGAGAGATCCCAACGTTGCCGGCTGACCACGAGGAAATCCACCGCGGCGACGGCGTAAAGCGGCACGAAGACTGAGCCGATCAGGAATAGGAATGACTGGTATTGGCCGAAGTCGAGCAGCCCGGCCAGCAAGGTTGCCGTCACTCCGATCAGCACCGCGATGATCCTTCGGTCAACCCGAGGGAGGATGTTGTGCACCGACATCGTTGTCGAGTAGACGTTGGCGAAGACCTCGTCCACCTCGTCGACTAGCAAGATCGCGATGGCGATAGCACCTGCGGGGAGGGTGACCAGCGCGGTGATCACGTCGCTTGCGCCGAGGTTGACCACTGCAAAGACGCCCAGGGCGTAATACGCGACCGCGGCGAGGCCGTAGCCAAGGGAGGCACCCCAGAAGGCGGCCTTGCGGGTTTGGGAGTGCCTGCTGTAATCCGCGGCTAGCGGCGCGAATGAGACGACTCCGGCCACTGCAAGATCAACAGCGGGCCAGAAACCGAGCACCGACTCTTGCGGAATCGACTGGCGCGGCTGCAACAGCACCTGGGCAAACAAGTACACCGAGGCAGCAAGCACCAGCCAGACCATGATCTTGCGCAACAGCCGTACGCTGCCCAACGGGCGTATCGCCATCACTGTGGCGGCAGCTCCGGTCAAGATCACGAAGGGCCAGCGCCAGGACTGGCCGAGCACGGCGACCGCGGCCATCGAGATCACGATGATCTCCAGGGTCGCCCAGCCCACGTTCTGCGCAATGTTCAGCAGTGTCGGCACCACCGACCCGCGACGGCCGACCAGGCCGCGGAGCGCGACCATGGCCGGCGCCCCAGTGGCCGCACCGATCACCGCCGAGGCTCCGAGCAAGATCGCCCCGAGCGCACAGCCCACGACAATCGCCACCAGCGCGAGCCCCAGTGATCCCGCCGTCGTCGCGATCAGGGCCCCGGTCAGTGGTCCGAACAAGCTGATGCCGAGGTTGGCCCACAGCGCCAGCTGGTCCCCGAACCGCAGCGGCCGAGGCGGCGCGGTGGTGAGGGTAAGCGGCGCCTCGCGGCCGGACAGTTCGGAGACGTCAGGAGTGTTGGCTGGAGTGGAGGTGACAGACATTGCAGGCTCCCTACGCCGGCATTACCCGGTCAGGTTCGGTCGGTCGGCGGACCCGCTCTGTCGCACTCCGCCCTCTCAGCCCACCATGTGGTGTGAGCTCCCGAAGGGTTTCCTTTGCAAGCCTCACGCTAACACCGGGGCGAAAGCCGTACCAACGTTGTTCACGCTGTACATGGCATGCGTGCCATGTACAGCGTGAACATCCCACGCAGCGTGGGATATTGAACCTTCAGCGCTCGACAGGGAGGCCGCTGTTCGCCCATGCATAGATGCCGCCGTCGAGGTTGACCGCCTCACGACCTTGGGCATTGAGGAACTGGGCCACCCGAGCTGAACGGGCACCGACGGCGCAAACGCAGACGACTCGATCGTCCACCTCGTCCAAGCGCTGCATCAGCTGGTCCATCGGGATGTGCACTGAGCCCGCTATACGGCCGCCCGCCCATTCGTCTTCGGCACGCACGTCAAGCAGCATCCAGCCCTCGGCCAGCCGCGCGGCGACCTCGCCGGGCTGAACGGCCGCCACCTCGTACCCAAACACACGCCCACCCTAGTGCCCTGGACTAGTCGGGCGAGGTTGCGTCAGCGCCGCCCGACGAACGCCATTGCCTCCTCAACCAGCCCTCGGCAGGCATCGTCGTCGACGCTCACGGCAACCCACTCCTTCATCGGCTTGCCCTTCCCGGCGTCGAACGGCAGCCCGTCGCCGGATGAGATCAGCTCCGCGACGCGTCCGGCGGGGAGCTTGACGACCAGCCGGTCGTTGACCAGCATCGCGAAGATCGACCTATTGATCTTGAGCGCGTTCGACCCGAACCCACTGCCGCCCTCCGGAACGCTCACCCCGGCTACGCTGGCGTACTCCTCGCACAGCGACTCGAACAACGCTGCCTGACTCTGGTTGTTGGACATGATCTACTTCAATAGCTTGGACAGCCGCCGATCGGCAAGCTTCTTGCCGCCGGTCTGGCAGGTCGGGCAGTACTGCAGGGAAGAGTCTGCAAAGGACACCTCGGCGATGGTGTCACCACAGACATCGCACTTCTCACCGGTACGTCCATGCACCCGCAAACCTGACTTCTTCTCGCCTTTCAAATCCTTGGCGGCCAGCCCGTCCGCGCGTTGGATGGCATCGGTGAGCTCGCCCTTGATCGCTGCGAAGAGTGTGCTGAGCTCCGCATCGGTAAGCGAGTTCGATGGCTTGAACGGGCTCAGCTTGGCCGCATGCAAGATCTCGTCGGAGTACGCGTTGCCAATGCCGGCGATGGTCCGCTGGTCTTTGAGAACTCCCTTCAATTGGGCTCGGCCAGCCTTGGCCAGCACCCCGGCGAGTGCGGGCTGATCGAACTCATCAGTCAGTGGGTCAGGACCCAAGGTCGCGACCATAGGAATGGACAGCGGATCCGTCACGACATAGACGGCGAGCTTCCGCTGGGTGCCCGCCTCGGTGAGGTCGAAACCCGACGAATCGTCGAGCCTTACTCGCAACGCAAGAGGGCTCTTGCTCGGCTTCGGCGGCGCATCGGGGAGAGAGTCGCGCCAGCGCAACCAACCGGCTCTTGCCAGATGGAAGACCAAATGCAGCCCTTGGGCGGAAAGGTCGAGGAACTTGCCTCGCCTTGTCACTGACTCGATCTCCAAGCCGTGCAACGCCGACAGCGGTGGATCGTAGGTCTTGAGTGCACTGAAGGCGACGAGATCGATGCGAGCGATCGTGCGCCCGACACACTTCTCGGTCAGGAACCGCGCGAGCGACTCCACTTCCGGCATCTCAGGCATGGGCCCATTATGGGCATCCGGCTCAGTGACCGGACCAGTCAGGCGGCGTCAGCGGCAGGGCTAGCGCAAGCCGCCGGAGGTACTCCTCTCGCGGCAGCTCCACCGCGCCAAGCGATGCCAGGTGTGGGGTCTGCCATTGGACGTCTAGCAACCGACCCTCTGCGCCCGCTCGACGGAGGAGCTCCACCAGTGCTGTCAGGGCGACCTTGGACGCATCTC
Organism: uncultured Actinomycetota bacterium; assembly: GCA_963840505.1. Classification (GTDB taxonomy): domain Bacteria; phylum Actinomycetota; class Actinomycetes; order Propionibacteriales; family Propionibacteriaceae; genus Microlunatus. The sequence goes on from CAWIZB010000032.1 coordinate 41,345, forward strand.
GGCCGATACCAGGTCGATAGAACATGGACTCGCCCGCAAACAGACCGCCAATGCTCACCCCGTAAAGGCCACCGGCCAGTTCACCGCTGGGCGACCATGCTTCCACCGTGTGCACGAGACCACGCTTGAATAGCCGCCGATAGACCCGGCGGATGTCGCGGTTGATCCATCCGCTGGGTCTGCGCCGGTCGGCGCAGCCGTCCAGTACGTCGTCGAACGCAGTGTCGATCATGATCTCGTAGCGCCGGATGGATTTGCGCAGTGAGCGGCTGACCCGTATGCCGTCGAGCGGGATGATGGCGCGTTGCAGCGGCGAGTACCAGCCCATCAGTCCAGGCTGCGCGGGCATCGGGAAGGCGCCACACTCGTACGCCGCCACAGCGAGCTCTTCGTTGAAGACCCGCGAGACTCCGATCAAGTCGTCATGCCGCCACAGCTCCGGCGATCCGAACGGCGAGTCCATTTCGGCATACTCCCACCAGAGCCAAGCGCCTGGTTAGGGGCTGGCTCGGGGTTCTCCCGGGGTCATGGTGAGGCATCGGCCCAGGTGGGCCACGTACGCTGGTGATCGAGCACTGCCCGGCGGGCAGCTGAACGCGGCGGGAGCCAAGAATCCCGACGCAGAGTGTTTGGAGGCCTGATGGCGTCAGCGCAGGAGGTGCGCCGGAGGATCGCCACGGTGATTTCCCCTGTGGCGGATCTGGTCACCGCGCATGGGACCGGAGGCGCGCTGCGCCAGGTACTCGAAATCGCAATCGACGGCTATGGGCGACTGCCCAGCGCGAAGACAGCCGCTGCACGCCATCTGCAGCGGCGGGCCGGTTCGGTTGATGAAGCAATCTCCTCGATCATCGATCACCATGTGCGCCTCGCCTCCGCGCAAGGTTTTGTAACCAACATTGGTGGCGTGGCCATGCTTCCGGTGGCCATCCCCGCCAACATCACCGGCGTCGCAATCGTGCAGATTCGGATGGTTGCGGCGATTGCACACCTGCGTGGCTATGACCTCAATGACAGTCGGGTGCGCACCTCACTCGTGATGTGCTTGATGGGCGGAGAGCAGGTCGCCAAGCACATTGCACAGGGAACACTGCCAACTTCCCCCTTGGCGGTGGCAACCGCGCCAATCTTCGATCCCGAACTCGACAAGCTCGTTGCTGACGAGGTGGTCACCGATCTCGCGGCTCGTATCGGTGGGAAGAACGTCGCGCTGGCGATCGTGAAGCGGGTTCCGCTGATGGGCGGTGGCGTCAGCGCAGTCATGGACGGCTTCGCGACCTACCAGATCGGCCACTATGCGACTGGGGAGTTAGTGCGGCGTCGCGCGCTCGTGGCAAGTTAGAAGCTGCTCGCGCCATCATCTGATGCTGCTCTTGCGGTGTCTTAAGGGCTAGTGCGCGCATCTATCCTGCTCACGGGATTCCCCCGCGCGTGCGGGCATGGGCTCAAGAGCACCTCGAGTCCGAGATCATCGCGATCGAGCCCGTTGGTGGCGGCCGGACCGACACCATTTCAGCGGTCTACCTCCGCCGCGGACTACCGGTGATACTGCGCTATGTCTCGATTGACCGTTGGGGTGAGATCGGTCGCCAGCACGTCTCCTGTGAGGCGCTCGGCTGCCGCCTGATGGAGGGCTCGAGCCTCCCCGTACCCCACCGCCTCCCGACCTGGACGTGATGCATTCCCGCGCGAATTTCGCGATGCTGCACGATGTCGACAGTGCCGTCGCGTTCTCCAATGCCTATCGATGGCACGGCGGCATGCTCGACGATGATCACGCTCGGCGAAACTCGCCACTGAGACGGCATGGGCGGACGCGCGCGATCCGCGAGCGGCCCCAACAAAACTCTCCTCTGATGACTGAGAGCTCAGTGAATTCTGGGCTGGCCAACCTTGCCAAGGAAGGTTAGGCTGACTTAAGTTAGGCGAGCCTCACCTATATGCAGCCGGCAACGACGCCTTCAGCGGGGGAGGCGCCACCATACTGCGGGGAACGAGGAGAGATGCTAGCCAACTTCCTAATTGGCTTGCGCGAAGGCCTTGAGGCCGCGCTCATCGTCAGCATCCTCGTCGCCTACTTAGTGAGGTCCGATCGCCGCCATCTGCTGCCGCAGATCTGGATCGGCGTGGGCATCGCGGTCGCCATCTCACTCGGCTTCGGTGCCGCACTCACCTTCGGTCCCAAGGGGCTCACCTTCGAGGCCCAGGAACTAATCGGCGGTGCGCTGTCGATCATTGCCGTCGGCTTCGTCACGTGGATGATCTTCTGGATGGCGAAGGCGGCACGGTCGCTATCCGGCGAACTACGATCCCAGATCGACAAGGCCGCCGAGGCCGGCCGATGGTCGTTGGTCCTCATCGCGCTACTGGCTGTCGGCCGTGAGGGCCTGGAAACGGCATTGTTCCTCTGGGCCGCTACTCAGGCTGCAGTCCAAGGCGGCACCTCGACTACCCTCCCACTCCTCGGTGCCACCCTCGGTCTGCTGGTCGCCATCGTGCTGGGCTACCTGATCTACCGCGGTGCCCTGAAGATCAACTTGAGCCGCTTCTTCACCTGGACCGGCGCTTTCCTGATCGTCATCGCCGCCGGAGTGCTCGCGTACGGGGTGCATGACCTGCAGGAAGCTCGATTTCTGCCCGGTCTGAACAACTTGGCCTTTGATGTCTCTGAGGCCATCCCACCCACCTCGTGGTACGGAACGCTCTTGAAAGGCGTGTTCAATTTCTCGCCCGCAACGACCGTCCTCGAGGCAACCGCCTGGCTGCTCTACTTCATCCCAACGATGACGATCTTCCTGTACCAAACACGCCGCCGCGACCACGCCCCGTCGCGTCGTACACCTGAGCCAGCTGGGGCGTCCGGAAGGAAATGATCATGACCCGACCAAGCCGTCGGGGCGGCGAATTCGCTCTGCCCACACGCGCGCTCGTCCTCGCCTCGAGTTGCGCCGTTCTCGGCCTGCCCTTGTTAGCCGGATGCACCGACAACACTTCAGGTGGCAGTTCGGGCGCCGCGGCAAGCGCGAATCCACGGGCCTTGACCGTGCAGGCAACCGACGCCGAGTGCAAGCTTTCCGCAGCCAACGCCCCGTCGGGAGCTCTCACTTTTGCGGTGACCAACGGCGGCACCAAGGTGACCGAGTTCTACCTCTACGGCGAGGATGGAATGCGCATCGTCGGCGAAGTGGAGAATATCGGCCCCGGCATTACTCGGGAGCTGGTGATGAAGGTCGCGCCCGGGAACTACATCACGGCATGCAAACCTGGCATGGCCGGCGATGGCATCCGCGCCGCTTTCGCAGTCTCGGATTCAGGTGAGGAGCAGGGGCCCTCGGGGAACGATGTCGAGCTGGTCGAGCAGGCGAACCAGAACTACCAGAGATACGTCGAAGACCAGACCGAGCAGCTGGTAGCAGGGACCGCACAGTTCGTGGCCGCCTACAACGCAGGCAAGGACGACGAGGCCCGTGCGATCTACCCGGTGGCTCGAATGCACTGGGAGAGGATTGAGACCGTCGCGGAGTCATTCGGCGACCTCGATCCCAAGCTCGACCTGCGGGAGGCCGATCTCGAGCCTGGTCAAAAGTGGACCGGCTGGCACCGGATCGAGAAGGACTTGTGGCCCGCACGCGCCAAGAATTACGAGCAACTCAGCAAAGCTGAGCGCGCGGTGTACTCCGCCGATCTCGTGAAGAACACGGCCATCCTCCAGGACAGGGTTGAGGACCTCAGCTACACCGCAGATGAGATCGCCAACGGATCGCGTGGCTTGCTGGACGAGGTAGCGACGGGCAAAGTTACCGGCGAGGAGGAGTACTGGTCGCGGACCGACCTGTGGGACTTCCAGGCCAACATCGAGGGGGCCTTGGTGGGCTTCGAGGGGCTCCGCCCGCTGCTCAAGCAGAAGGATCCTGAGCTCGATAGCCAGATCGATGCGAAATTCGCGGCAGTACTGACGCTGCTGGACGCTCAGCGGGTGGGTGATGGGTTCAAGACCTACGACCAACTGAGTCGAGCTGAGATCAAGGAGCTGTCTGACGCAGTCAACGCGCTGTCAGAGCCAGTGTCCAAGCTCGCCGCGGCCGTCATCTGACTCAGGAACTGACAGATGACAACCAGTCAGCACCTTCGCGACAAGCCCACTGAAACCGATCCCCCGTCGCCGCAGCCCACACAGGGTCCTTCGGGGCGCTCGACGGTTTCCCGGCGCGGACTACTCGGTGTGGCAGGGGTCGGCCTGGCCGGGCTGGCGGCGGGCGCTGCCGGCGGCTACGCGCTGGGAAGCGAGGAGAGCGCCTCGTCGCCCGCTCCCTCGCCAGGCACGCGTACCTACCCTTTCTACGGCGAGCATCAGGCGGGCATCCTCACCCCCATGCAGGATCGGATGCACTTCGCTGCATTTGACGTCATCACCGAATCCCGCGAGGAGTTGGTGCAGCTCCTCAAAGACTGGACCACAGCCGCCGCACGCATGACACAGGGCCTTGCTGCTGGGGAACTCGGACCGACGTCGGGCCCGTACGCGGCACCACCGGACGACACTGGCGAGGCCATCGGCTTGCCCCCAGGGGGTCTGACCATCACCTTCGGATTCGGTCCGACGCTGTTCCGCACGGAGGGCAAGAATCGGTTCGGGCTCGCTGACCGGCAACCCGCCGCGCTGCAGCGACTGCCCCACTTCCCCGCCGACAAGCTCGACCCGCTGAGGTCTGACGGGGACTTGTGCGTCCAGGCGTGTGCTGACGACCCGCAGGTCGCCGTGCACGCCGTCCGCAACCTGGCCCGGATCGCCTTCGGCCGGGCTGCTATCCGGTGGTCACAGCTGGGCTTTGGCCGGACCTCTTCGACGTCGACGAGCCAGGCGACGCCACGGAACCTGATGGGCTTCAAAGACGGCACGATGAACGTCAAGGCCGAGGACCCTGCCGCCGTCGACGAGCATGTTTGGGTGCCGACCGATGCAGACAGTAAGGGAAAATGGCTGGCCGGTGGCTCGTATCTGGTGGTGCGACGTATCAATATGACCGTCGAGATCTGGGACCGGCAGCCACTGAGTGAGCAGGAGCAGGTTTTTGGCCGGACAAAGGCCGAGGGTGCGCCGCTGACGGGCGGCGGCGAGTTCAGCCAGCCTGACTTCAATCTCGCAGGCAGCGACCAAGAGCCAATTGTGGCGACCGACGCGCATGTGCGTCTGGTGCACCCGAGCAACAATGGCGGGGCCAAAATGCTCCGCCGGGGCTACAACTTCGTCGATGGGAGTGACGGTTTGGGCAGGATGGACGCCGGGTTGTTCTTCCTTGCCTACGTCCGCGACCCGCGTAGCCAGTTCATTCCGATCCAGACCAAGCTTGGGCTGGGTGACAGGCTGAGCGAGTATGTGCAGCACACCGGCTCGGCCCTCTTCGCGATCCCGCCAGGTATCGCCCAGGGGGAGCACGTCGGCCAGTCCCTGTTCACCTAAGGCTCGCGCTCTCAGCCATTAGTGCACCCGCGACTTGGGCATGACCTCCGGAATCGGCCGTTTGCGCTGGATCCCGCGCCCGGTCCGAACCCCTCGGATGCCCTTGCCCAGCCAGGGCGCCAGGTAGTGCACGGCCCAATCGATGTCGCTTGTCACCAACTGACGTCCTCGCGGCCTCACCGGCTCGCCTTCCAGGGGCACGGCCCAACCGTCGTCGAAGCTGTCAATGCCCAGTCGCCATGCCAAGGCGGCCGCCACTTTCTGATGGCCGAGCTCGTTCCCGTGCAGCCGATCCGCGAACCATAGGCGGGGATCCTGGGCTACCGGATATTGCTCGAAATCCATGACCACGACATCGTGTCGCTCAGCCTCGGTACGGATGATGTCGTTCAGTCTGGTCACCCGCTGCCGAAAGGTCACGCCGAGCGGGTTGATCGCCGAAAGATCAGGCACAGTGAAGCTGAGCACTACTTGCTCCCTGGCGGCGCGCCAGGCTGAACATGATGACGTATTCGGCGCGAATCGAGTCGAAGTCGCAGCGCGGCATAGTGACGTCGTTCATACCTCCGAACACGGAGATCAGGTCTGGTCGCATGGCCAGCGCGTCATCGAGCTGGCCGGTCCGGATCTCGTTCATCCTCATGCCGCGGATGGCGAGATTCGCGTACTCCAACGGCTCGTCCTGGACATCAGCGATGTGCTGCGCCAGCCGGTCGGCCCAGCCGCGGTAGCCACCGTTTCCATCGGGATCTTCCAGACCTTCGGTGCTGGAGTCGCCGATCGCCACATAGCGACGAAATGCTGTCACGACCCGATTGTTACCCAGCCGGGCAAGATCAATTCGCGTTACTGCATTTCGATTCGGCCACCCGACAGAATTACCATTGCGGAAGAGGTGAGACATGTCGGCGACCCACGACCAGGAGTACGCCGCCGTAGTCGACCGCGAGCGTCCGCTCATTCAGGCCACGGCCTACCTCCTCACGGGTGATCCAGTCCAGGCTGAGCGGGTTGTGCAACTTGTCTTCGCGCAGCTCTATGGACGATGGTCTGGGCTGCGGCGTCCGCCTCTGGAGGCTCTCCGGGCCGTCGTGCGCGCCGCCCGCGCACCGGTCCAGCTGCCGTGGGAAGACCGACAGCGTGTCGAGTTGATCGACGGTCCTCCGCCCGCCACCACCGCCGCCGCCGAGCCAATCGTCGCCGACCTCCGGACGCTCTCGTACGACCAGAGAGCTGCCATTGTCCTGGAGTGCTACGTCGGACTAACCACCCCCCAGGTCGCCGAACTGCTCGAGCGGGCGGTGGGTGACGTGCTCAGCATCGCCGGGCGGGCTCGAAACATGCTGGCTGCCGGCCATCCGGACCGTGTGAATGATGGTGCACTCGTACGCGAACTCAGGGATGCGATCCCGCCCGACATGCGCGCAGTCCCACGGCAGTGCTGACGACCTAGCTCACGGTCGCCGACTCGCACGGCGTCGCTGGATCCAACGAGGCTCGGCCGCTCTCGTTGCGGTCGTGCTGATTGTCGCTGCCGTGGTCCTGCTCGACCCGACACGCCCACCGGTTCCCCAGGCGGCGCCCTCGCGGCCGACCCCCACTGCGTTCAGTCTGAACTGCGAGCCATCTAGTGCGACGTGCCAGGCGCAGATCTTGTTCAGGTGGCGGTCCAAGATGACCGAGGTCGCGCGGTCCCATCTGGATCCGACCGGAAAGTACTTCAGCGGATTCGGCTACTTCTACGACAGCCGCTACAACACGCCAAGCTTCTGGTCCGGCGGGGGCGGTGCACTCGCCTTCCAGATGTACCGGCTCGACAAGGGCGCCACGGAGGTCTATTTGCAGATCGCCAGCAGCCGGAAGTTCGCCGTACGCTGCGGTGCCACCACCCACCAACAGTGTTCACGGATGAAGTTCATGGACGGCAACTCCTTCCTGCTCAGTGAATCGACGCTGGTCCGCCGGGGCATCGAGGTTCAGTACAGCCCGAGCGGTGAGGAGGTGATCACCGTCATCGCCCGCAACACTCAGCGCGGCAAGGTTCTGGACATCGGCCGGGGTGACCTGATCGAGCTCGTGCAGGATGAGCGGCTCCGGCTACCCCAGCGCTGCTGTTACCGGCGCTAGTGTTCATCCTCCCAGGACGACCACAGTCTTCGCAGCAGCAGCGCGCAACGAGGCTCCGGTCTCAGGCGGCAAGATCGACCGAGTCGCCGTGACGATCGTCGGGCTTGAGAGGTGTCGGTGCCGGCGTATCGGATTCGTCCTTGTCGCGGCCTTGGGGATAGTCGAGCAGGGAGGGAATGATCGCCAGCAGCACGATCACGATGACGCCGACAACGACGGCAACCCCCGTGATCAGGAGCTGGATGATGTCCATGTTGCAATCATGGCGCGCCGAACTGTCAAAAACATGTATCTAACCCTGGCAATTGCTAAGTGATCGGGAGCCACGGACGGTTCCCCTCGCCACCGCCGACTCGTCAGAATGGCGAGATGGATGCCTGGGCCGTACATCAACCGGGGCCGATCGACAGCGAACCGTTGCGGCGCGTGGAACGCAGAGTGCCAAACCCCCTGGCCAAGCAAGTGCGTATCAAGGTCAACTGCTGCGGCGTCTGCCGGACCGATCTGCACCTGGCCGAAGGGGACCTGCCTCCCAAGCATCCAGGCATCACCCCTGGTCACGAAGTAGTTGGGGTCGTCGATGCCCTTGGTGATGGCGCCAGCCGGTTTGCGCCCGGTGAGCGGGTCGGCGTCGCTTGGCTCGGCGGCACCGATGGCAGCTGCCGATTCTGTCGCCGCGGCGCCGAAAATCTGTGCGTGGCGCCTACCTTCACAGGCTGGGACACCGATGGCGGCTATACAGACTTCTGCCTGGTCGACGAGGCGTTCGCGTACTCGCTTCCGGCGGGAATTGACGACCAGCACGTGGCTCCCTTGCTGTGTGCGGGGATCATCGGCTACCGGGCGCTGGTCTGCGCGGCGGTTCCGCCTGGCGGCTCACTCGGCATCTACGGCTTTGGCGGCAGCGCGCATCTCACTGCACAAGTAGCGCTGGCGCAGGGCCTGCGCGTCCATGTCCTGACTCGGGGCGAGACGAACCGGCGACTGGCAGCCGAACTGGGCGCAGACTCTGTGGCGGATGCAGACGGGGTGCCGCCCGAGCCGCTGGATGGGGCGATCTTGTTCGCCCCAGCCGGTGATCTCGTGCCTGTCGCGCTGCGGGCCCTCGATCGCGGCGGGACGCTCGCCGTCGCCGGAATTTGGTTGTCCGACATCCCTGTCCTCAGTTATCAGGACACGCTGTTTCAGGAGCGCAAGCTGCGGTCGGTGACGGCTAATACCCGCGCAGACGGGGAGACCTTCCTCCGGCTTGCCGAGCGGCTCGGGGTACGCGCAACAACCGTCTCCTATCCGATGAGCGAGGCGCCGCAGGCATTGGCCGATCTCAAGCATGGACGATTCAGTGGGGCGGCCGTCTTGTACAACTGAAAATGTGACGAGTTAATGCCAGATGTGCCCTGAGCCTGTCGAAGGGCACGCCCGCCACGCCTCGACAAGTCAGCGCGCATCGTTGGCGGAATCTCTGACAAGATCACCAATCGCCTGGATCTGCTTCGGCCCGACACGGCAGCAGCCACCGACGAGGCGGGCGCCGCCACTGATCCAGTCCTTGACATCTTCTGGCTGGTATGTCGCCGGGCCGAACCAGGCGCGAGCCACTGCGTCCCAGCGTTCGCCGCTGTTGGGATAGATCACCACAGGCTTGCCGGTGGATTCACTGGCGCTGCGGACCAGCTCATACGCGTCGGCAGGGTCGATGCAGTTGATGCCTACCGCGATGATCTCCTCGACATCGCGGGCAAGCGAAAACGCCTCGGCCGCCGGCTCTCCGGCTCGGGTTCGGTCCCCAGCGCAGGTGACCGACAGCCAGCACGGCAACCGGCTGCCGTCGATCTCGGCAAGCAACGCCTCGACCTCAGCCAGGCAGGGAATGGTCTCCAAGGCCAGAACGTCGACGCCAGCTTCAGCAAGCAATGCGATCCGTGGCCGATGCCAGGCACGAAGCTCGTCAACCGAAAGGTCGTAATCGCCTCGGTACTCCGAGCCGTCGGCAAGCGCCGCCCCGTACGGACCGACCGACCCGGCGATCCAGCGATCGTTGCCGTCTTCCAGACTGGCACGCGCCTGCTCGGCGAGACGTACGCTCCGCCGGATCAGCAGCTCGGCTTCGGCCTGACTGATACCGGCCTGGGCGAATCCGCCTAGTGAGGCCTGGTACGACGCCGTAGTCGCGACCTGAGCGCCCGCGGTGAAATAGGCCAGATGGGCTTGCACGATGGCATCCGGATCATCTTGGAGCAACCGCGCCGACCACAGCTTGGAGTCAAGGTTGTGACCCTGGGACTCGAGCTGGGTGGCCAGGCCGCCATCCAGTACGACCGGACCGACGCGTAGCGCCTCGGGGAGTGCGGTGATCACCAACCCAACTAGGCTCCACGACACTAGCCACGGGCGTTGTTCTGTTCGTCACGGAACTGCAGCCAGTCCCGGGTGAGAGCAAGATCGAAACCGGTCGTGCCGTCGGTGCTGATGGTGATCAGCCGCTCACCGATGGCCACGAGCTGTTCGCCCAGGCCCTCGGGTCCGCGGCGTGCGGAGGTCGAGCGCTCGATTTCGCCAGGATCTCGTCCGAGCTTCGCGCACCAATCGTCGAGGATGCGGTTCTTGCGAGCCAGCGTCTCTACGTCTCCGAAGCCGTGCCAGATGTTCGCGTGCTCGGCCGCCAGCCGGAGCGTCTTCCGCTCGCCGCCTCCGCCGACCAGGATCGGAATCGGCCTCGTCGATGCAGGATTCAGTCGGCTCCACCGTGATCTGATCCGCGGCAAAGAATCGGCGTGCTGCGGCTGCAACTGAACCCCCACCCGAACTGGACGGTTGGCGTACGGGAGCTCGGACACCAAACTCCTCCTCAAAAAAAGTGGCGATTTGGAACCAATCCGCCAGGTTCGGCAGTTCGAATTCGTGTCGGCCATTGTGACGCACCCGGCATCGGTGAGAATGTCGGCGTTGGCGTATCAGACGATAGGAGGGGCACTCATCCCCCGCTTGCATAGCCGTCTGGCGGAGGAGGTGCCGTGAAGCATCGCAGTCCCTTGGTCACACTCGCCGCCGTTGCGCTGGCCTTCGCCATCATGTTCACCGTCAACATGTTGAGCGGCCCGCCGGGCGGCAGTTCCACCGGAACCGCAGACCCATCAGCGGCGCCAGCGACCGCCACCGCCAGTACGCCGTCGCCTCAGCCGACGGAGACTGCTCCTGCCACACCCTCCGCCAGCGAACGCGAAAGCGCCGAGGACAGCAAGTTCCCAGGGAAAGTGGTGTACGCCGGCCGTACCGACGACGGCCCGGCTGCGATCGCCGTCGCGGTCATGGGTGACCAGGCCGCTGCCTATTTCTGCGACGGGCGCAATGTCGAGGCCTGGTTTCGCGGCACGGTCGACGGAGGGGATATCTCGTTGAAAGGCAAGGGTGGAGCGACGCTCCAGGCTGAGCTCGACGACGACCACATCAAGGGCACGGTGAAGATCAAGAACGACACACTGAGGTTCGAGATCAATGAGGCAAAGAAGCCGGCAGGCGTCTACCGGGCCCGTGGGTCCCAGACGACGATTGGATGGATCGTTCTCGAGGACGGGTCGCAACTGGGAGTCCAGACAAGCGGCGGGGACTCCTCGGCTGCGCCTCAGCTCGACCCGGAGAACCCGCAGGTCACGGCTGGCGGCGAGAGCCTCGATGCCGCACCGGTCAACGGCGACGAAGAGTTGTGAGCAGAGGAGACTCCATGACCAGCATCCCGGTTCCCGCTCCAGAGGCTCCTCCCGCCGAACCGAGCGGCACCAAGATCGGCCCCGTGGTGATCGCCTTTGCCATCGGAACTGCGGTCTCCATCGGCCTGGGGGTGTATGGGCGGCTGCACACGCCAACGGGCCATGCGGTCAACATCGCGGGCTTCTCCAGCGGTGCCGCAGCCAAGGCATTCCTGGCCTCAATCGCTATGGCCCTGGCCATCGTCCAGATCGTGACTGCGATGGGAATCTACGGACGGATCCCGCTGCGGGGCGCCTGGGTCGGTCCCGTCCATCGCTGGTCCGGGCGACTGGCAGTCCTCATCTCGGTTCCGGTGGCGGTGCACTGTCTCTACGCACTGGGCTTCCAGGCCTTTGACGGTCGAGTGATCGCGCACTCGATCTTCGGCTGCTTCCTCTACGGCGCCTTTGTTTTCAAGATGTTGATCTTAACTCGCGATGACTCGCCGCAGTGGGCGCTGCCGCTGGCCGGAGGGCTGGTGCTCAGTGGCCTGACGGCCCTCTGGATGACAGCGGTGATGTATTTCCTCGTTACATGATCACCAGGAGTTTCCCCAACCAGACGGAGCAAACATGAAACGACACGACCGACCGACCGACACGCTGCCGATCTCTCGGCGTACGGTGATCATGAACGCCGGACTGGCGGCGGCCGCCGTCGCCGGCCTTAGCGCGTGCACCAACTATGGATCGGGACCGGCTACTGAGCCCTCGGCTGCTGCCACTTCGGGAGGCGCCACAGGTGGAGCTGGCAACGGACTGACAGCTACGGCGGCAGATATCCCGGTCGGCAGCGGCAAGATCTTCCCCGATGCCCAGGCGGTGATCACCCAGCCGAAGGCAGGAGAGTTCAAGGCGTTCAGCTCAATCTGTACGCACCAGAGCTGTCCGGTAGCCACCGTCACCGACACGATCAACTGCGACTGCCACGGCAGCAAGTACTCGATCACCGACGGTTCGGTGGTAAACCCTCCGGCACCGCAGCCACTGCCCGCGAAGACGATCAAGGTCGATGGAGACACGCTCACCGTGACCTGAGCCAGCGCACTTCAGGCTCGGGGCTCAGGCTCCTCCAAAGGCAATCATCTCGTTGAGAGTCGCCAGTCGACGGCTCACCAGCGCCTGCGCGCTCACCCCCCACAGCTTCCGGGCAAGCTGGTCGTTCGTGGCAAGCCCACCCAGCTCCATTGGATGGCTGTTCGCGTAGTAGCCGCCGGTCACTCCAGCTACCTCATCTGATGTGGCGAGATAGACCGGAGTCGCAGCCGCCCGTTCGGGACTGGACTGCATCGGGCGCGTGACGGTCTGCAGCATGCGACGTCCCCCAGTGGCATGCCTGCCTAGGCTGGTCCGTACGAAACCTGGGTCAGCGGCGTTGGCCGTGATTCCGATGCCCTCAACACGCCTCGCGAGCTCGCGGACGAACAAGATGTTCAATAACTTGCTGGTGCGGTAGCTGTCCGGCGTCAGCGGGGCGCCGGTGACCACACTGGTCAAATCAACCATCCGCACCTGAGTGTGGACCGACGATGAGATCGCAACCACTCGCGCCGGTGCTGAGGAGCGGAGGCGTGGCAGCAGGAGGTGCGTCAGGAGGAAGCCAGCCAGGTGGTTAGTCGCGAAATTAGTCTCGATGTCCTCATCGGTAAGCAACAGCTCGCTGTGAGCTTCAGCTGCATTGAGAATCAGACCATCAAGGCGTGGCGTACCGTCCATGATCTGGTAGGCAAGGGATCTCACCTCTTTCATGAGGGAGAGATCACCGGCCACCACTTGGAGATCGGCATCCGGTACCCGGCTCCGGATTCGGTCTGCCGCAGCCTCACCTCGCTCGGTGGTTCGCGCTCCTATGAGGACCCGCGCTCTGCGGTCGCTGAGCTGGGTTGCGATCGCCTCACCAACGCCGCTCGTGGCGCCAGTGACCAGAAAAGTGGGCTTGTGGTCAAAGCCAACAGACTCTTCAGTCACCGGTGGCTATGTCCAGCCTTTTCGATCATGGTGGAGGCCTGATCGGTGGGCTCGGTCATCGCAGCTCTCCTCCGTGAGGCTTATCTCAGACTGTCACATCAGTCCAAGTCAGCGTCACGAGCTGGGTCAGGCGAAGACCTCGTCGGTCGCTGGAGTGGATGCCGTTGGCGCCCGCCACACTGCTCACCCATGTACCCGAGTGGTTGAGTTCCCTCAAAACGTGACGCCAGATGCGCAAGAAAGGCCAACACGCCGGGCGAAATGGCAACTGGCGTCAGTTCTTGAGGGATGTGCTCATTTCAGCTAAATCAGGATGTTGCCGCTGGGGATGACAAGCCCACGGACGTCGAAGGCTTCTGTTGTTTGCTCGATCGAGGGCAGGGGCTGATCGCCGGCCAGTTCCCGCATCAGGGGGAAGACGATGTCGGTGTTGGCGCGGTCGTAGTGCTCCTTGGAGTCCCAGACCTGCACTATCTGGAAGCCGTCGGTCGTCGCACGCCCGACGTGCACCAGCAAACCGTCGACGGACGGGCCTGCCCGCTTGATCATCTCGGCATGCATCCGGTCGTACGTCTCGACGGGTGCTGGGACAGTGGTAATGACTCCGTACATCTGCAACCTCCTCGATGTCTTGAGGGCTGTCTGCCCTCCTGGATTCTCATGACTAAACTACTACGTTTATAGTGCTGTGTCACTACTTTTATAGTGATGAGGTGACTTCACCGAAGGTCCGAGCCCTCGACGCTGGGATTGAGCTGCTCGGGACCGAAGGTCTGCGCGCACTGACCCACGCACGCGTCGACTCGCGTGCCGGGCTTCCCAGGGGCTCTACCTCCAACTATTTCCGTACGCGTGCCGCGCTGCTGACCGGTGTGGCTGACCGCATCCTCGAGCGTGAGATCCCACAGGTCGAGCCAGCCACTTTCTCTCCGACCACAGCCGACGACCTCGTGGACGCGCTTTGTCGACTGTTCGAGTACCTGACAGGCACGAACCGCATCGTGACGACGGCCCGACTGGTCCTTTTCCTGGAGGGAAGCCACGATGCTGGCCTCCGGGAGACCCTGACTCGCGGCCGAGCGGCAATGGAGGCGCACGCTGATTCCCGTTCTAGCTGAACTCGGCGCGCGTGATCCGCGAGCGGCTGCGCCGCGATCGCGGCCTGCTCCGAGGGCCTGATACTCCACAGGATTGCCCGGCATGACGATACCGACCCGCGGCCGACATTTGATCTGGTCGTAAGAGCAGCGCTCGCGTAAAGGCCCGACGAGCCGGTGGGGGAAGGCACGACGTCGATCGCCTGACAGCGCGGCGCGAAGGTGGGACGATGCGGCCATGCCGCGAGACCCGGGATCGGTCGCCAAGTACGTCGTCGCAGGGTTAGCCCTTGCCGCGATGCTCGCCCTCGCGCCATTCTTCTTCGCTTCGGGGTTGATGGCGCCCGGGTGGGCAGTGGGGCTCTTCATCGGTGTCTGGCTGCTGCTCTTCGGGCTCGGCTGCGTCTGGATCAGACGCAAGCCCCTGTGGGTGGTGCCGCTGCCGTTGATAGCGGCCGCGTTCTGGTTCGGCGGCATGAATGCCGGGGCAGCCTGGCTGGGTTGGACGGCCTGAAAGCGCACTGGCCTAGCAAACCTGCGTCTACTCCCACTCAGCGATCACTTAGTTGGACTGTGCCGCATCTGCTGATGAGGCAGAGTCCAAGTAACTGATGCTCAGTGAAAAGGCATTTGACTAGGTGCGATGCTGGATCGATGAGTGCGCGAGGGGGGATTTGAACCCCCACGTCCTTGCGGACACTGGCACCTGAAGCCAGCGCGTCTGCCGTTCCGCCACTCGCGCTCGGGTCGCAGCCAGATTTGCGAACCAGCCGGGAAAGGCTAGCACGACCCAATCGTTACCTATGCGTCAGTTTTGCAGCATGCCAACGGTTGCAGCTCAATTCTCTGCGGGGCCGGCCCTCCTACGTTCTGCGGATAGCATCTAGGTTGACCTCGGGGAAGGAGGGACATGGGCATTTTTGCGCGCTTTGAGAAGAAAGTTGAGGGCGCAGTCAGCGGCGTCTTCGCGCGCGCGTTCAAGGGCGACGTACAGCCGGTGGAGATCGCCGCCCGCCTGCAGCGCGAGCTCGATGCCGAGGCCAAGCTGATGTCCCGAAACAAGCGCCTGGTGCCCAACGAGTTCAGCGTCCACCTCTCCCAACACGACCATGACAAGCTCGCCCCGTACGCCAATACCCTGAACGCCGAACTGGCGACCGAGCTGCGTAACCACGCCCGCGAAATGGGCTATGTCTTCAATGGCCCGGTCAAGATCGGCTTCGAGCTTGACTCGCACCTGCCCACCGGGCGCTTCACCGTGACCTCCCAGGCGGTTGCCGGCATCACGCCACGCACCGGCCGGGCAAGTGAGACTGCCATCAGCCGGGCGCCACTTGTGCTCGAGGTCAATGGCACTCGGCACCCGCTGCAGCCGCCGGGACTGGTGATCGGTCGCGGGAGCGAGGCCGACCTGCGAATCAACGACCCCGGGATCTCACGCCGGCACGCGCAGATTCGGGTGAACCCGGCAGGTCCAGGCACACAGATCGACATTGTCGATCTTGGTTCCACCAACGGCATCGTGGTGAACGGGCAGCGCGTGCAACATGCCGTCCTCCAGGAGGGATCACGGATCGAGATCGGGTCCACCCGGATGCTCGTCCATGCTCCCGCCGGACGATGAGACGCAATGTCGGAAATCGCGCTCCTGATCATCAAGGTGGTCTTTCTGGCCCTACTCTGGCTGTTCATCCTCTCCGCGGTCTCGGTCATCCGAAGTGACTTGTTCGGTAAGACGGTTCGGGCCTCGGACCAGCCGCAACCCCAAGAGCTTGAGACGCCTCCGCCGCCACCCAAGAAGGCTAAGCGGCAGCGTGGCCAGCCGCGAGTGTTCATGATCACCCAGGGCAGCCAAGCTGGCCTCTCCGCAGACCTGGCCGGTGGAGTGATCATGATCGGCCGCGGCGCGGATTGCCAGCTGATCTTGGACGACGACTACGTTTCCACTCGGCACGCCCGCGTTGTCGGTAGCCCCAGCGGCATCTATGTCGAGGATCTCGGCTCCACGAATGGCACCTACGTAAACGGCCAGCGGATCACCGCGCCTACCACGATCACGCTTGCGGATACGGTACGCATCGGCAAGACGATGCTGAGGCTGGAGCCGTGATCAGATGACTCTCCAGCTGAACTATGTCGCCCACTCCGAGATCGGACTGATCCGGAAGAACAACCAGGACTCCGGCTACGCGAGCCCGCATCTGGTCGTAGTGGCCGACGGTATGGGCGGCGCCGCCGCTGGTGATCTTGCCTCCGCCGTGGCGATCGAGACGATACGGAAGATCGAGAGCCCCACCCCCGGCGAGGACATGCTTGGGGTGCTGGCTCTTGCCATCGACCGAGCCAATGACAAGATCGCGGAGCTGGTTGAGTCCGACCTTTCCCTGGAGGGTATGGGAACGACCGTCACCGGGGCCATGTTCGACGGCACCAATCTCGGCCTCGCGCACATCGGAGACAGCCGCGCCTATCTGTTCCGCGACGGTCACCTGGAACGGCTGACGCACGATCACACCTGGGTGCAGTCCCTTGTTGATGACGGCAAGATCAGTGAAAGCGAAGCCGCGACGCACCCCCACCGCTCGCTGCTGTTGAAAGTACTGAATGGGCAGCCGACCAACGATCCCGACCTCGTCCTGGTCCCGGTGGTGGCTGGTGACCGGCTGATGTTCTGTAGCGACGGCGTATGCGGGTTGCTCGCCGACGACGTGATCGAGACCGCCCTGCAGCTGCCTGACCTGAGTGATGCTGCGGAGCGCCTCATCGCCGAATCTCTCCATGAGGGTGGGATCGACAACATCACGGTGATCGTTGCCGATGTTGTGGAATCTGGAGGCAGCGACGATGTGATCGTGCTCGGTGCCGCGTCAGAGCATCCCGATCCGGCCGACAGCGTGCATCGCGCGCAGCGCGCCGAGGAGGACGACCCCGAGGAGACCCTGGTCACAAATCTGGCGGACTTTGAGCAGCCCCCGGTTGACGATGAGGAGCGATACAGCCCTCAGGCACCGCATCAACGACGCTTCCGCAGGCCACTCATCGGCCTACTCGTCCTGCTCCTCATCGCAGCGGCCGGACTGGGACTGGCCTACGAGTGGACCCGCACCCAGTACTTCGTGGGTATGGCCCAGGACAAGGTCGCGATCTTCCAAGGGCTCTCCGATGGCCTCCCTGGCCTGTCCTTGTCGCGGGTCTATGAGGTTCAGCAGCTGGCGGTCAGCGAGCTGCCACCGTTCTATCAGGAGCAAGTCAAGGCCAACATCGACGTTCCGAGCCTGGACTCGGCCCGTGCGACCGTCGCCGAGCTGACTGAGGCAGCCAAGACATGTGCCAGCCCACAGCCGACGACCTCACCCAGGCCCACACCAGGTTCGAAACCGAGCCCCACACCAAGTACCAAGCCCGGCGGCAAGCCAAGCCCGACACCCTCGGCAGCCGTTAATGGGCCGACGGGACCCAACTGCTGATCATGCGAGCCGTCGCACCTGTCACTGTTGTCCCCCGCAAGCGTCGCGGGGTTGAGCTGGCGCTGATCATCTTTGCGCTAGGGCTCGCCCTCGGCGCGTACGCCCTGGTCGACCTCAATGTGACCGGTGAGCTTTCACCGACCTTTCCCTACGTGGTAGGCGCCTGCACGTTGCTCGCGACGCTGGCGCACCTAGCGGTCCGATGGCGACTCCCGTACGCCGATCCGGTGATCCTGCCTTGCGTGATCTTGCTCAACGGCCTGGGCTTGGTCATGATCCACCGCATTGACCTGATCAACGACCCGCCCCTCAACGGCGCCCGCCAGCAGCTGATCTGGACCGCGCTCGGCGTTCTGATGTTCATCCTGGTCGTCACCTGGCTCAATGATCACCGACCACTCCAGCGGTTCACCTACACGATCGGCCTCGCCGGTATCGTGCTGCTGCTGCTGCCGCTGGTACCTGGTCTCGGCACAGAGAAGTTCGGCGCCCAGATCTGGATCCAGGTCGGTCCCTACAGTTTCCAACCCGCTGAGGCCGCCAAGGTCCTGCTCGCCGTCGCCTTCGCCTCCTACCTGGTCGAGAAGCGCGACGTGCTCGCGCTCGCCGGCTATCGCGTGCTCGGCATCGACCTGCCACGGGCTCGAGACCTCGGACCGATCCTGGTGATGTGGCTGATCAGCCTCGCAGTCTTGGTGTGGCAACGCGACCTGGGAACCTCACTGCTGTTCTTCGGACTCTTTGTGATGATGCTCTACGTCTCCACCGAGCGGGCCGGCTGGGCCGTGCTGGGCACGCTGCTCTTCGCGGCGGGGGCCTACTTCGGCTACCTCAGCTTCAGCCACGTGCGCCGCCGGGTCGGCGCCTGGCTCGATCCATTCGCCGACTTCGACGCCTATTACCAAGTGATCGCTGCGCAGTTCGGCATGGCCTGGGGCGGGCTGCTCGGGACCGGCCTAGGGCTCGGCCGGCCAGGCCTCACACCGTTGGCCCGCAGCGACTTCATTGCCGCTGCGATCGGGGAAGAGCTCGGTATGACCGGCCTCATGGCAGTGATCATGATCTACGGGTTGATTGTGGCCCGAGGTCTGCGGATTGCTCTGCAGTGCCGTGAGCCGTTCGGCAAGCTGCTGGCGACCGGCCTGTCGTTCGCGTTCGCGCTTCAGGTATTCACCATCATCGGCGGCGTCACCCGGCTACTGCCGCTGACCGGCCTCACCACCCCATTCATGTCGCAGGGCGGTTCCTCGCTGATCTGTAACTGGATCGTCGCCGGGCTGCTACTGGTGATCTCCCACCAGGTACGCAAGCCCGCCGCGACGGTTACCCCGATCAATCCGGACGTGGAGCAAACGCAGCTTGTCAAGGCGGGCGCATGAACAAGCCCATCCGGCGAGTCGCCTTCATCGCCATGATCATGTTCGCGCTGCTGCTGGCCAACGGCACGTACATGATGATCTTTCGGCAATCTTCGCTCGAGGCTCAGCCGCAGAACCGGCGGGTGCGGGACGCCGAGTTCGCCCAGAACCGCGGGGCGATCTTGGCCGCTGGCAAGACCGAGATCGCCAAGACGGTGCCTTCGAAGGACCGCTTCAAGTACCAACGTGTCTATCCCGACGGCGAACTCTACGCAGTGATCACGGGCTTCTACTCCTACGACCGCGCTAGCTCGGGGCTGGAGAGCACCTACAACGCCCAGCTGTCGGGCAGCGACGACGCGCTCTTCGTACGCCGGCTGATCGACCTTGCGACCAACAAGACGCCGAAAGGGGCCAGCGTCCAGACCACGATCGTGCCCGAAATTCAGGAAGCTGCCACGACAGCACTGGGCAACCAGAAAGGCGCAGTCGTCGCGCTTGACCCCAAGACAGGCGCCGTGCTCGCCATGGTGACCAGCCCAACCTTCGATCCGAACGACATCGCCAGCCACGACATCGAGGCTGCCGGCAAGGCATACGACCGCCTCGCGTCAAACCCGCAGGATCCACTGTCCAACCGAGCGGCTCGTGAGATCTATCCCCCCGGCTCGACGTTCAAGCTGGTGACGGCAGCTGCTGGACTCGCTGACGGGAAGACGCCCAACTCCCTTTTGGACTCGCCGGATCGGCTTAGGTTGCCAGGGACGCGCGTGTTCCTGCCCAACTCCGGCGACTGCGGCGGCACCAAGATCACTATGACCCAGGCGCTCAAAGTCTCCTGCAACACCGCGTTCGCCAACCTGGGTCTTGATCTTGGTGAGGACAAGCTTCG
This sequence comes from uncultured Actinomycetota bacterium, assembly GCA_963840505.1. Taxonomy (GTDB): domain Bacteria; phylum Actinomycetota; class Actinomycetes; order Propionibacteriales; family Propionibacteriaceae; genus Microlunatus. The sequence goes on from CAWIZB010000032.1 coordinate 61,461, forward strand.
GGAGCAGGCCCAGCTCTTCGGCTTCGACAGGCGGCACCTGGCCGACCTCGGTGGCGTGGCCAGCCAGTTTCCCGACGAGATGAACGACGCGCAGCTGGCGCTGAGCGCGATTGGCCAGTTCGATGTGGCGGCTAGCCCCTTGCAGATGGCGATGGTGTCAGCCGCGATCGCCAACGACGGCGTGCTGATGGACCCCTACGTTGTGAGCACGGTGCGAGCTCAGGACCTGAAGCCGATCCAGACCCACAAGCCCGAAGCCCTCTCCAAGGCCATGACCCCAGAGAACGCCAAGGAGTTGCAACAGATGATGGCCGTGGTGGTCAGCGAGGGTACTGGGCGCAATGCGCAGATTCCGGGTGTTGAGGTCGGAGGCAAGACCGGCACGGCCCAGTCGGATCCCAAGCGCAAGCCGTACGCGTGGTTCACGTCCTTTGCCCCGCTGGATGACCCGAAGGTCGCAGTCGCTGTGATCGTCGAGGACGCCGATATCCCGCGGAACGACATCGGCGGCGGGCGTGTAGCAGCCCCCATCGCCCGAGCAACGATGCAAGCAGCACTATGACGAGCTGCTCGCTCCGACGACTGCAAGAGCTTTCGGCGCGCTCGCTCCGACGACAGCAAGAGCTTTTGGCGCGCTCGCTTCGACGAACAGCCAGCAGGTGGGCCATTTCGCGCTCCGGGGCCACATGGCTGAGAATGGCAACCGGGGTCGAGGGAGGATTATGGGGATGACTAGCAGCCCAACGACGGTCGGGGGCCGATACGAACTGGGCGAGTTGTTGGGCAGGGGTGGCATGGCGCAGGTCCGCCAGGCTGTCGACCAACGGCTCGGGCGGTCCGTCGCGGTCAAGCAGCTGCGTACCGACCTCGCTATCGACCCGACGTTTCAGGCCCGGTTTCGCCGTGAAGCTCAGTCCGCTGCCGGTCTGAACCATCCGACCATCGTCGCTGTCTACGACACCGGCGAGGAGATCGATCCGCTGTCCGGCGTTGCGATCCCCTACATCGTGATGGAGCTGGTCGAGGGCTCGACGTTACGGGATGTGCTCCGCGAGGGGCGCAAGATCCTGCCCGAGCGGGCGATGGAACTCACCCAAGGTGTCCTGGAGGCCCTGAGCTACAGCCACAAGGCCGGCATCGTGCACCGCGACATCAAACCGGCCAACGTGATGCTCACCCCCAACGGCGGGGTCAAGGTGATGGACTTTGGCATCGCCCGGGCCGTCGCGGACACGAGTGCCACCATGACCCAGACCGCAGCGGTCATTGGCACAGCTCAGTACCTCTCGCCGGAGCAGGCCCGCGGCGAGACGGTGGACGCCCGCAGTGATCTCTACTCCACGGGTTGCTTGCTTTATGAGCTGCTCGTCGGTCGGCCGCCATTCGTAGGTGACTCTCCAGTGAGTGTCGCCTACCAGCACGTACGCGAAGCCCCGGTACCACCCAGTCAGCTGGACCCGGAGATTACACCTGAGATCGACGCGGTCGTCCTGAAAGCGCTCGCCAAAGACCCCGCCGACCGCTACCAGTCCGCCCTGGAGATGAGGGCCGACCTCACTCGTCTGCTCGCCGGCCAGCAGACCACCGCGCAGCGGACAACTGCCGTGGTGCCTATGGCAGCAGGAGCGATGGCTGCCAGCGCCTATGACACCCCCACTCATGTGGCTGGGCCGCCAACCGTTGTCCCTCCGGAGGAACTTCCGGAAGAGGCGTACGAAGAAGAGGAACCGGGCAAGAGCCGCGTCGGCCTGGCGATACTCATTAGTGCGCTGATCGTGCTGGCGTTGGGCCTCGGCGGGTGGGCGCTCTACCGGATGTTTACGACGCCCCCTGCGGTCGAGCGGGTCGAGGTGCCGAACGTGCTCGAGTTGACCGAGCCGGAGGCACGCGGCCAGCTCACTGCGAACAACCTTCAGGTCGAAGTCAAAGAAGTGAACGGCGACGAGGAGACCAAGGGCACGATCACGGCCCAAGACCCCGTCGCCGGCACCGAGGTGAATGTCAACAGCGTCGTCATCATCACCTTGAACGAGGGCCCGAAGACCGGAACCATTCCCGATGACCTGGTCGGTGAAGATGTCAAAGACGTGGAAAACACTCTCGATGATCTGAAGTTCAGCAACGTCAATACGGTGGCAGCCAAGAGTGAGGACCCCGACACCCAGCCAGGCGAGGTGATCAGCATCTCACCGAAGGAGGGCTCCACCGTCCCGCTGGACGCCAAGATCACCGTGAGGTACGCCACCGGCAAATCTGAGGTACCCAACTTCGAGGGTCTGAGTCGGGGTGCCGCGATCCGTGAGGCCAGGGACGCCGGTTTTGGTGAGCCGCAATTCGTGGAGCGGGAGAGTTCCAAGCCTGCAGGTACGGTGATCGACCAAAGCCCGCAGGCAGGCGCCACAGTCGACCGCGACACCAGAATCGAACTCACTCTCGCGACCGAGGCACCACCTCCCCCGCCTCCGACCACCGAGCAACCGACCGAGCCACCAACATCACCAACGACGACACCGCCGACAACCACGCCCACATCGACGCCCGAGGGGAACCGGGGCGAATCGAGCACTCCTAGATAATCGAATGCACAATCGAATATCTGTGCTAGGGTGAATCCATGCTTAGCGTTGTTCAGACGTCTCTCTTCGATCTGACACCAACCGACCACCTTGCGCTCGGGCCGCTTGGCGGGATGATCACCCGGCAGCCTCTGGGCCGAGGCGCCTGGGTAGACGTGCTTGCCCGGCTGGTTGAGCGGCAACAGCACTCTCTTTGAGGATCTCCTGGAGCAGGTGCCGTGGCAGGCCGAGCGGCGACAGATGTACGAGCGGGTTGTCGACGTGCCGCGACTGCTGAGCTTCTATGGCGAGGACGACCCACTTCCTCACCCTGATCTGGTGACGGCGCGCGAGGCCCTGAATGCGCACTACGAAACCGAACTCGGCGAGCCTTTCACGACCGCTGGGTTATGCCTGTATCGCGATGGGCACGACTCAGTCGCCTGGCACGGCGACACCATCGGGCGCGGTAAGTCCGAGGACACGATGGTGGCGATCATCTCGCTCGGGTCGCCGCGACAATTCCTGTTGCGCCCGCGAGGTGGCGGCGCAACGATCAGACAGCTGGTCGGTCACGGAGATCTGCTGGTGATGGGCGGCTCGTGTCAGCGCACCTGGGAGCATGCGATCCCGAAGACCGCTCGACCGGTGGGTCCGCGGATCAGCGTGCAGTTCCGGCCGAACGGCGTACGTTAACTCGAACGCCCGCTATAGGGACCGGCTCCGTCTCCGATCAGGCCAGAAACTCCAGCAGCGCCTTGTTGATCTCTTCGCCGTGCGTCCACAGCATGCCGTGCGGGGCACCCTCGATCTCGATGTAGGTGGCGCTGGGCAGCATCTTGGAGAACCTCCGACCGGTCACGTCAATCGGCAGGATTCGGTCGGCGGTGCCATGCAAGATCAGCGACGGTACGTCGATCTTCTCGATGTCGGCGCGGAAATCGGTGAGCCAGGTCGGCTGCACCCAGACCGAGGTGTAAGGCGACATGTTGGCCGCGAGTTGCCAGTTGGCGCGCAGCGCTTCCTCACTCATCCGGCTGCCGAGGTTCTCATCGAGGTTGTAGTAGTTCTCGAAGAAGCTGGTGAAGAAGGCGTAGCGGTCAGCCTTGGCTGCATTCAGCGTGCCTTCGAAGACCTCGGCTGGTACCCCGTCCGGGTTGTCGTCGGTCTGCAGCATGAATGGCTCGAGGGAAGCGATGAACACAGCCTTCGATACCCGGCTAGAACCGTACCGGCTGAGGTAGCGGGCCACCTCGCCGGTGCCCATCGAGAAACCGACCAGCACGGAATCGTGCACGTCCAGCTTTGCGAGCAGATGGCTGAGGTCGGCGGCGTAGGTGTCGCAATCGTGCCCGGTGGTCGGCCGGCTGGACTTCCCGAAGCCGCGTCGGTCGTAGGTGATCACCCGCTTGCCCGCCTCGAGCAGTGCCGCGGTCTGCTTTTCCCACGCTGAGCCGTCAACAGGGTAGCCGTGAATCAGTACTACGGGCTGGCCGAAGCCGTGGTCCTCGTAGTAGAGCTCGATGTCGGTGCTGTTCTCCGTACCTACGGTGACGTAGCCCATGGTTGGATGTCCCCTCTCCCTGTATGAGTTGAATAATTCAGCGAGCTGCCAGCAGTGGGGCCATGCCGACCGATCGCGCCGGAGCCTCCTCGTCACCACAGATCGCCAGCCAGTTGGCCAGCATCTGGTAACCCCACTCGGTCAGTACTGACTCAGGATGGAATTGCACGGCTTCGATTGGCAGCTCGCGATGGCGTACGGCCATGATCACTCCGCTGGGTGTGGTTGCCGTAACCTCCAGCACAGCAGGCAGCGTCGCCGGTTCGATCGCCAGCGAGTGGTAGCGGGTGGCGGTGAAGGGCGATGGCAGTCCGGCGAGGACGCCAGTCTCCTGATGGTGAATGAGCGAGGTCTTGCCGTGCAGCAGCTCCGGCGCTCGATCAACCACAGCGCCGTACGCCACGCCGATGGCCTGCAGCCCGAGACAGACGCCGAAGATCGGCAGCCGGCCCGCGTGGGTTCGGACTACCTCGACGCAGACCCCTGCCTCCTCAGGGGTTCCCGGACCTGGCGAGAGCAGAATCCCGTCAAAGCCATCCGCAAAATCGGGATCGTCGAAGCGCGCGTCGTCATTGCGCCAGACATCGACCTCGGCGCCAATCTGCGCCAGGTACTGCACCAGGTTGTAGACAAACGAGTCGTAGTTGTCGATGACAAGGATCTTGACGACGGGCACGTGATCATTCTCGCCTAGTGTGAGTCACCGCGGGGCGCCGCTGCCGCTACGCAGTGCAAAACCGGTGTAGGGCGCCGCATGTGCGAGGTCGAGCGAGCCCTCGTGCCCCGGAAACCTGGCCTTGAGCTCCGACTTCTCACGAAAGACCAGACCGTAGGACTCGACGTACTGCTGATAGATCTGGATCGGCTCGGATGCGGCGAGCGCGGCGTGTAACCGTGCTGGATCGCCAATCGCGCTGATCATGTACGGCGGGCTGTACGGGATGCCGTGCAGCACGACCGTGTTACCTACGCACTTCACCGCAGTCGTCGAGATGACCCGCTGTCCTTGGATCGTCATTGCCTCTGCCCCACCGCTCCAGAAGGCGTTGACCACGGCTTGGATGTCTTGCTGGTGCACCACCAGGAGGTCGGGCTCGATACCGTTCGCTGCCACGCTCGACGGGGCATCATCGAGGGTGACCGTGACCGCCGGACCAGAGACCGGCGTCAGTCCGACGCGACGGGCCTGCCTGCCAAGTTCGGGGGTGCGGTCCGACGGGTCGTTGCCACGAGCAGCGAGCCCGTCGACTTCCTGCCGCAGCGCAGTCAGCTGGCCAGTCAGTTCAGTGTTGTGACGCGATTGGGACTGCACGAGGCTGACCAAATCGGTGTTCCGGGCTGGTCGCAGATCGGTACCTTGCGCGTGCATCGCGCTGATGATGATCATCAATCCGGCGAGCGCGCATACCGCCGCGGTGAGCGTACGAGCAAGCGGTCGACGATTCCGATTTCGGCGCCGATGGGCGTCGCGAGCTCGTCGCAGGACCGAGACAAGCGCGCGCCACGAGATTTGCTGAGCTGCTCGCGCATCGCGCTTGGAATCCGCCGTCGTCGTCGTCGCTCGCAGCGGATCGGCAACCGTACGTTCGGACAAGTCTGGGTCCTTCTTGGATCGAGCAGGAATTCGCTGCGCGAGCCACTCACATCGCTCGCGGGCAAGTCTTTGACTACGCTACCTACTTCAAGAGCAAGGAGAATCTGGTGCCCGAGTCGAGAACCCGAAAGTCCGCCGAGGAGAAGCAGAAGCTGAAAGCGCAGCAGGCGTCGAAGCCGCAGAAAATCAAGGCCCCGGCGAGTCGGCGCTGGGTGCCGCCAGCCTTCATCACGGTCGGATTGCTCGGTGTGGCCTGGCTGATCACCTATTACGTGGCCGGCACGTACATTCCGTTCATGGACGCGCTCGGCAACTGGAACATTCTCATTGGTATGGGCGGGATGGCCGCGGCGTTCGTTATCGCGACGCTCTGGCGGTAACTGCGTTCGCGCTGGCGATGCTCCAGCGGCGCGTCCCGCAGGGCTTGCCAGCCCGACCTGAATGACACCAGTGTGATTCATCCCCAGGTTGTGGATAAGTCTGTGGAGATTTTCCCGGGCGGCTACGGCTGAACGATCTCCGGGCTCTCCCAGTACCAGGTGCTGACCATCCGCTTACGGGCGAGACGTCCCCCAATGACCATGATCAGACCGGCCAGCAAGGTGGGCAGCCAGGCGTAGCCCAGCAAGGTTGGCACTCCGGCGTTGGTCAGCAGTTGGTAACCGAACACGACAGTTGATGCGCCGAGTAGCAGCGAGACTCCAGACACCATCACCAAGCGCCGGGTCCAGCGCCCGACATCCTCCACAATGAGCACCCAGAAAGACGCCAAGCCGGTGAGCAGACCTATCTCCTGAAAGGCCAGGCCGAGGTAGGTAATGCTGATCCCCACACCCGCAGCGGCGACACTTGTCGCCTCCTGAAAGGCCACTGCGTTTGGGTTAGCGATCAGGAAGAAACGGCTGGCCGGAATGAGGGAGCGGCCAGGGACTACCGTGGCCGCTTCCACGATGACGTGCGGCAGCACCGCGCTCATGATCATGAGGAGCAGAGCGGAAATGCCCATCACGGTGCGCCCAAACTGCGCGCGCCGACGACGCTCGAGATCGTCGGTAGCCAGCCGGACCATCACACGCTCCTCTGCTGCACGCGCGGCTTGCGACTAGTCTCGGCCTGCGTTCAAGCCTTGTTGAACTCGACCTGAAGAGCGCCCTCAGGCCTCGACAACCACGAGCTTCACGTGCGCCGTGACTGCATCGTGCAGCTTGACACCGACCGTGTGCAGGCCGACGGTCTTGATCGGCTCGGCAACCTGTATGGCGCGCTTGTCGACCAGCGGCCCGCCGGCCTTCTTGATGGCGGCCGCGATGTCAGCCGCGGTCACCGCTCCGAACAGCCTGCCGGTATCGCCTGCGCGGGCCGGCAGATCGATCGTCAGACCCTCCAGCTGCTCGCGTACCTCCTGGGCGTGATCAAGACCGCGGATCTCACGCGCGTCACGGCTCCGCTTGATCCCAGCGATCTGCTTCTCGCCGCCGCGAGTCCAGCGGATCGCGAAGCCGCGTGGAATGAGGAAGTTGCGACCGTAACCGTCCTTGACCTCAACCACGTCACCGGCCAGACCGAGCTTGTCGACGGCGGCAGTCAGGATGAGCTTCATGCCAGCACCTTTCTTTTGTGAGCTGCTCAGCGGGCCGTGGAGGCGTACGGCAACAGCGCCACCTCACGAGCGTTCTTGATGGCGATCGCAACCCGGCGTTGTTCTTGAACCGAGAGCCCGGTGACCCGGCGGGCCCGGATCTTGCCGCGTTCGGAGATGAACTTGCGCAGAGTTGCGACGTCTTTGTAGTCGATGTTCTGGCCAGCGCGCAGCGGGTTGGCCTTCTTCTTGAGCTTGCGCTGTGCTGGTGGGACTGGGCCATTGTGGTGCTCTCCTTTCCGAGCCCGGCGCGGCAGTCAGCCGATAGCCGGAATGTGCCTTACGCGCGCTCCCTTGTTTCTTGTGCGCGCGGCGGGGGTTCAAGGGGGTCGCCCCCTTGCTTTCAGTTGTCAGAACGGGGGCTCGTCGCTCTGGGGTGTTGCCCAGGGGTCGGAGCCTTGTGAGGAACGGGCGCCTGCGGGGGTGGGCGCGCCGCTGGCCCATGGGTCGTCGCCGGAGCCGCCAGCAGAAGGCCGACTACCACCGCCGCCTTGGCTACTGCCGCTGGCATTCCGTGTGACCCTCGCGGTGGCATAACGCAGCGCCGGGCCGATCTCATCCACATCGATCTCGAAGACCGTGCGCCGCTCGCCGTCCCGGGTCTCATAGCTGCGCGACTTGAGCCGGCCTTGCACGATGACCCGCATTCCCTTTTGCAGGGATTCAGCGACGTTCTCGGCGGCCTGGCGCCACACCGCGCAGTTGAGGAACATCGCATCGCCGTCTCGCCATTCGTTGGTTTGACGATCGAAGGTGCGTGGTGTGGACGCGACGGTGAAGTTCGCGACCGCCGCACCCGAGGGGGTGAAGCGTAGCTCAGGGTCAGCGGTGAGGTTGCCGACCAATGTGATGGTGGTTTCGCCTGCCATGACGGTCTCCGTTGTGATGAGCGGTGGTGGAATCTTCGGTTAGTCGCAGATGGCTTGAGCGAATCGATGTCGAGCCACTGCGGCGAGCATTGTCAGCCTGCCAGCCGATACTGACGCTACGTGCCGGCGAGTGACAAAATGTGGACAATCTCGCCCATCTCAGCGCAGATCAGGCCGGATGACCTTGGTACGCATGATTGATTCATTGATGGTGAACTGCCGGTCCAGTTCCTTGATGTCTTTTGGTTCCGCGGTCACATTAATTACCGCGTAGATGCCTTCAGACTTCTTCTGGATCTCGTACGCCAGCCGCCGACGGCCCCAGATGTCGAGGTTGTCGACGGTACCGCCACCCTTGGTGATCACCTTCAGGTACTTCTCGAGCGTTGGCTGAACCGTACGCTCTTCAGTCTCAGGGTCGAAAATGACCATGACCTCGTACTCACGCATGCGCGAACCCCACCTCCTCTGGTCTTGAGCGGCTATGGGACAGCCCCATAGCAGGAGGGCGAATGCTGCGGCGCGGCGAACTGATCCCCGGGCCAACGCTGAACTCTACCCGGTGACTATCACCGCGCACGAATCCGTGCCTCTACGGCCTGCCAGCATGACGTTCCTCCGCACACAGCCACGAATGCAGCGCGAAACGGCTAGTCCGGCCTTCATTCGTGGCCTTGTGCGGGAAAACGCACCAACGCTCGCCGGATGGGTGAACGCGACGATGATCTCGGCCAACTTCTTTTCGTGGATCAGGTTGCCGAGGACAACCTTCATCGAGGCGTAGTCCAGGATGGGCCGGACAGAGCGGTGGCGGTCACTGGAATACTGGCTGGCGTGCCGGGGCGCATTACCTCGTCTACATTCGTCGGCCGCAAGGATCAGCTCGAGAGCCTCCTCGAGGTCTTCGATGCGACGCTGACGGGCCCCGCGGTCGTCTTGCTCGGTGGCGAGGCCGGGATCGGCAAGACCCGTCTTGTCAGCGAGTTTGCGGGACACATAGCTGACGCGCGCGTCCTCGTCGGCGCTTGTCTCGAGTTGGGTCAAGCAGTCATGCCGTATCTGCCACTGGCAGGAATTTTGCGACAGCTGAGTCACAAGGTCGGACCCGAAGCAACACAACGTCTGTATGGCAAGGAGCTGATTCGCTTCCTCCCAGACCAGGGCAGCCCGTCAGTCGAAAGCGGAGAACGCGAACAGTCAGGTCTGTTCGAAGCCGTTCTCGCACTCTTGGGCCGACTCGCCGAGACCTCCCCCGTGGTGCTGGTGATGGAAGATTTGCATTGGGCGGATCGATCAACTCTGGATTTGCTGAGCTTCGTGGCACGCAATCTCGGCTCGATGCGGGTGATGCTCGTCGGTACCTACCGATCCGATGAAATGCGGCGTACGCACATTCTCCGTCCGGTCCTCGCAGAGTTGAGCAGGCTTCCCCTCGTGGTGCGGATCGAGCTGCATCCGATGGATGAAGACGAAGTCCTTCAGCTCTTCACAGCAATTCGGGGCAACCAGCCGCCACCAGAGGAATCAGTCTCGATCCTGACCCGCTCGGAGGGCAACCCTTTCTACGTAGAAGAGCTGCTCGCCGCTGGCGACCCGGCGCGGGCTGGAATTCCGTCGAGCCTTCGCGACATTCTGGCGGACCGGCTGGACCGCCTCCCCGAGTCGGCCAAGGAGGTGCTGCGGATCGCGGCCGCGGCGGGGAGGCGGGTGGACCATCGGCTGTTGGAAGTTGTGGCGCAACTCCCCGAGGACGATCTCCAGGCTGGGCTTCGTGCCGCAGTCGACGGCGAGGCATTGGTGCCCGATGCTGACAGCCACGGCTACCGATTTCGCCATGCACTGCTTCAGGAGGCCGCGCACGATCAGCTGCTGCCGGGGGAGCGCATGCGGCTCCATCGCGCGTTCGTGGATGCCCTGCAAGCTGATCCCAGCCTGGCGGCGGGAGGAAGCGCCGGCGTCCACGCTGAACTCGCCTACCATGCACTGGCCACCCACGACGTCGATCTGGCGTTCACTTCCCTGGTACGCGCAGGGGAGCGGGCCCGCGACTTGTACGCGTTCGCCGAGGCCCAGCAGCACTTCGAGCGGGCTGTTGAACTGCGCCCACAGGTGAGTGCAGAAGTGTCAGCTACTGCATCCCCGACCTGGGAGCTGCTGCGCAATGCAGCGCTCTGCGCACGCTACTTCGGGGACATCCGAGTGGGCTCAATAACGCACCTGCGCCGAGCAATTGCCGTTCTCGGCGAGGCTGATGACCGTGTTTCTCTGGGCGGTTTGTGGGCTGAACTCAGCGAGGCTTTCTGGATGGCTGGACTCAGCGACGAGGCAGCCGCGGCGTCCGACCGATCCGTTGCACTCCTCCCAGACACCGCCTCGCGGGAACGGGCTGAAGCCTTGGCATGGCGGAGCCGACTCTTCATGTTGCTGGGCCGGTACCAAGACGCGATCCCTCCCGGCGCCGAAGCGGTCGAGCTCGCTCGCTCGATCGACGCGCGCCGGGAGCTGAGCCGCGCGCTTAACTCCCTGGGAACCTCGCTGGCGATCGTCGGTAAGACCGAGGGTTTGTCCATGCTGCGCGAGTCCATCGAGATTGCGGATGGGATTGGAGCAGCCACAGAGGCCGTCCGGTCGTACAACAACCTCGTCTCGTGCCTGAGAACACCGCTCAATGACCTGGTACAGGCAGAGGAGGTTCTCTTGGCGGCGCTCGACTACATCTCCCGTAAAGGCGTCCGCGGCCCGATGGTGGACTGGATCCGCCTCGAGGGCGCCGAGGTGATGCAGCGGCTTGGTCGCTGGCGGGAGGTATCCGAGGTCGTCGACCGGGTGCGCTCCGGAGCGGTGATGGGCGTCTTCGGGCACCTTTACGAGATCACGTTCGCGGTGCAGCTGGCGATGCAGGGCCGCTACGAGGAGTCGGAACAACATCTGAAGAAGGCCGAGGAAATCGCGCCGGCGATCCGCGATCCGCAGGCGATTGCGCCCATGATCGGCATACGGATGCGGCTGCTGCTGGCCCGCGGCAATTACGACGTAGGCGGTGCAGTCGAGCAAATTGAGCCCATGATCAACGACCCGCTCGTCTACCAGGTCGTGCCCCTCATCGCACGCGTCGAGGCGGCCGCGTCGTTGGTAGCGCATGATCCAGATGCCCCGAGCAGGATCGAACGATTGGTCAGCCTGCTACGGGGAGTCCGCGACACGGTCGAGCCCGGTGGCTACTTGGCGAGGAACGCCGGAACCTGGCTGAGTCTGACCGAGGCCGAGCTGTCGAGGGCATGCGGCGACGTCCACCCCACACTATGGCGGGATGCGGTGGCGCGTATCCAGGAGCTGGTTCATGTGGACTTTGAGCTCTACGCGCGTTTCCGGCTTGTCGAGGCGCTGGCGGCAACCGGTGACATCCCGCATGCCGAGGCCGAACTCGCCGCTGCGCACCAAAGTGCCCGCTCGATCGGTGCGACGCCTTTAGTCGCAGAGATGGAAGCTCTTGCCCGCAGGGCCCGCCTGAAGCTGCCGGCAATGCGACGTATAGAAGCGGACCCGGATCGCGGTCTGACCAGGCGTGAGCGCGAGGTGCTTGTCTTGGTCTCCCAGGGCCAGACCAACCGAGAGATCGCCGGCAACCTCTTTATCAGCGAGAAGACTGCCAGCGTGCATGTCTCCAACATCATGGCCAAGCTCGAAGCGGCGAACCGCACTGAAGCCGGCGCCAAGGCGCGTGCACTAGGACTCGATCGACTGTAGGTGCGCGAAGCGGGTTCCGCGTACCGGGTTCGTTGCGAACCCCGCTGACGATACGCTCGGCTTCGCTGTACCTGAACCCGCTCTACGAGGAGTGACACTATGGCCGACTATCAGGCCACCCCGCCGCCAGCAGCCGACCCCGGCAATACGCTCGGGCTCGTCGGCTTGATCTTGGCCATCATCCCGTGCACCTCGACCATCGGGCTGGTCTTGAGCATCGTGGCCTACATCATTTCGCGTCGCGCCGGCTTCCAGAACAGCAAGGCACTCGCAGGGATCATCGTCGGCGCCGCGTGGCTCGTGCTTGGACTCATTCTCCAGCTAACCATGGGGCTCATCAGCGGCTTCGCCCAGCTGAACTGATCTGGACGCCAAATCCCGCCCACGTACGCTGCTGGGCATGACCACGGAATCCCTGCCGGCACGTCGTGGGCGCATTCGGTTTCCCGACATCAGCTCGCGCGCGTACGAGCATCCGGCCGACCGCGGTGCCCTGGTGGCGCTGCGCGCCATTCCCGGCTTCGACTCGGTCCTGAAGGTAATCTCCTCAGCCATTGGCGAGCGCAGTATGCGCTGGCTCTACCTCGCCACCGCGATCCGTGTCTCGCCGCGGCAATACCCGCACATCCACCAGATGCTCAACGAGTGCGCGACGACGCTGGACCTAGAGCCCGTCCCGGAGCTGTACATAGAGCAGAATCCCCGGGCAGCGGCGATGGCCATTGGTTTGGACAAGCCCATCATCGTGGTGACGACCGGAATGCTCGAGCTGACCGACGACGAGGGACTGCGGTTCATCATCGGCCACGAGGTCGGGCACGTTCTGTCCGGGCACGCCGTCTACCGGACAATGCTGCTGCAGTTGATCAATGTCGCGGCAGCCATCCAATGGCTGCCGATCGGTGCCTGGGGCATCCGGACGATCATCCTCGGCCTGAACGAGTGGTTCCGTAAGTCCGAACTCTCTTGTGATCGGGCCGGGCCTGCTGTGCTCACAAGATCCGAACGCAGCGTTGCGGGTGCACGCCAGTCTGGCTGGCGCCCAGAACCCCGACGATCTGGACATCGCCGCCTTTCTCGATCAGGCCGAAGAGTATGAGAACCACGGCGACGTTCGCGACAGTTTGCTGAAGCTGCTTCAAATCAGCGGACAAACCCACCCGCTAGCCGCGCTGCGGGCCGCCGAGCTCCAAAAGTGGGCGGCCGGTCCCGGTTACACCGAGATCCTGGCAGGCAACTACCCACGGCGCTCAGAGGATAAGGACGCACCGATGAGCGAGGAGGTCAAGGCCGCCGCTGACTCGTACAAAAGGAGCTTCACCACCTCGGGCGACCCTCTGTACAAGCTGGTGGGCAAGATCGGCTCTGTAGCGGGCACCGCCGGCGGGTCCGCGGCCAACCGGATGCGCGACTGGTGGCGAAGTGGTCAGGGCGGAGGGTCGAACTCGTGACGCTGCAGGTGGGCGGGCACGGCGACCAGGTGGATCCCATCGCCGAAGCGACCGCGCGTGGCGCGACTCTGGCGCAGTTCTTTCTCGGCGACCCGCAGGCGTGGAAGGGCCCGGAGATCGCGTACGCCGGCGGCGCCGCGGCGCTCAAGGCGGCCGCCCAGCAGGCCGGCATCACGCTCTACGTTCACTCGCCGTACGTGTTGAACGTGGCAACCACCAACAACCGGATTCGCATCCCGAGTCGGAAGTTCCTGCAGCAGTACCTGGACGCTGCTGCCGAGGTCGGCGCGGCCGCAGTGATCGTGCACGGCGGCCACGTGTTGAAGAACGATGATCCGGCGATCGGCTTCGACAACTGGCGCAAGTGCATCGATGGGCTGGAGATGCGCGTCCCGCTGCTGATCGAGAACACCGCTGGCGGGGACAATGCGATGGCACGCCGTCTGGAGCGGATTGCACGACTCTGGGATGCGATCGGTCAAGCCAAGGGTGGTGACACCGTTGGCTTCTGTCTCGACACCTGCCACGCCCATGCTGGCGGCGAGGAACTGGTTGGCCTCGTCGATCGGGTCCAGGCCATCACCGGGCGCATCGACTTAGTGCACGCCAACGACTCCCGCGACGCCTTCGACTCGGGCGCGGACCGGCACGCCAACTTCGGCGACGGAGAGGTCGGCACCGAGGCGCTGGCTGAGGTCGTGCGTATTGCCGCGGTTCCAGTCGTCGTGGAAACTCCGGGTGGCCGGGAAGGCCAGGGCTCCGACATCGCCTGGCTCAAGGAGAACGTCTGACGACCTGTCAACATCCCACGTAGCGTGGGATGCCCTCGCTGTACACGGCATGTACGCCATGCACAGCGTCAACACACCACGTAGCGTGGGATGTTGCCATCCCGTCGGCTCGTGATCAGGTGGTGCTACGAGCGACCTGCTTGACGCCAACCCAGAGACCGGCAGCGCAGGTGAGGATCGCCACAAGCACAGCCCATCCGATCGCCGGATCGTTGAATGTGCCAGAGAACAGCGCCCGCTCCGCGTCCACGATGTAGGTCAGTGGGTTGAACTGGCCGACCACCTGGATCCAGCGCGGCCCTGCCTCCAGCGGCAGCATCATCCCTGACAAGATCAACAGTGGGAACAGCAACGACTGCTGCACCGCCCAGAACATCCATTCCCGCTTCCGTGCGGCGATGGCCAATGCGTTAGAGAACGCGCCCATACCCACGCCGAAGACGCCGAGCAGCAGCAATCCGGCCAGCACGTGCACGGGGTAGAGCTTGAACCCGAACGGGATCGACACCAACACGACCAGTGCAGCCTGCACGACCAGCGGCGCCAGCTCCTTCAGTGCTTTGCCGATCAAGAGCGCGGAGCGGTGCAGCGGACTCGCCAGCACTCGCTCGTAAGAACCAGTCATGATCTCGAACAGCAGGTTCGCGCCGGTCGTGCTGGTGCCGAACAAGCAGATCATCACGATCACCCCCGGCAGGAACCACTGCAGCGGCGACTCCCCGTTCAGCGCTGCCGGATCCACCGAGCCCGCCAGCAGCGGGCCAAAGAGGCCCAAGAAGACCAGCGGCTGGACGAGAGAGAAGATCACCGAGAACGGATCGCGGAGAACCAGCGACATCTCCCGCTGAAACACAGCTCGAGTGTCAAAAACCAACGTGCTCATGAAGCCACCTCACTTTCCTCGCGCAGGCTTCGGCCGGTCAGACTGAGGAAGACGTCGTCCAGGGTCGGAACGCGCACGTCGGCCGCCCGTACCTCGACTCCGGCATGATCAAGTTCGCGCAGCAGCCGGGGCAGCGAACGCGTCCCTTGATCAAACCGTCCGGCGATCGTCACCTCGCGCGAGCCGTTTGAGGTGGTCAGCTCGCTGCCCCGGGCAGCGACCACAGCTGACGCCGCAGCGAGATCTGCACCATCGACCGTTACGACGATCCGGTCACCGGCCAACGTGGCCTTGAGATTGGCAGCCGTGTCGTTGGCGATGATCTCGCCGTGGTCGATGACGAGCACTCGCTCGGCGTGGGAGTCGGCCTCCTCGAGGTAGTGCGTGGTCAACACAATCGTGGTCTCCTGCCGTTCGCGCAGTCCATTGATGTGCTCCCAGAGGTTGGCCCGGTTCTGCGGATCCATTCCGGTCGACGGCTCATCGAGGAAGAGCAACCCGGGACTGTGCATCAGCCCGATTGCGATATCGAGTCTCCGCCGCTGACCGCCGGATAGCGTGCTGACCTTCCGCTTCTCGAGCGACGTCAGGTCGAGCGTCTTGGCCAGTTCCCCGGCCCGAGCTAGCGAGTCGGAGCTGTTCATCCCATAGAACCGACCCTGCATGACCAGCTCGTCCATCACCCGGAAGCTGTGCCCGGCCGCATCACCCTGCCCGATGTAGCCGATCCTGGAGCGCACCACGGCCGGCTCCTTGGTGATGCTCGCTCCAGCCACCCAGGCAGCGCCCGAGGTTGGTGGCAGCAGGGTGGTCAGCATCCGCAATGTGGTGGACTTTCCTGCCCCGTTGGGCCCGAGGAAGGCCACCAGCTCCCCCGCCGCGACGTCGATGTCGACCCCCTTGACCGCTTCGACGGTTTCCTTCTTGCTGACAAAGTGCCTTGTCAGCTGTTCTGTGTGGATCATCCATACCCCTTCTTGACGAACTCCGTACGCCGTACTGGATTAGAATAGCATACACTGTACGGAGATAACTCAAGACCATCACAAGCCACTGACAGTTTTCGAAACCAAGGATGCGACCCTGTGACCGAGTCAGCGAAGCCGCAAGAGGCGCGCACGACCGACGGCCAAGAGGTCCCAGAAGACAGTGCCGATGCACACCCGGGTACGCCTGAGGGCCGCCGTGCAGTCGAACTGCTCTGGGCTCCTCCGCAGCAAGAGTCCGTACGCGGTCCCAAGCCTCGCATCAGCCTCCGCGATGTCGTCGCAGCAGGAGTGGCGATCTCGGACGCGGAGGGCCTAGCCGCCCTCTCCATGCGAAAGGTGGCAAGCCGCCTCGGGGTGGGCCCTATGTCGCTCTACACCTACGTGCCCGGTCGGTCCGAGCTTGTCGAGCTGATGATCGATCACGTCTACGCCGATCACGCCCTTCCCGAGCCGGAACTGCCCTGGCAACAACGGGTCGAACAGTGGGCTCGAGAAACCTGGCGGATTTATGACGCGCACCCATGGCTGCTGGACTACAACATGGCCCGACTTCCCATCGGCCCGCACGTCCTGGACGTCTCCGAGGCGCTGTACGCCGCGCTCTTCACTGCCGGATTCGCTGGAGCCGAGAACGTCGCGATTTCTAATCTGATCCAGTGGCAGCTGTTGGGCGCGGCGCGCTCCATGATCAGTGACGCCGACGAGGCGCGACATACCGGTGTCTCTGCTGAGGCCTATTGGGATTCCCGAGCCAGCTTCTGGGACACCTACTTCGACTGGAACCGTTACCCGACCATGGCCGCGATCTGGGAGGCTGGCGGATTCGACGATCCCGCCGGCTGGGATTTCGAACGGATGCTGAACCGGTTGCTCACCGGCATCGAACAGTTGGCCGCCGTCAGCCAGGAGCTCGGACGGTGAGCGGTCCGGACCGCTCACCTCGACCGACGATGCAACGGAAGTAGTACTCGTTGGGCTGCTGCGGGCCCAAGAACAAGATCTCCCAATCCGAGCGGCGATCCTGGGAGCGCAACATCGAGTTCGCGATCTCGTTGGTACACACGCGACGGATTTTGGCATCCGAATCGAGCTGAGATTGCCGCCGTAGGTCGTAGCTGAGCCGGCCAGCAATGAGGGTCTGGTACACGTGCGTTTCGTCGCAGCTCTGTTTGGTTCCTAACGAAGGAATGTCGGAATACCCGATGACGCTCCCCCAACACTCCGGTCGGGCCGCGCAGAAGATGTCCTGGCCGAGCTGCTCGGAGCAGTCGGTGAATCCTGCCGGCACAACCACCGGCGTGATGGTCGGGCTGGCGGCTGCACTCGTAGTCACGACGGGCGTCGGCTCAGCAGCCGGAGTACGGGTGGCAAGGTTCACCACCGCAATCACCGACGCCACCGCAATCACCACTGCGACAATCGCCACGGTCGCCAGCCCCCGACGCTCCCATCTCCGCGGCATCCTAGGAGGCGGCGGCTCCGCTTTGGCGGCGACCGGCTCCTCAGCGGCGCGAGGCGGTGAGGGTGGTGATCCCTGCGTGGCCTCCAGCGGCCGTGGCGCCAACTTGGTCGACAAATTGAGCGCGGTTAGCTGATCTCGAAATTGCGCGGCCGTTGGGCGGTCCTCCGGATCCTCGGCCATGGCGCCGAGCAGCACATCCATGAAGCCCTTGTCGACTCCGGGGATGCGCTTCACCGGAGCCTTCTGCCGCTTGATGATCTCCGGAATGCTGGGTGTCTCGGTGGTCTCCGACCAGCGCGGGGCGTGACCGCTCAGTACGGCGTACAGCGTGGCAGCGAGGGAGTAGACGTCGGCATGCTCGGTGAGCGGCTTCTTGGCGAAAACCTCTGGCGGCGCGTACGCCGGAGTGATGGCCTCCACCGTCTCGCTGAGCGGTGTGTCGGGATCGATGAGCGCGGCCAGCCCGAAATCAGCCAAACCGGCGTTGTTGTACGCGTCGATCAAGATGTTGGCCGGCTTGACGTCCCGATGCAGCACGCCCAGCAAGTGCGCAGCAGACAAGGCGTCCGCGATCCGTACGCCGACATCACGAACCCGACGCTGGCTCGGTCGCGGATCAGCTGTCATCCACCGCGTCAATGAACCGCCAGGACAGAGCTCCATGACGAGGAATGGTCGGTCGTCGCCGAGGAGGCCAGCGTCATGGACGGTGACAATGCCTGGGTGTCCCGACATCCGGCCCGCGGCTCCCGCCTCACGCAGAAAGCGCCGCTGTTCGGCTTCGGTGTCCAACTTGCGTTCGTCGACCTTCACGGCCACCAGCCGGTTCAGCGACTCCTGGCGAGCCTGCCAGACGATCGCGAAGCCGCCCCGTGCGATTGCGCGCCAATCCGCCATACCAGGAATCCTGGGCGGAACGGGGGCAGCCACGCGAACCAAGATAGTTCCGACTCCGGCGCCCCGACACTCGCGCCACGTCACTTGCCGATAACGTCAGACCCGTGGGTCGCAGCGTTTACGTCGCATCACCTGAAGGTCTCACCGGAAAATCAGCCGTAGCGCTCGGACTACTCGACGCGCTAACCCGGGAAGTGGGCTCGGTCGGCGTGTACCGCCCGCTGACGACTGCAGGCTCCGGCAGCGACGACATTGATCTCATTGTTGATCTTCTTGTCAACCAACCAGGCATCTCGCAGTCCTATGACGAGGCCATCGGGGTGACCTATGAGGCGGCGCGCCAAGATGCGGACGAGGCGTTGCACGTCATCGTCGAGCGTTTTGGTCAGCTCACCGATCGGTTCGAAGTGATCTTGGTCGTGGGCTCGGACTACACAGACGTCGCGACCGGGACCGAGCTGTCCTTCAATGCCAAGATCGCCGCCAATCTTGGATCTCCGGTAGTGCTGGTGGTGCACGGCCGGGAGCGGAGTCCCGAGCAGATCCGCGCCGCCGCCGACAGCGCGATCGCCGAGCTGCGCGTCAACCATGCGCAGACCGTGGCGGTGATCGCCAACCGTGTTGATCATGACTCCGCTGAGGCCATTCGTGCGGCACTTGCCGATCTCCCGGGGGATGTGGTGACGGCCGCCATCCCGGAAAACCCACTTCTCTCCGCGCCGACCTTCCGAGCCCTGGTCGAGGCCGCCGACGGCGAGCTGGTGCTGGGCAGCCAGACGTGGATGGATCGGGAGGCCATGGGGGTGATTGTGGCGGCGATGAGCCTGCCACACGTGTTGGATCGGCTGGTGCCGGATGTCGCAGTGATCGCGGCCAGCGACCGTACCGATCTCCTCCCCGGCCTCATGCTCGCCCACCAGTCCGGCACGTTCCCGGCGCTGGCGGGGATCCTGCTCACTGGTGGGTACGACATGCCCGAGACCATTCGGCGGCTGTCCGAAGGTGTCCAGCAGCACCTGCCGATCGCGCTCACGGATCTGGGTACCTTTACCACGGCCGAGCGGGTGGTGCGGGTACGGGGACCGATCACCAAGGACTCGAGTCGCAAGATCGAGACCGCGCACCGGGAGTTCGCCGAACAGGTCGATCAGGCGGCTTTGCTGAGGGCGATTGATGTTTCCGGCTCCGAGGTCCGTACGCCGCTGATGTTCGAGTACCAGCTCATGGAACGGGCGCGCGCCGATCGGCAACGGATCGTGCTGCCGGAAAGCCAAGATGATCGGATCCTCGAGGCGGCGGCGATCCTGCTGCGGCGGGGCGTGGCCGACCTCACGCTGCTCGGTGATGAGAACAACGTGCGCGCCCGGGCATCGACACTCGGTCTCGATCTTGACGAGGCGTCGATCGTATCGCCGCTCGATGCTGATCTTGTTGAGAAGTTCGCTGCTGCGTATGCCGAGGCCCGTGCCCACAAGGGGATGACCGTCGAGCGGGCCCGGGAGATCGTGACCGACATCTCCTACTTCGGCACGATGATGGTGCATCTCGGGCTTGCGGACGGCATGGTCTCGGGTGCGGTGAACACGACCGCGCACACCATCCGGCCGGCGTTGGAGTTCGTCAAGACCAAGCCCGGAGTGAACACCGTCTCGAGCGTGTTCTTGATGTGCCTGGCTGATCGGGTACTGGTCTACGGCGACTGCGCGGTGATTCCCGAGCCGACGACCGAACAGCTGGCCGACATCGCCATCTCCTCTGCAGAGACCGCGCAGCAGTTCGGCATCGAGCCGCGGGTGGCAATGCTGTCGTACTCCACCGGTACCTCCGGATCGGGAGCAGACGTAGAGAAGGTGCGGGCCGCGACGTCGCTGGTGGCCGAACGCTCCCCGGATCTGCTGCTGGAGGGTCCGATCCAGTACGACGCAGCGGTCGATCCGGAGGTGGCACGGACCAAGCTGCCGGACTCGTCGGTCGCCGGGCGCGCCACCGTGTTCATCTTCCCGGACCTGAACACCGGCAATAACACCTACAAGGCCGTGCAGCGCAGCGCCAACGCCATTGCCATCGGTCCGGTGCTGCAGGGCCTGCGCAAGCCGGTCAACGACCTGTCACGGGGGGCGCTGATATCCGACATCGTGAACACCGTGGCGATCACCGCTGTCCAGGCGCAAGCCATCAAGCAGGCCCAGCCCTCCCAACCCGCAACCGCCGGGAGCCCCGGATGATCCAGACGCCTGTCCTGGTCCTGAACGCCGGCTCCTCGTCCCTGAAGTATCAGCTCGTGGTGCCTGAGACCGCCGAGGTGCAGGCCAAGGGCATCATCGAACGGATCGGCGAGACCGGTAGTTCAATCGCTGATCATGATGCGGCCATGCGGACGATGGAAGATCAACTTGCGGCCGCCGGCGTTGATCTCGACACCCTGGGGTTGCGTGCCGTCGGCCATCGAGTCGTTCACGGTGGGCCGAACTTCTCCGACCCGACCATCATTGATGACGATGTGCTGGAGGAGATCAAGGACCTGATTCCCCTTGCCCCGTTGCACAATCCGGGGGCGGTGTCGGGCATCGAGGCGGCCCGGGCTGAGTTCGACATACCCCACGTTGCGATCTTCGATACCGCCTTCTTCAGCACTTTGCCGCAGGCCGCGGCAACGTACGCGATTCCTCGTGATCTTGCCGAGAAGTATCGGATCCGGCGCTATGGCTTCCACGGCACGTCGCATCAATACGTATCACGGGCCGCGGCCGAGCTGGTTGGTCGTGATCTTGGCGAGCTGAATCAGATTGTGCTGCATCTGGGGAACGGCTGCTCGGCGTCGGCGGTACGCGGTGGCACGGCGGTCGAGACATCGATGGGTTTGACGCCACTGCAGGGTCTGGTGATGGGCACCCGCTCCGGCGATGTGGACCCAGGGCTGCACACCTTCCTGCACAACGAGCTCGGGATGTCGATCGGTGACATCGACACGCTGCTGAACAAGCAGTCCGGGCTGAAGGGCATGGCCGGCGTCAACGACTTCCGTGAACTCGAGGAGCGGCGCGCGGCCGGCGACGAGGCGGCGCAGCTGGCGTTCGAGGTGTACGTCCATCGGCTGAAGCACTACGTCGGCGCGTACCTAGTGCTCCTTGGTCGGCTCGATGTGCTCAACTTCACCGCCGGCGTAGGTGAGAACAATCCGGCACTCCGTGCTGCGGTGGTCGACGGTCTCGATGGCCTCGGGCTTCAGCTGGACCCAGAGCTCAACAAAGCACCATCCAAGGCCGCACGGCTGATCTCCAGTGAGAGCTCTCCGATCAAGATCGCGGTAGTCCCCACCAACGAGGAGCTGGAGATCGCCCGTGAGACTGCGGAGCTGCTGGAGTCCCGCTCCGACTCATGACCGGTCAGTAGGGTGTGCGCATGGCAACTGCGCTGATCACCGGGGGTACGTCAGGCATCGGTGCTGCTTTCGCACGGGCGCTGGCAGCACGCGGCGATGACCTGGTACTCGTGGCGCGCAACGCCGACCGGCTTTCCGACATGGCGACCGAGCTGAAGGAGCGCTACGCGATCAGCGTGGAGACGATCGCCGCTGATCTGGCGGAGCGCAGCGAAGTGGTCGGGATCGCCGAGCGATTGGCCAGTGCCGAGCGACCGATCGACCTCCTGGTGAACAATGCCGGCTTCGCGGTCCGGACGAAGCTCACCACCGCAGACACCACTCCACACGAACACGCGATCGACGTGATGATCAGGGCGGTACTGATGCTCGGCGCCGCTGCCGGACGGGCCATGCGCGAGCGGGGAGCCGGCACGATCATCAATGTGTCGAGTACTGCAGGCTTCGTCGCCATGGGCAGCTACTCGGCGATCAAGTCCTGGGTGACGTCCTATACCGAAGGTCTGGCAAATGAACTGCATGGCACCGGAGTCAAGGTCGTGGCGCTGTGTCCGGGCTGGGTGCGTACCGAGTTCCACGAGCGCGCTGAGATCAACATCGGTTCGATCCCGTCCTTTCTCTGGTTGGACGCTGATCGGCTGGTGGCCGACTGCCTGGACGACGCTGCTGTGGGCAAGGTGATCTCCATCCCGTCCAAGCGCTACAAGGTGCTGATGATGATCTGCGAGCACCTGCCGCATCGCGCCGTGCGAGCCGTCTCCCGCAAGATGACGTCGAGCCGCCATTAGGAAGGCCGAGAGCCGGCCACCAGAGCCGGTCGAGTGCACCGAACTTCCAGCGTGAGTTCGGCCCGCGTTACGCCACCGCCGCTCGGGTTAGGCTAGACCCGATGTCCATCCGGAACCGTTATACGTCGCCGCTGCACGCGAGTGCGCGGTTCGTTGCGCAACGCGGTCTGCTCAAGCCACTGGTCTGGCGACTGGTGACTGTCAATGTGCTGGGCGTAGAGCATCTCAAGGGCCTCAGCCGCCCCTTCGTCGTGGTGTCCAATCATGCGAGCCATCTCGATGCCCCGCTGATCCTCGGATCCCTGCCGCGCAAGCTCGCGCGTTACGTGGCGGCCGGGGCCGCCGCTGACTACTTCTTCGACGTGTGGTGGCGCAAGTCCCTGACCTCGCTGTTCTTCAATGCTTTCCCGGTCGATCGCACCGGACTTCGCGGGCGTCACGGTCTGGCCACCAGCCTTCTTGATGACGGCGTACCGCTGCTGCTCTTTCCCGAGGGCACTCGCTCGAGGACCGGTGAGATGGGCGCATTCAAGCCCGGTGCCGCAGCACTGTGCATCAGCCGGGATGTGCCGTGCCTGCCGCTTGCGATCGTTGGCGCAGCTGAGGCCATGCCGTACGGTCAGAACTGGCCCAGCGGCGGCCGCCCCGCCGTGTGGATCGCGTTCGGGGAACCGATGCGAGCCGAGGATGGTGAGACGGTTGTCGAGTTCTCAGAACGCATTACCAAAGAGGTGAGCGGACTTATCGACTACGCCACCACGTACCGCGCCAACCAGGCGTAGCGCTGCTCACCTTAGAGCGAAGGAGAACGACAGCGATGGCAGACGTCAAGCACATGAAGTGGTGGGGTTGGGGAGTCGAAGGGGTGAGCTTCCACCACGAGAACAAGCCTGCTTTTCGACCCTTCGTGCTCAACGCCATCGATCTTGACGTGAACACAACGCCGACGGCACCGATCTCACTCGACGACCTCCCCATTCCGGTGCCGATGATCAGCGACCAGTTGCTGACAGAACTGACCGACGCGGTCGGTACCGAGAACGCCGTACAAGATGATCTTGACCGGATCGTGCACACGTACGGCAAGAGCGCCCGAGATCTGCTGCGGATTCGGGGCGGTGACATCCCGCGAGTGCCGGATGTCGTGGTCTATCCAGGCGACGAGGCTGAGGTGCAGCTCATCGTCGACCGCGCCGTAGCCGCCGACGCGGTGCTCATTCCGTACGGCGGAGGCAGCAACATCGCCGGCAGCCTGCATGCTCCCGAAGATGAGACCAGGCCGGTCATCTCGGTTGATCTTGGTCGGCTGAATCAGGTGATCGACATTGATGAGGACTCTGGCCTGGCGCGCATTCAGGCAGGCGCTCAGGGCCCAGACTTGGAGGAGCAGCTCGGCGCCCGGGGCTGGACCCTGGGACACTTCCCGGACAGCTTCACCCACAGCACTCTGGGGGGTTGGGTCGCCACTCGCTCCTCCGGGATGCAGTCGGACAAGTACGGCGACATCTCCGACATCGCACGGGGCATGCGAGTCGTCATGCCAGGCAAGGTGCTGGAGATTCGGCCGTTGCCGCACACCTCAACCGGCCCGAGCGTGCGCGAGATGGTGCTCGGCTCCGAAGGACGCCTTGGTGTGATCACCGAGGTGACCGTGCAGGTGCATCGGATCCCTGAAGTGCGGCTGATTCTGGGGTACCTGTTCCCGTCCTGGGAGGCCAGCCTCGCCGCGATGCACGAGATTTCCACCAGTGACGCACATCCATCGATCACCCGAGTTTCCGACGCGAAGGAGACAGCGTTCTCCTTTGCGACAAGGAAGAAGTCGACCCGCATCTCGATCTCGTCGTTGATCAGCAAAGGATTGATGAAGGTACTCCAACGGCGCGGTTGGAAGCTGGACGAGATCTGCCTGTCCTTCATCGGCTACGAGGGCGGCAAGTCGCATGTGTCCAGGCAGAAGGCGATTGTCAAGGACATCGTGGGCAGGCACGGCGGAATCGTGGTCGGCAAAGGTCCCGGCGAGCTGTACGACCAGAAGAAGTTCGACACTCCGTACATCCGTGATTTCCTGCTCGACCGAGGGGCGATCGGTGACGTCTCGGAGACCGCAGCGCCCTGGTCCAAGCTGTTGCCGCTGTATACCAATGTGCTGGCGGCTGCCGAGAAGGTCTACGCGCACCTGGGTGTCGCCGGCTGGATCATGTGCCACCTTTCGCACTCCTACCACTCGGGTGCTTGCCTGTACTTCACCTTCGCTTTCAAGCACGACGGCGTCGACCCGCTTGGGCAGTACGAGCCGCTCAAGAACGCCATCCAGCAGGCGTTTGTCGACTCAGGCGGCACGCTGTCGCACCACCACGCAGTGGGCACCGAACATGCCGCGTGGCTGGAACAGGACATCTCCGCGCCCGGCGTGCACATGATCGACGGACTGTTCACCGCCATGGATCCCGGCAAGAACTTCAACCCTGGCAAGATCATTCCGAAGTAACCGACTGTCGAACGGACCTGTCAACATCCCACGCTGCGTGGGATATCCGCGCTGTGCATGGCGTGCATGCCATGTACAGCGTCAAGTTCCCACGCTGTGTGGGATGCTGACATCGTCATTCCGTGGCAAGATCATTCCGAAGTAACCGACCTGTGATCATTTCGGTGCACAAGATCATCCCGAAGTGACCGACTTGTGATCATCTTTTGTCGGCAATAGCCGGTTGAGACGCTGACAAGCCGGTGCCCTGAGGGATAGGGTGCTTGCGTGCTTCCCCACATGATCAACAAGCATCGCCGATGGTCTGTCCTGGCGATCTTGGGAAGCGTGGCGCTGCTGCTCGTCGGAACCGGTCTCTTCTTGATCGTGCGGCACGACGCCCGGGCGACAACGTCGCTCCGCCCTTCGTCCGGAAAACCGCCACAGGCGCCGTCCCCGGCACCGCTGGAGACGGGCCCACGGTGGAGCGACTGGGAGGATCTCGGAGGCTCCTTCAACGCCGGACCGAGCGTGGCCTCTTGGGGCGTCAACAGGCTGGATGTCTTTGTCCGAGCCGTCGGCCAGACGATGCTGCACCGGGCGTACGACGGCACCAAGTGGTATCCGCCTGAGGATCTCGGCCCCGCGATCTTGGGGGGCCCTGGAGCTGTGGCGCGAGGCCCGGACCGGATCGACATCTTCGTTCGCGGCGCCGACAACCAGCTCTGGCAGCAAAAGTGGAACGGGGGGTGGATGGGCTACTTCCCGCTGGGCGGGTTCCTCACTTCGAGCCCCGCCGTGTCGTCGTGGGCGCCGAATCAGCTGGATGTTTTCGTCAGGGGCAGCGACAACGCCTTGTACCACAAGTCGTGGAACGGTATCGAGTGGAGCGCGTACGAGCGGCTCGGCGGCAACCTGGAGGGTGCACCGGCAGCTATCTCACGAGGACCGAACTTGATCGAGGTCTTCTTCCGGGGACGGGACAACCACCTGTACCAGAAGTCGTACGACGGCTCAGAATGGCAGAGCCTCGTCGACCTCGGCAGCGGACTCCATTCCGACATCGCGGTGTCCTCTTGGGGTCCGGATCGGCTTGATCTGTTCCGCAAAGGAGACGACAACACACTGGAACACAGATCGTGGGACGGGACGAGTTGGACCGGCTGGGTGACGATCGGCTCGGGCATCAGTGACACACCAGCCGCGGTCTCATGGGGCCGGAACCGAATCGACGTGTTCGCGCTCGGCACCAACGGTCAGCTGTTGCACAAGCACTTGTTCCTGGAGCGGACTTCTTGATCTTCGCGGAGTAGCCCGAGGTGCCGAGTTGTCAGGACCCAGCACGATGTTTAGTGCTGAGATCCTGACAAATCGACGGCTATCAGGACTAGTGTGCGGGGTCGTGCTGCGGGTCATGATCAATGCCCACCGCCGATGGTTGCTTCCGGCGATCCTCGGCGGCGCGGTGCTATTGCTCGCGGGCACTGGCCTCTTCCTCCTGCTGCACCCCACCGCTCCGGCCACCACCACCCAACCAGATCCGTTCCCGACTCCATCCACGACACCGACTCTTTCCCCGACACCAAGTGGCGCGCAGTGGAGTGACTGGGAAGATCTCGGCGGTTCATTCACCTCTGCACCAGGCGTGGCGTCCTGGAGCGGAAACAGACTCGACGTCTTCGCCCAGTCGGCGGGTCAGACCATGCTGCACAGGGCGTACGACGGCAAGACCTGGTCTCCAGCCAATGATCTTGGTCCTGCGATCGTGGGCAGTCCTGGAGCGGTGGCGTGGGGGCCCAACCGGCTGGACACCTTTGTCCGCGGCACCGACAACCAGCTCTGGCACAAGGCATGGGGCGGTGAATGGGTGGGCTATTACCCGCTTGGCGGATTCCTGACCTCGAGCCCAAGCGTTGCTTCGTGGGGCGAGAACCGGCTGGACGTCTTCGTCAAGGGCGGCGACAACGCGCTGTACCACATCTGGTGGGACGGGTTGGCGTGGAGCGCGTACGAAAGGCTCGGCGAAAACCTAGAGGGTGCGCCGGCAGCCATCTCGCGAGCTCCGAACTTGATCGATGTCTTCTTCCGCGGCCGCGACAACCACCTGTACCAGAAGGCATACGATGGCTCGACCTGGCTGCCGGCCGTTGACCTCGGCAGCGGACAACACTCCGATGTCGCTGTGTCGTCGTGGGGGCTGCGTCGGCTTGACCTGTTCCGCGAGGGCGACAACAACACGCTGCAGCACCGGTCGTGGGACGGGAGGAGTTGGACTCGCTGGGAGAGCATTGGCCACGGAATTGACGACACTCCGTCGGCGGTCTCGTGGGATGAGAACCGGATCGACGTGCTCGCGCTCGGTACGAACGGTCAGCTGCTACACAAACGCTTCTCGTGATCACACTTCTCGTGATCAAGGCGCCTATTTGATCTTCGCTTGAACCCGGAATAGGCGGTCCGCACAGGGGATGGGACCTACCCGTGCGGGGAAACACGGGACCGGCCGATGCGTTGGGCCTATTCCGGGCAGCATGAGACCCCAGTTCAAGGTACTCGCCCATTGAGCTTTTAGTGCGGAACTTGTATGTACTGCAATCAAACAGTGGCCTTTGCCCATGATTTCGGGCTCCGTGTCGGCAACCGACATCTACCTACCTCGCAGTCGCTCTGCATGGGTTGCAATGTGTGCAAAGCGTGCGGAACGTAGGTGAACGTAGATTTCGACTACTACATTCGGACCTGTGGCTCTTTCGGTACGGACCATCGAGGCAGAGCGGCACCGCGACTTCAACGCCGCTCAACCTTCGGTGAGCTTCCTCCAGACGCCAGCGTGGGGGCAGGTCAAGAGTGAGTGGCGCAGCGAGTCGGTCGGCTGGTTCAACGGCAACGATGGACCTGTCGGCGCGGGACTGGTGCTCTACCGGCAGCTTCCCAAGATCAAGAAGTATCTTGCCTATCTACCCGAGGGCCCGGTCATCGACTGGACTGCCCCCGACATCGGGGAATGGCTGAGGCCGCTGGCTGATCATGTACGCGCGGCTGGCGCCTTCGGCGTACGGATCGGCGCGACTGCGGTCGCACGCCGCTGGAGCGCCGAAACGATCAAGGCGGCAATCGCTGACGAGCGGGTCACGCGGCTCAGCGAGGCGATCCCCGACCAGGTCAACCACCAAACCACCCGCACCCGCAACCAATTGCGCGAGCTCGGCTGGCGACCGCCGGAAGAGGAGGAGGGTTTCGCCGCCGGGCAGCCACGGTTCGTCTTCCAGCTCCCCATCGCCGGGCGGACGCCCGATCAACTGCTCGCTGGGATGAACCAACTGTGGCGGCGCAACATCAAGAAGGCCGCGAAGACCGGGGTCGTCGTGAACCGTGGGACCGTTGATGATCTCCCCGAGTTCCATCAGCTCTACGTCGAGACTGCTGAGCGTGATCATTTCAAGCCCCGACCGTTGCCCTACTTCCAGACCATGTTCGACGCCCTGCTTGCCGAAGATCCCGATCGGATTCGGCTCTACCTGGCCCACCACGAGGGCGACCTGATCGCTGCGACCACCTGGGTACGCGTTGGCCAGCACACCTGGTACTCCTACGGCGCCAGCTCAACCGCCAAGCGCGAGGTGCGCGGGTCGAACGCCGTGCAGTGGAAGATGATCACTGACGCGCTGGAGGCCGGCGCGACCATCTACGACCTGCGCGGGATCACCGAGGGGCTCGAGGAGGACGATCCGCATCTGGGCTTGATCCAGTTCAAGGTCGGCACTGGAGGCGAGGCGGTGGAGTACCTCGGTGAATGGGACCTCCCCCTCAATCCGCTGCTGTACAAGGCTTTCGACGTCTACATGAAACGTCGGTGATGAGTGCCCCAATGAGTGTCATGGTACTGACGATATGAGCGGTGTCACCCTGCGGCTGGACGGGGAGCGCTGGCGGGAGCATTTGCGGACGGTGGCGGGTGCCACCCCAGGCATCGTCCCGGTGATCAAGGGCAACGGTTACGGGTTTGGCCTGCGCCGGCTGGCCGAGGAGTCGGTCACTCTCGGCGCGGACACGGTCGGAGTCGGCATTCCCTCCGAGGTTGGCATCGTACGCGAGGCGTTCCCGGGTGATGTGGTGATCTTGAACCCGTGGGATCCATCGAGTGAGCTCGCCAGCGAGCTCACCACGGACTCTTCGGTGATCACTACCGTGTCCCGACTGCACGACCTGGAACTGCTGGCTGCGCGGGGTGATCGGCCACGAGTGCTGGTCGAGGTACTCACGTCGATGCAACGACATGGGATCCGCCCCGATGATCTTGGTCAGGTCGCGGCCTTGCTCCCTGGCGTCCGGTTCGAGGGTTGGACGATCCACCTGCCGCTGCATGCCGACGGTCGCTACGCCGAGGCCGAGCGGCTGGGTCACGCTGCCCTTGCTACGGCGCCTGGAAGGCTGTGGTTCTCCCATCTCCCTCCTGAGGAGACGGTCACGTTGGCGCGCCAACTGGGTGGTGCAGACGCAGACCCCGTCCCAGTTCGACAGCGGGTCGGCACGCGGCTCTGGCTAGACAGAGCATCGCGCAGCACCACCGCGACGGTGCTGGATGTGCATGAGGTCAAGCGCGGCGACCGGGCCGGCTATCGGCAGCGCGTCTGTCCGGCTGACGGCTGGATCGTGGTTGTCGCCGGCGGCACGTCACATGGCATCGGCATGGAGGCGCCGACCTCGGCCAAGACCGTGCGGCATCGGGCGATCGCCTTCGCCACCGGTTCTCTGGCGGCTGCCGGGCTGGCACTCAGCCCGTACACCATCAATGGCAAGAAACGCTGGTTCCTCGAGCCGCCACATATGCAGTCCAGCCAGGTTTTCCTGCCCCGCAAGGAGCCGCCGCCGCAGATCGGCCAAGAGGTTCCGGTCGAGTTGCGACTGACCACTGCGACGGTCGACTGTATTGCCTGGAACTAGCGCCAGACTCAGCCGCGAAGCTTTGCCCGCAGCTGATCGGTGTCGTCAGCCGTCCAACCCATCTTGATCAACATTGGCAGCACACCCCCGAACGTGTCGTCGATGTACCGCAAGAAGCTGATCATGGTCTCGGCGTGGCTGAGGTGTGAAGACAGCGGCCGACCTTGCAGGTTGTCGGCGTACGTCGTTGAGGACAGCAGCCGGTCGACGACCTGCTGGACCCGCTCTGAGCTCGCCGCGTAGTCGTCAATGATCGCCTGGCGTTCGGCGTCCGCCACCGAGAGGGCAAGCGCGACGAGGGTGCCGGTCCGGTCCTTGCCCGCAGCACAGTGAACCAGCGCCGCACCCGGCGCTCGGGCGACCGTGCGCAGTGCGGCCAGTACCGAGTCCGGGCGATCCACCAAGTAGGAGAAGTAAACAGAGGCGACCTCATTGTCCAGCTCGACACTGGGTTCGAGGTCGATCCACGGCAACGCCTCTTCAGGCAGCACCTCGGGGCGTATGTCCGGCTTGGCCTCGCCCACGCCGATCTCCCATTCCCGAAAGAGCGAGAACTGGTGGATCCGTACATCTGCCCTGGTCAGCGGGCCGGGCCCCTCCCGCTCGGCCTCGTAGTCGCTGCGCAGGTCGATGACATCCGTCAGGCCCAGCCCGAGCAGCTGATCCACGTCCGAGCGTGGTGAGCGTCTGGAGATTGTCCGACCGCAGCAGCCGACCAGGAACGATTTTGCCGCCGTCGATGGTCGGGATCCCACCGACGTCGCGCATATTGGCCAGGCCGTCGAGGTCGATCCACATCCGTTCCACCCAGTCAGGGTAATAGGCAGAACATGTGCCCTGAGCCTGTCGAAGGGCTCAGCGCCACATTCAGCCGACTGAATGGTGGCTGGGCTAGCTAGTTGCCGTACACCTTAATGTTGAACGGCAGGCAGGCCAGGCGGGCTCCGGCATACCCGGCGGTTCCGTCATCGGCTCATGCAGAGTCGGCAGAGCGTGGAGCACGATTGACCGCTCGCCCTCCGGGATGAAGGACACCGTCGCTGTTGACCGTGCGTCTCCGTCTGAATCCACATCGAGGTCCAGCCAAACCTCAGTCTTGTTGCTGACCAGGCTCATCGGCAGTTTGTCGGCGGAGTTCCAGGTGACGTTGTAGTGAGGTCCTAGCCGCGTCCGAGATCCATCGGCATCACATGTTCCTTGGTGCAGATGCACGCCGTAGGTCCCACCTAGCCGCGTCGATCCCGCTGACACGGAGCCTAAAGAAGCTTCTGCCATCCATGCCGATCATGACCGCTGACGCTCTGGCGCCCTCGAACACGTCGGGACGTCTGGTCGACGTCGTATAGTCGGTCAGCTCACCGCTGTAGTACCCCCAGCTCATGCCCCTGTCCTCGGAGCTCGCTGATAACGCCGCGATGATTATGATCCGCGTAAGCGGCGGTGGGTGTGAGAAGAAGAGCTGATGCAGCCAGGGCAGCAATTGCCGTCTTACGGTAGCGAGCCACGATTCCCCTTAAGAGACTTGAATGATCAAGGTCTCAGGCAGGGGCCCCCACAGGTCACTGTGTCCCCCGACCGAGTCACCAGGCGTCAGCTTAGGTGATCCAACGCCGGCCCGCCGGAGTTTCGAAGGATCTCAGATAAGAGATTCAGCTCGCCCAGTGGCCGGTGAAAAACAACCAGCTCCACCAGAGCATGAGCACGATTTCTACCGTGAAGGCAACCGCCACCAGCAGCCGATGGGCAGGTGGAGAAACCCTCGACGGTCCCGCCACCCAACGCCCGAGCATGATCCACAACGGGAACCAGAGCAGGGTGGCGCGGTTGACCGAGAAGAACCAATGGGACATGGAGAAAGCCAGCACTTGCACGCCAACCCAGCTGGCCTCTCCCCACATCGTCCTGTCGGTTCCCATCGGGGACTTCCGCGCCCGCAGGCTGACCACGATGCACCAGATGGTGACCCCAACTCCGACCGCCATCGAGATCATCTCGCCGCGGAACACCGCGGCCCACCACGGATGATTGGCGTACGCGCCCGGCAAGACGGCGGGGATTGTGTTCAAGAAGGACTGCCAGGGCCAGGTCAGCTCGCGCACCCAACCGGTCGTCTGTGCGTGATACCAGGCCGTCCAGCTCCCGGTGTGGGCAAACAGATACGTCGCAAAAGCCATGATGACCGACATCGGAATCAGCATCAGCGCTGCGCGGCGCAGCTTGACTCCAGTCGGGTTGGTGCTGGTAAAGATCATCACGAGCAGCGCGCCGATCAGGAAGAGCCCGGACACGCGTACCGTGCACGCGACTGCCGTAAGCGCGGCGGCGGCCAACCAGCGATCGGCACGGGCTCGCTCCCAGGCCCAGAAGGCAGCGGCGCAGAACAGTGACTCGGTGTAGGCCACCATCGTGAAGACCGCGGTCGGGGCAAACAGCCACGCGACGGCCGCCCACGGCCCGCCAAGCCGGTACAGCGCAGCGGCGGCGACGGCAGAGAACGCTGTGGAGAGGATCACTCCGCTGATGACGACCGGCACCCCCAGCTGAGCGAACAGCGACAAGATCAGCGGCCAGCCGGGAAAGAATGCCATCAAAGTGCCGTTTGGTTCGGAGAAGTAGCCACCGGCAGCCAGCCTGGCGAAGTGCTGCACGTCCCAGTTGCTCACCATGTTGGTGAGGGTGCGGTGCTGCACGACGGCCAGCAGCAGCGCGACCGCCACGATCAAGCCCCGGCTGGCCAGCCAGGCCTGAATGACGATCCGCCCCGGCGATGAGGTGGTCTCAGCTGGTGCGGCTGCTGGCCGGGCGACGTCCTGCAGCATCAGGCATTCCGCCTTGGGGTTGTGGAGCCACTGAACACCTGGAACCAGCGGGCGTCCGGCGCCTGATCGAGTACGCCACCAGTGGGATCGTCGACGCCCTCCTGGCGTACCGGATCATGCTCCGGCCGCAACGCATCCCGGACCACCATGATCACGACCCAGCCCTGGGTGCACAACCTGATCACGACCGACAGCCAGTAGATCCGGTCAGGCGAGCCGTCCCCCGGTGCCAGGAAACCACCGAGGTGCCACCAGATCGCAACGAAATAGATCAGCTCGCCCGCAGTGAAGATCAGCCAGTCGCGCCACTTGGGGCGGGCCAAGATCATCAGCGGCAGCAACCAGAGAACGTACTGCGGTGAGTAGACCTTGTTGGTCATCAGGAATGCGGCAACGACAAGGAAAGCCATAGCACCGAACCGCGGCCTGCGGGGGGCGCTCAAGATCAAGACCAAAATGCCCACGCAGCAGAGAGTGAACAGTCCGGCGCTGACCCAATTGAGATAAGGAACCGGCCGGCCGGCCAAGGAGAGCACGTACCAGATGGAGCCCAGGTCGCCGCCGCGCTCGCTGTTGTACACCCAGAAGCTGCGCCACGCGTCCGGCGCAAGCAACAGCACTGGAAGGTTGACCAGGCCCCAGCTCACCAGGGCAGTGGACAAGGTCATCACGAAGTCGCCCATCCGCTTGCCTCGCATGCAGAGCAAGAAGAGCGGACCGAGCAACAGTGCCGGATAGAGCTTGGCCGCTGCACCGAGGCCAAGCATGACCCCGGCCAGTCCGGGCCGGCGTGCGGACCAGCAAGCCATCCCGAGGGCGGTCAAGGCGATCGGGAGCATGTCCCAGTTGATCAAGGCAGCAGCAGCGACGCACGGCGACGCGGCCAGCATCATCGCGTCCCAGGGCCGCCCGACTGGCGTACGCGCCAAGGCCCAGAGCGCGACCAGGAACAGGGCACCGAGCAGCACCGTATTGACGTCGACGAAGATCAATGTCGAGTCCACCCGTTGCTGATCTGTCAGGTCGCTCCCCTGCAGTCCGCCGAGCGCGCGGGTGATCAGACGCTCCAGCTCCAGGAACCAGCCGGTGAGCACCGGATACTCCAGAACCGGGTAGCCACCGTAGTCGAGGTAGGGAGTGTTGCCTTGCAGCAAGCCGCGACCGGCGTACAAGAGGCCGATATCGGAGTAGCACAAGTATTTGAAATGGTCGGGTGGAGGGGCGCCGGCGACGGTGATCCGGCAGGGCAAGCGGAAGACAACACCGCTCAGGTAGACCAGAGTGCCGACCAGCAGGGTGACCCGCAGCGGGTTCCACCAGGCTCTCCCGACTGCGGCGTAACGTCCGAGAGGCCCGCCGATTCGCTGGCTGACTGTGCCGACGAAGCTGTCAGTCGCCGATGGCAAGATGTTGGCGGATCGGGCCTCGATCCCGACGGTCGGGCTTCTGCTCAACCTGAGCCGCCGGGAGTCCCGCTGGGGGTCCTCCTCCAACGGGGTGGTGTCTTACCGCCTCCAGGCTGCGTCGCAGTCGGGAACGGTCTCCGTGGCCACTGGGGCCTGATCCGAGTTGGGGTCGGCTTCGATTTAGGAGTCTCGACGCGTGTCGGGTTGGGCTGTTCAGTCGGCTGCTGAGTCTCCTGCATCGTCGGTTCGGGCTGCGGTATCTCCTCCCTGTTCACGTAGGCCGGCCCCGGGAACTGCCTCACCGCCTGCCCTTTTGTGGCGGTCTTCATGTAGTCAGCCCAGGTCAAGGCTGGATAGGT
The DNA here is from genome assembly GCA_963840505.1 of uncultured Actinomycetota bacterium. Lineage (GTDB taxonomy): Bacteria > Actinomycetota > Actinomycetes > Propionibacteriales > Propionibacteriaceae > Microlunatus. The sequence continues at coordinate 96,070 of CAWIZB010000032.1, forward strand.
GCCACCGAAGAACGTGCTGTCACCGGGCCGGGCGTAGTTGTCCAGATCGCCATTCCCGTCCTTGCCCGCGACGTACATCACCGCCGTCGAGATTTGCCTGGTGTACGCCACGAACCAGGCTGAGACAACATCGCTCGAGCCGTCGGCGTTCGTCCGGTCCTTGGTGCCCGTCTTGCCGGCCACAGGCCGTTCGAGTGTCTGCACAGTCCGGCCGGTACCCTCCTCGACCACACGGGAGAGCGCGTACGTGACATCGTGCGCGATGTCCTCGGTGACCGCGCGCTTCTTCTCGGGCTGCGCCTCGTAGACGACATTTCCTTTTCGGTCACGGACCTCGCGTACCACATGGCTCGGAAGCGCGACTCCGTCATTGGCGAATGTCGCGTACGCGCTGGCCTGAGCGAGTGGGCTTACCTCGGCAGTCCCCAGCGGAATGCGGTAGTTGTTATCCCAGCCGGCGCCCTTGGGGGCACCTGCGGCCTGCGCCATCTTCATGATCTTGCGTGGGCCGTTGTCCATCTGGCTGGTCAGGTCCACGAAGGCGGTGTTGATCGAGCTGGCAGTCGCCTTGATCAGATCGACCGAGGAGCCGTACTGGTTGCTGAACTCGTTGCGGACCGGCCTCCGTTCGCCGGGCGGAGTGAAGGTGTTGCCGTTGAAAGTCGAGTAGAGGCTGTAACCGTCCTTCAGCCCGGCGGCAAGGGCGTAGGCCTTGAACGTGGATGCGGTCGGGCGGGGGGTGGTGGCCCAGTTGCGAGAGTTCTTGACGAAGTTCGGCCCGCCGTAGAGGGCGATGACTTCACCGCTGTTCACATCGACCGAAGCGAGCGCGGCGTGCAGCTTGGATGCCTTCCGCCCGACTGCCCGCGCAGACTGCTTGGTGTACCTCTGTGCCGCCTCGACCGCTGCTTCTTGGGCATCCTCGTCGAATGTCGTGGTGATCTTGAGCCCCCCACCGCTGATCTGCGAGGAGTCGAAGCCCGCGGCACTGAGTTCGCGCTCGACCATCTTCATCAGGAAGCCCTTGGGGCCGCCGTACCGCTGATTGGCAGAAGTCTTGGGGAATTTCGGCAGCTTCTGGGCGAACTCGGCTTCCTGTACCGGGGTGATGTAGCCCATCTCGGCCATGGAGTGGAGGACATAGCGGTAGCGGCTGAGGATGCGGCTGTGATCGTCGTCATCGCGCGGGTCGTACATGCTCGGGTTATTGACCACCGTGGCAAGGAAGGCGGCCTGCGGGACGGTGAGCTCCTTCGCGTCGATGTCGAAGTACTCCTTGCTGGCTGCCTGCACGCCGTACGCGCCGTGCCCGAAGTAGATCGTATTGAGATAGCCCGCGAGGATTTCCTCTTTGCTCATCTCCTTGTTGATCTTGTAAGCGAGGAGAAGCTCCCTGAACTTGCGTGTCAGGGTCTGCTCGGAATTCAGGTAGAGGATCTTGATGTACTGCTGGGTGATGGTCGAGCCACCTTGGACGTCGCCGCCGCGGGCGATCTTCCAGGCAGCACGGACCATGCCGCGGATCGAGATGCCCTTGTCTGTCCAGAAGGAGCGGTTTTCAGCGGCCACCGCGGCCTGTTGCACAGTCTCGGGCATCTTGTCGAACGTGAGCGGGGTGCGGTTCTGGATGGCAAAGCTGCCCAACTCGCTCTTGCCGTCGTTGTAATAGACGAAGGTGGTCGCCGTCTTGAAGTCGGCGTTGGCATCGGGACGGGTTGTCGTGGTGTAGCCGATGACCACGACCGCGGTCGCGCTGATGAGGCCGAGGACGGCCAAGGCGCCCATGGTGATGAGGATGCCCCGAGCCCACCTCCGGCCGCGGCCAGGCGTTTGGCGGCGCGCACGAGCGCCTTGGGGCCACTCCTCGACGGGTCCCCAGTGGGGATCAGCCATAAATATCCTCGACCGTCTGCTGGCGACGGGGAGGCTTGCGCTTCACCCCGTCACCCAGAAGATAGGAAAGGACCATGTGGTTCCAGCCGCAGGCTGGGCAAACTTCGACGACCACGACCTTGAACTCCCCGAACTCGTGTGCCATCTCTTCCAATTCAGTGGTCCGCTTGATCCGACCCGAGTACTGCCCCAGCTGGTCGCCGAACACGTAGTGCAGATTGACCAGGTCTTTCGACTCACAGACGGGACAATCGACGCTCGCCGGCTCGCCATGGTGCTTAGCCGCCCGGATCAGCATAGGGTCAGCGTCACAAGCCTCCTGCCGAGCCAGCGCACGACCAGGGCGCCGCAGCGCCTGGAGCGTGGAGCGTCGCTGCAGCGCGTAGTCTATGACCTCGCGCTGGGACCACATGGGCAACAGCGTACGTGGACTCCGGCGGTGAGGGCACCCCCGTGTGAGCTTTCGCGGAATCCTCCGTCTCGGGAACTATTGGCTCGCTCTGAGCGCGCGCCCGGCGCTCACAAGCTTCTGTCACTTCGCTTCATTTACTTGGACTCTGCCCCATCTGGAGATGAGGCACAGTCCAAGTAAGCGATGCTGAGTTGGTTGGGGCGGCTCTGAGATTGGTTCGGCGTGGTCCGTGGGCGTACCATCGTGGGTCGGCCGGGCTGGTCTTCGGGGGCGCGCCTCGGCAATTGGGGCCATGGCGCAATTGGTAGCGCACTTGCTTTGCAAGCAAGGGGTTAGGGGTTCGAGTCCCCTTGGCTCCACCCTAGTCAGCGGCACTTTCGCTATCCGAATTAACTGCTAAAGACGCAAGTACAGCAGCAAAGTACAGCAACGGTGCCGGCGGGTGGTGATGCTCAGTGGCGTTCGAGCCGCTCGCCGAGCGCCTTCAACGCTCGCAAAGTCGACTCGCTGGTCACTTGGCTGTACACATCCATCGTCACTGCGATCTGGCTGTGGCGCAGTATCTGCATGGCCACCCGCGGGTGGACATCTAGGGCAACGAGCAGAGATGCGCAGGCCTTGCGGGTGGCATGCACCGTCGTCGTAGGCACGCCGGCCCGTCTACACCGGGTCTGGAAAGCACGGTAGAAGTTGCGAGGATCGACCGGCTTGCCAAGTTTGGTCGTGATCACCAGACCCGACTCGTGCCATGCCTCAGCCTGGGACCTGAATCGCCTCTCGAGTTCGAGCCGACCCTCCAGCGCGCGAACGCAGATTTCGGGAAGAGGCAGCGTCGCCTCGGATGCCACCGTCTTGGTCTCCCGCCGAAGTAGGCGGCCAGCTACACGCTGTAGTTGCCAGGCAATCAACGCCTCGCGGGCTTCGAGATCAACTTCTGACCAAGCAAGACCGAGTATCTCTCCTCGCCGAAGCCCCAGAACAAGCATCAGTACGTACGCCGCATAGAACGGGTCATTCGCGGCCCGTGCAGATTCGAGGAAAGTTCGGGCCTCCTCCACCGTCCAAACCCGAGCTCGGTGAGCCCTTGGAACGGGCACCTTGATCAGAGCAGCGACATTACGCGAGACGAGCTCGTCCCGTACGGCGGCGGTCAGCGCGCTCTGCAGCACCGTCCATGCCTGGTGCCGGGTCCATTCAGAGGCGATCTGCCTGCAGCACAACCCGATAGCACAGCATTTCGGATTTGGTCGGCGTGCATCCTTGCCTTGAGCGCAGCACTGACAGCGGACACGAAGATCATTCATCCACAGCCGGACGTCTCGCACCGTAAGCCTGTCGATCCGTTTCGACCCCAGATCCGGGTCGATGTACGCCCGGCTGAAGAACTCATAGTTGGCGACAGTCTGGGGAGCGAGGTTGGGTCGGACTGATTCGTTCAACCAGCGCTCGAGGTACTCGCTCAGTCGCGGGTGAGTTGGTGCCACCGGACCGCGCCGCGACGCGGCAGTCATCGCCAACCACTTTTCATGAACGGCTTGACGGCTTTTTCCGTAGACGTACTTCCGTTGCCGTCGGCCGTCGGGCGTCACGATCCAGACGTAGGCGGCGAAGCCGTTCCTGTATGGATAGATTGAGCCTTCGCCGTTGTGGCGGCGCGCCATCAGGTCCAGCTGTCTTCTGAGTTGGACGCTCTCTGCTGGATGTAGTCATCCACCCACTCCGGCAGGACGCGCCTGGCACGTCCATCCTTGAGCGAGCGCAGGTCGCCGGAAATGATCAAGGTCCGGACCTTGGTCTCCCCGTAACCCAAGAGCCGCGCAACCTGAGCCACCGTGTACCACTTCGGAGCGAGTGGTAGGGGCGTCGTCTCCGCTTTCATGCCGGTTTCCTCTGTCCGACTAGCCACGATCGGTCACTTCACGTCGCTCTCAGTTGGTATTGCCACAGACTCATCTCCAAGAGCGCAGCAAGGGCCAAGGCCGAATGATCGAGATCCAACGCGATGAGAGCCCCGGCAAGATCGACCGAATTGGCGCCGACCGTCAAGGCATCGACGACGGCCAGCACTCGCCGCTCGACATCCGGCATCTCCTACAGAGCCTTCGGTGAGGACTTCGGCGTTGAACCCGATCTGACCTGACCGGTCAATCACGATGCAAGGCTGCTCAGGTTGAGTGAACCTACCGCCGAATGACCGAATCAGCAGTTCGACAGGAGCTTGTGTGGAGTCGCTTCCACGAGCCCCGCCGCGCAGACCGTGTGCGACCCGATAGGGGCTCACTCGAGCGGCGGTCTTGATCTTCGGTGAGGCTGGCGTCATCGTCTCGGTCCTCCTGGTGGCTCAAATCTCGAGAAAGATTCGTGGATCGCCCGAGGGCGCCCAGCCGCCGGCTCAGCACGCGGCTTTGTTCGTTGCACCGAGTCGCTGGGGTCGAGTTGAGCGGCCGCGGCGACAGCCTGGTTTGTGGTGGCGATGACGTCGTCGGCGAGGTTGATCAGTCCGCGCCTAGCTGGCTCTGGCAGCGGGATCAGTCGATTGGCCGCGACTTGGCGGGGTGTTGTCCAGGTGACGCCTTCGTAGCGGGTCTCGCCCTGCTCGATCGCGATCTCCGCCTCCCCCTGGGCCCTCATGCCGATGATGCGCGCCGGAGCGGTCAGGCCCGGGTGATCGGCTGCGGTGTCCCGGACGACGTAGGCGATGTCGACGGAGGCGACCATGTTGAGATGAAGGGTCTTGACCGCGTCGGGAAGGTCGAGACGGCTGGCGAGCTGCTCGGCTGTGGCCCATCCGGTCGGGTTGGTCGCCGCGCCCGCGATCGCGGCGCGAACCTCGCTGGCTGCGGCGCCCAACGCGATATCGGTGCGGCTGGCTGGGTTGGTGAGTTCGCCCCAGCGTTTCGCTGCCCGGCTCCACGCCACCTGATTGGCCTCCAGCGCCGGCATCAGTCGCTGGAGAACATCGCCGTCAATATGGCCCTTCCGCGCGGCGGCTTCGGTCAGGACGCTGGTGGTGCTGGTAATGAGTGCCTGTACGCGGGCCACCCGGACCAGGTCGGCCGGATCCGGATTGTTGGCTAGGGTGCGGTGCGCCTGAACTTCCCAGGCAGCCAGCGCTGTCTCGAGCCGTGTGGCCGGTGCCGCTTCTCTCACCTGGCTAGGGTTGGCTGAGGTGGCCGGCAGCCCGAACAGGTAGGCGCCGGCGAGCTGCTCGAAACCGTCGAACCTTGCGATCATGTCCTGGGCTGCGGTGATCTCCAGGGCGGTTGGCCGCTCATTCATCAGCTGCCGCCGGCGGGTGCCAACCTCCAGTCGGTGCTGCATGTCGGCGACGTGCGCGCCGAGTGCGACAGCGGTCCCGTGTGCGGCCACATACAGGGTGTGCATCACCTCGCCGTGGGCATGTGGGGTGTCGGAGTGCGTTTCCGGGGTCGCTCGCTGGGAAGGCTGGCCGTGGCGCTCGATCAGATGCCGGGCGCGGGAGAGATTGTCGGCGATCTGCGTCAGTCGTTCGTCGAACGGTCCCTGCCCTGGCCAGTGTCCGATGCTCACGCTGCGGCCGATCGCCTCCCCGACCGCCCGCAACCGCTCCATTGAATCCAACCCCGACGGACTGTCCGGCGCCCAAGGCAAAACCGCCCACAGTTCGCCCGCTGACCCGACGAGCTGGTTCCAGGTCCTCACCATGGCCAGCGCGTGATCCGGTGTTGCATCGAGGAGCGTCTCGCGGGCCAGCTCGTCGCTCTCGGCCAGCAGCTCCCCGACCGTGCGATGATCAGCCGCCGGCACCGGTGTTCGCCTCCCACACCAGGTCGGCCACCTGCGTCCGCAGGCCATCCAGCCCGGTCCCGGCTCCCGGGGTGGTCACGCGCCGCAGCAGTTGCTCAGCAGACCGTAGGAGACCGGCCGGTTCATCCCCGACCGGCACCGGCCCATCGACCGAAATCGCGTCCGGTAGGAGTTTCCGCGCTTCATCCGCGGCCAGGTCGATGCCCAACCCCAGCACTTGTCGAGGCGACCCGGCCACGTCGGCGTCGACTGCCGCCCAGACGAGCTCAGCGGCGCGGCGCAAAAGCCGGACGACTCCGGCCAGCGTCTCCGCGGTGTCAGCATCCATACGTTGCCGGTTCATTCACCCTCCCGTTGCCCCGACATGCATGCCATCCAGCCAGAAAGGACGCCTGACGGCACGAGCAGCGCGTATCTGTGGAAAACCTGTCGTCCTGCGATCCCTAAGGCATCGCCAAGAACGCTGGCGGTCACACCTCGGAGCGCGCTCGTCCACCCCCTTGGATGATGCTGCGGCGGGCATCCTGGTCGATCGGCGGACCCGGCGACTGACCGCGGTCAACCTGTTACAGGCCCAGCTGGGCGTGCGCGCAGGCTAAGTCGAAACCGCGTCCCTGGACAAGGCGCCCTGCAGCCCGCGTTGATCTCGGTCGGGCTGCTACAACGCCTCTGCCGTTGAGACTCGCGCTTCGGCGTGGACAAGTGGACCTGGGGGAAGCCGGCAAACACGGCGATCTCTGCTGGGCGTAGCGCAGCGGATCGGCCTATGGGCCGGCTCGCAGCTAACGGGCTCACCTACACCAACTTCCACGTAAACGCGCTGTGCTCACCGACCCGGATGTCGCTGCTCACCGGCCGCAACCAGCACCAGTGCAGCGCGGCAACCGTCGTCGACACCAGCACCGGCTACCCGGGAGACACCGGGTGCGGCCGGACAGCTGCGCCACTATCGGGGAGATCGCGCACCGCTGGGGTTATGTCACCTCCTACTTCGGCAAGTGCCATGAGGTGCCGCTGTACGAGGTGAGCGTCAGCGGCCCCGTTCGACCGGTGGCCGGCACGCAGCGGCTTCGACAAGTTCTACGGCTACCTCGCCGGCGAGCAGTCCTCGTTACACCCGAACCTGATCGACGGTGTCACCCACATCGGCACCCCGAAGGATCCCGAGTACCACTTCAACATTGACATGACTGACCAGGCCATCGCCTGGGTCCGGGCCACGCGGTCCTTGACGCCGGACCGGCCGTTCCTGATGTACTACTCCTCCAGCACCGGCCATCCGCCACACACGCCGCCGAAGTCCTGGCTGGAGAAGGTCTCTGCCACGGCGGGTTCGATCAGGGCTGGGACGTGATGCGGGAGCAGATTTTGCAACGCCAGAAGGAGATGGGCATCGTCCCGCCCGACACCAAGCTTGCCGCCAATCCGGACTACATCCAGGCCTGGGACAGCCTGTCCGATGACGCCAAGACGGTCTATGCCCGGCAGATGGAGGTCTATGCGACCTTGGTGGAGAGCGCCGATCACGAGGTCGGTCGGCTAGTCGACGCAATCGAGAATCTTGGCGAGCTGGACAATACGCTGTTCATCTACATTTCCGGGGACAACGGCGGCTCGTCGACCGGCGACATCAATGGCGTTTTCGTCGAGTGGGGTCCGCTGAACAATGCGCCCGAAGACATCCCGTACCGGCTGTCCCCGCTCGACGAGTACGGCGGCCCCGCGTCCTACCCGATTATCTAGACAGTTTTGGTTCGTCAAGCCGAATGACAGGCGGACGGTGCCGAATTCCGCTTGTGAAGCGGTGGCCGTTCGCTCTAGTCAGGGGTCGGCGCACGCCTCAGGCGATCTTGGCGGGAGTCTTCTTCCCGGCCACCTGGATGGCTTGGTACGTCAGCGACCAACTTCCGCTCAGGCGCGCGCCAGGAGGCACCGCCACTGACGCGCGGGCGCCCTGTCGGCAGACGGCGAGCGCGCTCCGCCGATGAGCCAGCGGATCCAGCGGCGACCGCGCCATCACTTCTCGCCGGGGTCGTCCGACTGCGACCACTTCGCACGCGCCAACACGGCCCGGGTCAGTTCGGGCGCGGTCCGGTGGCCGGCGATGTCATCGGGCCAGCCCTCCACCTCGGCCGCTGCCCACTCGGCCCACTGCGCCACGAGCGCGTAGAAGTCGGTCAGGAACGCGCCCGTGAGCAGGGTGGTGGCGCGGCGCTCCTCGTAGCGGCCCCCGGCCTCGGCGAAGCGTTCGGCCGCAGCGATGTTGTCAGCGTTCATCTCGACTGCCCAGGCCCTGGCCCGCGCAATCGTTTCGAGCGCGTCGGCCCGGCTGCCGTGATCGGCGAACATGAGCTTGACCAGCCCCTCGAACTCGAGCACCGGCCCGTCGCCGGGCTCGGCAAGCCAGGCGGCCAGGGCTCGTCGGCCGGCGGCTGTGATCGAGTAGACGGTCCGCGGGCGCCGCCCGACCGTCTCCTCGCGCGACCTGGCGTAGCCGTGCTCCACGAGCTTCTTGGGCTCTTCGAACAGCTTGCTCTCGGCGCGCGGCCACACCCGGCCGACGCTGAGCCCCATCGCCTTGGCCAGCTCGTACGTCGAGTATGGACGGACCGCGAGCAGCCCGAGCACGCCGTATGTAGTCGTGGTGAGCACCCTTGACATGACCCTCCCTTTGGGAGTAAATCTATCACATACTCTCTTTGGGAGTATATGAGGCCAAGGAGATGACCCCGATGAGCGAGGCCATGACATTCGACGTCGCCCCGAGCAACAGTCGCCAACTCCGCGACTGGGACGGCGAGCACGGCAGCTACTGGGCGGAGAACGCCGACCTCTACGACCGGAGCCTGGCCGGCTACCACCCTGCCCTCCTGGCCGCCGCCAACGCGGGTCCGGGAGACCGGATCCTTGACGTCGGCTGCGGCTCCGGTCAGGTCGCGATCGACCTGGTCCGCGCTGCACCGGGTGCCCGCGCCCTCGGGGTCGACCTCTCCATTGCGCAACTCGACGTGGCCCGCCGCCGCGGGGCCGGGCTGGCGGTGGAGTTCGCCCAGGCCGACGCGCAGGTGCACGACTTCGGGGCGGCGGCGTACGACCTGATTGTCAGCCGGACCGGGACGATGTTCTTCGGCGATGCGGCGGCAGCATTCGCCAACCTGGCCACGGCCACGAGGCCGGGCGGTCGGCTTGCGATCCTCGTGTGGCGCGGCCTAGCCGAGAACCAGTGGCTCCGCGAGATCTTCGAGGCGCTGCGGGTCGGCCGCGATCTGCCGATGCCACCGCCGGGCGCGCCCGGGCCGTTCGCCCAGAGCGACCCGACCATCGTCGAGCCATTGCTGGCCGCCGCGGGCTGGTCCGACGTTGCCTTCGAGCCTCTCGACCAGTCGATCTGGCTGGGCCGCGACGCCGATCAGGGAACCAGGTGGCAGCTGGGCCAGTCCGCCTGGCTCCTGCTCGGCGCCGACGAGGCGCAGCGCGCCGCAGCCGCCGCGAACCTCCGGGCGCTGTTCGCAGCGCACGAGACGCCCGACGGCGTCCGACTGGGTTCGGCGGCCTGGCTGGTGACCGCCCGTCGGGCACGCTGAGCGGGATGTTGGAGGGTGACCCACCGGGAGCCCGCTCCTCCATTGAGGCATAGAAAAGGCGCGCACACAGACTGGCTCCGGCAACCGCGGGCATAGAGGACACACCCAGTAAGCATCAGGCCAGGCCGTGGAGCAGCTGCTCCAGGCGTCGTTTGGTGGCTTGGTGTCGCTCGACTTCCCGCTGCCACCCGCGCTGTTGGGCGTCGGCGACGAGCTGGTCCTCGCGGTCGAGTCGGGCTCGGAGTCGGGGTGTACTCGCTGGTGGTGAGGAACTTTGGGCAGGTGAGTGCGAGGTGGAAGTCTTGAGCCGGGAGGAGGTACCACATGACGACGTCGGCTTTGGGACCGCGCCGGGGTGGTTGGCGGCGTCCGGTCTCGCTTCCCGCCGACCTGGCAGAGTTGCGCGGCCCGCTAACTGGGGTGGTGCGGTTGCCCCTGGGTGTGTACGCGTCTGGCCAAGGGCCAGCGGCCTCGGCCGCACCCCGCGGAATCGTCCGGCCAAGCTCAGCGCCGGTAAACGACGAATGATGTCCGATGGGCGAGGGTGTCGTACAGGGAGCGTGCCGGGGCGTTGTGCTCCTGGATGGGCGAGTAGACGCTGGCCGGCCCGAACCCGTCGGCGAATGCGTAGACGGCCTCGATGAGCCGGCGTGCGACGTCCCGCCGCCCCACGGCTTGGCGACATAGAGATCTTCCAGGTAACAGGTCGGGTGCGTGGCTCACATGGTGGGATGGAGGACCAGGTGCGCGAGCCCAGCCAGCTGATCTTCCCGTTCGGCGACAAGTCCGTGCACCGCTGAGGTCGGGTCGCATAGCGCCTCCCAGGCACGCTCGGTGACCTCCGGCGTAAGCACGGCCCGGTAGAAGTCGAGATAACCGTGACACAGCGATTCCCAACGTTCCCGGTCGTCCACTCGGATCGCTCTGATGGTCACTTCGCTGGTGATGTGGCACCTACCACTATTCGCTCAATGAAGCCCAGCGGAATCGTGTCCGTCCTGGATTTCGGTCGCTGGGTGGCTCTGATCATGCCGTGAGCATCGCCGGTTCGGCTACCTCACCCTCCCTGGGGCTGTGTCCGTGGCGGCACGTCACCTGAACGTATCGTCGCTTCCACCGTCCAGGCCGTTGAGCTCGACGCAGAGCGCCGCGGCCACGCGCCGATGCGGGAGGCCGCTCGGATGGCTGAGCGAGTGGCCAGACGGCGGATGCGTCGCGCGGCTCATCGGCCGCTGCCGCCTGGCGGGTCGTGCGCCAGTTGGCGTAGCCGAGTCACCTCCCGCACGGTAAGGGCGCCACTCCCGCACCACGCGACGGCCTCCCGCAGCGACAGGCCTTCATCGATGGTCATCGTCTGCAGCGCCTCCCCGGCACGCCTTTCCGCGTCGCGGACCGCCCCGTCGCGTTCACCGAGCGCGGTCAGCACATCGACCGCCAGAGCCTCGAGCCGGCGTTCCCGGTCGGCCCGTTCTTTGCGCAGTACCGCCTGGGCATCTAACGCTGAGCGCCGCGCCGCTTGCCTCACCGACTGCTGACTCATCACATCTCCCCTATCGACACCGGTCCTTATCGACACCGGCCTTTCACTCAGTCCTAAGCCGTTCCGAGGACTCGAGCGGTCATCACTGACGATCTCGACCTGTTTCACGTACCCCCAGCCGATTTCAAGATCCGATGTGCCACACACCTCTTTGCATTTCCGGTTTCTTCGCCGCCGACCTGACCGCCGCAACGACGTGGAACGGCTTCAGGGGTTGTGACGATGAGCATCCACAAGCTCACCGCCGGGTCGGGGTATGACTACCTGACCAGGCAGGTCGCCGCCTTGGACGCCACCGAGAAGGGCCATCTCGGGTTGGCGTCCTACTACACCGAACGCGGCGAAACCCCCGGGGTCTGGATGGGCTCCGGGATGGCCGGTATCGACGAGCTGAACCCCGGCGACGTGGTGACCACCGAGCAGATGCGGGCCTTGTTCGGGGCCGGGCTGCATCCCCTGGCTGAGCAACGACAACGGCAGCTGCAGGGGCCGGACCTGACCGTGCGGGACTACCAGTCGGTGACCCGGCTGGGGGCGCCGTTCAAGATCTACCAGCCGGATGTGTCGCCGTTCCGGGTCGAGGTGGCGAAACGGATCGCCGCCTTCAACCAGGCCGCCGGGCTGCCCGGGGACTGGGCGGTGCCGGCTGGCGGATCGGGCCCGGATCCGCACCGAGGTGGCACGGGAGTTCTTCGTTGCCGAGCACGGACGCCAGCCGGAGGATGCCCGGGAGCTGGCCGCCACGATCGCCAAGCATTCCCGGCCGCGGACCCAGGCGGTCGCCGGCTATGACCTGACCTTCTCCCCGGTGAAGAGCGTGTCGGCGCTGTGGGCGGTCGCCGACCAGTCCACGGCGGCGGCCATCGAACGGGCCCACCGCGCCGCCGTCGCGGACGCGTTGCGGTTCATCGAACAACACGCCCTGTACACCCGGACCGGCACCAACGGGGTCCGGCAGGTTGAGGTGCGGGGCTTGGTGGCGGCCGCGTTCACCCACCGGGACAGCCGTGCCGGCGACCCGGATCTGCACACCCATGTCGCGGTCGCCAACAAGGTGCAGACCCTTGACGGGCGCTGGCTGTCCATCGACGGACGGATCCTGTTCAAGGCCACGGTGGCGGCGTCGGAAACCTACAACACCGCCCTGGAGAACCACCTCCGGGCAAGCCTCGGGGTCCGGTTCGCCGAACGGCCCAACCCGGACCCACGGTTGCGGCCGGTCCGAGAAATCGTCGGCGTCGACCCCGCGTCTGAACGCTCGCTGGTCGGCCCGCCGAGCCGCCATCCAGACCCGCCGCGGCGAGCTCGCCGCCGACTTCCAACGTGTCCACGGCCGACCACCCACCCCGGTTGAGTCGTTGAAGCTGGCCCAGCAGGCCACGTTGGAGACCCGCGACGCCAAACACGAACCCCGCACCCTCACCGAACAAAGACAAGCCTGGCTGATCCAAGCAGGCGAGGTCCTCGGCGGCCCGCAGGCGGTGCAGCATATGGTGCACACCGCACTGCACCCCGACCCAGTCGCCGGGACGCCGGTCAACGCCCGCTGGGTCAAGGATGCAGCCGGCCGGGTCCTGGCGGCGATGGAGGAACGCCGTTCCACCTGGCAGATCTGGCATGTCCGGGCCGAGGCCCAGCGGCAAGTGAGAGCCGTCGAACTCCAAGCCGAGCAGAGTGAGCGGTTGGTCGAGCTGCTGGTCGGCGACGTGCTTGGGAACCTGTCGGTGTCGCTGGCCCGACCGAACGACGGCATCACCGAACCGGCGGTGCTGCGGCGATCCGACGGCACCTCGGTCTACACCGTCGCCGGATCCGAGCTGTTCACCTCGACCCGCATCCTGGATGCTGAGCAGCGACTCGTCGACACCGCCGGGCGCTACGACGGCCACACAATATCGCCAGCGGCGGTCGATGCGGCGCTGCTGCGAGGCGACCGCCAACGGGGTCACCCTGAACGCCGGGCAGGCCGCGCTGGTCCGCCAGATGGCCACCTCGGGGGCGCGGCTGCAGCTGGCGATCGCGCCCGCCGGCGCCGGCAAAACCACCGCGATGCAGACCCTCGCCGCCGCCTGGACCGAAGCCGGCGGCACCGTGATCGGGCTCGCGCCGTCGGCGGCCGCCGCCGCCCAGCTCCGCGACCAGATCAACGCCCACACCGACACCCTCGCCAAACTCACCTGGTCCGCCGACCACCACGACCTGCCCGACTGGATCCGAAGGATTGGGCCGTCGACCCTGGTCGTGATTGACGAGGCCGGGATGGCCGACACCCTTACCCTTGACGCCGCCGTCGAGCTTCATCGTCGGACGCGGCGGCAGTGTCCGGCTGGTCGGTGACGACCAGCAGCTCGCCGCGATCGGCGCCGGCGGCGTGCTCCGCGACATCGCCCACACCCACGGAGCGGTCCGGCTCACCGAGCTGCACCGGTTCACCGACCCCGCCGAAGGCGCCGCCTCCCTCGCCCTCCGCGACGGCCGACCCGAAGCGCTCGGCTTCTACCTCGACCAGCGACGCATCCATGTCGGGGACCTCACCGCGCTCACCGACGACGTCTTCTCCGCCTGGCAAACCGACCGGAGCAGCGGCCTGGATGCGATCATGCTCGCCCCCACCCGCGAACTGGTCAGCCAGCTCAACCAGCGCGCCCGCAACCACCGGCTCGACACAGAACCAAACGCGACCGAGCCCGAGCCCGTTCGGGTGGCGATGCTGGCCGACGGCAACCCGGCCAGTGTCGGCGAACAGGTGATCACCCGAACCAACAACCGAACCCTCCGCTTGACCGCCACCGATTGGGTGAAGAACGGCGACCGGTGGACCGTCCTCAAGGTCAACCGGGGCGGTGACCTGACGGTGCGGCACCACCGCAACGGCCGCACCGTTCGGCTGCCCGCCAGCTACGTGCACGGAGTCGGTTGAGCTGGGCTACGCCACCACCGTGCACACCGCGCAAGGGGTCACCGCCGACACCATGCACGGCCTGGTCACCGGCGAGGAGTCCCGGCAGCAGCTGTACACCATGCTGACCCGAGGCCGGATCGCCAACCATCTCTACCTACAGGTCGTCGGGGACGGCGACCCGCACAGCCTCATCCGGCCCGAGACGGTCCACCCGTCCACCGCGACCGACCTGCTCGAGCAGATCCTGGCCCGCGACGACGCACCGCGGTCCGCCACCACCCTGCAACGCGACCAGCACGACCCGGCCGTCCGGCTCGCAGACGCCGCCGCCCACTACGTCGACGCCCTCCAGGTGGCCGCCGAAGACCTGGCCGGACGGGAAGTCGTCGAGGCGTTGGATGTCGCGGCCGAGCAGATTGTGCCCGGTCTGATCGACGAGCCGGCGTGGCCCACCCTCCGCGCCCATCTGCTGCTGCTCGCCGCACACGGCACCGACCCGGTCGCCCAGCTCGCGGCAGTCGCCGGCAGCCGGGAACTCAACTCCGCCGACGACCGGGCCGCCGTCTTGGATTGGCGGCTCGACGACACCGGCCACCGCAACGCCGGCCAGGGACCGCTGCCGTGGCTCCCCGGCATCCCGCAAGGGTTGCGCGACCACCCGGTGTGGGGGAACTATCTGGCCGCCCGATCCGACCTGGTCCGCACACTGGCCGATCAGATCAGAGCCACCGTCGCCGACACCGATCCGCCCGCATGGGCTACCCAGCGCGGCGCCGTGCGTGCCGCGCAGCGTCATCGGGGATGTGCAGGTGTGGCGGGCCGCGATGCAGGTCAGCCCGGAGGACCGGCGCCCCACCGGCCCCGTGCAGCTGCAGAAAGCCGCCCGGACCTGGCAGGCTGCACCTCGACCGTCAGGTGGCCGGCGACCGGGTCACCGGCCCTGCAGGAATGGGGCTGGCTGCTCAACCAGCTCAGCCCCAACCTGACCCAGGATCCGTTCGCCCCAATGCTCGCCGACCGGCTGGCGGCGATCTCCCGCGCCGGCGTCGACGCGCGTCAGCTGCTCTGTTCGGCCATCACCACCGGCGGGCCGCTGCCCGATGATCATGCCGCCGCCGCGGTGTGGTGGCGGATCAGCCGGCACCTCACCCCAGCGGTCGCCGCCCAGGCCGACACCGGCCATACCTTCACCACGGCCTGGACCTTACGGCTGGCTGAGCTCATCGGCGCCGACCGGGCCGACAGTCTCCAGTCCAGCGTGTGGTGGCCACCGCTGGTTACGGCTGTCGACCACGCCCTGCAGCGCGGCTGGCGGCTCGACGACCTTCTCGGACTCCGGCATGCCAGATGCCGGGCCTGTGGATGCAGCCCAGGCGCTGGTTTGGCGCATCTCGCTGCTGGCCGACCCGACGCCCACCGACGAGGACCGGGCGAGCCGCGCTTTAGCGCCGCGCCGTCACGACCTGCAGCCCAACACCGAGCCGCCGTCGGTGGAGATCGCCTTCGGCGCCCGGGACGACATCACCACCAGACCCGCCGGTACGACCGATGCGGTGTCCAGCGGCCCGGCGGATCAGGACTGGGTGGAGCCGGACCTGGCGGTCGCGGCCCTGGTCCGTGGCATCGCCGGGCCCCCGGAGCAGAGCGACGCGGACGTCAACCGCATGTTCACCCGGGCGATGGCCTGGCAGGAATGTCCGATCAGCCGCGACCGGATCATCGAGATCAACCAGCTGCGCTCTGCCTACTTCCGCAGCCAGTTCCCGTCCTCCTGGGGACAGGCCAATACCTCGCCGACCGGTTCGGCCAGGACCTGACCGATGACCTGCGCTTCCGGCCCGGCCAAGCCCCGGCCGGCTGGACCGGACTGGTCAACCATCTCCGCAGCCGCGGAGTCACCGGCGATGAAATGACCGCCGCCGGGGTGGCCACCGTCGCCAGCACCGGCCGTCTCATCGACCGGTTCCGCGACCGCGTCATGTTCCCGATCATCCACAACGGCGAGATTCTCGGCTTCGTTGGCCGCCGGCACGCCGATCTCACCGACACCGACCGCGGCAGACCGAAATACCTCAACACCGCCGACACACCGCTGTTCCACAAGGGCGCCCAACTCTTCGGCGCCAACGCCGTCGATGTTGCCGCCGGCGGCATACCGGTGATCGTCGAGGGACCGATAGACGCCATCGCCGTAACCCTGGCCGGCGGCGGCCGCTACATCGGCGTCGCACCACTGGGTACTTCCCTGACCGATGAGCAGGCCAGCCAGCTTGCCCGCCAGCTTGCCCGCCTCGGCAAGAACCCGATCGTGGCCACCGACGCCGACATCGCCGGCCGGGTCGCCGCGGAACGCGACTTCTGGATCCTCACCACGTACCGCCTCGACCCCCGATACGCCCTGCTCCCTGAGGGCACTGACCCAGCCGACCTGTTGGCCCTCAACGGCCCTGAGGCGCTCACTACCGTGCTGGACCAGGCGGGGCCGCTCGGCGACGAACTCATTAACGAGCGGCTCGCCAGCCTGCCACCCGAACAGGCCCGGTACGAGGCGGCGCGGGTCGTCGCCGCCCGCCCCCCGGAATGTTGGGACCAGTGCAGCAACACCATCAGCTCCCGCCTCAACCTTCCCCTACCCGCGGTTCGGCGGACCCTGCTCGCCCACGTCAAAGAGTGGAACCTCGACCCCCGAAGCGCCGCAAACAATCCGCTGCACAGCGTCAACGACGTGAAGATACAGCTGACCGAACCGGCTGCGATCCAGCCGGAGCAGCGGTGGGCGACCCTGGCCGGCCAGCTCGACCAGCGACTCCTCCGACAAGGAGACTGGCCGGCGCTGGCGCAGCTGCTGCAACGAATCGATGATCAAGGACACGACGTCGCTGCAATCACACGAGTCGTGACCAGGACACCGCTGAACGACCTCCCCGCCCAGGACCTGCGATACCGACTCACCGCACACCTCGACCTCGGCGACGACCTGCCACAATTTCCGGTCCACACCTCGACAGCCAAGACCACGACACGACGGCCGAGGCCGCACCGGGAAGCGGCCGCTTCCTTCGCGGCAACGACGCGGACGCCCCCTCGATGACCAAACGCCTCCTGTCAGCGTTAGCAAGTGCCATCGTCACCAAGAAGATGATCAATACCCCAAGCAGGAAGGTTCGCCCTAGGTGCAACCGCTGATCGTGGTGCTCGCCACTTCCCTCGGCAGCGCGGGGTCGGTGCGCCGACACCTGTCTAACTTCGGCGACCGGCCGCGCGGCGAGAACAGCCCAACCGGAATCGGGTAGACGATCATGGGCGGCCGCCGCATCCGCCGCGGCACTACCCTGCTGATCATCCAGCTCCCGCGCAGCAACTCGTGTTGATCACCGTCGCCGCTGGTGCTGGCCTGATCGTCGGTGTCGCGGTAGACCTCGACGTGCAGCGACTGCCACGAGATCATCTTCCGATTGTTCTCGAGGAGTTCCCGAGGGTGTCGACGGACTCACTCATCGAGCCGGAATGGGTAGAGGCGGCGCAGATGCGGTGCCTTTTGTCGACTCGAGGCTGGCCGACGGAAGTCGGGTCCATGCAGTGCTCGGCACTCTGGCATCACCAGGCACCTGCATTTCGCTGCGCGTGCCCGCGCACCGAAGCTTTTCGCTCGAAGACTGCGTCGCCTCGGGCTCAGTGACGCCCGGAGCGGCGCAATTCCTGGCACGCATGGTCGAGGCCAAACTGGCGTTCTTGATCAGTGGTGGAACTGGTTCCGGCAAGACGACCCAGATTCTGACACAGCAACGGAGTGCGGGTCTGGCGTTCGAGCCAGTGGCTGACGGCGAGGGCGGCCATCACGATGGTGAGGTGGGCCTCGATGGAGTCGCGTTTGTGGTGGTAGATCGGCCGGGCTCCTAGATCGGTCTTGGACATCGGCGAGCTGCCAGCTCGACGGTGAGCTGAGCGCGGTTCGTCATCCACTCGTCATGCTGTCTTCATCTAGTGCTTGCCCAATCGTCGCTTCCGATACATATCCTTTGGGACTCAAGTCGGCGGTCACCCGAACCCCCGAGCAGGCAACCACGGACTTGCCAGGTTCACCACCTCAAAGTTGGCTATCAATCAGGTCCCCGACGTTCTCCACGCGCGACTGGGGCCAGCGACCGGGGCCCGATCCCGTCCGGTTGACCAGAGGAGGCTCCGATCATGGGTCTGGCTCCCGTCACGGTCTTGATCATGTTGTTGTGGTGGTTCGGCACACAGTTCGTCGTGATCGCACTGATTGTGCTGATGTCGATAGGCGTCGACTGGGCGTGGGACCGCTCGGAAGCGCGAGCGCGTGGAAGCGCAGAGCGCACCCGTCCAGAGTCCGCCTCGGTCTCCACGAAGTAGGTCAGCCTCATAGGCTGGTTCCCAGCGCGCGCGGGCATGGGTGGCTAGCTGTTACGGCCAGGGCTGAGGACGAAACATTCGGGCACGCCGTCAGCGCGTTGGGCACACGCACGCGCACCCACGAGGCGGTTCCTAGCCGGAGCCTCTGCCCGCTCAGGTGAAACCGTTGACGAAGGTTCCAAACCTTGGAAGTGCCGCCTTTCGCCTGCACGATTGGGAAGTCCGGGAAAACCCGGAAACCCACGCTCACTTGTGGAGTGCGGCAAGAGTCGGATTCTTCAGGCGTCGGCGTCGCTCTTGTGGCCGGGTTGCTGGAACAGCCACTGCATGTAGGACCCGGATTCATCGAGGCCGGGTTCCGCACCGGGCAGGGGGTGGGTGAACAGGAGCCGGGCTGTGCCCTCGAGCGCGCTGCGGAGCAGATCGGCAGGTCCACTCGCCTCGAACCCCAGGGTCCACCAGTCTTGGCCACGGGTGCTGACCTCGGTGAGTTCCACGTCGCACCGCGGCTCCTGGTCCAGCCCCGGGGCGCCCGCCACGATCTGTCCGCTGGCGAATGAGAACCAGCTGATGCGTCGCCTTTTGCGTACCGGCCGCCAACCGGCCGGGTCGCCGCTGTACTGGTCGAGCGGGCTTCCGGGAAAGGACCACTTCTGCCAGGACTCCATGCGTCCGCGGGCGCGGCCCGCCACATCCAGGATTCCCGCGCCCCCGCGGTACACCTTGACCTCTAGTGATCTACCCCCGCGGACCTTCACCGAAAGACTATGCAGCCGCGGATCCAGCAGGTAGGTGTCCTCGCGTGACTCCATCTCGATCGGGAACCGCCCGAACCATCCGGCCACCGCGGTCTCCAGCCGACCCGGGAAGATCCAGCGGACCTCCAGGCTACGGAATCCCTCGGTGACCTGGCCCTCAGACGGTTCAGCCGTCATCGACACACGCTCCTGAAGACAAGCCGGCCGATGCCCACATGCTCCCTCGTGCCCACCACGGCCAGCGCGGCAGATCGGGCATCAGCCATGTCCGGCTCCTGACGGGTGCTTTCTCAGTCAGTATGGGCAGTTGAGCGGTTGCGTTAACAGGGGCCTCTGACCTGAATTTCCGGGCAGAAAGGAGCGGCGCGGCGTCTTAGTTGGTGTGCGCGCCCCGGTGCCCAGAATTTTCTTGGGGTCAGCGAACACCAATACGCACGCGGCGTGCACGCGTACGGACGCTGCGCGGAGAGAGAGAGAGAGAGAGAGAGAAGCGGCGGCAATCGTGACGGAAGTCACCGTCGTGCAATATGTCAAATTGCAGGTTTGGACGATGCGGATGCCTTTTGTCGACCCGAGGCAGGCTGGCCTACGGAAGCAGGGTCCATGCAGTGCTCGGCACTCTGGCATCACCAGGCACCTGCATTTCGCTGCGCGTGCCCGCGCACCGAAGCTTTTCGCTCAAAGACTGCGTTGCCTCGGGCTCAGTGACGCCCGGAGCGGCGCAACTCCTGGCACGCATGATCGAGGCCAAACTGGCGTTCTTGATCAGTGGTGGAACTGGTTCCGGCAACACGACACTAGCGTTATGACACAGCAACGGAGTGCGGGTCTGGCGTTCGAGCCAGTGGCTGACGGCGAGGGCGGCCATCACGATGGTGAGGTGGGCCTCGATGGAGTCGCGTTTGTGGTGGTAGATCGGCCGGGCTCCTAGATCGGTCTTGGACATCGGCGAGCTGCCAGCTCGACGGTGAGCTGAGCGCGGTTCGTCATCCACTCGTCATGCTGTCTTCATCTAGTGCTTGCCCAATCGTCGCTTCCGATACATACCTTTTAGGACTCAAGTCGGCGGTCACCCGAACCCCGAGCAGGCAACCACGGACTTGCCAGGTTCACCACCTCAAAGTTGGCTATCAATCAGGTCCCCGACGTTCTCCACGCGCGACTGGGGCCAGCGACCGGGGCCCGATCCCGTCCGGTTGACCAGAGGAGGCTCCGATCATGGGTCTGGCTCCCGTCACGGTCTTGATCATGTTGTTGTGGTGGTTCGGCACACAGTTCGTCGTGATCGCACTGATTGTGCTGATGTCGATAGGCGTCGACTGGGCGTGGGACCGCTCGGAAGCGCGAGCGCGTGGATCATCCCCGGTTGGGTCATTACCGATCTCCGAAAAAGCGAAGATCAGTCCAGCCGTCGAGCATCCGCAGCCCCCGCGCCGTAATTTGGGGAGGTCCGATTCCGAAAGGGCCAAGTCGGATCAGGCCATGGAGGATCAAGAGGGTCACAGACCAGCTGACCTGCCGTGTCCCTAACATCCATGGAGCGAGATCGCCGTACAGGAGATCGCGGTCCACCAGTCCATCTCGAATGGCGCGGAGCACTTCTAGCTCACGAGGCTGGATCAACCACTGACGCTCTCGGGCCGGGCCGGTCCGCACACGCCGAGGGGACGGTCTATATGTTTTCATGGCGGGACCGTCCTAGTCGCGATTCGCTGAGCTTGTGCCGCACGTTCTGGACGTACTTACGAACGCTCACCGGGCCGATCACGTGTTGCTTGTCGTG
Organism: uncultured Actinomycetota bacterium; assembly: GCA_963840505.1. Taxonomy (GTDB): domain Bacteria; phylum Actinomycetota; class Actinomycetes; order Propionibacteriales; family Propionibacteriaceae; genus Microlunatus. The sequence continues at coordinate 117,102 of CAWIZB010000032.1, forward strand.
GTTCACCCACAGCGCGGCGGCCGCCAAAGCGGTCACGCCGGGAAGCCTCAAAGAACCAGAGGACACCTCAGATCCTTCCAAGATCCGTTCACCCCTGGTGGGTGGTCGGCGAAGCCGTTAACGGACTAATAAGAGTGGATCTATATGAACAGCGCGTGAACGGACCACGAAGAGGTCAGTACCTATCGATGCACATCCGTGGCGGCGAGACTGTGGGCGGCTCGTCGTGCGCAGTCGGCTCAGCACGGGTCGGGGCCCGTCCGAGATGATCAGCGACGGCTGCTCGGACGCCGATGGCAAATTTTTGATCAAGGGCGTCGGCGAGTACCCGTGGGGGTGCAGAGAGCGGAGTAGTCAGGCGTCGGCGTCGCTCTTGTGGCCGGGTTGCTGGAACAGCCACTGCATGTAGGACCCGGATTCATCGAGGCCGGGTTCCGCACCGGGCAGGGGGTGGGTGAACAGGAGCCGGGCTGTGCCCTCGAGCGCGCTGCGGAGCAGATCGGCAGGTCCACTCGCCTCGAACCCCAGGGTCCACCAGTCTTGGCCACGGGTGCTGACCTCGGTGAGTTCCACGTCGCACCGCGGCTCCTGGTCCAGCCCCGGGGCGCCCGCCACGATCTGTCCGCTGGCGAATGAGAACCAGCTGATGCGTCGCCTTTTGCGTACCGGCCGCCAACCGGCCGGGTCGCCGCTGTACTGGTCGAGCGGGCTTCCGGGAAAGGACCACTTCTGCCAGGACTCCATGCGTCCGCGGGCGCGGCCCGCCACATCCAGGATTCCCGCGCCCCCGCGGTACACCTTGACCTCTAGTGATCTACCCCCGCGGACCTTCACCGAGAGACCATGCAGCTGCGACAGACCAGTAGTGAGAACGATCACGCTCTGCGCGCGGGCAACGAGCGTTGATCCCATGATGTTGACGCCCGTCATGAGGAGCACGATGAGAGCTGCGAACACTTTGGCCCAGACCTTGCTCTCGTTGGCGAACATGGCGCTGGCGTAGCTGCCAAACGAGACGGCCACCATCGCGGTGACGATGGTGTTCACCGAGTAGGTCATCCATGCCGTGATGCCGGTGAAGTGCCCGTCTCCGAAGCCGCGCCGCACGTATTCCAGCAGCCCCGCCGCCGAGGGATAGTGGGCGCCGAGTTTGGCAAAGGAATAGCCCTGGATTGCGGCGATGATCCCGGCCAGGGTGAACGACAGCCAGACCGCGGCCCCGGCGATCTCGCCGGCCGCCCCGAGGAGTGAGAATATTCCCGCTCCCACCATGGCGGCGACGCCGATGAAGGCGGCCTGTGGCCAGGAGATGTAGCTACGGGTTTCAGGCTCAGTCTCTGCCATCCGGACCATCTCTTTCGCAACGAGCGTGCCGCTCAGGCTGAGGCGTCGCTCAGCAATGCCTGGCGGTCGCGGAGATTCTCTTAGAGCACAGTGTCGCGTTCGATCGGGCATGACATGCAGCGGGGACCACCACGCCCGCGACCCAGCTCGGATCCGGTGATGGTAACGATCTCGATTCCCCGCTTCCGTAGGAACGTGTTCGTCGTGGTGTTGCGCTCGTGGGTTTACGACCCCGATGCCCGGTCACCAGCCCGGAAGCCGCAAGCGAGTAAGCCGGGCACGTTCCAGAACCAGAAGCCTGCCAAGCTGGTCGAAGCCCTTGCCTGCGGTGTCCAAACGTGTGTGGCAGTGTTGATCAGTCGGTGGTGGCCTCGTCCAAGGCCTTCTCGAGATCCTTCTCATCGACCCGCATCTGCTTCTTGAGCAGCTTCTTGCCGCGGGAGACGGCCGCGTCCACGCGCGCCTCGCTGTCCTGCGCCGCGACCACAAGGAGGCCGCTTTGACCCTCGTCAAGGAGCTCGCCGAGGTCCTTCAGATCCGACCGGCTTATCCCCGCAGCAGCGTGACCGGCCAACGCACCCAGACCGGCGCCACCAGCGCCGCCGGCAACCAGACCAGCTCCGATCGCGACCGCGGGAAACAAGGCAACGAGTGCCCCGACACCGAGTCCGACGCCAATACCAATAGCGGCGCCTTGAATGGTCGGCTCCTCGTAATGCTTAACGATCTTGACCTTGCCGTCCTCCTGGTGGGTCACAACGGCGGCGTCGTAGGTGTCGCCGACAGTCGTCTCGTTCCAGATGTCGCGGACCGCCTCGTAGTCAGCCACGGCGTCATCGACCGATTCGTAGCTAGCTGCGAACACCAACAATGTGTCCATTGCCATGGGATTCTGCTCCTTCCCGGTCGACCGACCAGGCGGCCGTCCTCCTGGCACCTTAAGAGCCCAGACCCCGGGGTGACAGGGTCTTTAGCCACATTGTCGTTTTGAGTTCACATGAATGTATCTATCAGCAACGACACATCGACCGCGTTTATCCGCTTCAAGTTCATCGACAAGTCCGGGGGCGTGCACGCGTGTGGGACGACCATGATCGACACGAGCATGATTGCAAGATTAGGGTTACAAATGTGGCCGGAGGGAGCTTCCCGCAGCCCGCAAGATCGCACCTGTGACGTCTGAGATCCGTGACCTAGGTCACGCGGTGCAATATGTCAAATTGCAGGTTTGGACGATGCGGTGCCCTTCGTCGATGCCAGACTTCCCGACGAAAGTCGGGCGCATGCCGCACTTGGCTGCCTGGCGTCACCCGGGACCTGCATCTCTCTGCGCGTACCCGCACAGCGGACCTTTTCGCCCCAGGACTGCATTGCCTCAGGCTCGCTGACCCCTGGAGCGGCCCAGCTCCTGACGCGCATGATCGAGGCAGGGCTGGCGTTCTTGATCAGCGGCGGAACGGGCTCCGGCAAGCCCAAACTCGGTTACCGCACACAAATTGGGTCGGCCCTGCCAGGAGTGCACCTCCGCAACGGGGGCCTCGACGGAATGGAGGTCCCGCCGTCGCACGGAAAATGGCTGGTGCTGCAGTTCCCGTGCGATGTATCTGGAATGTCCACGCTGAGGAGGCGCGTCATGCCCCCGATCGAAGCGATGGTCGCCGTCGTGATAGCAGGCGTGATCGGGTGGCTCGTCTTTCGTGCGTTCTTCGCTGCCGGAGATCGCCTGCAGCGCGTTTCGGACTGACCCGACTCAATCGGCCGGTCGCCGGCGCGGCGCCTTCTGGCCTTCTCCTCCTAATGTTCGTCCTGCTCGTCAGTGTCGGTGTCCGTGGCCATGAGAAAGTCCCCACTGGTGGCCAGGTGGCGATCCCCGCTGGCGGCCAGTGAAAGTCCCCACTCCTCGTTCGTCGTGTCGTAGTCGTTGAGGCCATGCTGTGGGCAATGACGATCAGTTCGACGATCAGGGGAACCCGCGCCGGATCATGACGATCGGCTGGTCGTTATCGACCCGCTTATGTCCGTGATGGGCGAGTCCATCGACACGCACCGCACTCGGGGGGTTCGGTTCGTGGCGGACCCGCTCGCGAGGATGGCCGATCGCATCGGATCAGTCATCCTCGGCATTGCCCACTTCAATAAGGTGACCGGGACGGAATGCGAGCCATACAGCAGGGTACGTGCCGCGCTCGATCTTCGGATTCGCTCGCGACGAGACGGACGGCAGCAGGGTTATGACGCAGGTCAAGAACCCCCACGGCGTGACGACCTTCCGTCGCTCGGCTACAAGATCGAGACGACACAGCTGCACGTCGTACGCGGGGTGGCGACCTGTTTTCTGCTCGAGCAGGCCAACATGGTGGCGCCCGCGATCGCCGACTTAGTGTCCCAATAGAGGTCACGCCCGTGACCCAGTGAAGCCGAGCGGCCACGCGGGTCGCGTCGACCTCGTTCGCTAGGGTTGTGCGAGGCGGTCAATCGACCGGACCGGGGCTGCGCGAATCCGGTCCAGGGCGAGGAGTGCAGCCATGATGAGCAACGCCCCGCGCGTCATTACCGAGGACGGGCGCCCGGCCGGCAAGGCGAAGGCGCTCCGCGGATGAGTTCGCCGCGCCGTCGTCGGGCAGGTCAGGACGCGTCACCGCAACGCGACGAGGGCCCTTCCTCGCCGACCGCCGAAGCCGCACCACGTGCGACGCACCCAGTCATGCTGATGAACCCGCGGTCGGGCGGCGGGAAGGTGACGAGGTTCGCGCTCGCCGATCGCTGCGATGAGCTTGGTGTGGAGCCGGTCATGCTGGGTCCCAGTGATGACCTGCTGCAGTTGGCGGAGGACGCCGTCGGGCGGGGGTGTGATCTTCTCGGCATGGCCGGCGGCGACGGCTCCCAGGCCCTGGTCGCCTCCGTCGCGGCCCCCCACCGCATCCCGTTCGTCGTCGTCCCTGCCGGCACGCGCAACCACTTCGCCTTGGATCTCGGCGTCGGAACCGACGTCGTTCACTCGCTGTCGGCGTTCGTCGATGGCGTCGACGTCCGGGTCGACCTTGCCGAGATCAACGGCCGGGTCTTCGTGAACAACGCGTCTATGGGGGCGTACGCCGAGCTGGTCCGGTCGCCGCGCTACCGCGAGGCCAAGGTCCGCACCGCCGTCGAGCTACTGCCCGACCTCGTGGGCCCGTCGGCTGCGTCCGTCGACCTGCGGTACCGGCTGCCGGGCGGCGAGCACGTCACGACCGCGCAGGTGTTGCTCGTGTCGAACAACCCTTACCAGCTGTCCGCGTTGCATCACGGAGCGGGTCGCCCGCGACTCGACGGGGGCGTCCTCGGTGTGGTCTCGGTAAGGGTCACCGGCCGGGCCGGGGCTGACGCGCTCGCCGCGCTCGACGCGACCGCGCAGAACGAGCGGTTCCCAGGGTGGCACGAGTGGACGACGACGGGGCTCGACGTCGCGTCGGGCCAACCCGTCGCCCTGGGAGTCGACGGCGAGGCGCTCACGCTGGATGCTCCGCTGCATTTCGTGGCACGGCCGCGCGCTCTGGTCGTCCGCGTCCCGCGGCTCCGAAGGCCGCGGCGTCCGAAGCCGCTGGCCGCCGGCCCTCAGCCGTCGCCGTTCGCCGCGCTCTTGCGGCTCGCCGCAGTTCGCGAGGGCTGAGGTGGACGAGCGGCCGGACGCGGAGCCGGTCATGCCCGACCCTGTCGCGTCGACGGACGGCGGCAACGACCCGGTCGCGGACTGGCTGGCCCAACGGCTCGTCGAAGCTGGCCCGGCGGAGCCGCCCGACGCGCTGGTCCGGGTTCTGCGCCTGCTGGGCCGGTGGGACCGCCTGACGTACGTGGCGGTGGCCGGGATGTCGACGCCGTTGCTCGATGAACCGATGCGGATCGTCTCGCGGGTGGCCGACCACTCCAAGCCGTGGTTCGCCACCGCGGCGGTGGTCGCGGCAGCCGGCGGCTCGACCGGCCGCCGGGCGGCGCTGGCCGGGTTGGCGGCCGTGGGCGCGACCTCCTTGCTCGTCAACCAGCCGATGAAGCTCGCCGGGTCGCGACGGCGGCCCGACCGACTCGCGATGCGCGTCCCGGTCCGACGGTGGGTCCCGATGCCGTCGTCGACGTCGTTCCCGTCGGGACACGCGGCGTCGGCAGCCGCGTTCGCCGTCGCCGTCGGTGACGTCTTCCCGCGCCTGCGCCTCCCGCTGCGGGTCGCGGCTGCGATAGTCGGCTTTTCCCGCGTCTACACCGGTGTCCACTACCCCGGTGACGTCGTCATCGGTGCTGTGACAGGGGCCGTCATCGGGCGAGCGACATCCCGCCTCGCCGTGCGAATCACGCGGCCCAGCTGACCGGCGAGCTGTCTCGGCCGCCGGAATCGGCAGGCCGGCGAGGCGACGGGCGTCAGTGGCTCCGACGCCGAGCAGGCGCAGACACGCCTCGGTCAGCGGCCACCGACACGGCCGCGGAGAGAGGGGGACGCCGCCGGTCTCGGCGCCGACCATGACGTCCGCACCCAGCCGATCGGCGAACGCCGCGCCCGGGATGGCGAGGGCGGTGAGCAGCTCCGCAACCAGTGGCCGATACTCGCCGCAGGCGCACTGTCCACCCCTCAGCGGTATCAGGGGTTCGCCGTGGCCGTGGCCGACGACACGGTCACCTCGGGATGCTCGCGCTCTACGCCGCCACCGGCGGCGTGTTTTGTCATCCAGGCGGGCTGCTCGCCCGCCGTTCCCACCGGCTGCCGAATCCGCCGCCTCTGTGCCGCCTGAACAGAAGTGTCGACGTGGGCTGGTATCGACGTCGGCTGAGGGTTCGGCAGCTTCCACACCGTTCTGATGGCTTCGGCTGCCCGACGGAGTTGAGTCAGTCGATCAATTGATCAAGGGAGCGGCAATGGCAGGAAGAGTTACAAGCGGTTCGCCGAGCAGCCGGCTCCCAAGAGCGGCGACGCATCGTTCAGATCGCGCGCCCCGGGGGAGGCACTCGCCCATGTGTCGAGATCTGTCCGCTGCTTAGGCTGATCCTCGACGTTGCCGCTCCCCGAGGACGCCGCCCTGGCTGTGCTCGCCTTCGTGTGGCCACTGCGGAGAGTCGTCGCCGACGGGCGTCGCACCCCGGATCGTGCCGCGGCTACGGACGTCACCGACCCGTGCGCCGACCAGGACCGAGCGTCAACGTCGGTCCGCCGGTGACTAGATTGCGGCCTGTCAACGAACCGGCTGGCGGCCCGTGCACGACTGATTGAGGTGGTGGGAATGACGATCGTCCTCCAGTGGCTTCCACTGACGGTCCTCCTGATCGATCTGGTGATCAAGATCATCGCGCTCGGCACGATCCCGCGGAATCGTCGACCGTCATCCTCGCTGGCCTGGCTGCTGCTCATCACCATCACGCCGGTCTTCGGGCTGATCCTGTTCTTCCTCATCGGCAGCCCGTTTGTGCGTGGTCGCCGGGAGCGGGTCCAGAACCAGGCCAACCAAGTGATCCTGGAGCACACAGCCGATCTGCCGCCCACCAACGCCGAACTGCCCATCGGGATGGGGAGTATGGTCCGGCTGAACCGACGCCTCAGTTCCTTGCCGATGATGACCGGCACGAGCCACGGCCTGTTCGGTGACTATGACGCGTCGATCGCGGCGATGACCACCGCCGTCCGCGAGGCCCAGCGTTGGGTCCACGTCGAGATCTACATCATGGCCTGGGACCACACCACCGACGCGTTCTTCGGCGCTATGGTCGACGCGGTTCGCCGCGGAGTGAAGGTGCGACTCCTGTACGACCACCTCGGGTCCCGGAAGTACCCCGGCTTCCGCCAGATGAACAAGCGGATGACCACGGCGGGGATCGAGTGGTATCAGATGATGCCGATCCATCCCCTCAAGGGCCGCTGGCGGCGACCCGACCTGCGAAACCACCGCAAGCTGCTCGTGGTCGACGGTGAGGTCGGATTTATGGGCTCCCAGAACATGATCGACGCCAGTTATCTGGCAAGGAAGAACATTAAGATCGGCCGAAAGTGGCACGATCTCAACATCAAGCTGAGCGGCCAGATCGTCTCCTCGCTGGACGCGGTGTTCGCCCTCGACTGGTACACCGAGACCGGTCAGCGCCTACTGGAGGAGATCATTCCGCCGGAGAACTACGGTGTCGGTGAGCAGGCAATGCAGCTGCTTCCGTCCGGGCCGGGATACCTGACGATCCCCAATCTCCGACTTTTCACCGCCCTGGTACATCGATCTCAGCACCGTCTCTCCCTCACCAGCCCCTACTTCGTCCCGGACGAATCGCTGCTGGAAGCGATCACCACCGCGTCGTATCGTGGCGTCGCGGTCGAGCTCTTCGTCTCCGAGTTGGCCGATCAGTTCGTCGTGCAACACGCCCAGTCGTCCTACTACGAAGAACTGCTAAACGCCGGCGTCCGCATCTACCTCTACCCCAAGCCCACGGTGCTGCACGCCAAGTTCTTCACCGTCGACGACGTCGCCGGCGTGATCGGCTCGTCCAACATGGACTACCGCTCCTTCGGTCTGGACTATGAGATCTCGCTAATGGGGACCCATCCGAGTTTCGTCGCCGATCTGCAACGGATCTCCGACGAGTACCGAGCGGCCTGCCGCGAACTCACAGCCAAGGAGTGGACCCGGCGACCTCGTGCCAAGCGATACGTCGACAACGTGATGCGGCTGTTGTCCGCACTGCAGTGACGTACGCGGAAGCGACCCTCGCCACCGGCCGGAGCCCTCGAGCTGGCGTCTTTTGGACCGATAGGGCGGACCGCCTTGGGCGATTGCGATCCAAGTCGGCGTCTCGAGCATGTCCTCGATCGGCCTGCTGGTGGTGTGCCCGCCGTAGCCTGCACGGTGGGTCGTGTGCTGGGCAGACCGGATCCTGTGGGATCACCCAACAGGTCCAGGCAGGTCGTCGAGTGAGGGCGGTTCGTCGCGTGTGTGTAGTAGGGTCCGCCGGGCGGCAGTGTGCCCGCCGTGTGGTTGAGTCGGTTCGGGCAGCTCCGCGACCGGCAGCGGGGCGTGCGCCAGCTCGCGCGCCGCATCGAACGGCACGCCCAGCATGCGCAGCAACTGTTCGACGAGTTGATCACAGGCCGCGTCATCGACCAGTTCGGGATTCGTCAGCGCCATCTGCAGCATGGCCAGCACTGCACCGGAGACGGCGGCGCGGGCCAACCGCGGCTCGGCCTCGAGGAACCGGCCTGATGCCACGCCCGCCCGGATGTCGCGCAGCAGGCGCGGCGCCACACCGCCCTCGGACTCCATATAGTGCATCCCGTGCCGGACGAGCACCGCGGAAATCTGCGGGCGACTGCGACACAGCCGTAGCGTCAGCCGGACCGACTGGGCGAGGGCCATGGCGGCGTCCTCGACGTCCACGCTGAGCCGGTCGAACAACTCCCCCAGCTCCTCCAGCACATCGGCGACCGCCGCTTCGAAAAGCTCGGTCTTGGTGGCGAAGTGGTTGTAGAAGGAGCCGAACCCGACGTCGGCAGCATCGGTGATCTCCTGGATGCTGGCCTCCGTGGCGGTCCCGGCCGCGAGCCTGACCCGTGCCGCGTCGATCAGCATCTGCCGTGTCCGCGCCTTGCGCCGCTCGCCCCGGGAGAGCGGGACCGCTTTCGGGGCTGCAGGCTCCGATCCGGCGGTCTCACGTCAGCACCCTTGGGCAGAAACGCTTCCGTGACTCCGCCCTCCCGACGATTGATGAAGAGTCATCATCGCAGGTCAGTCAGCGACCTCAGTCGGCGGCGAGCCAGCGGGCCGTGACCACAATGATCACGAGGAGGACGACCGGAATCGCGATCCCGAGCACGACGAAGGCGGTCGCCGTACCGATGTGGTCGACCATCCAGCCGAAGTTCATCCCGAAGAACCCGGTGATGAAAGTGAGCGGGAGGAAGATCACTGTCACGAGGGTCAGCCGTTCACTGATCGTCGCCGAACGTCGGGACAGCGTGTCGCCCAGCATCGCGTAGAGCTGGGTGGCCGTGGATCCGCTCTCCTCGAAGACCGCCCGAACCCGGCGCAGCTTCCGCCGCGCCGCCGGGCCGAGCGCCTCGGCGAGGACCTCGTCGGGCGCGAGGACTCGCTGCTGCACGATCCAAAAATGCTGGAGCGAGAACAGCCGGCTGCGTAGCTCCGAGATGTCCCGCCGTTCGGTCCCGGACCGGAGTCCCGGCCGGGTTTCGTCCAGGGACTGGGCCTCCTTGGCGAGGCGTTCCACCGCATACGCCGACTGCTGGGCCAGCGCCAGGAGCACGGCCACCAACGCAGGCTCCGAATCCGCGTCGAGACTGCGCACCGCGTCCGTGACCTGGTCACGCATCCACGCCGGGCACAACACCAGTAGGCCGCCCGCGCCGCTGTGCAGCTGCACTTCCGCCGGCTCGCTGAGTTGGTCCATCGCGAACGCGACGACGGAGATCTGCGTCCCCTCCACGTGCGCGAACGGGCGGCGATGTTGCGTCTGCTGCAACTGCTCGACCACAGAACCATCGGCATGGACCCAATCGGCAGCTTCCACCACCCGCTCCCGCACCGCCGCGGTGAGGATCACGCAGACCGGCTCCGGCGGCCGGTTCCGCTGTGCCGCGAGCGCATCGTCGACAATCACGTCCATGACCTGAACGTACCGCCGACCATGCCGCCCGCAGGATGATCGGCGCGGCCCCAGTCGATCCTCGTTGGCCGCGGTCGGCGGCCCGGGTCAGTCGAGCCGGAGCGTGGCCAGCACGCCCAGACGACGCTGACTCGTATACGAGCGCGCTCCCGCGGGCGCTCATCGGTGCGACGATCGCGGCAGCCTTGAGCGCGCGGGTAGGCCATTCCACGTCTGTGACGTGTGGTGTTCGACGGTCGGAGTGACCACTCTGAACAAATCTGCCGTCATTCTGTTCAGAGAGCGAGGTGGTGGGCGTGTCTCTCGCAAGCGAGTTCGAGCACGCTGTGCAGGTCCTTGACGACGTTGCCCTGCTGCACCGGATGGCGGAGGGGACCGTGATGAGCAGGATGTCCGAGAGGCCGCCAGGGAGCTGCTGGAGCACCGGCGCCGAGAGCTGCCGAGCGTGTCGGTCGCGGTCGCCGGACAGCTGCTGGGAGTCTCGCGCACCACTGTCGAGGCGTGGTGGACGGAAGGCGTGCTCGTCTCGGCGCAGCAGCGTCTGCGTCACGAGGTCACCCATGGACGATGATCTTGGCGAGCTCGGCGGCGTACTGACAGCTGCGGCTTGCTCGAGGTCTATGGATGATCAGGAGCCACGTGGTTGGGGACGAAGTCCAAGATCAGGCCCATACCACGCGCCGCGAGGGCCTCCCTGGCGCTTGCGAGCTCGCTTCGTCCCCCAAAATGATCATCGACAACATAGCCGCGTACCCAGTAGGGGATCCCACAACATCGTCGGGTTGCCAACCAGGGAGAGCCGCGTCGAAACTGACCCGCAGGTCGTCATTGGTCAGCGCGATCCCGATGCCGGCGGGGCTGCGCTGCCAAACTCCCATCAGCCAAACGCCGTCGAACCCAAGATCGGCAATCTCATCCCAGTAGCGGTCGGGAACCGTCCCAAGATCAATAGCCCTGCCTTCGGTCCTGCTGATAGCTTCCAGCCAGGGCCAGGTGTTGATCTCGTAGAGATAGGTTGTGAGTTCTGAGAAAGTTTCGATGTCATGAACTGTGGCTTCTAGATCCTTACTGCTAGCCAGCTGGGCCAGCGGCGATTGGGGACTCTTGGGGAGTCCTCGCCGTGTCGTCGTCGTAAAAGATCATACGGCGCGTCCGGCGCGGCGGGTCCAGCAACAGATCTGCGACCAGGGCTGTCCAACCGGTCTGATGCATGGCGCCGAGCCCGGCGCCGTTGTCGCCATGGAAGTACTCATAGAACAAGAGATTGTCTTTCCAGGCCGGGTCGGTCTGCATGAGTTCGACACCTCCGTAAACCGGCCGCCGGCCATCCTGGCCTGGCAGCCAGATGCTGATCAGCCGATCGGCAAGATCACCGGCGATGTCGCGCAGAGCCAGCCGCTGGCCCGATCCGGTCGGATACTCGATTGTGAACTCCGGCCCAAAGAATTGGTCATACTGTTGCAGCGCACGAATGACCAGATAATTGATCGGGAACCAGACTGGTCCGCGCCAGTTGGAGTTACCGCCATACATTGCGGTGCGAGATTCTGCGGGCTCATATTCGATGGTTGCACCGGGCATTCCGGGCACCTGATAGGGCGTTGAGTGACGTTTCGATAGGGCACGTAGGCCGTGCGGCGACAAGAACGCATTCTGATCGAACAAGGTCGCTGAGATTCGCTCGAGCTGGTCGGGAGAGACGATGGAGAACAGCGCGCGGCGGCTATTTCCGGTGCCCCGGAACCGCCAATCCAAAACCTTCCGATTCTCGGCTTCCATCCGGCGCGCAAACCGCTTACGCAAGCGTTGGACTCGTTCGGTGTTCCGAGTTGGCACGCTCATGGCAGGCAAGGTTGGAATCACGCCGACAAGGGTCTGCACCTTCACTGGATTCCGGGTGCCGGAAGCATCGGTGAGCAGGTCATAGAAGAACCCGTCATTGGGGTCATAGCAGCCGGAGGCTTCCAGCGCGTCCATCACCAAGACCAGCTGCTCCAAGAACTTCACAACCATGTCGTCATAGACAGAATCCCGCTCGGCAAGCAGGACCGCCAGCGCGAGCATCGCGCCGGAGTAATAGCCCATCCACGCCGTGCCGTCTGCTTGATCAAGTTTCACGCCCGGGGGCAGGTGGGAACGGTCGATGGGACTGATGTTGTCCAGCCCCAAGAAACCGCCGCCAAAGAGGTTGTTGCCCTCGGGATCTTCGCGGTTGAGCCACCAGGTGAAGTTGAGCAGGAGTTTCTGAAAGACGCGCTCGAGAAAGTCGAGATCGGTGGCTCCGTCAATGACGAACACCCGAAGCGCGGCCAAGGCGTGGACCGGAGGGTTGACGTCGTCGAAGCTCCATTCGTACGCCGGAAGCGCGCCGTTCGGATGCAGAAACCATTCCCGCAACAAGATCAGTAACTGATATTTGGCGAACGCTGGATCCAGATGCGCCCAAGTAATGGCGTGAAATGCGAGATCCCAGGCAGCAAACCAGGGATACTCCCAAGGATCCGGCATGGCCAACACGTCGAAGGAATCAAGGTGGCGCCAACCCGAATTGCGGCCAAATCGATGTCCCGGCGGCGGAGGTGGCTGACCCGGGTCCCCGTCCAGCCAGCGCGCCACCCGATAGGGGTACATCTGTTTGCTCCAGATCAGGCCCGCACACGATTGCCGTAACACCCGCATCTCTTCATCGCCGAGGTCATCGGGTGCCAGGGCAGCGTAGAACTCATCCGCTTCACGTTCCCGATCTGCCATGACGGTCTCGAAGTAGCTGCCGTGCCATGCGTCATTCGTGGGCGATGTCGGTTGATCAGGTCGATGAAGTCTGAGGCGTATCTCGGCAGTACTTCCGGCGGGAACCGTGATCTTGTACCACCAACACGCCTTGGTGCCGTGCTCGTCCGGGTTCACCGTGTTGGCCCCAGTGATCACATGGTCATTGATGCCATCTTTCGGGTAATCGGTGATGGGAGGAGCCCCGAACAGCCGGGGATTGTTGGTTTCGTTATCGCAGAACAACGCACGCGGGCGGCTGCCATCTGCCGTAGGGGCAGCATCCAATCGGTAGCCGGACAACCGCGGATGATCAACGGCGATGCCGCCGCCATCCAGGAACAGTCTTGGGACGGCGCCACCGGTGAACCGCCAGGTGTTGTGGAACCACAGAGTGGGCAGCACCGAGAGGGACGCCTCTTCGGCGGCATGGTTCTTGATCGTGATCTTGGCAAGCACCTCGGTAGGTGAGGCTTTCGCGTACGCGACCTCAACAGCCCAGTACCGCCCATCATCAAAGACACCGGTGTCCATGAGCTCAAACTCGGGTTCGTCGCGGGAACGGCGGCCGTTCTCATCGATGAGCCACTGATACGGAAACGGCGCCTGCGGGTAGTGATACCTCCAGCGCAGCCAGGCATGGCTGGGCAGACCATCCAGATACCACCAGTACTCCTTGACGTCCTCGCCATGGTTTCCTTGCGGCCCGGTGAGGCCGAACATCCGCTCTTTCAAGATCGGGTCGACGCCGTTCCACAGGGCCAACGCAAAGCAAAGATCGTGGTGAAGGTCGGATAGGCCGGCCATACCGTCTTCGTTCCATCGGTACGCCCGGGATCGCGCATGATCATGAGGAAAGAAACTCCAGGCATCACCGCTGTCGCTGTAGTCCTCCCGTACGGTGCCCCAGGCACGCTCGGAGAGATACGGGCCCCACTCGTACCAGAGGTTCGCTTCAGCAAGACCATCTTCCAACCGTCCAGTGGCCTGAGCGAGCCGGGCATGCTCGGCGGTGCTATCTCGGGATGGCGTGCTAGCAGTCATGATCGCTCCTAGGAATGGCACCAGCCCCGATGAAGGGCACAATCCCTCAAGCGCCTGGAGCGGTCATCACCCAAGACGGGTGACCTTATTCAGACCACGGCCAATCCCCTAGAAGCGGTAATGCAGGACGCTCGTCCCTTCCGAGACAAGGTTGTGCTTGTCGCCAGAAATCGGGTGTAGAGGCGAACAGCCGTCGGATACCCGGCAACCTCGGGTTCCCGAGTAAGCAGGATTTCCCTGATCAATTTCAGTTTCGGGTTCCAGCGTTCGAGTTCGTAGGGATCGTTTACGCCGGGAACTTCAGCAGGCCCGCGACGGACTTGGTGCCGCGGACGACCTTGCTGGCCCAGACGGCAAAGCTGGTGTAGCTGTTGAAGGCCATCTCCCGCTGGGGAAATGGGCCTGGAACTGCAGCAGAACCTTGCACTTGCGGCGGCCGCGCGGTGGCCGACCTGGTATCAGCGTGACCTTCAACATCGTCTGGAAGTTGGTGCGAGGCGACGGCGGCCCGCGGCATGATTGCCCGATTCGACGCCATCGAGCAGCTCGCCGCCGATTCGCCTGGCGGCGCGGCGGATCAAAGCAGCCGACCAACCGGCAACCGGTGAGTGGGGGCCAGCCATGCGCCTGGAAACCCCGCACTGCTCGGTCAACGTCTGGTTGTGCGCAAGGTGAAGAAGCGATTTGATGGTCTTAAGCGTCCGACATTCCGGTCGGCATCTGCGCCCTGAAGGAGCACCGATGGACTTTTCCGCAAAGCTCGAAAATCTTCAAGCCAAGGTCAACGAGACCGTGGCGACCGCGCGGGCGGCAGCCGACGAGAACCGCGACCAACTCAAGCAGCGCGTCGATAAGGCACAAGACGACGCGAATCAGGCCATGGAGGACGCCAAGCAGCAAGCTGACGAGACCGCCGATCGAGCCAAGAGCAAGTGGGCCCAGATGAAGGCCGATGCTGCAGCCCAGAGAGAGGACATGAAGGCAAAGATCAACAAGCGGACCGATCAGCTGGACGCCAAGGCCGCGGCCACGGACGCGGACTGGGCCGAGCAGGATGCAGCCGAGGCCATCGACTACGCCGTCTGGATGGTCTACGACGCGCAGCTGGCCGTGCTCGACGCGCTGGACGCGCGGGCCTACGCAGACGAACGGGCCAGGATCGCCGGCACGTAGACCAGCTCGGCTGCCAGGTCGGGATTGCATCCCCCGGCACCCTGACAGCCGCAGGTCCAGCTGGCGATGGTCGCCGCTGTCAACCCGCACCGGTAACCATCTACTGGGCGGCGCCCGTACGGTGCGCGCGAGAATCGAGAAACGAACGTGTCAGACGACATTGCTGGTGTGCTCTTCCGTCACCAAAATCGCATCAAGGAGATTGCTGAGGTCCTCGCCCGGTACGGGTTCGCTCGGCTGGCCGATCACGCCGCAGCCGCTGCCGACACCGGACTTCGCGCCACGCTCGTTACCCGGATCGCGGATCCAGATCTCGCTGCCCTGACCTCGGGGCAGCGGCTCCGCGGAGCCTTGAGTGAGCTCGGCACCACCTGGATCAAGTTTGGCCAGATGCTGAGCCTCCACCCGGACCTGGTCGGCAACGACGTCGCGGCTGAGCTTGCTCAGTTGCAGTCGAATGTGCCCCCCGACCCGCCCGGTTCCGCCGAGTCGACCATCAAGGCCGAACTCGGCGTGGATGTTGGTGACGCCTTCGGTACGTTCGAGGCGACGCCTATGGCCTCGGCATCGGTGGCCCAGGCTCACCGGGCGTCGCTGAAAGACGGAACGCCAGTCGTCGTCAAGGTTGTCCACAGCGGGGCGCAGGCGAAGGTACTGGACGACCTCGAGCTCATGCGGGCGCTTGCCGGATTTGTCGAGGACCGCGACGAGGCTCTCGCCGCCTACTCGCCCACCGTGGTGGTGGAGGAGTTTGACACGATGATGCGAGCGGCGATCGACCTGGGGCAGGAGCTTGCGAACCTCCAGCTGTTCACCGCGAACTTTGCCGACGAGCATGACGTGGTCATTCCCAGGCCCTATCCCGAGCTTTCCTCGACAAGCGTCCTGACCATGTCGCTACTCACCGGCACCAAAGCCACTGGACGCGACAGCGTCATCGCGACGGGCTGGGACGTCGACGACCTCGTCCGCCGCGCCTCCAACATTTACCTCGAGATGGTGTTCCGCGACGGCGTCTATCACGCCGATCCACACCCCGGCAACTTCCTCCTGCCCGACGGGCAGCACCTGGCCATCTTGGACTTCGGCGATGTCGGACACCTCAGCGGCCCACGAAAGAACCAGCTCGAAGCCTTGCTGATGGCCGTCGGCTCGCGAGATGTCGACGAGATCACCGACATCGTCATCGATATCACCCACGCGCCAGCCGACATCGACACCGACCGGCTGAGCGGTCAGCTCGAGACGTGGTTGAGCCGTTACCTCGGCGGCAGCGTGGCAGATCTCGACTTCGTTGGGATGGTGAACTCGGGCATGCAGATCATGCACAGCAACCGCCTCACCTTCCCATCAGACCTCGCGCTTCTGTTCCGCGTGTTCGTACAGCTACAAGGCCTGGGCAGCTCGATGGGCGCCAAGGTCTCCCTCACCGAACTGCTCCAGCCCTACTGGGAAGAGATGATGCTTGAGCGGCTCAACCCGGTCTCCGTCGCCCGCCGAGCCCTCCGCACCCTGCGAGGCTGGGAGCGTCTACTCGCCACGGCACCCACGAATCTTCGGCCGATCCTCCGACAACTCCAAGACGGAACAATCGGCGTCGAATTCCGAATCCACGACGCCGACGGGGTAACCGACCGACTAGTCGACGGCATCCTCGCAGCGGCCTCTATCCTCGCCTCAGCCGAACTCATCGGCCGGCGGACCGGTCCGCGGATCCGCGACGTGTCCATCCCAGGAGCGATCGCGCTCACCGTTGGTGT
Organism: uncultured Actinomycetota bacterium; assembly: GCA_963840505.1. Taxonomy (GTDB): domain Bacteria; phylum Actinomycetota; class Actinomycetes; order Propionibacteriales; family Propionibacteriaceae; genus Microlunatus. The sequence goes on from CAWIZB010000032.1 coordinate 133,811, forward strand.
GGTCACCTGGCGACGCCTGCTAGCCAATCGCGTCGGCCACCGCAGCAGCTTCAGCCGCATTCGCCAGCTCGTCGTCCCGCCGTCCCAAGGGAGTGCGCCTCACCGAAGCTCGACGCCCTGAACCCATGGACCATGACGTCCGCACCCAGCCGATCGGCGAACGCCGCGCCCGGGATCGCGAGGGCGGTCAGCGGCTCCGCAACCAGTGGCCGATACTCGCCGCAGGCGCACTGTCCACCATCAGCGGTGTCGGGTTCGCCGCCGTGGCCGTGGCCGACGACACGGTTCACCTCGGGATGCTCGCGCTCTACGCCGCCACCGGCGGCGTGTTTTTGTCATCCAGGCGGGGCTGCTCGCCCGCCGTTCCCACCGGCTGCCGAATCCGCCGCCTCCGTGCCGCCTGAACAGAAGTGTCGACGTGGGCTGGGTATCGACGTCGGCTGAGGGTTCGGCAGCTTCCACACCGTTCTGATGGCTTCGGCTGCCCGACGGAGTTGAGTCAGTCGATCAATTGATCAAGGGAGCGGCAATGGCAGGAAGAGTTACAAGCGGTTCGCCGAGCAGCCGGCTCCCAAGGGCGGGGACGCATCGTTCAGATCGCGCCCCGGGGGACGCACTCGCCCATTTGTCTAGATCTGTCCGCTGCTTAGGCTGATCCTCGACATTGCCGCTCGCCGAGGGCGCCGCCCTGGCTGTGCTCGCCTTCGCGTTGGCCACCGCGGAGAGTCGTCGCCGACGGGCGTCGCACCCCGGATCGTGCCGCGGCTGCGGACGTCACCGACCCGTGCGCCGACCAGGACCGAGCGTCACGTCGGTCCGCCGGTGACTAGATTGCGGCCTGTCAACGAACCGGCTGGCGGCCCGTGCACGACTGATCGAGGTGGTGGGAATGACGATCGTCCTCCAGTGGCTTCCACTGACGGTCCTCCTGATCGATCTGGTGATCAAGATCATCGCGCTCGGCACGATCCCGCGGAATCGTCGACCGTCATCCTCGCTGGCCTGGCTGCTGCTCATCACCATCACGCCGGTGTTCGGGCTGATCCTGTTCTTCCTCATCGGCAGCCCGTTTGTGCGTGGTCGCCGGGAGCGGGTCCAGACCCAGGCCAACCAAGTGATCCTGGAGCACACAGCCGATCTGCCGCCGACCAACTCCGAACTGCCGATCGGGATGGGGAGTATGGTCCGGCTGAACCGACGCCTCAGTTCCTTGCCGATGATGACCGGCACGAGCCACGGCCTGTTCGGTGACTATGACGCGTCGATCGCGGCGATGACCACCGCCGTCCGCGAGGCCCAGCGTTGGGTCCACGTCGAGATCTACATCATGGCCTGGGACCACACCACCGACGCCTTCTTCGGCGCTATGGTCGACGCGGTTCGCCGCGGAGTGAAGGTGCGACTCCTGTACGACCACCTCGGGTCCCGGAAGTACCCCGGCTTCCGCCAGATGAACAAGCGGATGACCACGGCGGGGATCGAGTGGTATCAGATGATGCCGATCCATCCCCTCAAGGGCCGCTGGCGGCGACCCGACCTGCGAAACCACCGCAAGCTGCTCGTGGTCGACGGTGAGGTCGGATTTATGGGCTCCCAGAACATGATCGACGCCAGTTATCTGGCAAGGAAGAACATTAAGATCGGTCGAAAGTGGCACGATCTCAACATCAAGCTGAGCGGCCAGATCGTCTCCTCGCTGGACGCGGTGTTCGCCCTCGACTGGTACACCGAGACCGGTCAGCGCCTACTGGAGGAGATCATTCCGCCGGAGAACTACAGTGTCGGTGAGCAGGCAATGCAGCTGCTTCCGTCCGGGCCGGGATACCTGACGATCCCCAATCTCCGACTCTTCACCGCCCTGGTACATCGATCTCAGCACCGTCTCTCCCTCACCAGCCCCTACTTCGTCCCGGACGAATCGCTTGCTGGAAGCGATCACCACCGCGTCGTATCGTGGCGTCGCGGTCGAGCTCTTCGTCTCCGAGTTGGCCGATCAGTTCGTCGTGCAGCACGCCCAGTCGTCCTACTACGAAGAACTGCTAAACGCCGGCGTCCGCATCTACCTCTACCCCCAGCCCACGGTGCTGCACGCCAAGTTCTTCACCGTCGACGACGTCGCCGGCGTGATCGGCTCGTCCAACATGGACTACCGCTCCTTCGGTCTGGACTATGAGATCTCGCTGATGGGGACCGATCCGAGTTTCGTCGCCGATCTGCAACGGATCTCCGACGAGTACCGAGCGGCCTGCCGCGAACTCACAGCCGAGGAGTGGACCCGGCGACCTCGTGCCAAGCGATACGTCGACAACGTGATGCGGCTGTTGTCCGCACTGCAGTGACGTACGCGGAAGCGACCCTCGCCACCGGCCCGAGCCCTCGAGCTGGCGTTTTTTGGACGGATAGGGGCGGGCCCCGGTGGGCGATTGCGATCCAAGTCGGCGTCTCGAGCATGTCCTCGATCGGCATGCTGGTGGTGTGCCCGCCGTAGCCTGCACGGTGCCTGGCGGTATCAATGACGTCCCCTCGGGGTGGCTGGTGCTGCCTGGAGACGACGGACCTCACGGACAAACGACGACGGACAAATGATTAAGGGCCTGGCCGCTGAGGACAGCGATCAGGCCCTTGACCGGCTACGGCGGGCCGGGCTCTGCCATCTTGGTTTCCTCTCGATGAAGTTGATCTTGGTGGTTCGCAGTGTGTCGATCGTGATGGCGCTCAACTGGGCCACAGTGCTCCGCGCCGTGACCGCCGCCAAGCCAACCGCCAGCGCCTCCGCCAACTTGATCATGCCCTAGGAACGCGCGTATGACTTCGACGCCCTCCACCCAGTCGCCATCTCCAACGCGGGGGAGGATCAGTCGGCCCTGCTCAACCAGCTCAGGGAGCGGGCGCTGGCCTCGGTCGACGACCCGAACACCACGCTGGCGATCTTCGAGTGGAGCGCTGAAGATGGCTGCGCCGTAGACGACTGGGACGCGATAGCTCAGGGCACGCCGGGGCTCGGTTGCACGGTCTCGCACGAAGCGATCTTGTCCTCGCTGGCGATGGACCCGCCCCCGGTGTTCAGGACCGAGGTGATGTGCCAGAACGTCCCGTCGCTCGACGAACCCGTTTCCCCGCTGGCGTGGTCCTCCTGCGCGGACCCCGCCCAGACCATCAGGGGCGCCGAGCGCCTTCACTGATCATGAGCCGGATAACCGGTTCGCCTAGAGTGTGTGTGACTCAATGCCGGGGTTTGATTCGCTGGAGCCGCCGGGAAAAATCGAACCGGCTCCGCTCCGCGACCGGCTGGACCTGATTGTCGCCGGGACAACATCTCCGTCGCCGTCGGCCTTTCATATAATCGACCATCTGGTGGCAGGCGCCCCCTGAGGAGGAAGCAACGAAATGCCGAGAGCCATCCCGGACTCCGATCACCAACTGCCCGTTGTGACGACTGCTCGGAGTGACGCCGCCACGGCGCCCGGCACCATGACGACTACGGTGGTCAGGGCATTAGCTCGCGTACTCACCGGCGCGGTCTACATCGCCGGTGGGTACGCGGTCGTTCGGGCCCCCGGCGGGCGAGTCGGCAAGGCCGCCGACACTCTCGCCAAGATCCGACGCGTGGTACCACTTCCCATCGATGACGAGCTGATCGTCCGCGTTAATGGTGGAGCACAGCTCGTAGCCGGCGCTGCCCTTGCTCTTGGCATCAAACCGAGATTCTCGGCTGCAGTCCTCGCCGCATCACTGCTACCGACGACGATCGCTGGGCATGCGTTCTGGACGGTTGACGACCCCTCGGAACGGCAAGTGCAACAGGTGCAATTTCTAAAGAACATGGCCATGCTCGGCGGACTGCTGTTCGCGATGATCGACTCACCACGGTCGGCTCGATGAGAACTACATAGCGTCGGTTTTACAGCGTCACATTCACTGAGCCAATCCCCCACCGATTAGCCATGAAAGCGCACTGCCCAGCCGTTCGTTTCCGGTTCCCCGTTCCACGCGGGTCCGGTGACGTTGAGGCCACCACGCTGCTTTGACGGACGGCAGGCGCAGGCGGGGTCGAAACGGAGAAGCTCCCGCCGGGGATTCGGGTTCCGGTGTGGCCAACGAGTAAATCGTCCACCGGACCCGGGCCTTTGACGCCCGGCCGGAAGTCTGAGTAAAATTGGCCCCGGTGTGACGGCTGATCTGGCCCCAGCATGTGTGACGCGCGGGCGGTTGTGCCGGTTTGATTTGGCCCCACCTCAGCGAGGTCACCGACCATGTTGGCTGATTCTTGGCAGGGGCCGGCGGTGAAGTCGAGGCCGAAGGTGGAGTTGTTCGCGGCGATCCGCCGCGGACGCCAGGGTCGATGATGCTGTCGATCCGGGACGTTGGCGGAGACGCTTCACGTGCATCGGCGGACGGTGCGCCAGGCGTGGTCGTTCGGCGACACCGCGATCGAATCCGCGTAAGGTCCCGCTGCGCCACTTGCGCGGGCAAGCTGGAGTCGTTGAAGCCGACGCTCATACGAAGGTGCGACCTGTTGCGAGGTCAGCTCTGGTCCATGATCCGCGCAAGCGTCCAAGAGTGAAGGGGCTCGACCGAGTGCTGGGACGACTCGGTCGGTAGACCAGCGGTGCCAGGACGGCTTGTCGTATTCGACAAGGTTCCAAGCGACGAGGTGGTCCCCGGCGCTGGCCGGAGATCTGGGCCGAGTCGCGCGGACGTGCGCGGAGCTCATTTGTTCATTTGGTTCTCCAGACCGCAATCTGAAAGCGCATGCCGATCATTCCGGAAAGCCAGGTATACGCTTCTTGATTTTCGATACCGTGTGGAGCTTCACCTGCGGCCGCCCATGGGCTATCGACAGTCCGCATACTTAGGCCCATAGCGGCGGAAATATCGACCGAGAGATTGGTGACGAGTACGTCGTCGCCGTGGAAGACGAGGCTATTCGACCAGAGAAAGCCGATGGGCGCACCGTCCTTGTCGATGCCGCCGAAGTCGCCGAGCTTTGCGATCACCCGGCCTTGCTTCGGCTCGACCACCATGACCTCGTCGGATTGATTGCATGCGATCCAGAGATTGTCGTGCTCGTCAATGATAATGCCGTCCGGTCCGCCGCCGGCGCGGTTGACGAAGACCTCGGGCGTGCCGGGTTCGAGTGGTGAGCCGCTCACCGGTATCTTAACAATAGTGTCTTGCGCGGTGTTGGCGACGAACAGCGCTGTGTGCTCCTTGTTGAACGCCAGGCCGTTTGCGCCGATGGCGGGGGGCGGCCTCGTTGGCTTGAGAAGCGGGCTCGTGACCCAGGCCGTTGCCGCGCCGCCCTCTTTGCCTACTCTCCAGATTATTCCCTGGTGCGCGTCGGTCACGTACACGTTGCCATCTGCATCGAACGTCAACCCGTCGAGGCCGGGGTGCTCGCCCGTAACGGTCATGAACACCGAGGTAGCGCCCGTCTTCGGATCGACGGCGAAGACCTTCGGGTTTTGGTAATCGACTACGAGCAGCTTGCCCGTGTTCGGTTGGAAACGCAGGTCAAGCAGCCAAGGACTGGTGCCCTCCGTGTGGACGGTCCGCAGGAGCTTGCCGTTCGGGTCGAACACAAAGAGACTTCCTGGGCTCGTGTCCGGCTTGTTCGCTCCTACGGTGACTACGTAGACATTGCCCTCGGCGTCCGCATCGATCCCCTCCGGGTATGCCTCACCCGGCGGCAGCGTCGCGAAGCGCTCGACCTTGCCGCGGTCAAAAGCATTCATTCTCATATTGCACCTCGTACTTTCTTCTGGTTACAGGGCGGATGAGTCCGACGAGGAACCCGGGGCCGGGTGCAGCGCCACCGCGCCTCCCGCAGTCGACAACTGCTTCGCCTGGCCTAGCACGAACGCCGGAATGTCGATTTCAACGACCAGCCGTTGCCCAAGCGTTCAGCTGAACGACATCCGGCCATGCCGGGAAGTAAGGATCTCGGCCATTGGCCAAGACATGACCGTCAATCTCAACAAAGGACTTTGGGTCCGTTCGCAGCTCGTCGGCCGTGCCGGCCACGAACAGCTCCGGTTTGCTCGATGTCCATGGATGATCAGGAGCCACGTGGTTGGGGACGAAGTCCAAGATCAGGCCCATACCACGCGCCGCGAGCGCCTGCCTGGCGCTGGCGAGCGCGCTTGGTCCACCGAAATGATCATCGACAACATAGCCGCGTACGCAATAAGGAGACGGCACCTGACAGCTGCCGGTCCAGCTGGCGATGGTCGCCGCTGTCAACCGCACTGGTAACGGCCTGGTGAGCGGCGCCGTATGGTGCGCGCGAGAATCGAGAAACGAACGTGTCAGACGACATTGCTGGTGTGCTCTTCCGTCACCGGAATCGCATCGAGGAGATTGCTGACGTCCTCGCCCGGTACGGGTTCGCTCGACTGGCCGACGACGCTCGAGCCGCTCTCGACACCGGACCTCGCGCCACGCTTGTTACTCGCATTGCGGATCCGGATCTTGCGGCCCTGACCTCGGGGCAGCGGCTCCGCGGAGCCTTGAGTGAGCTCGGCACCACCTGGATCAAGTTCGGTACGTTCGAGGCGACGCCGATGGCCTCGGCATCGGTGGCCCAGGCTCACCGGGCGTCGCTGAAAGGTACGGCACCTCCGGGTCGTCCAGCCACTCGAGCAGCTTCTGCGAGGCGTGGTCCGCGCTCATGATCAACCGCTCGGCGGCTCGCTTCCTCACCTGGGGGGCGGCGCCGCCATGGAGGCGGCACACGACGGACCCAGGCTCGGCCTCGCGCTTGCAGCGACCTCCGTTGACCGTGTGCCCGTTGCACCGGATCACGTGCTCAGGCAGCAGTGCCCATCTCGCCTCGCTGTGAGAGACGCTCTTCACGATCAGCGGTTCAGCGCCGGAAAGCGACTGCGAAGATCGTCGACCGCGGCGCCGGGGTCCTTGGCGATCTCGAGCTGCCGCTCATACACGGCCTTGATCGACTGGGTGCGGGCAACTAGACGACGGTGCTGCGCGCGGAAGTCCGCGAGCCGCTCGAGCGCCTCGCCGGGCGCGATCGAGCCAGCCGCGATCTTGTCGCGGACCGAGCGCGAGCTGATCACAAGCTGGCTGATCTCCTCGCCGACCTCGCGGGCCTGGCGATCTTGCTCCTCGATGGTGCGGTGAGCTGAGTCCTCGATCTTGCTCGCTGCCGCCTTGAAGCGATCCTCCTCGGAGCCGATGATCGCCTCAAGCGCGGCGGCGACCTGCTGCTGCCTCTGCTCGGCGATCATGTAGTCCAGCTGGGAGTGGCGCGACGCCTGGGCGGCGGCGTGCCTGGCTTCGGCTTCGGCCGACTGGCGGACCTGGTCCTCGGTCAGCGGCGGGTTCTTGCTCACGGTCAGGCCACCTCCCCGCTCCCCAGGCGGCCGAACTGGAACTTGGCGCGCAGCTGCGCTTCAGTCAGCTGGTCTCGTTTGGCGTAAAGCGCGTCGCGGGCCTCCTCGGCCTTCATCGCGGCGACGAGTTGGTCCTCCGCCGCGCGAATGGCGGCCTCCGCGGCGTCGGCGCCGCGCTGGAGCGGCTCGAAGCTGATCACCTTCGGCGATCGCGCGGTGGACGGCGTGTAGAGCGGGTGCGTCATGTGATCTTGTCTCTCCTTTTTGGGAGACAGCCTGGCGATCTGGCCTGGCCTGGCGAGCCCTTGGAGAACCGCCAGGCTGTCCTCGTTCCCTAAGGTGAAAGGGGCAGCCCCTCGGGTACCAAGATCGAGACTAGTTCAACACTTTCACTTGGCGGTGATTTTTGAATTGGAGCGCGAAACCCACGCATGATCGCTCTACTCTTTCCATGATCATCGGCAGCACAAGATGATCACCGGGCACTACCTCGATCAACTTGTCCGGCTTGGATCACTCGTCACGTCGAAGTTGGCAGGGGCAGGCCTTCGCTTGCTGGCTGGTTGGTTGTTGCGTGGGCGTCCGATGGTGAAGCAGCGCGCCTCCACATCAGCACGAATAGTAGAACGGTCACGATGCCGATGGTGTTGAGGATCGTGATCGACACCGTGACCAGCGGGTCGGCTGCAAAGGGAAAAATCATCATCAGGAGCATCGGAGCGATGTTGGAGCGCGGTTCGTCATCCACTCGTCATGCTCGTCTTCATCTAGTGCTTGCCCAATCGTCGCTTCCGATACATATCCTTTGGGACTCAAAGTCGGCGGTCACCCGAACCCCCGAGCAGGCGACCACGGACTTGCCAGGTTCACCACCTCAAAGTTGGCTATCAGTCAGGTCCCCGACGTTCTCCACGCGCGACTGGGGCCAGCGACCGGGGCCCGATCCCGTCCGGTTGACCAGAGGAGGCTCCGATCATGGGTCTGGCTCCCGTCACGGTCTTGATCATGTTGTTGTGGTGGTTCGGCACACAGTTCGTCGTGATCGCACTGATTGTGCTGATGTCGATAGGCGTCGACTGGGCGTGGGACCGCTCGGAAGCGCGAGCGCGTGGAAGGGCGAGCGCACCCGTCAGAGCTGAGTCAACCTGTGCCCAGCCAGATCAGAACTTTGCGTCGCCGGGACGCCGGACCATTGGCGCGTGGATGATCAGGACCTCTTCGGCGTCGACCGAGGGGGCCCCTGGATCGTGACTAGGTGGCCTGGAGCCTGCGACGATTGGATTCGCGTGGGTTGGGACGTCAGCGTCTAGCCTCCGACCTCTCGAGCGCTTACGTTCACGCACACCGGCGAGCGTCAGGAGCGTGTGTTGATGACGGCTGAACCGTCTGAGGGCCAGGTCACCGAGGGATTCCGTAGCCTGGAGGTCCGCTGGATTTCCCGGGTCGGCTGGAGACCGCGGTGGCCGGATGGTTCGGGCGGTTCCCGATCGAGATGGAGTCACGCGAGGACACCTACCTGCTGGATCCGCGGTTGCATGGTCTTTCGGTGAAGGTCCGCGGGGGTAGGTCACTGGAGGTCAAGGTGTACCGCGGGGCCGCGGGAATCCTGGATGTGGCGGGCCGCGCCCGCGGACGCATGGAGTCCTGGCAGAAGTGGTCCTTTCCAGGAAGCCCGCTCGACCAGTACAGCGGCGACCCGGCCGGTTGGCGGCCGGTACGCAAAAGGCGACGCATCAGCCGGTTCTCATTCGCCAGCGGACAGATCGTGGCGGGCGCCCCGGGGCTGGACCAGGAGCCGCGGTGCGATGTGGAACTCACCGAGGTCAGCACCCGTGGCCAAGACTGGTGGACGCTGGGGTTCGAGGCGAGTGGACCTGCCGATCTGCGCCGCAGCGCACTCGAGGGCACCGCCCGGCTCCTGTTCACCCACCCCCTGCCCGGTGCGGAACCAGGCCTCGGTGAATCCGGGTCCTACATGCAGTGGCTGTCCCAGCAACCCGACCACAAGAGCGA
>CAWIZB010000033.1:0-225365 GCA_963840505.1 uncultured Actinomycetota bacterium
TGCTCGTTCGACCTCAGCGACGTGCGCGGCCCCTGTCGGCCGCGAAGCATGCCGTGCCCTCGCAGACGCGGACGTGCCGGTTACCCCTTCGGGTCCGAGCCAGATCGTCATAGAACGTTGCGGCGCCATGCACTGCCGCCAAGGGGAGGTGCAGTTCGGCGGCCGCCGCACGCTCGTCAGCGGGGGTGATGGCACCGGTTCGTTCAGCGAGGCCTTGCAGCCTCTCGATGGCGGATGTGATCACGGCTACTTGTGCGAAGCCTGCGTGGAACCGCCGGACAGGACCTGCAACAGACGCTGGTACTCCTCCTCGTTGATCTCGCCGCGGGCGAACCGCTGCGCCGCTATCTGATGTGGCGAAACCTCAGCAGGTGAGGAGGAAGTTATCCGGCCCACTCGGAGGTATCGAGCCAATAGGACGGCGATGGTGATCAACAAGCCCCAGAAGATCAGGTTCCCGAAGATCATCAAGGCCATCTCCCAGCCGCCAATGCCAGGGCCCCAGTACATCATCGTGCTGCTCCTTCAAACATCTCAAGAACGCTATGTGCGTCCAGGCTCTATCCGTTGGTTCAGGTTGCAGCCGTAGGGACCTAGGTCCCGCCTGACCGTGCCACAGGTAGGCACCGAGATCTGGGAGAGGCACCATCTCAGAGATGGCCAGCTCCCGGGTCCTCGGTCCTGCTACGCGGTTACCTCTGCCTCTGGGGCTCTTCAAGCGCTGAAACGAGCTTGGATGAGAAGCACACAAGGAAGGACGACCTGGCAGCGAGGAGTCAGCACTATGCCTGGAGCGAATACCGCGACTGATGAGGCGCGGGCCATCAGCACACACTACCCATTCCGCCGGACCATGGTCGTGGTGGAAACTCTGGTTGGCCTGGGTGGGCTGGCGGGAAGCATTCAACTTCTCGCTGGAGTGGCGACACCGCCTGTCTCCGTGCTCAGTCCTTTAGGTCTGTCGAGCTGGACGCTTCCGGCCGGATGGTTGTTTCTCACCGTCGCTCTCCCATCTGGTTTGGCCACCTGGCTGGCGTGGCGGCGCTCGCCCTGGGCGCCGGTGGCCGTCCTGGTGGCGAGCGCACTGTTGGCGACAGAGTTGCTTTTCCAAATTCCGTTTCTGGGTTTCAGCGTCCTGCAATTGATCTTCGGTACGGTGGCCATCGGCATGGCGGTCGTATCATTCTTGGCCCGTAAAGCGGGCTGGTGGCCACGCGGCCGTCCGACGGCGTCGAGGTGATTGAGACAGTTGACAACTGTTCGGTGGTGAACGCGTATGAGGCGTGGCAGATCGACGCGCACGGGTCGTGCCCTTGGCCTCCGGGAGCTGTTCAGCGAACGCGGCGAATGGACTACATCAACGACCGCGGCAGGTCATCTGAAGACTGATCGTGTTGCGCCTACATGAGGACAGCGGCTCTCTAGCTTTGAGAGATCATTACCCTCTATGGGCGATAGGGCTAACCCCGCACCAGTTTGTGGTCAAGCTGCGCTCCGCCGGATTGAGGCCGTTAAACCACCCGAGCTGGCCAATACCGGATCGTGGGATGAGGTGAGGCATGACAAGCGCGAGCCACGGCGCACTTGTCATAGTCGCGGCAATGGGCTGGCCAGTTTCATCTCCGGCGTGCTAGCGGCGTTGCCTTCGATTGCCCCGCGCCGCTGTCTCTACTCCCACCAGAACAGTTCGCCGAGCACCAGAAAAGCGAGTAGCGCCGGGAATAGTAAGAACGGGAGCCACAGCAGCACCCACTGCTCGTGCTTGATCTTGGCGGCGAGCGCGAGTGCGAATGCCGCAAGCGCCGCGACCAATCCGCCGAGCAGCGAAACAGCACCAAGGAACCCGACCCAGTTGTCTTCGATCGCACCGGAGCCTCCGACGGCATACGCCACGGCGAGTATCGCGGCCGAAACCAGGATCGCGACTGCGACGGCCGCTGCAATCCCGACTCCCCACCGGGCGAGACGGGTATGCAGACGATCGCGACCCGCGGGCACGGAAGCCCGGGCTGAAACTGGATGAGCTGTCATCGAACTTATCTTTCCTCGAAACGGTTGTTGACTTCCTAACACGATCGCCCGGTCACTGCCCGCGGGTGACTGACGGAGCGACCGATGCACTCGCCTTCTTCGGTTAGCTGTGGGATCACTGAGTGATTCGGAAAGAACGCCTCCTAAATCCGGGGGGGACACCGAGGACGAGCGACGACCGAGCCTTGCTGAGACCAGGTAGAGGATGCCGGTGATCAGCGGGATAACGCTGACGACCGAAAGCGAGACCGCCCCGGCGAAGCTGCCCAGACTTGAGGCTGCGATCGGGAGCACACCAAGAGCGACCAGAAGCCAGCCTGCGATAACGGTCCTCTTCAGACCGAGGACGCCCACAGCGGCACCTAACACGAATACGGCGACACCGCGCACTGGACCGTACTGGTCTTCGATGACGCGCCAGGCATCCGGGTCGACGGCGAACCACAGGCTGGCCAGGACGACCACTCCCGAGAGCGCGATCATGATGGGAGTGGCCAGGCGGGGCCGGAACCAGGCCAGCCCAGCCAGGCCGACGAGGGGAATCAGCCACGCGAGGACCAGGCTGATCGCCCCGATACCCCCAGGCTCCTCGAATGCCTCACCCGCGATGAAGAAACCCGCAAGCAGTGAGAAGACAGCGATTACGCCAAATCCGAGCCGCTTGATGGCCCTCGCCTGCAACCGGCGGTCCCGCTGACGCAGAGAGACGATGCTGATCACCAGGGCGATCCCGACAAGAGCAGCCCCGGATATCACGAAGGTGACGGTGAACATGTCTCTACAAGCCCATAACCATCGGAAGGGCGTTGAGAAGGACAGACATTGCGGCAACGACGAGCCCGACCAGTGCTGGTATGGCTCCCGCTGGGATCCCGAGCTGGCGCGCCCTGAGGCCGAATCCGATGGCGGGAATCGTTGGAGCAATGAGAACCAGGACGGCAGGAATACCTGCCATCAACGCCACCCCCCGGGGTATTTCGGAATCGGCCGACTGATAACCCTGCAGAGTCAAGAGCCCATCGCCGAGAATCATCGCCGACGGATGCGAGCGGCAAGATCGCCACTGAAATCCAGGCGAGCCGGAGACTCCGGCGAGCCCGTACTGAGTTAACCGCACCGACCGGCGCCGGTGCCACACTTACCAGCGGCGACATGGAGCCTCCCCGTACCACCTCTGATCTTTGCTCAGTACCGCCGCGCGGACAGAGGCGAAAGTCCGTCCATCTCCGCATAGGGCACGTCTCGCGCGGCGGTGGTAACGTCTGCGATCTCGCGGTCCAATCCCTCTCAGCATCACAACAGCCGCATTGATCACCACTCAGTGGGGGCTTGAAGCTCGTGGAGGACCGGGGTCGCTGACATACACCTCCACGGTTACAGCCGAAGGGCGATTCGGCCTCTTGTAGTTGTCGTTGCTCCGTCCCTCGTGCGCGGGTCGCGTTGACCGGTACCGAGGCTCTCGTCGATAGTGGACAGGGCCAGGGTTGTGTCTGCTGTATCCAAGGAGGGCACTATGAGCTCGGCCGCCTACCAGCCACTTTCCGTCGCCTACCCACTTTCCGTGCGAGGCATCTTCGATCAGCCGAGCCGGGCACTGTGGCTGGTCAAGTGGTTACTGCTGATCCCGCACTACATCATTCTGGTTTTCTTGTGGCTTGCGTTCTGGGTAGTCACGGTGATCGCTTTCTTCGCGATCTTGTTCACGACCAGGTATCCGAAGGGCTTGTTCGATTTCAACGTCGGGGTGATTCGGTGGTCGTGGCGGGTGAGCTTTTACGGCTATACGGCGCTGGGTACTGACCGGTACCCGCCGTTCACTCTTGCTGATGTCCCGGATTACCCGGCGCGGCTGGACCTCGATTACCCGGAGCAGTTGAACCGTTGGTTACCACTGGTCAAGTGGCTGCTCGCCTTCCCGCAATACATTCTCGTCGGCGCGCTTGTCGGCTCGGGTTATGTCGTGTCCATAAGCGTGCAGGACAGTCGCGTCACTAGCTATTCCACTCCTAGCCTGATCGGCGCGTGTGTGCTGATCGCAGCTATCGCGATGCTGTTCACGACGCGTTATCCCCCTGGCCTGTTTGATTTTGCGGTTGGAATCAATCGGTGGGGCTATCGGCTGCTGGTTTATGTGTCGTTGATGACCGACCAATACCCGCCGTTCCGGCTCGACCAGGGCAGTGTCGACTCCGAGGGTCCGGAGCAACCCCCTGCGGCAATGGAGGCCAGCCAGTAGCGCAGCCTTCGCGAAGAGCCTTATTCGGACTGAATGTTTGTAAGGCCTTGTCGACGGCATCGATGACTTCATTGACAAAGGCCAGCCGCGGTGGCGCCGTGCCCGTTCACTCGGCCCGGCGCTGTGTTGCGCTGGGTTGGCATACCGCGACACGGCCGTGATGCCAGCGGCTCGACCTGGAACCGTTCCCTCTCCGTTAATCAATGCTGGGTGCTAAACGAGCGTGAACCGACATGCCGATCTAACGAGGCTCCGCCTCGGACCGCCGAGGTCGGTGGTTGAGTCTGGTCGGTTGACTCGGGTTGGGTCTCTGGCTGGTCGGCGTTGCCGGCGTCAGGCTGGCCGTCGGGGGTGCGTGATGGCGACGCGGCCGGTGACGACGGCGGACATTCTGGATGGGCATGTGAGCTTGGATCTGGAGTGTCTGGACCGGATCTATCTGAACGGGTATGTGCCGAATCTGCAGGTCGGTGGTCAGGTGGTGCAGTTCCTGGCGCTGCGGGGGTTCCCGATCCCGTCGCCGGCGGTGGTGGGCCGGATCGGTGACCAGTTCCGCCGGTCGGTGCGCTCGTTCGCCGATGCCAACCAGATCCCGATGGTCAAGTTCGGCAAGGGCGACCGCAAGATCGAGACGATGAAGCCGTATCTGGCCCGGCAGGCAGCGACGGGCCGGTCCGGGGTGGCGGCGATCGGGTGGGCGCAGGAGTTCCAGCGGGTCGCGACCTGCACCACCACCGCGGCCCGCAACGGTGGGGCGCCGCACTTCGGCTGGGACCGGGCGGAGCGGCGGGTCACCTGCTACTACTTCTACGTCTGGGACGACGACTTCGGGCCGGCGTTCGTCAAGATCGGCTCCTACTTCCCGTATCCGATCAAGGTCTGGTTGAACGGGCACGAGTGGGCGAAACGGCAGGCCACCAAGGCCGGGATCGGCTGGACCGCCGCTGGCCAACGGGTTCGCCGCGCTGCGACGACCCGGCCGGGTTGCAGGCAGATCTGCGATCGGCTCGGCCCGGCCCAGATCCAGGCGCTTCTTCGACCGGTGGCTGGCCCGGCTGCCGTTGCCGCTGACCGCCACGGACCGGGCAACGGGTATTGGTGGGAGCTGTCGATGCGGCAGATCGAGGTGTCCCGCACGTTGGTGTTCGACCAGCCCCGCAACGGCCGGGCGTTCTTCGAGGCGCTGGTCGCCGACAACCTCGATCTGGGCCGGCCCGAGCAGGTCGAACTGATCTTCGGCAGGAGGATCCTGCCGTCGACGCCCGGCGTCTTCGCTACCCGGGTCGTCACCCGCGGCGTCGATGTCACCGTCAACGTCGGCTACAAACACTCCCGCATCAAGGAGTACTTCAAAGAAGGCCGCGCGCTGCGGATCGAGACCGTGGTCAACGACCCGACCGACCTCGGGGTGCTGCGCCGCCTCGTCCATCTGCCCGAACTGCAAGCGCAAGGCCCGTGACGTCAACCGCCGACTGTTGGATCATGAACAGGTCGGTCAGGGCTGCGTCCTTGCGAGTCCAGCCTTTGAGCGGATCGCGCGACCGTCCCTGGTGGACGGTCGGAGGGCCCCAGCCTTGAGGTTCGGCGACCCTCGGGTCCAAGCCCTGGCCGGCGCCCTCGCCATCACCGCCCACCTGATCGGCGGCTTCACCAACAAGATCCCTGCGGCCGCTGGTCGCCGAGCTGCTCGGCGAGCCCTACAACCAGGCCCGCTGCTGCTACGACCTGCGCCGGCTCCGGCTGAAAGGCCTGATCGTCCGGCTGGAGCATTCCAACACCTACGTCCTCACCGACGACGGGCAACGCTTCGCGATCTTCTACACCAAGGTCCACAACCGGCTCCTGCGACCGCTGCTGGCCGCCGACCAGCCACCCGCACCACTGCAGGTCCGACAAGCCCTGCAAGGTCCTCGACCAGGCCGTCACCGACTACATCGACAACGCCCGAATCGCCGCCTGAAGAGTCGGCTCAAGTGTCAAACCCCTAGCGACCAAGGATCGCTAGGCGTTCTCTGCGCTGACCGGGCTGGCTCCTGATTAGGACGCTGGCCGGGCGGAATCATGGGCATCGTCGGCGCTGGATTCATCTCCGGGATAGAGGACCTCGGTGACCGCCTGGTCGCGAGTCAGCATCGCCTTCCAATTCAGCAGCACGACGGCCACCGCGGCGATCGCAAACACGTAGTTCTCCCAGGGCTGGGCGTCGGGCCAGGCCGGGCCGTTCATCTGAAGGTGGAACAAGGCGGCGATCAAGAGGCTACCCGGGCGGCGTTGAACATCGGCGTCACCAGGACCGAGAGGGCCAGCACCCCGATCACGAAGGGGCCGAAGGACCAGGCGCTCTGCTCGGTGCCGCTGAGCAGGAAGGCAGGCAAATGCCGCGCATCGCGGCCGACGCGCGCGCAACGGCCGCTGAGCGGCGCATCCCCCGATCGGGATGATGCCCCGCTCAGCTCTGCTTGACGACGGCGTAGACGATGCGCTCGGCGACGTCGACCACGGCCTCGCCGATCCGCGAGGAGCGGCGGTACAGCTCGCGGCGGGTGATCCGCTCCGTGCGGTCCTCGACGCCGAGCAGCCCCACCATCCCGGCGTAGTAGGCGGTCTCGAGCTCGCGCTGGGCGGCGATGGCGGCGTCCGCGGACGCGGTCGCGTGGTCGCCGTCGGTCCCGAGCTTTGACAGCGCGTCGTCGAGGTGGCGCAGCGCGTCGCCGACCAGGCCGGCCATCGTGGCGATCCCCTCGTCGGGCGGGGAGGCCATCGCCTCGGACTCCTTCACGAGATCGGCGACGTAGTCGAGGATGCGGTCGATCCCGCGCGAGAGCGCGAACAGGTCCTCGGGCTCGATGGGGGTGACGAACGCCTCCCGGAGCGCGCTCAGCAGGTCGCGCTTGGCGACGTCGCCCTGGTGCTCGGCGTCGCGCACGGCCTGGGCCGCCGCCGCGTCGCCGCCCGCCCAGCGCGCGAACGCGTCCACGCCGTCGATCGTGACCGCCATCTGGCGGCGCAGCATCCCGAGCACGTCCGGGGTCTCGGGCAGGAACCAGCGCTTGCGGGTCACGTCACCAGCCGCCACAGCTCGAGCGCCACGACGCCGAGCGCCGCCGACACGGGCATGGTGATCAGCCACGCCAGGCCCATGTTGCGCACGACCGCCCAGTGCACGTGGTGCCAGCGGCGCCGGCCGACGCCGATCCCCACCACCGACGACGCGACCACCTGCGTGGTGGAGACCGGCGCCCCCAGCAGCGAGGACCCGAAGATCACGCCGGCCGACGCGGTCTGGCTGGATAGGCCTTCCTCCGGGCGGATGCGGTAGATGCGGCGGCCCACGGTGGCAATGATCCGCCATCCGCCAAGCGCCGTGCCGGCGGTCAGCGCCGCGGCGCACACGACCTTCGCCCACGTCGGCGCCGCGAGCGTGTCGATCTGCCCGGCGGCGAGCAGCAGCGCCGCGATCACGCCGATCGACTTCTGGGCGTCGTTGGCGCCGTGGCTGAACGCGAGCGCGGCCGACATCCCCCACTCCCCGGCCCCCACCGGCGCGCGCCAGCGCCGGGTGGCCCGGTGCGCGACGGCGCGCGCCGCGCGGATGAGCAGCAGCGCCGCGACCCCGCCGAGGACCGGGGACAGCGCGAGCGCGATCAAGATCCCGAACACGCCGACGGGCCGCCAGTGCTCGATCCCGCCCCAGTTGATCGCGTGCACGCCGCCCTCGACGACGGCGGCGCCGACCAGCCCGCCGACGAGCGCGTGCCCGGAGCTCGACGGCAGGCCGAGCCGCCAGGTCACAAGGTTCCAGGTCACCGCCGCGGCCAGGCCGGCGCCAATCACCTCGACCGTCACGTCCGGCGGGACGGTGACGATGCCGCCGATCGTGTCGGCGACGGCTGCGCCGAGGAACAGCGGGCCGAGCAGGTTGAACACCGACGCGAGCAGGATCGCCTGCAGCGGCGTCGCGGCCCGCGTGGCGACCAGCGTGGCGATCGCGTTGGACGCGTCGTGGAGCCCGTTCGTGACGGCGAACCCGATCGCGAACAGCACCGCGACCACGAGCTGGGCATCCATGGACGGACTATACGGTCCGCCGTCACGCGGGTCCCGTCAGTGCCCGAAGCGCACGTCCGAGAGGAGCCGGTCGAGCCACCTCGGCAGCCACCAGTCCGGCCCGGCCCGTGAGGCGCAGCAGAGGATCGGCACGAGCAGCGCGTCGAGCAGCACCGCGATGCCGAGGATGACCCCCATCTCCTTCAGCGGGCACGGCCCGGACAGGGCGAACGTGAGGAACACGGCCACCATCACGACGCCGGCGGCAAAGATCACGCGGCCGGAGTGGGCCAGGCCGCCGACCATCGCCTCACGCGGGTCCTGGCTTCGGTCCCAGTGCTCATTCCTCAAACGACCGACGGTGAGAACCGAAGACATTTCGCCACCCGGTTCAAGCCCACTGTGGGACTGCCTGAGCCGATGCAGTGCATGTGCAAACCGGTGTCCGCCAACGTCAACATCGCGATTACCGTGTAGAGCTGCCATCGCCTGCTCCGGCTACGAAGCTGCCGACGGGTCTGCACGATCATCCAAACCACCAAAGTCGGCAGCGCGGGAGGCCACACCCAGCTGAGCACCTCGTGCACCGAGGAGCCCGAACCCGATAAGGAAAAGACTGCCTGCCCCAGGAAGACTGCGGGCGCCGCGGCGCATCGTCCAGCCCAGCGCGAATCCGCACAGGACTGCGCGAGTGACGTCGCTCTCCCTGTTGGGATGAGCGTGCGACTCCCTCGCGTCCAATCTGCGGTCAGTACATGGGGTCCCGCAGGATCGGGCAGGTCATGCAGCGGCTCCCACCGCGGCCGCGGCCCAGCTCGCCAGCGGGGATGGTGATGACCTCGACGCCGGCCTTGCGCAGCAGCGTGTTCGTGTAGACGTTGCGGTCGTAGCCGACGACAACGCCCGGCTCCAGTGCCACCAGGTTGTTCCCGTCGTCCCACTGCTCCCGCTCCGCACCGAACACGTCGCCACCTGTGGCCACGACCTGGAAGCGGACGTCGAGGGCGGCTTCGAGCGTCTCGACGAACGGCTTCTCCTCGCGGCGGATGTCTAGCCCGGAGGACGTGGCGTCGTCCGGCCGAATGGAGAACGAGACGATCATGTCGGTGACGCGGGTGAAGGCCGTCACCGTTTCAGGCCCACAGAACGTGAACACGGTGTCGAGGTGCATCGCAGCCCGGTTCCGCGGCAGGCTGGCCACGATGATCCGCTCGGCCGCGCCGCCGGCAAACAGCGAGGTCGCCACCCGGCTGATCGCCTGCTGAGAGGTACGCTCACCCATGCCGATCACCACGATCCCCTTCCCGATCGGCATGACATCGCCGCCCTCCAACGTCGCCATCTCAGTGTCGACCGGTGCAGCATCGAGGTCGCCCAGCCAGAGGTCGAACTTCTCGTCCGCGAACGCCGGGTGGAATCGATAGACCGCTGTGGTCAGGAGGGTCTCCTGACGTCGGGCCGGCCAGTACATCGGGTTGAGGGTCACGCCCTGGAAGATCCATGAGGTGTTGTCTCTTGAGAACAACATGTTGGGAAGCGGTGGCAACACGAACCCGACTCGGTCGACGGCCTGCGCCAGTGCCGCCAAGAACGGGCCGCCGAGGTCGGCGGGCACGTCGCGGATGGCGACCCCGCCGATCAGGAACCCCGCCAATTTATCGGCGCGCAGGGAGTCGCACCAGGCGCGGATTTCGTGCCTCAGGCCACGCCCGACCGTGCCATCCGTGACCTTCCGGTCCAGAACCCACGCCCGGGCGACTGGGTCGTCCAGCACCTCCCCGAGCATGGTCACAAACTCCAGTACCTCGACGCCGCGGTCACGCATCTTGGAGACGAAATCGAAGTGGTCCCGCTTGGCCCGGTCAACCCACATGACGTCGTCGAACAAGAGGGCCTCGAAGGTCTCCGGCGTGAGTCTCAGGTGCGCCAGTCCGGGAGCACAAACCAGCACCCGTCTGAGCCGGCCAGCCTCTGACCACACTCCCACCTTGGCGTTGGCGTCATCGTTCATCGCAGTCCTCCTACATGAGTTGGGCTAAGGGTTGTGCTGGTGGCGGCCCTCATCACACGCAGACCCAGCAGCCCTGGACGAGTCCCATCACGGAAGCCTTCGTGATGCCCGGGACCACCCTCAAGGTAGAAAACCGGCTCCGCTGGCTGATCCGACTGCGCTCCCAGGCGGATCACCGGTAGCCCTGACAGCCGCGACTGTGGGTCGGCCCGGTTCTGCGGTACGACAAGGGTGCGGCAGTCGGCCGCCTGACTGGCGTCCTCCGTCGCGTAGTCACAACGATGGATGACGAGATCACCAGCCTTCGCCCCCTCCGGCACGGCCACCGAACCCGAATCGGGCGCGAAGCCAAGCAAGACGAGCCCGCTCGCCAGCAGCGCCATCACCACAAGGGCGACGACACGGGGCCGGGGGATGCCGGAGCAAGAGCTGAACGTGGACATGGCCACCACCCCCTCACGGGAGCACCCGACGGCGATCCGCCGTGAGCCAGCAAGCCGAAACTGCGCCACAAGAGGCGATCACTGGTCGCCTCCGAACGGTTCCGTCGGGTCGGACTATCCATTCGTATGCCGTCAGGATCACTTTCATAAGAGCCGAAAGTCCCAACTGGGGATTACGAGTCCAGACTCTGAGGCTGCGCTACCGCCGGACGCCGAGCGCCTCCAGCTGTGGTGCCCAGCCAGATAATCCCAGGCTTCATGATCATCGGCGCGCGATCCACGAGGTGCCTTTTCAGACGGGACTTCGTGAGCGCGAATCGGCTCTGCTGAAGTTGATCACGCTAGATGCCGTGCCCAATTCGTGCCCAATATTGACGAGCTTCGGTTGCGAGAGACAGTTCGCTGAACCATCGCAGGTAGTCGTCCCGGGAGGAGATCACCCGGGTCGGCCGGCTCCTGTTCGCCTCTCCCATGATGTCAACGGCGAAGACACGGTGATGCTCGGCGAGCGCACCAACCGTCGCGTACCAGGACATGGCCGTCGCGAAGAAGGCGTGTAGCAGGACCACTGGCGGTGCCACTTCCGACCCGCTCGCAATCACATGCGTGTCACCGAACGGTGGTCGGCACGTCGAGCTTGGTGTACGCCACCGGCCATTTCCGGAGCACCGCGTCGTACGCATCGAGCACCTCGGCCTTGCCCCGCTCGCTGGTGAACACCGGAAGCGTCCCACTCATCCGGTCCATCCGGTCCCCCTCGGCCAACCGTCGACGACCCCTGTGACTGCATTATGTGGCCACACCCGTGGCCCTGGACGCGGTTCCACGACGAGTCGACTGGCTACCCAGCCAGTCTGGAGCCGGGGAGCAAGGGACAGCCGACTCGCGATCCGATCCCCACGTCGGCACTTCGCAGCCGGCCGTCACCGTCGAACAGTGGTGCACCGTCGTGCACCGCGATCAGTCCAATTTCCGCAGGCAGCCGAACCTTTCTGGAACGAAGCCACCCAGGTCCGGCCCGGTCAACCGGTCAACGCGGAGCGAACCAACCGCCGACCTAAGGGACACGTTCTACCTCGTCGTCTTTCCCACGTTTCGGGGAACCAGTTCGTTCAGAAAGCCTTCGGCGAAGTGCTTCACCCGTTCCGCTCGATGTCCGAAGAGTCGGCGTTTTTCTCGATGCTCAGCGCACGGCGCCGACTGGCACAAGCGGTGCGCCGGGCCGATGCCCGCCCAGTGGAAGCGGCCACGCAGAGTCTTCAGGTGCTGCCCTGCGGCTCGTCACGCACGCCGGTCAACCTCGCCACCACTCCCCCGGTGGGTGGGCGAACCTGCTCGTTGTGCTCCCTACGCCGACCACGCTCCGAGTCACCGGACGGCAGTCAGCGGCTGGGTGAGCCGCCACCACTCGCCCACAGCAGCTCCAGACCCGAGGGGGACAGCCATACCCGTCACGGGCACAACGGTGCGAAGTCAGTCAACGTGTCACGAGGTACAGGCCGGTAGCTTCTCCACAGGTTGATTCCGACCACGACGTCACAGACGTGGACCCTGTACAGCCGCTACTGATCGTCTCGTCCGCTCCGAACGGCGTCATCGACTGAGACCGTCGACCACGCTTGCAGGCGCGCATCCAAACCAGCCAGCTGTGCCTCGATCCGAGCGAGGCGCACGTCGAGGCGCTGCTCCAGGGTTTCCGCTGCTGCTTCGAATGCCAGCTCCTCCTCGCGAGCGACTCGAAGGGCCACCGCAAGAGCGACGATTGCCGCCACGGCACCGATGACTGCCACTCCCGCCACCATGACACCGGCCGCAATCAGACGACCCGTCGCTGTTACGGGAACGTGGTCGCCATAGCCGACCGTCGTCAGGGTGGTAAGCGACCACCACAGCGCGTCACCCCAGGAGCGGATGGTGCTATCGGGCCGCTCACCCTCGACCAGCCACAGCGCGGTGCCGCCACCGAGAACGACAAGGCTGGCGAAGCCTGTGACGCCCACGGCGAGCCAAAGCACCACGGTCCAGCTCAATCGTTGCTTCCGCGGCATAGCACCGCCATCCTCTCTCGCGTGACGAGTCGACCGTAGGCGGTCTCAACCCGTACGCGTGCAGCCCGAACGCATCCGAACAGAGCGTTCCCATGCGGTCGGCAGGCGGGGAGGTGGAGTCAGGATCCTCGCTTCTGACGGTGACGAAGCCTTGGGCGCCTTGGCTTGTACCGCGGGCATGGTGAGTCCCGATCGCCCCTCCGGTTTGACCGATCCCTTATCACGTCGACCCTTTCACGGGTGAGCAGCGGCACCCGCGTTCCTGCTGACTGAGAAGACCAGCGCTCGCTTTCTTCGGCTCCTTCGTTCCGGACGCGCATTACGCGTTCCCGAACAGCAGCACCCCCGTGACGACCTGCGAGCCCTAGTTTGCTCCCCAGCCGTACGCGACATGAACCCCACGTGACACTGACGTTGATAAAGGCTTGTCTTCGGCTTGCGGTGCCACGTGCCAGGATCGTGACACTTCGGCAGGCGAGGACACGGCGAGACTGATGATCGCGGTCTGGTATGAGCGTCAAGGCGTCGACAGACGGCAGCAGGTCGGCGAGAGATACCGGACGCGAGCCCGGCCCAGGGCGAGGTTCGCGCGAGTGTCAGCCACTCCGAAGTGAACCTGTGCGACACCAAGAACGCGGTGCCGCTCGAGCCGCCATGCTGTCGACTCAGACCTGGCATCATGCGGTCCGGCGATTCTCGCCAAGTTCGCCTCCTTGCCAAGCTGAGCGTCCGCCCCTGGTGTTGGGGTCGGAAACTCCAGCGATTCCAGCGAGACTCGGATGGGCTGCCGAGGTCGCGCCAAAGTGAGAGGTATCGCTCCACCACGAGCAACCGGTCCAGGCACGGGGCAACCTCGACGGAATGATGATCGTGCCGCTTCCACTCGGGGAGCCCGGACCCCCTTCAAGTGCTGGGACGGGTCGCGGTAGAAACTCGTGATCGTAAGAAAAAGGCGCGTCCGCAGGCGATGACTACAGGGATCTTCCGGTTCGCCCTCGCCCGACGCGCCATAGCCCGGCTGGCCAAACACCAATGGCTGCTGAACCTCGCCGTCTCCAACGTCCCAGGACCGCCGGTGCCGCTATACCTGGCTGGGCACAACTGCTGGAGATATTCCCGGTAGTGCCTCTTGTCGGCAACCAGACCCTCAACGTCGGGGTGCTGTCCTACGCAGGTCAGCTCAATTTGACCGCGGTCGCCGACGGGGACGCCTGCCCCGACATCGACGTCTGATTTGCCTGGTTCGAGGCACCAGTGGCACAACGGCTGGGATGAGGAACGGCATCTGACCGTTTGGACTTGTAAGCGCTGTGGTGCGACGAAGGTCGACTCCGATGAGATGGCGGAGCCCGCGTGATGGACCCAGGCGGGGGATCGCTGGGATATGAAGAACGTGCGCACATCAGCAGGCAGCAGACCTCGTCATCGCGGCTGATCGGTTGGACGATGAGGTCCACGCCTTCATGCATCAGCACCAGCATCCGCACAACGATCCTGTCTTCCAGGTGTTGCTCGCACATGAGCCACGGAGCCGCTCGTTGGCCTGCTCGCGGCGGCGGCCGCATTGATCGCCGTCCGGGCTGTGGGCATTACGCCGCCGGGATCTGACCGTCGCCTGACAGACCTGCACCTTCGTCGACCTAGGCCGCTTAGCAACAGGACCTAGGTCCCTAGGGATAGAAGGTGTTCCGACGGATAGTGGAGCCAGGACGCACACCGTGTCCAAAGGAGCATCGCGATGATGTACTACGGCCCAGGTATGAGTGGTTTGGGTATGACCTTCATGATCATCGGGAATCTGGTTCTATGGGGATTGTTGATCTTCGGCGCCGTACTCGTGGCTCGGTACGTCTGGCCGGGTCAGACGGCTTCCTCATCACCAGCTGAGCTTTCGCCACAGCAGATCGCGGCACAACGGTTCACCCGCGGCGAGATCAACGAGCCGGAGTATCAGCATCTCTTGCAGGTCTTGTCCGGCGGTTCGGCCGAAGTTCCCAGGTAGCTCGGTTCCAGCCCAATCTGTCGGCAGAAGTGGCACGGAACCCACTGTGAGGAGCAGCAGACCATGTCCGTTGCTACTTCTGCCATCGAAAGACTGCAGGATGTCGCCATTGAGCCACGACTGGACATCTGCGACGCGAAGACGATCAAGCCGCAGGGCATCGATTCAGGCTCGATGTAGTTCTTCACGTGGGTCTCATACGTCGCGTATGTCAGCGGGGCAAGATTCGGAGCAACCGTCTCTTCGAGCCATCGACGGATGAACTGCCCAATTGTCGGCACCTTGGTGACTACCGGCCTGCGGGCGGCTTTTCGTGCGAGCTCCACCCACCGGCCGTGGACTATCTCCCGAGTTCGTCCGTACACGTACTTGCGCTGACGCTGACCTAACGGAGTCGTGATCCAAACGCGGGCCGCGAACCCATTGCGGTAAGGGAAAATCGAACCTTCGCCGTTGGGCCTAGACTCGTCACCAGGTGTCCTCGGCCGCCTCGACGCGATCTTGAACATAGGCCTCAACCCACTCCGTAAGAATTCTGCGGGATCGCCCGTCCTTGATCGACCGCAGCTGGCCAATGATGATCAGCATGCGAACCTTGCTCTCCACATAGTTGAGCAACTGTGCAACCTGGGCAACCGTGTACCAGCGGGGGTAAAGATCATCTCAGTTGTCGACTTGGCCATTATGATCATTAACCTGGCTCTCTTCGCATGCAGAGATACAGCCTGGGTTCTCTCGACACCATCCCGGGCAGTCGACGCATCGGGGGCGTCTCGGGCAGCCGTCCGATCACACTGCGTGCAAGGCCACACCGGATCGGCTGGGCACGGGGGGTCCGCAGGTGTTCACCGGGCCCACTCTGAGCATGATCAACAAGACCATAGTCGGGCGAAGTAGAGGACCTTCGTCCGTTGTGTGTGCGGGTCGTCGGGCTCGATGATGGGTTATGGACTGGTTGCTGATTGGCGTCATCGGTGTGATCGTGTTGGCGCTGGTCTTCGACTTCACCAACGGCTTCCACGACGCCGCCAACTCGGTGGCTACGGTGGTTGCGACGCGGGCCCTGCCGGCGCGCTGGGCGCCCTGGTTCTCCGCAGTGTTCAACTTCAGCGCGTTCTTCGTCGTCGGCACTGCCGTCGCCAACACGGTGGCGAAGGTGGTCAAACACGATGCCGAGGGTGTCGCTGTCGTGTTCGCCGCCCTGATCGCGGCGATCACCTGGAACTACCTCACCTGGTACATCGGCATGCCGTCCTCCTCCAGCCACGCGATCATCGGTGGCTTGGTCGGCGCCGGACTCGCCGCGGGCGGTCTCTCGGCCATCAACTGGGGCGTCGTCCAGACCGCGCTGATCGCGATCGTCGTCTCGCCCATGCTGGCGTTCACGGTGGCATTCCTGGCGATGCTCGGGCTGTCCCGACTCCAGCGACGGCTGAGGATCCCCGACGACGCCAAGGCCTTCAAAGGCCTGCAGCTGCTGTCGGCAGCCGCGGTCTCGTTCGGGCACGGCGCCAACGACGCCCAGAAGACCATGGGGATCATCGCCGCGGTCTTGCTGGCCGGCGGGTACATCAGCCTGCAACCCGACGGGAATCTGCACATTGACTGGTGGATCCCCTTCCTCGCCTACAGCGCCATCGCGATCGGCACCGTCTGGGGAGGCTGGAAGATCATCGAGACGATGGGTCTTCGCATCACCTCGCTGCGCGCCAGCTCCGGGCTGGCGGCCAACATCGGCGCAGTGACCGCGATCTTCGGCGCCACCGGAATGGGGATTCCGATCTCGACCACCCACGCCGCGGCTTCCTCAGTCACCGGCTCCGGCGTGGCCTCCGGCCAAGGGGTCAACCTACGGGTCGTGATGGAGATGGTGGCAGCCTGGGTCATCACCATCCCCTCCACGGTCATCATCGGTTGGCTGATGTACCAACTCACCCAGCTCCCCGGCGCGGCGGCCTGGATTGCGGTGGGTTCGGTCCTGTTCGTACTCGGCGGCTGGATCGCCTGGGCCATGGCGCGCGCGTTGCACGCCTCCGACGTCGCCGCCGAAATCCCCGCCGAAGAGGAGCTCCACGAACCGGTGTCGGCAATCCCCCACCTCGAGGGCCACGCGCCGGTTGAGTGAATCGGCGTTGCGGACCATCGAGTCCTCCCGACCACTCCTCGGACAACCCCGGACGGACACCTGGTCGCGAACCCCGGATCAGAATGTTCAGTACAGCGGCGAAATACAGCAACGAGCCCACTGCGCAGCGTGTCAAATCGTGGGACGAAGTCCTTCCTATCGCTCGTGGTCAGCGCCGGACGGTCGTCTCAGGGGCATGACCACTCGACCGGCGGACTGTGGCTGTCGGTGCTCGCCGTGGCACTGTGGCGTAGGCGGGCGATCAAACAGCGTGATGGAGATCTCGAGGATCGTACGCAGGCCGCAGAGACAGTCTGAGCGAGAGCGCCGGGCTGGCTTAACGGGAGAGAATGGGCTCGCTCATCGAGGGGAGTCATTTCACAAATGATCAAGAAGACCTTGGCCGGGACTGCGGCCGCTGTGGGTGCGGCGGCTGTGCTCGGCTCAGTGGCAAGCGGGGGTGTGAAGAGCCCTTGGTACGTCGCTCTCGACAAGCCAGCGATCCAGCCGCCCGGGCCGGTGTTCCCGATCGTGTGGACGCTGCTGTACTCGGACATTGCGATCAGTTCCGCCGTCGTAATCGATCGGCTGCAGGTCGCTGATCCCGCGGCGGCTGTCGCCTATCAGCGCGCGCTGGCCTTGAACCTGGCGCTGAACACATCCTGGAGCTGGGTCTTCTTCAAGGCGCACAAGCTGGTGCCCGCGATCGTAGTGGCCGGCGCTCTCGCGACGAGCAGCATCGACTTGGCCCGCCGGGCCGCCCAGGCCCACCGGGCAGCGGGGGTAGCGCTGTCACCCTATGCAGCCTGGTGCAGCTTCGCCACAGTCCTCACTACAGCCATTTGGCGGGGCAACCGATAACCGCGCCCCTGTGCCCCCACTATTCGGCCTTCCTCCGTGGCCGGGCGCGATGACGCGTGCTGCGAACTCTGTATTCACTCGGCGTTGCGCGCTGCGAAGAAACCAGGCTGACGAACACGTCGTCGATCGTCGGTTCCACCCGAACCACTGACACGTCTGCGAACCCCTGAGATTGCAGGGCAGCGATCAGCGACTCCGCAAACGCCCGCTCACCGTCGTCGGCCAAGAACACGGCGTGCACCGTAGCCCCCGACAGGTAGGCGTCGATCACCTCGGGCACCTTCTCGATCACCTCAAGAGCCGCGTCAGGGGAGGCAACGGCCACCTCGAGGATCTGTTGCCCGCTGGCCCGCCCGCGGATCTCTTGCGGGCTGCCCCCGGCGACCAGCCGCCCGCGATAGATGAACGCGAGCTGGTTGCAGTGGCTGGCCTCCTCCATGTAGTGAGTGGTCACGAACAGGGTGACGCCGCGGTTCGCCAGCTCGTACAGGAGATCCCAGAACTGCCGCCGCGCCACCGGGTCAACTCCGCTGGTCGGCTCGTCGAGGAACAACAACTCCGGGGAGTGGATGGTCGCCGTGCCGAGAGCGAGCCGCCGTTGCCAACCGACGGAGAGGTTGGCCGTCAGCTCTTGCTCCCGGCCCACCAGGTCGGCCATCTGCAGGATGTACGCTCGCTGGTCCGCATACTGCCGCGCCGACAGGCCGTAGACCCCGGCGTAGAAGCGGAGATTCTCCTCAACAGTTAGATCTCGGAACAGCGTGAACTTCTGCGACATGTACCCGATCCGGCGCTGTACCCGGGCCGGATGCGCCAGCACGTCCTCACCCAGCACGTACGCCAGACCGCTGGTCGCCGCGAGCGAGCCGGTGAGCATTCTGATCGTCGTCGATTTGCCGCTCCCATTCGGGCCCAGGAATCCAAAGACTTGCCCACGGGGGACGTCGAAGTCGATTCCGTCGACCGCCGTGAAGGCTCCGAAGCGTTTGGTAAGTCCGCGCACCGAGATGGCTGCAGCAGGATCTAGCGCGGCGCCCGTCAGCCCGGGGACAGTCATCCGCTACTCCGACAACCGCCGGCGGGTAGCCATCACCGCAGCCCCAAAGATCAGGATCGCGAAGGCGGCGAGCACCAGTAGCTCGGGTACCAGCGCACTGAAGCCGACGCCTTTGACAAATATTCCGCGCAACAGCAGCACCGCCCAGGTCAGCGGCATCGCGTAGGTCACCGGCACCAAAGCCGCCGGCATCGATTCGATGGGGAATATGAAACCCGAAAGCAACATCATCGGAAGCATGATGAACAGCACCGTCTGCTGCGCCTGCTGCCTGGTGTGGGCTGCCAGCGATACCAGCAGCCCCAGCCCGATGACGGTGAGCATGAACAGTCCGAGCCCGGCTGCGACTGCTGCAAAGGTGCCGTGGAACGGGACCTGGAACCAGAAGATCCCGACGAGCGCTACAAGCGACATCTGCAACACCGCGAGCAGCACATACGGCGTTACCTTGCCGATCAGGTACTCCCCACGAGTGATCGGAGTGACGAACATCTGCTCCAAGGTGCCGCTCTCCCGTTCCCGGACCACGGCCTGGGACATGATCGCCATCACAGACAGCATCAGGATTGCCGCGATCAGGCCGGGGATCATCGTGTTTACTGTTCGCAACGAGGGGTTGAACAACACCCGAACCCGCGCATCAATCCCGGGACTTGACAGCGCCAGACCCTGCTCGACAATCCGGTCCGCGTTGAGCCGGGCCACGATCTGGGCGGCGTACCCGCTGCTCACTGCGGCCGTCCTGCTGTCCGATCCGTCGACGACGATGCCGACTGGCGCTATCTCGCCGCTCTCCAGGCGTGCCTGAGTGCCTTCAGGAATGACGATCGCGACCTGGACTTCGCCGCGATCCATCAACGGCTGTAGCTCGGTCTCGCTCTGCAGATAGGCCTCGATCGTGAAGTAGCTAGAGCTGGAGAAGGACGCGGCCAGCTGCCGGGAAGTCGTTGACTTGTCAAGATCGACAAGGGCGGTCGCCAGATTGCGTACATCGGCGGAGACAACGTATCCGAAGAAGATCAATTGCACGATCGGCATGATGAAGATCAAGCGCAGCAGCAGTGGATCACGCCGTAGCTGCAGGAACTCCTTCCAGATGATCAGCCGGATGCGGTGCAGACTCATGTCGACCTCCTGCGGTAGAGCAAAGAGGAGGCCAGCAGCACAACCAGCGCGTACGCGGTGAGCGCGGCCAGCTCTGGCCACAGCTCGGAGAAGCCGGCGCCCTTGAGGAAGACGCCTCGGGAGATGGTCACCATGTATCGGCCAGGGAATGCATAACTGAGCCACTGCAACGGGGTCGGGATGGACTCCAGCGGGAACGCGAAGCCAGAGAGCAGGAAGGCCGGCAGGAACGCGATAAGCAGTCCGACGATATTGGCAGTCTCCAGGTTTGGGGCGACCGCTGAGATGATCAAGCCCAGACCCAGTGCGGAGAACACAAAGACCACTGACGACGCAGCCAGGAAACCTAGGCTGCCGCGTAACGGTAGGTCGAAAACCCAGATGCCGACCAGAGCGATCACCAACATGTCGGCGAAGGCCAACAGAGTCCACGGCAGCAACTTGCCAACCATCAGCTCACCTCGGCGCAAGGGGCTGACCGTCATCTGCTCGCCAGTACCCTGCTCGCGCTCCCGGACCAGGGTGACTGCAGTCTGCTGGATCGTGACGATCATGATGATCACTACCATCAGCCCCGGGATCAGGAAATCCGACGACTTCTGCTCAGGGTTGTACCAGGTGCGCAGCCGCGGCTCGATCTCGCCAGCCTGGGCCAGATCCAGTCCCTGCCGATCGGCCCATTCCACAGCGACCCGTTGACTGTAGCTGGCGTTCAGCGCGATCGCGTATGCCTGACCCAGCTGAGCGGATGTCGGCTCGCTGCCGTCAGTCAGCACCGCAACCTGCGCCTTTTCCCCAAGGTCAAGGCTGTGGGCAAACCCGGACGGGACGATCACGGCGATCCGTACCTTGTTTTGGTCAAACAGTTGATCTATCTGGGCGAGATCATTGGCCGACCCCAGAACGTCGAAGAATTCCGATGACAGGTAGGTCTGTAGATACTGGCGGCTCGCCGGAGTGTTGTCCTGGTCGAGTACGACGGTTGGGACGTTCTTCACATCGAAGCTGATCGCGTACGCGAACAGCAGCAGCTGAAGGACCGGCAAGATCAGCACTGTTGCCAGTGCCCGAGGGTCACGCCGCAGATGCTTGAACTCTTTGCCGGCGACCGCCGTGACTCGGGTCAGCGCGGCTTTCATAGTTGGGCGACTTCAGTGAGGCGCTCGGATTCAGCCAAGAATGCGAACGCAGCTTCCATATCGACGCGAGCTGGTCTGACCGCGGTCACGGACAGGCCGACGTCGACCAGCCGGGACGTCAGTTCCTCGGCACCCCCGCTGCCACCATTCCACAGCACTCGGACCACATCGCCGAACAGATGCGCCGAGCGAACACTCGGGGTACCGGTTACCGCGGCCAGTACCGCCCGGGGCTGCGGTGTCGCTAGCTCAAGCAGCGTCCCTGGCACCACGGCCTTGATCTCGGCCGGTGATCCCTCGTGGCTGATCCGCCCGTCGCTCAGGAAGGCCAGATAACTGCAGCGCTCAGCCTCATCCATATACGGCGTGGATACGAGTACGGTCTTGCCTTCGCGGTGCAATCGCGCGAGGATGCGCCAGAATTCCCGGCGCGAAACGGGGTCGACGCCGGTGGTCGGCTCGTCGAGGAGGAGCAGGTCGGGCTGATGTATCAATGTCGCTGCCAGCATCAACTTCTGTTTCATGCCGCCGGAGAGGTTTCTGGCCCGCATATCAGCGAACTCGACCAGGCCCATCGCCGACATCAGCGCGGCCGCCCGCGGCTCGCGCTCGGCTCGGCTGATTCCGCGCAAGGTGGCGAAGAAATTGAGGTTCTCCGAGACGCTGAGGTCGGGATACATCGAGAAGTTCTGCGACATGTAGCCGATCCGTGGGATCACTCGGCCAGGCGAGCGCCTGACGGAGTTGCCGAAGATCGTCGCATCGCCGGTGTCAGGGGCCAGCACCGTCGCCAGCATCCTGATAAGGGTGGACTTGCCGGCGCCATCGGGCCCGAGGAGGCCGAAGATCATTCCAATCGGAATTGTCAGGTCCACCCCGTCGACGGCCCGGTTCTGCCCAAACGAACGGCCGAGTCCAGCTGCCTGGACGGCTAGGGCTTCATAGGCGTTCATTGGAAGGTCACATCAACCGGCATACCGGGCTTGAGGGCGCCGGACGTGTCGCTGATGCGCGCCCGTACCTCGAACACGAGCTTGGTTCGCTGATCCTTCGTCTCCACGTTGGTGGGCGTGAATTCCGCCTCCGAGGCGACAAAGCTGACGGTGCCTATGTAGGGCTCGGTTGCGGAATCCGTCGTGACCGTGGCCTGCTGGCCGACCTTGACGTTGCCGATCTGGGTCTCGGGAACGAATACGCGTACGAAGAGGTCTTCGGGATCACTCAATGTGAGCAAGGTCCTGCCCGGACCGGCATTCTCGCCCGCATTGGTCGTGAGTGTGACCACTACACCACCGTGAGGTGCAGTCACCGTGGCGTAGCCGAGCTGCACTTTTGCCAGATCGACGGCAGCCTCGGCCTGGCTGAGGCGGGCTCTGGCCGCTGAGACGTCGGCGTCGGTGCCGTCCTCCTTGGCATTGGTAAGTGCCGCTCTCGCAGCTTTCACGCCTTGCTCCGCTTGGTCCACTTGCAGCTTCAGTGCTGCCTGATCCAGAACGACCAGCGTTTGGCCTTGCTTGACGACGTCCCCTTCTGAGACGGCGACCTTGGTCACCCGGCCTGCAATGACTGAGGCGACCTGGTACTGCCGAGCCTCTACTGCGCCGCTCGCGGAGAGCTCGGTCGGTTCCGTGCTGCCAACCGATCGCCACCAGAAGTAGCCACCCGCGGCGAGGACCGCTGCCAGCAAAATGATCACTGGGATGAGTGGCCGCCTTCGCCTGCGTTCCGCCATGTCCCTCACCTGCTCGTTGGCCCGGTTGAGCAGCCCTGGCCGTACGCTGCCGGGAGTATCTCGATATCCACTGGGGCGCCGGGTGGCAGCGACGGATGCGAGTGGCCCGATGGTCCGGTCAGCGTCAACCGCACAGGCACCGCCCGGGTTAGGTGCACCTCGTCGGTGGCGAAGGACGTAGGCGGATAGTCCGCCCGATCGCCGATCAAGGTGACCTCGGCATCCAGCCGCTCAGTGGTGCGCATCCAGTCGGCATGCAATGAGGCCTGTGAGCCCAAACAGATCTGGGCGACCTGAACCGGTGAAAGCCACGTCGTGACGGAGTTGGGGGCGCCCTCGCGGATCTTCGCGACAGTCGCCCCTGCGGCGACCACCTGACCGTTCGGTGCCGCGTGCACCACGAGTCCGGGTGCCGGCGCGGTGACAGTCGCGAGGAGCTTCTGGTTCTCGGCGACGTCAATGCCGACCGTTGCGGCTTGGGCAGCGACGACGGCAAGCTTGCGGGTGCGGCGCAGTTCGCTGCGCGCGTCGATGATCTTGGTTTTCGCTTTGCGGAGCTTGGTTCGTTGGGTTCGAGCCTTGGCCAATCCGTCATCGATCTTGCGAATGGCGCTCTCTAGCCGAGGGATTCCGCTACGCAGGCGAGCGATCGCGGCGCTGAGCTGGGCGTCGGCTTCTGTCAGCTGTTTCAGACCGTTCTGGAGTTGGCTCCTGGCCTGTCGCAGCTTCGCGATTTGGGCGAGGAGTTGTTGCCGGTTGGGCGACGCCGGCGCCGGCGACGGTGTTGGTGCAGTCGGGCGCATGGCAGGCAACTGCGCGACGACCGATTTCAGCTCATCAAGCTGCTGATTGATCTGGCGGAGCTTGTCGCTCGCCTGCTGTCGTTGACTCTGAACCTGCGCACGCTGGGCCTCGAGCTGGGGCAGCTGGCGCTGGGCCTGGGACAGCTGGGCGGCGAGCGTTGTGCGAGTGCTCTTGAGCTGGCGGATTGCCTTGTTGATCTTCTTTAGAGCGGAGTTGACCTCATGCTCCTTGTCATAGGTCTTGTCGATCGCGCTGCTGAGAACCGGGACTTGGCTGGCGGCGACTTTGGCATTGGCGCGAGCAACCCTGACGTTGGCGTGCAGGGCTTCGGAGTCCAGGCGGACCAGGACCTGACCGGCCTGCACCTCGTCACCCTCGATCACCTCGACCGTCGCCACGCGGTTCCAGCTACCCAAGGTGGTGCGCGCATTCACCGGCGAGCTCGTCGCGGCGCTCGGGTCATTGGCCGCCTCCTGGCCAGGCGTCTCCCCGCTAACTGGTACGAAGCCTGCGTCAAGATCCGGCTGAGGGACTTCGAGCTGCGGCGCTTGAACTATGACGAGGTCGTCGTCGACGTTGCCCGAAACCGAGATCCGTCCAGGCCCTGGCCCGGCACACCCCGACAACCCAGCCACAAGACTCACGGCCAGGGATAACACAGGAGCTCGCCAAGGAGGCCGACTCGCCTGAAGACCGGGCATGGGAGTCCTTAATTCATCACCTGATGAACTCCACACTATGTCCCAATGATGGAGGGCGGTTGTCGGTCACGTCCGCGGGTGTGGTGTTGGATCCGGTTTCCGAGTGATCTTGGGTTGGACTTTATGCAGTGATGGCGGTGATGGTCACCTCCGGGTCTGTGGGTTCGGGTCGGTGATCTTGGTTAGGCGGCTTTTGGCGAGGACGTTTGAACTGTCCGTATAGGCGGATCGCTCACGACCAGATCAACCGAGCCGTCTGGAAGGTCGGTCTCCGCCGAGTTTCGGCTGGCAACGTATGCAGCCTGACCCGCACGCGCCATGAAAGCCGGCCAGGAGTCCGCCAATGTCGCGGCCAGCGGGCGAGCGTGTCCGGACACGCGCTCGACCCCGCTCCCGGTCTCAATCAGTTCAGCCCGGTCTGCCTTGTATTCGTTCGCGATGCGTAGGGCCGGCGGTTACGCCTCGACGTACAGGGTGGCGGTGGGCATGACGACCCCGTGCGACTCGGCCTGGGCGGCCATCTCGGGAGGCGGCGAGGCCATGAAAGCGTTGAAGGCGTCCAGGTCGTCGACCTCGGCGACCACGGCAGCCTGATTGCTGCCATCCGCGGCTACCAGGTCGGTGACGTTACTCCCGCCTGGGAAGGTCGCGATGCGTTCCGCCTTTCCCTGCAGCCAGCGTTCGACGTCTTGTACGTCGTTGCGTGATGAGGATCCGTGGCATCTGTTACTCCTTGCTGGGTTGTGATGAATGGGCGAGGTGCTGGTGGTTCCGTGCGTTGCGATCGAGCGGCCCGGTGATGCGGTCAGCTCTCCGGTACGGCGAGCAGCATCTCGACGTACTCGAAGGGGATCGGCCCATGCCGGGCGGTAGGTTCGGCGCGACGTGGTCGTCGTGCGAGGTCTGGTGGTCCTCCCGGGACCCCCAAACCTCGATGCGATACCCGCTGCTCGCGGCGCCGCTGATGTGGCTCACGAACCCAGGCGCCTGCGGCGGCGACTGCTGCTGCTGCCACTGGGGTGTGGTCATTAATTGTCCTTACATTGTTGGGGGGTGGTTTGCGTACCATCTCAGAGCGAGATGGGCGCGCGCTGTGATGTGCTGTGAGGGAGCTGTGCGGAACTCCGGGCGTGGCTCTTCCCACTAGAATCGTAGGCATGTTCTAATCGGATATGGATCTCAGCGCCGCCAACGTGCAGCAGCATGCCGAAGCAGACCGCGGGGAGGTCGATCCGCCAATCCAGGTGGATACGGCCACGTGGTCTTGAGCTGGCCAGCTCGATTGGTGGATGAAAGAACGGCAGGAGTGGTGGGGGTCGGGTACGCGGTGCTGACGGCCGCCAGCGGTGGATCAAAGCTGCTGATCTTCGTCCCGCGAGCAGCTCACAGCGTCACTAAAGGGATCGCGAGGCTTGCTGCTTTGACTCGCGCTACCTAGCTCGACGCACTGGTGGGGGTTCCACTGCCCGTTGAGCGCCTTGGGCCTCGGCAGGTAGAGGCGCATGGTCAGGTTCGAAGGGGCCGGGTGCGGAGGGGAGCCAGTTCGCCTTGAGGTCGGGACCGCCCGCGTGCGTATCGGGGTCCCGCGAACTCACACGCCGTCGCGCGAAGTGACAGCCGCCGGACAGCAACCCCACAGTCTTCACACAGCGCTATGTGTGAATGTATGCACAATCCCCCTAGAAAGGCAGCAACCACCGTGACCCAGTCCACAACGGTCACCCGCCACCCAGACATTGCCGTCACACTCACCAGCGATGACTGGATCGTTGACGGCAACGCTCTCGAAGTCCTAGGCGCCGTGCAAGCCGCGCTGCGTTCGGCTGGCGTACCTGATGCGGAGGTCAGCGAGTTCCACGCTGAGGCCACCGCAGGCGATTACGACCACCTCCTGCAGACCGCGATGCGGTGGGTAGACGTCTCGTGACCAATCCGCACCCGAACGACCGACCGATGCCACAGCAATGGCCATCGCAGCAGCCTTGGCAACCGCAGCAGGTGGTCGTCCAACACAAGACCTCTGGCGCCGCAAAAGGCTGCTGCCTGATGAGGAATAGTCAAGACTTGTGGATCGGCGTGCCACGCTCTTCTTCCCGCCCGCCGTGTCGGTGACCCATGGACTGGTTGCTGATCGGCGTCATCGGTGTGATCGTGTTGGCGCTGGTCTTCGACTTCACCAACGGCTTCCACGACGCCGCCAACTCGGTGGCTACCGTCGTCGCGACACGGGCCCTGCCGGCGCGCTGGGCGCCCTGGTTCTCCGCAGTGTTCAACTTCAGCGCGTTCTTCGTCGTCGGCACCGCGGTCGCCAACACGGTGGCGAAGGTGGTCAAACACGATGCCGAGGGTGTCGCTGTGGTGTTCGCCGCCCTTATCGCGGCGATCACCTGGAACTACCTCACCTGGTACATCGGCATGCCGTCCTCCTCCAGCCACGCGATCATCGGTGGCTTGGTCGGCGCCGGACTCGCCGCGGGCGGTCTCTCGGCCATCAACTGGGGCGTCGTGCAGACCGCGCTGATCGCGATCGTCGTCTCGCCCATGGTGGCGTTCACGGTGGCATTCTTGGCGATGCTCGGGCTGTCCCGACTCCAGCGACGGCTGAGGGTCCCCGAGGACGCCAAGGCCTTCAAAGGCCTGCAGCTGCTGTCGGCAGCCGCGGTCTCGTTCGGGCACGGCGCCAACGACGCCCAGAAGACCATGGGGATCATCGCCGCGGTCTTGCTGGCCGGCGGCTACATCAGCCTGCAACCCGACGGGAATCTGCACATTGACTGGTGGATCCCCTTCCTCGCCTACAGCGCCATCGCGATCGGCACCGTCTGGGGAGGCTGGAAGATCATCGAGACGATGGGTCTTCGCATCACCTCGCTGCGCGCCAGCTCCGGGCTGGCGGCCAACATCGGCGCAGTGACCGCGATCTTCGGCGCCACCGGAATGGGGATTCCGATCTCGACCACCCACGCCGCGGCTTCCTCAGTCACCGGCTCCGGCGTGGCCTCCGGCCAAGGGGTCAACCTACGGGTCGTGATGGAGATGGTGGCAGCCTGGGTCATCACCATCCCCTCCACGGTCACCATCGGTTGGCTGATGTACCAGCTCACCCAGCTCCCCGGCGCGGCGGCCTGGATTGCGGTGGGTTCGGTCCTGTTCGTACTCGGCGGCTGGATCGCCTGGGCCATGGCGCGCGCGTTGCACGCCTCCGACGTCGCCGCCGAAATCCCCACCGAAAAGGAGCTCCACGAACCGGTGTCGGCGGTCCCCCACCTCGTGGGCCACACGCCGGTTGAGTGAATAGGCGGAAGTCCTCGACACCGAGCGAGGCCTCAGCCCCTGTCTGCTCATACCGTCCATGACGCACGATCAACATCATCTCTGTCAGTCGTCCACGACAGTGATTACGACGTTGCCGACCTTGTGTCCGCTGTCGACGTACCGGTGGGCGTCGACGATCTCGGCCAGGGGGTAGCTGCGGTCGATGACAATCCGGAGCTGCCCCTGCCTGATTAGTTCGCGCAACTCGGCCAGTGCCGCATGCTTGCGCACTGACATCCCGGTCCGGACCCGCGGGCCGCGGGTAATTGCGGTACGGAGCGCGAGGACGTTGTTCACAAGGCCGGTCGTTGGCAGGTAGCAGCCACCCGGCGTCAGCACCCGCCGGCAGTGGGTGAACGAGCTGCGGTTCACGGTGTCGAATACGGCGTCGTACCGCTCGCCGCTGGTGACGAAGTCCTCGACGGTGTAGTCGAACACCCTGTCCGCGCCGAGCGACTCAACGAGCTTTACGTTGCGGCCGCTGCATACGGCGTGGACGAGGGCACCGGCGTGCGCGGCGAGTTGGACGGCGTACGTGCCGATGCTGCCGGAACCGCCGATGACCAGCACCCGCTGCCCGGGCCGGACGTGGGCCAGCTGGCGCAGGAAGTACCAGGCGGTGGTGAACCCGTCGACGCTGGCTGCGGCCTGCGCATAGGTGACGTTCGGTGGCATCGTGGTGAGCGACGCCCGCTCGGACAGGCACTTGTACTCGGCGTTCGCGCCGACGGCGAAACCGGTGAACCCGAAGACTCGGTCGCCGATCTGGTACCGGCGTGCCGTCGGCCCGACCGCCGTGACCTCTCCGGCGAACTCCAGCCCGAGCACGCGGACGCCCGTGCGAGGGCGGCGCGGGCCAAGGATGAGCCTTCCCCACCGGGGCTCTCCCCGGCGCATCCCGCATTCAGCGGAGGTGACCGTGGTGGCGTGCACTCGGATCAGCACCTGGTCACCCCGGGGTATGGGAGTCGGCAGGTCGACCTGGGTGAGCACTTCGGGCGGGCCGTACGCCTTGAACATCACCGCTCGCATGCGCAACATTATGGGCAGCGCCCGAGGGAATGAAAGCGACGACGTCGAGTGCCTCAGCCCACCGGTGCAGCACGTCCCCAACACCCGGCGCCTCGACCTTGACCACGTCGGCGTGCGGCGTCAGTCATCCCAATGTGAACGGATCGCGCGTGGCGCCGCTCAACTCGACCCACACCGACTTGGTCTCGGTGTACTCGCGGATGGCGTCGATGCCGTTCTCCCGACCCATGCCGCTGGCCCCGAAGCCGCCGAAAGGCACCTGCGGGCCAACGACCCGGTAAGCGTTAATCCAGACGGTGCCGGCTCGCAGCTTGGCCGCTACCCGGTGGGCGCGATGGACGTCCTTGGTCCAGACGGCGCCGGCCAGGCCGAACTCGGTGCCGTTCGCGATCGCTATCGCCTCGTCCTCGTCGGCGAAGGTCGTGACCGCCACCACGGGACCGAAGATCTCCTCCTGCACCGCCCGCATGGAGGTCGTCGTGTCGACCAACACAGTCGGCTCCACAAACCAGCCGCCGAGTCCTTCGACCGGCGAACCCCCGCAGGCGAAAGTCGCACCCTGCTCGCGAGCCGAGGCGAAGTGACTGAGCACCGTCTCGTACTGCTTGTCGGTCGCCATCGGCCCCATCTCGGTCTCGGGGTCCAGCGGGTTGCCGATCTTGATCGTCCTGGCCCGAGCGACGACTCGCTCCACCAGAGCGTCCTTGACTTCTTCATGGACGACCAAGCGTGAGCCTGCCATGCAGGTCTGGCCGGTGGCGGCGAACACACCCGCGATTACGCCGTTGGCCGCAGCGTTCAGGTCCGCATCGGGGAAAACTACCTGGGCCGACTTGCCGCCCAACTCCAGGGTGACGCGAGTGAGGTTGTCAGCGGCCGCGTGCGCGATCTGCTTGCCAACCTGCGTGGAGC
This sequence comes from uncultured Actinomycetota bacterium, assembly GCA_963840505.1. GTDB lineage: Bacteria > Actinomycetota > Actinomycetes > Propionibacteriales > Propionibacteriaceae > Microlunatus. The sequence goes on from CAWIZB010000033.1 coordinate 29,622, forward strand.
CGGTGAATGCGATCTTGTCGACCCCCGTGTGGCTGGTCAGCGCCTTGCCCACCTCCGGGCCCCACCCGGTCACGACATTCACCACCCCCGAGGGAAAGCCGGCCTCGCCGACCAGCTCGCCCAGCACCAGGGTGCTCACCGGCGTATAGTCGCTCGGCTTGACCACCACCGTGCAGCCCGCGGCCAGCGCCGGCGCCAGCTTCCAGCTCAGCAGCAACAGTGGAGAGTTCCAAGGCACTATGGCCGCCACCACGCCCACCGGCTCATGACGGGTATAGACGAGGTAGTTCGCCTTGTCGGTGGGGATGACGCTGCCCTGATGCTTGTCAGCCAGCCCGCCGAAGTAGTAGTACCACTCAGGCAGGATGGCCATCTGCCCGGCCATCTCGCGCAACAACTTGCCGTTGTCGCGGGTCTCCAACTCCGCCAGCCGTTGGGCCTCCCGGGCCAGAAGGTCGCCCAGCCGGTGAACCAGCTTGCCGCGCTGGGTGGCTGTCAGCTGGCCCCAAGGGCCCTCCAGGGCCCTACGCGCCGCGGCCACCGCGGCATCCACGTCCTCCCGCCCGGCGTCGGGCACTCGAGCCCAGGGCTGGCCCGTGTATGGATCCACCGACGTATACATCCGGCCCGAGATCGCCTCGGTCGACGCGCCGCCGATCATCATGCGGTATTCGTCGAGTGCTTCATGAATCGACGTCATGGCCGCTCCTTAAGGCTGAGCGGGTCGGACCGACGTGCGGCTGGTCGGCTCGACGACCGCGAACCCTTCCGTTTCATGCGCTCAGATTGGGCTTCTCCTGCCGCAAGTTCCTCGCCCGCGATTCGTACCAATAATGCGCCCGAAGGAATTCGACCGCAGCACCGACGTCGCCGGCGATACTCGTTGTAGAAGCGTCCGGTCATCTCGCCTGCGGCGGACAGACCTGGATGAGAACCCGTTCGTGCTCAGCACACGGCCCACCGTGTTCCTTCACATGCTGGCTGCGCTGGCCGCGTGGGAGCGCGACCGACTGGCCGAGCGCACCAGCGAGGGCATGGCATACGCCCGCGAGAGCTATCGGTCCAACGGCGACGGTGCCGTCGTGTGCAATTGGCGTGACAGCCGGGTTTGTTCCGTCTGTCGTAGGCTGCCCAGAGTCAAGGACCAGTAGGGATCTAATGACCACGCTTTCCATGCACGAGAGTCTCCCGTTCGACGAAGCGACGGCGCCCTCGCTGGTGTCCACCGGCGAGCTTCCACAGACCGAGCAAGTAAGGGATGCCCTCACCGAGGCCTACGAGCGCTATCGGTCCAACGGCGACGGTGCCGTCGCGGACTACATCCCCGCGCTGGCAAGCGCATCGCCTGGGCTCTTCGGGATCTGCGTGGTCGGGGCCCGGCGCCGGTTCTTTGAGATTGGTGATGTAGAGACGGCGTTCTCAATCCAAAGCGTCTCCAAGCCATTCGTCTTCGCGCTGGTCTGCGAGGCGATCGGCTACGAGGCGGCGCGACATCAGCTGGGCGTCAACAGCACAGGATTCCCGTTCAACTCACTGATCGCTGTCGAGTTGAACGACGAGCGGACGATGAACCCATTGGTCAACGCGGGTGCGATCGCGACCACGAGCCTCGTTCCCGGCAACACGGCGGACGAGAAGTGGGAGAGGATCCGAGACGGGCTCTCACGCTTCGCCGGCCGCGAGCTCACCTTAAGCAAGGATGTCTACGAGTCTGAGTCGGCCACCAACATGCGCAACCAGGGCATCGCCCATCTCCTGGCGAGCTACGAGCGGCTCTACTTCGACCCCGACGAGGCCACCGACATCTATACCCGGCAGTGCTCCCTCGACGTGACCGTCCACGACCTCGCGGTGATGGCTGCCACGCTGGCCAACGGCGGGGTGAATCCGATGACGGGCGAGCGGGTCATTGTCGCGGGGGTGTGCCGGCGGGTGCTGGCGGTGATGGCCACGGCTGGCCTGTACGAGCTGTCGGGAGACTGGCTCTATCAGATCGGGATGCCGGGCAAGAGCGGCGTCAGTGGCGGCATCGTGACCGTATCGCCTGGCAAGGGCGGCCTGGCGACCTTCTCGCCTCCGCTCGATGCCGCCGGAAACAGCGTGCGCGGCCAACTCGTCACGAAGTACCTGGCCGAGCGGCTCGGGCTCAACCTCTTCGCGTCTGAACCAGCGGAGAACTCGACCGCGTCACCGATGTCGTAACTCGATCGGCGCCTAGGCCCTGGCGGGTCTTAGGCGACTCCACCGGCTCAACCGATAACACACCACCGCTCGGCCGTACCCCTGCCGCTGATGCCGGCGGTCGATGATCAGTCCGCCGATCCAGAAGCTCTCGTCGGCCGGATCGATGCCCCACATCACGAAGCCGACGACCTCATCTCCGGCCCGAACGGCGAGAGGGCGCCATGGCTGTCCCCGTAGGCGCACAGAGCCAAGTAGTAGGCCACGGACGCTACGAAGCGCTGCTGCGACGACATCGGCGATCATGATTGCCAGTTATCAAATCGTGACCTAATGTGGAATTTACTGTGCGGTGACTCCAGGTGACGTCACCGTCATGCACCGCTCAGTAGGCACGTCCATGACAGCTCTCGGCTGTGCTCAGATCTGGGGAGGTCTGAGTCAGCGCCAATGAGAGCTGCGCGCAGGGCTCGGGGAACGCAGGAGTCGGGGAACTGTGAATATCACTGCGCGCGTGACCTTACGCGCATTCGAGGTTGGCCGCGGCCGATCGATTCGTCGGAGCCTACGTATCGCTGCGCTCGGGCTCGCCTCAGTGGCATTGAGCGCGTTGGTCGTCTTTCCAGCCAGCCTGCCGGCCGCGGCGGAACCGCCGCTGACGGTGGCAGAGGCGAGAGACTTGATCAAGCAGCTGCAGACCGATGCTGCTGGCATCGACCAGCAGTACACCGATGTCGAGGAGCAGATTAAGGAGGGCCGGGCGCAACTGAAGTTAAAGCAGGCTGACGTCCAAGCCCAGACCGAAAGTGTCGGACGGCTGAAGCTGCAGGTCGGACAGATCGCTCTTGCCCAGTTCCAGAACCGAAGCCTCGATACTGCTGCCCACCTCTTCGTGACCCCCGATACCGAGGGATTTCTGAGCCAGATCTCCACGGTGCAGAAGGTCAGCGAGAATCAGAACTCGGCGCTGCAGGACTACCAGCAGGCACAGGCGAACCTTGCTGCACTGGAGCATTCCGCCGAGACCGATCTAGCAGCCCTTGGCGAGAAGGAGAAGCAGCTCAAGTCCCTCACCGCAGCCTCGGACGAGAAGCTCGACCAGGCCAAGAAGGTGCTGGCCAAGCTCACCGCGGATCAGCAAAAGCGGCTCGCCGAGGCCGAGAAGAAGGCGGTAGCAAAAGCCAACTCGGAGGGCCGGGCTGCGACGAAGGCAACAGCAAAGACCAATGCGGATAGCCGGCCTGCGCCGAAGGCGCCACCAAAGACCAATGCGGATAGCCGGGCTGCACCGAAGGCCTCGCAGGATTCAACAAGCGGCTCAGTCACTGGTAGCAGCAAGGGAGCCAAGGCTTTGGCCTACGCAAAGGCTCAGCTCGGTGAGCCCTATGCGCGCAGCGGTGCCGGGCCGAGCTCCTGGGACTGCTCGGGACTGACCATGAGGGCCTGGGGATCGGTCGGCGTTAGCCTGCCGCATTCGTCGCGGCAGCAGTTCAGCCGCGGCCGGCCTGTCGCAAAGTCGGCTCTGCAGTCGGGTGATCTGGTGTTCTTCTACAGTGACATCCACCACGTGGGCCTCTACGCCGGCAATGGCCAAGTCATCCACGCACCCCGACCCGGCAAGTCGGTGGAGTACATCAAGATGTCCTACATGCCCTATGCGGGAGCCCGCCGACCGGGCTGAGTTGCGAGCTATTCACGGCCGGTCGCGCCCAGTTCCCCAATAGAATGAGCACCTCGCAGGTCAGCGCTTGACCAATAAGGGGGACACCATGGCCGAACCGGTGCAGTTCGACCTTGGGCCCGACGAGCTCCCGGCTGCGTGGTTCAACCTCGTTCCCGACATGGTCGGCGCGGGCATGCAGCCGCTTCCCCCGCTGCATCCGGGGACCAGGGAGCCGATCGGGCCAGCAGACCTCGCTCCCTTGTTCCCCGAGTCGCTGATCATGCAGGAGGTGTCGACCGAGCGGTGGATCGACATCCCGGGGCCGGTCCTGGACATCTACCGGCTGTGGAGGCCGACGCCGCTGTATCGGGCCCGACGGCTGGAGCAGGCGCTGCAGACTCCGGCCCGGATCTACTTCAAATACGAGGGGACGTCACCGACCGGCTCCCACAAGCCGAACACGGCGATCCCTCAGGTCTATTACAACAAGGAAGCGGGGATCCGCCGGATCAGCACCGAGACCGGGGCCGGGCAATGGGGGTCCGCGCTGGCATTCGCATGCCAGATGTTCGGGCTGGAGAGCCTCGTGTACATGGTGAAGGCCTCGTACCAGCAGAAACCGTACCGGCGGGTGATGATGGAGACGTTCGGGGCGACGGTCCACGCCTCGCCCAGCGACACCACGCAGGTCGGCAAGCGCGTCCTCGGCGACACGCCCGACTCCACGGGCTCCCTGGGGATCGCCATCAGCGAGGCGGTCGAGGTCGCGGCCACCAATGCCGACACCAACTACTGCCTAGGGAGCGTGCTGGGGCACGTGCTCCTGCACCAGACTGTGATCGGCCTGGAGACGCAAAAGCAGATGGAAATGGCTGGCGAATCCCCTGACTTCATCATCGGGTGCGTGGGCGGAGGTTCGAATTACGCGGGCTTTTCCTATCCGTTCATGGCCGACAAGCTGGCCGGGAAGCTTGATGCCACGTTCGTGGCCACCGAGCCGGCCGCCTGCCCCACCCTGACCCGGGGTGAGTTCGCCTACGACTTCGGCGACACAGGGGAGATGACGCCCATCGTGCCCATGTACAGCCTGGGGCACACGTTCGTGCCGGCGCCGGTGCACGCGGGTGGGCTCCGGTACCACGGCGACGCGCCCTCGCTGTCCATGCTGGTGAAGCACGGGCACATGGAGGCTCGGGCGTACACGCAGAACCAGGTGTTCGACGCGGGCGTGCAGTTCGCTCGGGCTCAGGGGATCGTGCCGGCCCCGGAGCCGAACCACGCCATCCGGGCGGTGATCGACGAGGCGATCCGTGCGCGGGAGGCCGGCGAGTCGAAAGTCCTGCTATTCAACCTCTGCGGACACGGGCACTTCGACATGCAGGCCTACGACGACTTCCTGGCGGGGCGCCTTCCGGAGATCGAGTTCGAGGAAGCGGCGCTGGCCGACGGTCTGACCAGCCTCCCGGGGATCCCGGTCCCGGGATAGCGTCTCCGGGGCCCTCGGGCGCATAACGGGGTCGGATTCGGCGCAACGGGACTCCGCACGTTGCCCTTTCCGAGATCCAACCGCGGAGCTCTACGCTTTCCAAGGCGGCGATTTCGCTCCCCGCGCACACGGCCATCTGTGTGGGATTCACACAGATCAGGTGATGCGCGACCACCCCCGCGGTCAGATAGGTCGTCGCAAGCCCGAATCGGACAAATAGCCATGGACGGGTTGCGTGAGCCGCCCTCCATGTTGCCACCAGCCTGTCCGAGTCTCTTGGTTCACCTCATTCGTGTGATGCTCAGCCAGCCTGGCGCATGGGACGCTTCCGCCATAGGAGCGTCTAGGGCGGTCACGCTGCTAAGAGCTGCCGAGGGCACTTCGACTTACAGCTGAGATTCGGGAGGTGGTATCGGTGAACGCGATTGCCTGGGCCCCATTGATCTTGTATCTGGTGGAGTTGACCATCAAGATTGTGGCGCTCGGTACGGTACCGAACAATCGTCGGCCGTCGTCCTCCATCGCATGGTTGCTGCTCATTGTGGTGACGCCGATTCTCGGTTTAGTGATCTTCCTTTTGATCGGTAGCCCATTTGTGCGGGGCCGGCGAGCCAAGGTCCAGGCTGAGGCGAACAAGGTCATCACCGAACGTACCGCCGAGGTTCCTGATCTGCCGCCCGGTGCCGATATCCCGGTCGGGGTGGACAGCTTGTTCCGGTTGAACCGGGCTTTGACCCAGCTGCCGTGTGTCACTGGTGTCAGCCATGGATTGTTCGGCGAGTACGACGCCTCCATTAAAGCGATGGCCGAGGCGGTCAATGAGGCTGAGGCGACTGTCCATGTGGAGTACTTCATCACGGCGTGGGATGACACCACCGACATTTTCTGTACGGCATTGGCGGAGGCGGTCAAGCGCGGCGTGAAGGTGCGGTTGCTCTATGACGACATCGCCTCCCGCGGCTATCCAGGCTTCAAACAGCTGAACACCCGACTCACCGCAGCCGGGATCGAGTGGCACGAGATGATGCCGATCAAGCCCTTCAAGGGCAAGTGGCGCCGACCAGATCTCCGTAATCATCGCAAGCTGCTCGTGGTGGACAGCAAGGTCGCCTTCATGGGCTCCCAAAACATGATCGACTCCAGCTACCTGAAGCCGGCCAACATCAAGGTCGGCCGGCATTGGAAGGATCTCAACATCAAAGTCAGCGGCCAGATCGTTCAGTCGCTGGAGGCGGTCTTCGCCATGGATTGGTACACCGAAACCGGAGAAAAACTGGGCGCCGAAATTGAGGTCATGACAGATCCCGGCGTAGAGGACGTTCCGATGCAACTGCTGCCGTCAGGACCCGGCTACCTCACCATGCCGAACCTGAGACTGTTCTCCGCACTCGTGCAACGCGCCCAGCACAAGTTGTCCTTGACCAGCCCCTACTTCGTGCCCGATGACTCCTTGTTGGAGGCGATCACCACCGCCGCCTACCGCGGCGTCGCAGTCGAACTATTCGTCTCCGAACAAGCCGACCAATTCATGGTCGGGCACGCCCAAGCCTCCTACTACGACGCCCTCATGGAAGCAGGCGTGCGGATCTACCAATACCCCAAACCAACCATCCTGCACGCCAAACACTTCACCGTCGACGACATGGTCGGCATCATCGGCTCCAGCAACATGGACTACCGCTCATTCGGACTCGACTACGAAATCACACTCATGTCAACCGGCAAACAGTTTGTTGCCGACCTCCAAACAATCTCCGACGAATACCGAGCCGTCTGCCACGAAATGAACCTCACCGAATGGCGTGCCCGACCAAAAAGCCAACGCTACATAGACAACGTCATGCGACTCGTGTCAGCACTGCAGTAACGCTTCCGTGCGGGACCAATTGCCCCTGCCGGGTGGTTCAACGCACCTTTTCACGCTTGTGTTGGGACACGTCCGCCCCAGAGCCAGCTGAGCCCTCTGTCTGCACGAGGGACGCTCGTACGTTCATGCGGCGTGGAACGACCGTGCGGCAACTAACTGCTGGTTCCCGCCGAATACGACAGGCTGCGAAGCCTGAGCGATCGGCCGGATCCAGACCAGCGGAATCGACGGCGTGTCCCGCGACTTCTAGGTTCGCAACGTTCGGCGGTACTTCGAGGACGCTGCGGCGATCCGTGAAGCGTGGGCGGACTCACGCCGTTTCACACGATCTAGATGATGCAACGACTTCCTTTTCCGAGTGGAATCAGAGCAGGAAGAGCGAGAATTTCAAGGGTCGTGGCGACCAGCGAGATCGATGTCGCGATCCAGAGCGACCCCTCCGCCTCCTCCGAGAAGACGTCCAACGAAAGGAAGAAGTATGACCGAAGCGACCAGTGAGACCCCGGTCCTGGACCTGCTCGCGAGCATGACCGCGGACTCGGTTGCCGCGTCCAGTCTTGATGTGCAGACACTCGCGCTCGTTCGCATCGCAGCGCTGGCCGCGGTCGATGCTCCACCGGTCTCGTATCTGCTAAATCTCGCAGCGGCAAGCGAGGTCGGAATCGACCCCGAGGAGGTCCGCGGTGTGCTCATCGCGATTGCACCGATCGTCGGCACAGCCCGAGTCGCGTCCGCCACAGGCAAGATCGTCGATGCGCTCGACATCGCGCTCGATGTCGCAGACGTCGTTGCGCAAAGCGAGGAGTAACAGCGCCGGCCGGAAGCCGCCCCTCAACGGAAGGCGGCGGCTGACGGGAGCGTACTCGTCAAATGGGGCGAGCGATGATGACTTGGGCCCAGCAGGTTCCATGTGCGCCAAAGCCTGGCCGAAAGCCTCTGGGTCATCCCGCTGCTGGGAGCCATGCTCGGTGGGCTTCTCGGCATCCTCGTCTCGTTCGCCGACGAGCAAATCGGGACGCTGGCTGTGTGGCAGTACTCGCCATCGACCGCGAGCACGTTCTTGAGCGCGATCGTCGGCGCGACGGCTGCGCTCACCGGCTTCGTCGTCACTGTGACCGTTCTCGTCATTCAGATGGCGACCGGGACGTTCTCGGCCCGCATCATGCGCCTTATATATCGCGACTGGATGCTGAAAGCGACGCTCGCGGTTCTCATCGGCACCTTCACCTACTCGTTCTCGGTGCTGCAGCGGATCGAAGACGACTTCGTCCCGGACCTCGGCGTGACACTGGCCGGATTCTTCATCTCCCTGAGCCTGCTGGTTTTCATCGTCTTCTTCGATCGATTCATCCGTCAGCTGAAACCGGTGGCGGTCGCCGCTAGGGTCGCAAGCACGGCTCGCTCGACGTTCGCGCAAACCGTGCGCATTGCCGATCGCACGGACATCCGGTGGGAGCACCAGACGACGCGCGCGGATCCGACACTCGTCGTGCGAGCCAGCCGCGGCGGCGCGATCCAAGCCGTCGATCCCGACGGTCTCGTCAAATGGGCTCGCGCGCGTAGCGCCGAGCTCGTTCTGCCGCACCCGGTAGGCGACTACGTGCAGACGGGTGATGTGCTGGTGCGCGTCTATGGAACCAAGTTCGGCGATCGTACTGAAGAGGAGCTCGAGGGAATGATTGCGCTCGGCGAGGAGCGCACGTTCGAGCAGGACCCCGCGTTCGCGTTACGGATCATGGTCGACATGGCCAACATCGCGCTCTCACCCGCCGTGAACGATCCGACGACCGCCGTGCAAGTCCTCGACCACATCGGAGATGTCCTCGGCCTCATCGGAACGACCGACCTCGAGAGGCGTACCAAGCCGACGAGCGCCAACACACCAGCCGCCGTCGTCATGGCCACTTCGGGCTGGGAAGATTTCCTGACCCTCGGACTCACCGAAATCCGTGAGTTCGGTGCAACCTCGGTGCAGATCATGCGACGACTCCGAGCACTCCTCGAGGAGCTGCTCGATACGGTACGGCCCGAGCACCGAGCAGCGGTCGAAGAAGAGCTCCGCCGTCTCGACGCCACCGTCGCCGACGCCTGGCGCGACTCGGTCGACCTCGATCGCGCGAGCGGTGTCGACCGCCAAGGCATCGGCGGCCCGGCGCACGGCTCTACCAGTTTGTGAAGTGGCCGCGTGCGTACGAAAGTCGTTTGACTTCATTCACGAAGTCGTCCCAGCCGCTTCTTTCTGGGGTTGCTCCGGCTCCGGCTTCGGCTGCTCGGTCGGCTTGGCTTTGCCCGAGATCAGCGGCAGTGCCCACCCTAAACCCGGGTTGGTTTCGATCAGCAATGCCCTGGCGAGCAGGGTGAGCGGTACGGCGAGCAGCGCGCCGAGTGGGCCGATGACCCAAGTCCAAAACACCAGTGACATGAAGGTGAACAGGGGTGTCAATCCGACCTTATCGCCCACGACGCGAGGCTGGATGACGGACTGGATCAAGAAGTTGATCACGCTGTAGGTGACGATAACGGCCAGCATCAGTCCCGGGCCGCCCTCAAGCAGCGCGATGAGGGCCGGCGGGATTACTCCGATGACAAAGCCGATGTTCGGGATGAAGTTGGTAACAAAGGCCAGCACAGCCCACACGAACGCCCCCGGCACGCCCATTATCGCCAGGGCCACGCCGTCGAGGACCGCAACGACGAATCCGAACCCTGCGGCGACGGCCATGTAGTTGCGGGCCCCGCGCGCGAAGCTGGAAAGCGCGGCCGCGAGGTCGGGCATCCGCTCGCCCAGGACAGCCACGCTGCGGCGGGTTGAGTCGGTGTCGAAGGCCATGAAGAACAGCAGCACTATCAGAAAGAAGAGATTGCTGAGAACACCGAGCGTGCCGGCCAGCACCGCACCCGCCAGGGCGACGAGTTGTCCGGGGTCGATCGCATTCACAACGGCATCGATCTGCTCTTGTTGCACGCCGAGGCCCCGCAGCGTGTTCCCTGCATCCGCCACCACCGCAGTGAGCTGCTCCTCGTACTGGGGGAGCAGCTCGGCCAGCTGTGCGACGGAGACGATCAGGGCGAGGGTGAGTAGGCCCAGCACGAGGTAGGCGGCAAGCAGCAGCACGATTGAGGCCACCAACCCCGGAAGTCGATGCTGTTCGAGCCAGATACGTATCGGGTGCAAGCTGATCGTGAGCACCAGTGCCAGGAAAACCGGGCCGACGATGTCGCCGATGGCCCTCGCCCCGGCCAGCGCAATCGTGAGCGCGGCGGCGCCCAGCAGTATGGTGCCAGCGAACGGCCGGGTCTGCGCGTAGGCCTTGCGGGCCGCCGTTACCACGCTGGTCATCTGATTCTCCCGTCGATCAAAATGAGCTGCTTCAAGCTGGAGGCTGACTCAGGAAGTTGCTGAAACTGAGTTGGCTCAATCCAACTGCTGATCAACGAGATCCGGATCACTCTTATCGGGTGAAATCCGATGCACTGTGTGTGACGCCGCCATCGCAAACATGCCGCTGACACGACAAATCGGTGTTTCACATGGATCAGGTGATGCGCAGGGACGCACATATGCCGTGCCATGGTGTGGTGACATCAAATCAGAGCACCAAGAGTTCCACCGACGTGCCAGCAACCGGAGATGGGCGGCGCGCGACAGGGCAGGCGGGCCAGGTCGAACATCCCACACTGGCGGAGCGCGCCGCCCGGGGGAAGGCGGAGCGAAAACTGGTTCCTCTGTCGGTGCACGGGGAGTGGCAGCCGTCGTCGGACCGGCCCGGACCCGGTTAGCCTGCTTGAGGAGCAGGGCGCAAGTCGGGTGCCGGAGCTGGTCCCGATCCGTTACGGCCGAATGTTGGTCTCGCCGTTCACCTTCTACCGCGGCGCGGCCTACCTGATGGCCTCCGACCTGGCGAGCGCGCCGCGCACCGGCCTGTCGGTGCAACTGTGCGGGGACGCGCATCTGTCCAACTTCGGCGTCTTCGCCGCCCCGGACCGGCAGCTGGTCTTCAGCGTCAATGACTTCGACGAGACGCTGCCCGGCCCGTTCGAGTGGGACGTCAAGAGGTTGGTGGCCAGCTTCGCCGTCGCCGGACGCGATCGCGGCTTCGACACCAAGCAGCGCAAGTCGATCAACCAGGCCACGGCCCGGTCCTATCGCGAGGCGATGCTGGACCTGGCGCAGATGAAGAAGCTCGACGTCTGGTATGCCCGCCTGGACGTCGAGGAGATCGACGCTCGGCTGAGGTCGCAGGTGAAGTCGAAGAAGGGCCAGGTGAAGCGGTTCGAGAAGAACGTGGCCAAGGCCCGGTCCAAGGACAGCATGAAGGCCTTCAACAAACTCGTGCAGGTGGTCGACGGGCGGCCACAGCTGGTCGGCGATCCGCCCCTGATCGTTCCGATCGAGGACCTGCTTGCCGACGTGGAGTACCACCAGGTCGACGAAGCAATTCACAATCTGCTGCGCTCCTATCGCCGCACCCTCGCAGGCGATCATCGACACCTCTTGGAAGGCTTCCGCTACGTGCACGCGGCCCGCAAGGTGGTCGGTGTGGGCAGTGTGGGCACACGCGCCTGGATTTTGTTGATGCTGGGCAACGACGACAGCGACCCGTTGTTCCTGCAGGCCAAGGAGGCCCGAGGCGTCGGTACTGGAGCCTTTCTTGGGCAAGAGCAGATATCGCAACCACGGACAGCGGGTCGTCGAAGGTCAACGGCTCATGCAGTCTGCCAGCGACATCATGCTCGGCTGGATCCGGACCGACGGGATCGACGGCGTGTCCCGGGACTTCTACATCCGCCAACTCTGGGACGGCAAGGGATCGGCGGTCATCGAGGCCATGAACCCATCCGCCCTGTCCGCCTACGCCGGCCTCTGCGGCTGGACGCTTGCCCGGGCCCACGCACGCTCCGGTGATGCGGCGGCAATCGCGAGCTACCTCGGCACCGGTGACAAGTTCGACCGCGCCATGGCGACGCTTTGCCGAAACCTACGCCGACCAGAACGAGCGGGACTACGCGGCGCTCAAACAGGCCGTCGACTCCGGGAAGGTCACAGCCGAGAGCGGGTGAGGTCGCGGGCTGGGACGCGATGCCCGGTCTCCACGACGCGGACGACGGTCCACCAGCCGGATAGACGAGACCCGTGTCATGGTTGAGCGCCCCAACCTCGATCCCTAGGATTCGACTGTGACCGTCGATCCTCGCGAGGCCGCGGCGCCGACGGTTGCTGAGCTCGAACGGTTGCTTCTCGATGCCAAGCTTTCGATTCCGCAACCTCGCCCAGGTGCGGTGAGTCGCGCCCAACTCATCGAGACGGGTCGTACGAGCGATTGCCGTGTGGTCGCCGTCACTGCGCCCGCGGGTTACGGCAAGTCAACGTTGCTGGCTGAGTGGGCCGACGGGGAGGATCGTCAGGTCGCGTGGGTGTCTTTGGACCGCTTCGATGATGATCCTGCGGTCCTGCTCACCTTGTTGGCGTCTGCGTACGCTCGAATCTCGCCGAGCAATACCGACCTGATCGCCGACATGAGTGGACTCGGGGTGTCGGCGTTGGGCCGCGCCGCGCCACTACTCGCCTCGGTGTTCCGAACGAGCCCCTTTCCCGTTCGTGCTCATGCTGGACGACCTCCACGAACTACAGTCGCCGGCCTGCCACGATGTGTTGGGCGTGGTGATCTCGGGGATCCCGCGAGGCTCTCAACTGGTCGCAGCGAGTCGCTACGAGCAGCCCCACCTGCCGCGGCTGCGGGCTGCGGGTGACGCGCTGGAGTTTCTGGGCGAGCGACCTGGCCCTGGACGCGGCCGGCGCCGAGCAGATCTTCGCGGCGGCGCACGTCAGCCTCACGCGTCGAGCGCGGCAGCCGCTGTGACCGAACGGACCGAAGGGTGGCCGGTCGGCCTCTACCTCGCTGCGGTGATCGCTCGCGACAGCCACGGCGAGGCGTTGACGATCTCCGGCGACGATCGGTACGTGGCCGACTACCTGTACCGCGAGTCGTTGATGCGACTGCCCGAGGATATTCAGCGGTTCCTGCGGCGCACGGCAGTGCTCGATCAACTGTGTGCTCCGCTGTGCGACGCCATCCTCGAGGAATCCGGGCGGACAGCAGCAGCTGCGCAGCCTCGAGGCCTCGAATTTGTTCCTGATCCCGCTCGATCGTCGGCGAGAGTGGTATCGCTACCACGCACTGTTCCGGGAGTTCCTGCTTGGCGAGCTTCGCCGAGTCGAGCCCGATGTGATCATGAAGCTGCACCTGCGGGCTGCCGACTGGTACGAGGCCAACGGATCTCCAGCGATGGCCGTCGAGCACCTGTTGAACACCACCGAGCGGGACCGATGCGTTCAACTGGTGACGGCGTTGGTCCTGCCGACCTACCAGGCCGGCCAGTTATCGACCGTGCAACGCTGGCTGTCGGCGCTCGGCGACTCCGCAATCGAGGAATATCCCCCACTCGCCGTGCTGGCCGGTTACATTGCTGTGTTCACGGGGCAGACCGCCGAAGCGCAACGCTGGGCGGCCATCGTCGACGCCGCTTCGTTTGACCTGGTGCCGGCCGACGGCACGGCATCGTTCGACTCGGCGCGGGCGATGTTTCGAGCCGTCATATGTGCCGCAGGCCCAGAGCAGATGATGACCGACGCGAGCTTCGCCGTCGCGCAGGAGCCGCCGTGGAGCGTCTGGCGCGACACGGCGCTGTGCTTCTGTGCCGAGGCGCATCTGCTCACCGGAGACGTTGACCAGGCGAGTGCCCTATTCGCAGAGTCGGCCACCCTGGCAGCCGCGATGTCCAATACCGATTCGTTCGTCGACAGCGAGGCCGAGCTCGCGGTGCTGGCCATGGATCGCGGGCGATGGGCGGAGGCGGCCGGGCATGTGGAACTGGCGCTCGCCGCTATTGATGAGTATCGGATGCATGACTACGTCACCAGCGTGCTCGCCTTCGCCGTCGCGGCCCGGCTCGCTGTACACCGGGGCGACCTGAAGGAGGCAGACCGGCAGCTCACGCCGGCGATGCGAGCCCGTCCGACCTGCACATTCGTGCTGCCATGGCTCGCCGTACGCGTACGACTGCAACTTGCCAAGGTGTACTGGGCCACCGGCGACCAGTCCACCGCCCGCCACCTGCTGCGTGAGATAGACGACATCTTGCTCAACCGGCCGGCTCTGGGCGCCCTGGTCGAGGAAGTCTCGGAGTTTCGCCGGATCGTCACATCGAGCGCGCAGGTGGGCGCGACAGGCGGGTCGCCCCTCTCCCCAGCGGAACTCCGGCTGCTCCCCTACCTGCAGACGCACCTCACTTTTGGCGAGATCGGGGAGCGGCTGTTCGTCTCCCGCAACACCGTCAGCACGGAAGTCGCGCTCGATCTATCGAAAACTCGGCGTCTCCTCACGCAACGACGCGGTGCAGCAAGCGACGGCGATCGGTCTGCTCGGCGGGTAGCCGAAATCACTCACCGGACTGGCGTTCCAAGGCATCGTCGACGTCGTACCCAAGCGCCAGCGCCAGCTTCGGGGCCTCCGCGACAGCGCAGGGCAGACCGACGATCGGAACGACGCCAACCAGCACGTCGACGATCTCAGCGGCCGTCGCACCCGCATTCACTGCGGCATCGGCTTGAGACCCGTAGGACGGCACGGCACCACCGACAGCGACCAACGCGGCGATCCGCACCAGCTCCAGGGTTTTCGAATCGAGCCCTCGGGAGTCGACCTCGCCACCCTCCACTTCCATATCGCGTGCGTCATTGATCGCCAGCCGACGCAGCCGTTCCATATAGTCCAAGGCCAACTCCCTGCTTGGGAAGTGATGTTCAATCCATTCAGCATCAGAGCAGACCCATCTGCATCATGCAGATCAGGTGAATCGCGAACCGCGTCAACATCGGACTCATCGGTGGGGGTAACACGCCGGTCTGGTCCCGATTCACACAATCTGGGGGATGCGGCCGGTTTCGCTTCCGGGATTGGATCATACGTAGACCTGTCCTGAGAACAACGCTGAACGAGAGGGAGCACCATGACTGAATCGACAAACGAGACCCCGGTCCTCGACCTGCTCGCACGCATGACCGCGGACTCGATCGCCACGTCAGGCCTCGATGCTGAAACACTCATGCTGGTTCGCATCGCTGCACTAGCCGCGGTCGATGCCCCGCCGGTCTCGTATCTGCTGAACCTCGATGCGGCAAGCGAGATTGGAATCGACCCTGAACGGGTCCGTGGTGTCCTCGCCGCCATTGCGCCGATCGTCGGCACAGCCCGAGTCGCGTCCGCCACCGGCAAGATCGTCGAGGCGCTCGCGGTGGAGATCGAGATCGCGGAGCTCGAAGAGGAAAGCGATGAGCTGTAGCGGGGGCGGGGTGGTCGTCATGGCTGCTTACGAAGGCCCACTGCTATGAGACGGCGATTAGTGGCGATCTTCGCGTTGGTGGTGGGAGTGGCCACGCTGGTTTTCGCGGTCGCGGTCGCGATAAACCAGTTCCCGCGCGGCCTGGTTCTTTTGGGCTGTGTGCTGATCGCCGGCGGGTCCGCCTGGTACGGCTTGCGCCGACGGGGCGTTGCGCGGGTAGTAGGGGTGATCGTCGCTGGCATCGCGCTGGTCGGCGCCGTCGTCCTAATTGTCGCGGGCGGCGAGCGGTGGGTTGATCTGTTGGTTGTGGTAGGGCTCGTCGTGTCTTTGGCGGCAGCGAGTGCCGCCTTTACCGTCCACGTGGATTTGCCGAACGCTCAGGCGCCGCGCCGAGCGGTGCTGTTCTACAATCCGCGCTCCGGTGGCGGGAAAGCCGAACGCTTCCAGCTCGCCAAGGAGGCTCGGGAGCGTGGCATCGAGCCGATCGAGCTGAAGCCCGGCGAGGACCTCGAGACGCTGGTACGCGCCGCGGTCGAGCGTGGCGCGGACGGGCTCGCAATGGCAGGCGGGGACGGCTCGCAGGCGATCGTCGCCAAGGTCGCCGCCGAAGTCGGGCTGCCATACGCATGCGTGCCCGCCGGCACCCGCAACCATTTCGCGCTGGATCTCGGCGTTGACCGCGACGACGTCGTCGGTGGACTGGACGCGTTCGTTGATGGCGGTGAGCGTCGGGTTGACCTCGCCGAGGTCAACGGTCGGGTATTCGTCAACAACGTCGCGCTCGGCCTCTACGCCGAGGCGGTCCAGCGCTCCGGCTACCGCGACGCCAAGATCCGCACCCTGCTGGACACCATGCCTGACGTGGTCGGCCCCGGCGGCAGCGACATCGATATGCGCTGGACCGGGCCGGGCGGACACGAACATCACGCCGGCGCTGTAGTGATGGTCTCCAACAACCAATACCGGCTCGGCCACGCGGTCGGCTCAGGCACCCGCCCGCGCATCGACGATGGCCTGCTCGGGATCATTATCGTCGGGGCGCCCGCCGGGCGCGGCCAAAACGGCAGTTCGCCGCAGCGCCCGTTGCGCCAATGGTCCGCCCCGACCTTCGAGATCGACGCCGACCAGCCCGTCCCCGCCGGCATCGACGGCGAAGCACTCATCCTCGATGCACCGCTGCTCTTTAGCATTCGGCCCGGAGTCCTAACAGTGCACGTCGCCCGCAAGCACCCAGGCGCCTCGCCCTCAGCCATAGCTCCCGAAGGCATGTGGGCCAGCATTGTCGAGCTGGTGCGGATCGCTTTCGGTCGCCACCAGAAGCCCGCAGCGTCACTAGCAGAGAGGCCAGCATGAACAACCTAATGGAGATCACCGAGAAGGAGCGGCTGAGCCGCGAGGACGCCGCAGCACGCCTGCACGCCCTCGCCGACGCTCTCGCCAAGCACAACGAGGTCGAGTTCGACCGCGGCGGGATCACCTTCAAGGTGCACGTGCCCGACGAGGTCGACTTCAAACTCGAGATCGAGTTCGAAGACGATGAGCGCGAGCTCGAGATCGAACTCAAATGGTGACCGAAACTGCTTGCCTGATTGGCGACGCCGCCGGCCACCAAGGGGGCATGTGCTCCACGGCGTCGATTGCCTACCTGACCTGATCGAGGTGAACCGCCAGGTGTTCCTACCTAACGCATCGATGGGCGGTGCACGTTGACGTCGCTGAGGCGTACGGCGCCGGGTCGCCCAGAATGACCGGCTCGCCTGCGCAGCAGCCGGCAGAGGGACGGCTGGCGGACTGGCTCAGCCAGCCTGGGGACGACGCGGCGACGACCCGCATGAGGGTGGTGACCCTGCTGCGCCGTCTTGACAGTTACGACCGTGCCGTCTACCGATCGGTGGCGCAGCTGCATGTGCCGTTGCTGGACGAGCCGTTGAGGCTGGTGTCTGACTTCGCCAACTTCTCCAAGCCGTGGTTCCTCATCTCCGGCGCCCTCGCACTGTTCGGCGGAAGTCAGGGCAGGCGTGCCGCGCTCACCGGACTCGCCGCCATCGGCGCGGCATCCCTGGTGGTGAACCAGCCCATGAAGATGGCCGGTGCACGCCTCCGCCCAGACCGGGAGGGCGGCGGGGTACCGCAGCAGCGGTGGGTGCGTATGCCGTCCTCGACGTCGTTCCCCTCCGGTCACTCCGCCTCCGCTGCCGCCTTCGCAGTTGCCGTCGGAGACGTCCTCCCGGCACTCCGGCTGCCATTGGGCGCAGCAGCCTCGGTCGTGGCGTTCTCCCGCGTGTATACCGGCGTGCACTACCCAGGTGACGTAATCGTCGGGGCGACCGTGGGCACCTTGTTTGGACGGTTGACATCGATAGTGGCGCGCCGCATTTCCAGCAGTTGGGCCGCCGCTCGGCGTTCGACCAGCAACATCACATAGGTGCGCACTGGCGCGCCGGCGAAGTAGCCGACGGCGTCAGCGATACACCGGATTACTGCATCGGGCCCCAAGGACGGCCCGTACTCAGCCATAAGCCCGCCCTGAATCCGTACGAGCTCAGCGGCCTCGCGCTCGTTTGTGGTCGCGCTCCCATCCTTATCGCGGCTTCCCCCGCGCTGCATGCTTGATCCGGCGTCCAACGGACTTGAGCCGGTCTCGGTCTCCGCGTCGGGACCGCTGGACTTTGGGACCGCCAAAGTGATTGGCGTATTCGCCTCCATTACGCACACCACCCTTTTGCATTGAGTTTCGGCGTCGCCCGACGCGCCTCGAGACGGTCATCATCCAGGCCGGGAGGCTGCGGTGTCGTCACATGGAACGCATGAAAAGCCCCACGACAGGTTTCACACAATCTGGGGGATGCCGCTGTTGGCCGTCCGGGATTGGATCAATCGAAGGAGGGCTTAAGAGCTGCTGTCGTCGCGTGCGGGTCTTTCGAGAGGGGTTCGCCAATGGTAGATCGTCTGAGGACCGACCAGGAGGTTGTTGTCGGATCCCGTCGACCAGCGACCGCGGCTGACCAGTCGGCTGGAAGTCCTCACCGCGACTCGAGAGCCGCGCGCTCCACGATGCCGACTGGCGGCCCCGCGCTTCTGAGCTGGGTTCCCAAACTTGGTGTCTGGGCCTGGAGCTTCGTGGGGTTTGTGGCGGCGATGATCATCGTGGTCCTTGCACTGGCTGCGGTGAGCGAGATCGTGCTTCCGATGACGTTCGCCGCCGTGCTGGCCGTGATCTTCAAACCGCTTGTCGGGACACTCCGCCGCCACAGGTTCAAACCCACCCTCGCCGCCGGTGTAGTCGTCCTCGGTCTGCTCGCCTTGATGACCGGTGTCGTGGTCGCAACCGTGCAGGGTGTGATCCAGCAGACGGATCAGATCAATGCCTCAGTCGACGCGGCAGTGGACGAGGCGGTCGAGTCATCTGGTGTTGATCAGGCGTCGCTGGACGCCGCCCGGGCGGCGATCGAGGGGGCGGCCCCGATGATCTCCGAAGGCTTCCTCACCCATCTGGTCGCCGGCGTCGACAAACTGATCGGCCTGGCCAGCGGCCTGATACTCGGGCTCTCATCACCTACTACCTGCTCAAGGACGGCACCCGCCTGCGGCGCTCGGTGGTGGCACGGTTCGACCCCAGGCTGCGGAACGAGATCGATGGTTTTATCGGCGATGCCTGCCGGAGCCTGCGCGACTACGGGCGCGGCCGCACCGTCATGTCCGCCGTCGTGTCGGTGGTCATCGGCCTGGCCAGCCTGCTGCTCGGCCTACCACTGGTATTCACCATCATGGTGGTTAACTTCATCGGCGGCTACATCCCCTATATCGGCGCCTTTCTCGGTGGCGGGCTGGCCGTGATCGTCGCGCTTGGTGACGGCGGACCCCGCCAGGCTGTCATCATGCTCGTGGTCGTGCTCGTCTCGAACTTGGCACTGGAGAACTTCGTGGAGCCCAAGGTGATGGGCCGTTCCCTGGACGTCCACCCGCTGGTGGTGCTCGTCGTTACCGCGTTCGGCGGCCTCATCGGCGGCATCGTCGGCCTCATCTTGGCCGTGCCCTTCTTCGTGATCGCTCGCAGCGGCATTGCTCGGCTACGGTCTGGAGGCTTCTTCGGCCAGGTGGCTGATCGCGCCGAGCCGACCCTGCAACGCATGCGCGAATGAGGGTGGCACTTTTCATCATGCAGACCGAGAGGTAAGGGCGCAGAACATGACAACAGCACTCGTCCCCACGCTATCCGCGGCGGAGCGGCGGCGGCGATTAACCATCGGACTGCTGCGGGCCCTAGCCATCACTGTCGTTCTTCTCGCCGGGTACTACCTCCTCCCGCTTGAGCGTCTGTCCTCCGTCCCGATGTGGCTAACCCTTTCGGTCGGACTACTGGCGCTGGCCGCCGTCGCGACCCTTCAGGTGAGAGCGGTCATTCGAGCGCGACACCCGGCCTTGAAAGCGGTCGAAGCGCTCGCTACCACTGCACCACTGTTCCTGCTGCTCTTCGCGGCCGCCTATGTCCTCATGGCTGCGGCCGATGCCAGCAACTTCAACGTGGAGACCCTCACCCGTACCGATTCCATTTACTTCACGATCACCATCTTCGCCACGGTCGGCTTCGGGGACATCACCGCAGCGAGTGAAGCAGCCCGCGTCCTGGTTACGGCCCAGATGATCCTCGACCTGATCGTGCTGGGCCTCGGCATCCGCATTCTCGTCGGAGCAGTCGAGGTCGGCCGCAAGAAAACCAGCAACGGACCACAAACAGCCGCCGGTCGTTAGCAGCCGACCACTTCAGCTGGGGATTGCTTGCTCCACGGCGAGATTCTTCAACTTTGCGTGTCAGTCGTCGCCGGTCCGACCCGCAAGGGTATCCTTCGCGATCTTCCGTCGCAAGCCCGCGCCATTGGGCACCGACTACGACCGCGGAACGCGCTCACGATCGCCGAGAACCCTTTCGCGTCCTCGGACGACATCCAAGGCGACCGGCCTGCTCGGTCTCGTGCTCGCGCTCCTTTTCAGCCTGACGCGAATCACACGGATTGGGTGATGCGCCCCGCAAAGAATGCCTGTGTGCTGGCCCTACAAGACGTTGCATGCGGATCGCAGGCCAGGAGCCACGGTCCCCACTGATTGTCGGGAGGTCAAGATGGCAACGGATGAGTACGACGCGCCCACCTCGGGCTGGACTGGATGGGTTGTTTTCGCTGCAGTGTTCATGATGGTCACCGGAGCGATGAACGCCATCCAAGGCCTCGCCGCGTTGATCCGTGACGATGCCTACTGGGTTACCCTCGGCGGAACCGTCCTGGCGTTCGATATCACAACGTGGGGTTGGATCCATCTCATCTTCGGGATCGCGCTCATCATCGTCGGCGTCCTTCTCATGCGTGGCTCGACGTTTGCGCGAGTACTCGGCGTCATCCTGGTTGCCTTGAACCTCATCGCCCAGTTCAGCTGGACCACCCTCTACCCCTTCTGGGCGATCATCGCGATCATCATCGACATCCTCATCATTTACGCCCTCGTGGTCCACGGCCGAGAGCTCAAAGCCTGACGCCGCGAGCATCGACCACGTGGCCGTCTGCACCTGACCGGCGGATCGCCTTCTCGGCGATCCGCCTCCGCACGCTGCTGCACCCCGTCGTCGTGAGATCCCATGCCTGATTAGAACATGCTAGCGATTCTGCTGGAAGATAGCCCTGCCATGAGCGACCTATTCCGCCGCTACGGCCGTCCAGCCGCTCCGGTCCGCCGAGGCCCATTCCCGAGATCTGGCACGGGCGAGCGCGGTGGTGCGGTGATCAGCCTTGATGGTCGACTAGGAGCTGTCTGCCGCGGCGGCAGCGTTGGCTTCCTCGAGATCTTCATCGGCGACCTCGTGCGACTCCGCGGCTCCACCCAACTCGGTCAGCCCGGCCACGACGGCGACCGCTTCGTCGGCCGGCGCCAGGACACCGACAGCGGCCTTGCCCTCGCCCAGCTCTGCGGCGATGCGGTCACGGTCCGCCTTGTCCAGGCCGAGCCCCTTGTGGTGAAGCGCGCCGAGGGCACCGCCGCCAATGAGTCCAACAGCGAGGCCGACCGGAGTGAACAACGCCAGAGCCAGCCCGATCCCGGCGCCCTTGCCCATAGTGCGCTTGCCCACCTTGTCGACCTTGACCTCACCCTTGTCGTTGAGGACCAGCACACCGATCGCATCATCGTGAGCCAGTCCGGAGTCTTTCATGCTCTGCGCCGCAGCATCCGCCGCGGCTTCGTCCTTGAAGATTGCCAACACAACGACCTTGTTTGCCATGAGCATCCCTTTCCTTGGAGTGGCAACAGCTTCCTGCCGTAAGCCTCGCCCTTGCCCGAGGATCTGGCATCACTCGATGTAGGTGATTCCTTCCGGGGTGATCAATAGCCGACCGGGACGCCTAGAGAGCCCGCGAGCGCCTGCGGGTGCGCACGCATTGGCGAGCCCAGAGGGCAATCTGCGTTATGAACGGCGGTTGGTGAGGGTGCCGGTAGTGCTGGTGGGATGTCGTGCCGGTAAGCAATGATCATTAGGTCGTAGCAGGTCCCTCTCCGCGGTTCGGCTTGTTGATCAACATGTGGTCGAGGGGCGCGGTCCTGTCTGTTGGAGACGATTGGGCTGAGTGCTCGCCAGATCGACAGCCCAGGCCTAGGCTGTGGCCAGTACGCCGTTGCACGCGCCCGTCCGTTCGCCTCGCATCTGTAGCACAGAACGCAGGAGCCCGCCCGTGGTTGCTCTCCATACCGCAATTGCGATCGTTCTAGCCGTCAGTCTGATCATCGGGCTCAAAGTCGACCCGGTCATCTCTCTCCTCCTTGCCTCGCTCTACCTCGGTTTGGCTTCCGGCGTCGGCTTCGCCGGGACGATTGAGGCGATCGCCGTGGGCTTTGGCGAGATCATGGCCGAAGTTGGGCTGCTCATCGGGTTCGGTGTCTTGATCGGAGCATTTCTCCACTCCGCCGGAGCCTTCCACAGGCTGCTGGATGTGTTCGTGCGCGTAATCGGCGCCACCCGGCTGCCCTACGCGCTGTCTCTACTGCATTCCACGATCCTGCCGTCGATTTACGTCGACGTGCAGGTGGTGCTGGCCTCGCCAGTGGCCCGCTCGGCCGCGCCGTACATCGAGCGCAACGGACTCCCGCTGATGGCCTCCGCTCTCGGCGCCGGCATCTTCGCTGGCTACGTATTCGTCATCCCCGGCCTGGCTGCGATCTCCATCGCCGGTTTGCTCGGCGTGCCTCTTGGCACGATGGCTGCTCTTCGGGATCGTGATCGGTCCCATCACGGCGATCGTCACCAGCATCATCATGCGCCTACTACTGCGCGGCCGCCTTTGGAAACCGGAGTCGGACGAAGATGTCGACGAGGCGATGGCTGAGCAAGAGGCCCACGAGATGGCTGTCGCCCGCGCCGAGGCGGGTGGCGCCCGCGCCGAGGTGGGTGCCCCTGCGGCGAGGCGGGTGCCCTGACGGCGAGGGGTGCCGCTGGCGGCGAGGCGGGTGCCGCCCACGCCGAGGCGCCTGCTGCCGATGCCGACCAGGGTGCCGCCGATGCGGCCCGGTCGCTGCCGCTGGGGGTGTTGCTGCTACCGATCTTGGTGCCCTTGCTCATGATCGCCTTCGGCGCCTTCGCGGAGCTCTTCGAGTTCTCCAACTCCTTCATCGCGTTCCTCGGCAACGCCAACCTTGCGCTCTTCGTCGGCCTCCTGGGTGCCTACGTGATCTTCCGAGCCACGGCAGGGCTCGAGCGCACCCGCGAGACGATGGACGAGGGCTTCCACACCACTGGCGAGATCCTGTTGATCACTGGCGTCGGCGGCTCGCTGGGCGCGGTGATCGGCGAGACGAACCTGGACGAGGTGCTTGCCGGCCTCTTTTCGGCCGATGTCGGCGCACCCGTGCTCGTGAGCATCCTGCTGGCGTGGTTCATCGCAGCAGTGCTGCACCTGGCGATTGGATCTGTGTCGGTTGCCGCCATCACTGCGGCCGGCATCATTGCACCGATCCTCGGCTCCCTCAATGTGGCCCCGGTGGTCATCGGGCTTGCCATCGCATCAGGTGCGCTGTTCGCGCTTCAGGTCAACAGCAACTTCTTCTGGATGTTCAAAGCTCTGCTCGGCCTGTCCACCAAAGGCAGCCTCAAGACCCTGACTGTGGCAACATCGGTCGCCTCACTGGTGTCGCTGCCGATGGTCATCGTCGCGTCGCTGATCGCGTGAACCTGCCGGGTCGGGCGGGCATGCCAGCGACTACAGCGACTTGCCAGCTTTGAGCCTGCCACGGTAAGTCCTGGCCAGTCGCGCCGTAGCAGGGCGCCCTACCAGCAGCGCATGAAGCGGATCTAGGCGTTCCTGCCGCGGGCCGCGACCTGCCATTGGTCGACGACTGATCCGCCAGCGGTGACGATGAGTACGTCGGCGAGGTTGACTGCCGCGCAGACATGGTTCGGAGCGACCCGAACGAGCGAACCAAGCTCTGGCAGCGGCGCGTCCTCGGCGAAGGTGACCGTCGCGTGGTGCTCAGACATGGCGCCAATCCGGGTGTCCGGATGGTCAGGCAACCGGCCGGCCCCAGTGGCCCAGGCAGCTTGATCGGCTCCCAGCACCTTGCTCCCGGCGTCAACGACCACGTCGCGGCCGTGGCGGCTGACTACGGTGGCCACTGCGGTCAAAGCGACAGCGTCCCAGTCGGCTGCCCCGAGCTCGACCTGCTGGGCGTCGTTGAAGGCATACACGCCGGGCCGCATCTCATTCAGCGCACCCTCATCTACCAGGGCCGCGGTCGGAGTCGATCCGCCGCTGCGCAGACCCGCGCCCACCTCCACCCGGCGCAGCGCGGCATCCGCCTCTTGCAAGGCGCGCGCCTCGTCCAGTGCCGCCTCATTCCGTCGGCCGGGCCCGTAGCTATGGCCCGGGAAGGTGAACACCCCGGCCACCTCCAGCCCGAAGCGCCGTGCTGCTGCCGCGACCTGTCCAGCGCGCTCCGGTGCGACCCCGGTGCGATGCTGGCCGCTGTCGACTTCGACCACAATCTCCGCCTCGGTCCCGGCGAGCACGCGGGCTAGGAGCTCTACTCCTTCGGCGGAGTCGGCGCCGACCCGTAGCGCGACCCGCTCGGCCAGGGCGCGCAGTCTCGGGCCACGCGCTCCGGCGGCCCACACCGGGTAGGCGATGAACAGGTCGGTGAAGCCTCCGTCGGCGAAAACCTCCGCCTCCCCCACGGTCGCCACCGTCAGGCCGACCGCGCCGAGCGCAAGCTGGCGGCGCGCGATCTCCAAACACTTGTGGGTCTTGGCGTGCGGTCGCAGTGCAACACCGTGGTCACGCGCGCGGGCAGCCATCGCGACCAGGTTGACTTCCAGCACGTCGCGGTCGACCACCAGGTATGGAGTCTGAACGTCCGCAACCAGCGGCGGGGCGAGGGCCATCACGACATTGTGCCTGGCCTAGAGCATCGACGGTCCGCTACCGGTGCCCGCGTAATCCCGCGCCGCGATGTGCGCGGAGCCTGCCGACTGGATCATGCCAGCCTTTTGTCGGGTCCAGCATCGTCCACCAAGCATCACCCCCTAGTTCCAATGCCTGCCACTCCCCCACCGCCGGTGGCGATCTCCGCGGCGTACCCATGACCGTTCAGAGTGCGGTTAGGAGTCCGTTGGCAGGTCGGGGCCAAGATCGCCTGGTTCAGCAGGCGAGTCAGGCACCGTTTTGCGCTGGCCGACCGCACGGAGCATTGCCACCAGGACAGTGTGGAGGTGGTCGGCACCTTCGATGTGCTCGGCGGGCAGGACGTCCGCTAGCGCCTGAGGGGTGAGCAGGACCGCACGATCCTGCCAGCCGCCCAGGCCCCCGTGGGCACCGACGAGTGGTTCGAATGCCGAAATATCGAGTGTGACGTCACTGACGCGGCTGTTGATGTACAGGTCGGGGGCCTCCGGCATCACGACAGCGCGCCGGAGCCTCCGGCCTGCATGGTCGCCGTACGGTCCGAGAGGGTCTTGTCCGGTCACCTCGCCGGTGTCGAGCCGGACGCGGCCCTCCTCGCCTAGGACCCACGGCACACCAGCAGAGTCCAGTCCGGCAACGAAACCGATGCCCTCGTGTGCACACAGGCCTGGCACGAGGCCGGGCCAGCGTTCCAGGAGATCCTCGAGAGTGAGACGGGCGGAGGAATGCACGTACAGCAGGCCGAGGTTTCCCGAGCCCAGCACCGAGACGGCGGCCGCGTTTGCGGCTTCGGCGCCCTGGTCGACGTGTCGGCTGGTGGCGGCAGCGGCGCGCCGGGCGGCTCTGCCGGTAATCCCGGCGCCGGCCAGATCCTCGGCGAGGGAGTCCGCTCGACCCCAGTCTTCGACCGAAGCATCGATGGAGGCCACTTCCTCCTCCATGAGCTGGGTGCATACCTGGCCGAGGTCGGTGCCAAAGCGGTCGTGGAACGTCTGGCCCTGGGACTGGCCGTGGTCAGAGAGAACCACGATGTGGTAGCGCCGGGCGGCTGCCATCGACACCCGCTCCAGCGTTCCGAGAACCCTGTCTAAACCGTCGAGAGCTGCCAGGGACTCGGGGCGGAACATGCCCGCGTGGTGGGCGATCTCGTCGTAGTCGACGTAGTCGACGTAGATGCTCTTTGTTCCCTTGCGCATCTCGTCGGCGACGACCGCAGTGTTGAGATCGCGTTGCAGAACGTTGGTGGCGGCGCGGAGACCGGCGTAGGCCCATCCCCTGTGAACGCGCGGCAGGACGTTGAGGCGGGTTTGTCGGTCAGCTTGCCATCGCTCCTTGACCAGCTCGGCGATCGTCCGTACCACCCCGCGCGTGAAGCCGTTGGGGTTGGTGAGGAACCAGGCGAACGTCTCCCGTGCGACCGCGGAGCTGCGACCGCCGCCAAGTCGGCTCATCGTAAGAACGGCACGGGGTGCGTCGCCGGTGAAGAGGTTGCCTAGGGCGAGCCCGTCATCGGCAAGCAACCCAGCCCCAGTCGTCGCGCGTTGCTCGATGATCGCGGCATCGTCTGGCCGGTTCGCGATCAAGACTCGACCCAGTTCACGGTCGTACCAGCGAAAGGCCGGGACTCCCGCTACCGTGCCGTGCAGGATCCCCAGCTGACTGGCTGGTGTGGTGCACGGCAACTGCGCCGTCCACTCGCGAAGCACATAGTCCCCTGAGGTCACCCAACGCCGCAGGGTCTGCACCCGGCCCGCCTGAATGGCCCACCGTAGGACCGGAAAGGCGACGCCATCTAGCTGGACGAATACCACGCCGTCGACCTCGGGATCGGCAACAGGGCTTCCTTTGACTCGGCGCCGCAGCAGCGAGGCCGTGAACGCGTCATCAGTTCCGGCGCTTGCCAGCCAGGCGGCGGCGGTGGCTACCACGGCCACGATCCACGACCCCCAGAAGGCCGACCAAAACGTGGCACTGATCGCCGGCACGATCCAGATCGCGGCGTAGACCAGCAGCGCCTGCCCGACGAGACCGGCGAAAACTACCGCTAGCCAGCCGATGCGGGAGGTCACCAGGACGAGCACTGGCCGGAAAACCAGCCCGAGCAGACCGGCAACCGCTGTCGCGGCGAAGTACGCCCACCACGCCTCGGCTGTCAGGTTCGGCAATAGCGCGCCGGCGAGCGCCAACGCGGCCGACGAGACCAGCCACACCGCCACCAGCCGGGCGATGTCACCCAAGCGCAGGCGGATCCGAGGCCGAGCTTGCGCTCGTTCGGACACCCCAACCACACGCGCTCCCTGACCCAGCGTCCCGCCGAGACGGCGACGCACGTTTACCACGTCCGCGCCATTGCCGGGCGGGCCAGACTCGGATCTGATCATGCACCGGCGGACGCCCGAGCTGGAGCGGCTTCGGAGCTTGACACTACCGAGGTGGCCGGGCGTGCGTACATCCGCGGTGAACGCGGACGGATGATGGTGCCGTGACGGGCACACTGACATGGTGGGGGCACAGCACCAGCACATGGCAGGATGGCGACACAACCGTCCTGTTCGACCCAGTCCTGACCGCTCGCATGGGCCATCTCCGTCGCGTCCGGGGTCCGGTTCCGCCCTCGCGCGCTGCGCACGCGGACATCATCCTGATCTCCCACCTACACGCCGACCACGCGCACCTGCCCTCACTCCGACTCATCCCAGCCTCCGCGGTTCTCGTTGCCCCAGCAGGCTCGCGCCGCCTGCTCAAGCCAATCGCCGCGCGCGGTCTGAAGCTTCACGAGGTCGAGCCGGGCGAACTCGTGGAGCTGGCGGCCTACAGATACATGTCCTGGCCGCCGACCACGACGGCCGGCGGCACCCTGGGAGCCCTCATCGCGGACCCGCACTCGGCTATCTCGTTGCGGGCTCCCGCCGGTGCTGGTATCCGGGGGACACGGGCCCACACCTTGCGTTCGAGGACGTCTCTCACGTCGACATCGCCCTGATGCCGGTCGGAGGCTGGGGACCCACCCTTGGTGAGGGCCATCTCGACGCCCAGCAGGCGGCACAGGCGGTCCGCCGCACTCACCCAGATCGTGCCGTCCCCGTGCACTGGGGAACCTGGTGGCCCTTCGGGCTCCCCCAGCGCCCCGATCTGATCGATCTGCCGGCGATGGCCTTCGCCGACCACGTCGTTCGCCTGGCACCAACCACCAGCGTGCATCTCCTCCAACACGGCCAGTCGGTCATGCTGTAACACAGGGACGATCCGATCTCTCATCGA
Source organism: uncultured Actinomycetota bacterium (assembly GCA_963840505.1). Lineage (GTDB taxonomy): Bacteria > Actinomycetota > Actinomycetes > Propionibacteriales > Propionibacteriaceae > Microlunatus. The sequence continues at coordinate 57,857 of CAWIZB010000033.1, forward strand.
ATTGGGGCCATCATGGCCCCGACAGCCGTGCGAGCCGGGATCAAATTGCTCTGTCACACAGCCTCGTCACAATTGATCAAGAAGCCAAGAGGGACCCACGCTCCTGGCGCCGGCTGCCTCGACGCGGTGCCGTAGCGCACGGTCCGCAGTGACGACGGTAACCTCACGTCCGTCACCGACATCGACCTGAGCCATCACGGCCTCGACGATCGCGTCATCCCCGGACCCCGGGGCGAGGATGGTGCGCAGGCGTCCGTCCTGCCCGGCCGGATTGCCCCGTCGCGCGGCGCCCTCCAGGACCAAGACGATCTCGTCGTGAGGCAGCGCAGCGGTCGACAGTTGTTCTTGCAGCCGACGGGCAGCCCCCGGGCGATCACGCCACCAACCGTCGGGGCGACTGCCCACGACGTTCGCGCCATCGACGATCAGCACCTGCACTCGGACAGCGTAAGTGAGTGCCCTGAACGCGGCCTGCGGCGACGGCTTGCTGCCATCCCGGATGCTCCGCAATCGGGCTTCCCGAGTTGTCCGCTTGACAGCGCACACGGCATGATCACATCGCAGTGAGGCATCGTCCATGTGTCAGGCAAGGTTCTAGGAGGTGGCTGTATGAGGCTCGCACCCGGTTTGCACCGCATCGGCTCCGATTTCGTCAATTGCTACCTGGTCGAAGATCCAGCCGGAGTCACGATCATCGACGCCGGTCTACCCGGCCACTGGCGCGAGTTGGAGGCTGAACTTGCCGGCCTGGGTCGCTCGCTGGATGACGTCCGGGGCATCGTCCTGACTCATGGCGACACCGACCACATCGGTTTCGCCGAGCGGCTCAGGCAGCGGGGAGGCATCGCGGTCCACGTTCACGAACTGGATGCTGCCCGTGCCCGCGGTGAGGTCAAGAAGCCGAACGCTGGGTGGGGACGCATCAAGGTGCGGGCGCTGTTGGGCTTCCTCTGGTACAGCGGGCGCCGTGGCGGGCTGCGCATCCCCCCGGTCGCTGAGGTGGTGACGTTCACCGACGGCGCGACACTCGACCTGCCTGGCTCTCCGCGGATCATCCACATGCCGGGCCATACGCCAGGCAGCGTCGCGGTGCATATGCCAACAGTGAACGCGGTATTCGTGGGCGACACGATGACCACCCGCGACGTACTGACCGGCGAGCATGGTCCACGACCCGCGCCCTTCACGCTCCAGCCGCGGGAGGCCACTGCGTCGCTCGTCAAGTTGCAGGCCGTGGAGGCCACCTGGGTGCTGCCCGGTCACGGGCCGCCGTGGGACGGTGGGGTTGCCGCCGCACTCCAGGAGTTTCGACGGGTTGTCGCTGGTCGGTGACGAACCCCCAACCGACGAGATAGGTCCCGTACGATCACCGCGTGGATCGCGAACTCGAGGGGGCCGTGGTGGTGGAGTTCCCACTGCGCGGCGAGCGCTGGGTCGCGGTCACCACGCCCGGTGACCGCATCCCGAGCCACGGGGTGAACATGCTCGGCCAGCGATACGCCTATGACCTGCTCAAAGTGGACGAGCGAAAGGGTGTGCATTACCACCCGTCCGGTTCGCTTCGGGGATTGTTGATCGGCCGTCGGACACAGGAGTGCTACGCGTGGGGAGCGGCCATTCACTCGCCCTTCGACGGCGAGATCGTGCGTGCGGTCGACGGAGTTGCAGAGCGGAGCTGGATCCATCCCGTACGCGAGGCGGCACTCGCGCTGAAGAATGCCCTGACCTTCCGGCCATCGCGGCTGCCGCTCATCCTCGGCAACCACGTCATCGCCCGGAGCGGGGATATCTTCGCTGGCTTCGCCCACCTCGCGCCGGGCTCGGTCGCTGTCGCGGCAGGGCAGAGCTGTGGCTGCTGGAGAGGTCCTCGGTCGAGTCGGACACACCGGTAATTCGACCTCGCCGCACCTGCATTTCCAGCTGATGGACTCAGCCGACCTGATGACGGCGAAGGGTGTGCCTTGCGCCTTTCGTTCCTACGAAGTGTTGCGCGACGGCACGTGGCAGAAAGTGGAGAACGGGATCCCTAGTAGCGCTGATCGGATCCGACATGCCGGCGCCGGGCTCTAGCGGAAGACACCAAGTCGAGGCACGAGCGCCGCCGTCGCAACATTTCACCGTCGTGTCACCAGTCATCGGCGGGGTGGCGGGACGCTGCGCGACGTACTAATCCGCCAGATCCCGTCGTGCTGACGCACCGTGGCTGTTACGCCGTTCCCGCCATGTCGCGCGCCGCGATCCGGTCGCCGCCAGCAGCATCGGTGTCTACGGTTGGCAGGCCGCGACCGTCGCGGCCGCGGCCTGCCTCCTCATTCGGATTCGCCGGATCGCGAAGGACGCGTTGATGCGTCCGGCCCGACAAGACGAGCCAGGCGAGCGCAGCGACTACGAGTGCCTGGGTCTCGGTGGAGCCCGGATCGGCGGTATGCACACCTAAGCCGATCCCCGCGACAGCGACGCGGCGGTCTAGGCCGAGGAACGACTCGCAACGATCCAGCTGGAGGAGGATCGGTGCCGTCATCCATCGGACCTAAGGCGAAGCGGTCGGCGGTGTGAGGTCGAGGGCCAGCAGTGCCCTTTGCACGATCTCGGTGGGGGTGCCGTCGATATCGACGCTTACGCCGTCCTCGTCGGCTGTCAGCGGCTCAAGCGTTTCCATTTGAGATGTCAGCATCGAGGCCGGCATAAAGTGGTCCGTCCGGGCGCCTATCCGGGACGCGAGCGTGTCTGGGCTTCCATGGAGGTGAAGGAACCGGACTCGGGCATTCGCGGTTCGCAAGATGTCGCGATAACTCCGGCGAAGCGCGGAGCAGGTGACGACCTGATCTCCTTCGGTCTCGTCAATCCGCTGGCAGATTCGCCGCAGCCAGGGCGCCCGGTCGCTGTCGGTTAGCGGGATCCCAGCCGCCATCTTGGCCACGTTCTCTGGGCCGTGAAGATCATCCGCCTCGGTCTGTTTCCAGCCCAAGTCTTGAGCGAGCAGTGCAGCGATGGTGGTCTTGCCAGACCCGGCAACACCCATGACGACGATGACGGTCTTGTCGGGCACCGTCATCCCTCGAGTCCCGCGAGGTCGGGCTCGCGTCCATCGGATTCGCCGACCCGATTGCCAGCTTGTGGGGAGCCCAGTCGATAGAGCACCTCGCCAGCGTGCGGTTCGACGAAGGTATCGGGATCAGCCTCGTACGCGGCGATGTCGACGTCGGCGGGGTTGAGGTAGTTGAGGTTCACCGCGCGCACGACCTCCTCCGGGATACCAGTAGCCAGGGTGACCGTGACGCGGTTCCGTTCGCCTTGCTCGGCGCTCCAGGTGCCCTGCCCCCGCAGGTGGGTGGAGTGCGCCAGGTCGCCCCAAGGCTCGTTCTTGAACCTCTCCCACTGGCCGAGGAAGTAATCGCGGTTGTGATAGCCGATCTCGGCGATCTGCGGATGCATCACCGATATCTGGGTGATGTGTGGGGCGTAGATGATCACCTCTCCGCCGTCGGCGACGATCGGTTCCAGCTTGTAGAAGCCCTTGGCGGCGGTCCAGATGTCTTCGTACTTGGTGGGCATGATCGACAGCACCCGACGGACCGGCCGTTCCAGGTAGGTGATGTGCGTCTGCGCCGAGATCTCCGCACAGGCTGCCCACGCGTCCTCCGGCGTCCCGAAGGCGGCCGCATGCAACGTATCGGTGCCCGAAGCGACCACCAGGCACAACCCAAACCGGCGCGTCGGGATGAGGCTTGCCGCTTCGTTGACGAGAGCTCGGACCGGGGTGACGCCGCGGGTGCCAATCATCTCGGCGCTGGTGATCAGCGCGCCGACCCAGTGTGAGAGATTGATCAACTCGGGGCCAGAGACGCCGGGAAAGAAGTACTTGTTGCCGCCAGAGAAGCCGACGACCTCGTGTGGAAAGACCGGTCCGATCACGATTGCCACGTCGGCCTCGGCAACATGGCGATTGATGCGCACCTCGACCGTAGTGTCGGTCATCAACCCACCGGTGAGCTCGCCGAGCCGGTCAGCACCGATGACCCCCAACGAGGTGAAGGTCTCGGCCCGCCAGGACTCGTGGTTGAGGATGGTCCAGCCCGGATAGGTGGCCTCGCTCGACCCCTGGGGTATAGCCCAGGTGACGCCCCAGATGATCTTCACTCATGCCCTGGTGGGTGCCGAGGGCGATGACCACCGTCACCTGCTTGGCCCGGCCGGCCAGGACTCCGTACGCTGCCTGCAACAACAAGGGCAGTGGGCAGGTCCGGGTGCCGTCTGGCACTACCAGGCAGACCCGCTGACCGTCGAGATCAGCCTCGGCGAGAGCAGCGCTGACGAAACGGCTGACCGCGTCCGCCGAAAGTTGCTCTCCGACGCCGCCAATGATGGCCGCACGCGCTGGATCGCCCGGATCTGTCCCGTAGTTTCGGTCTGATCGGGTATCGGGTTCGTGCGTGGTGGTCATAGTGTCACCCTGCCCTTCGGCACGCGTCGGCACAAGGAAGCTGTCGCCACCTCCGGCAACAAGCGACTACTCCTGGGTCGCGCGGTCAGCGACGCGTGTCCCATGATCCGCACCAGACGTTGTCGTTGTGGGTGCCTAGGAAAGTGCTTCGGCCGACCAGCTTCGCCACCAGCGACCTGATCACTTCTGGTGTGGGGTTGTGAGCGTTGATCGCCGTCTTGACCATCGGCACATCGATCAGGTGGTTGGGCATGTTGAGGGACACGAAGACAGTTGGCACCTCGGCGGCGTACCACGGCATCTCCGGGGCCATCGGCATCGACCACGTGATCCGCAGCGCACCTTGCTGGGCGAAGTCGGAGATGTTGGCCAAGATCAACGCGGCGTCGTAGCGGTCCGTGTAGTGCTCAGTCTCGGCGGAGATGAAGGACTGCATGTCGAGATCGTGGCCCTCAGCGGCCAGCTCTTGAGCAGTTCGGTAGACACTGACCTCGAAGCCGGCGGCCGTCAGCTCATCGACCGCCACCCGTTTGAACTCCGGGACGACTCCGGTGAAGTCGGGTGCGCTCTCCAGACAGTAGAGCCGGATTCGTCGATGGCGCACTGGATCGAGCGGCAACGTGCCAGCGGTGTCTTTGAGCAGCGCGATGGTCTGGTCGGCGATCCGGGCGGCGATGTCGTGGTGCTCCGCCGAGCCGATCACCTGCAACTCCTCGACCGGTGGAACAAGATCATCGGCTGGTCGGCGGTGCAACCCGAGTTTGGCTTTCAGACCAAGGATCCTGGTGAGCGCATCCTCCAGCCGTTCGGCGCTGATCTCCCCAGATTCGACGGCGGCGCGGACGAAGCCGAAGTCCTCGTCGTGATTGCGGAAGAACAAGATCATGTCGCAGCCCGCGGTGATGGCCTGCACCATCTGACGCTCCCGCGGCAGCGCCGAGGTGAGCCCAACCATGAGCGACGCGTCGGTCAGCACAACCCCGTTGAAACCAAGATCATCGCGCAGCAGATCGGTCAGCAGCTCGGGCGCAACCGTCGCCGGCAAGATGTCGGCGTCGGCGATCCCCGGACGAAGGTGCCGGGAGTACTCGGGCAGCATGATGTGGCCGACCATGATCGACTCGATCCCGGCGCCGATCCCCCACTCCCAGATCTTGCGGTAGGTGGCGTCCCACTCCTCCACCGAACAGTCGTTGTAGGACGTCACGACGTGCTGGTCACGCTCGTCGCGGCCGTCTCCGGGGAAGTGCTTCATGCACAGGGCCATCGGCCGGTCGCCCGCCCCCTCGCGGACCCCACGGCAGTAAGCGTCGGCGTACTTGATCACCGTCTGGTGATCGTTACCGAAGGCGCGAGTGGCGATCACGGTGTTGCGCCAGTTGTGGTGGATATCCACGATCGGCGTGAACGCCCAGTTACAGCCCAGCGCCCGCGACTCACGGCCGCCGACCACGCCCATCAGACGAGCGGCTTCGGTGTCGGACGTCGATGCGGTCTGTAGCGGTGTCGCGACCAGGGTGCCGTCGGCACACGCGCCGTTACCGCCGGCCTCGATGTTCGAGGCAACCAACAACGGCACCTTCGACCGAGTTTGGGCGTGCCGAATATGGGCCTGAATGCTGGCGGAGTCGGTGTGGTTATAGCGCATGCCGCCTGGGTGGTAGCCGTCGACGATGCGGTTGACGAAGTCGTCATCGAAACGGTTGTTGAGGTTGATGAACAGCTGGCCGACCTTTTCGTCGAGCGCTCATTGAGTCAATCGTGCTCTGGACCCAGGCAATGGCCTCGTCGTCCAGCTCGTACGGGATGGCGGTCAAATCTGGCTTGCTCATCCAGACTCCCTGGTTAGCGGGTTGAGCTCACGCCTTGTGGTCGGGGGTGACGAAGTCCTCGGGCCTCTCATGGTGCGCGGTGATGGCGGCCAGTTTGCGGGCTTCCGTCTCGTCGCGGATCTCGCGAACCTCTTGTCGTTCAGCGGGTACTTGATGAAGATCAGCATCGCGAGCAGCGCGGCGATTGCGGGCAGCAGACCGATGGTGAACTTGATGGCGATGATCGCACTCTCGGGCTGGACCGGGTTCGGGTTTGCCGCGCTGGCGGCGACGTAGGCGCCGATCGCCAGGGCCCAGGCACCCAGCGCACCGCCGAGCGACTGGGTGACCTTCCTGGTGAAGGAGAACAATGCGTAGGTGGCGCCCTCGCTGCGCCTGCCGGTCTTCCACTCGCCGTACTCCACGGTGTCTGCTTCCAGACCGAACATCACGGTGTTGATCAGGCTGGCGCCAATGCCCTTGATGGCCAGGGCGAGCAGCACAAGCCAGAACAGGTTGCCCGGTGCGAAGAAAAGAGCCGACGCCGCCGATGATGGTGAACACGCCGCAGAACTGGAACACGTTCTTCTTGCCGAAGACGTCGATGAGCTTCGGGATGAACGGGGTGATCAACAACGCGATGCCCACGTTGACCAGGGTGATGAGGCCGATCAGGCCGATATTGCCGAGCACGTACTGGGCGTAGAAGGCGGTGGCCCCGCCGACCGCGAACAGGCCGATCAGGTAGAAGAAGCTCGACGCGCACAGGAAGGCCAGCGGCGTGTTCGACTTCAGGGTGCCGATGGTTTCTTTGACGCGTGATACTCGGCTGAGTGCGTATCACCTGCTCGCGGCAGGCCCAGGCGGTGAACCAGAAAGCGGCGGTACCGACCACGATGAACGCCAGCGTGACCTTGGTGAACACACCCTGCACGGCAGCCTGGTAGGCGATCAGATCCTCCGGGGTCTCGATCAGGGCCTTCTGACCGCGGAGATCCTGAATGAAGCCGCCGACGACGAAAGTCAGGACCACACCACCGACGCCGGCTCCGAAGGCGCGGGCCGCCACCAGCTTCGCCCGCTCACGCACCGACTGGGTGACCGCGGAAGCCAATGAGCCGTACGGGATGTTGACCAGCGAGTAGAGGAGACCCAAGATCGCGTACGTGGCGTAGGCGTAGACGAGCTTCATGCCTTCGTCGAAGCTCGCCGGTACTCGGAAGGTGAGGAAGCTCATGAACAGCAACGGGACCGCGCCAAACATGATGAACGGCCGGAACTTGCCCCACCGGGTCATCGTCCGGTCGACCAGCCGTCCAGCCAGTAGATCGGCGAACGCATCCCACAGCCGGACCACCAGGAACATGGTGCCCACCGCGGCAGCGGAGATGCCCGCCACATCGGTGTAGTAGTACAGCAGGAACGCGGTGCTCAGACTGAATGCAAGGTTGAAGGCGAAGTCTCCAGCCCCATATCCGAGAACGGTCTTTATCGGCAGCTTCTCCAACGATCTGAGTTTCGACGTGTCCATCGTTTCGGGAATAGCCACAAGATCACTCCTGGGTATGGGCCTCTCGGCCGAGAGATAGCGCTACTTGATTGAACGGCACGACACCTTTACGCGTCCACCCGTTGCCAGTTGTTGCCATGGCCCACTCGCTCGCCCGATGATCGCGGCCTCATCGCGACTCCGCCGCTTCGTTATCCCGAGACTGACACAACGAGCGTGCCAGAATCAATGAGATCCTTGAAGCGCGTGCGGAGTCATCACGCGACTGCGGCGAATTGCGACATGTCGGGTGGCAACAACTGGCAACAGATTGCTTGTTGGGTGCCCTGCTGGCTGAATTGATACCGATACCCCCACCCGCCGCTAATCGGCACGAAGAGGACGATGGAGGCTGGATCAACCGTGAAGGCAGGTAACTAAGCACTCGCCTTCAAGCACGCCACGCAAGGAGGTTGTGATGACCGATACGAGTTCAGAGGCCGGACAGGCGCAGAAGCTGGTCGTAACCTTGTTCGAGTCCTACGGGTCCGGGGCAAGTTATGTCAGCGCCAGGGTCGCTGATGCGCTGCGGGTTCCACTGCATGTGCAGGCGTTCTCATCTGAGGAGATCGAGGCTGCCATGAGCGTGCACGAGAGTCGCTCGCTGCTTACTCGCGTTTTCAATGCGATGGGCGGCTCGGTCGCCTCGTATACCGGTGGGGAAGGCCCGAACATCCTTCTAGCGGAGCGAGGGGACACGTACAAGCTCGTCGCGGAGAACACTCGCTATGTCGAAGAGGCGGCGCGAGAAGGCGGCGTCATCGTGGGCCGCAACGGTGCATTCATACTGGCCGACTGGCCGGGAGCGCTGCACGTCAGGCTGGACGGTCCCCTCGAGCAGCGGATCGCCCGCGCCGCGCAGGAGAGCGGGATTGACCTGGAACAGGCTGCCCAGCGCCAAAAGCGCGAGGACCAGGTTCGCGCCGACATGTCCATTGAGTTCTACGGCTGGGACCCGCGAGAGGCGGATCGATACCACCTGGTCCTGAATACGGGACTCATGGATCTGGACACCTGCGCCGACATCATCGTCCAAATCGCCCGCCCCAAGGCCGGACGGCAGGGTACTTCGCCGTAGCGGAGAACTAAGGGATTCTGCTGGACCCGGTTACTTCCTCTCCGGAAACTGGCCTTCTTCACGGATGCGCTTGTTTACGCAACCTAACCGCCCGTACATCGAACCTTGGGCGCCGAGTCCGACAATGCCGAGCCTCACTTACCTAGCCATCGTCTGCGTCTCCTTTGATCTTCATCCGTCTGCTCTGGGCGTAGCAATAAATGGCAACAACTAGTGCTGTTTGCGTGAGGTGTGACTGAATTGCAGTAGCCCTCACCCAACTTCATGATTCCTGGGAGTCGACATGCTTCGTCCTCAAGACACCACAACCCGCGAACGAAAGAACCTGAACGGGTTGTGGCGGTTCGCCTTGGATCCAGAAAGCAAGGGCACGGCTGCCGCATGGTTCGCTGGGCCGCTGCCGGAAGCATCTGAAATGGCGGTACCGGCAAGCTTCAACGACATTGCCGCAGATGCCGCGGTCCGTGACTACTTCGGCGACGTCTGGTATCAGCGGACTGTTTGGGTGCCGCGTGGCTGGCAGGGCGAGCGAATCGTGTTGCATTTCGAGTCGGCCACGCACCGGGCCACCGTGTGGGTGAACGACACCGAGGTCGTATCGCATGAGGGCGGTTACACCCCGTTCGAGGCCGACATCACTGAGCAGGTGACGCCCGGCGAGCAGATCCGCATCACAGCGCGGGTCAACAACACTCTGCACTGGCAGTCCATCCCGCCAGGTGTCATCGAGGAAACCCCAGCCGGGCCTCGGCAGCGCTACTGGCACGACTTCTTCAACTACGCCGGCATCCACCGAAGTGTCTGGCTGTACGCGACGCCACCTGCCTACATAGCGGACCTGACGGTCACGACCGATCTCGACGGCGACAACGGTGTGGTTTCCTACACCGCGGAAGCGGTTGGTGCGGAGGAGGTCCAGGCCAGAGCAGTCTTACGCGACGCCGACGGGGCAGAAATCGCGTCGGCCGACGGCGTTAGCGGCACCTTGCAGGTTCCGAACGTGCACAAGTGGGCGCCCGGTGACGGCTATCTCTACGACCTGGAACTGCAGTTGATCATCGACGGGGTTGTCGTTGACAGCTACCACCAGGGTGTCGGTGTGCGGACCGTGAAGGTGGACGGAATTGAGTTTCTGATCAACGGCGAACCCTTCTACTTCACCGGTTTCGGCAAACACGAGGATGTGGCGGTGATCGGCAAAGGCCACAATGACGCCTATCTGCTTCACGACTTCGAGCTGCTGAAGTGGATCGGCGCCAACTCCTTCCGTACCTCCCACTACCCCTACGCGGAGGATGTACTCGACTACGCCGACCGGCAAGGGATCGTGCTCATCGATGAGACCGCAGCTGTCGGCCTGAACATGGGCCTCGGCGGCGGCATTTTCGGCGGGCAGGGCTACACAACGTTCTCCCCCGACACCGCCAACGACGCGACGCGCGAGGTCCATGCCCAGGCGATCCGGGAACTGATCGCCCGCGACAAGAACCATCCCAGCGTGGTGATGTGGAGCATCGCCAACGAGCCCGAGTCCGACACCGAAGGGGCCGAAAACTACTTCCGCCCGCTGTTCGACGTGGCCCGCGAAGCCGACCCGACCCGGCCGGTCGGTTTCGTCAACGTGATGCTCGCCCCGCACGGCAAATGTCGGGTGTCGCAGTTCGGCGACGTGTTGATGCTCAACCGCTACTACGGCTGGTACGTCGATACCGGCGACCTCGAGGCGGCCGAGATCAACTGGGAAACCGAGCTGAGGGCCTGGGCCGGCGAAGGCAAGCCGATCATCATCACTGAATACGGCGCCGACACCTACCCGGGCCTGCACTCCGTCGCCGCCGGGAGCCCATGGTCTGAGGAGTACCAGGTGGAATACCTCGACATGAACCACCGCGTCTTCGACCGGATCGACGCCGTCGTTGGAGAGCATGTCTGGAACTTCGCCGACTTCACCACTACCTCTGGGATCATGCGGGTCGGCGGCAACAAGAAAGGTGCGTTCACCCGCGATCGGCAACCCAAAACGGCCGCATTTGCGCTACGCCGCCGCTGGCGCTCCGACCTCTAACTGGGTTTGCCAACGGCACGCTGGGCCGGCTTCTCCGGACCGAGGTGTGGGACGCATTCAACAATATTCTGAAGGGCGAGAGAATCCGGTGTTCACGACCACCAGCTTCCACTATCGCGGAAGGAGCCAGCGATGAGCCAGGCAGAGCCAATCGCAGGCGATTTGGCGGAACGTCACCATCCGCGGTTGGCGGCCAACCCGATCGCTTACCGAGCTGGCGACGGCACAGTCGACAATTCGAAGGCAGCGCTCGATCAAGCATTCGCTGACTTAGCCGATATCGGGTTCACTGCAGTCAAGGCAGACGTGCCCCAGGGCATGACCGCCGACGAATACCGTGGCTGGATCAGCAGCTACGGGCTGACCCCATCGCTCAGCCTGTTCAGCTCGCCCTTCGACGAAACTGTTGATATCACCGACGAGATGGAACGCGCGAAACGATTCGCCGGCGCTCAGGTGTCGTTGGGTTTGGATCGGACGATGGTCTCCTCGATGTCGGTTCCCGCCAGAATGGCCGAACCGGCAATCGGCGCCGACTTCAATAAAGACCGGCTCGCGCTCGCCATCGAGAACTGCGGCATCATCTGTCAAGTTCTCCAAAGCCAAGGGCTCTGGCCGCTGCACCACCCCCAGATCGGCGGAGTCTTCGAGACCGAAGCTGAGATCATTCAGCTGCTCGACACCCTCGGTGCAGACGTGATCGGCTTCGGCCCGGACACCGGGCACCTGCGCTGGGCCGGCATCGACCCAGCGGCACTGATCCGCCGCTACGCCGACCGGATCGGCGGCATCCACATCAAAGACTGCTTCCCCGACTACCTCGATCCAGCTGCTCGAGAAGGCCTCAACTACCACCAGGTCGAGACGACCAAACGGCTCTGGACGGAACCCGGCAGAGGCGTAGTCGACTTCGACGCCGTCACGGCTGCCATGCCCGATGACTACGACGGTGACTACATGATCGAGGTCGTCGAACCAAGCGTCGACTCCCTCCACGACTCATTCAGACTGTCTTTCGAGTGGGCCCGCCACGCTCTAAATCTCGCCAAACCTTGATCGCGAACGTTCGCCCCGGGCCGCCTCGCTACCGTCCATGCTCCATTCAGTCACCTCTCGCGGCGAACCTCCACTCGGTTGCCATTTGTTGCTAGCCTCACCTGAAAGGGCGCAAACCTATGAGTGGCGAGACCGGTGTCCAGCGGGTTGATCAAGAACACGCAAACTGAAGCCATCGTCCGTGCCGCACCACCGACGATCTACGACGTGGCGCGCATTGCGGGCGTCGCGACCTCGACTGTGTCGCGAGCCCTGTCGAACCCGGGCCGTGTGAGCTTCAAGACCGCCGAGCATGTGCGGAAGGTGGCCGAGGAAATCGGCTACCGATCGGCACCGCTGGAACGAGCCCTTCCGGTGCAGCGCACGATGCTGCTGGGGATGATCGTTGCCGACATCAACAACCCGGTGTTTCACGGCATGATCCGCGGGGCGGAACGGACAGCAATGCATGCCGGCTACATCATGTTGGTGGTCGAAACCCAAGAATCAGTACACACTGAAAAGCAGGCACTCAGTCGAGTGCTGTCAGCGGTCGACGGGGTGATCTTGAGCTCCTCGCGGATGCCCGATGCCTCGATTCGAGACGCCGCTAAGCACAGACCACTAGTGCTGCTGAATCGCATCGTCGGCCAGATTCCCTCGGTTGCGACTGACAACTTGAACGCAATGAGGAAAGCCAGCGAACATCTGGCTGGAGCAGGTGTCCGTGAGATCACTTATCTGGCCGGGCCGGAGGCGTCCTGGTCTGACGGGATGCGTTGGCAGGGACTGCGCGCGGCGGGCCTGGAACTGGATCTCAAGGTGAGGCGGATCGGACCGAACGTGCCCACGATGGCCGGTGGCGGGTTGGCAGCGACGAAGTGGCTTAGCAACCAGACGCGTGGGGTGATTGCCTATAACGATCTGCTTGCCATCGGCTTCATTCAGGCGGTCATACTTGCTGGCTGTCGGGTACCCGAGGACGTCTGCGTGATTGGCTTCGACAACATTCTCGACTCATCCCTGGTGGAGCCTCGCTTGACTACCATCGCGGCGCCTCTGGTCAGTCTCGGCTCCGCTGCGGTGAACCGTCTGTTGAAACGCAGCTGGCATGAGGAAGCCGAGTTAGCTGAGCCCGTGTTGTTGCCGACCCGGTTAGTGGTGCGGGACTCGACCGGGCGTCAGCGGAATCGGTAGACCACCTGCACCACGCGCATTCCAGGTTGCTGGCAAAGAAGTGCGCACCTGTGCGCCGGGTTTTGAACGCGGAAAACCCGGCCCGAACCGCGCACTTCATCGCATTAGATTTCCAAGCATCCCTCGCATCCCGGGCAGGTTGGCTTAAGACAACAAACGGCAACCCGTTGTCGGAACGTCGTCGTCCTCAGCAGGATGGTGACTATGTCCCCCACTTCTGAACTCGGCCTTCATCCGGATCGGCTTCTACCCTCCGAGCCTGGGCTCCGTACGAGTGCGCGGCAGCTTTACGAGAGTGTCAAGGATCTACCGATCATTTCGCCCCATGGGCATGTGCCGCCGCAGTGGCTGGCTGAGGACATCCCTTTCAGCAACCCAACCTCGTTACTGATCACGCCGGACCATTACGTCAACAGAATGCTGCATGCACATGGCGTCGAACTGTCCGAGCTTGGCGTCGGCCAACCGGACCTGAGTGAAGCGCAATCCCGGGAGGCCTTTCGCACGCTGTGTTCGCATTGGAGCGCATATCGGGGAACCCCGGTGCGACTCTGGTTCGACACCCAGCTGGGTGAGGTCTTCAACGTCAAGGTTCAGCCAAGCGCCGACACCGCGGACCAGATTTATGATCAAATTCAAAGCTGTATCGCGTCGCCGGAATTCAAGCCGCGAGCTTTGTACGAGAAGTTCGGTATCGAGCTGCTCGCGACCACCGACGACCCGTGCGACGATCTGGCCGCCCACCAGTTTCTCCGCGACGACCCCACATGGCAGGGTCGAGTGATTCCGACCTTCCGGCCGGACAGGTATCTCGAGCCCGCGCAGCCGAGCTGGAATGCCGATGTCGACCGGCTGGCCGAGGTGGCGGGAATCGACACCGGCGACTATGGCGGATTCATCGCCGCGATGGAGAGCCGCCGCCGGTACTTCAAGGACAATGGTGCGGTTTCCTCCGATCACAGCCACCTTGACGCCCGTACCGACACACTGGAGGTGCCGGAGGCAGAGCGCATCTATGCTGCGGCTCGCAAGGGTGAGGTGTCAGAGTCCGAGGCGACTGCGTTGCGTCGCCATCTGGTGTCGGAGATGGCACGGATGGCCTGTGACGACGGCCTGGTGATGACGCTCCACCCTGGCGTGCGGCGCAATCACCATCTGCCCACGTTTGAAAAGTACGGCGCCGATGTCGGCACCGATATCCCGGTCCAGATGGAGTTCACCGAGGCGCTGCGTCCGATGTTGAACCGCTACGGTACGCATCCGAACTTCCAGCTCATCATCTTCACCATCGATGAGACGGTGTTCTCCAGAGAGATCGCTCCGCTCGCCGGCTTCTACCCGTCGGTGTTCGCCGGCGTCCCGTGGTGGTTCCTCGACGCGCCGGAGGCGATCCGCCGCTACCGCGCCGCGATCACCGAGTCCGCCGGATTCTCCAAGACCTCAGGCTTCATCGACGACACCCGTGCCTTCTGCTCCATCCCAGCTCGGCATGACATGTCCCGCCGGCTTGACGCAGGGTACGTGGCCCAGCTGGTGGGCGAGCACCGACTGAGTGAGGCTGAGGCCATCGAGGTCATGCATGATCTGGTCGTCACCAACCCGAGAAGGGCATTCAAACTGTGACCGCGCCTGAAGAAGTTCCCCGTCTATCCCGCTCGCTGCCCGACACGCCCGCAGCGGCGCCGGTGCGGATCGTGCATTTGGGGATCGGCAACTTCCACCGGGCCCATCAGGCCTGGTACACAGCCAACAGCCCCGACGCCGACCAGTGGGGCATCGCGGCCTTCACCGGCCGGCGCACCGACATGGCCGACGCGTTGAAGCCGCAGGACGGCCTGTACACCTTGATCACCCGTAGCGGCGATGGCGACAGCTTCGAGCTGATCGGGGCCCTCTCGGCGGTCCACGCCGCAGCTGAGCACGAGGCCTACCTCGACTATCTGGGCCGGGCCGAGGTGGCGATCATCACCATCACCGTCACCGAGGCCGCCTATCTCCGCGGCGCCGATGGGCATCTTGACGCTGGCCAAGACGTCATTGTGTCCGATCTTGACGCCTTGCGGTCCGATCCCAGAAACCCGGTCGCCTCGCTGCCGGCCAGACTGGTGGCAGGGTTGGTCGCCCGGCGCGCCTCAGGTGCAGCAGCGCTCACCATCTTGTCGTGTGACAACCTTCCCGAGAACGGTGCCGTCACCAAGACGGTGGTGCAAGATTTCGCAGCCCTATTGGACGAGACCCTGCCCGACTGGATTGACTCCCACGTCGACTTCGCCACCTCGATGGTGGACCGGATCACCCCAGGCACCACAGATGAGGATCGGGCGTTGGTGCAGCAGGCCTGCGGGTACGTCGACGCCTATCCGGTAGCGACCGAGCCGTTCAGCGAATGGGTGATCTCGGGCGGATTCCCGGCCGGTCGGCCACGCTGGGAAGAAGCAGGTGCCACCATCGTCGCTGAGGTTGAACCCTTCGAGCAGCGCAAGCTTTGGCTCCTCAACGGGTCACATTCGATGCTGGCCTACGCCGGCAGCATCCGGGGACATTCGACGATCGATGAAGCCATCGCCGATCCGAGCCTGCAGGTCCTGGGTGGAGATGTTCTGGGATGAGGCAAGCCGCCATCTCACCCTCCCGGCCGCCGACATCGCCGCGTACCGGGAAGCCCTGTTGACGCGCTTCTCCAACCCTCGGGCCGGGGATCAGCTGGCTCGCATAGCAGCGGACGGGTCAACCAAGTTGCTGGTACGCACGATGCCGACGATTCGCGCCGAGCGAGCAGCGGGACGAGTACCCATCGGATGCGCCACCACGGTCGCCGCCTGGGTGCTGCATCTGCGCGGGCTCGGCGCGCCGATCAAGGACGCAGGAGCCGCTGCCGCTCGGGACGCAGCCAATTCAGGTGAACTGCCTGAGGTCGTACCAGCGGTCTTAGACACCTTGGAGCCAGGGCTCGGCGCCGATCAGGATTTCGTCGACGCGGTCCTCCGTCAGGCGGACGCAATAGCGTCCCAGTGATATGACCGAGCGCGCGTCGCAGTCAGCGGGCTGATTCGGCATCCTCGGCACCCAGAAATGGACGGAAATCATCATGAGCGCAGATACCAACAGCGCAGACTCGAATCAGGCCCGAGCGGCTGACCGGTCTGCCAACCGGACGGACCCTGACCGCAATCTCGCCCTGGAGTTGGTGCGGGCAACTGAGGCGGCCGCCATCGCCTGCTCGCGATACATGGGTTTTGGTGACAAGGAACAGGTCGACCAGGCCGCGGTAGACGCGATGCGCCCGGTGCTCGGATCGGTTCGCATGAACGGTGTTGTGGTGATCGGGGAGGGCGAGAAGGACGAAGCACCCATGCTGTTCAACGGCGAGCACGTCGGCGACGGCACTGGGCCCGACCTGGACATCGCTGTTGACCCAGTCGATGGCACCACTCTCACCGCCAAGAGCCTTCCGGATGCGGTCAGCGTGCTAGGCGTGTCCCCGCGCGGCACCATGTTCGATCCAGGACCGGCGGTCTACATGCAGAAGCTAGTGGTTCCTGCTGCGGTGGTTGAGCAAGTTGATCTTGACGCACCGATTGCGGACACGCTGCGTAAGATCGCGCGGCACGCTGACCGGAGGGTCTCCGACCTCACCGTAGCCGTTCTCGACCGGCCGAGGCATGAAGCACTGGTCTCCGAAATCCGCGCGGCAGGCGCCCGAATCCGATTCCTGCCGGACGGAGACGTAGGTGGCGCAATCATGGTCGCCGCGCCAGAGACCGGTGTGGACCTGCTGGTCGGCACCGGCGGCACCCCAGAGGGTGTGCTGGCTGCCTGTGCGCTCCGTTGCCTCGGCGGAGAAATGCTGGGCCGGCTCATCGCGCGCAATGACACCGAAAGGCAAGCCGCGTTGGAGGGCGGCTACGACCTGGAGCGAATCTTGACGACATCGGACCTCGTCTCCAGCGACAACGTCTTCTTTGCCGCGACCGGTGTCACCGATGGAGCCCTGCTCAAGGGAGTTCGGTTCGGGTCGCACCAGGTGATCACCCACTCACTATCTATGCGGTCTCGCTCGAGGACAATTCGCCTGATTGAAGGCCGGCACGATCCAGACCGCTCGTTGTTGATCAACTACTGAGCCCCATGTATGGGCAGCTCCAGCAGTCGCATCTGTTACCGAGCTGACCTAGATCGCACTGATGGGGTTAGGGCCTCAGAGGAGATTGCCATAGCCGAGCGCGATGAGGTTGTCCCGGGAAGTGGCGAGGCAGTCAAACGGATCGCGGCCGTACTGGTTGTCCTGCTCGATCAGCAGATACTTCGCCCCGCTGGTCAGGCTTTGATCGATGATCGCCTTGAAGTCGAGATTGCCTTCCCCGACCTCCGCGAACTGAACGACCCCCTCAAATGCCGTCATGAAGGCCTGGAAGTCACCTGCCTGCAGGAACTCGAAGGCGTTCGGAGGGAGCTGACCGATGCGATAGTCCTTCAGATGGACGAGGTCCACCAGGCCGGCGTAGTCCTTGAGAACGCTCACCGGGTCCTTTCCGCCGCGATGAATCCAGTGGACATCCAGCTCGAACTTCATCAGTGGAGCACTCTCCCGGATGATGTCCAAGATGTATTTGCCGTCATACTTGGCGAACTCGATGTGGTGGTTGTGGTAATACAGGGCGATGCCCTGCTCGGCAAGCCGGGCGGCCATCTCGTTACTCCTGCTGCAGAAGTCGAGGAGGGCCTTTTTGGAGGCCATGGCCGAGAACGGCATCATGCCGATGCGAACAAGCGGGCAGGCCAGCCGCTTGCAGTCCGCCACGATCTTGTCGAAATCGTTCATCAGCGAGTCACCGGGCGCGCCAACCGGAGTCTCCAGGGCCGCGGACAGAGCAGCGATCTCCATGCCGAACTCGACCCTCGCACGCTCGATCTCACCGACGTTGCCTTCCGACATGGAAATTTGGGAGAGCTCAACAGCGTTAAACCCCAGTTCATTCAGCCTCTTAAGCGTTGTGAACGCACCATCTGCCTCGAACTCGTTCTTGAGCATCATGGACTGGACACCGATTCTTGCCATGCCAACTCCTTCGACTGGTTGCAGAGCGGTTTGTTCAGGACCTTCGATCTGCCTCCTTTCCTACACGAGACGCCGCTAGCCGGCGTTGCTCGGGGTGGCGTGGGCCCGGCTCACCCCATCCGCCGAGTCGGAAGCCAACCATTACGCTCAGATCGTGACCCTCCGACCGGAGCCGTCGCCCGGATAGAACCGGCAGAAACCCGTGCCAGCTCGGGAGTTGCGAGCGTAAGCAATCACGGATTCAAAACGCGATGCGCGAGCAGCTCAAGAACGCAGAGGAGACGCAGCGAATGGCGAATAAAGTAAGGCTCGGCATAATCGGGCTCGGCGCCCAGGGCTCGATGTACGCAGGCTTCATTCAGGACGGCATGGTGCCAAACATCGAGATCGGCGCCATCTGCGATGTGGACCCGGCAAAGGCCCAGGTTGCGGAGTCGAAGTACTCCGGCGTGCCGTTCTATGACGACTACGTCGCCATGCTGGACAGCGGCGACGTAGACTGCGGTCGTGACCTGCGTGCCGCACTATCTGCATCCGGAAATGGGCATCGAGGCGCTCAGGCGGAACATCCACGCACTCGTGGAGAAGCCGGCCGGCGTCTACACGAAGCAGGTCAAGGAGCTGAACGCGTTCGCGGAGACCAAACCGGAACTGACCTTCGCCATCATGTTCAACCAGCGCAACAACCCGCTTTATCAGAAGCTCAAAGAGATCGTCGAGGGCGGTGCACTCGGCACAATCCGACACACCAGCTGGATCATCACCACCTGGTGGCGGCCGCAGGGCTACTACGAGCAGAGCGCGTGGCGAGCGACCTGGGGTGGCGAGGGTGGTGGAGTGCTGGTCAACCAGGCGCCACACCAGCTTGACCTGTGGCAGTGGATCTGTGGGATTCCGCAGTCTGTCTACGCCAAGGTCGCCTACGGTTTCCGCCGCGACATCGCGGTCGAGGACGAGGTGACGGCGGTTGTCGACTACGGAGATGGCGCCACCGGCGTTTTCATCACCGCAGTGCATGACCTCGTCGGTACCGACAGGTTCGAAATCTTAGGTGACAACGGCAAGATCGTTGTCGACAACAGCCTGACCGCCACCGTGACCCGGCTGAAGAAGCCTGAGCGTGAGCTCAGCGAGGGCATGGACATGCAAGACGTCATGAAACTGTTCACCGGCCAGCTCAACACCGAGGACTACTACTCGTCTGAGGTCATCGAGTTCGAGTCCAAGTGGGGGGCCCAGCATACGGGCGTCCTGGAGAACTTCGCCGCGAACATTCTCGACGGCACGCCACTCATCGCACCGGGCTCGGACGGCATCAACGGCGTCCGTCTGGCGAACGCCATTCACCTGTCCAGCTGGACCGGCAAGGAGGTCTCACTGGACTTCGACGAAGACGAGTACCTGACGGAACTGAACAAACGCATCCGGGAAGAAGGCAAGTTCCCCGTGAGGAACTAGTGACCTGACCCTCCCGCCGGAGGCTGAAGGAGATCTGACCTTGTCCGAAATTACGTTTGCCTGGCAGGACACGTCCTTGTCATTCCGTGAGCGAGCCAAGAAGCTCGTCGAGGCCATGACGCTGGAGCAGAAGATCGCTCAGTTGCATGGCGCCATGGAGACCATCGACATCTACGCCATCACCGCGCAGGCTGCGGAGTCCGGAGCCGACCTGGAGCAGCTTGCGGCCCAGATTCGGGTCGAGCGGCACGTGACGGCGATTGACGAGCTGGGGATTCCTCGCTTCCGGATCACCAACGGCCCTGTGGGTGTCGGCATGGGTGACGGCACTCCGAGCCCGCCTGCCACCTCCCTGCCCATGACCATCGGCCTCGCCGCCGGTTTCGACCCCGATCTGGCGCACTCCTACGGGGACATCATCGGCTCGGAAACGGCGACGCTGGGCCAGCACGTCCTGGAGGGCCCCGGCGTGTGCCTGCATCGGACCACGATCGCCGGCCGCAACTTCGAGTACTTCTCCGAAGACCCGTACCTCTCCGGGGTGATGGGCGTCGCGGTGACCAAAGCCATCCAGGCTCACGACGTGATCGCCATGGGCAAGCATTACGTGGTCAACGATCAAGAGTACGAACGGTTCCGGACCAGCGTCGAGGTGGACGAGCACGTTCTGCGAGAGCTCTATCTGTTGCCGTTCGAGATGCTGGTCAAGGACGCCGAAATCGCCGCGATGATGAGTTCCTACAACCGGGTCCGGGGTGTCTACGCCACCGAATACCGGTACACCTTGACCGACATCCTGCGTACGGAGTGGGGCTTCGAGGGTTACGTCCAGTCCGACTTCTGGTCCTGCCGCTCCTGCGCCCCGTCGCTCAATGCCGGCATGGATCACGAAATGCCGGACGCCAAGTGGCTCAACGAGACGAATGTCAAGGCCGCCCTTTCCGACACCAGCCTCGAGATCGAGACCATCGACCGGGCACTGGTCCGCCGCTACACCCAGATGTTCCGGTTCGGACAGTTCGAGCGCCCCTACGATCCGGGCGAGATTGACGCCCAGGCCCACGGCGCCGTCGCCCGAACCATCGGCTCCCAGATCGCCGTTCTGCTCAAGAACGAAGGCAGATTGCTGCCGCTCGATCCCGACACCGGCTCCATCGTCATCATCGGCCAGTCCAAGTTCGTGGACGAGGCCTGCCTCGGGGGCGGCGGCTCATCCAAAGTAATCCCCTTGTACACCGTGCCGCCACTGGAAGGCATGCAGGACGTGCTGAGGGATCTCGGCTCGTCCGCGACCGTGACCAAGGTGACCGTCAGCGACGATCTGTCCAATCTGGACGAAGCCAAGGATGCGGCCAAGCAGGCCGACATGGTGGTGCTGATGGCAGGCCTGGTGGCGACCGAAGGCGCTGACCAGCCGGATGCCAACATGCTCAATGACCAGAACCGGATGCTGGACGAACTTCTGGGCATCAACCCGACCACGGTCGTGGTGATGAAGGACAGCAACCCCGTGCTGATGCCGTGGATCGACAAGGCCCCGGCGGTCCTGGAGGCGTGGAACCAAGGCGCCGAGGACGGACATGTCGTCGCGGACCTACTGTTCGGGGTGGTTAACCCCTCCGGGAAGGTGCCGACCTCCTACCCCAGGTCGGAGACGGACACTCTGTACGCCGGGAAACCTGAGCGGTATCCGGGCATCGACGAAGGCGACGGCTACCCGGTGATCCGTTACTCCGAAGGCTTGGCGATGGGGTACCGCTGGTTCCAGACCCAAGGCATCAAGGCGCTGTTCGGCTTCGGTTTCGGCCTGTCCTACACCACTTTCGACATCGCCGACGTGTCAGTAAAAGCGCCGGACGGCACCAACGCCCCAGTCACCGTGACCGCATCGGTGACCAACACCGGCGCTGTGGCCGGCGCCGAAGTGGTGCAGGTATATCTCGGGCTGCCCGTCGATGGACAACCCCCCAAGCGACTGGTGGGGTTCCAGAAAGTCTTCGTCGAGCCAGGAGAGTCGAAGCCGGTGACGATCACCATCGACCCAGCGGCGACGAACCACCCGTTCGGCGTCTGGGACTACTGCACCCAAGGCTTCGTGACCAAGCCCGGCGAGTACACCGTCTACGTGGGCAACTCCGCCGACAACACTCCGCACACGGCGACGCTTATCGCTGGATGATGCTACGACTGCACGAGGCATCATGTTGATCGGCGACGCCCCCGCGAGCTCGACTCAGGGGCTGCTCCACCGTTCCCACGCGGCTTGCCGGGTCGTTCCCGCGATATTCCCCACTTGTGACCAGGAGCTCTCATGGGCCAGGGTGCGGGCGGCCATCCCGAGGCACTCTCCCGCTAAGCGGGTCATCTCGATCAGATACCCGAACGCGGCGGGGTCGTCACTTTGCGCGAGCAAGCGCATGCTGGCCTCGGCGACATCGGCCAACTCGCTCGGCGTCGCATGAGCAAGATCCTCCCGATTCCACATAGAGCAAGGTTGTTTAACTGCTACGCGTGGGTCAAGTCGGCGGGCGGCTGTCCCGGGCGGATCGCCGGCTCTGGCACTCAGCAACCACGTCTCAGGCCTGGATCGGTGCCGAGTCGGGTCGATAGATTGCCGCGTGTGTCGCGTCTGGGGAATCGAATCCGCGCCGCCAGGTGGAGCCGGGCCAGACGTAGTCGACCACTCCATCGTGGGGACGGTACGCAGCTGTGTACATGGTGCCAAACCCCTCCGCGTACGCGGTGTTATAGAGCGGCGGTTGAAGGAACGCGGAGATCGCGGTCTTTGGGTCCGGGTGGCGAGCGAGCAGAGTGTGCAGCGCACGTTGGCGCTCAACGCTGCGGAAGCGCCGCGCGTGGTCAGGGTCATCGGGGACGGTCCCCCGATGGTTCGTGGCAGCACACCGCGCAAACACTTCTGGCTCGGCTCCGGGTGCGATAAACACGCTCGCCGTGTCGCCGTTACCGTCGAGGATTGTCAGGTTGTACGCCATGTTCACCGGCACCCGAGCCAGCACGGCCACGGCCCCAGGCACAGTGTCAGCGACCTCGAGTACATAGCGGATGATCAGCGGGATGCCGAATCCTGAGGCAACGCCGCGGCGACCGCCGAAAGCGAGGGAGATCGCAAGCCCCGCGTCATTCATACCGTCAAGCAGACCCCAGAGGCAGTCGCTGGAGCCGATCACTCGGCGTCCAGTGAACGCGCTGGAAAACACAACTCGCTCACAAAGGTCCGGCCGGTAGTCGTAGTTGCGGATAAGCATGGGCGTATCACCGATGAGCGCCATCTGGGAACATCCCGGCAAGAATCCCGGTGGGTCGTACAAGGTGAGCATGCGGGCGGCCGTATCGTCACCGCCGGTGAGATCAACAAGCCGCTCCCAGGTACCCGTCAGCTCAGGCATGTGCCGCCTGAGCATGCGACGCGCCAACTCGACCGACGGCCGCGCTGCTGCGCCCTCACTGAGATACCAGTTGCGGTAGCCGCCCCAGGTGGCGTCGAAGAGCTGCCGCCACCGAGGACCAGGAACCAACTCGCGAATGCCGTAGAAAGTCAATGTTGCCATGTCGTCAAGGATGACTTGACACGCCGTCTGTGTCAAGTCGTCCTTGACGCGCTCCGATGCCGATCAGCTCTCCGCACAAGGCCATGGATGAGCACGATGCGGCCGAAAATGCCTTTCGTACGTGGATTTGTGCGGAAAAACGTCGGGCGGTGGGCGGCGGACGGCGGATCAGAGCTTGAGCCTGACATTCCGCCCATTCCGCCTCTGATGATCAGGCCGAGAGAATCCTGCTGGGTGGCGCCGGCCCTAGGCTGAGGGGGTGGTTGCCCGCACCGATCCCGACGGCACATCGGAGCCATTGGAGACGGCGGAGCCCTTGGTGACGGCGGAGCCATTGGAGACGGCGCCTCGCGCACTCACCTGGAGTGGCCGAGTCTGGCGAGTCATCGCGGACACAGGGTCCACTTGTATGCGTTACCGGGTGACCGGCCTAGCGGCCGAAGCGGCCTTTTTCGGCGTCCTTTCGCTCCCGCCGCTGGTGTTCGGGCTGGTCGGTGCTGTCGGTTTCATTGTCGGCACTTTGGACATCCGAACCGTCTCAGGCTTTCGCGAGCAACTGCTCGACCTTTCCTCACGTGCGTTGACCCCCGATGTGGTGAACACCGTGATCGAACCGACGCTGGATGACGTGCTCTCACGTGGCCGCGCTGCAGTGATCTCGATCGGGTTCCTGATCGCGTTGTGGGCCGGCTCGCGCGCGCTCAATGTCTTCGTCGACACGATCACGATCATGTACGGCATGGGCGGCAGGCGAGGCCTGGTTCGCACCCGAGCCCTCTCGTTTGTCCTCTACTTGGTCTTCCTCGTCGCGGGTGTCGTGGTGCTTCCGCTGATTCTGGCCGGGCCAACCTTGGTGAATCGGGTGCTTCCAGTAGGCCTGGACTTCATTGGGAGGCTGTATTGGCCCGTTGTGTTGCTGGGATCCGCCTGCATGCTCGCGACTCTTTATCACCTGTCGGTTCCGGTACGTACGCGCTGGCGGGCCGACCTGCCAGGCGCCGCCATCACCGTGGCCATGTGGGTCGGTGGCAGCCTGCTGTTGCGATTCGTGCTCAGCCAGTCCGTCGGAACTCCGACGATCTACGGCCCGCTGGCCGCGCCCATTGCATTCCTTATCTGGCTCTACGTGAT
The DNA here is from genome assembly GCA_963840505.1 of uncultured Actinomycetota bacterium. Classification (GTDB taxonomy): domain Bacteria; phylum Actinomycetota; class Actinomycetes; order Propionibacteriales; family Propionibacteriaceae; genus Microlunatus. The sequence goes on from CAWIZB010000033.1 coordinate 82,253, forward strand.
GTCCCTGGCTGTCCTGATCGGTGCGGCGCTCAACTCCGCCTTGGACGATGTCTTTCCACGGCTCTCAGGCATCGACCATGACTCTCCGGACGTTGAGAAGCCTCCGCCGGCCAGCAAGCAAAGCAACCCACTTCGTCGTACGCTCGCTGGCATGCGCTCGCGCATACGCGTGAAATCCCGATAAATGGACATCATTCTCACATATTGAGAAACGATTTGATTCGATCAAGGTCACTGGCGGAGTGTTGGTCCGTGCGTATCGCTCCGGAACGTCTCTGCGCCTGGCCAATGCCGGCGCGACCGGCGCTCTCGCCTGCTCGTCGGACCTTGGGTTTGACCGTGCGGCGTTTCGTCGACCTCGGCAGGACCGAGTCGATGATGTGTCACCGCCACGCCGCCTGATCCACTGGCCCGCAGCCGCCCGCCTGGCAATCATCGCGCAAGCTCGCCAGACCGGCTCGTGCTGCTTCCGAGAACGGGGACACCCACATGACCACCGACACTGCCCCTCAGGCGACCAGCCCTGGGACGACCAGTCCGGGCCGCGCAGCTACTCGGCAACGGTCGGAAGTCCGTCCGCGTCGTAAGAAGGGCGAGGGCCAATGGGCGCTCGGCTACCGAGAGCCGCTCAACCCCAACGAGCAATCCAAAAAGGACGACAACCCGCTCAACGTACGGGCACGGATCGAGAACGTTTACGCGAAGGGTGGCTTCGCGTCCATTGATCCCAATGATCTCCGCGGGCGCTTCCGGTGGTACGGGCTCTACACACAGCGGCGACCTGGCATCGATGGCGGCAAGACCGCGACCCTCGAGCCGTGGGAGCTGGACGATGAGTACTTCATGCTGCGCATTCGGATCGACGGCGGCGCTCTCACTACCGAGCAACTCCGGGTCATCGGCCAGATTTCGGTTGATTTCGCGCGGAACACCGCCGATGTGACGGATCGGCAGAACGTTCAGCTGCACTGGATTCGGATCGAAGATGTGCCGGAGATCTGGCGCCGTCTCGAGGCGGTCGGCCTTCAGACCACCGAGGCCTGCGGCGACTGTCCGCGGGTCATCCTCGGGTCTCCCGTGGCGGGCATCGCCGCCGACGAGATCATCGATCCCACGCCCGCCATCCGTGACATCGTTGCTCGCTACATCGGCGATCCGGACTACTCCAACCTGCCGCGCAAGTTCAAGACCGCTCTCACCGGCCACCCGGTGCACGATGTTGCACCTGAGGTGAACGACGTTGCCTTTGTTGGTGTGGTGCATCCCGAACACGGGCCGGGATTCGACCTGTGGGTGGGCGGCGGCCTTTCCACCAACCCGATGCTCGCGGTACGCCTCGGGACATGGGTGCCGCGAGAAGAGGTAGCCGAGGTCTGGGCCGGCGTTGTGGCCGTGTTTCGTGACTACGGCTATCGACGGCTCCGTACCCGGGCCCGGATCAAGTTCCTGGTCGCCGACTGGGGTGCAGAAAAATTCCGCAACGTACTCGAAACCGAGTACCTGAAGCGGCCTCTCATCGATGGGCCAGCGCCTGCGGTGCCGACCGAGCCAGGCGATCACGTCGGGGTCCACCGCCAGAAGGACGGTAACTATTTTGTTGGGCTGTCCCCAGTTGCCGGGCGGGTCAGCGGCAGCGACCTGGTACGGCTGGCTGACATCGCCGAGGCTCACGGGTCCCGTCGCGTTCGGACCACCCCACTGCAGAAGCTGCTGGTGCTCGATCTTGACGAATCCAAGGTCGACTCACTGATCGCTGGAGCTGAGGAATGCGGTCTTTCTGCACGGCGTGATGCGTGGCGCCGCTCGGTGATGGCGTGCACCGGGATCGAGTTCTGCAAGCTCGCGATTGTTGAGACCAAGGCCCAGGCGGCGCGTGTCGTCGCCGAGCTCGAGCGCCGACTGGGTGAGATGGACTCGCCGATCACCGTCCACATCAATGGCTGCCCGAACTCGTGTGCCCGCATCCAGGTTGCTGACATCGGGCTGAAAGGCCAGCTTGTCATCGGGCCGGACGGCGATCAGGTCGAGGGGTACCAGGTCCACCTTGGCGGCGGTCTCGGCCTCGACGCGGGGTTCGGTCGCAAGCTCAGGGGACACAAGGTGACGGCTGAGGAGTTGCCGGACTACGTCGAACGGCTGGCTCGCCACTATGTGGCGGAACGACGAGACGGTGAGCGGTTTGCCCAGTGGGTCGCCCGTGCCGACGAGCTGGTGCTGGCGTGAGCATCCGCAGCCCCAGACACCTGGAGGTCCCACGCAGAGAGGTCACGCGCCGTGGCTGAGACCTCGCACGCGACCCGGCAGGCAGTGCTCTACTGCCCGTACTGCGCCGAAGAGACCCTCTTCCCTCTGGAAGGGGGTGGCTGGGAGTGCCGCAGCTGCATGCGGGCGTTCTCGGTGACCTTCCTCGGGCTGTCCTCGCGGGGTCACGGCGGAGAAGCATCTGGGACTGCCCGGCAGGAGTCCCCGTGAGCACCACTGTGGACCAGGCCGACCTGGCAGCTCAGGCCAACCGTGATCTTGAGGGTGCTTCGGCGTTGCAGATCTTGGCCTGGGCCTACGGCGAGTTCGGTTCGAAGCTGGTGGTGACATCCTCGATGGCCGACACGGTGCTGATCCATCTCGCCGAGCAGGTGGCTCCGGGCATTGATGTGATCTTCCTCGATACCGGCTATCACTTCGTCGAGACCATCGGCACCCGGGATGCGGTGCAGCTGGTGCACAACGTCAATGTGATCAACGTGACGCCTGAGCAGACGGTGGCCGAGCAGGACGCAACATGGGGCAAGGATCTGTTTGCGCGCAATCCTGATCAGTGCTGCGCGCTACGGAAGGTGGCACCGCTCGGCAGGGCCCTCGAGCCGTACGCCGCGTGGGCCACCGGACTGCGGCGCGCCGACTCAGCCGCACGGGCTGCGACCCCAGTGGTCTCCTGGGATGCGAAGCGGAAGTTGATCAGGATCGCCCCGATCGCGACCTGGAGCGATGAGGATGTGGCTCGATACATCGAGGCCAATGCCCTCATGATCAACCCTCTCCTTGAGGACGGCTACAGCTCCATCGGATGCCAGCCATGCACCAGCAAGGCGTCGAAAGATGACCCCCGTGCTGGGCGGTGGGCGGGATTTGCCAAGACTGAATGCGGGATCCACCTGTGAGCGCCCAGGCTGCGACCGCGGGGGCGGCGAGCCGGGAGCATCTGGTCGAAGGCGCTCCCTTGCATCCCGCCAGGAGAGGCGCCACGTTATGGTTCACCGGCCTGCCCTCGGCAGGGAAATCCACCATCGCCCATGCCCTGGCTCGCGACCTGCACGCCGCAGGCGAACGGGTACAGGTGCTGGACGGTGACGATGTACGACCACATCTCTCCGCCGGGCTGGGCTTCAGTCGTGAAGATCGTGACGTCAACGTCACCCGGATCGGCTGGGTGGCCCGGATGCTCGCCTCACATGGCGTCATCGTGCTGGTTTCGGTGATTGCCCCGTACGCCACCGCCCGTGACGCTGTCCGAACCGATCATGGCCGCCTCGCCGTCCCATTCGCCGAGGTACACGTCGCCACCCCGCTTGCGGTCGCCGAGGCTCGTGACGTCAAGGGTCTCTACGCCCAAGCCCGCCGCGGCGAGCTCACGGGTCTGACAGGCGTCGACGACCCGTACGAGGTGCCTACCCAAGCCGAGCTGGTCGTGGATACCGCTCGTGTTGATCTTGATACCGCGGTGGCGATGTCCAAGGCGCTGCTGTCGGCGATCGTGGAGAGGGATTTCGGGTGACTACCGCTCAACTGCGACCGCTGAGCGAGCTGCAAGCGCTCGAGTCCGAGTCGATTCACATCATCCGCGAAGTTGCAGCCAGCTTCGAGTCGCCGATCATGCTCTTCTCCGGAGGCAAGGATTCGGTGGTCATGCTGCACCTGGCAGCGAAGGCTTTTTGGCCGGCGCCCATCCCGTTTGGACAGCTGCATGTGGACACCGGGCACAACTTCCCCGAGGTCCTGCAGTTCCGGGATGAGGCCGTCGAGTTCTACGGCGCCTCCATCAAGATCGCGTCTGTCCAGGAATACATCGACGATGGTCGGCTGCGGGAGCGACCGGACGGTACTCGCAACCCACTCCAGACCGTGCCACTGCTCGATGCCATCACTGGAGGCGGGCATGATGCCGTCTTCGGCGGCGGCCGCCGCGACGAGGAGCGCGCCCGCGCCAAGGAACGTGTCTTCAGCATGCGCGATGAGTTCGGTCAGTGGGAGCCGCGCAACCAGCGCCCTGAGCTGTGGTCGCTCTTCAACGGACGCCACCTGCCCGGGGAGCATGTCCGGGTGTTTCCACTCTCCAACTGGACGGAGTTGGACGTGTGGGACTACATCGCAGCGGAGAAGATCAACGTGCCGACGATCTACTACGCACACGAACGCCAGGTGTCGCTGCGCGACGGCATGTGGATCGCGATTACGGACGTTACGCCGGCACGACCCGGTGAGGTGATCGAGTTGCGCTCGGTCCGTTACCGAACAGTGGGTGACATGTCCTGCACGGCCGCCGTGCTGTCCAACGCCAACACGGTGCAGGACGTGATCAGCGAGGTTGGGCTCAGCCAGTTGACCGAGCGCGGCGCGACCCGTGCCGACGACCGGCTCTCCGAAGCCGCCATGGAGGATCGAAAGCGGGAGGGCTACTTCTGATGCGCCAGCCTTCCCCGCTTCTGGCTCCGACAGCTGATCCCATGACCGGTGGCCGTACGCTGCTGAGACTTGCGACCGCAGGTTCGGTTGACGACGGCAAGTCAACGCTGGTGGGTCGACTTCTGTTCGACACCAATTCCGTGCTCACCGACACCCTTGATCATGTTGAGCAGGTGAGCAGGCGCAAGGGTCTGGATCGAGCCGATCTTGCTCTGCTCACCGACGGCCTGCGGGCTGAGCGCGAGCAGGGCATCACGATCGATGTCGCGTACCGCTACTTTGCGACGCCGGCCCGGAAGTTCATCCTGGCCGACTGCCCCGGGCATGTGCAGTACACCCGAAACACCGTGACGGGCTCATCCACGGCTGATGTCATCGTGTTACTGGTCGATGCGCGCAAGGGTGTCGTCGAACAGACTCGACGGCACCTGGCCGTCGCGTCCCTGCTGCGAGTGCCGCATGTCGTCCTTGTCGTGAACAAGATCGACTTGGTGGGCTACTCCGAGGATGTCTTCACCGCCGTTGCCACCGACTTCGCACTCCTGGCCCGTAGCCTCGGCGTGCTGGAAACGCACTGCATCCCGGTCTCGGCGACCGAAGGCGACAATGTGGTCACGCGATCGCACCGCACGCCCTGGTACGACGGGCCGACCGTCTTGGGCTACCTGGAGAACGTCGACGACACGCGCCTGGCCGTGGGCTCGGACCTACGGTTCCCGGTTCAGCATGTTGTCCGACCCCAGTCGGCGGCTGCTGCACCCTGGGCCGCTCGTGCGCCACAAATCAATGGCGACTACCGTGGGTACGCGGGGAAGATTGAGTCGGGCCGAGTGCGGCCAGGGGATGAAGTGGTAGTCCTACCACGGGGCTCGCATGCCCTCGTCGAGGCGATCGACACCCCTGATGGCCCTCTTGACCTGGCGGTGGCTGGGCAATCGGTCGTGATCCGGCTGGACAGCGACATCGACGTTTCGCGAGGCGACATCATCGCCGCGACCGACGCTCCGCCGGCGCCGATCCGAGATCTGACCGCAACCGTGTGCTGGCTCGCCGAACGTGAGCTGTCAGCCGGTGCCCGCGTACTCTTCCAGCACGGCACGTCGCTCACCAAAGCCGTCGTGAGGTCCATCGAGGGAACACTGGACCTCGACTTCGAGGCCGGAACCGTGCCCTGTTGGCGGCCGACCGCATCCCTCACTCTGAACGACATCGGCCGGGTCCGGCTGAGCCTCGCCTCGCCGGTGCCGATCGACTCCTACCGCGAGCACCGTGCGACCGGGGCGTTTATCCTCGTCGACGATGCGGACGGCTGGACCCTCGGAGCCGGCCTCGCCGGGTCGACTCCGATCACCGCCATGACCGCGGCCACACCACGGTCCGACTCGCAACACCCAGCACAACAAGGAAAGCCATCATGACCGCTCCTTCACTGATCCTCCTCGGCCACGGAAGCCACGACCCACAGGTGCCGCAGGTCAGCCATCAGATCCGCGAGGGTCTGCTGGCGATTCGACCGGAGCTCGACATTCACGTCGCGTTTCTCGACCACTGCGCCCCCACCGGCATGCAGGTCGTCAAGAAGTTGGTCAGCCAGAGGGTCGCGGAGGTCGTCTTCGTCCCGCTGCTGCTGTCAGACGCGTTCCACGTGCAGGCCGAGGTGCCGGCGCTGCTCAATCAGGTGCAGGCGAGCTTCCCACAGCTGCGGGTCATCGCCGCGCGACCAATCGGTCCCGAGGCGCAGCTGCTTTCGATCATCGACCGGCGGCTGCGTGACGCACTGCGTGCCCGACGCGTCTCAGAGCTCGATGGGCTGGTGTTCGCAGCTGCGGGTAGCTGCGATATCCGGAGCAATGCCCTGGTCGCGAGGCGAGCCAGGCAATGGTCGACCCATCACCGGCTGCCCTGCGTCACGGCCTTCGCGAGCGGCTCCGGGCCGTCGAGCGCCGAGGCCATTCGGACCCTCCGCGGTCAGGGCAGGCGGCACATTGCCGTGGGCAGTTGGTTCCTGGCACCGGGATTGCACTACACCCGGCAGGCCGAGCTCGCGCGGGAGGCGGGGGCCATCGCCGTGTCCGCCGCCTATGGGCGGCGAGCCCGAAATCGCTGAGGTCGCCCTGATCCGTTACGTGATCGCCGCCATGGATCTGGTCGATCTTCATGAGGTTGGCGACGCCGAGCATGAGCGGACCCCGGGCCGCCACCTATCGGTGGTCAGCGCGTAACTCTTCGTCACGGATCGACACTCCCGACGGCCCAGTTTGGAAATCTACGTGTACACGTACGTTTCGGCAGTGGAGGCAGGCGCGGTCCGGGGCGTGGCCTTAGCTAGCGGTGACGCGCGCTTTCTCTGCCTCGACGTCGAAATCCGCGACGGGCCAGTGCAGATCGAGGGCACGCAGTTGCTCGACGAGTAGCTGGGCCACGGCCCAATTTCGATACCACTTGCGATCGGATGGGATCACGTACCACGGCGCGCGCTCGGTATTGCAGCGCTCGAGTACCGCGCGGTAGGCCTCCACGTATGCCGGCCACTTGGCGCGCTCGTCGACGTCACCCGGGTTGTACTTCCAGTGCTTGGTGGGGTCATCGAGCCGGGCGATCAGTCGCTCTTTCTGCTCGGCGGAGGAGATGTTGAGGAAGCACTTGATCAACACGATGCCCTGGTCCACCAAGTCGTCCTCCCAGGCGTTGATCTCGTCATAGCGCTGGCTCCATACCGACTCCTCCACCAAGTTATGGACCCGCACCACCAGGACGTCCTCGTAATGGGACCGGTCGAAGATGCCGATCAGACCGGGCGGCGGTAGCTCGCGCTGAATGCGCCACAGGTAGTGGTGGGCCCGCTCCTCCTCCGTCGGGGCCTTGAAAGCCTTGATCTTCACCCCTTGGGGATCGACCATGCCGATCGCGTGCCGGATGACTCCGCCTTTTCCTGACGTGTCCATTCCCTGCAGCACGATCAGGATCCTCTGGGTCCTGGACTCATCAACCCGGCCCGCAGCGAACAGGCGCTCCTGAAGATCGCTGAGCTCAGGGGCCAGAGCGTCCGTGAGTGCGGCTGCGTCTTGCTTTTCTCCTGGGAAGCCGGGCGTAGCGGCTGGGTCAAACGCGGTCATGTCCACCTGACCGGCAGGCAACCTGAGAACCTCGCTGAGCGGCTTGGTGATCAACGGGGGCGCCTCTTCGTGACTGCTCTTTTTCGCCATGGGCTGATTGTGCCCTAGTGCCCTGGAAGGGAATCTCTTGGCACTAGCTGGCCGGCAGCGGAACCGACCTTCGTCAACATGACGTGCGACGATGGTGCGGTGCAGCTGATCTTCGGCCCCGACCGTGGCGCAGCCCCGAACTCTTGGTGAGACGGACCTCGTGGAGCTTTACCGACATCCCGCACCGGAGGGCCGCGGCTGGGTCCGCAGCAACTTCGTCATGTCGCTTGACGGTTCCGTACAAGGTCCCGATGGGCGATCGGGCAGCATCAACACCGAAAGTGATCACTACGTCTTCGCCCTGCAACGAGCTCTCGTTGACGCGATTCTCGTTGGGGCAAATACCGTGCGCTTCGAGGGTTATCGCGCTGTCGATCTTGAACCATGGCAGCTCGAGATCCGCGAGCAGGAGGGTCTCGCCCCGTACCCAATGCTGGTGATCATCTCCGGCAGTGCTGATCTTGACCCGGCGATTGCCACACCAGCTGAGGGTGTCGGGGGTGCCATCATGATCATCACTACCGCTGGCAAGTCGGCAGATGATCTTGAGCCGCTGCGGGCAGCCGGCATTACCGTGCTCGAGACTGCAGGCACAGCGCTTGACCTGGCCCAAATTGTGGATCAGCTCGCGGGAACCGGCTTCCAGCGGCTGCTGTGCGAGGGCGGCCCCCGGCTGCACAACGATCTGCATGCCGCGGGCATGGTGGACGAGGTCTGCCTGACGCTTGCTCCTGTTGTGGTGGGCGGCCAGGGCTTGCGCTCCACGAGCGGTGCTGCCCTCCCGGTGCCGAGCTCATTCCGGCTGCATCACGTCCTGCACGCCGACGACGGGGCGCTGTTCACCGACTACCGGCTTGTCAGATCCGAGTCAGTCGAGGGTGCCACGCACCTCTGAGGGAGATCAGCAGCGCTCAGCCGACGCACGATGCGATCTACAATCAGGAACAATCGCATCACCGTCGACACGCACGTGGGATATCGTGCGTGAAGTTCATTAAATGGATGGAAGATATTTGAATGGCCGAACTCAGTCCCGACCTCCATTCCATGCCGGAAGAATACCAACATCTCATTCGACTGGTACAGAACACATACGACGTCACTGTCACTCCGCTCCAGTTATTGGTCGGGGGCTGGTCCGGCGCAATTGTCTACCTGGTTAGTGTCTCATCCAATAAAACCGGACGCGTCGAGCATTGCATTCTCAAGCTGGACCGCAAAGGCAAATCGGCCAAGTCAGATGAGATTACGCGGCACAATGCCGTAATAAGCAAGTCAACGCCTGAGTTTGCCCGCGCACATATTGCCGAACTGGTCTTCGACCGCGTCGAGCACGACGGCGCCATCGCGATCCTCTATCGAATTGCTGGTCAATCGCTCCTCAAGTACCGACCCCTATCGAGTCACGAACGCCAAAACCAGCTCAGGTCCATATTCGCACAAACCAATCGGGTCTTGCTGGAAGAATGGAACGAGAATGCCACATTCGAGCAAGCCGTTCATCCACAGAAGGTACTTCAAAAATGGCTCGGCTTTCGCCTTGATCCCGGTGGAAACATCGAACACTTCATGCAGGATAGCTGCCAGATAAATCCGGACACCGGCGGTTTGCTCATTAGCGGGCGTGTCTTTCCGAATCCATTACTCTATGCACGCCAGCCCGAATCATGGGGCAGGGCTCGTTCGATTGATATCGCCACGGGATTCCTACACGGCGACTTGAACACTAACAATATCCTGGTGAGATTCTCCGACGATAAGCAAACCCTCGAAGGTTACTACTTAATCGACTTCGCGCTCTTCAAAGACCAAATGCCGCTCTTGTATGACCAGCGCTATCTGGAAATGTCCTATTTGATGCATGCGACCTCGCAGATCTCTTTCGCCAAGAGCGTCAACTTTCTCACCTTGCTCGCGGTCGCTGATATTCTCGACCCTCATAGGGTGCCGATAGAAGCAGCCGGCATTGGCGCGGTAATCGCTGAAGGCCGAAACGCATTTGCCATGTGGGTTCAAGAAAATCATCCGAGCTTGCATGATGACCTGTGGGGACAATATTGGTTGGCAGGAGTCGCCGCTGGATTGAGTTATTGCCATAAGTCTGGCCTGCCTGATGAACAACGGTTAACTGGACTGATCTATGCTGCCGCCAATCTAAGACGTTATACCACGACTTTCAACCTGCCTTTGCCAACGAATGTAGAACTGCTCTACGATGAGCATCAATCCGATGTAGATTCACCAGGCATATCCAGAACAAAGAGGATAAGGCACAACCTACCGTCTCAGCCAACTCCGTTCATCGGCCGCGAAGCGGAGGTGGCGGCCGTGCAAGAACTCCTGATGAGGAACTCACAGGATATACGGCTGGTTACCCTGACTGGTCCCGGCGGCACCGGAAAGACTCGTTTGGCGCTTCGAGCTGCCTCGGAGCTGGTCGATTCCTTCACAGATGGGGTCTATTTTGTCGACCTGGCCCCCGTTCGCGAGCCCGAGGGCGTACCTGCTGCGATCGCCCGAACGATCGGCTTAAGGGAAACAAGTGACCGACCGCTGCTGGATGAGCTTGAAGGACAGTTGCGGGCCCGAAGCATGTTGTTGCTCCTCGATAACTTTGAACAAGTAACTGCTGCCGCGCCAATGATGGGTCAACTGCTCCAGAACTGCTCTAAGCTGAAACTACTCGTAACCAGTCGGGAAGCCCTGCACCTCCGCGGTGAGCATATCCATCCCGTGCCGCCGCTCGGCATCCCCGGCTCTGATCGCAAACAGCAGACTATCGAACAGTTGACTCAGTATGAGGCGGTCCGGTTGTTCATCGACCGTGTCCTGGCAGTGAAACCAGACTTTGAAGTGACGAATGAGAATGCGCCAGCGGTCGCTGAGATCTGTTTCCGTTTGGATGGCTTGCCTCTCGCGATTGAACTCGCGGCCGCACGGATCAGGCTGTTTTCGCCTCAGGCCCTGCTTGGTCGACTAGGCAGTCGACTGAATCTGCTTCGCGGAGGGGCACGTGACCTGCCGGTTCGGCAACAGACACTGCGCGACACGATTGACTGGAGCTACCAGCTGTTGGACAGCGACGAGCAACGGTTGTTTGGATTGCTCTCCATATTCGCCAGCTGCACCTTTGAAGAAGCAGAAGCGGTGGCTGCGGGAATCAATCATCCGGATGGAATAAGGATGGACACTCTCGACGGGCTAGCTTCTCTTGTCGACAAGAGCCTGATTCGTCAGGTGAATCAAGACACCGGAGAGCCCCGACTCGTCATGCTGGAGACGATCAGGGAGTACGCCGCAGAACGTCTGGAACAGGATGACGAGCTCAGCGCCACCGCTCACCGCACATTCGCCACTTACTTCGCTGAATTTACACGACATCAATGGGAACGCCTGACTGGGCAAGACAGGGAGACCGCCTTACGGGAGATGGAATCTGAAATCGAAAATGTGCGTACCGCCTGGCGCTTTTGGGTGAAGGAAAAAGACTTGGAGCAACTTACTAAGTTTGTCAATAGCCTGTGGCTCCTATATGACGCCCGCGGCTGGTACCAGGATACCGTCATCCTCACGAACGATTTGCTGAACCTCCTGGCTTCCACCCCATCCACGCCCGAACGCATTCAACAGGAGATAATGTTACAGACCAGTCTCGCCCGGGCCCTGTTGGCGACCAAAGGATATACCGACGACACGGAGCGGGCGTACGCACGGGCCCTTGAACTTTGCAAAGGCGCAGGCGAAATCCCCCAGTTGTTCCCGGTCCTGCGAGGACTCGCCTCTTTTTATACTCTTCGCGCCGAGCATGAAAAGGCGATACAGATGGGCGAGCGGATACTGGCGCTAGCCGAACACCTCGATGATGCAGATATGAAGATCGAAGCGAACATTATTTTGGGCTCTTACCTCGGGTTCAACGATCCTGAGATCGGCGTCGCCCATATTGAAAAGGCGCTGGCAGCATACGATCTCCGACGTCCGCGCGTGGGTCTCGGTCTCGGCTCTTATCCAGCGGTGGTCGGTCTCACCGTATCCGCCATATTCCTATGGACGCTTGGATATCCCGATCGCGCACGCAAACGTGCAGCCGATTCGATTCTGCTCGCGCGCCAGATGAAACACCCCTTTAGTATCACCTACGCGCTGTTTCATAGTGGTTTACTTAACGTATGGCTGAAGGATTACAAGAACGCTCACGAGAGTGCCCAAGCACTTCTGGAGGTTGCCGACGCGCATGGGTTTCAAATCTGGCAAGCAGTTGGCTCGTGTATCCTCGGGACCACGTTCGTGGAATTTGGTTCGTCAGACAAGGGTCTCGCGCTGATCGAACAAGGGCTGAACGCCTACCAGCACCTTAAGGCTCCGCCTGTCTTTTGGCCCATGCTGCTCTATCTGGGTGCGGGCGCATACGGTGCTGCGGCCGAACCGGAGACTGGACTGCGCATGATGAACGAAGCGATGGAAGTCGCATCTCCAAAAGGTTCAGCCGACACGCTCACGTCAGAGTTCCTCATCCGAAAGGGGGCGCTTCTCCTAGCGCTGTCATCTGATAATGCAGCTGAGGCAGAGGCTCTTTACGAACAAGCTGTGCTCAATGCCCAGGAAGTGCGCGCACCAATGCTTGAACTGCGCGCTGCCATAGCATTGAGCCGTTTATGGCACGAGCAAGGCGACGACGAGCGAGCACGAAAACAACTAAGCGAAGCCTACTACAAAATAACCGAAGGTTTCGCAACGCCCGACCTCAAGGACGCTCGCACGCTTCTGAACGATTTAACTGAACGCTAAATTTCAGAGGCCGTCGTGACCGAAGATTCAAGTCTGCGCGTGAGTGTTGCCACGCTCAACCGAGTAATTTTCGTGCACCCCAACGGCGAAAACATCATGCTGGCTTTGGAACGCAAGGCGACTGTATCTCAAGATGGCAATGTCCGGGTTCGAGCGCAGCCTTTCGGCGGAGGAGTCCGAATCCTTGACCAAGCACACCTACAGACAATCATCGGGGAAGTACGATTTGACAGTGACCGCTCAGAACGCGAAGCCGATTTTCGCATTCTGATTTCGCCATCCAAATGGGAACTTGTAAGAGAGTACTCTCTACGCCATCTTGCTCGCCAGAATGATATGGAGCTTGAGTCCCTTCCTCATCGCGAGTTGGCCGAGGAGTTTGCCGAAACACTTGGCGTTAGCTTGCAGCCATATCAATACACATTCCGACCGACGGGGTTTGTTATTGAAAATCAACCTACACCAACGGATAATGCAAATGTTCAGCGGCAGCCAACAGTACGACTCTATCGGACATTCGACGTGGAGATAGTTGATACTGCCCTAGGCCAGACAATGCTTTCAGTCAATCAGCTATATTCCGATGAAGAACTCGGGCAACTTGCTTTGGAGGATTCACGAAATGGTGGAAGGGGACGTGCAAACTCCATTTTGATGTTGCCACTGAATCTGGTCCTGGAGTCGTATCTCGCGCTCCCACTCGATATCCGTCATCAAAAGATCGTGATTGAAAACCATGAGATCGATGAAAGCGTGCTAGCGATCCTTTCCGAAGTTGATGTCCCCGAGTATGAAAGGGCGTGAGGCCAGTCCTCCCGCATGCGAGTCAACTCAGGCAAGACCCTCGGTTTCCCTTGTTTCCTGGGTCATTCTGCTCGGTTGAACTCTGGCCGGCTCACCCGGCATCTTCGGGTAGTCAGGCGGATACGGCATCTCGGCGCCGCCGTACTTCCCGGTGCCAAGCTCTCGCTCATCACGGGCGTACATCTCGAGCGCGGCGTCGATGCTGCGCGGCTCGATCGCATAGAACGACTGCCACGCGTCCCCGACCTCGCTGAACCGGCCTGGCATCGAGCTCACGGTGAAGTCTTCGGGCGAAACGTCGCCCAGCTCGTCCCAGCTCAACGGTGCCGACACCACAGCGGTGGGGGTCGGCCGGATGGAGTACGCCGAGGCGATGGTCCGATCCCGGGCCATCTGATTGAAGTCCACGAAGATCCGAGCCCCGCGCTCTTCTTTCCACCAGCTCACCGTGACATGGTCAGGCATCCGACGGGACAGCTCGCGGCCGAGTGCGATCACTGCGTGCCGAGCTTCGATGAATCCGTACGTGGGTTCAATCGGCACGAACACGTGGACACCCCGTCCCCCACTGGTCTTGGGAAAACCCACAAGATCGGCGTCCTCCAGCACCGAGCGCAGCTCCTGGGCGGCGCGTGCGGCATCAGCGAAGTCGGTGCCCGGCTGTGGGTCAAGATCAATACGCAGTTGGTCGACCTTCTCGGTATTGGCCCGGGTGACCGGCCACGGGTGGTATCGGAGGGTGCCCAGATTTGCCATCCAGGCGATGGTTGCCGGCTCGGTCACGCAGACCTCGTCGGCGGTTCGCCCCGACGGGAAAGGTGATGGTCACCGTCTCGACCCAGTCGGGCATGCCTCTTGAAGGGGCACGCTTCTGATAGAACGCCTCGCCGTGCGAATCGCTCCGGGTGCTGAGCTTTACGTCGGGGCGGTACCCGCCAGGCCAACGCTCCATGGTGACCGGACGATCCTTGAGGGCAGGAAACATGCCGTCTGCGACGGTCACCACGTAGGAGACGATGTCCAGCTTGGTCAGCCCGACGTCTGGAAAGTAGATCTTGTCGGGGCTGGTCACTCTTACAGTGCGGTTACCGACCTCGAGCTCGACCGCTGGCACCGGCATGGCGTCAGCATAGGTGAGTACTGTCGGGAACAGGCATACCCCGTTGGCTGTTGACAGATGTGCCCACAACGGAGAGGCAGACATGACCGACACCCAGAACAATCCGGCCGCCCAAGTAGGCAAAGTCGTCAAATCCGACTCCGAATGGCGCGCCCAGCTCTCCCCCCTGGAGTACAAGGTCCTCCGCGAAGCCGGCACCGAGCGCCCCTTTACCGGCGAGTACACCGACACCAAGACTGAGGGCGTCTACCGCTGCAAGGCATGCGGTACCGAGCTGTTTCGAAGCGACCAGAAGTTCGAGTCGCACTGCGGCTGGCCCTCCTTCTTCGCGCCCCTGGCTGAGGATCGGGTGCGCTACATCGAGGACGGTTCGCTCTTCATGAAGCGCGTCGAGGTCCGTTGCGCCACCTGCGATTCGCACCTGGGTCACGTGTTCGAGGGCGAGGGTTACGACACCCCGACCGATCTGCGCTACTGCATCAACTCGGTCTCGCTATCCCTCGAGCCAGCCCGTTCCTAACGCCCGCCGGCTCACCAAAGGGCGAGAATGCTGCTGAGCTTTCGCCGCCGGCCGGTGTAGAACGGCACCTCCTCGCGGGTGTGCCGGCGCGCGGCGGCCGCCCGGAGGGCTCTCATCAAGTCGACGATGCGATGTAGTTCATCAGCCTCGAATGCCAGCATCCATTCGTAATCACCCAAGGCAAACGAGGAGACGGTGTTGGCCCGTACGTCTGGATAAGGGCGGGCCATCATGCCGTGCTCGGCGAGCATGGCACGCCGCTCCTCCTCCGGCAGCAGGTACCACTCGTACGAGCGCACGAAGGGATAGACACAGAGGTACGCCTTCGGTTCCTCGTCCTCCATGAATGCCGGCACATGGCCCTTGTTGAACTCCGCAGGGCGATGCAGCGCCAGCTGCGACCAGACCGGCACCAGATGCGCACCCAGATCGGAGCGGCGTACGGCGTGATACGCGTCCTGCAGCGCGTCGGAGCTAGGGGCGTGCCACCAGACCATCAGATCGGCATCGGCGCGTAGGCCAGCTACGTCATACCAGCCGCGGATGACCAGGTCGTCGCCTCGGGTGGCGCGGTCGATCGCGCGCACGGTCGCGTCTGCTGTCTCGTGCGGCGGGTCGTCCAGCTGACCAACCCTTTTGAACACCGACCACATGGTGTAGCGAATCGTCGAGTTGATCTCGCGCGCCTTCATCTCCCGGTCTCCTCGAGTTGATCTTCGTTCTTGATCATCTCATCACGACCTAAGCCAAAGTCAGCCGCGAGAGCGTCGACCGCAGCCCGTGCCGAACCTAGGCAGGCCGCGATCCCCACCCCGTCCAACGCCGCACCGGCCACCGCTAGCCCCGGTCTGCCAGCTACCTCCGAGCGCAGCTGGGTAACGAGATCTCTATGTCCGACCTGATACTGCGGCAAGGCGCCACCCCAGCGGTTCACGGCGCCGTGGACGAGCATGGCCGTCTCCCATCCGGGGATAGTCAAGGCCTCACTGAAGGTGCGATCAATGAGTGCTCGGTCGGTGACCTGGAGACTCGTGGGCTCCCCATGCCGTCCAATGCTCACTCGGACGATCTCGACCCCCGAGCCCCAGGCCCGACGCGCCTGGGAGGCAACCCAAGGCCACTTGATCGACGAGTGCGTCAACGCCTTGATCGTCGGCAGTTCGCCGGGCGGCACCAGGAGCCCGGAGGCGTCCGATCGCATTCCCCGCACCACAAGGGTGATTACGGCGACTGACGCATACGGCAGGCGAGCGAACTCCTGGGCCGAGTCCACCAGGCCGGAGAGCAGTCGGCCAGTCGCGGTGGCCGGTGCAGTGAGCAACACCCCATCGGCCATGATCATCTCTGGTGCGCCGGCTGCGCCAATGACGAGCTGATATCCGCCAGCCATGTGACTAAGCGCCCGGACGGCTGCACCCGGCCGCAACACAACCCCACGCCGATCAAGATCATCAATGAGTGCGTCGACCATGATCGACACACCGCCGCGTAGCCCGGCGAACATCGGACCGCCCTGGCCCTGCTGAACCGTCGCTTGGGCGTGCCGAAGCAGTGAGCCACCGCCCTTGGCACGCAGGAACAGCTCATGGGCCACTGCATCGAAGGAGAGCCGTCGCGCGTATCCTGCGTAAACCCCGCCCAGCAGCGGCTCTAGTAGTCGATCGGTCACCTCTGGGCCAAACCGTTCTTCGACGTAACGGCCAATGGGTACGTCGTGATCAAAGGCGGGCGCGGGCCGTTCTGGCTCTGATGCCGCCGTCCGCCAACCTTCAGCTGATAGCAAACCAGCCAGTTGGGGAACGTCGGTCGGTACGCCGAGATAGCGAGGCCGGCATCGCGTGCAGCTGGCCGCCCACCAGCAATTGGGGTTTGGCCTCAGTCGGATGCACCACGCGAGAGCCCAATGTCAGCTCATCGATCAGCTGCAGACCCTCGGGGCGGCGCGCCAGGATCGACTCTGCGCCACCGTCCAGACGTACTCCGTTCATCGCGACCGCGGCAAGTTTGCCGCCCCAGCGGTTGCCAGCCTCGAGCACGATGACATCAGCACCTTGCTGGGAGAGCCTTCGGGCTGCGCTGAGCCCGGTGATTCCGCCGCCAACGACTACAACTCTGCTCATCGGCCACCCGCCGCAGACGCCTCCGCCAGCTTCTCCAGGGCCGCACGGCGCAACTGCGGCCCCTCGGTGTGGACCAGCTCGACGATGGTGCCCAGTACTGCAGGGTCAGCATCGGGTGGCACCCCATGCCCGAGGTTGAAGATATGACCCGGCGCGACGGCACCCGAGGAGATCACTTCCCGGACGCGCTCGGACACCACCGGCCAGGGAGCCGACAGCAGCGCGGGATCGAGGTTCCCCTGCAGCGCATATCGATGGCCGACTCGGCGACTAGCCTCAGCCAGCGGCAGCCGCCAATCCACACCGATGACCTCCGCTCCGGCCGCACCCATCAGCTCCAGCAACTCAGCGGTACCAACCCCGAAGTGGATCCGCGGCACTCCGGTATCCGCCAGGGCCCGCAGTACTCGAGCCGAGTAGGGCTGTGCGTATCGCCGGTAGTCGTCGGCACTGAGGCTGCCAGCCCATGAGTCGAACAGCTGCACGACTGCGGCGCCGGCCGCCACCTGGGCCAGCAGAAAGACCGCGGATACATCAGCCAACTGGGTGCACATCGCGTGCCACAAAGAAGGCTCGCTGAGCATCAAGGCCTTGGTCGCCGCGTAGTCCCGGCTCGGCCCGCCTTCAACGAGATAGCTGGCCAGGGTGAACGGCGCGCCAGCAAAGCCGATCAGGGGGACGCTGCCGAGTTGGCTGGTGATGAGCCCAACGGCTTCGGTGATGTACCACAAACGCTCAGGATCCAACGGCCGGAGCTGCTCCAGGTCACCATGCGTCCGGACCGGGCGAGCGATCACCGGACCACGCCCAGAGACGATCTCCAGGTCCACTCCGGCTGCTTTCAGCGGCAACATGATGTCGGAGTACAAGATCGCGGCGTCGACGCCGTAACGACGCACTGGTTGCATGGTGATCTCGGCCACCAGCTCCGGTCGCATGCAGCTCTCGAGCATCCCGATGCCTTCTCGGCTCACTCGATATTCCGGAAGCGAACGGCCCGCCTGTCTCATGAACCACACCGGTACGCGATCGTTCGGTTGAACCTTGCGGCATGCGGCCACCATCAACGGCACATCCGAAGCTACGCCACGCACCCGTGAATCTTTTCACGGTGAGGTAGCCCGGCGCGTCGGAACTCCGGCCTAGGGGCGGCCGAATACGCTCATCGGATGGCAGCGAACAGCGACGCGGTTCCAGCGCCGGACGCTTTTCGTCGGGCCGTTGAGGACTTGATGTCTGCGGCTTGGCGCTCGGAGCTGCATGTCGAGGAGCTCCCTGCTCCGCAGCGCATCGCGCCATATTCAGCGGCTGTCACTGCCGATGTTGTGTCGAATGGTGACGATGTGGGCAGTGGTCGCTTCGTCCTGCTCCATGACCCAGCTGGGAACGCCGCGTGGCAGGGTACGTTCCGCTGTGTCACTTTCGCGCGAGCCGATCTCGATCCGGAGATGGTGACAGACCCTTTGTTAGCCGGTGTGGGCTGGTCGTGGCTGATCGAAGCACTCGACGGTCATGGCGCTCACTACGATGCGCCAAGCGGCACCGTGACGTCGGTGTCCAGCGAGTCCTTCGGGGGGATGGCAGGCGAGCCGCCGCGTGCCGAGATCGAAGTACGCGCCTCGTGGACTCCCTTGCTTGATGAGGGAGCCGGGCTCAGCCCTCATCTGGCTGCCTGGGCTGAACTACTCTGTACGCTAGCTGGCCTGCCCCCGCTGGCCGCCGGGGTGGTGATGATGCCTTCTCGGCGTAAACCGCCAAGCCGGAGTTCCCGGAGACGTTGACCGAAGTACCGCTAACCACACCTGATCTTGATCAGGAATCGGAGTTGCTCACCGAGCCCTCCGAGGGCGTGCCGCCTCTGGTCACCACCCCGCAAGCCTTGGAAAACGCGGTGACCGCTCTGCGCGGCGGACTTGGGTCGGTCGCGATGGATGCTGAGCGGGCGCACGGCTTCAGGTACAGTCAGCGCGCCTATCTCATCCAACTACGCCGTGCCGGGTCCGGGACGCATCTGATTGATCCGACCGGGTTCGGTCAGCCGGCCGATCTTTCCGTCCTCGGTGCCGCCGTTTCGGAGGCGGAGTGGATCATCCACGCGGCCGGTCAGGATCTGCCGTGTCTATACGAGGTCGGCCTCGTCCCTAAGGCTCTGTTCGATACCGAACTCGCCGCACGACTGCTCGGCTATCCCCGGGTCGCGTTAGGCACCATGATCGAAGAGCTGTTGGGGGTCCGGCTGCTGAAGGAGCACTCCGCCTCAGACTGGTCCAAGAGGCCGCTGCCTGAAGACTGGCTGATCTATGCCGCACTGGATGTCGAGCTCTTGATCGAACTACGCGACGAGCTCGCCGCCCGGCTCGTCGAAACTGGCAAGTGGCCATGGGCGGAGCAAGAGTTCGCAGCACTCGTTGCGAACGTTGGCGTCACCCCCGAACCGCGGCGCGACCCGTGGCGCCGCACCTCGGGCATCCATCACGTCCACACCCGCCGCGGCCTGGCATACGTCGCCGAGCTCTGGTACGCCCGTGATGCGATTGCGCAGCGACTGGACCGGGCACCGAGCAAGATCCTGCCCGACGTCGCGATCACGGAGTTGGCCGCCCACAAACATCCGGATCTTGCATCGCTGCGGAAGATGCCAGCCTTCTCCCGCCGCAACGCCAGGCGTGCCGAAGCGAGCTGGCTGGAGGCGCTCGACGTGGTGGCACAGATGCCGGAAAGCGCCCTGCCAGCGATGCACGTTCCCAACGATGGACCACCGCAGTCGCGGCTGTGGCCGGCAAAGAACCCTGGGGCCGCTACCCGGCTGGCGGCGATGCGGGGTGCGCTGCTGGCAATCGCTGAACAGTACGAGCTGCCGATGGAGAACCTCCTCACTCCGGATCACCTACGCCGCCTCGCCTGGCGTCCCCCGTCCCCCCTGACCGAGGATTCGGTGGATCAGTCGCTGGCCGATCTCGGCGCCCGCCCGTGGCAGCGCGAGCTGACCGTCGCGGCCATTACTTCCCTACTGGCGCAGCCCTTGCCCTGATCATCGCGAGCTTGCGGCTCGCAGTGCTGCCTGCGCCTACTCGTGCCTATGAGGACGCCGGAGCCGCCTGTCGAAGGCTCACCCGACAATGCACCGGAACAGCGGGGCGCAGGGTGATGTCGGTACTCAACGCGATGTCCTGCGACTCCGACGTCACCGCGAACTGGGCGAACAGCGTGACGATGGCAATCGTCGCCTCGGCCATTGCGAAGTGGCCGCCGATGCAGCCGCGGAGGCCACCGGCGAACGGGAAGTAGGCGTACCGCGGTCGTGCCGCCTCAGCTGCCGGTTCGAAGCGTCGCGGGTCGAATCGCTCCGGCTCTGGCCAGAAGTCCGGGTGCCGGTGGGTGGCCCAGGGGCTGAGCAGCACGATGGAGCCGGCTGGGATGCGGTTGCCTGCGATCGTCACCTCGGTCTCGGCAAGCCGGCCGAGCGCGAACGCTGGCGGGTAGAGCCGCATGGCCTCCTTCAAAACCATTGTGGTGAACGCGAGCTTGGCGATGTCGTCGGCCCGTGGCACGCGGCCGCCCAACACCTCGGAGATCTCGCTTTGCACCTCGGCTTGTACGTCCGGATGGCGAGCCAGCAGATAGATGGTGAAGGTGAGCGCCGTCGAGGTCGTCTCGTGGCCCGCCAGCAGGAAGATCAACACCTGGTCGCGGATCTCCTGGCGACTCAGCTGTGCGCCGGTTTCGGGGTCGCGGGCGGTCAGCAGTAGGGAGATCAGATCCTTTCCCCCCGCCGAACCACCCGTTCGACGCTCTATGACGGCATCGACGACGTCATAGAGCTCGCGTTTGGCGGCAGCCGCGCGGATCTGCCTCGGAGTAGGCCACTGTCGCGGAAGCCGCAGCGGGCTGATTCCTCGCCGGCGCACGTGCTGGTTGAGGACTGGGAACGTCGCCCGAATCACCGGTATGGCGTCGGTGACATCGGACCCGAAGAGCACCCGACCCACGGTGCGTAGGGCGTAGTCGACCATGGCAGCATTCACCTCAACCGAAGCACCCTGCCTGGCGGCTGCACCCCAACTATTGGCGAGGCGAGCAGCCTCCTCCGCCATAACGTCGACGTAGCCGTCGATGTGCCTGCGGCTGAACAGCGGCGCGACCGTACGTCGCTGCTGCCGCCATTGCTGGCCTCCGCTAGTGAGTAGACCGTTGCCTAGGTATGCGGCGACCTCGTCGTAGAACGGGGTGTTCTTGCTGTAGCCGTCCGGGTCGCCAGCGAGCACCTGCTCGACGCCGTCGGGCTGCGTCACGAGGTAGAGCACCCGGCGCAACCCTGGCGGACCCACCACTAGGCGTACGACATCGCCGTATTCCGCCATCACCTGCTGGAACGTGCCGAGCTGGTCGCGCTGCAGGCGCCCGGCGAGGCCGAGCAGCAGCGACCCGCGCGGGCCCGGCACCTCTGATCGCTTGCTCACGGCACCGACTCCGCACTCAAGAGCGCTACCCGCCTCGCGGTGATCAGCGACATTTGCATTGGAAACACCATGCCCTCCCCGTTCAAAATACGTCGAGGGGTAGCAGCCTGTCTCATGCAGCCATGATCGCAAGACCCACTTGGAAGCGACTTGGACCATCTGGACGCGGTCCTATGTAGGTGCCTAGCCCCGGAGCACGAGCCGCTCGCTTTTGGCGTGCCGGGCCCGGCGCAGCATTAGCCCGGCTGCGCCCAGCACAAGCCCGGCCAGCCCAGCCACAACGGCAACGGTTCCTGCCGGAGTCTGCGGCGGGTTGGGACCACCGGCCGCGACAGCTGTGGATGCCGCTGCGGGCGAGGCATGCGGAGACGAATCACCTTTGGGAGCCGCATTGAATGTCAGGATGCCTGCGCTCTTGAGAACTGCCAGCAGCGCCGCTTCGTTCTGGGGACGGTGCCAGCGGCCGGGCAGATCGCGGAGGTTGCCGCTCTCCTGGTCGATCAGAGTGCTGATCCAGATGCCGTCGGATCGGGTGAGGTAGATCCCGTCAGTGCGCCAGACGCTCACGTCGTGGATCATCCAGGTCAGCCTGATCCCCGGTTGGCCGTCGAGGTCGACACTCGCGGGTTTGCTGAGCGATCCGGAGGGCTGGTCGCCCCCGCCGCCGATGGCCCGGGCCAGCTCGTCGTAGGAAGCCTCGGTGTAGTACAAGCCGGTGGCGCGCTGTGCGCTCGGGTTCACTATGAGCACGCTGGTCGGCCCACCGGCATGGGCGAGCCCGGCTGCGCCCGTCCAGGCGGCCCCGGCCAACAAGATGGTGAGCAGGCCTCTGACGATCTTGCGTGGACTCATTAGGTCACCTCCGTTGGCGGGTTCACTGGCCATACACCGCCACCGGCTGTCGGGTTCGCCGACCTAACGTACGGATTCTGCGATCACGACCGCGCGCTCCATCGACAGGTCTCCTTCCAACCGAAGGGTGACGGTATCGGAGCCGGTGAGGCGTTCCCAAACGAGGCAGGGTCCAGAGATCCGCGCCTCGGCGCGCCGCTCAGTTCCGTCCCGATCGGTATAGACGATCTCGTGGGTATCGGCGATCCATGCCGCGTCGCGGCCGCCCACGGCGGTGGGCGTCACCTCGCTCCAGACCCGCTTCACGAAGACCCAGGAGAGCCTGCCATCGAACTGGTCGAGATGAATCCGATCTGTCCCGCTCCCCCACTCCATCGACACCACGCGCCGGTCGGCCGACACACTGACATGGTCCGGCGCGCCGAGCTCATCGGGCACCCCGAGGGTGAAGTCGACCATGGCCCGCGCCCGGTCGAGCGAGACTCCCTTGGCGGTCGGGGCGGGCTCCTGGCTGGCCGATGGGGCCACCGGTGGCGGCGCGGACTTGATCAAGACTCCGCCGATACGGAGCCACTCCGCGACGGCGGCCCGTACCGGCGGGGTGAGTACCAGCCCGATGAGCAGCGCGGCGACGATGGCAGCGACGAGGCGGCGTCGGGAGCTGATCAGCCAGCCCCACCAGGTCGACAACCGGCTCCGGCGGGCACTTTCGGTGCGTACGCGCACCAGCACCCGCTCGGCGAGATCGTCGGGGGGTGGCGCCACGACCAGCGTCTGGCCCAGGTCTCTGAGCTCTTGCTCGAGGTCAATCTGCGACGACATCGGCCACCTCCGTCCGCAAGATCGTCAGGGCCCGGTGCAGACGCGACTTGACGGTGCCGGGCGGGATGCGCAACGCGACTGCAGTCTCGGACTCCGAGAGTTCCATCAGGTAGCGGCAGATCACCACTTCTCGCAGCGGGACGGCAAGTCGCCGTACGCCGGCCAGCAGCTCCTCGCGCCGCCCAGAGCTGAGAGCGGCATTCTCCGGGTCGCTGGTCGGCAGGTCGAGCAGGCTGCGAGCCATCTCCTCCCGCGCCGCGCGTCGAGTGCGGCCCCGAAAGAGATTTCGGGTCTCGTTGCGGACGATGCAGAGCAGCCAAGGCCGGAACTCGCCGTCGCTGCGAAATCGCGGCAGCGCGGCGTACGCCTTCACAAACGCCTCCTGAACCACGTCGTCTGAATCAGCGCCGGCGCCCCAGAACACCGCCATCCGTTTGGCCATCGGGGCATGCCGACGCACCAGATGAGCGAAAGCCGCGGCATCGCCCGCCACCACCTCGGTCACCAGGTCCGCGTCGGTTGTCTCGCTGATTCCCTCGATCCTCACTTAGCGCTTGCCGTCATCCCTGCTACACCGCTGGCCTCGATCGGGTTCGCAACGCGTCCACAAGACGATTATCAACAGATCCACACGGCGTCGACCGCCTTCGTTGCCACCACCGGGCCCGGCTCTCGCCCCAGATGGGACGATGTTGGGTGATGATCAGTGATCGGGATCGAGACGCCCAAGGGCGAGCCCGGCAGGCGCGTCCTCGGGACAAGCTCGGCCGGCCACTTCCCTACGGCAGTGTGGGCGTCGAGCCGGTCTCCGAAGATCCGCTGCCGCCGAGCGAGACCATCAGCTATGCGCATCAGCTGCTGAGCCAAGGACGCCCGTTCTCCGCGCACGAGGTCTATGAGGCGCGATGGAAGGCTGGCCCGGAGGCGGAGGGCGATCTGTGGCAAGGCTTGGCGCAGCTGTGCGTCGGCATCACCCATGCCGAACGCGGCAACCGGACTGGTGCGCTGCGCCTCATCGGCCGCGCACGCGGGCGCTTGGAGAGGTATGCGCGGACCGGCCAGCCAACCTACGCGCTGCCACTCTCGGAGATCGTTGGCTGGATCCGACACCGGGAACGCGCGGCCGACGATGCAGGCTCCTGGCTGGACGATCAACCTCTTTGAGGCGGCTTGAGCAATTCCCTGAAAACCTCACTCCAGCCGAGCCCACCGCTCTCCTGTCACGCGTGAACCGCGTTGAGAAGCTGCCGCTGAAGTGAAGTTTCCAGGGTGGCCCGGTCCAAGGCCCCGATGCCAGCCGATCAACCGCCATTGTTACTGGTGAGTAATAATTCATGTATGCCTCGCGAAATTCGAGATGTCGTCTTTGTCGATGGCGTGCGAACCCCCTTCGGCAAGGCCGGCTCGATGTACGCCGAGACCAGGGCCGACGACCTCGTCGTCCACTGCATCCGGGAGCTGCTACGGCGGCATCCGGAGCTGCCGCCAGACCGCATCGACGATGTCGCCATTGCCGCAACCACACAGACGGGTGACCAGGGCCTGACCATTGGGCGTACGGCCGCATTGCTAGCTGGGATTCCCCGCTCGGTACCAGGTTTCGCGATCGATCGGATGTGCGCCGGCGCCATGACCGCCGTCACCACGACAGCCTCAGGAATCGCCTTCGGAGCCTACGACGTCGCGATTGCCGGCGGAGTGGAGCATATGGGCCACCATCCGATGGGCGAAGGCATCGACCCGAACCCGAGAATCATCGCGGAGAAGCTAGTCGACCAGTCAGCGTTGATCATGGGGTCGACGGCAGAGAACCTTCATGATCGCTTCCCCGGTATCACCAAGGAACGGGCGGATGCTTTCGCGGCTCTCAGCCAACAGCGAGTACAGCGAGCCTACGAAAACGGTGTGATCCAGGAGTCGCTGGTCAATGTCGCAACCCGAAGCTCCGAGCTCGGCTGGGGGCTGGCCGTCGCTGATGAGCAACCGCGACCCGGCACAACAGTCGAGGCCTTGGCGACACTCAGAACGCCCTTCCGGCCGCATGGCCGCATTACGGCAGGTAACGCAGCGGGCCTCAATGATGGCGCCACGGCGTGCCTCCTGGCGGCCGAAAGTGTGGCAGCCGAGCTCGGTCTGCCGGTGGCGATGAGGCTCGTCTCATTTGCATTCGCTGGTGTGGATCCCGAGCTCATGGGAGTGGGACCGATTCCGGCGACTGAGAAGGCGCTGACGAAGGCTGGGCTGTCGATTGATGACATCGGCGCGTTTGAGATCAACGAGGCGTTCGCGGTTCAGGTGCTTGCCTTCTGTGATCATTTCGAGTTGGCTGCGGACGATCCACGGCTCAACCCCTACGGCGGCGCCATCGCACTCGGCCATCCACTCGCCAGCTCTGGTGTGCGATTGATGATTCACCTGGCCCGCGCGTTCCGGGAGCATCCCGAAGTCCGATACGGGCTCACCACGCTGTGCATCGGTCTCGGCATGGGCGGAACAGTGATCTGGGAGAACCCCCACTTCTCCTCGGAGGGTGGACGGTGAAAGCCGGCGAACTCGAACAGCTGATCACCGAGGCCTCGGCAGGCAGCGAGGACGAGGTCGTTACCAGGGCCTTGAGCCGGGACATCAAGCTGCCACACACAGCCGGGACTGCGGTGTTGATCACTTTGGACAACGGGCGTGATCACACTCGACCCAACACCTTGGGCGCGCGAGGTCTCGGCGAACTGAATCGGGCTCTCGACGCTGCGCTCGCCCGCGAGGACATCATGGCGATCGCGATCACAGGAAAGCCGTTCATCCTGGCGGCAGGCGCCGACCTCTCCGCGTTTGCCAAGATCGTCAACCGCGACCAGGCACTGGCAATCGCACGGACCGGCCATGCCGTGTTCGACAAGCTGCGTACGTCCCGGGTGCCGACCTTCGCTTTCATCAACGGGCTCGCGCTCGGTGGTGCCCTGGAGCTCACCCTGCACTGCCACTACCGCACCGTCTCCGCCGCGGCGTCGGGCATCGCACTACCCGAATGCTTCCTGGGTCTATTCCCGGGTTGGGGCGGCGCGTTCCTGGTCCCCAACATGATCGGTGCCGACCGGGCCGTCCAGTTGATCATCGAGAACCCGCTCAACCAGAACAAGATGCTCAATGGCCCGCAGGCGTACCAGCTAGGCCTGGCCGACGCGATCTTCGACGGTGCCGATTTCTTGGCTCGCTCCTTGGACTGGGCGGGTCAGATCGTCGCCGGATCGCTGACCGTGGCCCGGCCGGAGGTTGACCGCGGAGAGTCCTGGAACGAGGCGTTGGCCCGGGCCCGCAGTTTCGTTGACAGCAAGGTCTTCGGCGCCTCACCGGGTCCATACCGGGCGCTGGAGCTGATGGCGGCAGCTAAGACCTCGGATCGGACTGAGGCCTACGCTGCCGAGGACGAGGCACTGGCCGATCTGATCATGGCTCCTGAGCTGCGATCGAGCCTGTACGCCTTCGACCTTGTCCAGAAGCGCGCACGCAAGCCAGCGGGCGCCCCTGACCCAGCCTTGGCACGACCAGTGACCAAGGTTGGCATCGTCGGCGCCGGGCTCATGGCTACCCAGCTCGCCTTGCTGTTCCTGCGCCGCCTGCAGGTGCCGGTGGTGATCACCGATCTTGATCAGGAGCGTGTCGACAAGGGATTGGGGTCCGTCGCAGCGGAGATCGACAGGCTACTCGGCAAGGGGCGCATCTCCCCCGATGAGGCGAACCGGCTGCGGGCGCTGATCTCGGGTACCACCGAGCTGGTCGATTTCGCCGACTGCGACTTCGTCATCGAGGCGGTCTTCGAAGAGATGTCGATCAAGAAGCAAGTCTTCGCCGATCTTGAAAAGCATGTCTCCGCCAGCTGCGTGCTTGCCACCAATACATCCTCGCTGTCGGTCGCGCAGATGGCAGCAGATCTTGATCACCCCGAGCGGGTGGTCGGCTTCCATTTCTTCAACCCGGTGGCGGTGATGCCGCTGGTTGAGATCGTTCGTGGTCCGGCAACCGACCAAGCGACCCTGGCCACGTCATTCGCGATGGCGAAGACGCTGAAGAAGAACGCCGTGCTGGTCAAAGACGCGACAGGCTTTGTGGTGAACCGGCTGCTGCTCAGGCTGCTGGCGGAGATCTTCGCCGCAGTCGACGAGGGCACGCCAGTTGAGGTCGCCGATGCTGCACTACGACCGCTCGGCTTCCCCATGTCGCCTTACGTACTGCTGCAACTGGTCGGTCCCGCGGTGACCTTACATGTGCTCGAGAACCTTCATGACGCGTTCGGGGATCGGTTCCCCGTCTCGCCCAACCTCAGGGCGCTGGTGGCTTCAGAGCGGCCCGGCATCTACGACTGGACGCCCGACGGCGAGCCGTACGTCAGCGAGGAGACGGCGAAGCTGTTCAAGGTAGGCAACCAGCCGAGCACTGCCGAACAGGCACGGGAGCGGGTGTTGAACGCTTTGGCGGAGGAGATCGGTCTCATGCTGGCCGAAGAAGTGGTCGCAGCGCCGATGGATATCGATCTGTGCTTGATCCTTGGTGCCGGCTGGCCGTTCCACCTCGGGGGCGTTACGCCATACCTGGACCGGGCGGGGGTTTCCGAGCGGGTGTTGGGCCGCCGATTCCTGCCCCTGGGAGTCGCGTCCGTTCCCGCCAACGCAACCTAACTGGGTTCTGACAGGTCGGCGCGAGAAGGCTGCTCCAGAGGCTCGTCCGCCCGCACGACGGCCTCCACCGCGTACCGGGCGATGTGCTGTGGCGTCAGCCCAATCTCCTTCAGCAGTTCGGCACGGCCACCATGTGGCAGGAACTCTTGCGGAATTCCAAACTCCCGGACCGCAGTGTCCACGCCGGCGGAGCGCAGCTCTTGCGCCAGTCGCGACCCGTAGCCGCCGACGACGCCGTTGTCCTCGATCGTGATCACAAGATCATGATCGCTGGCAAGCGCGGCGAGCGCTGGATTGACCGGCAGCGCCCAGACCGGGTCAACGACCGTCACGCCAATCCCCTGGTCCGAGAGCCGCTCCCCCACCGCGACAGCAGTCCCGGCGAGCTGGCCCAGAGCGACGACGAGCACCCGCGGCTGCTCGGTCCTGAGCAGGATGTCCATGCCGTCGAGCTGGTCGACAGCCGGCAGATCCGGCGGCACCTGATCCTTGGGGAAACGGAGCACGCTCGGGGCATCGTCGATCGCCAACGAACGGGCCAGCGCCTCGCGGAAGCGCACGCCGTCGCGCGGCGCCGCCAGGTGCAGGCCCGGCACCACCTGCAAGATCGACATGTCCCACATACCGTGATGACTGGCTCCGTCCGGACCCGTAACGCCAGCCCTGTCGAGCACGAAGGTGACGCCACACCCGTGCAGGGCCACATCCATGAGGACCTGATCGAACGCGCGATTGAGGAAGGTGGAATACACCGCGACCACCGGATGCAAGCCGCCCATGGCAAGGCCAGCCGCCGACGTGACCGCGTGCTGTTCGGCGATGCCGACGTCGAAGCAGCGATCGGGAAACGCCTGTGCAAACCGGTGCAGCCCGGTCGGATACACCATCGCTGCCGTAATGGCGACGACTCGTTCATCCTTACTGCCCAGCCGGAGGAGTTCGTCGGAGAACAGCTCGGTCCAGGTCTGCCCGGAGTGCCCGCCGATGGCCTTACCGGTGGTGGCGTTGATCTTGCCGACTGCGTGGAAGTGGTCCTCCACGTGGTCCTCCGCGGCCTTGAAACCGTTGCCCTTGCGGGTGAGGCAGTGCACCAGAACTGGACCGCGGAACTGCTTGGCCTGCAGTAGCGCACGCTCAACCTCAGCAATGTCGTGACCATCGATCGGGCCGACGTACTTCAAGCCCCAGGTCGGAGAACAGCCCCTGCGGGGCAAGCATGTCCTTCAGCCCGATCTTGATGCCATGCAAGATGTCGTAGGCAGCGTTGCCGACCAGCGGCGCCCGGCTGACACTGCGTTTCACCAGCTCCAGGATCTGCTCGTAACGCGGGTTGGTTCGCAGTCCGGTCAAGTGCCGTGCCACGCCCCCGACCGTCGGAGTGTAGGACCGGCCATTGTCGTTCACTACGATCACCAGCGGCAGGTCGTCGGAGGCGGCGATGTTGTTCAATGCCTCCCAAGCCATCCCGCCAGTGAGGGAACCGTCCCCAACGAAGGCCACAACAGTGCCCGGCTTCCGCTGCAGCCGAATGGCCTTGGCCAGCCCATCTGCGTAGGAGAGCGCTGTTGATGCGTGCGAGTTCGCCACCCAGTCGTGCTCGGACTCAGCCTGGCTGGGGTATCCGGACAGCCCGTGACGCTGCCGCAGGGTGCGGAATTGATCTTGGCGGCCGGTCAGGATCTTGTGCACGTAGCTCTGGTGCCCGGTGTCGAAGATGATGGGATCTCCTGGCGAGTCGAAGACCCGATGCACCGCCAGCGTCAGCTCGATGACTCCGAGGTTGGGTCCGAGGTGGCCGCCGGTCTGGCACACCTGCTCGATCAGGAACGACCGGATCTCCAGGCTCAGCTCGTTCAGCTGATCTGGCGTCAGTTCCCGCAGGTCTTGTGGGCTATGGATCGAGCTCAACAGTCCGTGCGGGGCGGCTGACATGGGCTTGAGTTTACGTGTTCAGCGGCTCCGGTCATCGAAGTGTGGCCTAACGCACCTGACCCACTCAGCCAGCTCACAGCTTGCGAACGAAGACTCGGCCGCGCAGCGCCTCGTCCACCAGCGCGACGGCCCGACGGGTGCGGGCGAGCCGAGCACCTTGCTCAAGCCAAGCCTGGGTTGCGGTCTCCACGACATCTGCCTCGACGTATTCACCCAGGCTGGTGCGGACCGCGGCCAGTCCCCGTTGTGACGCTTCGTGCTGGCCGTTGACAAAGTGGGTGGCGAACTGCGCCAGCACAATGGGATGGTTACGCAGCACGCGATAGGCGCGGAAGTCGGGCGGGCAACAATCGAGCAGGTAGGCGATGGCTGTGGCCTCCCAACCAGATGCTCCCGGCGGGCGCACTTGGCCGGGCCAGCCAGGCGGCACGTAAGCCGACGTGCTCATGGTCGCAGTGTATTCGAACTCCCGTTCGATGACCACCTCAGTCTGGTGGTGTTTGTGTCTTCCCGATCGGAAAGACAATGGGGCTCAGCAGGTGCAGTCTGCGCCCTGGGGCGGGCTGGTTGTCCATCTTGGACATCAGGATGCGGCGTATCTGGCTGATGAGCTCGGCCAGTTCGTCCTGGTTGAGCCACAGCGGGATCTGCCGGTATCCGACGTTGTCCTCGGTCGGGTTGGCGTGCGGCTGGTCGAGGTAGGTGTTGAACTCTGCGACAAGGGCAGCCATAGCTGCAGCGAAAGCGTGGCGGTGCTCCTCCAGGGTCATCGACGCGGCCGCATCCGGGTCTATGACAGCGCGCGGTCGATGCAGCCGGTAGCGGCGCTCGACGGCGCCGTGCACTCGCTGTTCGCTGACGACTTCGAGTACTCCTGCCGCAGCCAGCAGGCTCACGTGGCGGTACACGGTGGCTTTGGAGACATCCGGCAATCGAGCAACCAGGTCGGAGGTGGTGCGCGTCAACCCGCCGGACATGGCGTGCACGATGCGCACTCGCACCGGATGGAGGAGCAATTCCAGCGTGTCCACCATGCTACAATCTCACATCTGATATTAATCTCAAACTTGAGAATAGTGTGATGGAGTCAGCAATGCAGCGTGAATCGTTCGAGCGAGGATCCGGCACGAGCACTGAGCCGGCGCCGCCCCTGGGGCGGTACTACGAGGTGGAGGGCCGGCGGTTGTTGCTGCACCAATCGGGCAGCGGGAGCCCAGCGGTCGTGTTCCTCGCTGGGGGTGGCGCAGTCGGCCTCGACTACCTCAACGTGCAGCAGGCCGCCGCTGCACTTACCACGAGCGTGATCTATGACCGGGCTGGAACTGGCTGGAGCGAAGGGGTGGATCTGCCCCGCGCCTCTGTGGAGGTGATCGACGAACTGCGAGCGCTGCTGCATGTCGCCGAGGTGCCCGCTCCCTACCTGATGGTCGGTCATTCCCTCGGCGGCCTCTACGCACGCCACTACGCGCAGCGGTACCCCGGCGAGGTTTCCGGCCTGGTTCTGCTCGACCCTGCACACGAGGACTACAACGCCTACATGCCCAAGGAACTCATCGACCAGTGGGCGGCCTGGGACACCGATGAGGCGTTGCCCGACGAGTTGCCCGCCGAACTCGTCGGGTTCTACCGCGGCCTGTTCGCGCAGGAGATGGCGGACTGGCCGGAGGAGATCCGCCAAGTCCTCATTGAACGCCACGTCAGCCTGGACTGGTTGCGGGCTGGGCTCCAGGAGGCCGAGAACGTCGACCAGCTCTACGACGAGGTTCGCCACGCGGGACAGATGCCAGACCTGCCGCTGATCATCCTGACCTCCATGGGCATCGACCCGTTCAAAGCAGCGGTATCCCAGGGCACACCCGAATCGCTGCTACGCGAGGAGATCGAGGGCAAGCGACGCCTCTACACGGCGTGGGCCGACTCCTTGCATGGCGAGAACCGACTCGTCGAAGACGTCGGACATGTGACCCTCCACTTCCGCCGTCCCGACGCCGTGTTTCAAGCCATCCAGGACCTACTCGACAGACTCGACCAGTAATCGGGTAACACGGGAGTCTCAGCACCGGCCCGGCTCCCGCGGCTCATGAGTACTGTCTGTCCATGATCGCGCGGATTTGGAGAGGCGTGGTACGCCGCGAGGACGCTGTCGCGTACGCGAATTACATCAACAGCACTGGCATGGCCGAGTACAGATCTACGCCGGGCAATCAGGGCGCCTGGATGTTGCGTCGCGACGAGGGCGATCGCTCCGAGATCATCACGTTCTCACTGTGGGACTCCCGGGACAGCATCCGGGCGTTCGCTGGCGAGGACATCGATCGGGCTGTCTTCTATCCAGAGGACGACCGCTTCCTCATCGAGCGTGATCTCTCGGTGCGTCATTACGAGGTCGTGGCTTAACGCGATTCATGACATGGGCGTGTCTGGGATGGCACTAGTCTCATGCCGGTGAGCGATGTCATCTGCCAGATCGTGAACGGCGAACTGGACGCTGCGGTGGTAACGCGTGATGAGCAGGTGATCGCCTTCCTTGATCACCGTCCAGTGTTCAAAGGACACGTACTTGTCGCTCCAACTCATCACGTCGACACACTGCTGACGCTGCCAGGGAATCTCATGGTTCCACTGCTGGCGATGACGCAGCGGATTGCGATCGCGATCGCGGCAGCGCTGGGCGCCCAAGGCACTTTCGTGGCGGTCAACAACGTGGTCAGCCAGTCGATACCTCACCTGCACGTACACGTGGTGCCGAGAACCAAGGGCGACGGCCTGCGCGGCTTCTTCTGGCCGCGGACTCACTACGCAGCCGGCGAGATCGAGACATACGCCAAGCTGATTTCAGATGCCCTGCCTGATGCCTCGCAGCATCTCGCCCAGGTCACCGGGCACGAAGGGCCCGACCCCGATAGAGATAACTGAAGGGCCGTGGTCCGTCACCATAACCCGTCTCCAGCTCACTGATCATCAAGCCGGCGTGAGTGATCAGGTCGTCGATCGGCCGGTTCAGATGGCAGCCTCCGGCGATCCGGCTATGCAGCGGATGGATCCGGTGCTGCCAGCGGCGTACGGACTCGGTCGGTGCCCGCCCGTGCTCGAGGAAATGCAGCGCACCTTCTGGCTTGAGCACTCGATGAATCTCCAGGAGCGCGGCGTCCACGTCGGGAATCGTGCACAAGGTGTAGCTGGAGAGAACACAGTCCACCGATCGGTCCGGCAGGTCGAGCCGGGCACCGTCGATTCCGACAAACTTGACGCTTGTGGAAACGCTGGACACCCGCGGCTCCGCAATCCGCATCGCCGACGCCGATGGCTCGACGACCAGGATCTCGGTCACCTCGGCTGGATAGTGGCGAAGATTGAGGCCGGTACCGAATCCGATCTCGAGTACGCGACCGTGCAGGCCCTGACAGAGCTTGGCGCGTCGTGCGTTCACCTCAGGCGTTCGCAGCACACGGTCCATGACCCGTGGCAATGCGTGGTCGTTCCATAGACCCACGAGTCAAGGTTAGTGTCGCGCTGGGTCGCCGCCCATTGCTGCCCCGCCTGGCTGAGTGGCAGGGAGTCAGACGTTGAATGCGTCTTCCAGTAGCCCGGTCAGTGCATGGAACTCTGGTTGTCGCTCCGGGAATGCGCAGTCCGGACCAGAGATCACGGGTTGCATGTCTGCCTGGAGTCGGTAGTAAACGGTCGAGGTGCAGGGCACCACCGGCTTCTCGCTGATGCGAGCGATGAGCAACCGCAGCGTGTCGCGCTGCTCGACTGACAGATTGCGCTGCGCGGATCCGCCGCTGGATGGCGTCATCGTGCCGCGGCCGGTTGCGTCGATCATGATCGTGTAACCAGGTTGGTCTTGAAGTCCGCTGCGCTCCAGGCGGATGGGAACCAGAGGCGGCTCGGGTGTTTCTACCGGACCGTCGAAGGTGCCTCTCATGGCCGGAGCAACAATGCTGATGATCTCGTCGAAGGCCGGTGTCGGCTCGGTCTCTTCGCCGCACGGCTCGGCCCGGCTCATCGATAGCCTGCCCATCGTGACTTCCTTGGTGATCTGGTCGGAGCAGACCTGCTCTGGTGTTCGCGGTTTCTGTTGAGCCTGGCGGGCCACCTCCTCCCGGAACTGCTCGGATGTCAGCAGAGTCTGCAGCCGGCTCAGTTTCTGATCACTCAGCCGACCCGCGGCAGGCGCACGAGAGATCAGCAACGCGACGCCATCCGTCCGCACGTGCAGGATGTTCTGCCGGCCGTCAATGCCACCAGACTCCCCCACGACGAAGTCCCCGAACGGCTCGGCCGGGGCGGCATTTGGAGCAACGAGCGAACATCCAGCTGCGCTCAGCAATGCTGCTGTCGCGAGCACTCCAACCGCTCGTCGGACAAGCCGCCCAGCATTCACCACGACACCATGACGAATCGGCAGCCTGCCAAGGTTCCTGAGGCAGGGTTGGCAGGCCGACTCGTTTGCGCCCTGAGCCTGTCGAAGGGCGCTTCGACGGGCTCAGCGCGCAGCCTTCGACGCTACTTCTTGATCAGTGACCGCAGCACGTACTGCATGATGCCGCCATTGCGGTAGTAGTCAGCTTCACCTGGGGTGTCAATACGCACCAGCGCGTCGAAGCTGACATCACCAGCGGTGACCTTGACAGTCGTCGGCGTGCCGCCGTCGTTGAGCTCGGTAACTCCGGTGATGTCGAAGGTTTCCTCTCCGGTGAGTCCGAGAGAGCTGGCGGTCTCACCGTCAGGGAACTGCAGCGGCAGCACACCCATCCCGATGAGGTTGGATCGATGGATCCGCTCGTACGACTCAGCGATCACGGCTTTCACCCCGAGCAGCGCTGTTCCCTTCGCAGCCCAGTCCCGTGAGGAACCCGAACCGTACTCCTTGCCAGCCAGCACCACCAGCGGAGTGCCAGCCGCTAGGTAATGCTGAGACGCTTCGTACACCGTTGCGACTGGCTCGTCCGGTGCGGTGAAGTCTTTGGTGAATCCGCCCTCGGTGCCCGGTGCGAGCTGGTTGCGGAGGCGAATGTTGGCAAAGGTTCCTCGGATCATCACCTCGTGATTGCCGCGACGCGACCCGTAGGAGTTGAAGTCCTTCCGCTCTACACCGTGTTCGGAGAGGTATTGCCCCGCGGGCGAGTCAGCCTTGATGGACCCGGCCGGGGAGATGTGATCCGTGGTGATCGAGTCGCCGAGCTTGAGCAGCACCCGTGCCCCTGCGATGTCCGTGACAGGCGCTGGCTCCGCTGGCATGCCGTCGAAGTAGGGCGGCTTGCGGACATAGGTCGAGTCCGCGTCCCAGTCGAAAATCTCCCCCTCAGGGGTCGGCAACGATTGCCACTCCTGGTCGCCGGCAAAGACATCCGCAT
This sequence comes from uncultured Actinomycetota bacterium, assembly GCA_963840505.1. Taxonomy (GTDB): domain Bacteria; phylum Actinomycetota; class Actinomycetes; order Propionibacteriales; family Propionibacteriaceae; genus Microlunatus. Next base: position 117,590 of record CAWIZB010000033.1, read on the forward strand.
AGGACTCGGTGAACATCTCTGCCCCGATCGCCGTCGACACGATCTCATCGATCTCGGCTTCGCTAGGCCAGAGGTCGGCGAGGTGCACGTCATTGCCCTGCTCATCGGTGCCGAGGGAGTCCTTCATCAGGTCGATGTCCATCGTGCCGGCTATCGCGTACGCCACCACCAGCGGCGGCGAGGCGAGATAGTTCATCTTGACGTCAGGATTGATCCTGCCCTCGAAGTTCCGGTTGCCCGACAGCACCGAAACCACTGCAAGATCATTTTCGTGCACCGCTGCGCTGACCTCCGGAATCAGCGGCCCGGAGTTGCCGATGCAGGTGGTACAGCCGTAGCCGACCAAGTTGAAGCCGAGCTTGTCCAGGTACGGTGTCAAGCCCGAGCGGTCGTAATAGTCGCTGACCACCTTCGATCCAGGAGCCAGGGTGGTCTTCACCCAGGGCTTGCGATTCAATCCACGCTCCACCGCCTTCTTGGCGACCAGCGCTGCCCCGATCATCACACTGGGGTTCGACGTGTTGGTGCAGGAGGTGATCGCGGCGATCGTCACCGCGCCATGGTCGAGCTCGAACGACGTACCGTCGGCCAAGGTCACCGCCACCGTCTTGCTTGGCCGCCCGATGTCGGCCGGCTCCTCGCCGTACTCATGCGGCTCTGAGGAATCGCTGCCGGAGTGACTCGGCGAGTCGGAGGCTGGGAACGACTCATCGACCGACTCGTCGTAACCAGTCAGCTCTTCGACGGCCACATGATCCCGCAGCGCCTCGCGGAATCCCTGCTTGGCATGGGCGACCAGCACTCGGTCCTGGGGACGCTTGGGCCCCGCAATGCTCGGAACGACGGTGCCAAGGTCAAGCTCCAGATACTCCGAGTACCTCGGTTCGTGGTCATCGGAGTGCCACAGGCCCTGGGTCTTGGCGTACGTCTCGACAAGAGCGATCTGATGATCGCTGCGACCGGTGAGCCTCAAATATTCGGTAGTCTTCGCGTCGATCGGAAAGACCGCGATCGTGGAGCCGTACTCAGGACTCATGTTGCCGATGGTGGCTCGGTTTGCGACCGGCACGTGGGAGACACCGGGCCCGTAGAACTCGACAAACTTACCGACCACTTTGTGCTGCCGCAGCATCTCAGTGATCGTCAAAACAAGATCAGTTGCTGTCGCCCCCTCAGGTAGCGAGCCGGAAAGTTTGAAACCCACGACCCGAGGAATGAGCATCGAGACAGGCTGGCCGAGCATCGCCGCCTCGGCCTCGATCCCGCCGACTCCCCAACCCACAACCCCGAGGCCATTGACCATCGTGGTGTGTGAATCGGTACCGACACACGTGTCGGGATAGGCGTACAACTCGGTATCTCCGGGACCTGCTGACGCCCCGACCTCGCGAGAGAAGATCACCCGAGCCAAGTGCTCGATATTGACCTGGTGCACGATCCCGGTACCAGGCGGAACCACCTTGAAATCGTCGAATGCGGTCTGGCCCCAGCGAAGGAACTGATAGCGCTCCCGGTTGCGCTCATATTCGATCTCCACGTTCCGGGCGAATGCGTCAGCGGTGCCGAACACGTCGGCGATGACTGAGTGATCGATCACCAACTCCGCCGGAGCAAGGGGGTTGATCTTGGCGGGGTCGCCTTTCATCTCCGCCATTGCCTCGCGCATCGTGGCGAGATCGACCACGCATGGCACGCCCGTGAAGTCCTGCATGATCACTCGCGCCGGCGTGAACTGGATCTCCTTGCTGGGCTCCGCGTTCGGGTCCCAATCGGCCAGCCCGCGGATGTCATCGGCGGTGATATTGGCACCGTCCTCGGTACGGAGCAGGTTCTCCAGCAAGATCTTCAGGCTGTACGGCAGCGACTCCGACCCAGTCACGGCATCGAGCCGGAAAATCTGGTACGACTCATCACCGACTTGGAGGGTCGCCTTAGCATCGAAGCTGTTCACACTCATGAGCCCTCCCTAGTCATTGGCTAGTCATTGGCGAAATTATCTTGATGTCAAGATAACATGGCGGCTCTGTCGCCCAAGATCGTCGTCAGCGAATCATTCCCGCTCAACAGCACTCATCCGGACGGTGACACCATTGTGCAGAGGTGACGGACAGGTTGGGGAGGCAGGATTGACGTCCATGGGTAGATGGACGAGAGATGACCGGTAACGCAAGCTTCCGGCTGGTCAACACGACCGTGCTCTCGGTGTGTGCGGTTGACGCACCGGTGGTCATAGCGTCTGCAGCCTTCGACGAACGGCTGGCAGACACCTATCGGCGCGTGGGAATGCGCCCCGGCATGCTGGAGAAGCTAGCAGGGGTGGTCGAGCGCCGTTGGTGGCCGGTTGACGTGAGCTTCGCTGATGCGGCGGCGATGGCGGGCGCCAAGGCGCTGGCTGAGGCGGGCATCACCCCTGCGCAGGTCGGCGTGTTGATCAACACAGCGGTTTCCCGGGAGTATCTCGAGCCCTCCACTGCGGTAGCGATTCACCACCAGATGGGCTTGCCCACCAACTGCCTCAACTTCGACCTGGCGAATGCCTGCCTCGGCTTTGTGAACGGCATCCAGTTGGCTGGGACGATGATCGACTCTGGCCAGGCGGACTACGCGGTGATCGTCGATGCCGAAGGTTCCCGCTATACCCAGGAGGTGACGCTGGAAAGGCTGGCCGGAGAGGAGACAACTGCGGCCGACCTGCGCTCACAGTTCGCCACCCTCACCCTCGGCTCCGGATCCGCGGCCATGGTGCTCGGACGAGCCGATCGCCATCCTGAAGGCCACCGGGTCGTCGGCGGGGTCAGCCGAGCCGGCACCGAGCACCACGACCTCTGCGTGGGTGATCTGACCCGGATGCGCACCGATACCAAACGCCTATTCGACGCCGGACTGGCGCTGGCCTTGGCAACCTGGGCCGACGCGAAGGAGGAGTTCGACTGGGACGGAATCGACTGGTTCGTCGCTCACCAGACCTCGGTCGTGCACATCCGTGCGATGGCCGAACGCGCTCGGCGTTGATCCGACGCGCTTCCCGCTCACCGTTCCGACGTACGGCAACATGGGTCCGGCCGCAGTGCCGTTTACGCTGGCTCAGCACATGGACCAGCTGCGCGCCGAAGACAGGATCCTGTTGCTGGGCATCGGTTCCGGTCTGAACACCTCGTACGCCGAAATCGTCTGGTGAGCAACCGTCTGCTCACCGCGCCCGGCATCGCAGAGATCAGCGGAATGCCCGGAGTCGACGCGGCCTGGTCCAGATTGGTCCAAGCCAGTGACGCCGACGGGATACCGCGAACCTGGCACGTGCTCGACAACGGCCTCGCGCCAGAGGTGGGAACCCTGCTCTGCGTACACGGCAATCCGACGTGGTCCTATCTGTGGCGCCGGTTTCTGTCCTGCGCAGACCCGGGCTGGCGAGTCGTCGCGGTTGACCAACTGGGGATGGGTTACTCCGAGCGACCAGAGGTGCCTCGCTCGCTTGCTGCTCGGATCGATGACCTCGACGCCATTACGTCGGAACTGGGAATCACCGGGCACGTGGTTCTGGCGGCGCACGACTGGGGCGGACCAATCTCACTGGGCTGGGCACAACGTCATCTTGATCAGATCACTGGGTTGATCTTGACCAACACCGGGGTCGCCGTGCCACCTGGCATGGACCCGCCGGCGCTGATCCGGCTGGCGCGTAGCCGGGTGTTGCGGGAACTGGTCTGCGTCCGTACAACGACGTTCGTACGGGCCACCGCAGCGCTGTCCTGGCCGCCAGTCCCGGTCGGGGTTCGCCGCGCGCTGCGGGCACCGTACTCCTCCTCGCATCGACGGCAGGCCGTCGGTGAGTTCGTGGCCGACATCCCCTTGGAGTCGAGCCATCCCAGCCGTGCGCGCGCTCGATCGCGTCGCGCTCGGGCTGACCGAGCTCTCGACGGTTCCGACCTTGCTGCTGTGGGGTCCACGCGACCCTGTCTTTACGCAGTCGTATCTTCGCGAGTTGCAGCGCCTGTTGCCACACGCGGATGTCCAGCGGTACGCCCGAGCGTCCCATCTGGTGATGGAAGACGCACCTCACTCGGCCGAGGATGCCTGGTTGTGGGTGAGATCGAACGCCACCAGGCGGCCGCCCGGGCCGTCGTCCGACGGGCAGGCATCCGAGCTGGCTGCCGATGTGCCAGAAATACACCCTGTTGGTGTGGCAGCTGGTACCGGCGCTGACGGTGAATCCGGTCTGGCCCTCGCGGAGCTGGGTCGCGACGGTACCCGCGTGATGTCGTTCGCCGAACTGGAGATTCGCGTCGGTGCGCTGGCTGACGGACTGCGACGAATCGGCGTGCGTCCCGGACACCGGGTCGCACTGCTCGTGCCGCCGGGTCTCGACCTGACCGCGACTGTCTATGCCTGCTGGCAGGCGGGTGCCGCGATCGTCGTCGCAGATGCCGGCCTCGGCTGGCGCCGCATGGCCGACGCGCTTCGCAGCACTGATCCGGACTACCTGATCGGCATCCCGGCGGCGCTCGCCGCCGCTGCCGCGTTGCAGCTTCCGGGGATCCGGTTGGTGGCCGGGGAATTGCCCAGGACGATCCGCCGGCTGCTGGGCGTCGCGCACTCGCTGGACGAGCTTGCGATAGTCCAAGATCGCGGGAGCGGACTGGTCGAGACCCAACCGGCAGACGTCGAGCCCAGCGACGCACAGTCGACTGAAGCTGCGGTCCTGTTCACCTCCGGCGCCACTGGGCCGCCCAAGGGGGTGGTCTATCGGCATCACCAGCTGCGGGCTCAGCTGGACCAGGTGCGTACCCTCTGCAACGTCACCCCAGGCGATCGACTGGTGGCGGCCTTCGCCCCATTCGCGCTGTACGGCCCGGCACTCGGCATCGGGGCTGTCGTGCCCCAGATGGATGTCACCAAACCCGGCACCCTCACTGCGGCCGGGTTGGCCGATGCGGCCGCGGCCATCGAAGCCACCCTGGTCTTCGCCTCGCCGGCAGCCCTACGAAACGTCGTCGCCACCGCGGGCGAGCTGACGGCTGAGCAATCGTCGGCTCTTGCGCGAATCCGGCTGGTGCTCTCAGCCGGGGCGCCGGTGTCGGTAACGCTGCTGCGCCGCGTCAGTGAAGTCCTGCCACGCGCTGAGCTGCACACGCCGTATGGGATGACCGAGGCCCTGCCGCTGACTGACATCTCGCTGCCCGAGCTGGAAGAAGCTGGTTCAGGCAACGGAGTGTGCGTCGGGCGGCCGCTGCCCGATGTGCAGATACAGATCAGCCCGTTGGACTCGCTGGGCAGAGCCCCCGGACCGCCCACACCCCATGTCGAGATATCGGGCGAGATCTGTGTATCCGCGGCTCACGTCAAGGAGCGTTACGACCGGCTCTGGGCGACCGAGATGGCAAGCTCTCGCGATCCGGGCTGGCATCGTACTGGCGATGTCGGCCACCTCGATGTCGCTGGGCGGCTCTGGGTTGAGGGCCGCCTGGTGCACGTCATCACGACCGCCGACGGCCCTCTCACCCCGGTCGGCGTGGAGCAGCGAATCGAGGCCGAGTCTCCGGTTACCGGCGCTGCGGTGGTCGGTGTAGGCCCTTTGGGCACTCAGCAGGTGGTGGCAGTGGTCGTCCCAAACACGCCCGCCCCGGTTGGGCTGGCAGCCCAGGAGCTTGCCGCCGCCGTACGGGCAGCGGCCGGAGTGCGCTTAGCCGCCGTCCTGGTCATCGAAGCGTTGCCGGTAGACATCCGGCACGCCGCGAAGATCGACCGGCAGCGACTAGCCCGCTGGGCGGAGCGGCTGCTGGCTGGTGCTCGGGTCGGTCGGCCGTAGCGGACGGAGGGCGACGTGCGGGTGCTGGTCACCGGAGCAACCGGGATGCTTGGACGCGGGGTGGCGCAAGCGCTCGCCGACAGGGGTGACCGGGTGACGGTGCTGCAACGGCGTCCGGCTGGCCTCGGCCTGCCTGAAGTGCTGACCGACATCAGCGACGCCGACGCTGTGCGCGCCGCCGCATGCAACCAGGACGCGGTCATTCACCTGGCCGCCAAGGTCAACGTGATCGGCCCGGAGGCCGAGTACGAACGAGTCAACGTGCAGGGCACCCGCGCTGTCGTGAATGCATGTGTGGCGGCCGGCGTGCGACGGCTGGTGCACGTCTCATCGCCCTCCGTGGCTCATTCCGGCAGCTCGCTGATCGGTCGCGGCGCAGATCCCGCCGATCCAGTCGCTGCTCGTGGGCCGTACGCGAGAAGCAAGGCCGCCGCCGAGCTGATCGCGCTGGGCGCCGATCGCGACCAGCTCGCCGTGGTCGCGGTACGCCCACACCTGGTATGGGGTCCAGGTGACACCGTGCTGGTCGCTCGAGTGGTGGACCGGGCACGTCGTGGCCGGCTGCCGATCATCGGCTCTGGGGCAGCTTTGATCGACAGCACGTACGTGGTGAACGCCGTGGACGCCCTGCTGGCGGCCCTGGACCACTGTGTCGAGGCACGTGGCCAGGCCCTGGTCGTCACCAACGGCGAGCCGCGCCCAATCGCCGAGCTACTGGCCGCCTTGTGCCGCGCGGCAGGAGCACCGGAACCGACTCGGCACGTACCGGTGCGACTGGCCCGTGCGGGCGGGACCTTGGTGGAGTCGCTGTGGACGTTGACCCAGGGTCTGCGTCCCGGACGCTCCGGCGATGATCCGCCGCTGACCCGGTTCCTGGTCGAACAGCAGTCAACCGCACACTGGTTCGACCAGCGTCATGCGCGGCAGGTCCTGCAATGGCAGCCTCGCATGAGTCTCGATGAGGGTTTCGCCGAGCTCCAGCGCTGGTACGCCCATTTTGGCGCTGCCGCGGGGCAGTAATTCCTAGCCGCCACGCAGGGAGCGGCGGGCAGCGTCTTGAGCACTCTCCCGCTCAAACCTCTGTTCGGCCTTGGTCGATGACGCCAGGTGGAACGGCACCGATGTCACCATGACGCCCGGTGTGAACAGCAGCCGTCCTTTGAGTCGCAGAGCGCTCTGGTTGTGCAGGATCTGCTCCCACCAATGGCCGACTACGTACTCAGGGATGTAGACCGTCACCGCGTCACGCGGGCTCTCGCGCCGCAGGTTCTTCACATAGTCGATGATTGGGTTGGTCACCTCCCGGTAAGGCGAGGCGAGCACTTTGAGCGGAACTTCGGTGTCGGCCTCTTCCCAAAGCTTCACAAGGCGTTCGGTTTCCTCCGGGTCGACCGACACCGTGAGAGCCTCGAGCGAGCTGGGCCGGGCGGCCTTGGCGAAGGCGAGTGCCCGCAGTGTTGGTTTGTGCAGCTTGCTGACCAACACCAAAGCGCGTACCCGGCTCGGGAGCGTCCGATCCTCACCCTCTACCAGTGCAGTCTCCCGAGCGACCGCATCGTAGTGTCGCCTGATCATCTTCATGATCGCGAAGAGGATGCCCATCGCGATGATCGCAATGTAGGCACCCTTGGTGAACTTTGAGAGCAGCACGATTACCAGCACAGTGCCTGTCATCGTCAGCCCAATGGCGTTGATCACCCGGGAACGGATCATCTGTCTCCGCACGGCCGGATTCGTCTCGACTCTCAGGTGGCGCGTCCAGTGCCGCAGCATGCCGAGCTGGCTGACAGTGAACGACACGAAGACCCCGACGACGTAGAGCTGAATCAGCGCCGTCACATCAGCATCGAAGGCGATGATCAGTACGACGGCGAAGAAGGCCAGCACGATGATCCCATTGCTGTACGCCAGGCGGTCGCCGCGAGTGTGCAACTGGCGTGGTAGGTAACCGTCCCTGGCAAGGATCGAGCCCAACACAGGGAATCCGTTGAATGCGGTGTTCGCGGCCAGGAACAAGATCAGCATCGTGGCGGCCACGACGAAGTAGAAAGCAGGTTTGAAGTCGGCGAATACTACGGCGGACAACTGACCGATGGCCGTCTCCTCGACCACCTCGACCCGCTCACCGTTGAGCGTGTAGTAGGAGTGGCCGGCGTCGATCAGCTTGAGTCCGGTCAGGTTGGCCAACACGACGACACCGATCAACATCGACACTGAAAGAGTGCCGAGCAACAGCAGGGTGGTCGCTGCGTTCTTGCTCTTCGGCTTACGGAACGCTGGCACGCCGTTCGAGATGGCCTCCACCCCGGTTAGCGCTGCGCATCCGGAGGAGAACGTGCGGGCTAGCAGCGCGACCATCGCAAAGCCGGTAAAGGCTGCGTACTTGGGATCCGGCTCGATCCCGTACTGGGCGCTGTGCGCCTGCAGCGGTTCGTCGAGCACCAGGATTCGGAACAGCCCGAAGATCACCATGCTCAAGATCGCGACCATGAAGCAGTAAGTGGGAATCGCGAAGAGATTGCCGGACTCCCGGACGCCGCGGAGGTTGAGCGCCGCCAGCACGATCACGACGCCGGCGGCCACCCATGCTTCGCGCCCATCCAGGACCGGGAATGCCGACTTGGCATTCTGTACGCCGGACGAGACGGAGACCGCGACCGTCAAGACGTAATCCACCAGGAGCGCCGCGGCCACCGTGATACCCGCGGTGGATCCCAGGTTGACGGTGGCCACCTCGTAGTCACCGCCGCCCGACGGGTACGCGTGCACGTTCTGCCGGTAAGACGCCACGACCACCAGCATCACGACGGCGACCAGGATTGCGATCTTCCAGGAATAGGCGTATGCGGCAAGTCCGGCCAGTGACAACGTCAGGAAGATTTCGTCCGGCGCGTAGGCGACCGAAGAGAGGGCGTCCGATGCGAAGACCGGCAAGGCTATGCGTTTAGGGAGCAGCGTCTCGTGGAGCTGTGCGCTACGGAGCTTCCGGCCGAGCAGCAGGCGCTTGCCGATGTCCGACACATTCACCACACCGCAAACCCTAGTAGAGAGATGGCGATCGTCGGACGGTCAATTCTGGTCGGAGGTGACCGGTGTCACAGAGTCGCCACATGCTGTTTCACTAGACTCAACGGCGTGCACATCGTGATCATGGGCTGCGGCCGGGTCGGGTCCAGCCTGGCCAAGAGCTTGGAGAAGCGTGGCCACACCGTCGCGGTGATCGACCTGGACTCCGAGGCCTTCCGCCGACTCGGCCCTGACTTCGCGGGCAAAACCGTGAGGGGTGTCGGGTTTGATCGCGAGGTGCTGCTCGAGGCCGGCATCGAGGACGCCGATGGATTCGCGGCGGTCTCCAGTGGTGACAACTCCAATATCTTGTCGGCTCGGGTGGTACGCGAAACCTTTGGCGTGGACAATGTGGTGGCTCGGATCTACGATTCCGGCCGGGCCGAGGTGTACGAGCGGCTCGGGATCCCGACTGTCGCCACCGTACGTTGGACCTCAGATCAGGTGCTGCGGCGGCTGCTGCCCAGCGGGTCTGAACCGCAGTGGCGGGACCCGTCGGGCTCGGTGCGCCTCATGGAAGTCCATGTTGATCGAGCCTGGGTCGGTCGGACCATCGGTCAGATGGAAGAGGCCACGGACGCACGCATCCCGTTCCTGTTCCGGATGGGCTCCGGAATCGTGCCGAAGCGCAACACGATCTTCCAGGACGGCGACCTGGCGTACGCCGCCGTAGTCGACGCCAAGCTGGCCGCCGTCGAAGCTGTGCTCGGTGCTCCACCGAGAGGAGTGTGACGATGCGAGTGGCGATCGGCGGAGCCGGCAATGTGGGACGGTCCATCGCGGCCGAGCTGGTGGAAAACGGGCACGAGGTGCTGTTGATCGATAAGGATCCCCACGCAGTCAAGTCCGACTCGCTACCGGAGGTGGAGTGGCTCTTGGCGGATGCCTGCGAGCTGTCCTCGCTTGAAGAGGCGGGTCTCGACACCTGTGATGTGGCGATCGCGGCTACCGGCGATGACAAGGTGAACCTTGTGATGTCGCTGCTCGCCAAGACCGAGTTTGGCGTGCCGCGTACGGTCGCCCGGGTGAACCACCCGAAGAACGAGTGGCTCTTCAACGAGGTCTGGGGGGTCGACGTCTCAGTCTCTACACCGCGGCTGATGTCGGCGCTGGTGGAGGAGGCGGTCACGGTCGGTGACCTGGTCAGACTGCTGACCTTCCACGAAGGTGCGACGAACCTCGTCGAAATGACCTTGCCGACCAGCAGCCCCGTCGCCGGAGCCCGCATCGGCGATCTGAACTGGCCCGGCGACGTCGTTCTGGTCGCGCTCATCCGAGATGGGCATGCCAGACCACCCGACAAAGACGGCTCGCTCGAGGCTGGCGACGAATTGCTGTTCGTGACAGCTCAGGCCTTCGAGCACGAGCTGGCCGAGATGCTGGCCCCACGGGACGGCTCGATCAACGTCTCAAAGACACCGACGCCACGGGTCCAGGCGGTCTGAGACTCCTGTTGGTGCACGCTGACCGGGCGGCGGCTGCTCCCACCGGAGTGGAAGCTACCGGTCCTCGCTCCCCGCGACCGGCGCCTTGGCAGGAGCGGCATCCCGAGGTGCCAGCGGTGAATCCTCCATTGGGGTCCTGCCTTTAGAGAGCATCACCCCCATGACAGTCAATGCGCCGATCAGCAGCGGCCAGCCGAGGACGACCTTGGCTACTCCCAGTAAGACCACGTTCCCGGCGAGAAACAGCGGCATCTGGATGGCAAATCGGGTGACGTACGGCACCGCTAGCACCAGAGTCAACTTCGATGTCATCGTTACCAGCCCGCGGTCCTTCGCCCAACCGGTTGGATCGCCGACGGCAGCGCCGATGATGAAACCGACGAGCGGTTTCCGGATGATCACCGAGGCTATGGAGAGCACGGCCAGCGCACCGTTGTAGAGGATGCCGGGTAGAAAGACGTCCTGTGCTCGGCCGGTACGTGTCGCGATGAGGACGGCGATAGCCGTTGGGATGATCGCCTGAGCGACATACTTGATCGATTGCCGCTGCAGGAGGCGGATCATCGCCAGCACCAGCGCTATGCCGACCGCAGCGCCGATAGCCGGATAGAGCTGCCGGCCTATGACCCAGGCGATGGTAAAGGCAATGAACGGTAGCGCCGACTCGACCATGCCGCGGGCGCCACCCAAAGATTTCCCGAGCTGGTAGCGGATGAACTCTTCCACGTAACGGAACTGTGGTGTCTCTTCCGGCGTGATCGATTGTGTGTTGTGCGAACCTGTCTTCGGCCCAGCTGGTGGGTCGGTCATGCGCCCGGCCCCGCAGCGGTGTCGATCACGAAGCCGCCGGTGTCTGCATCAGCTCGTAGCGCGGGTTGTACACCAATCGCTTTCCGTCATGGCAGCTGATCCGACCCCATACCTTGAGGGTCTGCCCGCAGTCGATTCCGGGGATCTGCCGTCGACCAAGCCACACCAAGGTCACCGCACCGGACCCGTCACGCAACTCGATCTCAAGGGCGGGGTGCCCGGCTCTGGGGTTGATTGTCACCGTCGAAACCGTGCCGGTGAGCTGTACCCGCTGTCGGTCCTCACACTCCTGAATCGGAATTGAGCCCTCTTCACGGACATTGCGTTGCAACTCCTCGGACTCAAGTTCGGCATTCGATGATGTCATCCGGCGCAATGCTCGCTGCAGCATGTTTTCTTTGGCCATCGCGTACCACCTCCGCTCTTCAAGCATCCCACCGTCGTCAATGATTCTTTGTCCGCTCGTCCTCGAGCGTGCGTTAGAGCGCCCGCTCTACCTGGCAGTCGCGAAGAGTGCAACGCATATCTGACGCAACTTCATCTCAAGAGCCTTCTGAGTCTCGTTCCAGATCGGTCGGCATGGTCAGCGGGAGCAGATCACCAGGTGCCATCGCCTCGTCGCCGCGCCGCACGATCACCTGACGGAAGGCGTCGAGCACGTCAGCGACGACTGGGGACTCGGCGTCCTCCTCAATCGCGGCCTGGCCGTAGACAATGCCGCGCAGCAGCCAGCGGGGACCCTCGGCCACCCACATGCGCGATGGCTGATACCCCTCCTCGCCGTCGGGCGTCGTTACCGGGATCAGCCGCCTCAGCTCCACGCCGAATGGCCCCTCGCCTGGTGAGGCGGTACCGCCGGCTTCCGTCGCGCTGCGAGAGATCTCATCCCGCAACTCTGCCCACAGCCCGCCGCTACGTGGAGCTGCGTACGCGCCGAGCTCGAGTGCGGAGGAGTACGTCTGGGGCTTCTGGTTGGCGCTTGCGGGCGGCTCGACAATGGTCTCGATCACGAGCATCGCCGAGACGATCTCACCGGTTTCCTCGGCGACCTGCAGGCGTAGTTCTGATCCTGGCACCGCGGTCAAGATCAGGCTGCCGAGATCGATCTTGGGGCTTTCTTCGGTGCTCTCGATGCTGTCGACTTCGCTGATGTCGTAGGGTCCTGAGCTGCGCCAATCGAGCTCCTCGAGAGCCGCCAGATCCTCGTCCCCAAGATCGTCTGCGGTGGACTCATCGGCGGCGGCTTCGGCAGGCTCAGTTAGCTCGTCGACACCGACATCGTCTGCGGAATCCTCAACTGCGGCCTCACTTCCCCGCTTCCTGGCCCTTTTGAAGATCATGCGCGTTCCCCTGGCACACTCATGCGCTCGTCCCCTCGCTGGGTGGCCCCTTGCTGGACGGGCCCTCGTTGGGCACTGCCCAGTATTCCGCCTGTTGACCCATACCCGCCAATCCCGCGCGCCGAGCTCGGCAGTTCGGTGACCGGCACGAAAGCAGCCATGCTGACCGGTTGGATGACCAGCTGAGCGATTCGGTCGCCTCGGGCAATGCTCACCGGGTGACTGCGGTCGGTGTTGACCAGGCAAACCTTGATCTCACCGCGATAGCCGGCGTCCACGGTGCCGGGGGCATTCACGATGCTGATGCCGTGCCGGGCGGCGAGCCCGGACCGCGGGTGCACGAAGCCCGCGTAGCCTGCCGGCAGCGAGATGGCCACGCCGGTCCCCACCAGCCGGCGTTCTCCCGGCTGGAGCTCAAAGCTCTCCGTGCTGCGGAGATCCGCTCCCGCGTCGTCAGGGTGTGCGTACGACGGCGGTTCCAGACCAGGATCGAGCTGGAGGAGCAGCACCTCAATGGCGGTCATAGCTCGGCCTCGTTCACTCGGTCAGCGTAGACGAGGAAGCGTCCTGCATTGCGGCTGCCAGCCGTTGCGGCTGACGGGTCGAGACCAACCAGTACGGCACCGGATCCTCAGGGTCGTTGAGGGTGATCTCAACCGCCGTCTTGATGTAGGGCCGAACCACCATGTGAGCTCGAGCATCGGCCTCGATACCGGTCCTGCCACGTGTCTCCTCAGCATTCAGCGCCCGACATGCCGCGATATAGGCGTGCTCGATGGTCGCCCGGCCCACCTTTATTTCCATCTCGTCGACGCTGATCACGATCGACGCAGAGCCGAAGATCGCGGCGGCCACCAGCAACGTGGCGACGGAGGTTCCGACACCCCAAGCAGGGCCCAGATACGCCCCTACAGCGATCAGAACTGAGAGGGAAAACAGGCCCGCAAGCACCCACCAGATGATCGGAACGGTGAGTCGCTCACGAAACAGCATGGAGGTAACCTACGCGCCCAGATCACAACCGCATCGGTGCGCCGTCGACCTTCCCGGTTGCCGCACTAAGATGCGATCACGTAGCCGCGCTGCGCACTGCTAACCGCCGACATGGAAGGTTGACTGATGGGACCGACGCAGAAACTGCTCTGGAAGCTCTACGTCGGAGTGATCGGAGCAGTCACCACAATTGCTGCCCAGCGCCTCCTCAAGGCCGGCTGGAAGCTCGTCACGGGCGACGAACCACCCTCGCCGACGGACCCCGACACTCCTGTCATTACCGCAATGAGCTGGGCGCTGGCCAGCGGCATTGGCGTAGGTGTCACGCAGCTGCTTACCCAGCGAATGGCCGCGCGGCACTGGCAAAGGGAGATCGGCAACGAAAACCCGAACGCCAGCTAGTTCGATATCTGAGGTCGAAGCACCACCTCGCGGACCCTTCCGGGGCCGCGAGGTGGTGTTCTGCCCGGACTGACTGCCCCCAACCAGCCCGGCACATCAAGTGCACCTAGCTGCGGTCGCGCCCCCGTTCAAACAGCAGCGGCCGCATGAGAACTGCTGCCACAACTGCGTACGCGTTTGGTAAGCACCAGCCTAAGTGATCATGCAGGCCTCGGCCCAGCCCCTTCGCGAACCCAATCCTGCGGTTGCCGAGTCCAAACTCCCTTGCATCGTCAAGATCAGCCCGCACAGTCGAAGCAGTATGCATCTCCATTCGGACGTAGCTCGGCGATCTGGCTGCGATGTCGTACCAGGAAGCAGCCAGCGCAGGTGAACTCATCAGACTGACGAGGCAGCACCCGAACGGTCAGCTCTTCGTGAGAGAGGTCGGCGCCCGGAAGCTCGAACGCTTCCGCGGCCTCGGCCTCGTCTTCGTCGACCTTCCCAGAGTTCTTATCGTTACGGCGAGTCTTGAGCTCTTCGATGCTGTCTTCATTCAGTTCTTCATCGGTCTTGCGAGGGGCGTCGTAATCGGTCGCCATCTTTGCCTTCCCGGGCCCGAATAGCCCAGATCTTCGTCTGACTCGTGCGCAGTCATATCACACGAATCAAGCGTTTGCGCGCTATGTCTGCTCGCGCCCGCTATAACGCGATCACGTGTCGAAAATTCCCACTTCAGAGGGGTTCCGAGCGCCACCTGTCGGTGGCTCTCGCCGGCAGCGCAAATCAGTGCCAGACGAGGCCCCTCAGGGAAGGGTCAGCCGGCAACTTGGCACAGCGCAGGACGGCCAGGTTCCCGCAGGTTGGGACAGCAATCCGCACGGCACTCATACCACCCGGCGGGTGCCGATCCCAGCACCGGGCGCTCCGCCTGCTCCCCGCGGGCTGAAGCGGCACGCTCCACCATGAGGTCGACCAGCCCGCTCACGAATGTTGGATGATCGCCGGCGGTGGCGGCCCGCGCGAAGGCCATACCGCATTCCTCGGCGGTGGCTGCCGCCTCCGTGTCCAGATCGAAGAGCACCTCCATGTGATCGGACACGAAACCGATCGGCACCACCACGACTGCCGGAACGCCACGCCCAGCGAGCTGACGCAGATGATCGTTGATGTCCGGCTCCAACCATGGCTGGCTGGCGGGACCTGATCGCGAGCAGTAGACGAGGTCGTGATCGTAGCTTTGAGCGCGCTGCTGAGCGATGCGACGCGCAACCTGAGAAGCCACGGCTGCATGCCAGTCGACGTAGGCGCCGCGGCGGCTGCGAGGTGCAGGCCCAGCGGTCTCCGCCATGGCGGTCGGGATGGAATGGGTGACAAAGACCAAGCGGGCCTCTTCGGCGCGTTGCCCTAACGTGTCGAGTGCCTTGAGGGAGGCGTCTACCGAGGCATGAACGAATCCAGGGTGGTTGGCATAGTGACGGATCCGATCTATCTGAACCTGGGTTCCCTGCGCAGCATCGAACAGGTTCTCCCGGTACTGACGGCATGAGGAGTACGACGGGTACGCGCTCGTCATGATGGCCAGCACCCGGCGGTGACCATCTCGTTCGATCGCACCGAGTTCGTTATCAAGGTAGGGGTTCCAATTCCGGTTGCCCCAGTAGAGCGGCAGCCGTATGCCACGGCGGCGTAATTCGTTCGTCAACGCTACGAGCAGCCTGCGACACTGATCGTTGATCGGGGACTTGCCGCCGAACAGCAGGTAATGTCGGCCGACCTCGGCCAGACGTTCGGGGGGAATGCCCCGACCACGGGTGACGTTCTCCAGGAACGGCATCACATCCTCCGGACGCTCAGGGCCGCCGAAGGACACCAGCAGGACCGCCTCGTACGGCGTGAGTGCGTTGCGTGGCCGGCTGGTTGATGCCTCATCAGAAGTTGCGGTGTGATCACCCACAGGCGTGATCCTTGCGTACGAGGAGGAGAGTAGTGGTGGCGGGGCTCGGGCGTGTCGGGTCTCGGGGATCAAGGCTCGCTCAAGGGCGCTCGCGGGGGTTCAAGGGGGTCGCCCCCCTTGCTAAATCTCCGCCCATACCAGCAGGTGCTCTCGGACCGTCGCGCCGTGGCCTTCAGCCTCGCCGGCTTTGTGGCGAGGCTGCCGATGTCTATGACGGGCATCGGGATCGTGCTGCTGGTGTCGCTGACCACAGGCTCCTTCGGCCTGGCCGGATTACTCACCGCCGCAACTACGGTGGCAGCCGCTGTCGTGGCTCCGTTCTGGGGACGCGCAACTGACCGCGTCGGGCAGGCTCGGGTCTTGCTACTGGCGGTCCTGATCAACGTGCTCAGCGTCGCACTGCTGGTCATGACGATCGAACTGGCCTGGCCGCTGGCGGTGAGTTTCGCCGCGGCGATTGGCGTAGGGATCGGTTTCAGCCTGGCTGGATCCGCCGTACGGGCGCGCTGGACCCTCCGGCTGAGCGGTTCACACTTGCTGCACACCGCGTTCGCACTTGAGGCCATGCTGGATGAGGTGGTCTTCATCATCGGGCCAGTCCTGGTGACCTTCCTCGCCACCGCGTTGCATCCGGCGCTCGGAGTCAGCGTCAGCGCTGTCATCGGGCTCATTGGTGCCGTTGCCCTGGCTGCTCAGCGCAGCAGTCAGCCGCCGATCCGGTCGACCCCACGCGGCCACAAAGCACGGAGCCGGTTGCCGTGGCGTGTCCTGGTGCCCATCGCCATCGCCTCGGGTGCCATGGGCGTGGTGTTCGGCGGCATGGAGGTGAACGTCGTCGCGTTTGCCAAGGAAGCGGGCGTGCTTCCGTACGCCGGCGTGATCTTGATGGCATGGGCATTCGGATCGCTGGTCGCCGGTGCCATTACCGGAGCGATCACCTGGCACGCCTCCCCCGCCAAGCGATTCCGAGCAGGCGCATTCCTGCTCGCACTGTCCCTGCTGCCACTCCCCTTCGTCGACGACCCGCTCGCCGTTTCCCTGCTGCTCATCCTCAGTGGAATGGCGATTGCGCCAACCCTGATCGCATCGGTTGGGGTAATCCAATCGGCGGTCGACCAGAGCCGACTGACCGAGGCGCTTGCCTGGAACTCGACTGGCATGGTCGCGGGCGTCGCCGTCGGTGCGGCTGCTGTCGGCTACGTGATTGACAGTTCAGGTGCGCAGACTGGCTTCGTTGCTGTGGCGATTGCCGGGTTGCTGCTGACGCTCAGCGCGCTCTTTGTTCGTGAGCCGCGCCCGAGCGTCGAGTCGGATCGCGATCAGATCGCGCTTAGCCCAGATTCGACAGGTACGCCTGCAGCTGAGTCATCGCGTCCGCCGGTTGGAACCCGGAACTGATGATCTTGTCCAGGCTCAGCACACTGTGCCGGGGGCGGGGAGCGAGCGATTTGCCCGCCGAGTACTGAGCGGTCGACACGCTCTTCACCGAGGCTGCATCACGTCCGCGGGCCTCGAACACCGCACGAGCAATGCCGGCCCAAGTCATGGACTCGCCGGCGTTGCTGAGGTTGTAGGTCCCGTAGGGCGCTTCGACCTGGAGCAGGTGAACGATGGCGCGGCTGATTTCGGCGGTGAAGGTGAGTCGGCCGAACTGATCATCCACAACCTCAGGATTGACGCCGTGGTCTGCGAGGGAGGCCATGGTGCGCACGAAGTTGTGGCCGTCGCCGATCACCCAGCTGGTCCGCAGTAGGTAGTGCGCGGGCAGGGATCCGACCTGTGCGTCACCGGCTGCTTTTGTCTGCCCGTAGACGCCGAGCGGTGAGAACGGTTCGGACTCGGTATGGAGCATCTGGGTGCCATCGAAGACATAGTCGGATGAGACGTGCACCAGTGTGAAGCGGTGCCGACGCGCCGCACCAATCAGGGCGCCGACACCGCCGACGTTGACTGCCCACGCTTCGCGCCGGCCATCCTCGGTCTCAGCAGCGTCCACTCCTGTGTATGCAGCTGCGTTGATCACGATGCCGTACGGCGTGAAGTCGAATCCCGCTACGGATTCCGGGCTCGCCAGGTCCAGCGTGGCGCGGGTGATCGGAACCGCTGTCGGGATGGCCTTGATCAGCGCCCGCCCGAGCTGGCCACCAGCCCCGATGATCAATGTCTGCTTCGGTTCCACTGGCGTGACATCGGCGAGTTGTGGATGCGTCCTGTCTGCCGCGGACAGCTCGGCCTGCTCGAGTGGGATCGGCCAGTCGATGGCCAGTGCCTCGTCGGCAAGGTTGACGAAGGTGTAGGACTCCTTCGCTGCCGGACTCCAGTGATCATTGACCAGGTAGGAGTAGGCAGTCTGTTCCGCCAAGGTTTGGAAGGCGTTCCCGACCCCGCGTGGTACAAAGACCGCGGTCTCGGGACCCATCTCCGTCGTGAAGCAGCGTCCGAAGCCACCTCCGCGGCGGAGGTCAACCCAGGCACCGAAGATCCGCCCGGTTGCCAGTGACACGAGCTTGTCCCAAGGCTCGGCATGGATGCCGCGTGTTGCGCCGACTCGGCTGTTGAACGACATGTTGTTCTGCACTGGTGCGAAGTCAGGCAGCCCAAGATCCACCATCTTCTGGCGTTGCCAGTTCTCCTTGAACCAGCCTCGGTTGTCGCCGCGAATATCCAGGGAGATGACCAGCAGACCCGGGATTGGAGTCTGCTTGATCGCCAGTTCGGGCATCGCCCGCTACTGCCCCTGCCTCGCGTAGCTGGTCTCGGTCCGGGCCTTCTGCGGTCGCCACCACGCTTCGTTGGCCTGGTACCACTCGATGGTGGCGGCAAGGCCGGCACTGAAGTCGGAGAAGATCGGCCGCCAACCCAGCTCCATCCTGAGCTTGGTGGAATCTATGGCGTAGCGCAGGTCATGGCCGACGCGATCGGTGACGTGATCGTACGCGTCGCGCGGCTGTCCCAGCAGCTCCAAGATCGTCTCCACGACCTCCTTGTTGTTGCGTTCACCATCGGCGCCAATCAGGTAGGTCTCGCCGATCTTGCCTTCTGTGGTGATCAGCAGCGCCGCGGCACTGTGATCATCGACATGGATCCAGTCGCGAACGTTGAGGCCGGCTCCGTAAAGCTTTGGACGGCTGCCATCCAGGATGTTGGTGATTTGCCGAGGAATGAACTTCTCGACGTGCTGGTAGGGACCGTAGTTGTTCGAACAGTTGCTGAGCGTGGCTGCCACGCCAAAGGAGCGCACCCAGGCGCGCACCAGGTGATCGGAGCCGGCCTTGGTCGCGGAGTATGGGCTGGATGGGTTGTAGGGCGTGATCTCGGTGAATCGGTTCGGGTCGTCGAGCACGAGCTCGCCGTAAACCTCATCGGTTGAGATGTGGTGATAGCGAACGCCGTACCTGCGAACTGCCTCCAGCAGCGTGTAGGTGCCGACCAGGTTCGTGGAAATGAACGCCGATGGGTCCCGTAGCGAGTTGTCATTGTGGGATTCGGCGGCGAAGTGCACCACGAGATCATGCTGACGTACCAGCCCGTGAACCAGACTGGCGTTACAGATGTCCCCCCGAACAAAAGTGAAGCGATTCTCGGGCAAACCCTCGAGGGACTCCCGATTGCCGGCGTAGGTCAACTTGTCCAACACCGTGACCGAGGAGTCCGTGTGGTCGAGCACATAGCGAACGAAGTTGGATCCGATGAATCCTGCCCCGCCAGTCACCAGAAATTTCGTCATGCGAGTCATCCTATGGAGCAACCGCTCCGCTCTACCGCGGTGTTCCCGCGGCTCACTCTGCGAGACTGAGCGCCATGCGAGGCATCATTCTGGCCGGCGGCTCTGGCACCCGATTGCATCCGGTCACCCTCGGGGTGAGCAAGCAGCTGGTTCCGGTTTACGACAAGCCGATGATCTACTATCCCCTCTCGACATTGATCTTCGCCGGGATCCGCGACGTGTTGGTGATTACCACGCCCCACGACGCGGCTGCCTTCCAGCGCCTCTTGGGAGATGGCTCACAGTTCGGCATCGCGATCAGCTACGCCGAGCAGCCCTCGCCAGACGGGCTGGCCCAAGCCTTTGTCATCGGCGCTGACTTCATCGGTTCGGAGAAGGTAGCCCTTGTGCTGGGCGACAACATCTTCTATGGACCAGGCCTGGGCACTCAGTTGCGACGCTTCAGCGATGTTGAGGGTGGGGCGGTCTTCGCCTACTGGGTGGCCGAACCTCGGGCGTACGGCGTTGTCGAATTCAACGCCGATGGCCGGGCGATCTCACTGGAGGAGAAGCCCGTCCACCCCAAGTCGAACTACGCCGTTCCCGGCCTCTACTTCTACGACAACGACGTGATCGGAATTGCCGCCCAACTCCAACCGTCGGCTCGCGGCGAGTACGAAATAACCGACGTCAACCGGCACTACCTAGACGCCGGGACGCTCCAAGTGGGCGTCCTGCCACGCGGCACAGCTTGGCTGGACACCGGGACCTTCGACTCAATGAACGATGCCAGCAACTTTGTGCGCACCATTGAGGCTCGGCAGGGTCTCAAGGTCGGTGCACCTGAGGAGGCGGCCTGGCGGCAGGGCTTTCTGACCGACGAGGAGCTTGCAGAGCGAGCGACCGCCTTGCTGAAGTCCGGTTACGGGACCTACCTTGCCGCCATCTTGGAGCGGCAGCGGCAAAGTGTGCTCAGCGTGATGTCCTGATCATCGAGTCCGTGCTGCTGGACTAGTGATTGACGGTCACCGGCGGCCGCGACGGGCCCGCAGATAGTCGGCGACCACGAATTCTCCGAGCCGGCTGATATCGGGGGTGAAGACCCGACCGCCCGCCCGGCGGGCGATCGCGTCGACAAACCGGGCCAAGCCTGCGTCATCCCCGAGCATGAAGGTGTTGATCGTCGCGCCGCGACGGGTGAGCTCGTCTACCTCAGCAATCGTGGCCCGGAGCGTCGCCGACGTTGGCGGCCAATGAAAGTACGCCTCTCCTCCACCGGTCAGGTGTGCAGTCGGCTCGCCGTCAGTGATCACCAGCACAACCGGCTCAGCTTCGGGATGACTACGCAGATGGCGCGAGGCGAGCAGCAGCGCATGCTGCAGATTCGTGCCCTGCACCCAGTCCGGCTCCACTTCGGCCAGCTGGACCGGCGTCATCCGGCGGGCAAGTCTGTTGAAGCCGATGACCTGGAGTGCGTCTTGCCGGAATCGCGTTTCGATTAGATGATTCAGCGCCAGCGCCGTTTGCTTCATCGGGCCCCAGCGCCCGTCATGCACCATCGAGAACGAGAGATCGACGCACAGCGCCACGGCCGCGCTGATGCGTCGCTCGGTCTCGGCGACCTCGAAGTCATCGACAGCCAACGCAACACCGGTAGGAGTGAGCCCAGATCGGCGCAAGGCGTTGGATACCGTGCGCGGCGCGTCGATCGGCAGCTCATCGCCAAAGACCCAAGGCCGGGTAAGTCCGGTGGGCTCATCGGCTGCGCCAGTCTGATGGTCGTCGTGATCGCCACGGCCTGACCCGTCGAGCTGAGCGAACACCCGCTGCAGCGCAGTCTGGCCTAGTCGCCGAACCGCCCGTGGGGTCAATCGCAGACCATCCGCGCCCCTGGTCAGGTAGCCCTGCTCCTCCAGCTCTCGTTCAAGATCACGGAGAGCCTGCAGGTCACCTAAGGCTTCGCGACCAAGATGCTTCTCCAGCAACTCGACATCCACATCGTCCAGCGTCGTGACTCGGTCGCCCTGGGCCAGCTGCGCCTCGAGCGCCTCAAGATCGGCCAGCTCGGCAACCGCCTCGACCGCGGCGCTGTAACCGAGCTGCTCACCACCGGGGCGCATGCTCGCGGCCTGCTCCCGATCCAGACCGGGACGCAACGCCCGCAGGTTGTCCGCCAGCTGCGCCATCTCCGAGGCAAGATCGGCATCAGCGAGCACGTGGCTCAGCAGTTGGCCGAGCTGCTCCCGCTGCTCTGGGCCGAGCGATGCCATCAGCCTCCTGCCGGCGGCCTCACGGCGCGCGAGCGCATCGATCAGCTCCTCGATTGTCTTCGGCTGTTCTGGGAAGAACTCGCCATGACGCTCCATGAAGTCGGCGAACTGGTCGGTCGTATCTTCCTGCCGTGCGTGTGCGGCGAGCAGAGCGTTGAGATCAGCCAACATGTCCTTGACCCGCTGCATGACCTCTGGATCCGGCGACTCGAGGGCTTGCTTGATGCCGGCAAACTGGGCGTCCAGCACCTCGCGTTGCAGCATGGCCTTGATTGCCTCGAAGATGGCGTGGGCCGCCTCGGACATCCAGGAGTAGTGGTCCAGGCTGCGCACCGCGCCGGCGACATCGTCAGGCAGCGCCTCCAGCTCCAGCTCGGCCAGCCGGGCATCGTCTGTGTCGCTGCTGGCCAAGGCTTCTCGCTCGGTCGCGAGCGCCTGGTCGAGCGCGGCCGTGACCTGATCAAGGGTCCCACCGAGATCGCCGCGGCGTCGTGCCTGCGCGCGCAGCTTTCTGATCTTCTCGGCGAGCCGGTCGAGACCGCCCCGACCGTCCAGCCCACCGCGCATCAGGTCTCGCAGGGAGTCGCGTACGGTTCCCGCCGACAGCACGTCGTGACCGATCTTGTCGATAGCCGCTCGCACGTCGAACGGTGGTCGCAACGGATCCGGCCCGCCACGCCATGGTCCGTAGCGGAAACGGTGTCGCGCCCTGCCATGCTCTTGATCGCTGTAGTGATCGCGCCCGGCGTCATCGGAAACCATGATCACTCCTTGTCAGGCTGCTCCATAGATTGTCCGGCCCCCGACGGTCTCCTTCTCAAGGCGGCGGGTCAGATACAGCCCTTCGAGAGTGAACTCAGCGGCGGCTGCAACCTGACCGCGGGCGGCCGCATCGTCGTAACCAAGCCGGGACAGCACCTTGTACAGGCCTGGCACAGCGCCCAACTGCGTCAACAGATCCGATGCGGCAACCAGGTCACCGGTCTCCACGACACCACCCTGGGAGAAGACATTCGTGAAGCCGGAGAGGTCGATACCAGCCAGCCGATCGCGGAACGTCGCCGCGACTGCAAGCCGCAGCAGGTGGTCCAGCACCGCTCGCTCCCGGCCCTCCTCCCCCATCTCGAACTCGATCTTGCCAAGCAACGTGGGCAGCACGACAACAAGATCGCAGGTTCGGGCGACCGCAGTTTCATGATCGTTGGTACGCGCCTCCCGCCGCAGCGCCGAAGCCGCCACACCCTCGGCGGCTGCGATCGCGAACCGGGCCGAGACACCCGACCGCTGGTCCACGGAACTGGACTCCCGAAGATTCCGCGTAAGACGCGCCAGTACTTCCAGCAGATGATCACCAACCTCCGCCGCCAGCGTGGCTTCCTGCCTGATCAGAGTCACTTCATCAGCGAGATCGGTGAGGTAGTGAGTACGAAGCTCGGCACCGAACCTGTCCTTCAGCGGAGTGATGATCCGGCCGCGATTCGTGTAGTCCTCTGGATTGGCCGTGGCGATCAGGAAGATATCGAGGGGCAGTCGTAGGGAGTAGCCGCGCACCTGGATATCGCGCTCCTCCAAGACATTGAACAAGGCAACCTGGATGCGTTCGGCCAGGTCGGGCAGCTCGTTGAGCCCGAAGACACCGCGGTTGGCGCGCGGCACCAGGCCGTAGTGCACAGTCTCCGGGTCGCCCAGCGTGCGACCCTGAGCCACTTTCACGGGATCGACGTCGCCGATCAGGTCGCCGACCGAGGTGTCGGGCGTCGCCAGCTTCTCGGTGTAGCGTTCGTCGCGGTGCCGCCAGTCCACTGGCAGCTCGTCGCCCAACTCCGCCGCCAATGAGCGACAGCGGACGCACACCGGCGCGTACGGGTCATCGTGAATCTCACATCCAGCCACTTGTGGGCTCCACTCGTCGAGGAGCCCGGCTAGCGTCCGCATGAGCCGGGTCTTGCCCTGACCGCGTTCGCCGAGTATCACCAGGTCGTGGCCAGCCAGTACCGCGTTTTCCAGCTCAGGCAGCACCGTCTCGTCGAAGCCGACGATGCCGGGAAAGGCGGTCGTTCCGGAGCGGAGTCGTTCCAGCAGGTTGTCGCGTAGCTCCGCTTTGGTGCGGCGGCTCACATACCCAGACTCCCGAAGCTCGCCCCGCGTGGCCGGCTTTCGGTGAAGAGGCTCGCGCATGGACCGACAGTACGACCTGACCCAAGTTGACTGGGAGTTCCTGGCTCGCCGGTGAGCCGAGCGCCTCCCCCAACTCCTAGGTCCGAAAGAGTAAGTTAACTGGAACGAACGCCGCACGAGGAGCCGCCGCGACGGATGCGCACCGCACGACTGGTCGGACTCAGCCCGGATGGGAAGTCCTTGATCGTGGCTACCGAGAGCGGTGAAGAGTTCATGATCGAGGCGGACGAGCGGCTCCGCGCGGCGTTGCGCGGTGATCGGCCGCGACTCGGACAACTGGAGATCGAGATGGAAACCTCACTCACCCCCCGCGACATTCAGGCGCGGATCCGGGCAGGCGAGACCCTCGAGGATGTGGCCCGAGTGGCAGGCATTCCCATGGATCGGGTCGAGCGCTTCGCCGCGCCTGTCCTCGCCGAGCGCGAGCACATCGCCTCGATGGCCATGGCGTCCTCGGTACGCCGTCGAGGCGAGCCGTCCGGTCATCGCAGCCTCCGTATCACAGTCACTGAGCGGTTGCTGGGTCGAGGAGTCGACCTCGACGCCATCCGATGGGACTCCTATCGCCTGGATGACGGCCGCTGGGCCGTGACCGCGGATTACCGATCGGGAGACGCGAGTCGGCACGCCTCGTTCTCTTACGATCTCCGCGGACGGTTCTCCATCGCGGCCAACGACGAAGCCCGGTGGCTGCTCGGCGATCAGCCCTCAGCACGAGGTTCGCAGCGGGGTCGCCCGCGGCTTGCGGACGAATCGACTGAAGTTGACACCGAGCCAACGGTCGTGAGCGACAAGCTGGCCCTTGCGAAAGCGGCTCATGAGGCCGCCCGAAACCAACCAGCTGACGAACAGCCAGCTGAGGACGAGGCGGACGAGCCCACCGTTGCGGGGCTCCGGATGCTGCGCCCGGTCGCAGACCCGCCCGACCCCAGCGGCGCACTCGACCAGGCGACTGATGAGTCGCCGATTGGGACGCTTTACGAGATGCTTGGCGGCGACGGCTACAGCGAGGATTCACCGCGGGTGTACCCGGGTCTGAGCGACGCAACAGCGGTGCCTGAGACGGAGACCGTTCCCGACGGCGGCTGGGAGCCCGCCATCGTGATCAACTATCCGGTCGAGCCGAGCATGCACGACGAAGCTGTCGTTGACACGCCTGGACCCGAGGAACACTCACCGAGCCTCTTCACTGAGATCACCGAGCACGAATTGCCGGGAACCGACGAACCCGGGCCACCCGACCTGCCAGCGAACCTGGACGATCGGACCGATGAGGCCCATGAGTTCGAGATCGAGTCGCTGGCGCACAGCGACCCACCGCCGGACCGAAAGAACGTCAAGCGGAAGCGGGCGTCCGTACCGAGCTGGGACGAGATCATGTTCGGCGGACCCAAACGTCACAGCTAGTGCCTTGCCCTCGGCCGCGAGGTTCTAGGGCGCTTGCCCGTCAGGATGGGTTCCAGTAGCAATCGGGCGGCTTGAGTCGCTGATCCAGTCGCTCCATGAGCCCGGGTAGAGAGCGGCTTTCAGCCCAGCGGACTCCAGCGCCAGCAGGCTATGCGCGGCGGTCACCCCTGAGCCGCAATACAGGACCGCTGCGCCCGTGCCGACAGCTTCGGCGTACAGCCTCGCGATCTCGGCTGGTGGCAGGAACCGGCCGTCGGCGTCCACATGTGATTTCCAGGGCAGGTTGAGCGCTCCCGGGATATGGCCCGCCACCGGGTCGATTGGCTCGTCCTCCCCGGAGTAGCGCTCAGCAGTTCGCACGTCGACCAGGGTGGGAGCGTCGGGCCTTCGTAGTCGCGCACTGATTTCCGCCGCATCGAGCTGGGGTCGCTGACCAGGTCGCGCGACGAAATCACCTCGTGCTGGCGGCGTGCTGAGACCTGAGACCGTGTTTGACTGCTCGCTCCGCTCGCTCGGCAGGCCGGCTGCTCTCCAGGCAGCGAAACCGCCATCGAGGACCCTGACGCTACGGTGACCTGCATCGGTCAGTAGCCACCAGAGACGGGACGCGGCCTGCGAGTTGGCCGCATCGTAGGCGACGACCAGCGAGTCATCGCACACGCCGATATCCCGCATCGCCTGCTCGAAAACGGCAACCGCCGGGAGCGGGTGACGACCACCGACGCCTGGCGGTCCCGCGAGCTGCGTCTCCAGATCCACCCAGACCGCACCAGGAATGTGGCTGGCGACGTACTCCGGCTTACCCGGCGGTCCACCTAGATTCCAGCGCACATCAGCGACCACTAGAGGCTGGTCGGAGCGAAGCAGCTCAGCCAACTCTGTCGGAGAGATCAGCACGGGCTCAGAGCTCATCATCGGCTGTCTCATCCTCGCCAAGCGGAAGCGGGTCAGAGAGGGTGGCCCGCGCCACGGCTCGCGTCACCCGGCGACGGTGGTGCCGGCGACACAGGACCTCGTACGCGACGGACTGCGGCGTCTCTTCGCGGTTCGTATCGGAAACCGGCATGGTGTCACCCACCACAACCTGATCGCCCACCAGCACCATGACGCCGTTGACCGTGCGGGCATTGTGCGTCGCACGCTCCCCACACCAGCACAACGCCCGGACCTGAAGGATCTCGATCCTGTCGCACAGTTCAATCAGCCGCTGGGAGCCGACAAACAGCCGCGTCTGAAAGTCGGTGAGGAGGCCGATGGCGAATACGTCGATCTGCAACTCGTCGACAATCCGCGCCAGCTGATCCACCTGCTCCGCCGAGTAGAACTGCGTCTCGTCGCACACCAAATAGTCGATCCGTTGGCCGCTGGTGAGTTGGGCCACCACGTAGTTCCAGAAGTCGAATTGCCAGGTGACCTCGATTGCTGGCTTGGCCAGGCCGAGGCGGGATGAGATCGTCGACTCACCGGCGCGATCATGGCTGGTGAACAGCCGACCTTTTCGTCCTGCGGCTCCTTGGGTGTAGTCAAGCTGCAACGCAAGGGTCGACTTGCCGCAGTCCATCGGTCCGGTGAAATAGCAGAGCTCAGCCACGCCGGAATCCTGCCATTGCCAACCGAGCTCGAGACCTTAGGCCACGAGCAGTGGCACGAGCATCTCGGCCGGCGTCAGTGATCCATGCATGCCAATCAGGGTGAACTCCCGCGGAAAAGCACTCGTCATGATCGCCCAGTCCCCGCGAAGGGCCACCAGTACATGCCCCCAACGTTCCCGGAGTTGATCATCGATCGCTGCGAACCAGCCTTCGTCGATCGCTTCATCTCGGGTTCGTACCCAAGCAAGATCACCGAGCCGTGCGCGCCATCGCTCCGCCACCCTACGGGACGGCTCTTGATCAACATAGAGCTGGCGGAAGCGACCCTCTCCGGCAAGTGCCGACAGACCCGCCATGAGGGCCGGATCATCCTCGGCGACGATTCGCTGTTCCGATGGGATGTCGACCATGCCATGGTCGCCGGTAATGATCACTGTTACCTGAGAAGGCAACGCAGCGCGCAGCCGCTCGCACATGGCGTCGATCCGCGCCAGCTGCTGCAGCCAGTTGGCTGAACTGCAGCCGTGCACGTGTCCGCAATGATCAAGCTCACGCTCGTAGGCGTAGACCACGCTGCGATCGCCGCGCAGCGCAGCCTCAGCGATCAGCGCGATCCGCAGCTCTTCGGCACTTTCATCGGAGAACGGGACGAAATCGGCTCCGCGGAGCGCGGCCTCGGTCAACCCTGTGCCCTGGAACCTCGCTAGGGCGACTGTCGTCACCGCGATTCCAGTCTTTGCCGCGCGTTCGAAGAATGTCGGCTTGGACTGGTAAGCCGTGGGAACCAGGTCCGATTCCCACGTCAGGGCGTTCAAGATCTCGCCGGTCGAGGGCACCCGCGAGGTGTAGCCGACAAGCCCATGCTGGCCGGGTGGCTGGCCGGTCCCCAGACTGCCCAGGCTGGTCACCGTCGTACTCGGCACCGCGGACGTGATCGGCTGCGCGCCTCCTAGCAGTGAGGCGAGAAAGGGTGCCGCCAGTAGCCCCCGGCGTAGCAGATTCCAGCCGAGCCCGTCGATCAGCACAACCACGTAGCGGGCGGAGGGTGGCAACCCGAACGCATCTTCGGTGTAACCCGGCACCTTCAAGTGGGCACCAATGCTCGGCATCAGCTCACCGAGCGTTGTGGACTGGTAGGCCGGAACAACCATCTCCGGCAGGGACCGGCTGGCCGGCACCTCTGGCGAAGATCTCCCCACCGCGGATGAGGTCATACTGCGGCCGCGCGCTGGAGTGAGCTGGCGAACCGCACCAGGCGCGCGACTCGGTCTTGGCCATCGGCCGCGGCGCTCATGCGCACCGTCAAGTCGTCGCCGACAAGGGTCCCGGTGTATCCATGATCGGCTTCGCACTGCGGATCACTGCATGTCGCTAGCTCGAGGTCGATTCGGCGTACCGCGCCCCAGCCCACAGACAGCCAGGTCTCGAAGACATCCTCCGAGCCAGCCCGGTACCCCTCTGGCTGGGTCACGACGCGGGTCAAGGCGACTGTGTTGATCTTGCTCAGCGCCACTGACTCGGTGGAGGATGCCGCATAGATCCCCGATGCTGGAGGCTCCGCAGGCTGGTCGTCGGTATGGCCGATCACCAGCCGGGTGCGGGTCAGTGCAAGCACCGTGACATGGCGGTGGATCTCGTCGCGGTTGAACGTCGGCTCGTGATGGACCACGAAATCCAGCAGCTCCTCCTCCGCGAGGGCGATCATGATTGCGTCCTCGACAAGTTCCGGAAAGTAGCCGCACGCATCGATTTCGGCGCGCAGATCTTTCCTCGTGGAGCCAATCCTCATGCCGATCATCCTGCCACGCGCCGCCGACAACCGCGTTGCGCGGCGACCGATTGCTGGCGCACGGATAGATCCCCAGAACCGCCTACAAGACGCGCGCCAATGGATCCCGCTGATCCGCTGTGGGCGCCACGAACACCCGTGCGCCCAATACCGAGATCGAGCTGACCGAGGCGACACAAGGGCGCAGCGTCACCGACGCCAGCTGCGGGATGGCGTCGGCCAGCTGCGCTACCCGCTGCAGCACGTTCTCGATCCCTGCAATGTCGACTCCTGGCGCCCCGTGACGACCAAGCAGCGTCGGGGCGGCCTTCAGCTCTCGGACCATGTCCGCAGCATCGACCGCTGTCAGTGGTGGTACGCGGTAGACGGTGTCGCCGAGCAACTCGCTGGGAATGCCATCCAGACCGAGCGAGACAATGGGCCCGAACGCGGCATCCTCGCGGCTGGTGATGATCAGAGCCACACCGGGCGGCGCCATGGTCTGGACGACCGGAATTGCAGCTGACAGGACGTCGTCGTCGGCAAGGCCGATCTCCGCTACCAGTTTCCGCAGATCCTTCCAAGCGTCAGCCATCTCTGCGGCGTTGTCGATGTTGCGGTGCACGCTGGCGAGGTCAGGTCGGCCGCGTACGGCACTGCTGGTGGCCTTCAGTACCACATTCCAGCCCAGCTGATCACCAGCCGCGATTGCCTCGACCAAGCTGGAGACTGCGAACTGTGGCACCAGATTGATCCCGTGCGTACTCAACAGATCAGCGGTCTCGGTCTCAGTCAGCTCACGACCAGTCGGCTGCTCGGCCAGGATGCGGTTGACCACCGGCTTCGCGGCTTGGGTATCGACTTCCACCATCGGCACTGCCCCAGGGTCTCGGTCACGCCACTCGGCGTAGCTGGTGAGGGCTGACAGCGCCTGAATGGCGTCGACCGACCCATCAAACCTGGGCAGCATCCCAGGTGAATCCGGCTCGCCGCTGCTCATCAACGGTGGATGGAAGTCCAAGAACACCCCGATCAACGGCTTCGTGGCCTCAGCGGCAACGTTCTCCAGAGCCAGAATGATCTCCTCGGTGCCTTGATCGAAACCATTCACTGCCGCGCAAACCACCGAGTCGTAGCGCTGGTCAGCTAGCCCCTCACGTGCGGCCAATACAAACGCTTCAGGGCCAGCCTCCGCTCCGAGCAGTTCTGGCTGAGGGTCGCGGAGCAATCCCACCGAGTCCATCTTCTGCACCATCTGGTGAGCGAGTGTCAGGGAATTGGTGATGATCCGCACCCGCGGGCCGGATGGCAACGGCTGTCGTGCGGCGATCTTGGCGATGTCGATCATGTCGCCGCGGTGGTGCACCACCATGATTCCCGCCTGCCGGAAGAGAGCATCGACCGCCTCCTCCGGCGCATGGCCAAGCCCGCCTCGTACGCCAGCATGATCAGCTCGACGGGTTCGGCCTGGCGCGAACACGACGACGGGCTTGTTCCGGGCCAGCTGCCGGGTAATTCGGGAGAATTTTCTCGGGTTGCCGATCGAGTCCAAGGTGAGCAGGCAGACCCGGGTGGCCTCGTCGTCCGCCCAGTACTGCATCACGTCATTGGCAGTCACGTCGGCATAGTCACCCGTGCTGATGAAGGAGGACAGACCTAGGTCCTGGCGCACGGCGTGGTTGAGCAACCCCACACCAACAGCGGCCGACTGGCAGAACAACCCCACTCCCCCGGGACGCGGCATGGGTCCCGGCGTGGCGTTCAACTGAACGGTACGCGCGGTGTTGATGATGCCGAGGGCATCTGGACCAAGTGCGCGGACTCCATACGCCCGGGCAAGATTGATGATCTTGAGGTTGTCCCCGGCTGCATAGTCAGTTCCTGTCAGCACCACCATGCCGTGAGCGCCGACGTGGGCCGCCTCGATCACGACTGCACCCAACTGGTTGGTTGGGACCGAGACGATCGCCAGGTCCAGCCCACCCGGCACCGCAGCGATCGAAGCGGCGTTGGGCACGCCGGCAACCGGTGCGCCATCGATGCTTACTGCCACCACCTCGCCGCCGAAGCCTCCCGGCACTATCGAATTGATCAAGTTCTGCACTCGAGCGCCTGGCCCGTACACCACGATCCGCTGCGGATTGAGCAGCCGCCGTACCGACGCACTTTCGGCACGATGCTCCCGGCGTTCCATGACGCCGACCGAAGTGTCGGTGGGCAAGATCGGAAACTCAACAGCAAGCACACCGTCTTCGATGCCTTTGGACACTCGGTAGCCAGCGTCAGCGAAGACTTTGGCCATGCGACGGTTCTCTGGCAACACCTCAGCCACGAAGCGGGTGATTCCGCGTTCCCGAGCGGCTTGGGCCAGATGTTCCAACAACAGCTGAGCGATCCCGCGGCCCTGGTGCGCATCCTCGATCAGGAACGACACTTCAGCATGATCACCTTCGATGCGGTCATAGCGTCCGACCGCGATCATGTCCTCACCGAGGGTGACGATGAACGCCACGCGATCCACATAGTCGATCTCGGTGAAGCGCCTGACGTCGCGATCACTCAGCCGGGGATACGCCGCGAAGAAGCGTAGATACTTCGACTCCGGAGAGACCCTTTCGTAGAAGGCGACAAGCCTGTCTGCATCGGATGGCCGGATCGGGCGCAGATGTGCAACGCCGCCGTCGGCCAGCAGTATGTCGGCCTCCCACTCTCGTGGATATCCGGGCGGGTCCCGGTCGATATTTCCTGGGGCCGGGCTCACGGACACGGCCCAAAGCCTACGCAGGGTTGTTCCGCCCGGGCTTGGCGGGCCGCGGCGAGACCGGTCATGTTCATCAAGAGTGCCCAAGGGACGGGCGTGAGCGTCGGTAGGCGCTCGCTAGTGATCGGAGGAGCGATGCGCGGACACGCCCCGCGAGCGGAGCGAGCAATCCAGTACAGGGTTTCGCGAAGAAGAGTGACGACGGCACCAGCATCCAAGGGCGCCGCGCGAACGCCCAGGGAATAGTGTCAGCCCATGGCCGACTTCGTTGCTGCAATCGACCAAGGTACGACGAGCACTCGCTGCATGATCTTCGACCACTCAGGGCGCGAAGTCGGCAAGTACCAGCTCGAACACACGCAGATCTTGCCCCAGGCAGGATGGGTGGAGCACGATCCGCTGGAGATCTGGCAGCGCACACAGGAAGTAGTCCAGCAGGCCTTGGCCAAGCGCGGGCTTGTTGCCGCTGACCTTGCCGGGCTAGGGATCACCAACCAGCGTGAAACGACGGTCGTCTGGGATCCGGTCACCGGTGAGCCATATGGGAACGCGATCGTCTGGCAGGACACCCGGACGGACAAGATCGCCGCCGAGCTTGATCGCGATGGCCGGGGTGATGTCATCCGCTACCGGGCGGGCCTGCCGCCAGCCACCTACTTTTCAGGCGGCAAGTTGCAATGGATCTTGGAGAACGTTGACGGGGTACGCGAAGCCGCCGAACGCGGCCGCGCCAAATTCGGCACAACCGACAGCTGGTTGTTGTGGAATCTAACCGGCGGCGTCGACGGCGGGCAGCATGTCACCGACGTGACCAATGCCAGCCGAACCATGTTGATGGATCTGGAGACCCTGGATTGGGATCCGGAGCTGCTGAGCTTCTTCGGAATCCCGCGAGAGATGCTGCCGAGCATCCTGCCGTCCTCCGATGCCGCCGCATACCAGCGCACCCGTGCAGACGGCCCCTTCGGCGGTGAGGTGCCGATCGGAGGTGATCTTGGGGACCAACAGGCGGCCATGGTCGGTCAGGTCTGCTTGCGGGCCGGCGATGCCAAGAACACCTACGGCACTGGCAACTTCTTGCTGCTCAACACCGGCGAGCAGCTGTGCCGCTCCAGCAACGGTCTACTCAGCACCGTCTGTTACCAGTTCGGCGACGACTCGCCGGTCTACGCCCTCGAGGGCTCCATTGCGGTCACCGGTTCCGCCGTGCAATGGCTCCGCGACCAGCTGCAGATCATTCGTGACGCCGCGGAGATCGAGACGCTGGCACGCCAGGTCGACACGGCGGCCAACGTGTACTTTGTGCCCGCGTTCTCCGGACTCTTCGCGCCCTACTGGCGCTCTGATGCGCGCGGTGTCATTGTCGGTCTCTCCCGCTTCCATACCCGGGAGCACATTGCCCGAGCGACGCTGGAAGCAATCTGCTACCAGAGTCGCGATGTTGTGGAGGCAATGGAGAAGGACGCGGGTGTCCAACTCGACGAACTGAAGGTTGACGGAGGCGTCACCGCAAACACGCTCTGCATGCAGATCCAGGCCGACACGCTCGGCGTCGAGGTGAGCAAGCCGGTAGTGGCGGAGACGACCGCACTGGGTGCGGCGTACGCCGCCGGTTTGGCCACTAGCTTCTGGGCGTCGCCGGACGAGCTCCGGGAAAACTGGCTGGAAGACTCAGCGCTGGATCCCGCAGATCAGCGAAGAGGAACGGGCGGCGGGTTACGCAGGGTGGAAGAAGGCTGTGCAACGGACGCTGGACTGGATCCAGGTCTAGTGGGGTTTGGGATCAACGACTAGAGGAGTGGAGATGGGAACGGTGGCTCAGCCCAGGACCAAGGAATCGGTAGTCCCAGATCCCGCCCGCAATCTCGCGCTCGAGTTGGTCCGTGCTACGGAGGCGGCCGCGATCAATTGCTCGCGTTACATGGGCTTCGGCGACAAGAACCAGGTGGACGCGGGCAGCTGTTGACGCGATGCGCCCGGTGCTCGGTTCGGTGCGCATGAACGGCATTGTGGTGATCGGTGAGGGCGAGAAGGATGAAGCCCCGATGCTCTTCAACGGCGAGCGCGTCGGCGACGGGTCGGGGCCGGAGTGGGACATCGCGGTGGACCCCGTCGACGGCACCACACTGACCGCCAAGAGCCTGCCCGACGCTGTCAGCATTATCGGCGTTTCGCCCCGTGGCACGATGTTCTCCCCCGGTCCAGCCGTGTACATGCAGAAGTTGGTGGTCCCCGGCCACGCCGCGGCCGATGTCGATCTTGATGCGCCGATCGGAGACAACCTCGCCAAGGTCGCTGAGGCTACCGACCGCGCCGTCTCAGAACTTACGGTCTGCGTCCTCGACCGCCCACGACACACCGAGCTTGTTGCGGCCATCCGCGCGGCTGGTGCTCGGATCAGATTCCTGCTCGACGGCGATGTGGCTGGTGCGATCATGGCCGTCAGCCCTTCCACTGGAGTAGATCTGCTGGTTGGCGTCGGCGGCACGCCTGAGGGCGTGCTTGCCGCATGCGCGCTTCGCTGCCTTGGTGGCGAGATGTTCGGACGTTTGATCGCTCGGAACGACGATGAGCGGGCGGCAATCCTGGACGCTGGCTTCGACTTGGATCGGATACTCAGCACCACCGACCTGGTCTCCGGTGACAACGTGTTCTTTGCCGCCACAGGTGTCACCGACGGAGCATTGCTGCGGGGCGTGCGGTTCGAGAGCCACCGCATCGTGACCCAGTCACTGTCGATGCGGTCCCGCTCGGGCACGATCAGGCTGATCGAGAGTCGCCATGACCCGGAGCGTTCCTTCCTGGTCAACCACTGACGACGCAGATGTTCTCCACCACCTCCCCACTTGGTCTCGCCGCCCGGGCGGATGCTTTGGACCGGCTCGCCAGCGAAGATCTGGACGTCCTCGTCATTGGAGCGGGTGTCACCGGCTGCGGCTGCGCGCTCGATGCGATCACCCGCGGCCTGCGCGTCGGGTTGGTCGAAGCCCGTGATTTCGCGGCTGGTACGTCGAGCCGGTCCAGCAAGTTGTTTCACGGTGGGCTCCGCTATCTGGAGCACCTCAACTTTGCCCTGGTCTTCGAGGCCCTCAAAGAGCGCTCGCTCGCTCTCAACAAGCTGGCCCCGCATCTGGTGAAGCCCGTACCGTTCCTGTACCCGCTCATGCGACCGGTGATCGACCGCGGCTATGGAGGCCTCGGCATCGGGGTGTACGACGTGCTCGGTGCCGGGCGTGGGGTACCACAACACATGCGGCACTTGAGCCGGAAGCGCACGTTCGAGTCATTTCCATCCGCAAATCGCGACACCGTGATCGGCTCGATCAGGTTCTACGAAGGCCAGGTCGACGACGCCAGACACACCATGATGATCGGGCGCACGGCGGCGCACTACGGTGCGGCGGTCGCCACCAGCACTCGCGTCGTCGGCTTCCTTCGTGAGACGGACCGCGTTGCCGGAGTGACGGTTCGTGATCTTGAGTCCGGCCGCGAGTTCAGCATCCGAGCGAAGCAGACAATCAATGCCGCAGGAGTTTGGATCGATGAGCTGCAGGAGATGCTGGGCGGTCGTGGGCAGTTCCGAGTCCGCGCGTCCAAAGGTATCCATCTTGTGGTTCCCCGGAACCGCGTCAACTCCATGACGGGATTGATCACTCGCACCGAGAAGAGCCTCCTTTTCATCATTCCCTGGGGCAGTCACTGGATCATCGGCACCACCGACACCGACTGGGAGCTCGATCGGGCCCATCCGGCCGCGAGCTTGGCCGACATCGACTACTTGCTGGAACGCGCCAACACATTGCTGGCTGACCCACTGAAGCGCGAAGACGTGGTTGGCGTCTACGCCGGTCTGCGGCCGCTGCTGGCCGGCGAATCCGACTCAACCTCGAAGCTCTCCCGAGAGCATGCCGTCGCCTCTCCGGTCCGCGGCCTGGTGACCGTCGCTGGCGGCAAGTACACCACCTATCGAGTGATGGCCGCGGACGCCGTTGATGCGGCAGTCCGGGAGCTGGACAAGAAGGTTCCCGCGTCCTGCACCGAGGAGGTGCCGCTGCTAGGCGCCGACGGCTATCACGCGCTGTGGAACGCGCGGCCCTTGCTGGTCGAGGAAACCAGCCTGCGTGACGTGCAGGTTGAGCACCTACTCAACCGCTACGGCTCGTTGTTGCCGGAGCTGTTGGACATGATCAAGTACTCGCCGGAGCTTGCGCATCCACTGGAGGGTGCACCGGAATATCTCAAGATCGAAGCCGTCTACGCCGCATCCCATGAGGGCGCGCTACACCTGGACGACATCTTGGCCCGGCGCACCCGCATCTCGATCGAGACCTGGGACCGCGGTATCGCCGCGGCACCGGAGGTCGCCCGCCTGGTTGCTCCCATCCTGGGCTGGGAACCGGCCGATGTTGATCGTGAAGTTGAGCACTACCAGAAACGGGTTGCCGCCGAACGCGAGTCACAGCACCAACCAGATGATCTCTCGGCCGACGCCGCCCGCCTGGGCGCTCCTGACGTCCGGATGGGCCGCGTCCATTAAGCGGCGCTGCGCCCGAACTGGACGTCACAATAGGCACGCATGTGCAAACACGGCTTCGTCGCCTACGCTTTGCCGACACTCTCCTGACGAGGCCCCAGACGTTGCCAGCTCGGCGTAAGGTCACGGCATGTCCTTGAATCCCGCCCACTGTGCTTGCTGCGCCCTGCGCGTACCGATCGCGTGGACTACATCGGCATGAACAATGAACCTGGCACCGTTCGCGACCTCCTCGGCGAATACGTTGCAGAGCAGTGCACGGTAACAATCGACTCCGAAGCCGAGCTGCGCGCCGGGGAGAACGTCGTTCACCAGGCGCGGGTGGCGCTGCGCCGGCTGCGCAGCACAATCCGGGTGTTCGCGGACCTGTTCGACGCTTCTGAGGCCGCACATCTTGAAGAGGAACTGGTCTGGTGGGCCGGACTACTCGGCGAGGTACGGGATCTGGACATCCTGGCCCAGCGGCAAGCCGCGCTGCTCGCCGAGCTGCCGGCTGAATTGATCCTTGGCCCGGTTGCGTCGACCATCGAGGTTGAGCTGGCCGTGCAGCGCAAGCAGGCGGCCGACGCGATGGCCGAGGCATTGGACTCTGAGCGGTTCCGAAAGCTGATCGGTCTGATGCATCACTGGCGCGCCGACCCGCCATTCACCCCGGCCGCCGATGTCCCTGCCGCCGCGATCAACCCAATGATCAAGAAGGCAAAGAAGAAAGCGAGCAAGCGGCTGACCGGGGCGGTTGCGGTGCGGCGCGCTGGCGAGCCATCAGATGAGCTCTTCCACAGTGCTCGCAAGGCATCGAAGCGCTACCGGTATGCGGTGGAAGCAGCCCAGCCCGTCTGGGGCAGCAAAGCCGACAAGATCGTCTCGGAGCGCAAGGACCTGCAAGACCTGCTCGGGATCCATCAGGATCGCATTGTGAGCGCTGCATTCCTTCGAGAACTCGGCGCCCGCCTCGGGATCCGGTCAGGTCAGAACGGATTCAGCTACGGGGTTCTCTATGCGCGCGAGGTATACGCCGGCGACTCGCTGCTGGATGACCTCAAGCCCTTCCTCTAGTTGTCGCCGGCACGTGCCGCAACGTGTCGTCGCTGCAATGGGAACGACCGGTGCCAGACTGAAATAGCGACACAGCAGAGGGGAGGATCTGCGTTCGATGGCCAGAACACCAGCACCACCGGAGGACGACTTCACCGAGCGAATCGTCGATATCGATGTCTCCTCTGAGATGCAGACCAGCTTCTTGGAGTACGCGTACTCGGTGATCTACTCACGGGCCCTCCCGGACGCCCGGGACGGGCTCAAGCCTGTGCAGCGTCGGATCTTGTACTCAATGGACGAGATGGGCGTACGGCCGGACCGTTCGCACGTCAAATGCGCCCGCGTGGTCGGTCAGGTCATGGGTCAGTACCACCCGCATGGCGACGGTGCCATCTACGACGCGCTCGTCAGAACCGCGCAGCCGTGGACCATGCGACTCCCCCTCATCGACGGTCACGGCAACTTCGGATCGCTTGATGACGGCCCAGCCGCGATGCGTTACACGGAATGCCGAATGGCACCATCCGCCGCGGCCATGACCGATGGCCTGGACGAGGACACTGTTGACTTCAAGCCGAACTACGACGGCAAAGATGTCGAGCCAACCGTCCTCCCCGCGGCCTTTCCCAACCTGCTGGTCAACGGGGCGACCGGGATCGCGGTCGGCATGGCCACCAACTGCCCACCGCACAACCTGGTGGAGGTCGTCCAGGCGCTGCGCCATTTGATCAAGCACCCGGACGCCGACATCGACGAGCTGATGCGCTTCATTCCTGGGCCTGACCTGCCCACCGGCGGCAAGATCATCGGGCTGGATGGTGTTCACGCTGCCTACCACACTGGAAAGGGATCCTTTCGGATGCGCGCGACCGCCCGCATCGAGCAGGTGCATCCACGTCGCAAGGGCATCGTGATCACCGAGCTGCCCCACCTGATCGGTCCTGAACGAGTGATCGAACAGATCAAGAGCCTTGTCAACGCCCGCAAGCTGCAGGGGATCGCCGACGTCAAGGATCTATCGGACCGGACCAATGGAACCCGGCTGGTGATCGAGATCAAGAGCGGCTTCAATCCCGAGGCCCTACTCGAACAGCTCTACAAGCTGACCAAGATCGAGGACAACTACGCGATCAATGCCGTTGCGCTGGTCGACGGCCAGCCGCGCACCCTGACGCTACGCGACATGCTCACGGTCTACCTCGAGCATCGCTACGAGGTGACACGACGCCGGACTGAGTTCGCCAGGACAAAGGCTCGGGAGCGCCTTCACCTGGTCGAGGGGTTGCTAGTGGCGATCCTCGACATTGACGACGTCATCGCGATCATCCGCACATCTGATGACACGGCGAATGCGCGATCGCGGTTGATGGAGGTGTTCGAGCTTTCAGAGGCACAGACCAACTACATTCTCGAGATGCCACTGCGCAGGCTCACGAGATTCAGTCGAATCGAGCTCGAGACCGAACGGGACAAGCTGGAAGCGACGATTGCCGAGCTCACTGAGATCCTGGACAATCCTCAGCAGCTCCGGACCCTTGTCGGCAACCAGCTTGCCGAGATCGCCCAGCGGCACGGCACACCGCGCCGGACGATCTTGCTAGCGGCCAGCGGCGTCGCAGCCACCACTACGACTGCTCCGCTCGAGGTCGCGGACGATCCCTGCTGGGTGCTGCTCTCCTCCGCCGGCCTGCTCGCTCGCACCAACCACACGCAGCCACTACCACCGGTGGGTGCCCGGGCTAACCACGACCTCATCGTGTCCAAGATCATCTCGACCGCCCGTGGAGACTGCGGACTTATCACCAGCGCCGGCCGGCTGATCAAGATTTCTGCGCTCGATCTGCCGACGGTCCCCAGCACCGCTCATGCGCCGAACATCCAAGGTGGTACCCATGTCAGTGAGCTGGTCACCCTCGCCGCCGACGAGAAGGTGCTCTGCCTGACGACGCTCACCGAGGATTCACTCGGCCTGGCGCTTGGTACGGCGCAGGGTGTCGTGAAGCGGGTCAATCCGGATGTGCTCGGCAGAGATTCATGGGATGTGATCCGCCTCGAGGCTGGCGACCGGTTGGTTGGCGCAGTTGAACTCACCACCACCGAAACGGAGCTGGTCTTCATCACCAACGATGCCCAACTGCTGCACTTTCCCGCTCCCGCAGTACGACCACAGGGCCGCACCGGGGGCGGCATGGCCGGTATCAAACTCGGTATCGGCGGGCGTGTCATCTACTTTGGCGCGCTCTCTGCTGCCGACGCGGTGGTCGCCACAGTCTCTGGCACGTCCCGTGCTTTGCCTGGAACCGATGCGGGATCCGTTAAGGTCACAGAATTTCGACAATATCCGGCCAAGGGCCGGGCAACCGGTGGAGTACGCTGCCATCGATTCCTCAAAGGCGAGGATTCTCTACTGCTCGCCTGGGCGGGGCCGGCGCCTGCCATTGCAGCTGCGGCCAGCGGCAGTCCAGTTCCGTTGCCGGCCGCAGATGCTCGGCGCGATGGGTCAGGAACCCCCGGCAGTCAGCCCATCGCGGCGTTCGGATCGCCGCCGCCGGCTGAGCGCTCGGACGTCATACAGCGACCTCGTACTGGAGGCCGACAGGCAATGGAACAGTCACCCGATCACCACCCGGAGCAGCGTGAGAGGCTCCCCGATGCGTTCGACGACTTGCTTGCCAACAACAAGAAGTTCGCTGAGCGTTTCGATCTGCACGGCTTCGACGGGGTAGCCCATGCGGGAGTCCTGATGATCACCTGTATGGACTCCAGGATTGTGCCCTTGGAAATGGTCGGACTGACCTTCGGCGACGCCAAGATCATCCGTACTCCTGGCGGTCGGGTGACCACCTCTGCCCTGGCTGGGTGCATTGCAGGTGTCCACCTGCTTCAGGTGAACCGGATCATGGTGATCCCGCATAGCCGCTGTGCCATGGCTGCGGCCGACGACGACGTGATCATCGAACGGATCCGGAACGCCAGCGGTGCCGACGCCTCTTGGGTGCGGTTCGGTGCCTCGGCCGACCAGCGGCGTACGCTGCATCGCGACGTCGAGAAGCTACGGAATCACCCTCTGATCGGCGACCGGGCAGTCGTGGGCGGCTTCTACTACGACGTGGACACCGGCCTCCTGGAACGCTGGGACTAGCGCCGTGCCCGCAATCTCAGGCGTCGATGGTGGCAGCGTCGAGCGCGTAGGCCCCGTCAATGATGAACTCTTTGCGCGGTAGGACGTCATTGCCCATCAGCATCTCGAAAGTGGCTTCGGCAAGTAGTCCATCGTCCACCGTCATCCGGCGCAGCGTACGGTGCCGCGGACTCATCGTTGTCTCGGCGAGCTGATCAGCGTCCATCTCGCCGAGACCCTTGTAGCGCTGCGGCTCCTTGAAGTGCTGACCGCGCTTGGTCAGCTCCGCTGCCTTCCGTTGGTACTCAGCATCGGAGTAGGTGTAGATGTATTTTTCCTGCCCCTTGCGCGCATTTGTCAGCTCGAAGCGGTGCAGTGGTGGCACCGCGGTGAAGACTCGTCCAGCAGCCACCAGCGGGCGCATGTAGCGGAAGAACAACGTCGCCAGCAGACAGCGGATATGGGCACCGTCGGAGTCGGCATCGGCCATGAAGATGATCTTGCCGTAACGCGCAGTCTCGAGGTTGAAGTTCCGGCCAGAGCCAGCGCCCACGACTTGAATGATCGAGCCGCACTCCGCGTTCTTCAGCATGTCGCCGATCGACGCCTTCTGGACATTGAGGATCTTCCCCCGGATGGGCAACAACGCCTGAAACTCGGAGTTCCTGGCTAGCTTGGCCGTACCCAACGCAGAGTCGCCTTCGACGATGAACAGCTCGGTTCGGTCAACGTCATTGCTGCGGCAGTCGACGAGTTTGGCCGGCAATGACGATGACTCGAGCGCATTCTTGCGACGCTGCGCTTCCCGATGCTGCCGCGCAGCTACTCGTGCCCGGGAGGCGCCAACGACCTTCTCCAACACCGCGCGGGCCTGCGCTCTGGTCGCCATCTTGGTTGACCCTAAGAACCTGATGAGCTCCTGTTCGACCGTCTTGGCCACCAGTCGCGACACCGCAGGCGTGCCAAGCACCTCCTTGGTCTGACCCTCGAATTGCGGCTCAGCCAGCCGCACCGTGACCACCGCTGTCATGCCCTCGAGTACGTCGTCCTTCAGCACCTCGTCGCCGTTTTTCAGCAGTCGGGTGTTGTGGAGCGCGTTCACAAAGGCTTTGGTCAGTCCGCGCTCGAAGCCCGCGACATGGGTGCCACCTTTGGGCGTCGCGATGATGTTCACATACGACTGGGTGCGCGTCTCATAGCCCTCACCCCAGCGGACAGCGATATCGATCTCAAGCTCCCGTTCGACGTCAGCCGGCTCCATGTGGCCCGCATCATCCAACATCGGGACGGTTTCAGTGAATCGATCGGTGCCGCGAAGCCGGATCACATTGGTGACCGCAGAGTCGGAGGCAAGGAATTCGCAGAACTCCGAGATACCTCCCTGGTGCCGATAGGTCTCCTCGATGACATCTGGAGTACGCGCGTCAGCGAGGTGGAGAGCCAATCCCGGGACCAGGAAGCTTGTCTGCCGGGCGCGGTCTTGGAGATCCCGGAACGACAGCTGGGCGTCGTGGAGAAAGATCTGCCGGTCGGGCCAATACGTCACCCGTGTGCCCGTTGTTCCCTTCGGTACCCGTCCGATCTTGCGGAGCTCACCGCCGGGCGTGAACCTCGCCGTCGGTCCCGGGCCATCGAACGTCCCAGGCACGCCGCGGCGGAACGACATGGCCCAGGTAGCGGAGTTGCGGTCGACCTCAACGTCAAGCCGACTCGACAACGCGTTCACGACCGAAGAACCCACGCCGTGCAGCCCGCCTGTCGCGTTGTAGGAGCCGGCACCGAACTTGCCTCCCGCATGCAGTTTGGTGAAGACCACCTCCACCCCGGACAGGCCGGTCCGCGGCTCGCTGTCCACCGGGATACCGCGGCCGCGGTCCTGCACCGAGATGCCACCGTCAGGACGCAGTGTGACGAAGATCTCCTTGCCATATCCGCCGAGCGCCTCGTCGACCGCGTTGTCGATAATCTCCCACAGGCAGTGCATGAGCCCCCGGGTGTCGGTCGAGCCGATGTACATCGCGGGCCGTTTGCGAACTGCCTCAAGGCCCTCCAGCACCAGCAGGTGCCGTGCCTCATATTCACGGCTTTCCGTTGCTGGGCTAGCAGTTGGCACGCGCTGAGAGTACCTCGCGGCTAGCGTTGGAACCGGTGCAAAGATGCCAATCCGAAGTGTGTGTCGTACTCGAACCCTAGATGGCATCACAGCGACCCAAGCCATAAGGATTCACAGGATTCGTTACACAACAGTCATTGGCTCGAGATGCGGAGACGGAACAATCAGAGACAGACGAGATGTTGAAGAGATGCCAAGCGTGTGTCACAACCACGATGCACTGCTCAGAACTTAAGATCATCTGATCGTCAGAAAGGGAGGCCGACTGTGAGCACTCCTGTCATCGAAGATTCCCATTTGAACGCCTCAGACCGTTGCGATCGGTGTGGCGCGCAAGCCTACGTACGAGTCACCATGGCCAGCGGCTTCGACCTCCTCTTCTGCTCGCATCACGGCAAGGAGCACGCCGACAAGCTCAAGCAGGTGGCGCTGAGGATCCACGACGAGACGCAGCGAATCGACTAAACCCCTCGACAACTGAGCTGGCCAATCCGGCCCCAACCAATCCAGCATGGTTGGGGCCGGTCTGCGTCCCTTGAGGATGCGCGCTTGGCTGGTTGCGGCAGCTAGTCCAGATAGTCCCGCAGCACCTGCGAGCGGGATGGGTGCCGCAGCTTGCTCATCGTCTTCGACTCGATCTGCCGGATCCGCTCGCGCGTCACCCCATACACCTTGCCGATCTCATCCAGGGTCTTCGGCTGGCCGTCGGTCAATCCGAAGCGCATCGACACCACCCCGGCTTCGCGCTCGCTGAGGGTGTCCAGTACGTCGTGTAACTGCTCCTGCAAAAGGGTGAAGCTGACGGCATCTGCCGGAACGACGGCCTCTGAATCCTCGATCAGGTCTCCGAACTCGGAGTCGCCATCTTCGCCGAGCGGCGTGTGCAGCGAGATCGGTTCTCGCCCATACTTCTGAACCTCGACAACCTTCTCCGGCGTCATGTCGAGCTCGCGCGCAAGCTCCTCCGGCGTGGGTTCCCGGCCGAGATCCTGCAGCATTTGCCGCTGCACACGGGCCAGCTTGTTGATCACCTCGACCATGTGCACAGGAATGCGGATGGTACGAGCCTGATCGGCCATCGCCCGGGTAATCGCCTGCCTGATCCACCAGGTCGCGTAGGTGGAGAACTTGTAACCCTTGGTGTAGTCGAACTTCTCGACCGCGCGGATCAGCCCGAGGTTGCCCTCCTGGATGAGATCGAGGAAGAGCATTCCACGGCCGGTGTAGCGCTTGGCCAGCGAAACCACCAGGCGGAGATTGGCCTCTAGGAGGTGGTTCTTGGCTCTGCGGCCGTCCTCGGCGATCCATTCGAAATCGTCGAGCTGTGATGTCTTGATCTTGGTGTGCTCATCGTTGAGCTTCTCGTCGGCAAACAGCCCGGCCTCGATCCGCTTCGCAAGCTCGACCTCCTGTTCGGCATTCAGCAGCGCGACCTTGCCGATCTGCTTCAGGTAGTCCTTCACCGGGTCAGCTGTGGCACCGGCTGCCATCACCTGCTGCTCGGGCTCGTCGGCGTCGTCGGCCTCCGACAGGGTGAAGCCCTCGTCCTCGGCCAGCTCCTCTTCGAGCTTTGCTTCTTCGAGCCGGCTCGAACGCTGACTCATCGACGTCGTCCAGGGTCCGCTTCTTGCCGACCGTGAGCACGACCTCTTCGCTTTCCAGGTCGACAACGACATCAGCGGTCAGCGTTGCAGCCTCTAGCTCGACGTCGAGCGCCTCTAAAGCGACATCTTCCAGCTCCACCCCAGCTGCCTCATCAACTGCTTCGGGCCCCGCAGCCGGCACCATCTCTTCGTCAGCCACCGGCGGCGCGGCTGCCGCCTTTTTGGCAGGTGCACTGTCGACTGACTTCAACGGTGTCTTCTTGGCGGGCGCCTTCTTGGCCGACGTGGCTTTCTTGATCGGAACGGTTTCTTGCCGGGCCCGGCTCGTGGACGCAGCCATCGCGCGAGCCGTTGTGCGCAGTTTGGAGGGGAGTTTGGAGGGGGGTGTCACAAAGTGCCTCTCGGACTGAGCTGGCGGATCTAGGGCAGGCAGCGCCCATCGGATGTCAATAGGTGCTCCACGCGTATTCTGGCACGAAACTCCAAACGTCCAGCCCAATGGCGAAATGTGTCGGAACGCGGATCGCGCGCCGCGCTGCGGAGGAACGAGCCGACACGCTTCTCGTCGACGAGCGACGACAAAGTAGGCGGCCTTCCGGCGCGATCCGCAGCGAGCGAAGCGAGCAATCAAACACGCACTTATCCTGCGCCGGGCTCCGCCTTCACTGCGAGGACGGGGCATGCCGCATCCAGGAGCACCCGCTGAGCATTGCTACCCAACAGCAATTTGCCGACCGGGGATCGGCGACGGAGCCCGATGACTATGAACTCGGCGTCGGTCGTCTCGGCCGTTCGGATCAGCTCTTCCGCTGAATCCTCCACGTCGGTTGGGATCCTGATTTCATAGGTGACCCCCGAGGCGGCGAGCTCGGCCGTCAGGCCATCCGTTTCAAGTTCGGGCGAGGTGTTCACCACTACCAGGCCTGCGCCACGTAACCTCGCCTCGCTCAGGGCGCGTTTCAGGGCCGCACGTCCCTCAGGCCTTGAGGAATAGCCAACGACAATGAG
Organism: uncultured Actinomycetota bacterium; assembly: GCA_963840505.1. Taxonomy (GTDB): domain Bacteria; phylum Actinomycetota; class Actinomycetes; order Propionibacteriales; family Propionibacteriaceae; genus Microlunatus. Next base: position 162,488 of record CAWIZB010000033.1, read on the forward strand.
CGGCTGGGCTCCGGCAGGCAACGATTGGGTAGGCAGCTCGGTTTGTCCCGGGCGGGCTGCCCGATCGGATGGGGCCCGATCGGACGGAGACTGAATCGTCTCTGACATCAGCGCACTTCCCAGGTGTGGACCGGTTGGTTGCTGTGCATCAGCGTCATGTAGCTGGCGAGCATGCCGCGTAGAGCATCCTGCCTCGACTCGCCGGTCTGCTCACGTCGCGCCACCTCGGCGACCTGCCACGTTGAACCATTGGCTCCACGCAGGCAGCGACGCTCGATGATGTCGAGCAGCCGCCCGATTTCACTCTCATCGGTCTCCCACATGCGCAGGCCTTCAGCTGCCAGTGGCAACAGCTTGCGTACCACGAGTTCGGTCACGTGCACCTGACCCACCTGAGGCCAGTAAACCTCAGCATTGATGCCGTGCCGAATACCGGACACGAAGTTCTCTTGGGCTGCCTGGAAGGACATCTGAGTCCAGACCGGTCGATCCTCGCCGGCCAGGGCACGTACCAGTCCGGCGAAGAACGCTGCGTTCGCCATGGTGTCCACGACGGTCGGACCGGCTGGCAGCACACGGTTCTCCACGCGCAGATGCGGGCTATCACCACTGACGTCGTAGACAGGCCGGTTCCAGCGGTAAACGGTGCCGTTGTGGAGCCGGAGTTCGTCCAGGTGCGGTACCCCACCGCTGTCCAGCACCGCAACTGGATCCTCGTCGGTGCAGACCGGCAACAGCGCGGGAAAGTACCGGGAGTTCTCCTCGAACAGGTCGAAGATCGAGGTGATCCAACGCTCGCCGAACCAGACTCGGGGGCGTACGCCCTGGGCTTTCAGTTCGTCACTGCGGGTGTCGGTGCTCTGCTCGAACAGCGGGATACGGGACTCTGCGACGAGCTGCTTCCCGAAGAGGAAGGGTGAGTTCGCGCAAAGTGCAACCTGTATGCCGGCGATCGCCTGGGCAGCATTCCAATAGCCGGCAAAGTCGTCAGGGCTTACCTGGAGATGCACCTGCGTCGAGGTGCATGCCGCCTCCGGCATGATCGTGTTCGACACCATTGCCAGCCGCTCCACGCCGTCGATGATGATCTCCAGATCCTCACCGCGAGCGGCAAAGATCTGCTGATCCAGCAGTGAGTAACGCGGGTTCTCGCTGACACTTTCCAGGGTGACGTGATGCGGCATCAAGGTCGGCAGAATGCCGATGATCAGCAGCTGAGCGCCGATTTCCTTCGCCCGCGGGTCCGCGTCATTCAGCGCCTTTCGCACCGACTGTTCGAAGTCGGTGAAGCCTGCCTCGGCGAGCCGGCCCGGTGCGACGTTGATCTCGATGTTGAAGCGACCCAGCTCAGTCTGGAATGAGGGATCCGCGATCGCCGCCAGCACCTCGGCGTTGCGCATGGCCGGCTGGCAGTCCATGTCCACCAAATTGAGCTCGATCTCCAGACCCGCCATAGGCCGCTCGAAGTCGAACCGGGATTCGGTGAGCATCCGGGCCAGCACATCCAGGCCCTTTCGGACCTTGTCTCGGTAACGCTTGCGGTCTTCCCGAGTGAACTCTGTCGTGTCGACTTCTGCTCCCATGGGGCTATCCTCACGCATCGTCGCTGTTGCGGGAACACTACGCTCGTCCACCATGTGTGCAGATACTCCTGCTTCGTCCGCCGCCCCCATTGCGAAACGACAGCCGATGACGCGTTTTCACCACGATGACGCGTTCGTCGACCCTTACGAATGGCTGCGTGACAAGGACAACCCAGAGGTGATCAGCTACCTGGAGGCTGAGAACACCTACACCGAAGCCCAGACCTCTCAGCTCTCCGAGCTTTCGGACGCAGTCTTCGGCGAGATCAAGGCACGGACCAAGGAGACCGATCTCAGCGTGCCGAGCTACAGCTCGCACCCAGGCGGCTCGGCGTACTGGTACTACGTTCGCACCGTCGAAGGATCGGAGTATCCGATCTACTGCCGGGTTGTCGCGAGCGATCGCGAAAAACTGCCTGACACCGAACAGCAGATCCTCGGCGAAGAGGTGCTGCTGGACGCCAATCTCGAGGCCGACGGCCATGAATTCTTTTCCCTCGGCGCGTTCAGCGTCTCTCTCGACGGACGGCTGCTGGCGTATTCGGTCGACCTGACCGGGGCTGAACGCTTCACGATCATGATCAAGGATCTGGTCTCGGGTGAGTTGCTGGCCGACCAAATCAGCGACACGGCCTACGGGGTCGCGTGGGCGAAGAACAGTCACTTCTTCTACACCAGAGCAGACGAAGCCTGGCGCCCGTACGTCGTCTTGCGCCATCGCCTGGGCACCGACTCATCCCAAGACGTCGCCGTGGTAACCGAGTCTGACGAGCGTTTCTGGCTCGGCGTCGACGCAAGCCGCGATGATCGATGGATCCTGATCGCGGCCGGAAGCAAGATCACCTCAGAATTCCGGCTACTCAGTACCGACGATCCCGAGGGTGAGCCACGGGTCGTTGCACCACGCCGCCAGGGAGTTGAGTACGACGTCGAGCCCGCCGGCGATCGGCTGTTGATCGTGCACAACGATGGAGCGGAGGACTTCGAGCTCGCTGAGGCGCCACTGACAGCCACTAGTCACACCGAGTGGACGCCGGTGATCCCGCACCGTCAGGGGGTGCGGATTCTCGCCGTTAGCGCGTACGCCGGCCACGCAGTCGTCTCGCTGCGGCGGGACGGGCTCACCGGCTTGCACGTGATGCCGCGCGATGCCGGCGGCAACCTCCGGGAAGGCACCGACATCGCGTTCGAGGAGCCCCTCTACGTGGTACATGCCCCTGGCGAGTCCGAGTACCAGACCCCAACCATCCGCGTCGGCTACGCATCACTGCTGACCCCTGACTCGATCTATGACTACCACCTCACAACGCGAGAGCTGACCCTGCTCAAGCGAACACCGGTGCTCGATGATCCACGGTTCGGGAGCTACCAGCCGGACAACTACATCCAAGAGCGCGGATGGGCTACCGCTCCCGACGGCACCGGGGTGCCGCTGTCGATCGTGCGGAGGGCGGACATTCCGCTGGACGGCTCGGCACCGGCCCTGCTCTACGGGTACGGGTCGTACGAGGCGTCCATGGACCCCGGGTTCTCCGTGTCGCGCCTCTCGCTGCTGGACCGCGGCATCGTCTATGCAATCGCCCATGCCCGTGGTGGCGGTGAACTCGGCCGGACGTGGTACGAACAGGGCAAGCGGCTGGCCAAGATGAATACCTTCACCGACTTCATCGCCTGCGCCGACTACCTCGTCGAGCAGGGGTACACCGCACCCGACCGGTTGGCGGCCCGCGGCGCCAGTGCTGGTGGCTTGCTCATGGGTGCGGTCGCCAATCTCGCGCCGGATAGGTTCCGTGCCATTCATGCTGGCGTGCCGTTCGTCGACGCTCTAACCACGATCTTGAATCCTGAGCTGCCGCTCACGGTCATCGAGTGGGACGAGTGGGGCGATCCGCTGCACGACGCCGAGGTCTACGCGTACATGAAGTCCTACACGCCGTACGAGAATGTGCGCCCGGTGGACTATCCGGCCATCCTGGCCACCACCAGCCTCAACGACACTCGTGTTTTCTACGTGGAACCAGCCAAATGGATCGCTGCTCTGCGGCACGTCGCCACCAACTCGGCTGGACGAAAGATCTTGCTGAAAACCGAGATGGTCGCGGGTCACGGCGGAGTAACCGGACGCTACAAGAGCTGGCATGAGCTGGCTTTTGAGTACGCCTGGATCATTGGCGAGATAACCAGCGAGGGCTGAGCGAACTTCAGGAATGTCCGTCCGCCCGTAGGCGTTTCACCGCCGGCACCGGGCAGGGGTACTGCGGGTCCTCCCCCCGCGCAGTAGTCCGGCAGATATTCCATCCAGACGAACCGCTGCTTCGAACCACTAGCGCATGCCGTCCAGCCACAACGAGGACAAATAACGTCCTCGGGGTTACCCCCGAGTAGGTCTCAGGGATTCTTCAGGGCACGCGAGGAATCCAAATCGGTACCTGACGCGTTGTCCCTTGTGAAAGAAACGAAAGGGGCCACTGTGGCAACAACTACTCGCTCGCGAGTATCCGAAGGCATCGATGGCAAAGATGCAGTCGGCCTATATCTGGAAGGCATCGCCAAGACTCCTCTCTTGACCGCCGAAGAGGAGGTTGAGCTCGCCAAGACGATCGAAATCGGCCTTTACGCCGAGCACATCCTCGCCGGCGACGTGACACTTGCCGAACGTGGAAAGCATGCCAAGCGGCCGACCAGGGCCGAGCTGGAGTTCTTGGTCGACGAAGGCCGGAAGGCAATGCAGCATTTTGTCACCGCCAACCTTCGTTTGGTGGTTTCAGTTGCTCGCAAGTACGGCCGGTCTCAGATGCCCCTTTTGGATCTGGTACAGGAAGGCAATACCGGTCTTATCCGTGCAGTCGAGAAGTTCGACTACACGAAGGGGTTCAAGTTCTCGACCTACGGCACCTGGTGGGTTCGCCAGTCGATCAGCCGCGGGATCGCTCAGCAAGGCCGGATCGTTCGGCTTCCCGTTCATGTGGCCGAGCAGGTCAATCAGGTCGGAGCCGTACGCCGGACCTTGGAACGGCGGCTCGGGCGCGACCCGGAGATCGCTGAGATCGCTGCTGAGATGGATCTTGAGCCTGAGCGCGTACTCGACCTGATGCGCTATGGCCGCGACCACGTCAGCCTCGATGCGCCTGTTGAGGAAGGCGGCGACACCGCTCTGGGCGATCTGATCGCGCGTGAGCCGATGCCCGGTCCCGATGAGGTCTTCCTGGACGCTGAGGAGCACGCTCGATTGGAGAACATGCTCGCCTCGCTGGACGAGCGCTCCGCCGACGTCGTTCGCCGCCGCTACGGACTCATCGATGGCCGTCAGGCCAAGCTCGCTGACATCGGCGCGATCTGGGGAATCACCGCAGAGCGCGTCCGTCAGATCGAGCGCCATGCCATTGCCAAGCTGCGCGGGAAGTCGGTCCTGGCTGCGTAACCCCCGCGCGCCACGACCTCAAAGCAGACTTCCCAGCAGCCCCAAGGGCGATCCGGATTCCCCCTCCGGATCGCCCGCACTCTTTCTTGTGGGCTCGGCTTGCGCACGCCGCTCGCCGAGCGGTCTTTGATTTCGTTCAACTCGGCCACGCAGGTCTTCTCTTGCTCGGCCGTGAATTATCCGATTGCTCAGGACTTGAGCGGACGGATGAGGCCTTCTTGGGCGACGTTGGCGACGAGCACGCCATTCTGGAAAAGGCGGCCCGTCGCCAACCCGAGGCCATGCGAAGCGGATGGTGAGACCTGGTCGTAGAGCAACCACTCGTCGGCCCGGAATGGCCGGTGAAACCACATGGCGTGGTCGATCGACGCGGCCTGCACGTTGAAGCCGATCAAGACCCCGTGCGGCACCGTGGTTGCCGAAAGCAGAGTCAAGTCGCTGGCGTAGGCCAGCGCGGCGTGATGCAGTCGACGGTCGTCAGGCAGTGCCCCATCCGCGCGTACCCATACCCGAGCCCGCGCCGGATGGCGAGCGTTGGCAAGTGCGCCGCCCGGCCGAGAGTCGCCGACGTAGCGGACATCGAGAACTCCCCACTCCTGCTCCCAGAACGAGATTGGCCGGCCCGATGCCTTGAAGAGCACCTCACCAAGCTTCGGACACTGCTCGGGAGGCGGAACGTCCTCCGGCACAGGCTCGAGGTGATCAAACCCCTCCTCCACCTCGTGGAAGGAGCTAGACAGGTAGAAGATCACCTTGCCGCCTTGTCGGGCCACCACCCTCCGGGACGAGAACGAGCCGCCGTCCCGCACCGCCTCGACGTCGTAGACGATCGGAATGTCGGTCCGGCCGGCGAGCAGGAAATAGGCATGCAACGAATGCAGCACGCGCGTCACCGGCACGGTCCGCGCGGCGGCCACGAGAGCCTGAGCCAGCACCTGTCCGCCGAAGACGCGTTGCAGCTGAGTGTCGGGCTGTCGGGCCCGAAACAGTCCGATCTCGATCTCCTCCAGGTCCAGGAGGTCGATGAGCTCGGCGACTGACTGAGGCACACGAGGAGCCTAGTGTGCGGCTCCCGAGTGGTTGTGTGGACTGCCCAAGCCTGCCGGCCAACCGATGACCACGGTCGCATCCAGCTCATCGGAGGTGACGATCTGAGACGCCAGTCCATGACGTTCGAAAGCTGCAACGGTCGCGGACGTCTGGCTGCGGCTGGTCTCCACGAGCAGCCGTCCATTCGACGCCAGCCACCGGGGCGCTCCCGCGACGATGCGCCGCAGCACGTCAAGTCCATCTGAGCCGCCGTCCAATGCCACCCGAGGTTCGTACAGCCGAGCTTCGGGCGGCATCAGCCTGATGGAACCGGTCGGGACGTAAGGAGCGTTGGCAAGCAGCAGATCCACCCGACCCGCGAGCGAAGGCGGCAGTGGCTCATAGAGGTCGCCTTGCAGTACGCCCGTAGGACCGGGGAGGCCCGCCAGGTTCTGGCGGGCGCACTGCACCGCTGCAGGGTCGATGTCGGTGGCATACAGCTCGACTTGTGGCAGCTTCGACGCCAAAGCCAGTGCAAGGGCAGCCGAACCGCAGCACAGCTCGACAATGACTGATTGCGCCGGTGCAAGCTTCAGGGCTTGTTGGAGCAAGAGCTCGGTACGCCGCCGCGGCACGAAGACACCTGGTGCCACGGCAATCCGCAGGCCGCCGAACTCGGCCCAGCCGACGATCTGCTCCAGTGGAACTCCGCGCTCCCGCTGCTGGACCATCTGTTCGAGTTCGTGGGGCGCTGCCGTCCTCAGCAGCAGGTCAGCCTCGTCCTCGGCGAACACGCAGCCGGCAGCTCGGAGCCGTTCAGCAAGGGCCGCACGACCAGGTGCCTCGTTCAGCCGCAGATCAGTCGTCCTTCTCGCGCTCTCGCTCAGCGAGAAACTTCTCGAACTCGGCGGCGATCTCCTCCGCGCTCGGCACGCGATCCGGTCGCTCGGCTTGCAGGGCGTCGTACTGCTGCTCGAGCGTCGCCACCAGCTCCTGAACCTCTGTCGAGGTTGCCATCTCCTCAGCGATGTCAGCCAGGTTGCTGGCGGAGGCCTTCTCCAACGGTTCGATTGGCACCGCCAGGCCGGTGGCCTGATTGAGCGAGCGCGTCAGGGTGAGTGTGGCCTGCGGAAATGACGCCTGAGCCAGATAGTGCGGGACATGCGCCGCGAAACCCATGGCCTTGCGATCTAGCTGTCCGAGGCGAAACTCCAGCAGGCCCGTGAAGCTAGCGGGCACCTCCACGCGGTCGATCCAGCTCCGATATCCCTTCACGAGCGAGGCGTCAGTAGCGTGCGCAGTCAACGTAATGGGCCGAGTGTGTGGTACCGCCATCGGAATGCCATGCACACCGACAGTCATTCGTACGCCGAGCTGCTGGATCAGCCCGACGATCGCGGCGGCAAGCCGCTCCCACTGCACGTCTGGCTCGGGTCCGCTGAACAGCAGGAATACCTCACCGTGGCCGTCCGTGACGCGATGGATCCGCAGATGCAGGTCCGCGTAGGACTTCCACTGATTAGTGTCGAAGATCATCGCCGGTCGGCGACTGCGGTAGTCGTGCAGCTGATCATGGTCGAATTCGGCGAGCACCTCATGCTCGAGGTTGTCCAGCAAGTTCGTGGAAAACAGCCGGCCAGCCTGTCCAGCGTCCACAAATCCGTCCAACTGGTGGATCAGCACAGGGCGATGGTCCTTGAGCTTGGCTACAACCGCCTCGTTCAAGGTGTAGAGCTGGCGAGGATCCATCACAAGAACCAATCTACCTGCGACAGCCGTTGCGTCCCGGCACACAGTTCGGGCAGACAGTTCGGGCAGGGCCCGCGACCGGAAGGGTCTTTCAGTGTGGCCCGTCGTGCTCACTGAAGGTCGTGCGACCGTTGAGTTTGGCGGCCAGCTCGTCATCGATGCCGTCGGCCACCTCAGAGAGGATGCGGACGGCCTGGTGCAAGTGGTCCGGTACGAATGGCCGGGACAACACTGAAATGGTGACGAAGACCCGGTCACGGATGAGCTGAAACTTCACCCACCGAGCCTCAACGTTCAGGTCGTTCAGCACTTCGGCGGCTCGAGACCGGCCGGCGACATCGTGCACCACTGCAGCGAAGATCACCACCTCCTGACCATCCTGGGAGGTCCGGAGAAACAGCATTGTCGATCCGACTCTGATCGCGACATCACCTTCGGCGTCGCGGATCGGCTGATGGCCGTACATCTCGGCGAGCTCGGCGTCGACCAAGTCGTTGAGATGCTGCTGGTCACGGGGCATGGTCGGCAGCAGGTCAGCCGGCTCCAGGACCCTGATCGAAGCGCCACCCTCGATTGGCGGCGGTGTCGGCTGAAGCACCTCGGCAAGCTGGTCAGGCGCCAGAAAGATCGGGTGCTGGACGCCGTAGACGTCGCGCAGCGCGGAAACGGTGAGCTCGCTTATCCGATCGGATTCAATCTGAGGCAATTCGATCCAGAAATTGGCTGTTGGCTGAGCCACTTCGGCCGCCGACGAATGCTCACCGTCGACCGTGGGCGGCTGCCACCCAAGCCGTTCCATCTCGGTGAGCAGCTCAGCGGAGAGCTGAAAGTCATCTCCGAGCACCGCATTGCTGGCAGCCTCACATCTGATCACGTCCCGCCGGGGACTGCTGAGTCTCACAAACGGCGGCGGGCCGTGGCTCTCGGACTCGGTTCCGATGGTGAGGTCGGCGGAATCATCGATCATGGAAATGACTTCACTCAACCGGCTCTGGAACTCAGCCCAAGCTTGAGCAGTACTTCGGTCGAGGTCGAAGTCATCGATGTCGGCCATATGCGCCCCTCCCAGCCAAGACGACGACACTAACGCCGCAGGTGTTCAACTGCCCAGCGCCGCGACCACCCGCGAGGGCGACGGCCGGCCCAATTCGGTAGCGAGCCAGCGGCTGGTCTGCACCAGAGCCGGCAGGTCGACGCCGGTCTCAATGCCGAGACCGGCGAGCATCCACACAAGATCCTCGGTTGCCAAATTGCCAGTCGCCGATTTCGCGTACGGGCAGCCGCCGAGTCCCCCGGCCGAGGAGTCGAACTCGGTAATTCCAGCCTCCAAACCGGCCAGAACGTTTGCCAGAGCCTGACCGTAAGTGTCGTGGAGGTGCAGCGCGATCCGGTTCCTCGGGACTCCTGCTGCCTCCACACGGTCCAGCACCGCCACTACCTGACCTGCGGTGGCGACACCGATGGTGTCACCGAGACTGATGACCGAGCAGCCGAGGTCAACGAGGCGGGCCGCGACGTCCGCCGGTCGTCCAGGATCGACTCGCCCTTCCCATGGGTCGCCGAAGCACATAGACACATAGCCGCGCACAGAAATCCCACGGACCCCGGCCGCGGCGACCACCGGCGCAGCCATCTCTATCGCACCATTCAGCGTCGTCCCCAGGTTCTGCTGTGCGAAGCTCTCGGTGGCAGAAACGAAGATCGCGACCTCGTCTGCGCCTGCCGCCAGAGCTCGCTCGAAACCGCGCTGATTGGGCACCAGGACCGGGTAGCGAACGCCAGGACGACGCTGCAGCCCTGCCATCAGCTCATCGGCATCAGCCAGCTGCGGAACCCACCGCGGCGAGACGAAGCTGGTCGCCTCAATGATTCCCAGGCCGGCCGCCCCAAGCCGGTCGATCAGCTCCAGCTTGACGTGAACTGGCACCACCGTTTGCTCAGCCTGGAGTCCATCGCGAGGGCCGACCTCGTAGACGCTGACCCGAGCAGGCAGACCGGGTCGTGGGTGAATTGCCGGCAGCGCCTCCATATCGGCGACTGTACGCGGCCGACTGCACGTTACTTTCGGTTGGCGAGAAGGAACAGTTGGATCTCCGGTGGGATGTCAGGCGCGGGCTGCTCATACACGTGCGAGTGAGCTGGCGTGGCAGCTGCCTATCGTTGGGTGAGGCGGTCGGCATGGTGGTGATCGATCGTGGATGAACGGAGATTTGGCAGTGACGCAGCCCGCGATGCCTCCCCCGGGCGGGCCTCATGCCGTCTCGTTCACTGCTCCGCCGGATGCGTTGCTGCGTCGTCCGCGCTCCGCGCTGACCTGGGTCACCATGATCGTCCTTGGAGTGGGTGGGCTCGCGATCGGGATCTTGATCTTTCTTGTCGGCGGTCCAGGTGGTGCCTTGATCACCACGCTGTTGGCCGCCGCGTCCTTCCCACTGGTGATCTTGATCTGCTTCTGGCTCGATCGCTATGAACCGGAACCAGCCCGATATCAGCTCGCCGCACTTGGCTGGGGTGCCGTCGCCGCGGTGGGGCTGAGCCTCCTGGCCGAAGGGCTGCTCTTCGGACTGCCGGGGACCAATGAATTCGTCGACACGGCTGTCGCCGCGCCCTTTATCGAGGAGTTCGGCAAGGGCCTGTTTCTTGTCGCGGTCGTGATCTTCCGCCGTTCCGAGATGCACGGGTTGCTCGACGGCATCATCTATGGCGCCCTCGTCGGGATCGGATTCGCCTTCGTTGAGGACATCCTCTACTACCTACAATCGCTGCAGGCCGGACAGCTCGGGATCACGTTCTTCCTTCGCGGGATTATGGGACCGTTCGCACACCCCCTGTTCACCGCTGCCACTGGCCTCGGCATCGGGATCGCGCTGTCTACGCGTCGCCCGACTCTCCGGATCCTGGCGCCCATCCTTGGTTTCCTGGCGGCGGTTCTCATGCACGCCATCTGGAACGGCAGCACCTTCTGGGGCGGAGAAGGCTTCCTCATTGCGTACGGCGCGATCATTCTGCCGCTGCTGGTCGTCGTGCTAGCCGTCGCGATCTGGGCTCGCTCCCGCGAGGGCCAGATGCTCACCACTGCACTCCAGCAGGTCGCGCAGATGGGCTGGATCAGGCCCGAAGACATCCGCTGGATAGCCCGACTGTCGGACCGCATGTCGGCACGCAGGTACGCCAAGCGCATCGGCGGCAAGCCAGCGGCCGAGGCCGTCCGTGCGTACCAGCAGACCATGACCGAGGTCGCCTTCCTGCACCATCGAGCGGTGAACGGGACCGCCCCGTCCGACCTCAACCAGCGCATGAACGGGCTGCTCCAGCGGGCCGCCTGGCTGCGGCCGTATGTCGTCTTCCCTCCGCAATCACCCGCAGTGATGTGGCGATGATCAAGCACCGGCTCAGCTCGATGAGCGGCCTGCGAGCGGGTCGGCGCACCAACGTGGCACTACTCCTCGTCCTCGCCGGTGCCGCGCTGACCGGTGGCCTGGCCTTCGCCGCAGGCACACCGATCCCCGCCAGGCTCGCAACGGCCGTCCATGGTCTGTTTGGGCTCGCTGTCGTATTGCTGGTGCCCTGGAAGTCGGTGATCGTTCGACGCGCTCCGGCCGTGCGAGTCGCAAGCCTCGCTCTGGTCGGGCTGATCGCGGTCTGCATCGCTTCCGGCCTCGTCGAGGTGTTCGGTGGATACGGCGTGCTGTGGCGACTCACTCCGATGCAGGTACACGTCGGCTCAGCTGTGCTTGCCGCACCCCTGCTTGCCTGGCACCTCTTGCGTCACCGGCGGCAACGCCTGCGCCGCCGCGATTTGTCACGCCGCACGCTGCTGCGCACTGGAGCGTTGGCCGTTGGCGTCGCCGCAGTGTACGGAACGCTCGAGGGAATAGGTCGCCTAGCCGGATCGGCATCTGCGAGCAGAATCGCAACCGGATCCCATCACTTGAGCCCGGACGCCATTCCGGCAACGATGTGGCTTTTCGATCAGACCCCGGTAGTAGCACCCGATCACCGCATCCTTGTCGCCGGACAGGAGTTGACCGTTTCCGATCTCGCGTCGCGCTCCACGACTGTCACGGCCCGGCTCGACTGCACCAGCGGCTGGTACACCGACGCGGAATGGACAGCCGTCAGCCTTGCGGAGCTGCTCTCTGGTGACCAGGTCGTCACTGCTGCCAGCATCGAGGTCGTGAGCATGACCGGATACCGCCGCCGCTTCCCGGCCGACGAGGCAGGCTCTTTGTGGCTGGCCATCGCGTATCAGGGTGTGCCGCTGCGCCCCGCGTACGGTGCGCCGGTACGGCTCGTTGCGCCACACCGCAGAGGATTCTGGTGGGTCAAGTGGGTTGCATCAGTCGAGCTGAGCGATCTGCCGGCCTGGGGCCAGTCGCCCTTCCCCTTGCAGTGAGGGCAATTCGTAAGCTCAGCTCGCAGATTCGGTAAGTTCACGCGGCACGGCGATCACGTCGACCAGAGCACCGTTGCGCCACACGGTGATCTCCACGCGGCGTCCGATGGCGTCTTCCATCATGCGGCGTTGCAGCTCGGTGCTTGAACCAAGCGATGTGCCGGCGACGGCGACGACGATGTCACCGGATCTCAGCCCAGCACTGTCTGCCGGGCTCCCGGCAATCACCTGCGCCACCCGAAGACCCTCCCGCCGGCCGAGTTTCGCAGCCAGCGGCGGCGGCAGCGTGGCCTGGCTCCCCGCGATCCCGAGCCAGGCGCGGCGTACCCGACCCGCGGTCATCAAAGCGCTGATGATGCGCTCGGTGGTCGCGTTGATCGGCACGGCGAGGCCCACGCCGATACCGGCCACCGCAGTATTGACCCCGACCATCCGTCCCCGGCTGTCGGCCAGGACACCACCGCTGTTGCCTGGATTGAGGGCGGCATCGGTTTGAATCACCTCATCGACCACACGGCCTCGTTTGGTCGGCAGCGACCGGCCCAGTGCCGAAACGATTCCAGCTGTGACGCTTCCCGCCAGACCGAGCGGGTTGCCAACCGCGACCACCAGTTGGCCGACCTGCAGCTGGCTCGCATCGCCGAGGGTCACCGGTCCGGGCACTTCATTTCGGGCGCGTAGCACGGCGAGATCGGAGAATGCATCACGGCCGACCACATCGGCCGTCGTCTCGGTGCCGTTCGCGAAGGCCGCCACGACCGCACTTGATCCCTCGACGACATGGGCACTGGTCAACATGAAGCCGTCGTCAGTCAACACACTTGCGCTGCCAGCGCCATCGCCGAGCCGCGACCGGACCCTCAGGCTCGCCACGCTCGGCAAGACCCGCTGGACCACTGTTGTCACCGCGGCGGAGTAGGCATCCATCGCCTCGCGGTCACGCTCATCCGCCATGTTGAGGTAACGCGTACGGGCCAGAAGTGTTCCCAATGGCCTCAGCCTGACCTGCGCGGCAAGCGCGCAAGTCAGGCCGGCGGAATCAGGAGCGCTCGCGGTTAGCTGCAGCCGCTGGTGGATCCGCAGCCTTCGCAGACATAACAGCTGCCACTGGGACGCATCTTGGTGCCGCACGTCAGACAAAGCGGCGCGTCGACGCTCGTGCCGGTGATCTCTTCGAACAGCTCCGATGTCGTGTGGGCGGTGAGAGGAGCTGGCTTGGCTCCAGCCGCCTCCATCTCGTCGGTTCGCACTTCATCGCCCGGATCGTTCTTGAGCGACTCTGCCTCGCTGAGCTCTTCCTCCGCCGGCAGATACGACCCGGTCTCGACCTGGCGCGCTCGCTCGGTGGCGGTGTAAATGCCGAGCTCGGCACGCTCATCGAAGGACAGATAGTCCAAAGCCAAGCCGCCGGAAGATGTAGTCCATGATCGACTGCGCCATCCGGATGTCTGGGTCGTCAGTCAAGCCGGCGGGCTCGAACTTCAGGTTGCTGAACTTCTGCACGAAGGTTTCCAGGGGCACCCCGTACTGCAGACCGATGGACACGGCAATGGAGAAGGCATCCATCACGCCCGCGAGAGTCGAGCCCTGCTTGCCGAGCTTCAGGAATACCTCACCCAAACCATCGTCCGGGTACGAACCAGAGGTCATGTAGCCCTCAGCCCCGCCCACCGAAAACGAGGTCGTACGGCTCGGCCGGGACTTGGGCAGTCGCTTGCGGGTCGGCCTATAGACCACCTTCTCCACAACTTCAGTCTCGACGCCGGCTGCCTTCTTGTCACCAGTCTTCTCGGCCCTGCCGTCGCTCAGTGGCTGACCGACTTTGCAGTTGTCGCGGTAGACCGCCAACGCCTTGAGGCCGAGCTTCCAGCCCTGCAGATAGACCTCGGCAATCTCCTCCACCGTGGCCGTTTCCGGCAGATTCACCGTCTTGGAGATGGCACCGGACAGGAACGGCTGGGTCGCAGCCATCATCCGGACGTGGCCCATCGGCCTGATCGCCCGCTGACCCATCGCCGTGTCGAAGACCTCATAGTGCTCGGGTCGTAAGCCCGGCGCGTCGACGACATGGCCATGCTCGGCTATGTACTCCACAATCGCCTCGCAGGTCTCCTCGGCGTAGCCGAGCTTCTTCAAGGCACGCGGAATGGTCTGGTTGACGATCTGCATGGACCCGCCACCGACCAGCTTCTTGAACTTGACCAGCGAGAAGTCTGGCTCGATTCCGGTCGTGTCGCAGTCCATCATGAAGCCGATCGTTCCAGTGGGCGCGATCACTGAGGCTTGCGCATTGCGATAGCCGTTCGCCTCTCCGATCTTGATCACTCCGTCCCATGCGGCCGTTGCCCGCTTGCGGATGTCGGCGTCCAAGGCGCCGAAGGTCCGCAGCGCGTCGTTGGCAGCCTGGTGCTTACGCATGACCCGCTTGTGGGCATCGGCGTTGCGTGCGTAACCCTCGTATGGCCCGACGGTGCCGGCGAGCTCCGCAGAGCGGCGATAGGAGACCCCGGTCATCAACGAGGTGATCGCCGCTGCGAACGCACGGCCACCCTCGGAGTCGTAGCCATGTCCGGTCGCCATCAGCAGCGCCCCCAGATTGGCGTAGCCGATACCGAGCTGCCGGTAATCGCGGGTCGTGCGCGCGATCGCCTCGGTCGGGAAATCCGCGAAGCAGATCGAGATGTCCATCGCGGTGATGATCAATTCCACCGCCCGCTCGAATGCTTCCGCGTCGAAAGTGTCGTCCGCACGCAGAAACTTGAGCAGGTTGAGGCTGGCCAGGTTGCATGAGCTGTTATCCAGGCTCATGTACTCACTGCAGGGATTAGATGCGGTGATCCGGCCGGTCTCAGGATTGGTGTGCCAGTCGTTGATGGTGTCGTCGTACTGAATGCCGGGGTCAGCGCACTCCCACGCAGCCCTGGCCATCTTGTTGAACAGTTCACGGGAGTTCACAGTCTCGATAACCCGGCCATCGGTGCGCGCACGCAACGCGAAATCACCGCCGTCCTCGACGGCTCGCATGAACTCGTCTGTCACGCGTACCGAGTTATTGGCGTTCTGGTATTGGACCGACGTGATGTCGCGGCCGCCCAAATCCATGTCGAATCCGGCGTCGCGCAGCGCGCGGATCTTGTTTTCCTCGCGGGCTTTGGTCTCGATGAATTCCTCAACGTCGGGGTGATCCACGTCGAGCACCACCATCTTGGCAGCGCGACGGGTCGCCCCACCGGACTTGATGGTTCCCGCACTCGCGTCTGCACCCCGCATGAACGAGACAGGGCCGGACGCGGTGCCACCTGAGCTGAGCAACTCCTTTGAGGAGCGGATCCGGGAAAGGTTCAGACCGGCACCTGAGCCTCCCTTGAAGATGAAGCCTTCCTCCCGGTACCAGTTCAAGATCGAGTCCATCGAGTCATCCACCGACAAGATGAAACACGCCGAGACTTGCTGCGGAGACGCGGTGCCGACGTTGAACCAGACAGGTGAATTGAACGAGAAGTACTGGTGCAGCAGCATCCAGGTCAGTTCATGCTCGAACACCTCGGCCGACTGAGGATCGGCGAAATACCCGAAATCCTCCCCCGCCTTGCGATAGGTCCTCACAACACGGTCGATGAGTTGCTGGAGGCTGTGCTCCCGAACTGGCGTGCCGAGCGCGCCACGAAAGTATTTCGTGGTGACGATGGTGGAGGCATTGACACTCCAAAAGTCCGGGAATTCGACGCCCTTCTGCTCGAAGACGACCTCACCGGTCTTCCAGTTGGTCTGCACCACGTCACGGCGTTCCCAGGTCACCTCGCTATACGGGTGCTCCCCTGACGTGAAGACACGCTCGATGCGCAGCCCCGCGGGCTGCCGCGTTGAACTCCTATTTTCCGATCGCCCATTCGCCGAACGGGTGGTTTCGGTCATTTCTGCCTTTCTTGTCAGCTACCGGCGCCACCACTGGCGCCGACGGATTGGGGAATAGCCTCCGACGTCTGGTTAGTTGTTGCGCGCCTGGCTTGCAGCCTCGTCGCCAGGCCGAGAGCTTCTGGGATCTCAGGGTGGTTCAGGTCGAGTAACAGTGCGCTGCCGCGTCGGGGTCAGCCGGTGCGGGACAAAGTTGCTCATCTTGTTGTCGGCTACGCGATCGGGAATGAGCGGCTCGATCCCTGTCGGCTCCTGCTCGACACGAAGCAGCGCAATCTCCGCCTCGAAATCCTCCACTGACCGGAACTGGCGATAGACGCTCGCGAAGCGGAGGTACGCAACCTGGTCAAGCTCGCGTAGCGGCCCCAGGATCGCAACACCGACTTCATCGGCCGGTATCTCGGGCTGACCCAAGGTCCGTAGCGAATCCTCGACCAGCTGTCCCAGGCGGGCGAGCTGGTCCTCAGTAACGGGCCGTCCCTTGCAGGCCTTACGAACGCCGTTGATCACCTTGTCACGGTTGAACGGTTCGACGACACCGCTGCGTTTCACCACGACGAGCTGCATTTGTTCGATGGTGGTGAACCGCCGCTCACAGGACGGGCATTGACGCCGGCGGCGGATGCTCCCGCCATCCTCGGTCGTCCGCGAGTCGAGCACCTTGGAGTCGGTATGGCGACAGTACGGGCAGTGCATCGTCCGGCTCCTTTCTGCTGCTCGGTGGACAAGAGCGGTCAGCTTCGTCTTTGGGGACAGATCTGGGGATGAGCCTGTGGACTTGTCAGGCGATCTTGTGGATCTGTCTGTGGACTTCTGTGAGTATCTAACCACAACTTGTGGATGAACAACATCGTTGTAACTACTAGATATGGATACCGTACGTCCAAGAACCATTCTCCGCAAGAGGACTGACACTTTTCACTCGCGCGCCGCGTGTCGTCGGCTTCGTCTGCCGGAAACCGGTCACAAACGGCAACTCTTGATCGATTCAGTCGTGTCGGATCTGACCACTTTCAGGTTGTCAGAGCAGGTTCCGCGCGAGGGTGTAGCTCACTGCGATGAGGAGCCCAACTACCAACCACTGGGCGGGGCGTACGCGACGCAGGCGCTCGGCCAACCGACGCGGCAGGCGGACAGCCGGCCCTCCTAACGCCTCGACGGCCCACAGCACCCCAAGCAGGCCCACGATCAGCAGACCGATCAGGGCGAGTGGGTTGTGTCCGAACGCGGCTAGCAGGTCGCCGTCAAGCAGCGCAGCGCCCATCCGGGTGCCCCCACAAAGCGGGCAGTCCCAACCCGTCACGGCGCGGAACGGGCACGGCAAGCCCACACCAGTGGTTGCGTACAGGGCGCTGAGAGCGAGCCCGCCGGCAAAGAGGGCGCCGACGTATCCGGCTGCGCGCGTCGCCCGAAATTGTCGGACGTCAGTGGAGACCGCCACCTTCTCATTGTGCCCGCGCCTGGGGATACCCGTCCGTTGCATTCGATGGGTCGCGTGACACCAATCGCCTAAACTCACCACGTCGCAGCTGACCCCAAGGACGCTCATGACCGATCAGTACCGCAGCCAATGGCCAGAGGCATCCCCCACCAACCCGCAGCCGTCCTTCCTGCAACCGCCGGCAGATCCGGGCTCTTCACCTCAGCCGGGATATCTCGGGGCGCCCCCGCGAAGCGATTTCGCCAACTGGAGCCAGCGCGTGCGGGCCAGGTTGATCGACCAGGGGCCGACCTATGTCGGCTTGATCATCTTCTGCGCTGGTTATCTGGTCTTCGTCATCGAGCTGTCCCGGTCCAGCGGATCGACTCCCGACTTCGAGAGCGCAGCCGTTGCGATGATCATTGGTCTCAGCGTGATGCTCGCCAGCCTGGCATGGGTCGCCTACAACCGTTGGATGATCGCCGGCAAGACGGGACAGTCGTTGGGCAAGCGCATGACCAAGATCGGACTGATCGGCGAGGAGACGAACGCGCCGATCGGCGCGAAGAATGCATTCATCCGCGATCTTGTCCACATCCTCGACGCTCTTACGGTTGTGGGCTATCTCTGGCCGCTATGGGACGACAAGAAACAAACATTCGCTGACAAGATCATGAAAACCATTGTGGTCAACGAAGCGGTGGACACACGCGGCTCTTGATCTTGACCGGCGTCCCAGGCTTGATGGCGATGCCGTAACGTCGCCGGAGACATCGACGAAAGGAAACAGACGATGCCACTGTTGCGAGGCCGTCGGGAGGAAGCGAAACCGACGAGGTACCGGATGCAGGAGAAGCTCTTCGCGATCGGCGATGATTTCTGGATTGAGAACGATAGGGGCGAGCGCGCCTTCAAGGTCAACGGAAAGGCGCTTCGGGTACGCGACACGCTGGAGCTCCAGTCGCCTCGCGGGGATGAGCTGTATTCGATCCAGGAGAAGAAGCTCCGGATAAAAGACACCATGGAGATTGAGCGCGATGGACGTCAGGTCGCCACGGTGAAGAAGGCACTGCTGACCCCGCTCCGCGACCGCTTCTCAATCGACGTCGATGGCGGCGACGACATGGAGGCAAAGGGCAACATCGTCGACCATGAGTACAAGATCGAGCGCGGCGGGGACGAGGTGGCCGAAGTCTCGCGTCGTTGGTTCCGCGTACGCGACACCTATGGCATTGAGATCAAGCCGGGCCAAGACGACGCTCTCTTGCTGGCCACGGCCGTCTGCATCGATCAGATGAGCCACGACATCGGCTGAGGCTGCACTGTGTTGGACCGAGTGTCGTGTTGAGCCTGCCGCACCTCGTGGAGGCCGGCGTCGCCACCCGGGCTGGTGACCCGTACGGCAGTCAGGCCGATCACTGCAATTGCCACCGTCAAGATGATCGCGGCGATCACCATGACGACTGCAATGCCTCGATCGGTGAGCCGCCAATCGGCCGCTGTTCGATTGCTCGAGCTCTTGCGGCCTACGGTGGCCGGAGCCGTCTTGATGATCGTGCATGGTCGTGCGTGCCTGTGAGTAGCCCGCAGCCGGTCAACGGAATCATGGGCCTGGGGCACTGAGACAGCGATCGCGCTCATCTCTATCTCCTTCTGGGGAAGGCATCGAACTGGCGTTCGATAGAACGTACGTTTGATTTGTATCGCATCTTCGGGGCAGCTCCTAGAACATTCGCACAAATATTCGAGGTGTGTCGTGAAGCAGTGAATCAGCCGCCTCTGACAGTTCGAGCCGTACGAAATGACAACAATGGAAGATCTACAACACGCTCGAACAAATGTTTGAATCTTTCGGCGGAGTTCTCTATCGTCAGCCTTATGGCACAGAGCACCCCGAAGTACCCACAGCCGAGTAGGCGGCGCGGCCGGCCCCGCGAAAGCGATGTAGCCGCTCAGCTCGGTGAAAGCGCGTCTTTCACGCCATTCCCCGACGGGCCCACCGATGCTGACGGGTTGACACTTCGGCAGCGCCGCATCTTGGAGGTCATCAAGGAGACCGTCGACAGGCGCGGCTATCCACCCAGCATTAGAGAGATGGGCGACGCCGTCGGTCTCGCCTCATCCTCGAGTGTCGCGCACCAGCTCAAGATGCTGGAGGCAAAGGGGTTGCTGCGTCGTGACCCCAACCGGCCGCGTGCTTTGGAAGTGCTCTTGCCCAGTGGGGGCCGGCCGGTGACAAGGCAGCTCGCCGAGTCCCGGCAGACAGGCGGTGGCGACGATACCGGCATTGGCGACGCATTCCCCGAACCGGTGCACGTTCCGGTGCTCGGACGCATCGCCGCCGGCGGACCCATCCTGGCGGAGGAAAGTATCGAGGATGTCTTCGCCCTGCCGCGACAGCTGGTGGGCGAGGGCACCGTGTTCATGCTCGAGGTACGTGGCGACTCCATGATCGACGCGGCCATCTGTGACGGCGACTGGGTGGTTGTTCGGCAGCAGCCGACGGCGAACAACGGTGACATCGTCGCTGCCCTGCTCGACAACGAAGCAACCGTCAAGACCTTCAAGCGGACTGGCAGCCAGGTGTGGCTGATGCCGCATAACCCGGCCTACGACCCGATTGACGGGAATCTCGCCACGATCTTGGGCAAAGTCGTCGCAGTGCTGCGTCGAGTCTGACCAAGATCTATTGGGCCTGGCGTTAGAGCATGCTGGGCTCGCTGGTCGCCATCTCCGTCGTGAATCGCGCGACAGCGCGAAGCTTGTTCGAGACATCGAGAGCCGCGACCTTGTACGCCTCTGACAGGGTCGGATAGTTCAAGACTGTGTCGACGAGATAGTCGACCGTGCCACCGCAGCCCATGATCGCTTGGCCGATGTGTACCAGTTCGGTGGCGTTACTACCGAAGACGTGTACGCCCAAGATCTCCCGGGTGTCGGCATGCACGATGAGCTTCAACATGCCATAGGAGTCCCCAATGATCTGGCCGCGCGCCAGCTCGCGATAGCGGGAGATGCCGACCTCGAAGGGAACCGACTCACGGGTCAGCTCTCCTTCAGTCTTACCGCAGAACGAGATCTCCGGAATGGTGTAGATGCCGATCGGCTGCAGACTTCGGAGCTCGTTGGCTGGCTCATTGAAGGCGTGCGCCGCGGCAAGGCGGCCCTGGTCCATCGAGGTTGAGGCGAGTGCAGGGAAGCCGATCACATCACCGACCGCGTAGATGTGCGGCACCTCGGTCTGATAGTTCGCGTTGACCACGAGCCGTCCCCGGTTGTCGGTCTTGAGCCCTGCAAGGTCGAGGTTCAAGGTCGCCGTGTTGCCTTGCCGACCTGCGGAGTGCATGACGACCTCGGCAGCGATCTTCTTGCCGGAGGCGAGGGTCGTGATCGTGCCACGTCCGGAGCTCTCCACCGAGGAGACCTCCTCGCCGAAACGGAAGGACATGGTGTGATCACGGAGGTGGAACTTCAGAGATTCGACGATCTCGGGATCGCAGAAGTCGAGCATCTTGTCACGCTTCTCGACCAGCGTGACCCGGGTGCCGAGCGCAGCGAACATCGAGGCGTACTCCACGCCGATGACGCCGGCGCCGACTACCACCAACGAGCCCGGCACGGTGTCCAACGTGAGGATCTGATCCGAATCGAGCACGCGCAGCGCTGTCGAAGTCGACGTTCGGCGGATGGGCCGGCATGGTGCCGGTCGCGATCACGATGTAGTTCGCGGTCAGCGTGCGAAGCGCTCCCACGCCTTCGATCTCGACCGTGAGGGTGTGCGGGTCGAGGAAGCTGGCGGCACCCGGCACCAGTTCGATGTGGTTACGCATCAGCTGCGAACGGATGACCTCTGTCTCGCGACCGACGACGTGCTGCAGCCGAGCGAGCAGGTCGGAGATGGTGATCTCCTCCTTGACCCGGTAGCTGGCGCCGTAGAGGTCACGAAGCTGCATGCCGGTCAGGTAGAGGACGGCCTCCCGCAGGGTCTTGGACGGGATGGTGCCGGTGTTGACGCAGACGCCCCCGACCATCGACTTGCTGTCGATGACGCACACCTTGTGGCCGAGCTTGGCCGCCATGATTGCCGCTTTTTGGCCGCCAGGACCCGAACCGATGACCGCCAGGTCGAAATCGTACGTGTGCTCCATAGCGCAAGCGTGCCAGAGGATGGAGACCTCCGCTAGGTGCGGCCTGGTGGCCTACTGCTCGCGGAGGGCACGGGAGTCGATCGCTCAGGACTGCCCGGAGAGGCGGCGAAGGGCCTGCATCGCCACCTGCCGATCAGTGGTCTGCCACATGTCGGGCATGGACGCCTTGAGGAAAGTGCCGTAGCGGGCCGTGACCAGGCGGGGGTCGAGTACGGCCACCACTCCCCTGTCGCTGAGGCGACGGATCAGCCGACCGGAGCCTTGCGCTAGCAGGAGGGCGGCATGGCTTGCGGCAATTTTCATGAAACCATTTCCACCCGCCTCGGCGACGGCACGCTGGCGCGCCACGGTCAGCGGCTCATCCGGGCGAGGGAATGGAATCCGGTCGATGATCACGAGCTGGCAGGTTGCTCCCGGCACGTCGACTCCCTGCCAGAGCGACAGCGTGCCGAAGAGGCTTGCCTTCTCGTCCTGTATGAACCGCCTGGTGAGTTCCGGCAACTGCGCATCGCCCTGGCACAGAATCGTCAGCGCCGGCAGCCGCTTCCGGGCGTGGACGGCTGCGACCTCGGCGGCCTTGCGGGAAGAGAAGAGCCCAAGTGCCCGTCCATCTGAAGCCTCCACCAGCTCGGCGATCTCGGCCATCGCGGCGTCAGACAGACCATCACGACCGGGTGGAGGCAGCGATCGGGCGATGTACAAGATGCCCTGGCGGCGATACTCGAACGGTGAGCCGACATCAAGGCCGCGCCAGGGAACGGTTTCAACCTCAGTCTCACTGAGGGCCGGCCCGTTCGGTTTGGGATCCTCAGTTGGATGCCGCATGTCGAGCTGCTCGTTCACCTTCAGCCCGACACTGGCAGCAATCGGAGCGAAGTCACCGCCCAGCTTGAGCGTCGCTGAGGTCAGCACGGTTGTGTGTTCACCGAAGACGCGGCCTCGCATCAGCCCTGCCACCGACAACGGGGATACTCGCGCCTCGCGGCCGAAGCGGTCGCGGTCGGCCACCCAGACGACGTCAGATTTCGTCGAGCGCCGCCATCCGCTCTGCGACGTCGAAGATCTCCTTGACGGCCGCCGCTGTCTGCCGCCTGTTTGTGTCCTGGTTGTCCTCACCGGTCAGTGCGCTCACCGCGGCCCGGGCGGCGTTGCGTACCGCAACGCAGGCGGCCACGAACGCAGAGTCCGGATCCTCGACGCGTTCCAGAGCTGCACCGTCCAACGCGGTGCCAAAGGACTTGGCCGACTCCAGCAACTCCAGCGCAACCTCATCCTCGAGGTAGGGCAGTGCCCGGCGGGCCACCCGCTCGACCATTTGCGGACTCAGCTCCGCCGACGCGGCGCCGGTCACCCGGGAGACCAGTTCGTGGGCCTCATCGATGATCACCGCGCTGTGCTCGGGAACAGCGGTGCCGCCGTGCATGGCGTTGATCGCGAGCAGTGCGTGATTAGTGACCACGAGGTCGGCGGCCCGGGCCGCGTCTCGGGAGCTCTCGACAAAGCACTCATCACCGTACGGACAGCGCTGTGCACCCAAGCACTCCCGGACCGGGATCGAGACCTGAGCCCACGCTCGTTCGGTATGCGACGGCGCGTCATCCCGGTCGGCAAGGCCACCTCCTTGAGCCTGCTCCTCAGCCCACCCACGTAGTGCCAGAACCTCCGCGCCCAAAGCTGACTCCGGCGTACTCTGCGGCGAGGATCTGATCGTCTCTATCAGGTCGCCCGCCGGGATCAACACCCCTTGATCTTGAGCCGTGCCCTCCCGCAGCCGAAGGAGACAAACGTAGTTGGTACGGCCTTTGAGGATCGCGTGCCGTGGTCGATGGCCCATGACCGACTCGAGTGCGTCGACCGCCGCCGGAATGTCGTTGTTGGCCAGCTGGCTCTGCAAAGCCAATGTCGCGGTTGCCACAACGATCCGCTTGCCGGGATGCCGCTCCAGCCACAGCAGCGCCGGAGCCAGATAGCCGAGTGACTTGCCCGTACCAGTGCCGGCCTGGACCAGGAGGTGGTGATCCGATTCCAAGCACTCCGCAATCGCGTCGGCCATCTCGACCTGGCCGGGCCGTTCTGTGCCGCCGATCGCTTTGACCGCTGCCGCGAGCACATCGCGATGGTCCACCTCAAGGCTGCTGGATGCCTTGATCGCTCGGGTCACCGGAGAACTCTAATCAGGTCGGCGGCCGCCATCCACTACTGCTCAGGCGCGTCTCGCGCGGTCACTGGTCACCAGCTCGTACGGCGCCAGCTCCCCCGCGAGCCACGGATTGACTCGAGCAACGACCAGGGTGCCAGCGACCGTGTGCTCGGTGCTGAGAAACTGCCCGGTCTGGTGAATGCGGTTGACCAGGTCACCGCGCTCGTACGGGATGAGCGCCCGGATCTCAATCTCCGGCCGAGGCAGCAGCGATTCGATGGTCGTGCGTAGCTGCGCTATGCCCTTTCCGGTGCGCGCGGAAACGAACATCGCGTCGGGATAACGGGCCGCCAGCATGCTGAGCGCCTCGGCAGCGGCAGCGTCCACCTTGTTGATCACGATGAGCTCTCGGATTTCGGCCGCACCAATATCGGCCAGAACCGCCCGCACGGCGTCGATCTGACCAACCGGGTCTGGATCCGAGCCATCGACCACATGCACCAGCAGGTCGGCCTGCGTCGACTCCTCCAGAGTCGAGGCAAACGCCTCTACAAGGTCGTGCGGCAGGTGACGAACAAAACCGACCGTGTCGGTCAGGGTGTACAGCCGGCCGTCGACAGCCGCGGCGCGACGAGTGGTTGGATCAAGCGTTGCGAACAGCGCGTCGTCGACGAGAACGCCGGCCCCGGTGAGCCGGTTGAGCAAGCTGGACTTGCCGGCGTTGGTGTATCCGACGATGGCGACCGACGGGACTTCATGGCGGCGCCGTTCCGCGCGTTTGGTCTCTCTGGTGATGTCCATTTCACGGAGGGCCTTGCGCAGCTTGGCAATGCGGCTGTTGATGCGACGCCGGTCTGTCTCCAGCTTGGTTTCACCAGGACCACGACCACCGATGCCGACGCCGCCGCTCGCGCGACCGCCGACTTGCCTTGAGAGGTTGCCGCCCCAGCCGCGTAACCGCTGCTTCAGGTACTGGAGCTGGGCAAGCTCGACTTGGGCCTTGCCTTCGACGCTCTTGGCGTGCGCTGCGAAGATGTCGAGTATCAGGGCCGTTCGGTCGATGACTTTCACGCCGACCTGGTCCTCGAGATTGCGCAGCTGCGCAAGGGTCAATTCGCCGTCACAGATCACCGTGTCTGCCCCCGTGGCAACCACTACGTCCCGCAGCTCGACGACCTTGCCGCGTCCGATGTAGGTGGACGGGTCGGGGCGGTCACGGCGTTGGATCAGACCTTCGAGTACCTGCGATCCGGCCGTCTCGGCCAACGCCTTGAGCTCGGCGATTGAGTGGTCGGCGGTCGCCTCGCTGCCATTGGTCCAGACGCTGACCAGAACCACGCGCTCGAGCAGGAGCTGGCGGTACTCAACCTCGGTGACGTCAGCCAGCTCGGTTGACATTCCCGCAACCCGGCGCAGCGAAAGCCGGTCTGCCCGGTCCTGCTGATCGCCGTCATAGCCTGATTCGTCTGCCGGCGGCGACTCGAGCCGCTCGACAAGCAACTCATCGCCATCTGGAGTGGTTTCTAACTGTGGGTCTCGTCGAGGAACTGTCATCTCTGGACCAGAATCTCACGGCCGCACAAGTCACAGCGAGGCGTTTTCATGTGCAGCGTTTGGCCAAGAGGCCGCCGATACGCCTCCCGGCCCTCAGAACAGTGTGTAGCCACCGTCCATAACGACCACCTCGCCCGTCATGAAGGAGGACGCATCTGAGGCGAGGAAGACCACGCAGGGACCCAGCTCGGACGGCATGGCGTAGCGCCGCATCGGCGCATCGTCGATCCAGTAACGCCTGAATTCTGGGGCAGTCGACTGCAGCCATCTCGGTCTTGATATAGCCAGGTGCGAGGGCGTTAACCCGGACACCGTGCGGCGCCCACTCGGCGGCGAGCGAGCGGGTGAGCTGATGGACGGCTGCCTTGGAAGCGTTGTACCCCGGCTGCCACTGCGGTCGGTTGACGATCTTGGCCGAGATCGAGCCGATGTTGATGATCGCCCCACTATGTTGGGCGACCATCTGCCTTCCAAACTCCTGTGCGCAGTGCCAGACGCCGTTCACGTTGACGTCCATCACGAACCGCCACTCTTCGGCGGTGACCTCAAGGGAGGGCCGATGGATGCATGCGCCCGCATTGTTCACCAGCACGTCGACCTGACCGAGTCGATCCATCACTTCCCCGACGGCCCGCCGCACCTGGTCGGCCTCGGTGACGTCTGCGGTCACGGCGATCGCGGTGACACCGAGCGCACCCAGCTCCGCGATGACCTCAGCTGCTCCACCGGTATCTCGAACCAGCAGCACGACGTCGCTTCCCGCTTCGGCCAAGGCTGTGACCAGGGCCCGGCCGATGCCGCGATTAGCCCCAGTCACGACGGAGACTTTCCCGGAAAGCGAAAACGCATCGAGAACAGACATTGCAACCTCCTAGGCGGAAAGGGTTTCGGTCTCGGAAACTGTGCGTTCCGGCAGGGCCAAATCGCCATGCGCTACCAGAATCGCAGGCCCGGTCAGGTAGGCCTCATGATCGGACAGCTCGACCTCAACGCTGCCTCCGAGCGTCTCGACGCGATAGATCACCGGCAATGGCGTCAGATCCTGATCATGGACACGAGACGCCGCCGCGGCGGCGACCGTGCCCGTGCCGCACGAGTGGGTCTCACCCACGCCCCGCTCAAAGACACGCATGGCGATGTGCTGCGGGCCAAGCTGGCGTACGAACTCCAGATTCACACCGTTAGGAAACTCCTCGGGCGGATCCCAGACGGGAGGCTCATGCAGCTGCAGCAGGTCAAGGTCGTCAACAAAACTCACTGCATGGGGGTTGCCCACGTCGGCCGGCAGCGCTTTGAACTCGGCACCGTCAGCCGTAGTGACGACGACCGGTCGACTCCCGACCACAGCACGGCCCATGGTTACCCGGATCCTGCCATCCGGCAGAGCTGTCGCCACCTTGAGGCCGTCCCGCGTGGCGATTTCGACGACTGGCCCACTGACCAGGTCTTGATCGAGCAGATAGCGGACGAAGACTCGGATTCCGTTGCCACACATCTCAGCGATCGATCCATCAGCGTTGCGATAGTCCATGAACCACAAACCACCATCGCCCTCCCAGCCATCGACATGCTTGGCGAGTACGGCCCGAAGCAGTCCGTCGGCACCAACACCCGCGCGCCGGTTGCAGATGAAGCGAACCTCGGCAGGTCCGATCTCGAGCATGGACTCCCGATCGAGGATGAGGACGAAGTCGTTCTCGGTGCCGTGTCCTTTCGTGAACGACCACCTGCGCATGCGGTCAGTCTTTCATCTCGGCTGCAGGTGCCAGGCCGTCCGGCACGACGCCAGTCCCGGCCGGCCCCGCGAGCGCGTATACGGCCGAAACCAGATCGGGGTGGTCGTACGGCAACCAGGTGATCCGCGCATCCTTGCGGAACCATGACTCCTGGCGGCGTGCAAACTTCCGGGTACCGATGACGGTCAAATCCCGAGCCTGCGCGTCACTGATCTCTCCGTCGAGAAAGCGCAGTACCTGTCGATACCCCAGCGCGCGTGAGGCAGTGAGGCTCTCTCGAAGGCCGGCTGAGGTAAGCCGGCGTACTTCCTCGACGAAGCCGGCGGCCCACATCGCGTCCACCCGGGCGGCAATCCGAGTGTCGAGCGTCGGGCGGTCGACTGCGAGGCCGATCTGCACAACATCAGCGAGTTGGTAACGATGCTCTGGCAACGCGGCGGAGAACGATCGTCCAGTCAGCTCGATGACCTCCAAGGCGCGGATGACCCGTCGGGAATTGCCTGGAAGGATGCGCGTTGCGGCTAGCGGGTCGGCATCGCTCAACCGCTGATGAAGTCGCTCTGCGCCCTGCGTAGTGAGCTCGTGCTCCAGTCGTGCTCGCACCGCCGGATCGGTGCCCGGGAAATCGAAGTCGTCGAGAATCGCTCGGACGTACAACGCTGACCCGCCAACCACAATTGGAATGCCGTTGCGGGCTCGGCAGTCTGCAATTGCATGCCGTGCGAGCTGCTGAAACTCCGCGACTGTCGCGGGTTCGGTGACATCTAACAGATCAACCATGTGATGGCGGATTTCGGCGCGCTCGGCCTCTGACGGCTTGGCTGTGCCGATATCCATCCCACGGTAGACAAGCATCGAGTCCGCGTTGACTATCTCGGCCAGGCGCCCTTCCAGGGCATACCGCCGGACCAGGTCGGCTGCCAGACCCGACTTTCCGGCCGCGGTCGGACCGACGAGCACTACAGTCACGTCCACAGTGTGGCGCAGGCTGTCGTTATCCGGTGGCTGCGCGTTGTACATACCTTGGAGCCTGGAGTAGAAAGAAGGTTGGTTTGTTTCCCGGAGGAGGTGGCAACGCGATGGGCATCTTCGACAGAGCGAAGGAAGCGCTCAGCGGACACGGCGAGCAGGTCGAAGCCGTCGTCGACAAGGCAGGCGACTTCATCGACGAGAAGACTGAAGGCAAGTACGCCGAGAAGGTTGACAAAGGTCAGCAGATGGCCAAGGAGAAGCTCAGCGACACGGCGGCTGGCGAGCCTGAGCAACCCGCCTGAGATTCGCCTTCTTCAGGCTTCGGTTCTGACCTAGCCGCCCGCGATTGCCGGGGCGGTCGGGTCGGCTGACTCACTCGTCTGCTCCCGCTGAACGTATTCCTCAATTGCCTCGATGTTGTCCTTCGAGCGCCGCACCACGGCAACGAGGGCGCTCATTGTGGCAACTTCCTCTACCTGTTCCTTGATGAACCATTGCATGAACTGGTCAGAGGCAAAGTCGTTTTCTTCGCGCGCGATCCTGGTCAGCTCATTGATTTGAGCGGTGACCCGGCGCTCCTGCTCAAGGGCGAGTTCGACGGGGGCGACGACATCAGGGAAGTCCACCTGCGGGGCACTGATTCCTGGAACCAGTGCGGCCGCGTCCTGGTCGATCAGGTACTTGATCATCATCATTGCGTGGTCGCGCTCTTCCAGCGCCTGATCGTAAAAGAAGCTGGCCATCTGCGGCATCGTGAGCGCGTCGTAGTAGACCGCGCAGGCCACGTATTGCTGGTGAGCGGCGAATTCGTGCCCGATCTGAATGTTCAACTGCTCGATAAATCGTGCGGCGGGCATGCAATGGCTCCTCAGCAGCTTTGTCAGTGTGCAGTGCAGGCTTGAGCGGGCTGTAACGTACCAGGGGCGCCGACTGTGGGGATGCCAAGATCGATCGCAGCGCGAGCGGGTGCCGCTCGACTGGCTTGCCACGCGTCACCACCGGGGGTTCGGTGGAGCGCGAGCAGCCCGGCGTCTGCATTGAGGTGGTGCGGAGCGGCGTAGGTGATGATCACGTCGGCCATATCGCCGGGACGTGGACGGGCTTGCGGTTCCTCAGGCACCGCGACATGGACGAGCCGATTGTCCCGGGCACGCCCGGACATTCGATGGGTTTGCAGGTCCTTGCGGCCCTCGCCATCGGCGAACATCACCTCGACTTGTCGGTTTAGTTGCTTAAGGTTCTCCCGCCAGGCGATCTCACCGACCAGTTCGACCAGGCGGTCGTAGCGTTCCTGGACGATCGTCTTCGGGACCTGAGCGTCCATGGTCGCCGCAGGGGTACCGGGGCGTATTGAGTACTGGAAGGTAAAAGCGGCCGCAAACCGCGCTGCGGCAACGACATCAAGGGTGGCCTGGAAGTCTGATTCGGTCTCCCCGGGGAAGCCGACGATGATGTCTGTCGTGATCGCTGCCTCAGGCATCGCGGCACGGACTTTGTCGATGATGCCCAGATACCGCTCACTGCGGTAGGAGCGGCGCATCGAGCGCAAGATGGCGTCCGATCCAGATTGCAGCGGCATGTGCAGCTGGGGCATCACGTTGGGCGTCTCCGCCATTGCCGCGATCACGTCGTCGGTGAAGTCCTTTGGGTGGGGAGAGGTGAAGCGGACCCTTTGCAGTCCGTCGATTTCACCGCAGGCGCGGAGCAGCTTGGCAAAAGCACGACGGTCCCCAAACTCCACCCCGTACGCGTTCACGTTCTGACCGAGCAGCGTGACCTCCTGCACACCTTCGGCCACCAAGGCCCGGATTTCGGCGAGAATGTCGCCTGAGCGGCGGTCGGTTTCGCGACCGCGCAGCGCTGGCACGATGCAGAAGGTGCAGGTGTTGTTGCATCCAACGCTGATGGACACCCAGGCCGCGTATGCCGACTCCCGACGTGTCGGCAGATTGGAGGGGAAGGTCTCCAGCGCCTCCTTGATCTCGACCTGCGCCTCGCGTTGGATTCGGGCACGTTCCAGCAGCACCGGCAGCGAACCGATGTTGTGAGTACCGAACACGACGTCGACCCACGGCGCCCGGTTGAGGATGGCGTCCTTGTCCTTCTGCGCCAAGCACCCACCGACGGCGATCTGCATCCCCGGCCTGGCCTTCTTGGCTGGCAGCAAGTTGCCCAAGCTTCCGTAGAGCCGGTTGTCGGCGTTCTCCCGCACCGCGCAGGTGTTGAATACCACGACGTCGGGCTGCGTGTCTGGAGCCGATCTGTGGTAGCCCGCCTCCTCGAGCAATCCCGCCAGCCGCTCAGAATCGTGCACGTTCATCTGGCACCCGTGGGTGCGAATCTGGTATGTACGCGGAGCAGCAGACATCGGCGCAGTGGGCTCTGTCGACATAGCAGACCAAGGGTAATGCTCACATTCACTGACGCGAATCCCGCGGGCCGCCCCGTCATAGTGCTCAGCTGCCTCTGGCGATAAAGTGCCAATTTGTGAATGCCGCGCCCACTGGCGAACAGTACGAGATCGTGTCCGGCGCCTACCGCGCCGTCATTACCGAGGTAGGCGCGACCTTGCGCAGCTTTTCAGCCGACGGCCGGGATGTGGTTCGCGGCTTCGCCGTCGAGGAGATGAGCAGAGCCGGTCGGGGCCAGAATCTCATCCCATGGCCGAACCGGATACGCGATGGCCGCTATACCTTCAATGGAATTAGCCACCAGCTGGCGCTCACTGAGCCGGCCCGGCATAACGCCAGCCATGGCCTTGCGCGCTATGCGCCCTGGGTCCTGGTCGACAAGAAGCCTGATGCGGTGACCAATCGGGTGCGCATCCATCCGCAGCCGGGCTGGCCCGGCGCGCTGGAGGCGATGATCACGCATCGGGTCGGCCAGGATGGCCTGACGGTGACAGTGGAGGCGACCAACATCGGCGCGGGCGAGTTGCCCTTCGGCTATGGCGCACACCCCTACCTGACCGTCGGCGAAGCGACAGTCGATGAGGTCGCGGTCACCGTGCCTGCCGCGTCCTACCTGGAGGTGGACGACCGGCTGCTCCCCACCAAGATCTCGCCCGTTGCTGGCACGGTCTACGACCTACGCCGCGGCCCCGTTCTGGGGTCGGTGAACCTGGACACCGCGATGACCGACCCTGCCCGCGATTCCGACGGACGCTGGCGGGTGAAGCTCGTGCTCCGCGACCGCTACGCCGAGTTGTGGGGCGACGAGACGATGCGATGGGTGCAGGTTTTCACCGGAGGACCGAACCGTGATTGGTCCATCGCCGTTGAGCCGATGACCTGCGGGCCGGACGCGTTCAATCCCGGCCCGACCCACGATGACATGAAGGTGCTGACGCCGGGTGAGAGCTTTGTTGGGCAATGGGGGATCTCCGGCGGATAGTCTCGCGACCTGCCCGGCACCAAAGACAAGTTGAGCCTGTAACCGAAACTCAACACGTATCTCGCGCCGTTTCATAGCCCAAAGGTCTAGGGTCGGCCCCATGACGGAATCTGAACTCTCGTCAGAGGATGCGCCCACCGAAGCTGCATCACCGACCGATCCGGTACCGGATCCGACTACCGGTCCGTCCGTAGCTCCGGACCACCTTGGCGGCCCTCTGGTGGTGATAAGCAATGTTGACAAGCACTTCGGTGAGCTACATGTGCTCCAAGACATCAATCTCACGGTGCGCAAGGGTGAGGTCGTCGTCGTACTGGGCCCGTCAGGTTCAGGTAAGTCGACTCTGTGCCGGGTCATCAACCGCCTGGAAACGATCGAGTCCGGAACGATCACCATTGACGATCAGCAAATGCCGGAAGAAGGCAAGGCTCTGGCACATCTGCGTGCCGATGTCGGGATGGTGTTCCAATCGTTCAACCTCTTCTCCCACAAGACGGTCTTGGAGAATGTCACGCTCGGTCCGATCAAGGTTCGAAAGAAGTCCGCGGCGGAGGCCAAGAAGCGCGGCATGGAGCTGCTCGACACGTGTCGGAGTCGCCTCGCAAGCTGAGAAGTACCCGGCTCAGCTATCCGGCGGCCAGCAGCAGCGCGTGGCAATTGCTCGGGCGCTCGCCATGGACCCCAAGGTGATCTTGTTCGACGAGCCGACCTCAGCCTTGGACCCGGAAATGGTGAACGAGGTGCTGGACGTGATGATCTCGCTGGCTCGCCAGGGCATGACGATGATCGTGGTCACGCATGAGATGGGTTTCGCCCGAAAGGCCGCGAACCGGGTGGTGTTCATGGATGAGGGCCTGATCGTGGAGGAGGCTGACCCGGACTCGTTTTTTACGAGTGCCCAGACGGCGCGAGCACAAGACTTCCTGAGCAAGATCTTGACCCATTAGCTCAGGGGACGCAGTCCGCTGCGTCCATCCGGATCGGTCGTCGACCCATATCGGAGTCACGGCTGATCATCGGCCGAGACCTCGGGCGAGCCAAGCCCAGGTTACAAACGCAAGAGGAGAGCAATGCACATCAGCAAGAAGATCCTCGCCGTAGCAGCGGGATCAGCGTTGGCGCTCACCATGGCTTCGTGCGGTGGCGGCGACGCCGGAAGCACCGCCGGTGACACCATCAACATCGGCATCAAGTATGACCAGCCCGGCCTTGGCCAGAAGGTCGGCGAGGACTACAAGGGCCTCGACGTCGACGTGGCCCGCTACGTCGCCAAGGAACTTGGCTTCGAGGGCGACAAGGTGATTTTCAAGGAGACACCGTCGGCGCAGCGGGAGACGGCGATTCAGGGCGGCCAGGTCGCGCTCATCTTCGCGACGTATTCGATCACCGACGCCCGCAAGGAGAAGGTGTCCTTCGGCGGCCCCTACTTCATCGCTGGCCAGGATCTGCTTGTTCGCGCAGACAACACCGACATCACCGGACCGGACGCGATGAACGGCAAGACGCTGTGTTCGGTCACCGGGTCGACCCCGGCGGAGAAGATCAAGAAGGAGTACGCGACGACGGTGAAGCTGTTCGAGCAGGACACCTACTCCAAGTGCGTCGAGGCGCTGGTGGGTGGCACTGTGGACGCGGTAACCACCGACAACGTGATTTTGGCCGGCTTCGCGGCACAGCCGCAATATGAAGGCAAGCTCAAGGTTGTCGGTAAACCGTTCTCGACGGAGCGGTATGGGGTTGGCCTGAAGTTGGGTGACACTGAGCTGTGCGGCAAGGTGAATGCTGCCATCGAGAAGATGATCTCCGACGGATCCTGGCAAAAGGCTGTCGATGCGAACGTCGGCCCATCTGGGTTCAAGGTCGACACCGCAACCAACCCGCCGAAGCCTGACGCCTGCGCGGCGGCCTAGGCGTCTCGCAATGAGGGGGCCGACACATCGCCGGCCCCCCAGCGGAGGGGGTGTGTTGGATGCTCCAGGGGCTTTCTGAGCTGTTAGCCGAGTACGACGTGCTCGCCGCGTTCTGGATGACGATCAAGCTAACCGTCGCAGCCGCCATCGGGGCCCTGCTGCTGGGCACCATCATTGCGATCATGCGGGTATCTCCGGTTGCAGTGTTCAGGGCAGCCGGGACTGCGTACGTCACGTTGGTGCGCAACACACCCTTGACGCTGATCGTGTTCTTCTGTGCCTTCGGGTTCTACATCACCCTGCAGTACCGGATCGGGCCACAGAACTCACCCATCGACATACAGAACTTCCGCTGGGGGGTGCTCGGCCTCGCGATCTACCACGCGGCTTTTGTCGCGGAGGCGCTGCGGAGTGGTATCAACACCGTTCCTAAGGGTCAGGCCGAGGCCGCTCGGGCCATTGGCCTTGACTTCAGCGACGACCTTGTCCAACGTGGTGTTGCCCCAGGCGTTCCGCGGGGCCATCGCCCCGCTGGGGAACGTGATGATCGCGCTCACCAAGAACACGACGGTGGTGGCCACCATTGGCGTGGCCGAAGCGTCCTACCTCATGAAGGGAATGATCGAATTCCGTCCCGACCTGATCTACGTCATCTTCGGGATCATGGCAGCCGGATTCGTGATCTTGACGCTTCCCCTCGGGATTCTTTTCACCACCCTGTCGCGGCGACTGGCGGTGAAGCGATGACCGCCGAAACGAGTGTGCTGTTCGACGCTCCAGGTCCCAAGGCACGCACCCGCCACCGCATCATCGCGGTGGTCGGCAGCCTCGGCATCCTTGCCCTCCTCTTCCTACTGGTCAGGGCGCTCGCCGCCAAAGGCCAGCTCACTGCCGACAAGTGGAGTCCATTCATCGACCCGGTGACCTGGACCTCCTACCTGCTGCCGGGTCTACAGGCCACCTTGGTCGCGGCCTTTTTCTCAATCATCCTCGCGATCATCGGCGGCATCTTGCTGGGCATGGGCCGTTTGTCTCAGCTGAGAGCAGTGCGGGTGGCCTGTGGTGCCTTTGTGGAGTTCTTCCGCGCCGTTCCGGTGCTGATGATGATGCTCTTCGCCTACTACCTCTTCCTCTTCGGTTTCCAGATTTCCGGCGAAGCTCTCCCGCTGCTCGGCGTCATCGCGGGTCTGACGTTTTACAACTCCTCCGTTATCGCTGAGCTCATCCGCTCCGGAGTCGGGTCGCTGCCAAAGGGTCAGCGGGAGGCGGGCCTGGCCATTGGACTGACACCCTTCGCGACGCTTCGGCTGGTGCTGTTGCCGCAGGCCATCACCTTGATGCTGCCCTCCATCGTCAGCCAACTCGTCGTCGTCTTGAAGGACTCTGCGCTGGGGTTCCTGATCTTGTACCCGGAATTGGTCCGCAGCGGCCAGACCCTGGCCTCGCTGCAAGGAAACCTGATCCCGACCTTCATCGTGATAGCCGCAATGTTCATCATCATCAACTATCTGCTGACCCGGCTCGCCCATTACCTGGAACGCAGGCTGCAGGCCCGGAGACGCGGGCCGAAGCAACCCGAGTTGGAAACGGTGATGAGTCCGACGCTACCGGGCGGTGCGCTCGCAGCACCCGGTCAGATCTAACGAGCGGTCTCGGTTGCTCTGGACTCACGGACGACCGTGACCTTGATCTGGCCCGGGTAGGTCAGCTCCTCCTCGATCTGCTTGGCGATGTCGCGAGCCAGTACCTGCGCTTCAATGTCGTCGACGACCTCGGGAGCCACCATGACCCGAATCTCGCGGCCGGCTTGCATCGCGAACACCTTGTCCACGCCTTCCCGGGCAGAGGCAATCTCCTCGAGCCGTTCCAGACGCTGAACGTATGCCTCGATGCTCTCCCGTCGAGCTCCCGGCCGACTGCCGCTGATCGCGTCGGCCGCCTGAACCAGCACAGCTTCGACGGTGCGTACCTCAACCTCGTTGTGGTGGGCCTCGATGGCATGCACCACATCGGGGTTCTCTCCGTACTTGCGAACCAGATCTGCCCCGACGATCGCGTGCGAACCCTCCACCTCGTGTGTCAGGGCCTTACCGATGTCATGCAGGAAGGCGGCACGCTTGCAGTGTTCGACGTCGAGCCCGAGTTCGCCCGCCATGAGGGCGGCGATGTGAGCGCTCTCCACCAGGTGCTTGAGGACGTTCTGGCCGTACGAGGTGCGGTAGCGCAGCGTGCCGAGCACTGGGACAAGCGCTGGATGCAGATCGGAGATTCCCACCTCAGCCATCGCGTCCTCGGCCGCTCGCAGACACTGAGCCTGGATTTGACTCTTGCTCCGCTCATGCACTTCCTCGATGCGCGCGGGATGAATTCGGCCGTCGGCAACCAGCTCCGTCAATGTCATGCGGGCCGTCTCTCGCCGCACCGGGTCGAAGCATGACAGCAACACCGCTTCCGGCGTGTCGTCGATCATCACGTTCACTCCGGTCACTTGCTCAAAGGCCCGAATATTGCGGCCTTCTCGACCGATGATTCGACCCTTCATGTCGTCGCCGGGAAGGTGGACCGCCGAAACCACGGACTCTGAGGTCAGCTCAGACGCCAGACGCTGGATGGCTCCCACAATGATCGTCTGCGCTCTCCCGTCTGCCTCCCGGACCGCCTGTCGTTCGATGTCGCGAGCGAGAAGAACCGCCTGTCGCTTTGCATCGTGCGCGACAGCAGCAACCAGCTCTGCCTTTGCCTGCTCAGCTGTCAAACCCGCGATCCGCTCCAGCGTGAGCTGCTGTTGGGTCTCGAGATCACCGAGCATTCGGCGTTGATTCTTGAGCTCGCCCTTGAGCTCCTCAAGCTGCCGAGTCTTGTCCTCCAGACCGCGTACCTCACCGTCGAGCCGTTCCTCCCGATCCGACAGGCGTTGTTCGCGGCGTTCCAGATCAGCACGTTGCTCCCGAAGCTCGGTCCGCCGAGCGCGTGATTCCTCTTCGGCCTCCGCCCGGGCACTCTGGGCCGAGGCGAGCAACGTCTTGGCTTTCGCGCGAAGGTCCTCAAGCTCCGCCTCAGAGGCTGCCTCTTCGCCTGAGCCGGCAGCGGGACGGCCTACCTGTGTGCGAGACGCGCCTGCTGAACCTGAGCTGATCGGAAGCGTCGAGGACTTTGAAGGAGTGGCGCGAGGTTGCTGGCGGGTGTTGTCATGGTGTCCGCGCCGAACCATGACCAAAGTGGCCACGCCGACGACGGCGGTGAGCAAGAAAAGGCCGACAACTACAAGTGCTTGAAAGACCCCGGTCACCGTTGCGCTCCTGTCTACACGCCTGCGCGTGTACCTAAAGAGGATCCGCAACGCGAATATGCACAATCAGTCGACGTTCAGTCAGTGAACGTCGGGTGCCTCATAAGTCCTCTCAATTCGACGAAACTGATTTTCATTAGTTACCACATCCGGAACGCTGTTTCGTCCGGGCTTTCGTCATATCGTTCAAGCGTTGGCAGATACCTCGTGACTGCAGGGTATGTCCGGCCCCGGCCTCGGTCAAGCACAAATGTGTGGCCCCGGCTGGCGGACCGCAGGCACTGCCCTCGCGGGTCACTCACCTAGCACATCGGCCAGCACTTGGGTCGTGATGGCGCTATCGAATCCGCGCCGGCTCAGCATTCCGGCCAGCCGCCGATACTGGACTTCGCGCGCCAGTCCATTCATCGCAGCGTGCCTGCGCTCGACCAGGTCCCGAGCAGACTTGAGTTCCGCAGTGCGATCGACTTGGTCGAGCGCGCTGTCGATGTGGCTGCGCTCGACGCCTTTTGCTTGCAGCTCGCGCCTCAGTAAGCGACGAGACATGTGGCGGCGCTGTTGACGAGAGGTGACCCAGTCCACTGCGAACGAGGCGTCGTCCAGCAGTCCAACCTCTTGAAGTCGATCGAGTACTGCATCGATCACACCTGAAGGCACATTCTTGGCTTGAAGTGCTTGGTCAAGCTCGTGTCGGGTGCAAGCCTTGGCAGTCAACTTGCGCAACGCGATGGTGCGGGCCACCGACTCGACATCAGCATCAACATCATCGGATCGTGGGGATAGCTCCCGTGGATTTCTCGACCGATGTGCACTGTTGACGGGGCGTTTAGACGTTCGACGAACGGGTTGATCAGTTGCTCCACCCGGCGCGCCCACGCCTTGCCGTTGCAACCACTCTTGTGCCTCCGAAAGCGCCCGACCATCGGTCACGCTGCCTCGGTCGACTTCGCCTCCGTGCTCAGTTGGCTGCTGTTGGTCGATCGGCACAGGCTAGAACTCCACCTCACCGGTGACCGGATCGATGCCTGCGGGCAGATTGAGCTTCGGACCGATGCCCATCCGTTCCTTGATCTTTTTCTCCAACTCATCAGCCAGATCGGGATTGTTGCGCAAGTAGCTACGAGCGTTTTCGCGGCCCTGACCCAATTGATCGGCGTCGTAGGTGAACCAAGCCCCAGCCTTGCGAATGATTCCGGTATCCACGCCCAAATCAATAAGGCTGCCTTCGCGACTGATTCCGTGTCCATAGAGAATATCGAACTCAGCTTGCTTGAATGGCGGCGCCACTTTGTTTTTGACCACCTTCACCCGCGTCCGATTGCCGACCATTTCCTGTCCATCTTTGAGTGTCTCGATACGACGCACGTCTAGTCGCACTGATGAGTAGAACTTGAGTGCACGGCCGCCTGTGGTGGTCTCGGGCGACCCGAACATCACCCCGATCTTCTCGCGAAGCTGGTTGATGAAGATCGCTGTCGTACCGGCACCGCTCAATGCCCCGGTCATCTTCCGAAGGGCCTGGCTCATCAGCCGTGCCTGAAGACCGACATGGTTGTCGCCCATCTCCCCCTCGATCTCCGCTCGAGGTGTCAGTGCGGCTACCGAGTCGATCACAACGAGCGCCAGTGCGCCGGAACGGATCAGCATGTCGGCGATCTCCAACGCCTGCTCGCCGTTATCGGGTTGGCTGACCAAAAGCGAGTCGGTGTCGACGCCGAGACGTCCGGCGTACTCAGGATCCAGCGCATGCTCGGCATCGATGAATGCGCAGATCCCACCTTCGGCTTGAGCATTGGCGATCGCATGCAAAGCCACGGTGGTCTTGCCGCTTGACTCGGGGCCGTAGATTTCCACGACCCTGCCGCGCGGCAGGCCGCCTATTCCGAGAGCCACGTCAAGGGCGATGGAGCCGGTTGGAATGACCTCGATTGGCGCTCGGACATCCTCACCGAGGCGCATCACCGATCCCTTGCCGTATTGCTTGTCGATCTGCGCGAGTGCTGCCTCTAGTGCTTTCTCGCGGTCTTCCGTGGCCATCGTGATCCTTCCCTCGTCCATCGGACATTTCGTGCCCCAGATCGGGCACTGCCTCCGGCGCTGCCTGTTGTGTTTGAAAGTCTTGCGCTGTGAACCTAAGGACGGGCACTGACAATCGTTCAGTCACACGGGATTCTGTGGATAACCAATCCTGACCCCTGGTGGATAAACCTACCGAACGTTTGTTCGAACCGCATTCGACACGCTGGACCACAGATGCACCGTTCAGTCGGTGCGAACCCGGCCTAGCGGTCGCGCGCCGGCAGTTCCAGCGCTGCCCACACCGCGCGCCAGATGATCTTGCATGGCACTCCGTCGGCGAGCGCTTCAACGACGGTGCGCTGGCCTAGCGCCGCGAGGCTGTACTCCGACGCCCACACCCGGAAGTAAGCCGCACCGAGATGGAGCTGCAGGCGCTGCCACAGCTCGGTCTCCTTCATAGCCGTCCATTGTGCCTGTGCATATCTGAAGGTGTCAGTCCCCGAGGGCAAGATAGACAACGTGCCAGCCGATCCACTGGAGGCCTTCTCCCCGGCGACCGCCACCTGGTTCCGGGAGGTCTTTGCGCGCCCGACTGCGGCACAGGTCGGGGCATGGCAGGCCATCTCCGCTGGCCAGAACGCGCTGGTCGTCGCACCGACTGGCTCTGGCAAGACGCTTGCCGCCTTTCTGTGGGCCCTCGACGATTTGACCCGATCGCCGCAGCCCAACACCAAAGAACGGTGCCGTGTCCTTTACGTTTCCCCGCTGAAGGCGCTGGCGGTCGATGTCGAGCGGAACCTCCGAGCACCATTGGCCGGCATCACCCAGACAGCCCTGCGGCTGGAACAAGTGCCCCCGAACGTGACCGTCGGCGTGCGGTCCGGAGACACATCGGCGGCCAACCGGCGTACGCTCATCAGCCGGCCACCAGACATCTTGATCACCACGCCGGAGTCGCTGTTCTTGATGCTGACCTCGGCAGCGCGGGAGCTCCTCAGGTCAGTCCGGACAGTGATCGTCGACGAGGTGCACGCCCTGGCCGGTAGCAAGCGTGGGTCCCACCTCGAAGTGTCTCTCGAGCGGCTTGAGGCGCTGACCCAGGCTGACGGAGGCTCCTCGTCCTCACGGCATCCCTTGCAGCGGATCGGCCTGTCGGCGACGGTACGACCACCTGAGCGGGTCGCCGCGTTTCTCGGTGGGCCGCATCCGGTACGGGTCGTCGCACCGCCGGCGGAGAAGTCGTGGGATCTGTCGATCGTCGTGCCTGTCGAGGACATGAGCGATCTCGGCGCGACGGCATCGACGCCGACACACGCGCCACCAAGCTTGGATGATGAGCAGGCCCCACCGAGGCCGCCCTCCATCTGGCCCCACGTCGAGAACCGAATTCTTGACCTGATCAGCGAGCACCGCTCGAGCATCGTCTTCGCCAACTCACGGCGGCTGGCGGAGCGGCTCACGGCCCACCTCAACGAGCTGAACGCCGAGCGCCTCGGCGACGTCGCTAGCCAATTCCCACCGCCAGCACAGGTGATGGCGCAATCTGGCGCGTCCAGCGGCCGCGATGGCAGCCGCGGCCCTGTCATCGCCCGAGCGCACCACGGCTCGGTCAGCAAGGAACAGCGTGCCCAGATCGAAGACGACCTCAAGATGGGCCAGCTGCCGTGCGTTGTGGCGACGTCGTCGCTGGAGCTGGGGATCGATATGGGCGCCGTCGATGTCGTCGTGCAAGTCGAGGCCCCACCCTCGGTGGCCAGCGGGCTGCAGCGGGTCGGCCGGGCTGGGCATCACGTCGGAGCGACATCTCGTGGAGTCTTCTTTCCCAACCATCGTGGAGATCTCATCGCGTCGGCGGTCGTCGTGGAACGGATGCGGCGAGGTGCGATCGAGGAGGTCGCTGAGCTACGCAACCCACTTGACGTGCTCGCCCAACAAATCGTGGCGATCGTCTCGGTCGAGGACGCCAAGGCGGAGGAGTTGTACGCCCTGGTGCGCAGAGCGAGCAGCTTCCGCCATCTGCCCTACAGCGCCTTCGAGGCCGTGCTTGACATGCTGAGTGGCCGCTATCCCAGCGAGCAGTTCGCGGAGCTCCGGCCGCGCCTGATCTGGCACCGCGATACTGGCGTGCTGGCAGCCCGTCCTGGAGCTCAGCGGCTCGCGGTGACCTCCGGTGGCACGATCCCCGATCGTGGGCTTTTCGGGGTCTTCCTGGTCGGCGAAGGGAATGCGTCGGGCAGGCATGCACCTGGCCGTCGAGTTGGCGAGCTCGATGAGGAGATGGTCTATGAGACCCGGGTAGGCGACGTCTTCACCTTGGGCACCACAAGTTGGCGGGTCGAACAGATCACCCACGATCAGGTACTGGTCTCCCCCGCCCCGGGCGCACCCGGACGACTGCCGTTCTGGAAGGGCGATGCACCAGGTCGGCCGTTGGAATTGGGACGCGCGTACGGCACGTTTGTCCGCGAGGTAGGTGCGCTGCAGCCAGCTGCTGCGAGAGCTCGACTGCACGAAGCCGGGCTGGATGAATTTGCCGCCAACAACTTGGTCTCCTATCTGGCCGAGCAGCAGTCAGCTACCGGGGCGCTGCCAACCGACCAGACCGTGGTTTTCGAACGGTTCCGCGATGAGCTCGGTGACTGGCGGGTCTGTGTGCATTGTCCCCTGGGTACCGGTGTCCTCAGCCCCTGGGCGCTAGCCGTCGAGCGCGCTGCGCGGGAGCGCTACGGCATGGACGTGCAAGCGACAGCGACCAACGACGGCATGGTGCTACGCATCCCTGACACGGAGTCGGAGCCGCCAAGCGCCGAGTTGATCGTGTGCGACCCGGAGCTGATCGAATCCGTCGTCAGCGACGAGGTGGGCTCATCCGCCCTCTTCGCTGCCCGCTTCCGAGAGAATGCGGCCCGCGCATTGCTGCTCCCCAGGCGTGATCCGAGGTCACGCTCTCCGCTGTGGCAACAGCGAATGCGTTCGGCGCAACTGTTGACCGTTGCTGCGGAATATCCTGAGTTTCCGATCGTGCTCGAGACGATGCGCGAATGCCTGAATGATGTCTTCGATCTCGATGGCTTGCTTGAGGTGCAACGGCAGGTCACGTCACGCTCGCTCCGCATAGTCGAGGTGGAGACCAAAGAGCCGTCTCCGTTTGCCCGCTCACTCCTCTTCGGCTACGTCGGTGCGTTCGTGTACGAGGGTGATGTGCCGCTGGCGGAGCGGAAGGCGGCCGCCCTCTCGCTCGATGCGACACTGCTAGCTGAGTTGCTCGGCAAAGATGGCATCAAGCAGCTGCTGGACGCCAAGATCATCGCCAGCATCGAGGCCGACCTGCAGTGCCTCAGCGCGGAGCGCCAGGTGGCCACACTGGAGCAAGCGTTTGATCTGCTGCGCACAGCCGGACCCTTCACGCGCATGGAGCTGGCTGCGCGAGCTACTCCGGGGCTCGACGTCGCTGCCGTGATCGACGCGCTGATCAGCGAGCGCCGCGTGGTGGAGCTACGGGTGGCCGGGCAACCGATGCTTGCCGTCACTGAGGACGTTCCGCGACTCCGAGACGGCCTTGGAATTCCGGTCCCGCCCGGCGCGGCGGCCACCTTCACCGAGACTGCCGCACACCCCATCGATGATCTTGTGCTGCGTTGGGCCCGCACCCACGGGCCGTTCGTTGCCTCCTCGATCGCGCAACGCTACGGGTTGGGTCGCGCCATCGTCGACGCGGCCTGCGACGGGCTGGTCGCGCACGGCACATTGGTCGCCGGTTCGTTCCTCGACATGGTGGGAGAGGCAGCCAACGAACGACGTCAGTACGTTCACAGTCAAGTCCTGGCATTGATCAAAAGGCGCACCCTCGCGCTGCTGCGCAAGGGCGTCGAGCCGGTTGAGCAGATCGCCTTTGCCCGGTTCCTCGCGGAGTGGCAGGGCGTTGGATCGGGTAGCCGGGGTGTCGATGCCGTGCTCGGGGCGATTGAACAGCTCTCGGGCTATCCGATGCCCGCGAGTGCCGTGGAGTCGATGATCCTGCCAGCGCGGGTAGCGGACTACGCCTCATCGATGCTCGATGAGCTGACCGCGGCAGGCGAGATCTATTGGGTCGGAGATGGGCCGATCGGTGATTCCGACGGGTGGGTGCGTTGGTACGTCGCGGATCAAGAACCGCATGCTCCACGCGGCGAGCCGTCACAGTTTCGCAGCCAGGAGCTTCTTGCCGCTCTTGCCAGCGGCGGCGCCTACTTCTTCGACGCCGTGCTGCCGGCGGGGTTGCTGGTAGCCGATCGCTCTCAGTACCTCGATGCGCTCTGGGAGCTGGTCTGGGCGGGCCAGGTGACAGGGGACACCTTTTCTCCGGTTCGCAGCCTTGCTGCCAGTGGGGCCCACAAGAGACCCAGTCGGCCCATCGCCCGGACACATCGGACTCGGCTCGCTGGCAGAGGTCTCGGCCGGCCAGCTCGTACGCCGCGCTACACCATGCCAACCGCGGCGGGCCGTTGGTCGCTGGTACAGCGCTCGTCCTCATCGGACGCGGACCGCTTGGCTTCGGATATCTTCGCCCAGCTGGACCGCTACGGGGTGGTGACCCGCGGCAGCGTACTCACCGAGAACGCCGAAGGTGGCTTCGGCGCGGCCTATCGGGCCCTGAGTTCACTTGAGGAAGCGGGCCAATGTCGCCGTGGATACTTTGTCGAAGGCTTGGGTGCGGCTCAGTTCGCTTTGACCGGTGCCGTGGATCGACTGCGTGGTCACCAGCGCGAACCGACTGAGCCTGCTGCCGCGGTACTCGCTGCATCTGATCCGGCGAACCCGTACGGCGCCGCTCTACCCTGGCCCGATCGAGAGGGGCACCGGCCCGGTCGTAAGGCGGGGGCGCTGGTTGTGTTGATCGGCGGCGCTCTGACCTTCTACGTGGAGCGTGGCGGCAAGACGCTGCTGTCCTTCACCGAAGACTCGGCCCGGCTCAAGCCCGCGGCGGCAGCACTCGCCAGGTCAGTGCAGCAGGGGCTGCTCGGCAAGTTGACTGTGGAGCGAGCCGACGGTGCGCATGTCTTCGGCTCGGTACGGGTGAGTGAGGCCCTGCAGGATGCGGGCTTCCGAATGACACCTCAAGGGCTGCGGCTAAGGTCGAACGTTTAGTGCCCGAAGCGCGCTGTAGACAGGTGATGGACG
This sequence comes from uncultured Actinomycetota bacterium, assembly GCA_963840505.1. GTDB lineage: Bacteria > Actinomycetota > Actinomycetes > Propionibacteriales > Propionibacteriaceae > Microlunatus. The sequence goes on from CAWIZB010000033.1 coordinate 206,322, forward strand.
CTCAGGCGGCAGCCTGAGCCATCGTCCGAACACTCGACAAAGCGGTCACACGTTCATAGCTCGCCATCTTCTCGCTGACCACGTTGAGCACCACCGAGAGCGGCAGATCCAGCGCCGCACAAATGGCGGCTAACAGCTCACTCGACGCTTCCTTCTGACCCCGCTCAACCTCGGAGAGATATCCCAGGCTGACGCGCGCATTCCTAGACACTTCCCGCAGCGTCTTTCCCTGCGAGACGCGCTCCTCTCGGAGCGACTCACCGATGAGCTCGCGCACCAGCACCGGCTTCACCGGAAGTTCCTCGGATCGCATATGAAAACTGTACCCATCCTCCCCGACAACGCCAGTGCGGACCACGCTCAGGTCTCGGTCGAATCGCTCACGTCGTGGGCAGCGCGGTTCAAGCCAAGTGCATCGGCCAGCAGGGCCAATGCAGCGACGGCTGCTTGCTGCCGGATCGCCGCACGCTCCCCTTGCAGCGAAAGTTCTCTGACCCGCAACACATCACCGGCCCGGTTGCTGACGGCTACGAAAACGTGGCCTACTGGGTGGTTATCCTGAGCCTCCGGCCCAGCGACCCCAGTGGTCGACACTCCCCAGTCAGCGTCGCATCGCCGCGCCACGCCCCGGGCCATCTCCGCAGCCGTGCCTTCCGCGACCGCGCCGAGCTCGGACAGTGTGGCCGCATCCACTCCGGCAAGCGTCGTCTTGAGTCGAGTGGCGTAACTGATCACCCCACCCAGGTAGCTGGCCGAGGCACCCGGCACATCGGTCAGCAGCTGGCCGACCATTCCACCGGTCAATGACTCTGCGCTTGCCAAAGTCTCACCACGGCGGTCCAGCTCGGCAAGAATGTTTGCGGCTACCTCGGATCTCATCGCCTAGCGTGTGCCCGACGTCGTAGCCGGAATGCTTCGCGGACATAGTCCAGACCGGTCACCATGGTGGTCACCCAGGCGACAGCCATGACAACCACGGCGACCATATGAGCCTGCGGCGGCAACGGGAGCAGATACATGATCACCGCAATTGCCTGCGTCACGGTCTTGATCTTGCCCCCGCGACCGGCCGCCATGACACCGTAGCGGAGCACCACGAAACGCATGATCGTGATCCCCCATTCGCGGATCAAGATCGTAACCGTGACCCACCAGGGAAGTTCATCGATGATCGACAAGCCAATGAACGCCATACCGGTCAGCGCCTTGTCCGCGATCGGATCGGCGAGCTTGCCGAAACGGGTAATGATGTTGTGCTTGCGAGCCAGGTACCCGTCGAGGGTGTCAGTCAAGATCGCCACGCCAAAGATCACGGCGCTGAGGATCCGCCACCCTGGCTCCTGAGGATGGACCAGGAGCATCCAGGCAAAGACCGGGACAAGGACGATGCGAAACGCCGTCAGAGCGTTCGGCACATTCCAGGGACTCGTCTCCGGTTCGGCCATAGGCCCAACCGGATGGGTCTCACTCGGCGCCAGGGCATCGCGGTCGGGCTTTGGCCGGACCTTGTCGGATCTCGCATCTGCTCGATTCTCATCGTCGATCATCGTGAGGTGACTTCCCTCCCAATGATCGAAGAGACTCGCTGGTCGAGAATCGTGGTGGCAACCAGATCCGCACCATCGGTGTCGGCCACGACAGCGTGCACCAGGTCACCGGGCTTGAGTCGGTTGCCAGTGATCAAGCGGGTGTTGCCGTCCACCTCTGGTCCCTGATGAGCAGCGCGACCGATGATCTCCCTGTCGGCTTCCTCGACGAGCACTTGTACTTTCTCGCCGATCCGTGCCTCTGCCCGCTGGCTGACCAGCTCGTCCGCCAGATCGGCCACCCGCGCCCGCCGGGTCTCGATCTCCTCCGGCGGATGCCGGCCATCGAGTTGGAGTGCCTCCGTACCTTCTTCAGCTGAATAGCTGAAGACACCGATCGCATCCAGTTCCGCCGCGGCCAGAAACTCACACAGCAGATCGACATCGGCCTCGGTCTCACCTGGAAAGCCGCAGATCACGTTGCTGCGGATCCCAGCAGTCGGCGCCAGCCGTCTGATCGACCGAATCAACCCCAGGAACGACTCGGTTCCCCCAAAGCGTCGCATCCGGCGCAGCACCTGCGGAGAGGCGTGCTGGAAGGACAGATCGAAGTACGGAACCACCTCCGGCGTGCTTGCCATCACCTCGATCAGGCTGGGCCGTATCTCGGCCGGTTGCAGGTAGGAGACGCGAATCCAGGACAGTCCGTCAAGCTCCGCCAGCTCGGTAAGTAGCCGCTCTAGAAGGCGGATGTCGCCGAGATCCTTGCCGTAAGAAGAGGAGTTCTCGCTGACCAGGAAGACCTCCCGAACACCCTGCTCGACCAGCCAGGCCGCCTCGGCGATGATCTCGGCCGGCTGACGCGAGAGGTACGCCCCCCGAAATGCCGGAATCGCGCAGAAGGTACAGCGCCGGTCGCATCCGGAGGCGATCTTCAGCGGTGCCGACGGACTGCCATCGAGCCGGCGACGGAAGACGCGTGGTCCACTTGCCGGCCCGACGGTGCCCGCACGCACCGCCCCATGCCCCGGGATGGACGCGGTTTTCGCAGCAGCTGGACGAGCTGCGGGAGCCAGCGGCAGTAATGTGCGGCGATCACGCGGCACATGAGCTTGGTGCCGTTCACCGGCCAAGATCACTCGCAGTCGATCAGCGATGTCGGCGTAATCGTCGAATCCGAGGACGGCATCAGCCTCGGGCATAGCCTCAGCTAATTCGTGACCGTAACGCTCTGCCATACACCCGACGGCCACTACGGCCTTGGCGCGGCCGGCTGTCTTGAGGTCACTGGCAGCGAGCAGCGTGTCAATCGAGTCCTTCTTGGCCGCCTCGATGAAACCGCATGTGTTGACCATCACCGCGTCCGCCGAAAGCGGGTCGGCCACGAGCGTGAAGCCATCGCGCTCCAGTAGCGCAGCAAGTTCTTCTGAGTCGACTTCGTTGCGCGCACAACCGAGTGTGACAAGGTGAACCGCAGTCGGCTTCGAGGTCACTTTCGGACCCTGACCGGCGGCCAGGACGGCGGACTCGGCGGACACATGCATGGCCGTCCCAGTATGACCGATGGGGAGCTGCCCGGGCGTCGGCTGGTACTCGGGCTGCGTTCAGTGCCGCTCTGGCTAGCCGACCCTGAGGTTCTCCACCACCGCATCCAGCTCGTCGGGAGTGACCAGGACATCGCGCGGCTTCGATCCCTCAGAAGGTCCGACAACGCCGCGCGTCTCCAGGATGTCCATCAGCCGGCCCGCCTTTGCGAAGCCCACACGAAGCTTGCGTTGCAACATTGACGTCGAGCCGAGCTGCAGCGTGACAACCAGCTCGGCTGCCTGAAGCACCAGATCCAGATCGTCGCCGATGTCCTCAGCAACCCGGGCGGACGCCTCCGATGCCAGCGTCACATCCTCGCGGTATGTGGGCGTGAGCTGGCCGCTCACGTGGCTCACCACGGCTCTGACCTCGTTCTCGGTGACCCAGGCACCCTGGATCCGGATCGGCTTGCTGGACCCCATGGGAAGGAACAGCCCGTCGCCCTGGCCGACCAGCTTCTCCGCACCAGGCTGATCCAAGATCACTCTCGAATCGGTCATCGAAGATGTCGCGAACGCCAGCCGGCTAGGCACGTTTGCCTTGATCAGCCCAGTGACGACATCGGTACTGGGCCGCTGGGTGGCCAGCACCAAGTGAATCCCCGCGGCCCGCGCGAGCTGGGTGATCCGGACGATGGAGTCCTCGACGTCGCGAGGAGCCACCATCATCAGGTCAGCCAGCTCATCCACGATCACGACGAGGTAGGGATAGGGCGTCAGCACGCGGCTGGGCTCCACTTCCAGCAGCGTGGACGACTCTGCAGTGCTCCCTATGTCGGGCGTCAGTGGCTTGATCGAGCCGGTTCGCACCGCCTTGTTGAAGTCGTCGACGTGCCGAAAACCGAATGCGGCAAGATCGTCGTATCGCATGTCCATCTCACGGACCACCCACTGCAGTGCTTCGGCTGCCCTCTTGGGGTGCGTGATGATCGGCGTCACGAGGTGGGGTATTCCCTCGTATGCGGTTAGCTCCACTCGCTTCGGGTCGACCAAGAGCATCCTTACCTCGTCCGGCGTGGCCCGCATCATGATCGAGGTGATGATGGAGTTGACGAAGCTCGACTTGCCGGACCCCGTGGCACCAGCGACCAGCAGGTGTGGCATCTTGGCCAGATTGGCCACCACGAAGCCACCCTCGACGTCTTTACCGAGAGCTACCGTCATCGGATGATGATCATTCCGGGCGCGGGCCGATCGCAGCACATCCCCGAGAGAAACCACTTCCTTGTCACTGTTGGGAATCTCGATGCCGATGGCGGACTTCCCGGGGATCGGTGACAGGATGCGCACGTCGGCGCTTGCCACCGCGTACGCGATGTTGCGGCTCAAGGTCGTGACCTTCTCCACCTTGACGGCCGGACCAAGCTCGACCTCATAGCGGGTGACGGTTGGACCGCGGCTGTACCCGGTGACGTGGGCGTCGATCTCAAACTGGAGCAGCACCTCGGCCAGCTGATGTACCACGGCATCGGATGCATTGCTGCGCGCCTTGTGCACGCTGCCGTGCTTCAGCGTGGTCGGGTCGGGCAGCAGATACTGCACATCGCCGGACAGCTGGAGTTGCTCGACGCGTTGTGGGATCGGCGTGTGCGGCGGAGCCTCCAACTCCTCCCCATCGGCGCCGTGCACCGTGACGCCGGGCGGCAATCCGGCCGTGACCGTACGCTGTGATTCCAGAGCTTCGTCAGCCTCGCCGCCGTCCGGCAGCGATGGGTTCGGCCCATCGCCTGCCCTGCTGCCGCGTCGACCAGACCGGGTCTGATCGCCGATCACCGGAGTGTCGTAGGCCTGATCGCCGCCGTACTCCAGCGCAGGCACGACCTGACCCTCGATGACAACCGGCCGGTGTCGCAGCCTGGCTCGTACCGAACGCACGCGATCGGGGATCTGATGCAACGCAACACCGGCAATAACGATCACACCGAAAAGCAGCAGCAAGATCAGCAATGGCACGGCGACGTAGACCGTCAAGAGGTCCGAAAGCAGGCTGGAGGAGATGTAGCCGATAATGCCGCCCGCATCGCGGAGTCGTTCCGGATCGTTGGTCCGCGGCAGCCCGCGCGCGATGTTGATCAAGCCCAGTAGACCGAGCAGGAACGCACTCCAGCCGATCACTTGCCGCCCAATCGGACCGTTACGGTCGGGATGCCGCAGGGTCCGCCAGGCCATCAGCGCCAGCAGAATAGGAGCCGCATAGCTGAGCGTCCCGATTGTGCTAGTGACACCAATGGCAATGGCACTCCCGACGGTGCCAGGCAACCCCCACCAGACTGCTGCCCCGACGACAATCGCGCTGCCGAGCAAGAAGAGTCCGATTCCGTCTCGCCGCAGGGCTGGGTCGACGTCCTTCACTCCGGGACCGATCCGTCGCACCGCATTGCCCAAGGCGTGGGCGAGACCGACAAAGACCGCGGCAATACCGAGTAGCAGCTGATCGAAGAGCGAACGGCGGGGGCGACGGCTTCTTGAGCGGCGCGTGCCAGATCGCTTGGCCGGAGTGGCCGAAGCTGCAACAGTTCGTGAGGGTTTCTTGCTTCCCCTCGACCGCGGTTTTGAGCGCTGGGATGAGCCAGAGCGGCTGCGGGGCCGCGGTGGGGAAGACGCGCGGGTCGCCATGTTTGCGAGGTTACAAGATCAATGGCCGGATGGACGGGTCACACGCCGCGCCCAGTCGGGATCGGCGAGATGCTGCCGCAACCGCCACAGATGATCTGTGGGACCAATGCCCCCGCCAAGCGCGAAGCCAGTAGCGATGGCTCCTGTGACGTAGGCCTTTGCCAGCGCCATTGCCTCCGGGACACTGTGGCCTAGCGCAAGCTGGCTCGCCAGGGCCGAGGCGAGCGTGCATCCGGTCCCGTGGGTATGCCGGTTGTCGTCTCGGGCGGCGGTGTAAGTGAGATGCTCGCCATCCTGGCTCTTCAAGTGATCGACCGCGTCACCCGCACCGTGCCCGCCCTTGATCAAAACCCACTGCGGGCCGCAGCCCAGCAAGACATCGGCAAGCTCGGCCGCCGGGGTCGCAGCGGAACGTTCAGTCAGCACCGCAGCCTCGTCCAGATTGGGAGTGATCACCGTGGCGTAGCCGAACAACTGGCTGCGGAGTGCCCCGACCGCCGCCTGATCGATCAGGCGATCACCATGCTTGCTCACGCATACTGGGTCGACGACCAGCGGCACTGGCGGATCAAGATCAGCCACAAGATCCGCGACGCAGGCCACAGCCTCCGCACTGCCGAGCATGCCGACCTTTACAGCATCTACGCCGATGTCATCAATCACACTGCGGAACTGTGCCCGGATCGCCTCCGTCGGGAGTGTCCAGATGCCCTGCACACCGACCGAGTTTTGCGCAGTAACGGCTGTCAGCACAGTCATGCCATGGACGCCATGGGCCAGCATTGTCTTGAGATCCGCCTGGATACCGGCTCCCCCACCTGAGTCCGAGCCAGCAATAGTGAGGACCCGAGCGGTGGGCAGGCTCATCTGCGCGACTCCGAGGCTCGCGGACCATCCGCACTGCGAGCGTCGGTTGCGCGAGCAGTGCCAAAGGACCGGAAGTGGTCGAAGCCCGCCGGTGACTCCCACACCGCGCCATCCATCACGACCCCGGGGTGATCATCATCTGCGAAGCCCGCGGCGCCGACCACGAGCCAGCCGGCCGGCACGGCGACCGGTGACGGAAAGGTGGCCGCCAGGGCGTGGTCGTCACCGCCAGTGAACACGAAGGTGTATGGATCTGACCCAGTCGCCGCAGCGACCGCCTGGAGTGGTTCCGGCAGCTCGAAAGCATCCCGACGTAGATCGATCAGCACCTTTGAGGCCTGTGCCACATGGCCTAAGTCGGCGAGCAGGCCGTCCGAGATGTCGATCATGGACGTCGCTCCCGCTCGCGCGGCCACCGCACCGGCGCCGTAGCTAATCTGAGGTACCCGGTGCGCCTCGACCACCGCGCGAGGCGACCGGAAGCCTTTCCCAAGTACCGCGAGACCTGCCGCAGCCCAACCCAGCCGGCCATGGATGGCGACCACATCACCTGGCCGTGCTCCCGACCGCAGCACCGGGTCGCGGCCATCCAGTTGCCCCATGGCCGTGACTGCAACCGTGATGTCGCGGGCTCTGGTCATGTCGCCTCCGAGCAGGCTCACCCCGGCAGCCTGACTTTCCTGGGCGAGGCCCTCGGCGAAATCGAGCACCCAGCCCAGCGGCAAGTCTGACGGTGCGGAGAAGCCGACCAGCAGACCGGTGGCCCGGGCTCCGATCGCTTCGATATCGGCGACGTTGACCGCGACCGCCTTACGTCCGACGTCGCGGGCCTCGGACCAATCACGCCGGAAGTGCACTCCCTCGACGAGCACATCAACCGATGTCGCCACCGCATCTCCGGTAGCCAGCACCGCAGCATCGTCCCCGGGGCCCACTCGGACATCGGCCCCGAGCGACAGCCCTTCGGTGATCGTCGCAATGAGAGGGAACTCCCCGACCTCTGCCAGCGTCGCGGTGCGACTGAAATTCACCGAAGCCTCCCGCGCTCCCGCGTACCCGCAGCACTCCCGGACGATGTAGCGTGACGCACATCGGCGAGCGTACGCGGTCTCCGGCCCGAGGACTGACGACGCACCTGAGACTGAGCAGACACCGCCGTTCCGGAGACGCAGGAGGTATCACTCGATGGTCGTTCAGGCATACATCTTGGTTCAGACCAACGTCGGCAAGGCGGCTGAGGTCGCCCATGCGATAGGCGCCATTCAAGGTGTCACCTTGGCTGAAGATGTAACCGGCCCTTACGACGTCATCGTGCGCGCCGAAGCATCCAGTGTCGACGAGCTCGGCCAACTGGTGGTCGCCAAGGTGCAAGCGGTTCCTGGCATCACTCGCACCGTCACCTGCCCTGTGGTGCACATTTAGTCTTAGCGCTGCTCGCGCATCGCGCTTGGGATCCGCCGCCGTCGTCGTCGCTCGCAGAGGAAACTACGCCTCCGCTCGCTCCTCCTCCGTGCGGCGGCGCGCGATTCCCGACGCTCGCAGCGTTTAGCGGAGCCCAACCGGGCGACGCAGCGCCAACGTGATCAACCGCTCGACCAGCTCCGGATAAGGCACACCGCTGGCCGCCCACATGCGCGGGAACATCGAGTGCTGCGTGAAGCCCGGCATTGTGTTGATCTCGTTGATCACGACATGCCCGTTGTGGGTCACGAAAACGTCGACCCGTGCAAGACCCTCGCAGCCAATCGCCTCAAAGGTCCGTACCGCCAACTGCTGGACCTCGCTTGCCAGCTCAGGCCGGATCTCGGCCGGAACATCGAGATCGACCTGTTCTTCTGGAAGGTACTTGGCTTCGAAGTCGTAGAAGCCCGACTCGCCGTGCACGCGGATCTCGGCTACCACGCTGGCCAGCGGCGGCCCTCCGTCGAGATCAGCCAACACCCCGCACTCGAGCTCGCGAGCGCCGACGAATCCCTGTTCGACAATGATCTTGGGATCGTAGATCTGGGCGACCTGGATGGCCTGTTCCAATAACGCGGGATCGTCGACCTTGGAGATGCCCAAGCTGGATCCGCCCCGGGACGGCTTGACGAAGACCGGATAGTGCAGCGCCGCAACGGCTTCCAGGCAGGCGGTCTTGTCCCGACGCCACTCTGCTGGAGTGATCGGGACGAAAGGCCCGACTGGCAGCCCGCACGCCGCGAGCACCAGCTTCATGTAGTGCTTGTCCATCCCGACGGCACTGGCCAACACCCCCGCGCCGACGTAACGGGTGCCCATCATCTCGAAGAGCCCCTGGATGGTGCCATCTTCACCAAACGGTCCGTGCAGCAGGGCGAGCGCGACGTCGACCGGACCGAGATGGGACAGAGCTGACTGTTCGCGTACGGCCAGCTCACTCCCGCTGGAGACGCGCATCAGCACGGCCTCAGCCGCGTTCTCGCTGAGTTCCGGCAGTTTGCCGTCGGTCACGGCCAGCTGGCTGATGGTCTCAGGATCGACCAATATCCAGCGCCCAGTAGGCGTTATACCGATACCGACCACATCAAAGCGATCCCGATCCAAGGCACTCAGTACCCCGGCCGCGGTCAGACACGACACGCCGTGCTCGCTACTGGTTCCCCCGAAGACCACCGCGACTCGGTGACGGGAACCATTGACCCCACGAATGCCCGGCTGGTTCTCATTCACGATCCTCGACCTTATCCGGGTACAGCGGCTCGTGCCGCGAAGCCATCAGACTTGACCTGTGATCAACCAACCAGAGCCACCGGAGACTCCACGGTCAACCCGATTGCATCTCGAAACTGTGGCGGTCACCGCCGGCCGCCCCGAGCGAGTGGTGGATGCTCCGTTGAATCCGCCGGTGGTCTTCGCCTCCACCTATGTCGGCACGCACGACACAAGCGCTGCCAGCATCGGGTACGGCCGCTACGGCAACCCGACCTGGCAGGCGCTGGAACAGGCGATCGGCGCCTTGGAGGGCGGTCCGGCGCTAACTTTCGCCTCGGGAATGGCCGCGGCGCACGCTGTACTCGAACTCATGCCGCCAAGCGGCGTCATCGTGATTCCTGATAACTGCTATCTCGGGGTCGCCGAGGCCGTCGATCGACGGGCCACGAGATACGGCGGGCAGGTGCGGCGGGTCAACGTCGCCGACACCACGGAAGTTCTGACGGCCGCCGAGGGCGCCGATGTGGTGTGGATCGAGTCGCCCACCAATCCGACGATCGAAGTGGCGGACCTTCCGACGCTAGGGAAGAACCTGGCCCATCAACCTCTGTTCGTCGTGGACAACACCTTCGCAACTCCGCTGCTGCAACGTCCCCTGGAGTCCGGCGCCGACATCGTGCTGCACTCGGCCACCAAGCTGCTCTCGGGTCATTCCGACGTACTGCTCGGCGCCCTGGTGACCAGAGCGGACGACCCCGACACCTTTCACGCACTGGACGCAATCCGCCGCTCCTTCGGCGCTTCTCCCGGTCCAATGGAGGCCTATCTTGCGCTGCGTGGCCTGCGTACGCTGCCGTTGCGCCTAGCGCAGGCCCAGGCAAGCGCCCAGGTTCTGGCCGAACGGCTGGCCGGACATGAGTGCGTGCAACGCGTACGCTTCCCCGGACTTCCCAACGATCCTGGTCATGACCTCGCGCGGCGAACGATGTCCGGCTTTGGCTCGATGATCTCAATCGATCTGCCCGATGCGAAGACGGCGGAGGCGTTCGTCGACGGCTGCTCGCTCTGGGTGTTGGCCACCAGCCTCGGCGGAGTCGAGTCCACCCTCGAAAGGCGGCGTCGCTGGAAAGGCGAACTCCAGTCGGTACCGGAAGGTCTGGTGCGGATGTCGGTTGGGATCGAACATGTCGAAGACCTGTGGAATGACCTCGCTCAGGCCCTCGATCGCCTGTAGCGCTGCGAGCGTCGGTAAATTGCGCACCGCCGTGCTGAGGAGGAGAGAGCAGAGGCGCATTTCCCTCTGCGAGCGACGACGAAGTAGGCGGATTCCCCGCGCGATTGCGCGAGCAGCGCAAAACGAGCGTGCGTCAGTAGCGCTCCGGTTTGGCCGAGCGAGACATCAGCGTCGTGATCATCTCGGCCGGCGTCAGCTCGCCCGCAATGACAGCGGCCACTGCCTCGACGATCGGCATTTCAATCTGATGCTTGGCAGCAAGTTCAGTGATCGATGCGCAAGACTTCACGCCCTCGGCAACCTGCCGTGTTGATGCAGTGATCTCGGCGACAGTGCGTCCCCTCCCGAGCTCCTCACCGAACGTCCGGTTCCGCGACAACGGAGATGAGCAAGTCGCGACAAGATCGCCGAGGCCCGCCAGCCCGGAGAAGGTGTAGGGGTCAGCACCCAGTGCCAACCCAAGCCGACTGATCTCGGCCAGCCCTCTGGTGATCACTGACGCCGTGGCATTCGCTCCCAGGCCGAGCCCCATCGCCATACCAACCGCCAGCGCAATCACATTCTTGGTCGCCCCACCGAGCTCGCACCCGATCACATCGGTGTTGGTGTACGCGCGGAAACGCGCAGTGTGACAGACCGCCTGGAATGCTTCGGCAGTCGCCAGCGAGACACTCGCCACCACACTCGCCGACGGCTGCCGCTCGGCGATCTCCCGCGCCAGGTTGGGACCGGTAACGACCACAATCCGCTCTGGGGCGATGTTGCCGGCCTCGGCGATCACTTCGCTCATCCGCAACCCAGTCCCGAGCTCGATTCCCTTTGCCAGGCTCACCACGATGGCGTTCTCCGGGATCTGCCATTGACGGAGGTTGCTGCGGAGCGTTTGTGAGGGCACGGCAAGCACCACGAAGTCGGCCCCGTTCATGGCTTCATGAGGATCGCTGACTGCCTTCAAGGACGCCGGCAGCGGCAAGTCCGGAAAGTAGTCCGGGTTCCGGTGTTCCATGTTGATCTTGTCGGCGAGCTCACGGCGCCGCGCCCAGAGAGTCACCTGATTGCCGGCGTCGGATACCACGAGGGCAAAACCGGTGCCCCAGGATCCGGCGCCCATCACCGCGACGCGCGCCCGGCTCTCGGCAGCTGCAGTGTCGCTCATGTTCGTTCTCCGGTCGTCTCGCTGTCCGGGTCGTGGCGGTGCGCAGGCGGTGTCGCCTCTCGTAGCTCCGCGACCAGGACAGTGATGGCGTCCATGATTCTTGTCGTCGCTTCATCAAGTGTGGCCACCGTCACCGGCTTCTGGAGAAGATCATCAAGCGAGACCGGGTCGCCTGCAGCGATTCGCATGGTCTTGCGAGGAAACAGCTTGGGAAAACGCGGCGTTCGACCCGGCATCAGCTCCTGGGCACCCCACTGGCCGATCGGCACGACCGGACAGCCGGTTGTGAATGCTAACCGCGCAGCGCCAGTTTTGCCCCGCATCGGCCACAGGTCGGGATCGCGAGTGATCGTTCCCTCGGGGTAGATCACGAGCGCGCGACCCTGCTCGATCGCTCGTGCGGCGGCAATGAGCGCGTCCTTGGAATGCGTGGAATCCCGCTGCACAGGGATCTGGCCGGAGGCGGCGATGACGCGCCCGATCACCGGAATCTCGAATACTGACGCTTTCGCCAGGAAGCGCGGCCACCGCCCCGAGTACGCAAGAAACTGCCCGACAGCCACAGGATCAGCGTTGGAGATGTGATTGGCGACGAAGATGACTCCGCCGGTCTGGGGCACCTTGTCCTGGTACCTCCAATCCCGCTTGGTCAGCGGCCTCATGATCGCGTTGAGAACCCTGACGACGGTCGAGATCGTCTGTCCGTCGGGCTCCTGATTGACCTGCGAGAGTGGCCTGAGTTCGGTGTGCCGACTGGCGGCGGCATTCTCGGCCATCGACACCTCAGTCTCGGTGAATGGATCCTGCTACCCAGGGTCGGTTACGGTCGGCTCGGGTGGGTTCACTGCCCCATGAGTGGCTTCACCTTACGGGATCGTGGCAGCATCAACCGCGACCTGCGTGACGCGAAGCGTCACAGAGGAGCTCGCCGGAGAATGTGCGGTCATCCTTGAGAGGAGTTCGTCAGCGTGGGCTCTCAGGCGGCGGGGGTGATCGCTCTCAAGCCAATCGAGCATGCCAAGTCCCGACTCGCCGTACCCGATCCCTTGCGGCGCCGGCTCGCCTGGACGATGGCGCTGGACACCCTGACCGCGCTATGTCACGCGCTGCCGCATGTGCTGGTCGTCAGTGATCAACCTGCCCTCGAGGCGCGGCTGCGCCGCGCAGAACTTGCGGTAGAGGTCATCAGCGAGTCCGGGCACGTCGGCATGAATTCGGCCCTCACCAGAGGCGCGTTGAGCCTCCACGCCCAGGGATTCACCTCAGTCCTGGCCTGTGTCGGTGATCTTCCTGCCTTGCGGCCGGAATCTGTTGCGCAGATCCTCGAAGCCTCGCGATCTCATCCGCGATCCTTTGTTGCGGATGCATCAGGCGTAGGCACAACCATGCTCGCGGCACATGACGTCGAATTGGCGCCACAGTTTCAGGGCCGGTCAGCCGCCGCTCACCATGCTTCCGGCGCGGTAAGTCTTGCTGCGGAAGCGATCGGATCGCCGGTTGCCGATGCCCGTCGCGATGTCGATACCGAAGCCGATCTGGCCGCGGCAATCGGACTGGGCGTGGGTCCGGCAACCAGCGCACTAATCGATCATGAGGAAGGTCGCCTCGGCCGCTATGAGTTGATCACCGCGACGCAATGGCGCAACGCGGAGGGAGCCCAGCTGGCAGTCACCACTACTGGTAGACGAATCGCGCTACCGGCCGACGCTCTGCGCGGCGAACTTCGGCACGCCCAGCTTGGGCAGCGCCTACACGCGGTGGAGGTTGATGGCCGGGTGCAATCCGTCTGGCTGTAGCTGGCGGACTAGCGCTTGGCAGCGGTCTTCTTGGCCACAGCGGCCTTCTTGGCCGCAGGCTTCGCAACGGCCTTCCTTGGAGCCACCGCAGCCTTCGCAGGCGTCGCCCTCTTGGCGGTCGCTCTGGGTACCTTCTTGGCTCCTGACACGTAGGCCTTCAGGTCCGAGCCCGCGCGGAAACGCGGAACAGCGGTGGCTTTGGCGCGCTTACGCTCACCCGTGCGCGGGTTCCTCACCATCCGGGCCGAACGATGCACTTTCTCGAAGACGCCAAACCCGGTGATCGAGACCTTTTCCCCAGCTGCAGTCTTGTAGGTGATGGTTTCCACCACGGCGTTCAGGGCCTTGGCTGCTTCGCTCTTGCTGCCGTCATAGTAGACAGCCACCGCCTGAATCAATTCAGCCTTGTTCACAGCTTCCCTTCTTGATGCGATACCAAGCTTGCTGGGACCTTGGGCCTGCTGGGACCTTGGGCCTGCTGGGACCTTGGGCAGCGTACGGTACGTCTGCAGAGCCAACGCTAGGGAAAATCACCCAGCCAGACAATCACCTTGGTCGCACATTTTGGTGTGTTGTAAGGAAAACAGCCCGATCGACAGCAGCTAGTTCCTGCTGGCAACCTTGGCTGGCAGAGTCTTCGGTTTGTACGGCGCCCGATGGCGCTCGAACTCGTCGATCTGATCAACGTGCCGCAGGGTAAGCCCGATATCGTCCAAGCCCTCCAATAGCCGCCATCTGGTGTAGTCGTCGATCTCGAATTCGGTGTGAAAGCCCTGGGCGGTGATCTGCCGGCTGCCGAGGTCGACGGTGATGGGTGCCGCAGGGTGTTCCTCGACGAAATCCCAGAGCTCCTCGATGATCTTCTGCTCGACTACTGCGATCAGCAATCCAGCCTTGCCCGAGTTGCCACGGAAGATATCTCCGAAGCGCGACCCAATCACAACCTTGAACCCGTGGTTCTGCAGGGCCCAGACCGCGTGCTCTCGGGACGAACCCGTGCCGAAGTCAGGACCGGGGATCAAGATCGTTGCGCCCGCGTACTGCGGCAGGTTGAGCACGAAGTTGGGGTCGTTACGCCAAGCGGCGAACAGTCCGTCCTCGAAGCCGGTTTTGGTCACCCGCTTGAGGTAGACCGCTGGAATGATCTGGTCGGTATCGACATTGCTCCTGCGCAGCGGAAGGGCGGTGCCGGTGTGGCTGGTGAAGGCATCCATGATCATCGTGTCCTAGAGAGATCAGCGGGTGAACTGAGTGTGCCGGTAACGGCGGTCGCAGCCGCGACCAGCGGCGATACCAGGTGCGTCCGTCCGCCTTTGCCCTGCCGACCCTCGAAGTTGCGATTCGAGGTGGACGCAGCCCGCTCGCCAGGAGCTAGTTGATCTGGGTTCATGCCCAGACACATGGAACAACCCGCAGCACGCCACTCGGCACCAGCTTCCTTGAAGATCACGTCCAGACCTTCTGACTCTGCCTGCAGACGAACCCGCGCCGAACCGGGAACGACCAGCATCCGCACGTCGTCGGCGACGTGATGCCCTTTGATAACGCCAGCAGCAGCGCGCAGGTCCTCGATTCGCCCATTGGTGCAGGAACCGAGGAAGACGGTGTCCACGTGGATGTCGCGCATTTTCTGGCCGGGCTTGAGCGCCATGTACTCCAAGGCCTTGGCCGCAGCAGTCCGGTCGCCCTCCTCGGCAAAGATCTCCGGATCGGGAACCTCGGCACTTAGTGGAACGCCCTGACCAGGATTGGTTCCCCAGGTGACAAAGGGCGTCAGCTGACTTGCGTCAAGATCAACTTCGGCATCGAAGATGGCGTCGGGATCACTGCGGAGCGTCTTCCAGTACGCCAGGGCAGCGTCCCAATCATCGCCTTCCGGAGCGTGCGGGCGCCCTTTGATGTAGGCGAACGTGGTCTCGTCCGGCGCGATCATGCCGGCCTTGGCGCCCCATTCGATGCTCATGTTGCAGATCGTCATGCGACCCTCCATGCTGAGCGCCTCAATGGCCGAGCCGCGGTATTCCACGATGTAGCCCTGGCCGCCGCCCGTGCCCACCTTCGCGATCAGCGCCAGCACGATGTCCTTCGCGGTCACCCCCACCGGCAGCTCGCCGTTGACATTCACCGCCATGGTCTTGGGCCTGGCCTGCGGCAGGGTCTGAGTGGCCAAAACGTGCTCAACCTCAGAGGTACCGATGCCGAAGGCGATCGCGCCAAATGCGCCGTGTGTCGAGGTGTGGGAGTCGCCACAGACCACCGTCAGGCCTGGTTGGGTCAGGCCAAGCTGCGGCCCGATGATGTGCACAATGCCCTGATCAAGATCGCCAAGACTATGGATGCGGATGCCGAAATCGCGTGCATTGTT
This sequence comes from uncultured Actinomycetota bacterium, assembly GCA_963840505.1. GTDB lineage: Bacteria > Actinomycetota > Actinomycetes > Propionibacteriales > Propionibacteriaceae > Microlunatus. The sequence goes on from CAWIZB010000033.1 coordinate 222,141, forward strand.
CCGCAGAGTGTCGACCTGAGTCCGCGACACCGGGTCGGCGATCGGTTGGTCGATGTTCAGTGTCGGCGTGTTGTGGTCCTCCGTGGCCAGCGTGAGGTCGGGACGACGAACGCGACGCCCGGTCTGTCGCAGACCATCGAAGGCTTGCGGGCTGGTCACCTCGTGGATCAGGTGCAGATCGATGAAGAGCAGATCGGGCTCACCTTCGGCGGTTCGTACGACGTGGTCGTCCCACACTTTCTCGCTCAGCGTCTTGCCCATGACGATTGTTCTTCTCCTTGTCCCCGTTTCCACTCGATCTGCCAGGCTGCCTATTTGCCAGATTTCCGCGAGTGGCAAGCTAATCTTCGCACTTGCCTTCCAGCATCCGAGACGGCAGTATCAAGGCATGGACAACTCTAGCGGTGTCGGCGTCCTCGACAAAGCCGCCCTTGTGCTCAGCGCCTTGGAGACGGGACCGACCACCCTCGCTGGTTTGGTGGCCGCGACCGGGCTGGCCCGACCGACCGCGCATCGCCTTGCTGTCGCCCTCGAGCATCATCGTCTGGTGAGCCGGGATCTGCAAGGCCGATTCATCCTCGGCCCCCGGCTTGGCGAGCTGGCGTCCGCTGCAGGCGAGGACCGGCTGCTGGCGACCGCGGGTCCGGTGCTGGCTCGGCTCCGCGACATCACCGGGGAATCGGCTCAGATGTTCCGGCGGCAAGGCGACTACAGGGTGTGTGTTGCCACAGCGGAGCGCATGTCTGGGTTGCGTGACAGTGTGCCTGTCGGCACTCAGCTGACGATGACCGCCGGCTCGGCGGCTCAGGTGCTGCTGGCGTGGGAGGAGCCTGACCGCATGCAGCGAGGGCTGCGCGGCAGCCGCTACTCAGCGGTCGCCCTGGCCGCCGTCCGCCGGCGCGGCTGGGCCCATTCGGTTGGCGAGCGCGAGCCGGGCGTGGCCTCCGTATCAGCGCCCGTACGCTCCCCGTCTGGCAAGGTCATCGCTGCGGTCAGCGTGTCCGGGCCGATCGAACGACTGTCCCGACAGCCCGGCCGACTGCATGCACCTGCGGTGATCGCCGCCGCCGAACGCCTCAGCGAGGTGCTTCGCCGTAGCGGCGGAGAGTAGGTCCTACAACTGCGGCCGATAAGGTCGCAGCTGTGGAGGAACCCGACGTACACCGGGCCGTTCGAGTCGATCAGGCGCTGCATCGCTGGCGGGCGCGACGCGCTCGGGATGCCGGCGACATTGCCGAGGTAGTTCCATATACCGGCTATGGTTCGACGAGCTGGGTGCGGGTGCTGGCTCGCGTGCTGCTGGCGAAGCCGTCAGAGCGTCGCGCCGACGTACCTACCGGAGCACGCGGCTGGCGCAACTTCATCAGCGTCTCGGTCGAGGACGCCCGGGTAAGTGTCCTCATCGGCGAGCAATCGTTCGAGGTCCAGGCCGACCGCAGCGGAGTCATCGACGTCGTTGTGGATGTCGATCTTGAGCCGGGCTGGCACCGGATTGGCCTGAGCTCGGAAGGCTCAGCGGTCGCGACGGCTCTGATTTTCGTCGTCGATCCGGAAACGACGTTCGGCGTCGTCTCCGACATTGATGACACGGTCATGGTCACCGCTCTGCCGCGGCCGCTGCTGGCAGCCTGGCACACTTTCGTTGTCAACGAGCATGCTCGGGCGACGACCCCCGGGATGCCGGTCCTCTACGAGCGACTCACTACTCGCCACCCGGGAGGGCCGCTGATCTACCTGTCGACGGGAGCGTGGAATGTCGCGCCGACGTTGACTCGCTTTCTCTCGCGCAACCTGTATCCGGCGGGTGCGCTGCTGCTGACCGACTGGGGTCCCACAGCTGACCGCTGGTTCCGCAGCGGCCGCGAGCATAAGCGCAGCAGTCTGGACCGCTTGGCGCGCGAGTTCCCTCAGATCAAGTGGCTGCTGATCGGTGACGATGGTCAGCACGATGAGTCGATTTACGGCGAGTTCTTGAAAGAGCATCCCGGAAATGTGGCGGCAGTCTGCATCCGCCAACTGACTCCCAGCGAGGCAGTGCTGGCGGGCAGCAGCTTCCGAGGCCACCCAACCTCGAGGGATTCAACCGTGCCGTGGTTGTACGCCTCTGACGGTGCCGGCCTCGCCGACCAACTGGAGCGCCTCGGCCTACTCGATACCGCGCCCCAGCAGCCAGAGATTGAGGCCTGAGCGGCCAGGCGCGACGGGCCCAATAAGTGGGTAGATCTACCGATGCGATCCCAGCCTTGTCGTCGGAGGCTGGCACAGACTGAGCCAAGTGGCAAGGAGTGTGCTGAGCATGCCCACCGATACACAGATCAAGACCAGCGTGGTGTCGCGCGACGGAACCGAGATCGCCTACTGGACGAGTGGGGACGGACCGCCGCTCGTGCTCGTCCATGGGTCACCTGCCGACCACACGCGATGGCGCCCCTTGGTCCCCTATCTGGAGCGGCAGGTCACAGTTCATGCAATCGACCGGCGAGGCCGGGGTGCCAGCGGCGACGCTCCGGAGTACCGGCTGGAGCGGGAGTATGAGGACGTCGCGGCCGTCGTGGATGCGATTGCGGCGATGTCCGGGCAGCGCGTGGACGTGTACGGCCATTCGCACGGCGGCATCGTCGCTTTCGGTGCCGCAACCTTGACCGCGAACATCCGCAGACTGGTCCTCTACGAGGGCTGGCCGGTCCCGGACCCATCGATCTATGCCCTCCCAGCAGACGTTTTGAGGCGAATGGACAAGATGCTGGCCGCGGGTGATCGGGATGGTGTCGTCGAGGCCCTGTTCCGGTCGGTGGAGGAGATGTCCGATGAGGACATGGCAGTGCTCCGGTCGGCCCCCTCCTGGCCAGGGCGCGTCGCCGCCGCGCACACCGTGCCGCGCGAGGTGGTAGGTGAGACCCAGGCCCGATTGGAAGCGGAGCAGGCAGCGAAGATCAATCTGCCCGTCCTGCTGCTGACCGGCGAGAAAAGCACAGATCCCGCAAAGGCTGCGGTCGGCGCGGTCGCAGCCGCGCTGCCGGACGTGCGGCTGTTGGTGCTGGCGGGGCAGCAGCACGTCGCCGACATCCTGGACCCAGAGACTTTCGCGACGTACCTGCTGGATTTCCTGCACGGTCGGACGCTCAGCCGTGCAGCAGGTGGCCTGTCTGGTTGAGCCGTTCGATGTGACAGCGAATTGACTTACGGTTCAATCAGATGCCTGTGCTCGTGTGACCAGTCGATTCG